>AHHB01000020.1 GCA_000242815.2 Janthinobacterium lividum PAMC 25724
GGAGCTGCCGCCGCTGCTGGCGCTGCTGTAGCACTGGCGACGGCGCCGGCACTGTTGCGCAAGCGCTGCTGCAGGCGTTCCACCGTCTTGCCCAGGCGCGCATCGTTGACGGGTTTTAAAACGTAATCGGCGGCTGCCTGTTCGAAGGCGGCCAGCGCGTATTCATCGTAGGCGGTGACGAACACGATGTGGGGAAACGCCACGCCGTCGGGCCATTGTTCCGCCAGTTCTTCGGCCGCTTCCAGGCCCGTCTTGCCTGGCATCTTGATGTCGAGAAAGAGTATCTCGGGTTGCAATGCCAGCCCTAGTCGCAAGGCTTCCACGCCGTTCGGACAACTAGCGACTATGTCGAGTTCTGGCCACAGCCGCTGCAAGGCGTGCGCAAGGGCGGCGGCGAGGATGGGTTCGTCTTCGGCGATCAGGGCGCGCGGTGGGCGAGGGGTGTGCTGGCTCATGCGAGGGGACTCGTAATGGAGGGGGGAAGGGGGAATGTCAGGCGGGCAGTCGCGCCTGAACTATGGTTGGCGGCCAGCGACAGGCTGGCGGCATCGCCATGCATGCCGCGCAGGCGTTCGCGGATATTTGCCACGCCCAGGTGCGTGCCCTTGGTCTGACCCGGATGATCGAGGCCCAGGCCATCGTCGCAGACGGTGAGTATCAGCACGCCAGCGTCGGTGGATGCCTGCACGTGGATATGGCCGCCTTCGATTTTCGGTTCCAGGCCGTGCTGGATGGCATTTTCCACCAGTGGTTGCAGCAGCATGGGGGGCACCTTGATCTGCTGCAAGGCCTCGGGCAAGTCCAGCGTAAAGCGCAGGCGCTCGCCCATGCGGATGGACATCAGCCCCAGGTAGGCTTGCATGAGGGCAAACTCCTGCCCCAGGGTGGTGGACTCGGCGCGCGATGATGAAAGGGTGGCGCGCAAATACTGGATCAGCTGATCGAGCAGCTGCTGGGCGCGGTGCGCATCAAAGCTGATCAGGCCCTGCAAGTTGGCCAGGGTATTGAACAGCATGTGTGGTTCAATCTGTGCCTGCAGCAGTTGCAGCTGGGCTTGCATCGCCTGGCGCGCCACGGATTCGGCGCGGGCCTTTTCCTGGGCCGCCTCCATTTGCAGTCTCGCAATTTTCTCGCGGCTGCTAAAGAACAGGATGGCCGCCCCCGCCACCGCCAAGGTAAACATGGTCATGCCGACATTACGCGGCGACAGGGCGATGGGCGCGGCAACGTCGATATTGGCTAGCCAGCCGAACAGCATGGTGCCGCCGACTTGCGCCACGCCGGCGCTGACGATGATGAGGGCAGCGAAGGGGAGCTTTTGTGGGCGGCGTTCTTCGCCCCAGCATGCCAGGCGGATGCCGTCGATGAGCAGGAAGGCGATGCCACCTATGCACATGGACGCAAGCAGGTTGAGCCGGAGGCTGCGTCCGTCGTTGAGCACGAAGGTGATGAAAAGCCCGCACAAGACATTGAGCAACAGCATATAGCGGGCATCGCTCAGCAGGCGCCGGTAGGGAAAGCCCGTCTTGCGGGGGGCAGCGTCGGTAGTGTACATGCGGGACTGCTTTCAGGTGGGCGCTCGGCTTGGCAATACGGCAATTATGAGCGGCTCTGCACGCGCTGGCAACGCCGCTGCGACGAAACGGGCCAGGCGTGGCGCCAATCGCCTGCTCGCAGGCTCGCGTCCTTTACAGACCTTTACATGACGCTGCTTGCACGCGATGATGGCAAGACGTTCTGATCGATCACCTTATCACGCTAAAGGAACACCATGTGGCCCTATCCACGCACCCTGGCGCACCGCGGCGGCGGCACTCTGGCGCCTGAAAACACCTTGGCCGCCCTGCGCTGTGGCCTGGCCCACGGCTATCGCGCCGTGGAATTTGACGTCATGCTGGCGTCCGACGGCGTGCCCGTCGTGGTGCACGACCCGCAACTGGGGCGTACCGTGGCTGGCAGCGGACATGTCAACGATTATACGGCTGCGCAACTGGGGAGCATGGAGGCGGGCGCCTGGTTTGGCCCGCAGTTTGCAGGCGAGGGCGTGCCCGCGTTCGACGCCGTGGTGGCGTATTGCAAGGCGCAGCGCATCTGGATGAATATCGAAATCAAGCCAGCGCCCGGCTTCGAGGTGGCCACGGGCGCGACGGTGGCGCAGGCCACGCGCGATTATTTCGCAAAGGAAATTGCTACGGGAGAATTATTGCCCCTGCTATCCTCGTTCAGCATCGCAGCCTTGCAAGCGGCGCGCCAGGCGGCGCCGGAACTGGCGTGCGGCTGGCTGGTCGAACAACTACCGCAAGACTGGGCACGGATGGCGCGCGAACTGCGCGTGGTGGCCATCCATTGCGACCATCGGCAACTGACGCCAGCACTGGCACGAGAGGTGAAAAGCGGGGGATTTGGACTGTTTTGCTACACCGTCAACACGCCCGAACGGGCCAGTGAGCTGCTGGCCTGGGGCGTGGACGGCTTTTGTACGGACCGGATCGATTTGATCAAGCCGTACTAAGGATTAAAACGTGACGCGCATTCCCACAGTCAAGTTGCGTCCCATCAACGGCGCCGCATTCTTGATGAAGGAAGTATGGCTGTACGCCAGTTGATTCGTCAGGTTGCTCGCCTTGATGTAGAACTGGGCGGGCGTGGTGCCGATGCGCGTGTCATAGTTGGCAGACAGATTAAGCATGTTGTAGCCCGGCGTTGCCGTTTCGAACGCTGCCACTTTATCTTGCTTGCCCACGCGGTAGAATTCGGCCACGCCGCTCCACGCCTGCCAGTTGGCGTCAACTTTCACGCCCACGCGCTGGGCGGGGATGCGCGGCAAATTGCCACCGCCGTCGGCCAGTTTGGCCCGCACATAGTCGCCGAACACGCTGGCGCCGAATATGGGGTTCAGTTGCTGGCGGATTTGCCCTTCCACGCCGGTGAACGTGGCGTCGCGCTGGGCGTACTGGATCAGCTGGAAGCCTTCGTGGCTATCCAGGGTGCTGCCAAAGATGTAGTTGTCGACCTTGTTGCGATAGGCGCTGGCCGAGAACGTCGTGGCACCCGCATATTTACGCAAGGTCAAATCGATATTGTTCGACGTTTCCTTGCCCAGGTTTTGATTGCCCAGTTCATACGTGGCCGTGGCCATGTGTACGCCGTGTGCATACAGTTCCTCGGCGCTGGGCAAACGGTGGGTGCGGGAAATGCTTGAGCCGAGTGAATACTGGGGCGCAAATTTCCACAAGGCACCGAATGACACGGACGTGCCCTTGGCGCTGCGCTTTTGCAAGGTGGCGCTGTCGACGGCAATGTCTTGCCATTCGTGGCGCAAGCCCGCTTCGAAGCGCCATTGCTGCAAATTGTATTCTTCCACCAGGAAGGCTGCATGTTTCTTCGTTAGCGTTGGCGCCACATAGGCTTCCTCGCCCAGGGCGGAGAAATCGCGCTTCGATGTTTGCAGGCCGAGCACGCCGCGCCAGCCGAAGACGGGGTAGTGTTCCATTTCCAGGCGCGCATCGTGGCCCTTGTTCTTGAAGGTGGTGGCGATTTCCGTGCCTTCGATTTCGTCGTGCTTGTAATCGGTGAACGCGGCGCGCAGGCGCAGCTTGGCGAAGCCGGGCACGGGATCGCGCAATTCACCGCGCACATCCCAGCGTTCGCTCTTCAGTTTGACATATGGCACGCTTTCATGATCGTGCCCATGTTCTTCTTCAGCACCGTGGTCGTGGCCGTCGTGGCCGCCGCAATGCAGGTGCGTGCCGTGCGGATGGCAGCTCGCGAATTCGTGGTTGTGGCCAGGCAAGCCGTACTCGGCATGCTGGCTGGTGAAGGCCAGACCCAGGAAGCCCTGTGATCCCACCCACGACACGCCCACGCTGCCCGTGTCCGTCTTGTTGTCGCTGCCGGCCACTTTGGCGCCGCCTTCCCAGCCGCTGCCGACCTTGTACTCTTTTGCGTCGCGCTTCACGCCTTCTGCGTGGAAGGCGATGTTGCCGCTGCCGCCAGTGACTTCAAAGGCGCCCGCCTTTTCGCGCGCGCCCGAGTTGGCGCGCACTTCCGCGCTGCCTTCAAAGCCCTTGGCCGGCACGCGCGTAGGAATTTTCTTGTCGATCACGTTGACGACGCCGCCGACGGCACCGCCGCCATACGCCAGCGCGGACGGGCCGCGCAGGACTTCAATCTGTTCCGACAGCATCGGTTCGGCCGCCACCGCATGGTCGGGACTGATGGTCGAGGCATCCTGCACTTCGGCGCCGTCGGAGAGGATTTTCACGCGCGGGCCATCCATGCCACGGATGATGGGACGGCTGGCGCCGGCGCCGAAATGGCTGGCCGTGATGCCGGGCTGGCCAGCCAGGGTTTCGCCCAAGGTCGCTTCCCGTGCCAGTACCAGTGCCTCGCCTTCGAGTACGCTCACGGGCGTGCTCATGTCGTCGCTGCCCAGGGCCAGGGCGCTGGCCGAGACGGTCACGGCCGGCAAGGTCGCTGCCTGCTGCGCCAGTGCGCTGGCCGGTGCGGCGAAGGCCAGCATGATGGCCAGTGCGAGGGGAGTTGGTTGTTGAAGACGAACGGACATGGTTAAGATTTCCTTTATCTGCTATCGGTGTTTGCGACGTTTGGGCAGGCTATTGCCGTATGGGCTGACTGCCATAAGATGATAATGATAACCCATTATCATTATTGTGTGACAGTTTTCCGAACGGTAGATGGACACGGATGGTGTATTCTGTCGGCTATGGAACGCACAACACGTCAAAAAACCGCTATTCAAGCCGCCATAGAATCGGCCCAGCGCCCGCTGTCGGCGCAGGAAATCCTCGAACAGGCCAGCTTGCAGGTGACGCAACTGGGCATCGCTACCGTCTACCGCAACTTAAAATCGCTGGTGCTGGAAGAAAAAGTGCACGTGGTCACCTTGCCGGGCGAAAACCCACGCTATGAGTCGAACACGGCCGCCAATCACCATCACCACCATTTTCAGTGCAGCACGTGCCAGCGCGTGTTCGATGTGCATGATTGTCCGGGCGACTTGAAGCGCATGGCGCCGCAAGGCTTTGTCGTCGAGCGCCACGAGCTGACGCTGTACGGCCGCTGCGCCGACTGCAATGGTGCCGCCGCTGCCACGGTGGTGTCAACGGGCGCCGCCCCGCACGCCTGCGCCAAGGGTCACGACCCGGCCTGAGCGGGCTGGCGGTCCGGCTGGGCACGGGTGCACAATGGCCTTGCCTGGCGTAATTGCTACACCCCATATCACGTATAATCTTCCCTTTAAAGCTGCCGCCACTCTTTGCCAAAAAAACATGAAATCATCTGAAATCCGCGACAAGTTCCTCAAATTTTTCGAATCCAAGGGCCATTCCATCGTCCGTTCCAGCTCCCTGGTGCCAGGCAACGATCCGACCTTGCTGTTGACGAACAGCGGCATGGTGCAATTCAAGGATGTGTTTACGGGCACGGACAGCCGTCCGTACACGCGTGCCACCTCGGTGCAGCGCTGCGTGCGCGCCGGCGGCAAGCACAACGACCTGGAAAACGTCGGCTACACGGCGCGCCACCACACCTTCTTTGAAATGCTGGGCAACTTCAGCTTCGGCGACTATTTCAAGCGCGATGCGATTCACTACGCGTGGGAACTGCTGACCAAGGTGTATGGCTTGCCGGCCGACAAGCTGACGGTCACCGTGTACATCGAAGATGACGAAGCGTATGACATCTGGGCCAAGGAGATCGGTGTGCCTACCGAGCGCATCATCCGCATCGGCGACAACAAGGGTGCGCGTTACGCTTCGGACAATTTCTGGCAGATGGCAGACACGGGCCCATGCGGCCCGTGCACGGAAATCTTCTACGACCACGGCGCCGACATTGCTGGCGGCCCGCCGGGTTCGCCGGATGAAGATGGCGACCGCTTCATTGAAATCTGGAACCTGGTGTTCATGCAATTTAACCGCGACGAAGCGGGCGTGATGCACAAGCTGCCCAAGCCTTGCGTCGATACGGGCATGGGCATGGAGCGTCTGGCAGCGGTGCTGCAGCACGTGCATTCAAACTATGAAATCGACCTGTTCCAGCATTTGATCGGCGCTGCCGCGCGCGAAACGGGCGCCACTGACTTGGAAAACAAGTCGTTGCGCGTGATCGCCGACCACATCCGCTCCGCCGCCTTCATGATCGTCGACGGCGTCATTCCTGGCAGCGAAGGGCGCGCCTATGTGTTGCGCCGCATCATCCGTCGCGCCTTGCGCCATGGCCACAAGCTGGGCCAAACGAAACCGTTCTTCTACAAGCTGGTGGCCGACCTGGCCAGCGAGATGGGCGGCGCCTATCCCGAGCTCGAAGACGCCAAGGACAACGTTGCCAGCATGCTGAAAGCCGAGGAAGAGCGTTTCGGCGAAACCCTGGAAACGGGCATGAAAGTACTGGAAGCGCAACTGTCCAAGGATGCCACTGGCATCGACGGCGCCACCGCCTTCACCCTCTACGAAACCTATGGCTTCCCGCCAGACCTGACAGCCGACATTTGCCGCGAACGCAATATCACGTTCGACCAGGCAGGCTACGACGTGGCGCTGAAGGAAAGCCAGGAACTGTCGCGCAAGGGCGGCAAGACGCACAAGGATAGCAAGGTCGAGTACGCGGGCGAGAAGAATAAATTCGTCGGCTACGATCAATTGACGTTCAGCAGCAAGGTCGTGGCGCTGTATGCAGCCGGCACGCCGGTGCAGCAACTGAACGCCGGCGTGGCGGGCATCGTCGTGCTCGACACCACGCCGTTCTACGCGGAATCGGGCGGCCAGGTGGGCGACCAGGGCGTGATCGCCACGGGTGCGGGCAGCTTTGCCGTCAGCGATACCCTGAAAATCCAGGCTGACGTGTTTGGCCACCATGGCGTGCTCGAATCCGGTGTGTTGAAGGTGGGCGACGCCGTCTCGGCCGAAGTCGATACGGCCAAGCGCGCACGCACGATACGCAACCACTCGGCCACGCACTTGATGCACAAGGCCTTGCGCGAAGTGCTGGGCAGCCACGTGGCGCAAAAGGGGTCGCTGGTCGATCCGGATAAAACCCGTTTCGACTTTAGCCACAATGCCCCGATGACGGCCGAGCAGATCGCGGCCGTGGAAACCATCGTCAATAAAGAGATCCTGGAAAACCGTGCCACGCAGGCGCACTTGATGTCGTTTGACGATGCCGTCAAGCATGGCGCGATGGCATTGTTCGGCGAGAAATACGGCGACGAAGTGCGCGTGCTCGACATCGGCAGCTCGAAAGAGCTGTGCGGCGGCGTCCATGTGCAGCGCACGGGCGATATTGGCCTGTTCAAGATCATCGGCGAAAGCGGCGTGGCCGCCGGTATCCGCCGCGTCGAAGCGGTAACGGGCGAGGGCGCGCTGGCGCTGGTGCAAAGCATCAACCGCCGCCTGGTCGAAGCGGCCAACACCCTGAAGGCGCAGCCGGAAGAGCTGACGGCGCGCATCGTCCAGGTGCAAGAGCATGTGAAGGCGCTGGAGAAGGAATTGGCCGCGCTGAAATCGAAACTGGCTTCCGGCCAGGGCGATGAACTGCTCACGCAAGCGGTCGATGTGAATGGCATCAAGGTACTCGCTGCCGTGCTGGAAGGCGCCGACGTGGCCCGTTTGCGCGAAACCATGGATAAGCTGAAGGACAAGCTGAAGACGGCTGCCATCGTGCTCGCCAGCGTCGCTGACGGCAAGGTCAGCCTGATCGCCGGCGTGACGGCGGACGCCACTTCCAAGGTCAAAGCGGGTGAGCTGGTGAACTTCGTTGCACAGCAAGTGGGCGGAAAAGGCGGCGGACGCCCCGATATGGCGCAAGCGGGCGGCACCGATGCCAGCGGTCTGGCGCATGCCTTGGCAGGCGTGCCGGCCTGGGTCGGCGAACGCGCAAGATAAGGCGTAAGCTAGCAGGCATGCGGGGTTTTCATCCCTCAGCGCCTTGAAAACGGCCCGCAGACGATGTTTGCGGGCCGTTTTGCCGTGTGCAATCTCGTTGTGACACCACAACAGCCGATGAACTATTTTGGTGCAGCGCGTCAATGCCCCTGATTTAGAGTAGTATGTCGAAAATCAGTACAACAAAACAATGCTGGGATATTGATGATGAGCGACACACTACTAGATACCGAGATTATGGAATTTCACAAAGAGCTCGACGCGCGGGGCTTGAATTGCCCGTTGCCGATTCTAAAGGCGAAAAAAGCTTTGTCAGAGCTGCAGAGTGGTGAAGTACTGCGCATCATGGCAACCGACCCCGGTTCCGTGCGCGACTTTCAGGCTTTCGCCAAGCAAACGGGCAATGCCCTGCTGTCGCATGTACAGACGGGTACCGAATTCGTCTTCCTGATGCAACGCAAATAATTGTGCCAGCCGGGGCCGCCGTGGCGCGGCCTGGTGAATACCCTGCCGCGTCTTTTTCACGTCTTTTTGCTGCCCTGCAGCGTAGCGGCAGACTACCTTGAAATCGTCGAAGCTGCACAGTTTAGATGGATTGTTCTAACAAAAAATCGCACGATCGTGCTTAAATTCGGTTCAGGATTCAAATTTCTCTTATAATCGAACGCAGAATCAGCACTTGATCCGTCATTTTTATATTTTCCCAAAGGCATAGCTATGAAAGTCTTGGTACCCGTCAAACGCGTGGTCGACTATAACGTCAAAGTCCGCGTCAAGAGCGACGGCACTGGCGTCGATACCGCCAACGTCAAAATGTCGATGAACCCTTTCGATGAGATCGCGCTGGAAGAAGCGATGCGCTTGAAAGAAGCCGGCAAGGTCACTGAAGTGGTCGCCATCTCCTGCGGCGTGACGCAGTGCCAGGAAACCTTGCGTACCGCCATGGCCATCGGCGCCGACCGCGGCATCCTGGTAGAAACGACGACCGAACTGGAACCGCTGGCAGTGGCCAAGCTGGTCAAGGCTCTGGCCGACAAAGAACAGCCGCAACTGATCATCCTGGGCAAGCAAGCCATCGACGACGACAGCAACCAGACTGGCCAGATGCTGGCAGCCTTGCTGGGTTGGCCGCAAGCCACGTTCGCCTCGAAAGTCGTGCTGGAAGATGGCAAAGTGACCGTCACGCGCGAAGTCGACGGCGGCCTGGAAACGCTGGCATTGACCTTGCCAGCGATCATCACCACCGATTTGCGCCTGAACGAGCCACGCTATGTGACTTTGCCGAACATCATGAAGGCGAAGAAAAAGCCGCTCGAGACCGTCAAGCCGGAAGACCTGGGCGTCGACGTTGCGCCGCGCCTGAAAACCCTGAAAGTCGTCGAGCCAGCCAAGCGCTCGGCCGGCATCAAGGTAGCGGACGTGGCCACCTTGGTCGCCAAGCTGCGTACCGAAGCCAAAGTCATCTGAGCGGTTTGCCGCCAAAACATAAAATCCGGGGTCAGACCCGCCGGGGGTACCAGTTCCAATGGAACTGATACCGATCTCGAAGAGACTGACCCCGGCACTTGCTAACTATTAGGAATAATCATGGTCGCATTAGTTATTGCTGAACACGACAACGCTACCTTAAAGGGTAGCACCCACCACACCGTGACAGCCGCTGTCCAGTGCGGCGGCGACGTGCACGTGCTCGTTGCTGGCTCGAATGCATCGGCCGCTGCCGCTGCCGCCGCGCAGATCGCCGGCGTGACGAAAGTCATCGTGGCCGACGCGCCTTACTTTGCCGACGGCCTGGCCGAAAACGTGGCCGAGCAAGTGCTGGCCATCGCCGGCAACTACAGCCACATCCTGGCGCCAGCCACCGCCTACGGCAAGAATATCTTGCCGCGCGTGGCCGCCAAGCTGGACGTGGCGCAAATCTCGGAAATCACCAAGGTCGATACGCCTGACACCTTCGAGCGGCCGATCTACGCCGGTAATGCCATTGCCACCGTGCAATCTGGCGACAAGGTCAAGGTCATCACCGTGCGCACCACCGGCTTCGACGCCGCTGCCGCCACCGGCGGTTCGGCTGCCACCGAAACCATCGCCGCCGTGGCCGACGCGGGCAAATCGGCCTTCGTGGGCCGCGAACTGGCCAAGTCCGACCGCCCTGAACTGACCGCCGCGAAAGTCATCGTGTCGGGTGGACGTGGCATGGGTTCGGCCGAGAACTTTCATATCCTGGAACCGCTGGCCGACAAGCTGGGCGCCGCCATGGGTGCGTCGCGCGCTGCCGTCGACGCCGGCTTCGTGCCGAACGACTGGCAAGTGGGCCAGACGGGCAAGATCGTTGCGCCATCGCTGTACATCGCCGTCGGTATCTCGGGCGCGATCCAGCATCTGGCCGGCATGAAAGACTCGAAAACCATCGTTGCCATCAACAAAGATCCGGAAGCGCCAATCTTTTCCGTGGCCGACTACGGCATCGTGGGCGATCTGTTCGAGATCGTGCCGCAACTGGTCAACGAACTGGGTTAATTCAGCCCGATCCGGTTTTGTGTAGAGCGTATCGCGGCAGATGTAGTCATTTGCCGCGATACGCTCCGACTACAAAGCCACGCCGGCCCGCCCCACACGGCGAGCCGCGCGTGGCTTTTTTCTTGGAGAAAAGAAGATGAGCTATCAAGCCCCGCTGAAAGACATGTTGTTCGTCATGAACGAATTGGCCGGCCTGGCCGAAATCCACACCTTGCCGGGCTGCGAAGACGCCACGCCCGACACGGCCGAGGCCGTGCTGGAAGAGAATGCCAAATTCTGCGGCGGCGTGGTGGCCCCCCTGAACTGGCCCAGTGACAAGGAACCGAGTTTTTGGCACGACGGTCAAGTCACTACCTCGAAAGGCTTCAAGGAAGCCTTCAAGGCCTATGGCGAAGCAGGCTGGCAGGGTGTGCAGCACCCGACGCAATTTGGTGGCCAGGGCTTGCCCAAGCTGCTGGCGACGCCCTGCATCGAAATGCTCAACTCGGCCAGCATCTCGTTTGCCCTGGTCGCCCTGCTGTCCGATGGTGCCATCGAAGCACTGTTGACGGCCGGCAGCGACGAGCAGAAGGCTGTCTACCTGGAAAAGCTGGTGTCGGGCAAGTGGACCGGCACCATGAACCTGACGGAGCCGCAAGCGGGGTCCGACCTGGCCGCCGTGCGCACGCGTGCCGTGCCGCAGGGCGATGGCAGCTATAAAGTCTTCGGTACCAAGATTTACATCACCTATGGTGAGCACGACATGGCGGAAAACATCGTTCACCTGGTGCTGGCCCGCACGCCGGACGCGCCCGCTGGCGTGAAAGGCATTTCGCTGTTCATCGTGCCGAAGTTCCTCGTCAATGCCGACGGCAGCCTGGGCGCGCGCAACGACGCCCATTGCGTGTCCATCGAACACAAGCTGGGCATCAAGGCCAGCCCGACAGCGGTGTTGCAGTTCGGCGACCATGGCGGTGCCATCGGCACTCTGGTAGGTGAGGAAAACCGCGGCCTCGAATACATGTTCATCATGATGAACGCCGCCCGTTTCGGCGTCGGCGTGCAGGGCATCGGCCTGGCCGAGCGTGCCTACCAGCAGGCCGTGGCATTTGCCAAGGACCGCGTGCAGTCGCGTGACCTGACGGGCTCGCCTGGCCCCGTTTCCATCATCCACCACCCGGACGTGCGCCGCATGCTGATGTCCATGCGCTCGCAAACCGAGGCGGCGCGTGCGCTGGCCTATGTGGGCGCGGCCATTAGCGACGTGGCGCACCATCATCCGCAGGCGGACGTGCGCGCGGAAAGCCTGGCGACCTATGAATATATGGTGCCCATCATCAAGGGCTGGGCCACGGAAATGGCGCAGGATGTGACGCGCGACGGCGTGCAAGTGCATGGCGGCATGGGCTTCATTGAGGAAACAGGCGCCGCCCAGCATTACCGCGACGCCAAGATTCTCACCATTTACGAAGGCACGACGGCGATCCAGGCAAATGACCTCGTGGGCCGCAAGACGGTGCGCGATGGCGGCGCTGTTGCCAAGGCGATCATCGCCCAGGTGCGCGCCACGCAAGCCCAGCTGGGCGAGCTCTCCGGCGCCGACTTCCAGGCCATGCAGCGCCACCTGGCTGAAGGCAGCGCCGCGCTCGAAGCGGTGGTGGAATACGTGGTGGCGAACATGAAGACGGACATCAAGGCCGTGTTTGCGGGCAGCGTGCCCTATTTGAAACTGGCCGGCATCGTGCTCGGTGGCTGGCAAATGGCGCGCGCGGCCATCGTGGCGCAACAAAGGCTGGAAGAGGGCAGTGGCGACGTCTCGTTTTACAAGGCAAAAATCGCCACGGCGCGCTTCTTTGCCGACCACATCCTGTCGCAAGCGCCGGGCTTGCGCGCCAGCATCATCGACGGCAGCGCTGGCGTGCTGGCCATGTCGGAAGAGCAGTTTTAATCTTAGCCAACCCAACTGCAAATGCCGGGGTCGGACCCTGAGGGTCCGACCCAATCCACCCAAGTTAAGGAGCAAGCCCGCGCAATTGATGGCAAATCAATGAAATAGTGCTTGACGTGGCACCGGCTTTGCGCGGCCGCCGCCTTGCTGACCTCTCTTTTTTCGACAGCGGCAAGGCGGCGGCCAATGAAGGTCTTTTGATCTTCATTGGCCTTTCATGTCGCTCGCTTCCTTGCTGTCCGATTTCTCCGACCATCTTCAATCCGACCAGTTTCGTCTTACCGCCCGCCATCCTGATCATCCAACAGCGTTTCAACGGCGCCGCAAACTGCCACTACCGTCCTTGGTGGCGCTCATGCTTACCGGCATGCGCAAGAGTGTGCAAACCGAACTTGATGAATTCTTTGGTCATCTGCAACAGCAGGCGCAACTGACGCACGAGGTGAGCGCCCAGGCTTTCGCTCAGGCACGCTCAAAACTTGCCACCACGGCCATGCCAGAGCTTAACGACTGGCTCATTGCACAAGCACAGCAGCATGGCTACCTGCCACGCTGGCACGGTTTCAGGCTGGTCGCCGCTGACGCCTCGACCGTTCGCTTTGGCTTGCGCGCCAGCCATGTCAAACGTGCTGCCGTGGCCGATCAACTGGTGTTTGGCTTGTTTCTACCCGGTGCCGAATTGATGCTCTCGGCCTCGCTATACAGCACCGACGTCGGTGAACGCCAGATGCTGTTCGAACAGCTCGACCGGCTTGGCAAGGATGATCTGCTGTTACTCGACCGAGGCTACCCGTGCTATTGGATGCATGCCGTATTGAACCAGCGCCACATTGCCTTCTGCATGCGTGTCGAACAGGCGCGCGGTGGCGGCTTTCCCTGCGTCAATCAGTTTCTGAAGTCGGGGCTGCAGGAGCAGATCGTCACGCTGCGGGCGCCGGATCGACGCGATGCGATTGACTATGAATGTCCCATTGAGCTGCAGACCGTGCGCCTGATACGCCATGTTGCCTCGACCGGCAAGGTGCGTGTTCTGATGACTAACTTACTGGACGTTGAACAATTCCCTGCCGCATTGTTCGGAGACCTCTACCACCAACGCTGGCGCATCGAGGAAGCCTTCAAGCGCCTCAAACACCGCCTCCATCTGGAGCACGTGACGGGACTGTCACAGCAGGCCCTGATGCAGGATCTGGCCGCCAAGGTAATATGCGATAACCTGCAGGCGTTGGCGAGCTGTGCTGCCGGCCAGCAAGATGCATTGCCGACGGACAGACGCATCAACCGCGCCTATGTCCATTCGGTACTCAAGCCGCTCTTGCCATCGTTGCTGCTTGGGCTGGCGGCAGCCCACTTGCTTGCCGACGCGCTGGCTCTGATCGCCAAGCGAACGTTTCAACATCGCCCAGGACAATCAAGGTCACGGCAAACCAACGCCTACAAGCCCCATAAATACATGGCCTACAAGGTTGCTTGATGGCAGCCTGTTGCTTAACTTGGGTGGATTGGGGTCCGACCCCAGTCCTTGCTTTTGGGTTCGGCTTATCTTCTGACAATGCCATTGCCCGAGTTGCGTACCAGGTCGCCAGCAGCCAGGCCAGGGTCTTGGTCAAACGCGAAATCGGCCTTGGCCCCTGTTTCATACTGTACCGTGACGGTCCAGGTCTTGGCATTCTTCATATGGCCTTCGACTTGCTTGCCGGCGTAAGCACCGCCAGCGGCGCCTGCCAGGGTGGCCAGGTCCTTGCCGAGCCCGCCACCGACCTGGCGGCCCAGCAGGGCGCCCGCCACGCCGCCGCCTATCATGCCCAGCGCCCCGCCTTCGCCCGCTTTGTCAGCGACGTTGACCGCCAGCACCTTGGCGCAATCGGCGCAGATTTGCTGCGGCTTCTTGGAGGGCTGGCTGGCGTAGGAATTGCCTGCTTTCTGCGCAGCCTTGGCGTCGCTGATAGCCTGCTCGTGTTCGCTCTTCGCGTCGCGCAGGCATTGCATGCGCGCTTTCGAGCTGCTTTCTTCTGCGCACAATTTCTTGTCATCAGCATAGCGCGTGCTCGCTTGCTGCGTGTCGTAGGCGTATTGCGCCTTCGGCGAGAGATTTTGCGCGAAGGCGGAAGTGCTGAACAGGGCCGTGATGGCCACTGCGATGATGTATGGGCGACGCAGCATGATTTTCTCCTGAAGGGGTGTGGCAGTAATGTTGGTATTCTGAGTGCAGTATAGAAGTAAATCATGATTGCTTACCAATACTTACATGTGCGTGCCGGGCGCCGAAAATGTCGCTATTCCTATGTAAAAATTAGCCGTAGGCGCCGCCTGTGTACAGCAAGTCGAACAGCCGCGCCATGGTGGCGATCAGCACGCCTGCGCCTAGCATCAAGGTAGCGACCAGCACCACGGCCAGGGGCCAGCCCGTGTCCGACAGGCGGCCAGAGGCGGCGTTGTAGCGCGCATCCCACTTGTCATCCGGCATCAATCCCAGTACCAGTGCTTCGAGGAAGCCGATCAGGGCGGACAGGACAAGGGGCAATATCTGGTAAAACCAGTCGGCTTGGGGAAGCAGCTGGTGCAGCAGCAGCAGGCTGGCGGGCAGGGCGGTCATGTGTAGCCATCCCCAGCGGTCCTTGGCGCCATGCAGATAGAAGCGGTGCGCACCCAGCATGCCCAGCAGGAAGGCTAGCAAGGTGGTGCCTGCCTTGTTCTTGTGCGACTGTTGCAAAATGCTTGCGGTGGTCATAAGATTTAGAGTTACTCATCGGTAAAGATTGCCAGTATCGGTCATTGCCTGTCGCAACGATAGCACTTTCATGTGCCGTCCAGGCGGTGCTGTCGCGCAATGGCACCGGCTTGGCGCACCGGCGTGGCGTTGTCGGCACGATACACGCACGCGGCTATTGCGTCTTCGGTCATGACTGGTCATAATGTTTGATTAGCCCAAATTACACGCCCGTCATCATAACGCTTGCTGCCTGGCGGTAAAGCGCGCTATAATTTGCGGCTTTTTCCGCCTCAGCACACTTTTTGGAAATATTATGGTCGTTATTCGTTTAGCTCGTGGAGGCGCCAAGAAGCGCCCGTTCTTCAACATCGTCGCTACTGACTCGCGCAATCGCCGCGATGGTCGCTTCATTGAGCGTATCGGTTTTTACAACCCGATGGCGCAAGGTGGCGAAGTTCCACTGCGTATCACCGCAGACCGTCTGGCCTACTGGCAAGGCGTTGGCGCACAATTGTCGCCAACCGTTGCTCGCTTGGTAGCCAGCAACAACAAAGCAGCAGCTTAATTAGATCACTGGTTTGACGGTCAAGACTGCATCCGGGGTGAAAGTCCCCGATGACCTGGTACAGGTAGGCTATGTCTCCGGTGCCTATGGCATTGCTGGCGGCGTAAGGATCACTCCTTTCTCCGACGACGCGGATGCATTATTAAGCGTCAAAACCTGGTGGTTTGATAAACCGACCTTGCATGATGTTCAAGTCAGGCAAGCGAAGTTACACGGCGGCGACGTCGTGGCCCAGCTGGTGGGTGTGGTCGGGCGGGATGCCGCAGAAGCACTGAAAGGTGTTTCTGTGCAAATTCCGCGTAGCCATTTCCCGACGCTGACGGCCGATGAATTCTATTGGTCCGATCTGATCGGGCTGACAGTCGAGAATTTGCAAGGCGAGTGCCTTGGCACAGTGCACGACATGATGAGCAATGGTCCGCAGTCGATCTTGCGCGTTACGCCCGTTGCAGATGCTGATGCCGATGAGACCGTTGAAAAGGCGCCTGAGCGCCTGATCCCGTTTGTTGGTCAGTTTGTCATTAACGTTGACAAGGCTGCCAGCAAGATCACGGTCGACTGGGGCCTCGATTATTAAACCGCCTGCGCATCATTTTGCGCCGGGCAAACTTTGCCGGATGGTGAGCGATGCAATTTGATGTCGTGACCCTGTTCCCGGAAATGTTTGCCGCGCTGACGCAGTCGGGTGTGACCCGGCGTGCCTTCGAGCAGGGTAAATGCGGCTTGTCGCTGTGGAATCCCCGTGATTTCACGACCGACAATCACCGTACCGTGGATGACCGCCCTTACGGCGGCGGCCCCGGCATGGTGATGATGGCGCGCCCCCTCGAAGCGACAATCAATGCCGCGAAGCAACGTCAGGCCGATCTCGGACTGGCGTTACCCCGCGTGGTGTTTATGTCGCCGCAGGGTCGCGCGCTGACGCACGAGCGCGTCACGCAGTTGAAAGCCGAACCTGGCTTGGTGATCCTGTGTGGCCGTTATGAAGCCGTAGACCAGCGTTTGCTTGAGCGCTGTGTCGACGAAGAAATCAGTGTTGGCGACTTTGTCCTGTCGGGCGGTGAATTGCCCGCCATGGCGCTGATGGATGCGGTGATACGCCTGTTACCCGGTGTGTTGAACACCGAGGCATCGGCCGTCGAGGATAGCTTCGTCAATGGCTTGCTCGATTCGCCGCACTACACGCGGCCGGAAACCTATGAAGGCATGGCCGTGCCGCCCGTCTTGATGGGGGGTAATCATGCCGAGATCGTCAAGTGGCGCCGCCAGCGCATGCTGGAAGCGACCGCGACAAAGCGGCCTGACCTGCTGGTCAGTGCGCGTGCCGCCGGCTTGCTCAGCAAGACCGACGAAAAATTCTTGGCCAGCCTGTAAGTTGTCTCCGGACGGCCTGCAGGGTGGCCAGTAGTGCCGGGCATGTTGCCCATATTGTGTTACCCATCCTCTACCGGGCGGATACTTGCTATCCACAGTGCGCCGGCATGATGGTTTTCGGAGTTATAAAATGGACTTGATTCAACAATTAGAGCAGGAAGAAATTGCTCGTCTGGGTAAAACCATTCCTGAATTCGCACCAGGCGATACCGTTATCGTCAGCGTCAACGTAGTCGAAGGTACGCGCAAGCGCGCCCAGGCTTACGAAGGCGTCGTTATCTCCCGTCGTAACCGTGGCCTGAACTCGAACTTCATCGTTCGTAAGATCTCGTCCGGCGAAGGCGTTGAGCGTACGTTCCAACTGTACTCGCCGCTGATCGCTTCGATCGAAGTGAAACGCCGTGGTGATGTTCGCCGCGCCAAGCTGTACTATCTGCGTGAGCGTTCGGGTAAATCGGCGCGTATCAAAGAAAAATTGCCAAATCGCCGCGTTGTGGCGAAAGCAAGCGCGTAATATCAGCGTCTGCGTTGGGAAAAGGGGTGCCTCGCGGCGCCCCTTTTTTTATTGATGGCGTTGTGATGAGAGAGATAGCAATGGCGATAGCATTTGATCCGCAGCAATTAGCCATCGATTCGATCGCCGGCGAGGCGGCGCTGGACGCCATGCGCCTGACGCCGGACTGGTTGCGCCAGCGTCTGGCCTATCCGCCTCACTGGCAGCCCGAGATGACTCAGGATTTCCTCTCCGTGCGCGCCATCCCGGTGCGCGCCGCTGTGCTCATTGCCATGGTGCAACGGCCGCAGGGTTTGACCATCTTGCTGACCTTGCGCACGCAGCACCTGAGCAGCCATGCGGGCCAGGTCAGCTTTCCCGGTGGGCGCAGCGAGGCGTTCGATGGCTCGTCCGTGGTCACGGCGCTGCGCGAAACGCAGGAAGAGGTGGGGCTGGCGAGTGAGCATATCGAAGTGCTGGGCTGCCTGCCCGACTATCTGACGGGCACCGGCTACCAGGTCACGCCCGTGGTAGGCTTGGTCATGCCGCCGTTCGAACTGCGCGCCGACCCATCCGAAGTGGCGGAAATCTTTGAAGTGCCGCTGGCCTTCCTGATGGATGGTCTCAACCATCAGCGCCTGTCGGTGGAATTGCCCGGCGGACGGCGTTCGTTCTACGCCATGCCGTACGAGCGTTTCTATATTTGGGGTGCTACGGCGGGCATGCTGCGTAATCTGTTTCACCTCTTGCGCGCGTAAAATGGTGTCCCGCACGTAATAAGTTTGATTCCAGCACTGCACTGCGCTATCGTAGCGGGCATTGCGGCATTGCTGAAAAAGACAAAAAGGACGTTTGATGACATTTCTCTCCATACTTTGTGCATTGCTGATCGAGCAGCTCAAACCTTTGCGCGCGGACAATCCGATCTACGCCGAAATCAAGAGCCTGGCAATGCGCATGGAGACCTGGTTCAATGCCGGCCATGCCAGCCATGGCCGCATGGGCTGGTTCCTCATGATCGGCGCGCTGATGCTGCCGACGGCTGGCGTGTATTGGCTCTTGCAGCATTATCAGTTGTCCCTG
The DNA here is from genome assembly GCA_000242815.2 of Janthinobacterium lividum PAMC 25724. Lineage (GTDB taxonomy): Bacteria > Pseudomonadota > Gammaproteobacteria > Burkholderiales > Burkholderiaceae_D > Janthinobacterium > Janthinobacterium lividum_D. Next base: position 18,580 of record AHHB01000020.1, read on the forward strand.
CTGGCCTTTGCCTGGAACGTGCTCATCGTCTACCTGACGCTGGGTTTCCGTCATTACAGCCACTACTTCACCTCCATCCAACTGGCCCTGAGCGCCGGTGACGAAGCGACTGCGCGCACCTTGCTGGCAGACTGGACCAAGCTCGACACGGTGGGCATGGAAGCGAGTGAGATCGCCCGCATCGCCGTGGAAAAAGCCCTGATCACGACGCATCGCAATGTGTTTGGCGTATTCTTCTGGTTCCTCATGCCGCTCGGCCCTGCTTGCGCGGTCATGTACCGCGTGGCCGAATACCTGGCGCGTGCCTGGAATGAACCTGAGCACATGCGCAATGAAGCATTCGGCCAGTTCGCCGCGCGCGCCTTTTACTGGATCGACTGGATCCCCGTGCGTCTGACGGCCGTGGCGTTTGCCGTGGTCGGCAATTTCGAGGATGCCATCTATGCCTGGCGCAATTTCGCCCAGCGCTGGCAGGACGAAGCTATCGGCATCATCCTGACGGCCGGCGGCGGTGCCATGGGTGTACGCCTGGGCACGCCAGCGGAAACGGCAGCGCGCGTGCTGGTGACGCCGGACTTGGCCGTCGATGACAGTGACAGCGAAAGCGATATCCTGCCCGGCGAAGAGCCGGGCGCGCGCGCCTTGCAGAGCACGGTGGGCCTGGTATGGCGCGCCTTGCTGCTGTGGATGCTGCTGCTGCTGTTGATGTCGGGTGCTGTTTTCCTCGGCTGACAAGGGCGCTAAACGCGTGCATACGCGCTATCCATGCGCCTTGCGCGTGTAACGGGGTTACAATAGGGGCTGGCGCACGACGCCTGCCGGCCCCTGTTGGCAAGGGCAGGGTAGATCGAGGTAGAACCCAAGTCTTCTATAAGATATAATACTGGCTTACCGCAGCAAATGTAGTTGAATTACCAGCCCGGCATACCCACCGGGGCCATTCACGCAATCCAGTCCCGACAAGCCACATGGCCGAGTTATCTCAAAAAACAGGGGAACTCTCAGACGAGTTCTTCATCCTTGGTCTCACCAGCAATGGCAAGCAATTCCGACCCAGCGATTGGGCCGAGCGCCTTTGTGGAGTGATGTCCTGTTTTAATCCCGAAGGTGGCGGGCGCAATGCGCACCTCCAGTATTCGCCCTACGTGCGCCCGACTGTCGTCAATGGCGTCAAGTCGGTGGTGGTCAACACCAAGCTGCGCGAGATCGAGCCGATGGCGTTTCACTTCGTGCGCGAGTTCGCCAAGGATAACGACCTGCAGATCGTCGAAGCCTGCTTCCTGCCGCCCCCCGAAGAAAAGTAAGACCCGTTTATTTGATCTCGCGTGTGGCCTGCCATGGCGACGTCTGCATCCTGCATCCTGCAAAGTGCCCATCGCCAGCGTGACATCAGCATGCCACTAGCGGCGCTGCTGCTGCGCCAGCATGATCTGGGCCACCTGAGCGTGGCTATCCCTCAAATGACGAGCGCGTGCCCGTCGGCATCCTCACCGACCGCGATACGGTCATTTCAGCGTCATTTAATCATCATTGCCGTGATGGCCCTGGCCCTTGATCCCGCCAGCGTGCTGCTGTCTGTGCGTGGCGCTCGCCGACTCTTGCTGTAGGTGGACGACCGCACCGCGCCCGCTGCCGAATGAATAATATTGGATTTTGCTGCGATGCGCAAAACTGCATTGCGCCGCCCTCTATATATTTTTTCCGGGCCCGCCATATAATCGCCGCCGACGAGCTCCCCATTGCCGTGCTAATAACAGGCGTGTTGCGGGTATATATATTGCACTGCAATAAGTGCTGCTATCTGGTATTGGGAAATGCGCGCCGCTGGTATTAATTGGTACTTAATTCGGCCACGAAGTCATACATATCGCCGCGGAAGTAGGAGCGGCAAAATTCCACGGCGCGGCCATCGCGCAAAAAACCCAGCCTTTCCACGGACAAGCCCGCGTCGCCTTCTTGCGCCTGCAGCAGGCTGGCTTGCTCTCCCGTCAGTAACAGCGCGCTGAGGCGCTGCAAGGCGCGCACCGGCCGGTTGCCCGCCTGTTCCAGCGCGTCATACATGGAGATGTCGACGGCGTCGAGTGACGGCAGGCAACTGGCGACGATGGTGGCGTATTCCAGGCACATCGGCACCTCGTCGGCATAGCGGATGCGGTGGAAGCGGTACACGGGCGCGCCCGGCGACAGCCGCAGGCGCAAGGCCTCTTCAGGCGTGACCGTGCCTTCTGCGCGCTTGAGCCAGACACTGCGCGGCGTGCGTCCGCGCGCGCGCATATCCTCGGAAAACGAGGTCAGCTTGGCGAAATTTTTCTCGATGCGCGTATTGATGAAATTGCCCGAGCCGGGGCGGCGCACCAGCAAGCCCTCGCTGACCAAGCCATCGATGGCCTTGCGCACGGTGATGCGCGAGACGGCCAGGTCGCTGGCCAGCTGGCGTTCTGCCGGCAGGGCTTCTTCTGGGCCGAGGATGCGCTTGTCGATCGCTTCACGCAAAGCGCGCTGCAGTTGCTGGTACAGGGGCAGGCTACTCGTCTGCCCCAGGCCTTGCATGATGTGAGCCAGGGTTGTCATACGCTGAGGGTCTCCGTTACGGCGCGTTGCAGACGCGCTCTGTATCTGTTTTGTGTCGCTGGATAATACCAAAAAAGACCGTTATAAAACCAATTTGAATTGTCCTTCCGGCAATTTGAGCGCGCCTCACTGGTATTTATTCGCGCTTGCAAGGGCTACACAGCGATTGAGCTGAAGTGGTGTGTGTGATTCAAACAACGTTATAAAAAATAAGTTGTAACTGGTAGTGTTCTGGTATTGGATAGTAGTATATTGGCGTTGAATTGGTTTTGTAAGTGGTTGTACAGAAGGGTCTGCAGCGTACCGGCGAAAGTGGGCGGGCTGGAAAGAAGACCTACGTTAAAAATGAAAAGGATCCAATCCTGGAGCCTAAATCAAGGGGGAGTACATGAAACGCAATTTGACACCTGCAGCTGCCGTCGTGAAATCCGGATCGCGTAGCCGTACGCCGATCGCTACGGCTGTTGCCGTGATGGTCGCCGGCCTGGCCTTTTCGGCGCAGGCGCAGGAAGCACCGGCCGACGACGTGTCCACCGTAGTGACGGTGACCGGCGTGCGTGCCTCACTGGAAAAATCGCTGAAGCAAAAACGCAATGCGGATTCCGTGGTGGAAGTGGTTACCGCCGAAGATATCGGCAAGATGCCTGACCGTAACGTGGCTGACGCTATCCAGCGCCTGCCAGGTGTGAATACCCAATCGTCGGCCGGTGGTGAAGGTGGCTTCGGTGAAAACGACCGCGTCAGCCTGCGCGGCACCAGCCCCAGCTTCCAGCAAACCCTGTTCAATGGCCATGCCATCAGCACGGGCGACTGGTTCGTCTTGAACCAATTCGGCGGCAACGTGGGCCGTAGCAGCAGCTTCTCTTTGCTGCCATCGGAACTGGTGAGCTCCGTCGTCGTGCACAAGAGCGCCACCGCCGACCTGCCTGAAGGCGGTGTCTCGGGCGTGATCGATGTGATCACCCGCCGTCCGCTGGAATTCAAGAACCAGGTCACGGCCGAAGGTTCGATCCAGGCTTTCCATAATGACTTGGCCGGCAAGACCGACCCGCAGTTTTCCGGCTTGGTGAACTGGAAGAATGACACGAACACCCTGGGCATCATGGTACAGGGATTTTCGCAAAAATCGACCGTGCGTCGCGATGGACAGGAAATCCTCGGCTACACGCCGATCTCCGCTACCAGCAAGGCGGCCCTGGCTCGTCCTGAACTGGCCGGGGTGAAAGTGCCGACCTTTATCGGCGCCAGCCTGTTCGAGCAAAAGAAAACCCGTGAAGGCGGCGCATTCGACATCGAATTCAAGCCGAACAAGGACTTGACCTTGGATGTGAACGGCTTCTATTCGCAATTGAAGGCACCGCATCAAAATACCAACTGGCTGGCGCACCGGCGAACTCGATCAACAGCGCCAACCAGGTACCGACCAATTACACGGTCAAGAGCGGTACCCTGACGGCTGCCACGTTTGGCACCAATTCGGGCGAGGTCGACAATATCTACCGTCCTGACGCCGGTGGCGAATCGTACTACCTCGATTTCAACTTCAAGTATCGCGCCACCAAGGACCTGACCCTGAGTGGCAAGCTGGGCAAGACTCATGGCGTTGGCTATGACCGCAACGATGTCTACTATCAGAACAATGTCGATGGTGGCATGACTTATCAGTTGAACGGCATGAGCCCGGCCAGCGTGTCCTACCCGGGTGGCACCACCACCAAGCCAGGCTCGACGGCATGGGCGGGCGGTGGTGAATCGCGTTCCGTTGACCAGGAAAAATATGCCCAGATCGACGCCGAGCTGCGTCTGTCGTCGGGTATCTGGGATTCGATCAAGTTCGGTGGACGTATGACCGACCACACGCGCTCTGCCGAGCATCCGTTTGAAACTCGTCCGGGCGCACTGGGCTTCTCCAATCCAGGCCCGGTCTGGAATGGCACGATGTACCCGAGCGACTTCGCCAGCAACCTGGGCGGCAACCTGTCGAGCAACTACTTCAAGTACGATGGCGCAGCACTGGGCGCCTGGGGCGCGGCCAACGGCAACCGCCTGTTCGACTACGTGCGTCGCCACAACTGGACCGACGAATTCAAGCTGCAGGAAAAAACCTCGGCCGCCTACGCCATGGCCAATCTGACGGGCGACAACTGGAGCGGTAACTTCGGCCTGCGCGCAGTGCACACCAAGCAGTCGACGCTGGTCAACCAGGCTGGCGGCCCGATCACCGGTTCCGACTGGGGTCCGTACTCGCAGTACCTGTACGAGCGCAGCTACAATGACTTCTTGCCTAGCGCTAACATCAAGTTCGATGTGCGCAACGACGTGGTCGTTCGTGCTGCAGTAGCGCGCACCATCGCCCGTCCTGACTACAGCGCGCTGGGCGGCTCGGTATCGCTGAACGACGATGCATTGAGCGGTGCAGGCGGCAACGTGAAGCTGAACCCGGTCAAGTCGGATAATGCTGAAGTTAGCGCCGAATGGTATTTCGCGCCGAAGTCGGCCGTTTCGGTGGGCCTGTTCTATATGGACTTGAAATCGGTCGTGTCGAACGGTACCACCAGCGCCACTTACTTCAACAGCAAGCGCAATGCCAATGCCGTGTACCTGATCACGTCGCCCTTCAACACCAGCGGCAAGAACAAGGGCGTGGAATTGAGCTATCAGCAACCGCTGTTCGGCGATTTCGGTATTTTGGCCAACTACACCTATGCTGATGGCAAGCTGGACAACGGTGACGAACTGGTCAACGCATCGCGCAGTACGTATAACCTGACGGCCTTCTACGAGGCCAATGCTCTCAGCGCACGCCTGGCCTACAACTACCGTTCGTCCTACAAGGCGGGCGTGGACCGTGGCGCCAGCCAGCACGTCGAAGGTGCGGGCGGCCTGGCCGGTTCGCTCAACTACAAGATCAACGAACACTTCACGGTCACGTTCGATGCGCTTAACCTGACGAACACGACCATTAAGATGTACGCTGAAAACCGCGATCAGCCACGCGCGTTCTACAGCAATGGCCGTACCTTCTACCTGGGCCTGCGCGGCAAGCTGTAAGCAATACGATCTGGCCTGGCGCACATGCACCGGGCCAAGTCTTCCTCGGTCTTTTCAAGGCAAGTTCCTGTTTCAGGGGCTTGCCTTTTTTGCTCAGTGAGTGAAGTTTTTCCTCCTTTTCTATCCTGCGTCAGTTTCCGTATGGCAGGCTACGCTATCGGTGCTTGCCAGCCCTTTTCACTGGCCTTCAGCGGTATCGCTCCTGGTCCAGCCGCTGGTGGATAGATATTTTTTCATGGCATTATTATGACCATTGCATCTCAGCGCTACCTCGCCCTCGACGTCCTGCGTGGCCTGACCGTGGCCCTGATGATTGTCGTCAATACGCCCGGCGATTGGGGCAGCGTGTATGCGCCGTTCCTGCATGCCGAATGGCATGGTTTTACCCTGACGGATCTGGTCTTCCCCAGTTTTTTGTTTGTCGTCGGCAATGCGCTGGCCTTTGTGCTGGGGAAATATGAAAATTTGGCCCATGGCGCCGTGTTGGCCAAGCTGTGCAAGCGCAGCGCGCTGATCTTTTTACTGGGCTTCTTGCTGTACTGGTTCCCCTTCTTCAAGATTGACGATGCGGGCCAGTTCGCCTGGTCGTCCCTGTCGCAGACGCGTATCCCCGGCGTACTACAGCGCATCGCCGTGTGCTACCTGGCCGCCGCCCTGATTTTGCATTACTGGAAGACACGCGGCGCGCTGCTCTTCAGCGCCGCTGCCTTGCTCGGCTACTGGGCCATTTTGGCGACCTGGGGCGATTACAGCTTGCACGGCAATGCGCCGGCCAAGCTCGATTTGATCCTGCTGGGGGATAGCCACTTGTACCACGGCGAAGGCATCGCCTTCGACCCGGAAGGTATACTCGGCACCTTGCCGGCGATCGTCAATGTGATTGCCGGTTACCTGGTGGGCAGTTTTTTACGCCAGACGGCGCCGGCGCAGCTGCGCTTCAGCTTGCTTCAACTGGCGGTGGCTGGCGTCATCTGCGTGGTGGTGGCACTGTGCTGGAATGAAGTGTTGCCGATCAACAAAAAATTGTGGACCAGCTCTTATGTGATGCTGGGCATAGGCCTCGATTTGCTGCTGCTCGCTTCGCTGATGTTGATCATCGACGTGCGTCAAATGACGGGCTGGACCTATTTCTTTGAAGTCTACGGCAAGAACACCCTGCTCATTTACCTGGTCTCGGAAGTGCTGGTGATCATCGCGTTTACCGTGCGTGTCGGTGGCGTCAATCTGTACCAGTGGCTGTACCAGCAGTGGTTCACGGGCTGGGCTCCGGCGCGCGTGGGTTCGCTGCTGTTTGCCGTCAGCTTCATGCTGCTGTGCTGGCTGATCGCCTACGCGATGGACAAGCGCAAGATCTACATCAAGGTCTGACACTCCACATCAAGCTTCGCCGCTTCGACAGGGTAGCGATGTTCAGCTATCGCCGGATGGATGAAAAAAATCGAAAAAAAAGCAGCCCCGGCCTGAGCCGGGGACTGCCTTGCGCTTACGCTAGGGAGCAGGAATTACTGTGCCGCTGCTGGTGTCGCCGCTGCCGTGGCAGGACGGTTCAGCCACAGGATCCAGTAGCGCGCCAGGTCACCCACGCCGTCGCCGCCCTTGACTGTTTCCAGGACTTTGATGGCGTCGTCTGTCTTGCCGGCCATGGCGTAGGAGTAGCCGAGGCGCAGCTTGGCGTCTTCCGGGCGCTTCAGGCCGCCCTTGGCGATGCCTTTCTGGATCAGGTCGATACCTTTGTCGAACTGGTCCATCGTCACGAAGGCGTAGCCCAGGTTGATCAAGCCCGTGCCATCTTTGCTCTTCATGGCCGAGGCTTCGCCGCTGGCGATACTTTTCGCATCATCGGCGGCCGCCTTGTTGGCCTGGTCGCGCAGTTTCTTGTGCTTGGCAGCATTCGCACCCGTGCCCAGCACGCTTTTTGCAAAGCCCGCGTCGAGGACTTTTTTCGCTTCCGTCGGGAAGGCGTTCAGCAGTGCAATTTCAGCCATGTCGCTGTAATCTTGCGGCGGCATGGTGGCCACGGCCTTGAATTGCAGGCGCAGCACGTCCAGCGCGAAGCGGTCCGAATAGCCAGCCTTGCCCTGCAGCCGGCCCAGCAGGTCGCTCCAGTAATCGTCCGACGGGAAGTAGCGCACCAGGTTTTCCATGGCGATCAGGTAGGTGGCCGGATCCTTGCTCTTCGAGCCCGTATTGGCCAGTAATTGCAATTCTTCGATGGCCGGCGTCTTGCCTGCTTGCTGCTTGGCGCTCAGGTCGGCCATCAGTTCCTGTTTCGCGCGCGCGAAATCATTGCTGAAGTAATAGGCGCGGATAATGTAGGGGCGCACGGTGGTCAAGTCACCTGTTTCCGTCTGGTAACGGGTGAACCATTTGATAGCGTTCGGGTAATCCTTGGCGTTGTAGTGGTAGTTCGCCAGCGCCTGGATGAAGTCGCCCTGGGCTTTCTTCTCCAGCTTGCCCGATTCGATCACCGCTTCGAGTGCCGTCATGGCCATCGTCTTATTGTTGGTGGTGGAGGCCAGCGCTACGCGCAGGCGGTTCAGCACGAACAATTCATAGGGCGTCAGGGCGGGAATGGCTGCTGTCTGGTCGATGCGGCTTTGCACATCGTCGTAGTTTTTTGCATCCATCGAGGCCTTCACGGCGGTCGGATCGAGCAGTTTGAATACTTCAGGGCGCACCGTGTCTGCGGGCACGGCAGCGGGCGCACCGGCTGCAGCGGCTGGCTTGGTGTCCTGTGCGTGCGACAGGGCTGGCAGGATGTTCATGCCGATGGCAGCGAGGATCAGGCTGAGACGGGCAAGACGGAATTGGGACATGGGTTATCCTTCAATCAATAACAAAAATACGCACCGGCACTGTCTGCCGCAGCATCGCGCAGCAGCATCGTAAAGGGGCAGGGAATCTTAAAAAATATATTTCCGCCATTGCGCCCGCTGAAGTCCAAGGGCGATGGCATCGTAAACAGCGGCTATTGTCACATAAACTGCTGGGCTGGTGCGGCAAACGTGTGCGCCAGTGCTTGCCCTTTGGCATCAAACAGCAGGCAGCGTTGCGGCGGCAGATACAGGCGCAGCGTCTCGCCCGTGCGGCGCAAGCCATCCTCGGCCGGCAGCTTGACGGCCAGCATCTCGGCCAGCATCCCGGCCACACTTGGCATGCTGGCGTAGACGATGGCCACGTCGCCCAGGTATTCGACATGGCTGACGGCGGCGTCGAGCACGTTGTTTTCTGCATGACTGCCAACATCAGCATGCTCGCGCAGGCTGATATGTTCGGCGCGTACGCCCAGCGTCAGCCGCTCGCCTGGCACCACGGCGTCACCTTGCGCCTCGACCTCGATGACGGCGCCGCCGGGCACGCGCACGGCCACCGTGCGGCGGCTACAGGCAACGACCTCGCAAGCGATGAAGTTCATTTTCGGCGCGCCCAGGAAGCCGGCCACGAAGAGGTTGCCGGGATGGTTGTACAGCGCGTGCGGACTACCCACCTGCTCGATGCGCCCGCCATTGAACACCACAATGCGCTCGCCCAGTGTCATCGCTTCGACCTGGTCGTGCGTGACGTAGATCATGGTGCTTTTTAATTCCTGGTGCAGGCGCGAAATCTCCACGCGCATCTGCACGCGCAGCGAGGCGTCGAGGTTCGACAGCGGTTCGTCGAACAGGAACACCTTGGGCTTGCGCACGATGGCGCGGCCGATGGCCACGCGCTGGCGCTGGCCGCCCGACAGGTCCTTGGGTTTGCGCTTGAGCAAAGGCGTGATCTGCAGGATTTCAGCCGCGCGCTCGACGGCGGCGCGCACCTCCGCCTTCTTGTGTCCGGCCAGGTTCAAGGCAAAAGCCATGTTCTCGAACACCGTCATGTGCGGATACAGGGCGTAGCTCTGGAAGACCATCGCCAGGCCTCGCTCGGCCGGCGCGATATCGTTGGCTAGCTGGCCGTCGATATGCAGCTCGCCGTCGCTGATGTCTTCCAGCCCGGCGATCATGCGCAGCAGGGTTGATTTGCCGCAGCCTGACGGCCCCACGAAGACGACGAATTCACCGTCACCGATAGCCAGGTCGATGCCGTGGATGACGGCCTGCTTGTCGTCGTAGCGCTTGACGATATTGTTTAAAACGATGTGTGCCATGGAATGGTTCTATCCTAGCTGGCGCTGGCGGGCGTCTGGGGAGTATCGGCCTTGCAGGGGGCAGTTTCGCCGGCATCTGCCTTGGCGCCGATACGCATGAAGCGCGACAGGATCAAGACGGGCAGGGCCGACACCAGCACCCACAGGAAAAAGGTCTTGTAGCCGAGCGCCGTCTGGATGTCGCCGCTGATCATCTTGAACAGCACGAAACCGAGCTGCATCACGCCAGTGGCAAACGCATAGTGGGCCGTCTGGTACTTGCCGACCGAGACCACTTGCATCATGAACAGGATCAGGCCCACGAAGCCAAAGCCATAACCGAACATTTCCACGCTGAGCGCGGCCGTGATCAGGGTCAGATCGGTCGGCATGCTGTGGCTCAGGTAATAGAACACCAGGTTCGGCAAATTCATGGCCAGGATCAGGAAGAACATGGCGCGTTTCAAGCCTAGCCAGGAAGTGAAATAGCCGCCGCCTATGCTGCCCAGCAAAAAGGCCACGGTGCCGGCCGTGCCGTACACGGCGCCCACTTCCGTCGTCGACAAGCCCAGGCCGCCCAGCTCGCGCGCTTCGCGCAGGAACAGCGGGCCGATGGTCTGCACTTGCGCCTCGCCGGCGCGGAACAGGATGATGAAGGCGATCATGCCCCAGATGCCGGGCTTGTTCAAGAAGTCCACCAGCACGTCCCACAAGGTGCGGCTGATGCCTGCCACGCTCTTGTCGGCCACGGTCGCGTTGCGCACTTGCGGCAGCGCCCACAGGTGGTACGCGGCCAGCGACAGCATCATCGCGCCGATGATCAGGAAGATCACCGACCATGCAGGCTTGATGCCGATTTCTTTCTCCAGGTAGCCGGCCAGGATCACCAGGCCGCCCAGCGAGATGAATTTGCCGGCATTGAAGAAGGCGCCCTGCCAGCCCGCGTAGGCCGCCTGCTGCTTGTCCGACAGGCTGGCGATGTAGAGGCCGTCGCAGACGATGTCGTGCGTCGACGAGGCCAGCGCGGCGACGAACAGCACGGCGATGCAGGCGGCAAACCACAGCGGCGTTTGCAGCGCCAGCGCGATCAGGCCCAGGCTCAGGCCACCGGCGAACTGGAACAGCACCACCATGCTCTTCTTGCTCGACGCCAGCTCCAGGAAGGGGCTCCACAGCGACTTGAAGACCCAGGCAAAGCCGATCAGGCCGGTCCAGCGGGCGATCTGGTCGTTTGGCACGCCCATGCTCTTGAACATCAGGCCGGCCACCAGGGCGACCGCGTAAAACGGCAGGCCCTGGGCGAAGTATAAGGTGGGCACCCAGGAAATCGGGCTGCGTATGCCGCCCTTGCTACTGCTATTGCTATTGGTCTTGTGGTTCATGGATGCTTCCTCGGGTCGTCTTGAAAGTCGGGTATTGCGGTCGGTAAAAAAGCGCGCTTACTGGCAGCGCCGCCTGGCCTCGGCCATGATGATGCAGTCAGCCGCCTCCTGCGCGTATACGTCGCTGCCAGCCGGATAGCGTGCGGCCAGTGCCGCCAGGCGCTGCAGCCGCGCACCCACGCCTTGCAGCGGCAAGGTGCCAGACGCCAGTGCGGCGCTGACGGCGGCCAGCGCTGCCGGTAGCTGCGCCGCATCTGCCAGCAGGACCATGTCGGCGCCGGCGGCCAGGGCGCGCGCGCCGACATGCTCGCCGTGCGCGGCTATGCCGGGCGTCAGCAGCACGCCGTCATAGCCCCACTGCTGGCGCAGCAAGCCATGCATTACCGCAGGCGACAGGCTGGCGGGTTGGCGTGCATCGAGTGCCGTATAAGTTACGTGCGCGCTCATCATCGAGGCCGTCTGCGCGGCGGCCTGGCGAAACGGTACGAAATCGTGTTCTTCCAGCTGCGAGCGGATCTTGGCGACGCTGGGCACGATGGCGCTGGCGCCAGGTTGCGGCAGGTACAGCCGGGCGCAGCACGCCACGCCTTCGGCCTGGCAGCCCGCCGTCCAGGCTTGCGTCATGGCGGTCGCTTGTGCAGGATCGCCGCCAAACGCCTGCGCAGCGTCAGGTGCCTGTGCTGCGCCGGTGTCGAGATTGATCAGGGGGGCCAGCAGCCAGTTGATGCCCAATGAGCGCAAGCCGCGTGCCGTCGCCGCGCCCATGCCGTTGGCCAGTTCTGCGTCACCCAAGGCACACAGTTGCATGGCGCTCGGTGGCTGTGGCAGCCAGGCCGGATAGGCTGAGGGCATGCCGGCCGTATCGATGGCGATCAGCGCCTGCGGGCCCAGGGCGAGCCGCAAGTGCGCGCTCAGGCGCGTCAGTTGCGCCGCATCGCGCAGATTGCCCGCGCGCAGGCACACGGCGCGCACGCCGTTCGCCTGCAGCCATTGGAGCGTGGCTGCATCGAGCTCGGTGCCGACGACGCCCGTCATCAGCAACTGCCCGGCAAGCCGGCGCAGGTCGGTGGCGATGGTGGCGCTCATTTGACGGCGCCGTCCATGCCGCGCATGAAGAAGCGCTGGGTGAACAGGAACGCCAGCAGGGTAGGCACAATGGTGATCAGGGTGCCGGCGGCGATCACGCGCGTGCTGCTGCCGAAGGTGCCGCGCAAATACAGCACGCCCACCGAGAGGGGAAATTCATCGGGTTTGCTCATGACGATGGAGGGCCAGATGTATTCATTCCACGATTCCACAGCCGTCAGAATACCGACGGTGGCCAGCCAGGGTGTGATCAGGGGCAGCATGATGCGGCTGAAGATCACCCATTCGGAGGCGCCGTCGACTCTGGCCGCATCGATCAGGTCTTGCGGCACTTCCTCGAACGCCTGCTTGAGCAGCAAAATGGCCACGGCCGTCACCACGTTGGGCAGGATGACGCCCGTGTAGGTGTCGACCAGGCTCATTTGCGTGATGGTGATGAAGTTGACGAGGAAATTGACTTCCGATGGCAGCACCAGGGTGGCCAGGATCAGGCCGAACACCAGCTTGCGGCCTCGGAATTTCAGGCGCGCCAGCGGGTACGCGGCGAGTGAACATAGCAGCAGTTTCCAGAACACGGTGAACACGGCGATCAGCACCGAGTTCTTGAAAAATGACCAGATGGGAATCGCCTTGAACACTTCGACGAAGTTTTCCAGCGACGGCGCCTTCGGCCAGAAGGTAGGTGGAAAGGCGAAGATATTGCCCTGCGTGGAAATGGCTGTTACCAGCGTCCACCAGAACGGGAAGACGCAGACGACGGCGATCGCGCACAGCACGGCATAGTGGCCCGTGTATTGGACTAGGTGCTGCAAACGTGTTTGCATGGGGCGGGAACGGGTTTTCATGGTCATTCCCCTGTCAGCGATGCTTGGGTTTGAGATAGCGCAGGCATAGCAGGGCGATGCCGATGCAAAAGAGGGACACGACGAAGCTGGCGGCCAGCGCGCGCGGCAGTTTCAAATGTTTGAGGCCCTGATCGTAGGCATAGTACAGCGCCGTGAAGGTGGAATTCATCGGGCCGCCCTGGGTCAGCACGTCGACTTCCTGGTAAGCCTTCAATGCCGCCAGCACGGACAGGATGGTGCACAGCATGATGGTCGGGCGCAGCATCGGCACGGTGATCTTCCAGAAGCGCTGCCAGCGGTTGGCGCCATCGAGCATGGCCGCTTCCTGCATGTCCGACGGGATCGACTGCAGCGCCGCCAGGTACATCACCATATACCAGCCCAGGCCGCGCCACAGGGTGACGAACATGACGGCAAACAGGGCCAGGCTGTCGTTCGTCAGCCAGCCCACGGGCGCGTTGACGAGTTTCAGGGTCAGCATCACGTAATTGAGCGCACCCTGTTCATGGAACATGAAGCCCCACATGATGCCGACCACGGAAACGGTGGTCACGACGGGCACGTAGAAGGCGGCACGGAACAAACGGATGCCGGGCAGGCGGTTGTTGACCAGCACGGCCAGCACGATGGCGCCCACCTGCACGAAAGGCACCATCAGCAAAAACACCAGCGAATTCTTTAAACCCGAGACGAACATCTCGTTGTTGAAGATGTAGCGGAAGTTATCGAGGCCGACGAAGCGCGTCTCGCGTATCAGGCTGTAGTCGGTGAAGGCCAGCACGGAGCCGTAGCCGACGGGCCAGAAGGAAAAGGCGGCCAGCAGCAGCAGGGCCGGGGCGAGGAACAGCCAGGCTTGCACGCTGTGGCGGTGAGCGAGTTTCATGGTGTCCTTAGTGGCCTGGCAGGGTGGCCAGCTTCTTGTTCCAGATGGCGACGGCCTGGTCCAGCGCCTGCTTGACATCTTGCTTGCCCGTGACGCCCGCCTCGACGGCTTTGACCAGCGAGCGGCGCAATTCGTCGTAGTCATCGATGCCGGCCACGTACAGCGTGCGCGAGTGGCCCATCGACAGGGCGCCAGCGGCAACGGCCTTTTCGGCCGCGCCTGCGTCCTTGGGCGTGGCGAGGAAAAACGGGTCGGCCGCCGCCTTGATGGTGGTCGGGAAGACGCTGGCCTGGCGCGCGAAGTTCAACTGGTTTTCGTCGTTCGTGAGGAAGCGCGCGAACTTGCCGACCGATGGCAGTAGGCGCGCCGGCACGCCTTTCGGAATGGCGAAGTGCACCAGCCAGCCGCCATCGGCAATGCCGGTGGGGCCCAGCGGCGCGGGCGCCACGTCGGTGATGGCATAGATGTCTTGCGCATCGCCGCCGATGCGCTGCATGGCCGTCGGCGGTGCCAGCAGCATGCCCAGGCGGCCGCCCTTGTAAGCATCGATCACGGCGGGGAAGTTATCCTCGGCGAACAGGCTTTCTTTCAGCAGACCGCCGACCTTGTAGGTGTCGGCCAGTTTTTGTACCAATGCCACGTGCTGCGGCGAATTGAAGACGGCGCGCTTGTCGATGATGACGGCCAGGCCCTGCTGCATGAACAGACCGTCGATCTTGGAGAGCGCTGGGGCGATGCCGGCCTTGCCCGTGCGTTGCGCGATCTGGCGCGCGAATGCCAGTTGTTCATCCAGGCTGGCAGGGCCGCGCGTGAGCCCGGCCTGCTTGAAAATGGCGGTGTTGAAGGCGATCACCGCGACATTGCTGTACATGGGGAAGCCGTAGGTGTGGCCCTTGAAGCGCAGGTCTTCCAGCGCGCTCGGAATGTAGCTGGCGCGTGCCTGCGCGATCAGGCCATCGACTGGCGTGAGCAAGCCGTCGCGCGCGTATTCATCGGCCCAGGGCACGTTCAGGCTCACCAGCGCCGGTGGCGTACCGGCCACGATGCGCGTGACCAGCTTGGTCTGGATGACGTCCCACGGGAAGTCGATCCATTCAATCTTGAGGCCGGGATTTTGCGCCTCATAGCGCGCCACCAACGCGCTGAAATAGGGCGTGAATTTGGGCTTCATGCTGAAGGTCCAGAATTCGATTTTCTCGGCAGCCCATGCCTGTGGCGCGAGCAGGCCCGCGCAGGCAAACACTGCCAACAGTCTCTTGATCATTATTATTATCCCGGCCAGTGGCCCCGTAAGTGCCGGGGTCGGCCCCTTAGGAGCCGACCCCAGTCTTCGCTTTCGGGTTGGGTATTGCTTAGTTTGTTTTTGTTACTTTGCTCAGGTGACGCGGTGCGTCCGGGTCCATGCCGCGTGCGGCCGACAGTTTTGCCGCCATCACGTAGAAGGCCTGGATGGCGACAATCGGGTCGAGATCCGGCGTGGCCGCCACGGGCAGGGTCAGGTCGCGTTCGGCCACGTCGGCGGGGGCCGCCAGCAGGACCTTGGCGCCGCGGCCGCGCATTTCCGTCGCCAGTTGCAGCAGGCCGGCCTGGGTTGGGCCGCGCGTTGCAAAAATGAGCAGTGGGTAGCCGTCTTCGATCAGGGCCATCGGGCCATGCTTGATTTCGGCACCGCTGAAGGCTTCTGCCTGCAGGGCCGAGGTTTCCTTGAATTTCAAGGCCGATTCCAGGGCCACCGGGAAGCTGATGCCGCGTCCCACGACCATGATGTTGCGCGCCGGCGCCAGCACGTCAATCGCTGGCGACCAGTCTACTTGGGTCGCTCCGAGCAGCGCTTCGGGCAGCGCTTCGAGGCCTGCTTGCAGCTCGGGGTCGTTCTGCCACTGGGCCACCATGCGCGCGCCGGCAACCAGGCTGGTGATGAAGCTTTTGGTGGCGGCGACGCTTTGTTCCTTGCCAGCGCGCAGGGGCATGGCCCACTCGGCGGCGTGCGCCAGCGGCGAATCGATGTCGTTGACCAGGGCCACGGTGGTGGCGCCGCCGTCGCGGAAGTAGCGGATCGGCTCGACCACGTCCGGGCTCTGGCCCGATTGCGAGATCGAGATGGCCAGGGTGTCGCGCGTTACCAGCGGCGATTTGTTCAAGGTCACCAGCGACATCGGCAGGGACGCCACGACACGGCCCAGGCGCGCCATGATCAGGTAGGCGACGTAGTTGCAGGCGTGGTCCGAGCTGCCGCGCGCGATGGTCAGCGCGGTCGAGAACGAGGTGCTCCTCAATTTGCGGCCCAGTTCCGCGTAGCGATCCGTGTCGCTGGCCAGTTGCAGGGCGACGCATTCGGCGGCGGAAATGGCTTCTTTAAGCATCATTGAGGTCACAGATTTCTCCTTCTATATACACAGCTTTGAGTTTGAGATCGCGATCGAGTACCACCAGATCGGCGTAAGTGCCGGGGGCCAGCCGGCCGCGTTCTTCCAGGCCCAGATAATCGGCGGCGTTGGTCGACACGCGCTTGGACGCGTCGGCCAGGTCCAGTCCCAGTGCCACCAGGTTGCGCAGCGCCTGGTCCAGGGTCAGGGTGCTGCCCGCCAGGGTGCCGTCGGGCAGGCGTACGCCGCCCATGCATTTCTGCACGGCGTGGCGGCCCAGCATGTATTCGCCGTCCGGCATGCCGGTGGCGGCAGTCGAATCGGTGACGCAGTACAGGCGCGGGATGGCGCGCAGGGCGACCTTGATGGCACCCGGATGCACGTGCAGCAGGTCGGGGATCAGTTCGGCGTATTCGGCGTGCGCCAGGGCGGCGCCGACCATGCCCGGCTCGCGGTGATGCAGGCCGCTCATGGCGTTGAACAGGTGCGTGAAGCCCATGGCGCCATGCTCCAGCGCGGCGACGCCATCTTCATAGGAGCCGAGCGTGTGGCCGATCTGCACGCGCACGCCGGCGTCGGCCAGGGCGCGCACCAGGTCCAGGTGGCCGGCGATTTCCGGCGCCACGGTAATGACGCGCAGTTTGGCCAGCGTTTGCAGGCGTTCGATTTCGGCCAGGGTGGCAGCGCGCGCGTAGTTCGGTTGCGCGCCGAGCTTGCCCGAATTGATGTATGGGCCTTCCAGGTGGGCGCCCAGCACGCGCGCCGTGTTCGGGCGGCGGTTGTTGGCCGCGATGCCGATGGCCGTCAGGGCCATGTCGATATCTTCGGGCGGCGCCGTCATGGTGGTAGCGAGCAGGCTGGTGGTGCCGTGGCGCGCATGGATGGCCGCGATGGTGTAGACAGCTTCGCCGCCTTCCATGATGTCCTTGCCGGCACCGCCATGCACGTGCAGGTCGATAAAGCCGGGCAAAATATAATCGTCGCTGTTGTTCGACGGGTGGCGCGAATCGCCGGTGATGCTGTCGACGCGTTCGCCGAAGGCGATGGCGCCGTGGATCCAGCCGCCGGGGGTAAGGATATTGCCTTTGATAGTGCTGCTCATCTGCGCGACTCCGCTACGAATTCATAATAATCACTGCGGCAATACGAGTGGGTCAGTTCCACCGCTGCGCCGTTGTCGAGATAACTGACACGGGTGATGTGTAACATCGCTTCACCCATTTTGATATTGGCCAGCTTGGCCTGTTCCGCCGTGGCGTTGACGGCGCGGATATGCTGCAGCGCGCGCATCGGAATGGTGCCGCGCGACTCCAGGTAGCCGTACAGCGAATCGGTCACTTGCTGCGGGTCCGGCATGTATAGCGCGGGGATGGTAGTCGTCTCGATCGCCATCACCACTTCATCGGCCGTGCGCAGGCGGCGCAGACGCGCCACCGGCATGTGCGGCGACAGGCCCAGTGACAGCAGTTCCAGTGGCGCGGCCACGCCGATATCGCGCTGCAGCCAGCGCGAGCCCGCGGTAAAACCGCGCTGGCGCAATTCTTCCGAAAAGCTGGTCAGGCGCGACAGCGGCTGTTCCAGCTTGGGCGTGATGTAGGTGCCCGAGCCGCGCTTGCGCGTCAGCATGCCCCGGTCGCACAGCATGTCGATGGCTTTGCGCGCCGTGACGCGCGAAATGTCGAGGATTTCCGACAGCACGCGCTCCGAGGGCAAGGCCTGGTTGGCGCGCCAGTCGCCGCTGGCGATGCCGTCCGACAGCATGTTCGCCAACTGCATATAGAGCGGCGTGTCGCTGGCCGGATTGGGTTTGAAGGCAGACAGTTTGGCCAGCATGCTCATTGCTCCTGCAAATGCTTGCGTATCAGGCGCAGGGCGCCTGCCGCCGAGTCGCCCTGTGCCGGCACGACCCGTTGCAACAGCGCCGCCGGCAGGTAGCTTGACAAGGGCGCCGCCAGGCCGCCGCACAGGGCCACGGGCAAGGTGCCGGTCGGGTCGAGGGCTCTGGCGATGAGGGCGATCTGATGGCCCGCTTCGCTCAGGATGTCATGCGCCACCGCATTGCTGGCCGCGTGTTCCAGCACCAGCGGCGCCAGTTGCGCGAACGTGGTCTGGCTGGCGGTAGCCAGCCAGACCTGCATGGCGTCGCGTTGGCCGCCGCAGGCGTCGATGACGGCCGTGGCGAAAGCACTGCCGGGCAAGCGTCCGTCGACCACTTGCTGCACGTGGTTGACGGCGCGCATGCCGATCCAGGCACCGCCCGCCTCATCGCCTGAGGGGAAACCCCAGCCGCCCACTTCGTGATGGCTGCCGTCCGCATGCAGTACTTCGCCCACGCTGCCGGTGCCGATAGCCACGATCGCACCCGGCAGGCCCGCGTGCGCGCCCAGCAGGGTGGTCAGGGCATCCGATTCCAGTGCCACAAAGGCATAGCCGGGATTGTCTGCGATGAAGCTGGCGGCCCATTGCTTGTTGTGCACGCCAGCGAGGCCCAGGCCGATGGCCATGCGCTGCAGCGATGGCTGTTCCAGGCCGGCGCTGCGCAAGGCCAGGGTGACGGCATGCGCGACGGAGGCCCAGGCCCGCTCGATACCCAGTCCGAGGCCGGAAGGACCGCTTTGTCCCTGAGCCAGCTCCTGGCCGTCGAGACGCGCCAGGCGTACGCGGGTGCCGCTGCCCCCGCCGTCGACGCCGATTATGTATTCGATCATGTTGTGCAGTCCCGCATATGGTTGATTGCGCCTGTCTCGGTTCTTTTATTTGTCGGGCGGCGAAAAAGCTGAAGGCACTATATTGTCGCCTCGATGGCTTGTCAACAGGTATTTAAGTGGTATTAATCAATGCCTGGTCCCATGTCGTGCAACGACTGAGAGAATTATTGCAAGTCATTGTTAATAAAGGTTTTTTTGTATATCGTGAATGGTATTGAAATTGGCCTTGTTTAATGCCAATTTTTCTTCAGTGGTCTATGTCTGATGTTGCAACATTACTTGTATGCCTGCTTGGCAAGGTGCGCCATGAAGAGTAAAGTCGGCCTTTTACACCTGAGTTGGAAGAGCATGATGAACGACAAGGCAGCAAAGAGCGATTACTGGGACGACTGGCAGCAAGAGGCGCTGGCCGCTGGCGTGTCGGCGCCGCTGGCCGCGCTGGGCATGGAAATGATGCGCACGCACCGCAAGAACCGCTGGCCGAAAGATTTCCTGGGTCGCGAAAGCGATGGTCCGGTGATGATCGAAATGTGTCTGGAAGATGAGGCGGAAACGGAATTGTTCTTTATCGAGAACCTGTATCCCTATGATGCAGCGCTGATCGAAAAGACGCGTCGTCGCCTGTGCCTGCACTAGGCTGATACGCGCGTATGATGGGAACGGCCGCCGTGTGCGGCCGTTTTGCTTTTCGGCTGGTATTTTCATGCGGGAGTGTCATAATGGGTCAGGCATTTCCGCCCAAGTATGGAGTAGATGATGAGCAAGGCACAGGACAGTAAGAAGGAAGCCAAGAAGGAACCGGCCAAGACCATGAAGGAAAAGAAAGAAGCCAAGAAGGTCAAGAAAGACGAGCGCAAGCACTGATCATGCGCATGCGCCGTGCATGGACGCGCTCGTGGCCTGCGCCGGCCGTAGCGGCGGCGTTTGCCCTGCTGGCCTTCGGTGTACCCGTGTCCGGCGTACTGGCACAGCAAAAGGCAGCGCCGACGACGTTCGGGCAAGTGGTGGGCAATGCCGTGCTATGCATAGATCAGATCGACAACAAGGCCTTCTATGCTTATTTGCTGACGTCCTTCGGTCCTGCCTACAAGCATGAAGGCGGTGCCTACTGGTTCCGCACGGAAGCGACCTTGTGGGGCGCGCCCGTGACCGACGTGATCGTCAGCGACGACACCAGCGCCCTTGTCTTCATGGGCGTGGTGGCCGATTCGACGCCGGAAAAGCTGGAGCCGGCCATCCGCAGCGCCTCGGGCCTGCGTTTTAATAAGCTCGACAATTCCGCTTTTCCCGTCCGCGGCTCCATGCCTGGCAGTAAAATCGTCTACTTCCGTAGCAAGGCGAAAGTGTATTGCGCCAAATACAAGCCGTTGCCGCCGGCCCGCACCCGATGAAGGTATCGGCTTGCTGTCGCGCATTTTGATCGTTCCATCCGCAGGGTCTTCATGTACACGCATTATTTCCAGCTCAAGCAATCGCCGTTCTCGATCGCCCCCGATCCGCGCTACCTGTTCATGAGCGAACGTCACCGCGAAGCGCTGGCGCACTTGCTGTATGGCGTGGGCAGTGGCGGCGGCTTCGTGCTGCTGACGGGAGAAATCGGCGCCGGCAAGACCACTGTCTGCCGCTGCTTCATGGAACAGATGCCGGAAAACTGCCAGCTCGCTTACATTTTTAATCCGAAACTCTCGGTCGAGGAATTACTGCACTCGATTTGCGAGGAGCTGCATATCGCCCTGGCACCTGGCGTGGCCAGCGTGAAAGGCTATGTCGACGCCATCAATGCGCACCTGCTGGCCAGCCATGCGCAGGGCAAGAATAATCTGCTGATCATTGATGAAGCGCAAAACCTTTCCGCCGCCGTGCTCGAGCAGCTGCGTTTGCTGACGAACCTGGAGACGAGCGAGCGCAAGCTGTTGCAGATCATCCTCATCGGCCAGCCGGAATTGCGCGCCATGCTGGCCCGGCCCGAGCTGGAACAGCTGGCGCAGCGCGTGATCGCTCGCTATCACCTGGGCTCGCTGACGGCCGAGGAAACGGCCAGCTACATCCGCCACCGCCTGGGCGTGGCGGGTAGCACCGCGCAGACGCCGTTCGCGCCGCACCTGATGGCGCAGATCCATGCCTTGAGCCACGGCGTGCCGCGCCGCATCAACCTGCTGTGCGACCGCGCGCTGCTGGGCGCCTATGTTGAAAACCAGCCGCAGGTGACGCGCCAGATACTGCGCCGTGCCGCCGAGGAAGTGTTTGCACAAGAGGGGCAGCGAGCTAGCGGGCGTGGCCTGCGCTGGCCGCACGTGGCAGGCGGCGTGCTGGCCGGTGCGCTGCTGACGGCCGCGCTGGCCTGGCACTTCATGCCGCGCGCTGGCATGCCCGCATCGACCGCCGTCGCCGCCTCCGTGCCGGCCGTGTCCGCCGTAGTGGTCGCAGCGGTGGCCGCGTCCGCACCTGCTGGCGTGCCGGACCGCAATGCCGTGCTGCGCCAACTGGCCGCGCTGTGGGGCGAGCAGTTGCCGCCCGGCGACGCTTGCCAGGTGGGCGCCCGCGCCGGCCTGCGCTGTCTGCATAGCCGCGGCGGCATCGCCGAGCTGCGCGTGCTGGACCGTCCGGCCATGCTGGCCTTGCGCGATGCGCAAGGAGTGCAACAGCTGGCGCTACTGACGCGGCTGCAGGGCGAGATGGCCACGCTGATGCTGGACGGTCAGCCTCAAAGCTTGCCCCTGGCTCAGTTGATGCAGCGTAGCGATGACAGTTTTACGACCTTCTGGCGCGCTCCGCGCAGTTGGCGCGACGAGGTGCCGCTGGGAGCGCGCGGCGCCGACGTGGACTGGCTGGCGCAGCGCTTGGCGCAGCAGAGGGGCTTGCCGGCGCCGGCCGCCAAACTGGCGCTCGACGCCGAGATGCAAGCGCAGCTGCGTGCTTTCCAGCAGAGCCAGAACTTGCGCGCCGATGGCTTGGCAGGCCCGAAAACATATATACGCCTGATGCAACTGGGTGACAACGCGGAGCCACGCCTGAGTAGCGCCGCGCCGGCCGTGGCAGCACCCGCTGCGACGGCGATGCTGGCGGGGAAATAAGATGTCCTACATACTTGAAGCATTGAAAAAATCGCAGGCCGAGCGCCAACTGGGCGAGTTGCCTTCGATCCACGCACCGCACGTGCCGCTGCACGCTGCAGCCGCGACCTCTGCGGCGCGGCGCCCCTCCGTCTGGCTGGCGCTGGGCGGCGTCAGCGTGGCCGTGGCTGCCGCGCTGCTGCTGTGGCAGCCTTGGCAGGCGGGCGCTGCC
>AHHB01000019.1 GCA_000242815.2 Janthinobacterium lividum PAMC 25724
AGCTTTGCATTGGACTTTGAACCAATCTGTGTAGGATAGGTGGGAGGCTTTGAAGCGGGGACGCTAGTTCTCGTGGAGCCAACCTTGAAATACCACCCTGGTTTGTTTGAGGTTCTAACCTTGGTCCGTTATCCGGATCGGGGACAGTGCATGGTAGGCAGTTTGACTGGGCGGTCTCCTCCTAAAGTGTAACGGAGGAGTTCGAAGGTACGCTAGATACGGTCGGACATCGTGTTGATAGTGCAATGGCATAAGCGTGCTTAACTGCGAGACTGACAAGTCGAGCAGGTACGAAAGTAGGACATAGGTTGATCCCGGTGGTTCTGTATGGAAGGGCCATCGCTCAACCGGATAAAAGGTACTCTGGGGATAACAGGCTGATTCCTCCCAAGAGTTCATATCGACGGGGGAGTTTGGCACCTCGATGTCGGCTCATCACAGTCCTGGGGCTGTAGCCGGTCCCAAGGGGTATGGCTGTTCGCCATTTAAAGTGGTACGTGAGCTGGGTTTAAAACGTCGTGAGACAGTTTGGTCCCTATCTGCCGTGGGCGTTGGAAATTTGAAGGGGGCTGCTCCTAGTACGAGAGGACCGGAGTGGACGAACCTCTGGTGTACCGGTTGTCACGCCAGTGGCATTGCCGGGTAGCTAAGTTCGGAAGAGATAACCGCTGAAAGCATCTAAGCGGGAAACTTGCCTTGAGATGAGATTTCCCAGAGCCTTGAGCTCTTTGAAGGGTCGTTCGAGACCAGGACGTTGATAGGCTGGGTGTGGAAGTGCAGTAATGCATTAAGCTAACCAGTACTAATTGCCCGTACGGCTTGTCCCTATAACCTTAGCAGGTACAGAGGATAAGACGGTACAACGTTGTGAGTTTGTTGATACCATTCATTACCCAAAAATCTTTGCTTCTTCCAGATTCAGGCCTTGTTGCTCTACCGAGAACAAGCGCCAGTACAAGTTATGCCTGATGACCATAGCAAGTTGGTCCCACCCCTTCCCATCCCGAACAGGACCGTGAAACAACTTTGCGCCGATGATAGTGCTGCAACCAGTGTGAAAGTAGGTTATCGTCAGGCTTGTTATTTGGTGCAACAGCTCCCGGCTGTTGCACCTAGAGAAAAACCCCGCCAGCAATGGTGGGGTTTTTTTTCGTCTGTTGGTTTTAGTAAAAGCAGCGCTATGCGCTGCCTTTATTGTTTAAGGTCGCTCAACTCCCTCGATAAGTCGAATACGACCATGGCGACACCACCAGCGGCACGTGGTAGTTTTCATCTGTATGCGCAATGCCGAAGGCCAGCGTCACCAGGTCGATGAAGCGTGGTGTCGGCAGATCGAGACCCTGGGCAGCGAAGTAGTCGCCTGCATTGAATACCAGTTCATACTGGCCAGCCTTCATGCTGTCGCCTTCCAGCAAAGGCGTGCTACAACGGCCGTCACTATTGGTCATATCCATCTTCAACAGTACTTTCCCTTCCGGCGCGACTGAAAACAAGGCCACCTTGACGCCGGCTCCCGGCCTGCCGTGGGCGATATCGAGTACATGCGTGCTGAGTTTTCCCATTTGCTATCCTGTATATAGGGTGAGTGAATGTGCTTATCGTGCAAATCATATACCGGTGACCGCGCCGGGCTATATGATTGGGCGTATAGCCAACATTGTCCTCCTATAGGCGCGCCTCCGCATGAACAATTACGAACATTATCCACGCGACTTGATCGGCTACGGCCGCACGCCACCGCATCCGCAATGGCCGGGCAAGGCCCGCATCGCGCTGCAATTCGTCCTTAATTACGAGGAAGGGGCGGAAAACAGTGTGCTGCATGGCGATCCCGCCTCGGAAACGTTCTTATCGGAAATCATCGGTGCTGCCGCTTTCCCTGCACGTCACCTCAGCATGGAGTCGATTTACGAATATGGCTCGCGTGCCGGACTATGGCGCTTGCTGCGCATGTTCGAGGAGCGGCGCCTGCCGCTGACCGTATTTGGCGTCTCGATGGCCCTGAAGCGCAATCCAGAAGCGGTGGCTGCGTTTCAGCAACTGGGACATGAAATCGCCTGTCATGGCTTGCGCTGGATTTCTTACCAAAACATGGATGAAGCAACGGAGCGCGAGCACATGCGCGTAGCCGTGCAAATCATCCGTGAATTGACCGGTGCCGCGCCGCAAGGCTGGTACACCGGACGCGATTCGCCCAATACGCGCAAACTGGTGGTGGAACATGGCGGTTTCCGCTATGACGCCGATTACTATGGCGATGACCTGCCATTCTGGGACAAGGTGGCGTACACGGATGCCGCCGGCATGCCCGCGGTGCAGCCGCAGCTGATCGTGCCCTATACCCTGGACACGAACGATATGCGCTTTGCCGCAATGCAAGGCTTTAATTCAGGTACGCAGTTTTTTGATTATTTGAAGGACGCCTTCGATGTGCTGTATGCGGAAGGTGATCCGAACGGCTTGAATCAGCCGAAGATGCTATCGGTGGGCTTGCATTGCCGCTTGGTGGGTCGCCCGGGACGGGCCGCAGCCCTGGCGCGCTTCCTCGACTATGTGCAGGGCCATGAGCAGGTGTGGATCACGCGCCGCATCGATATTGCCGAACATTGGCATGCGACGCATCCCTATACCGTTTGATCATTATTGAAATTGAATGATAAGTAAAATCAATCTTCAAATATAGTTGTCGCATATGCTGGTGTTAATCTCCTATACTGGGACTATACCGAGGCCAGCATGTCAGAACCTATCCGCTTTTACTACCGTGGTGCCGTACAGGAAGTACGCAACGCCGCCCCTACGCAGACTGTGTTGCAGCACCTGCGCGAGGATTTGCATTGTACGGGTACCAAGGAAGGTTGCGCCGAGGGCGATTGCGGCGCCTGCACGGTGCTCATCGGCAGCCTGGTCGATGGCCAGGTCGAGATGAAGGCCGTCAACGCCTGCATCCAGCTCATTCCCACCCTCGATGGCAAGGCCCTGTTTTCCGTGGAGGACTTGCAGCAGCCCGATGGCGCCTTGCACCCGGTGCAGCAGGCGATGGTCGAATGCCACGCTTCCCAGTGCGGCTTTTGCACGCCCGGTTTTGTCATGTCGCTGTGGGGCATGTATCTGGAGAAAAATGGCGCTAGGCCCACGCGCTGCGAAATCGACGACAGCCTGTCCGGCAATTTGTGCCGCTGCACCGGTTACCGCCCCATCATCGATGCTGCCAGGCGCATGGGCGAATTGCCGCATGTGACATTTGACCGCGCTGCGCTGGCGCAGCAATTGCAGGCCTTGCAGCGCGCTAGCCTGACTTCTTACGAGCACGGTGGTCAGCATTTCCACTCGCCGCGCAGCATCGATGAGCTGGTGGCCTTGCGCGCGGCAAAGCCGCAAGCGTGTTTGCTGGCCGGCTCTACCGACGTGGGCTTGTGGGTCACCAAGCAACTGCGCGACCTGGGCGACATCATTTATCTCGGTAACGTGGCTGCGCTGAAAAACATCGCCATCGTAGGCGACAAGCTGCATATAGGCGCTGGCGCCACCCTCAACGATGCCTATGCGGCGCTGTGCGTACATTATCGGCAAGAATTGTCGGAACTGTGGCAACGTTTTGCCTCCTTGCCCATCCGTAACGCCGGCACCCTGGGTGGCAATGTTGCCAATGGCTCGCCCATCGGCGACTCGATGCCGTGGCTGATTGCGCTGGGCAGCGAGATCGTGCTGCGCGGCCCCGGCGGCCAGCGTGTGATGCCGCTGGAAAATTTCTATCTGGCTTACCAAAAGAAAGACCTGCGAGCCGGAGAATTCGTCGAAGCCGTGCACGTGCCCTTGCCGCGTGCCGATGTGCATTTCCGCACGTATAAACTGGCGAAACGCTTTGACCAGGATATCTCGGCCGTATGCGCTGCGTTTGCCTTCCAGCTCGATGGCGAGCGCATCGTCGATGCGCGCATCGCCTACGGCGGCATGGCTGCCACGCCGCAGCGCGCCGCGCAAACCGAGGCGTTTCTGCGGGGGCAGGCGTGGACGCAAGACAATGTGCTCATTGCCATGCGCTTGCTGGCCGACGATTACGCGCCCCTGTCCGACATGCGCGCTTCGAATACCTACCGCATGACGACGGCGCAAAACCTGTTACGCCGCTTCTGGCTGGAGACACGCCCCGGTGCGCCTTTGCTGGGCACTGCCGTCAACGCCTATGCCTGCCGCGCCTGAAAGGACCAGCATGAACTATCCTGCCACGCCTGAGTTGCAAGCGGCCGCCTGGAGCGCCGTGGGTAAGTCCAGCCCGCATGAATCGGCGCAATTGCATGTGCTGGGGCAAGCGACGTATACCGACGATATTGCCCAATTGCAGGGTACCTTGCACGCGGCGTTGGGCCTGTCGCAAAAGCCGCACGCACGCATCAGTGCCATGGATTTGTCGGCCGTACGCGCCGCCGCCGGTGTTGTCGCCGTCTACACGGCGCAGGACATTCCCGGCACCAATGATTGCGGTCCCATCATCCATGACGACCCCATCCTGGCTTTTGATCTGGTGCAATACGTGGGCCAGCCCATCTTCATCGTGGTGGCCGATACGCACGACCATGCGCGCCGCGCGGCCCGCCTGGCGCAAGTGGCGTACGAGGAGTTGCCGGCGATTA
The DNA here is from genome assembly GCA_000242815.2 of Janthinobacterium lividum PAMC 25724. Classification (GTDB taxonomy): domain Bacteria; phylum Pseudomonadota; class Gammaproteobacteria; order Burkholderiales; family Burkholderiaceae_D; genus Janthinobacterium; species Janthinobacterium lividum_D. The sequence continues at coordinate 4,635 of AHHB01000019.1, forward strand.
TGACGCCGCAAGCGGCCAAGGCGGCACAATCCTACGTGCTGCCGCCCATGCAGCTAACGCGCGGCAACTACCAGGCTGCGTTCGAGCAGGCGCCGCACGTCGTCAGGGGCCAGTTGTACGTGGGGGGGCAGGAACAGTTTTACCTGGAAGGACAGATTTCCTACGCCATCCCAAAGGAGGCACAGGGCATGCTGGTCTTGTGTTCGACCCAGCATCCGAGCGAGATGCAGCACGTGGTGGCGCATGCGCTGGGCGTGCATTCGCATAACATCACCGTCGAGTGCCGACGCATGGGCGGCGGTTTTGGCGGCAAGGAGTCACAGTCTGCCCTGTGGGCGGCGGCGGCATCGATTGCGGCAGCGAAACTGAAGCGTCCCGTCAAATTGCGCGCCGACCGCGACGACGACATGCTGGTGACGGGCAAGCGCCACTGTTTTTATTATGAATACGAAGTGGCTTATGACGACGCTGGCCGTATCCTTGCCGCCAAGGTTGACATGACCACGCGCGCCGGTTACTCGGCGGACTTGTCCGGCCCCGTCGCCACGCGCGCCGTCTGCCATTTTGACAACACCTATTACCTGTCCGATGTGGATATCCGCGCCGCCTGCGGCAAGACGAATACCCAGTCGAACACGGCCTTCCGCGGCTTTGGCGGGCCGCAGGGCGCGATTGCCATCGAGTACGTGATCGATGAAATCGCCCGCCACTTGCAACGCGATGCGCTCGATATCCGCCTGCTTAATTTTTATGGTCGCAATGATGCCGAGGGGCGTAACGTCACGCCTTACGGGCAGAAAATCGTCGATAACGTGATCCATGAACTCGTTGCCGAACTGGAAGACAGCAGCGATTACCGGGCGCGCCGCCGCGCCATCGATGCCTATAACGAGGCCAGCCCGGTCTTGAAGAAGGGGCTGGCACTCACGCCCTTGAAATTCGGGATCGCCTTCAATGTCACGCATTTGAACCAGGCTGGCGCCCTCGTGCACGTGTATGTGGATGGCTCAGTGCTGGTCAACCACGGCGGCACGGAAATGGGGCAGGGCATCAATACCAAGGTCATGCAGGTGGTGGCGCACGAACTGGGCCTGGACCTGGAGCGCGTGCGTGCCACGGCCACCGACACCAGCAAAGTAGCGAACACGTCGGCCACGGCAGCCTCGACGGGCGCCGACTTGAATGGCAAGGCGGCGCAGGATGCGGCGCACCAGATCCGTGAACGCCTGGCCGATTACGCGGTCAAACTGTATGGAGGTGAGGCCGCTTGCGTGCGCTTCTTCGATAACCATATCCATGTTAACGGCCATGTCGTGGCGTTTGCCGACCTGGTGCAGAAGGCTTATCTAGCTAGAGTGCAACTGTGGTCGGACGGTTTCTATGCTACGCCCGGCCTGTCGTGGGATGCGAAGACGATGACGGGCCATCCGTTTTCTTACTATGCGTATGGCGCAGCCGTCGCCGAAGTGGTGGTCGATACCTTGACGGGCGAATGGAAACTGCTGCGCGCAGACGCCTTGTACGATGCGGGCCAGTCGCTCAATCCAGCGATCGATCTGGGGCAGGTGGAAGGGGCATTTATCCAGGGCATGGGGTGGTTGACCACGGAGCAGCTGTGGTGGAATGCGGCGGGCAAGCTGATGACGCATGCGCCATCGACATATAAAATCCCCGGCATTTCCGATTGCCCGGAAGATTTTCGCGTCAAACTGTTCCAGAACCGCAACGTTGAAGACAGCATCCACCGTTCGAAAGCCGTGGGCGAGCCGCCGCTTTTGCTGCCGTTTTCCGTGTTCTTTGCCATTCGCGACGCCATTTCCAGCGTGGGCCATCATGCCGTGCAGCCGCCGCTGAATGCACCAGCTACCAGCGAGGAAATCCTCAAGGCCATCATGGCTGTGCAAGCGGCCGGCGTTGCTATTTAGGCGGCGATGATGAGCGACTGGCTGACAGCGATGGCGAACGGCACGCAGGCATCCGTGCTGGTGACGGTCGCCCTAGTGGAAGGTTCCGGGCCGCGCGAGGCGGGCGCGAAGATGTACGTCAGCCTTGATGGCCAGGTCGATACCATCGGTGGCGGTCACCTGGAATTGCGTGCCGTGGAAATCGCCAAGACCATGCTGTCCACGACAGAGACCCATGCGCGGCTCGAGCGTTTTGCGCTCGGTCCCAGCCTGGGACAATGCTGCGGCGGTGTCGTCCACCTGGTGTTCGAGCCGGTCGATGGCAGCTTGAAAGAGGTGCTGGCGAGTCTGCAGGAACGGCGCCAGCAAGATAGCTGGAAAGTCACGGCGCTCGATGGCGACAGTGTGTCGGCCCTGTTTGATGCTTCAGGACAATTTATCGCTGGCACGCCAGCGGGAGCGCCCGCTACGTTTCCGCGCGAGCGCGCGCGCCAGCACGATACGCATGTGGCGCAGGGCAGTGATGGGCGGCGCTGGCTGGTCGACCCATGCCTGGCGCCGCGCGCGCATCTGACGCTGTTCGGCGCCGGCCACGTGGGTGCCGCCATCGTGCGCGCGCTGGCCCACTTGCCCTGCACGATTACCTGGGTCGATGAGCGCGAAGACATGTTTCTTGCCGCGTTGCCGGCGGGGGTGCCAGACAATTTGCGCATCGCCGCCACCGATACGCCGGAGCAATTCGTCGCCATGGCGCCGCCCGGTGGCAGTTTTCTCGTCATGACCCACAGCCATGCGCTCGATCAACGCTTGACCCAAGCGATCATGGAGCGCGAGGACGCGGGCTGGTTCGGCTTGATCGGTTCGCACACGAAACGCAAGCAGTTCGAGCACCGCCTGCAGGCGCGCGGCGTACCGGAGCAGCGCATTGCCGCCATGGTCTGTCCGATCGGCATGCCCGGCATTCGCAACAAGGCCCCGGCCGTGATTGCCGCCTCCGTGGCCTGTCAATTACTCATGGTGTGGGAGCAGGCCGCTAGCGCGGCCCTGGCCGCACCGCTGCGGTTTGCCTCTGCCAGCGCGCCATCGCGCCGCCCGGCACGCGCCGCCATTTATCCCTTATAGAAAGAAGTCATGCCGATTGTTCCTGCCTCATTGCAAGCTTACCGTGCCAGCTTGCTGCACTTCCACGCCGATCCTGCTGTCACGGAGGACGCGCACGCCTGGCATGCGGATGGCTTGCTGATCGTCGCCGACGGCAAGGTCGTGGCAGCCGGCGATTACGCGCAACTGCTAGCGACTTTGTCGCCTGGCACGCAGATCGTCGATTACCGGGGCAAACTGATCGTGCCGGGCTTTATCGACACGCATTTGCATTTCCCGCAGACGGAAATGATCGCCTCGCCCGCTCCTGGTTTGCTGCCGTGGCTGGAAACATATACCTTCCCCACCGAGCGTGCGTTTGAAGACCCGGTGCACGCGCGTAATGTAGCCGAGTTTTTCCTCGATGAATTACTGCGCTGCGGCACCACGACGGCCATGGTGTATGGCAGCGTGCATCCGCAATCAGTGGACGCCTTCTTTGGCGCCAGCGAGGCGCGCGGTTTGCGCATGGTGGCCGGTAAGGTCATGATGGACCGTCATTGCCCCGAGTTCTTGCGCGACACGGCCGAGTCCGGCGCGCGCGAAAGCGAGGCGCTGATCCAGCGCTGGCACAAGCGCGGCCGCTCGCTGTACGCGATTACGCCCCGCTTCGTGCCGACCTCGACGAATGAACAGATGCACCTGGCTGGTGAACTGGCACGCGCTTATCCGGATACGTATTTGCAAACCCATGTGTCGGAAAACGAGGATGAATGCCGCTGGGTGCGCGAACTGCATCCGCAGGCGCGCAGCTACCTCGATGTGTATGATCAGTACGGCATGCTGCGCCCGCGCGCCATGTTTGGTCACTGCATCTGGCTCGATGAGCGTGACCGCGCGCGCATGGCGGAAACGTCTTCGGCGGCCGCCATTTGTCCCACCTCCAACTTGTTCCTCGGTAGTGGCCTGTTCGATTTCGAGCGGGCCGACGCGGCGAAAGTGCTGTTATCGCTGGCCACCGACGTGGGCGGCGGCACCTCGTTCTCGATGTTGCAAACCATGAACGAAGCCTATAAAGTAGCACGCTTGAAAGGCAGCCATCTGCCCGCCTTGCGCATGTTCTACCTGTCGACTCTGGGCGCCGCGCGCGCCATGCAACTGGAAGGCACGCTGGGCAATTTCGCCGCTGGCAGGGAAGCGGACTTCATCGTGCTCGACAAGCAGTCGACGCCGCTGCTCGAGCGCCGCACGGCCCGCTGTCAAAGTCTGGAGGAATTGCTGTTTGCCTTTGCCATGCTGGGCGACGACCGGGCCGTGGCCGCCACCTATTCTGGCGGGCAATGCGTGCATGTGCGGGGGCAGGGCTGACCTATTTGTTGTCCAATAAGAATTATCCTGAGCGAGAACAAGAATGCACAAGAAACTCATAGGCCTGGCGCTTGGCGCCGCGCTGGCATTGACCGGAACGGCGCAAGCAGCCAAGGCAGTGGCCACCCCGTCCGCCAACGAAGCGGCCACCGCGCGTCACTTTGCAGCCTTGCTGGCGGGTGCGCAGCCGAAGACAGCCGAGTTGAGTCTGTTCTTTTCCATGATGCCCAAGGGCGGCGATTTGCATCACCATTACTCGGGCGCCATTTACGCCGAGCAATTCCTCGATTGGGTCGATAAGGAAAACTATTGCGTCAACAAGACGACTTACCGCATCGAAAGCAATAAGGATGTCGTCGCTGCCGAGCGCGCCAAGCCATCCGCGCAGCGTGGCTGCCTGTCGTCCGAGGAAGTGTACGCCGATGCTGGCCTGTATGCGCAATTGCTGCAGCGCTGGTCGACCAAGGATTTCTATAACCACGGCGCCATCCAGACGCCGCCGGACCGCACTTTTTTTGATACCTTTGGCTACTTTGGCCCCGTCGCATCGAGCAACACGGCCGATGGCCTGAAAACCCTGAAGCAGCGCGCCATCGCGGAAAACCTCAGCTATATCGAGACGATTTTCGAGTTGTCGCCATTCGTGCAGAATGTGCAGTTCGACCAGCAGGTGCTGACACCGGGCTTGCAGCCGGCAGAGTTGCAAGCCGTGCTGGCCAACTGGACGCAGAGCCTGGAGCAAGACGCCAGCTTCCAGAAAAGCATTACTGCTTACAATGATAATGTGAATGCCAGCAGCGCTGGCATCGATGACGCCAATTTCACCATGCGTTACCAGGCGTATGTGCTGCGTTTCCTGTCGCCATCGCAAGTATATTCCTCCATGCTGGCGGCGTTCAAGGCGGCCAGCCTGAATCGTCTGCTGGTGGGCGTCAACATCGTCGGCCAGGAAAGCGTGAATGTCTCCATGCGCGACTACAGCCTGCACATGGAAATGTTCAAGTTCCTCAAGGCAAAATATCCGCACGTCAAGATCGCCCTGCACGCCGGCGAACTGGCATTGGGCATGGTGCCGCCGGAAGGCATGGCTTTCCACATCGCTGAAGCCGTCGACGTGGCCGGCGCCGACCGGATTGGCCACGGCATGGACATCGCCTACGAGCGCAATGCACTGGCGACCATGCAAAAGATGCGCGAACGGGGCATCCCCGTGGAAGTGAACCTGACCAGCAACGATTACATTCTTGGCATCAAGGGCCAGGCCCATCCGATTACCCTGTATCGCAAGTACGGCGTACCCTTCGTGATCTCCACCGATGACGCGGGCGTCTCGCGCAACACCTTGTCGAATGAATACGTATTGTTTGCCAGCCAGTACAAGACCAATTATGCGGAAATCAAAAAGCTGTCCTACAACAGCCTGCGTTATTCCTTCCTGGCACAAGCGGACAAGCAACGTTTGCTGAAAGCACTCGATGCCCGCTTCACCCGTTTTGAAGCGGACATTGCCGCCGCCGAGAAGGCCGGCAAGCTTGGCAAGCCGTAAGTTGTACGACGTTCTCAACTGATACCCTCAGGCGGCCGGATCTACCGGCCGTTTTCGATAGTCCTTCCAACGCGTAAAAATATTATTTTGTCAATTTTGTGGCTGCCATGCGACACAATTAACGGCAGATGCACGACTTTATCCAATTTCCTGGATGAATCAATTTCAAGTACATATTGCTCATTTATAATCACGCGCCATGAGCCCGGACGCTGTCAGACGATATCAATCCAACTAGTTCCTCTCTGCTATTTATACTGAAAATATATAAATATGTAAAAAAAAACGTATTTGTCATCCATTTTTTGATGATGCATAGTGGGATGCTCGTGATATTAAAAAGTTAAAATTAATATGGCTGATAGCGTATAAAGATGGGTATTTGCAGTAAATAAAGGTGAGATGCGGAGTGAAACAAACAGTTGCGCAGCTAAGTGACGACATTCCTCAGTATTTCGCCGCCGTGTCACAGTCTTGAAATATTTAACAATTACACTCGCGGCTTGCCATGTTAGCCGGGTAAGCCTGTTGGGCGAATGACACAGGTGTTAGCGCCCTGGGTCGTACGGATCGGTGGTTATTTTCCCGTCGTCATTGTCTAAATAGGAATAGTTGTGACGTGTGGAGCGGCGTTTGTGATGGTCTTGTCAGGACCACAGCCAGTCCAGCCGGCGTAACAGTTGCAGCATCGTAAAGAGGAAATCTTGTGTTTGTGTTGCTGTGCGGCGCAGCCGGACAGTTGGACAAGCCAGGATTTTCAAAAAATAATAGTCTTTTCTGGGGTTAAAGATGATCAATCACAAGCGACTTCGGCTAACGCAAATCGCGTTAAGCCTGTCTATTGCACTGGCGGCGGCACCATCGTTCGCACAGAACACTACGTCTTCCATCGGCGGCCGTATCTCGGCCACCGACGGCAAGCCGGCAGCTGGCGCCACTGTTACCATCGTACACATTGAATCGGGTTCCGTCAGCAATGTGACGACCGATGCGGAAGGCCGTTATGTCGCGCGCGGCTTGCGCGCTGGCGGTCCTTACACGATTACCATCACCAAGAATGGTGAAGTGGAAAAACGCGAAGGCGTTTTTGTGGACTTGGCTGAAACAGCCAACATCGATGCCACATTAGGTGCGCCGATGCAGGTGGTTAGCGTGGTTGGCTCTGGCGTGCGTGCACAGATTTTCAATCGCAACAATATGGGTGCCGGCACCAATATCAGCTCGGCAGAACTGGCTTCCCAGGCATCTATCTCGCGTAGCCTGCAGGACTATGCACGTGCTGACCCGCGCCTGTCGCAAACCGACAAGGATCGTGGCGAGATTTCCGTTGCCGGCCAGAACTCGCGTTACAACTCGATGACGATTGACGGCGTAGCCGTCAACGATACCTTTGGCCTGGAGGCTTCCGGTACTGCTACCGGTAAACAGCCGATTTCGATTGAAGCCATCCAGTCCGTGCAAGTGAACGTCGCCAACTATGACGTGACACAAAAAGGCTACACGGGCGCCAATATCAACGCGGTGACCAAGTCCGGTACTAACAAGGTCAAGGGTAGTGTCTATTATGTCTTCCGCAATGACAAGATGGCCGGTGATCGCTACAACGACACGACTGGCAAATATTATGCGCCACCGAAATCGAAAGACACTACCAAGGGTATCACCCTGGGCGGCCCGCTGATTGAAGACAAGTTGTTCTTGTTTGCAAACTACGAAAAGAGTAGCAGCAGCCGCAGTTCGCCGACGTTTGGTCCGATTGGCAGTGCGCTGACTAACGTGACGATTTCACAAGCGGCTATCGATAGCGCCATTGCGATTGGCCAGAATACCTACGGCATGCCAATCGGTACGTCGGCTGTACCTGGTGGCACCGAATTCACAGCCACTGAAAAGCTGTTGAAGTTGGACTGGAACCTGACCGATACCCAGCGGATGATGCTGCGTTACTCGAAGACCGAACAGTCGGAACCAATCTTCCCTGGCTTCTCGAAAGATGGCTTGTCGCTGAGCTCGTACTGGTATGCCCAGAACAAGAGCTTGGAAACTCTGGTGGCCCAATGGACCTCCGAGTGGACGCCGACTTTTTCGACCGAAGTGAAATTCTCGACGCGCAAATATGATAGTGTGCCGCAGAACAATGCCAATCTTCCATCTATTGGCCTGAAATTTACTGGCGCCGCGCCAATTGGCTCGCCTTCCGGTTTGAGTACTGCAGACCGTTACCTGAATTTCGGTACAGAATCGAGCCGTCAAAAAAACGTCTTGAATAACAAGGCACTGGACGCCTACGTCGGTGCCACGTGGTCGTTGGGTGATCATGAAATTAAGTTCGGTACTGACTATAACGCAACCAAGGCTTACAACGCCTTCTTGCAAAACGTCAATGGTAACTATACATTTGCTTGCTTGACTGGTCTCAGCTACTCGTTTGGTGCCTTGGACTGTGCACAGGCAACGGTTGCTCAACAGCAAGCTGCAATCCTGGAAAACTTCCAGAAGGGGCGCCCTGCTTCCTACACGCTGCAGGCGCCAGTCGCTGGTGGTTCGCTCGATGATGCGATTGCCCGCTTCACGCTGAAAAATATCGGCCTGTTCGTGCAAGACAGCTGGAATGTCAACAAGCAACTGACTGTAATGGCCGGTCTGCGCGTCGACGGTACGCGTATCGGTGAAAAACCAATCCGCAATGTGATCGCAGCTCAGCCTGTAGGACCTGTCGTCGGTGGTCGTCAAACAGGTGGATTTGGCATCGATAATACGCATACGATCGATGGTGAAAACCTGGTCCAGCCACGTCTGGGCTTCAACTACAAGCTCGATGCGGCACGCCCAACGCAGGTGCGCGGTGGTTTCGGCTTGTTCCAGGGCGCTGCCATGGCCGTTTGGCTGGGTAATCCGTTCCAGAATACGGGTGTGGCCACGCTGAACTATACCTGTAGCTCAACCGGTAAAGCATGCCCTACGAACGACGGTTTCTTCAGTACCGATCCGTTGACCCAACCTAGGAACGTTGGCGCCACTGTCCCTGCCATGAAAGTTGACGTGCTGAGCAGCGATTTGGCACAACCTTCTGTCTGGAAGGGTAATCTGGCGCTGGAGCATGAATTGCCATGGATGGGCCTAGTGTTTGGTGCGGAATACATGCGCACGCAAACCAAGGATGCGATCTACTACCAGGAGCTGAATCTGGGTGCGCCGACCAAGACTGGTACGGATGGCCGCGCATTGTACTGGGGAGCGAATGCTTACCTGAACAAGTGCTGGGATGTAAGCAAGGGTTCCTTGACAGGAAAATCTGATTGCCGTGCTGACACCAAAGCTGGTAACAATGCCGCATTTGGCCAGGTACTGATGGCAACCAAGACCGATAAAGGCGCAGGTAATATCCTGACACTGTCGCTGCGCAGTCCAATGCGTAGTGGTTTCTCGTGGGGTACCTCGTACACCTACACGGACGCTACCGAAGTGTCGCCGCTGAGCTCGTCGACCTCTAGCTCGAACTGGGGTGGCCGTGCTTCGTTCAACCCGAACGAAAACGTTGCCTCCAATTCGAACTACATGGTTAAGGACCGCTTTACTGCCAACGTGAATTGGCAAAAGCGTTTCTTCGGCGAATACAAGACCGGATTCGGTCTGTTCTATGAAGGCCGTAGCGGCAAGCCATATAGCTGGACTTTCAACAATGACTTGAACGGCGACGGCTTGGCTGGTAATGACTTGATGTACATTCCAAAAGCACCAGGTTCGGGCGAAGTGGCTTTCTACGGTACGACTGCAGCTGCTCAGGCCGCTAATGAAGCAGCATTCTGGAAAGTCGTTGATGGAAACGGCGATCTGCGCAAGGCCGCTGGCGGCGTTACTCACCGTAACGATAGCTTCTCTCCATGGACCAACAGCTTTGATGTGCGTTTCAGCCAGGAGGTGCCGGGCTTCTTTAAAGGAAATAAAGGTATCTTTACCTTTGATATCTTGAACGTTGGTAATATGATCAACCGTAAATGGGGACGTATCAACGAAGTTGCTTTCCAACCGCAAGGTGGCCAGGTACGCAGCTTTGTCGATTTTGTTGGCATCGACCCACAGGGCCGTTATATCTATAACACCCGTCCAGTAACGGAAGGCACGGAAACGCGCCAAGCCAAAGGCGAATCGCAATGGGCACTGCAGGCAACGATCAAGTACGAGTTCTAATCTCGTAGTTGCCTCGTAGCTTGGCAGGTGAAAAACGGCTGGTGGAGACACCAGCCGTTTTTTTATCGACCAGATGGTTTACTCTTTTCTCTTTTTGACAAATATCATTCCATGGCTCACTTCCTACGTACTCCGGCCGCTGCCGCGGCTCTTATTCTGTCTCTGTCTGCCTGCAGCAATTTCGCTTCGGCACCGCAGCCTGCAGCGAGCGGCCCGATTGAAGTGAATTTGGTCGCCCTGAACGATTTTCACGGCAACCTCGACCGCAGTACATTTACTTACACGAGCGCCGCCGATGCCGGGCGCAAGACGGTGCAGGCGGGCGGCATCGATACCTTGTCCGGCGCGTTGACGGCGTGGCGGCGCGAAGATGCGCAGCTGATTTTTGTCGGCAATGGCGACTTGGTGGGCGCCAGTCCGGCCATGTCGGCGCTGTGGGCCGATGAACCGAGCATCGTGGCCATGAACATGCTGGGCATGAAGGCCAGCTCGGTCGGCAACCATGAATTTGACCAGGGCAAGGCGGAACTGCTGCGCCAGCAGCGCGGCGGCTGCGAATCCGTGCGCGCCGACAAGGCATGCAAGTTCACGCCCGATTTCAAGGGCGCCAGCTATACCTATATGGCCGCCAATGTCATCGATACACAAACGGGCAAGTCGCTGTTGCCAGCCTACCGCATTGAAGAGGCGCATGGCGTCAAGGTGGGCTTGATCGGCGCCGTGCTGAAAGATACGCCATCCGTGGTGACGGCCGCCGGCATTGCTGGTCTGCAATTCGGCGATGAGGCTGACGCCATCAACGCTACCTTGCCGCAGTTGCGCGCGCAAGGCGTGGGCGTGTTCGTCGTGTTGCTGCATCAGGGCGGCGAGACGAAGGAAGCCGTCGACCAGCCCGATTGCAGCCACCTGAAAGGCGAAGTGGTCGACGTGGTGAAACGTCTCGATCCGGCGATTCAACTGGTCATCAGCGGTCATTCGCACCAGGGCTATCTGTGCCGTGTCGATGGCCGACTGGTGACGCAGGCGCAGATGGGCGGACACATGTTGACGCGCATCAAGCTCAAGGTTGATCCCGTCAAGAATGCGCTGATCGATGCCAGCGCACAAAACGTCGTCATGCTGCCCGGCATGTATGCGCCGGACCCGGCCGTGGCCGCCTATCTGGAATCGGTGAAACAGCGCAGTGCGCAAGAATTGTCGCGTCCCGTGGCCGCCATCGCCGTGCCTATCGTGGGCCGCAGCACCAAGGGTAGCGGTGCTTCGCCGCTGGGCGACCTGGTGGCCGACAGCACCCTGTTCGGCGCGCTCTCTGCCGGTGCACAAATCGGCCTGATGAATAATGGCGGCATCCGCAAGGACCTCGAAGCGGGCGCCGACCTGATGACGAACGTGGGGCAGAACCAGGCGGTTGTCCCGTTCGGCAATACCCTGATCGTGGTCAGTCTGTCCGGCGCGCAAATGCGCACCTTGCTCGAGCAGCAATGGCCGGGCGAAGAGGCAGGCGAGGGCAATCTGCTGCAGGTGTCCGAAGGTTTCAGCTATCGCTGGGACAGCACGCAGCCCCAAGGCCAGCGCGTGCTGCCGGGCAGCATCATGCTCAATGGCATTGCTCTTGAAGACCATCAACAATACCGCGTCGCCGCCAACAGTTTCCTCGCTGGCGGCGGCGACCGCTTTACCGTGCTGGCAGCCGGCACGCGCCGGCTCGACACGGGCGTGCGCGACATCGACGCCTTCAGCAATTACCTGATAGCCCGCGCGCGCGCCGGCAAGCCCGCTGGCAGCGCCACGGCGGCCGGGCGCATTGTGCGCGTCAAATAACTCTACAAGGAAAAACCATGCGTCGCTTATTTGCTTCCGTTCTTGTTTCGAGCCTGTTCGCAGGCACGGCGCACGCCGATTTCAGCATACCCGGCTTTGAACTCGTGCATACCTCGCCGGTGGAAACCAGCTTGACCAATCCCGACCTGCGCGAGCCCGTTGCCGTGTGGAGCGAGCTGTTCGATTCAGCCAAAAAAGAAATCGTCATCGCCCAGTTTTACGCCGTCAGCAAGCCGGGCACGGCTTTTGAAAAAGTGCTGGCCAGTTTGACGGCCGCTGGCCAGCGCGGCGTGAAAATCCGCTTCCTGCTGGACCAGAAGGGCGTGGGCCTGTCGGAAGCGGCGACCATCGCCCAGCTCAAGGCGATTCCCAATCTGGACTTGCGCCTCATCGACTTCAATAAAATTACGGGCAACGGCATCGTGCACGCCAAATACCTGGTCGTCGATGGCCAGGTGGCGTATATCGGCAGCCAGAATTTCGACTGGCGCTCGTTCGAGCACATCCATGAAACGGGCTTGAAGATCACGCAAGCCGCCATGGTGAGCCAGGTGCAAGCCATCTTCGAGCAGGATTGGCAAGCCCAGGCGTTGACGTCGCAAGGCGGCCGCGCCGCGGTGCTCAACAGCAAGGTCGTGCAGGCCAATTACGCGCAAAATGCATTCCTGCTGGCCAGCCCGAATGCCTATAACCCGGCAGGCGTGGGCGACTCGGAAACGGGTTTGCCCGCCTTGCTGGCGGAAGCGAAAAGCGAAGTGCGCATCCAGTTGCTCGATTACGCGCCGCTGTCGTACGGCCCGAACCGCACGCGTCCGTACTACGCCGTGATCGACAATGCCGTGCGCGCAGCCGCCCAGCGTGGGGTGAAAATCAAGCTGATGGTGTCAAGCTGGAATACGGAAGCGCCGGCTATTGCCTACCTGAAAAGCCTGGCCCTGGTACCGAATGTGGAAATGCGCATCGTGACGATTCCTGCCGCCTCGACGGGTTTCATTCCATTTGCGCGCGTGATCCACAGTAAGACCATGAGCATCGACGGCAAGCTGGCCTGGGTCGGCACGAGTAACTGGGCCGGCGGCTATTTTGACTTGTCGCGCAACCTGGAAGTGGTGCTGCGCAACGAGCAGATGGCACAGCGGATTGCCGCGCTGCATGAGCAGACGTGGAGTTCGGTCTATGCGCAGCCTATCGACATCAATAAGCGGTATCCGAAACCGGCGAAAGCCGCGCCGCAAGACAAGGAGTCGTCGTGAGCATGAAAAAATTAATCTGCGTGCTGGCGCTGGGCGCCGCCTTCACCTCCGGCAATGTGCTGGCCTGGGGCAATGACGGCCACCGCGCCGTGGGGGCCATTGCCGATCAATTGCTCAAGGGTAGTGCCGCCCAGCTTCAGGTGGCCAAGTTGTTATTGCCGGGCGAAAGCCTGGAAAAGATCGCCAACTGGCCCGATTGCGTGAAGGGCACGTATTGCGGCCCGCAATCGCCGGAAATGCTGAGCTATGTGGCGGCAAATCCCAAACATGGTGAATATCATTACACCAACGTGCCATTCCAGAACGCGCACTACCATGATCATGGCGTGGGCACGGCCGACGACGATATCGTGCAAACCTTGAAACGGGCGATTCTGGTATTGCAGGGCAAGGCTGATGCGCTCAGCAATCCGCACGGTTTCAGCCAGCGCGAAGCGCTGATCTTGATCACGCATCTGGTGGGCGATATTCACCAGCCTTTGCATGTGGGCAATGCGTTTCTCGGCAAGGATGGTCAGTTTTTCGTGCCCGCCACGCAGGCGCAGATCGACGACGTCAGCATTTTCAATGCACGCGGTAGCAATGATTTGTTGCTCGACGATGCGAAGGTGACGGCGCTGTCGGAGGCCCTGATTCCTGCGCCGCTGCCGGTGCAAGAAGGCATGGCGAAAGCGCCTGCCTATCCGAAGTCGCCCACCAAGCCCTTGCACTCTTACTGGGACAGTACGGTAGTCGATTACGCCATGCGCCGCCTGAGCACGCGCACGCCACAGCAGTTTGCCAGTACGGTGATCAGCAGCCAGCCACAAGTGAGCCGCAATACGGGCGAGCCCGTTACCTGGCCGTATCAGTGGGCCGATGCCTCGCTGGCGGCGTCCAAGGTTGCTTTCACGGATGTGCGAGCCGGTCCGGCCATGCCGCAGACCAGCCGCAAGGGCGAGCTCTACCATGTGTGGGCTTTGACGGTGCCAGATCACTATCCGGTGCCCAGCTCGGCGCTGGCGAAGCAGCAGCTGATCGAGGCGGGCTATCACCTGGCTGCCGTGTTGCAGGCGATCTGGCAAGAATAAGCTGGGTAATGGACAGCGATATGCAAAAACCCCGCAAGTTGCTTAGCAACTTGCAGGGTTTTTGCATTGCTCAGTGCACCCTGAAACTTAGCGCGATTTGACGAACGGTATGCCGATAGCCTTGGGGGCGATGGACTTCGCCATCAAGCCTGCCAGCACGATCACGGTGACCACGTACGGCACCATCTGGATCAGCGAGCCTGGGATGCGGCCCACGACCGGCAAATCCACGCCTTCGATCTGGATCTGGATGGCGGCGAAGAAGCCGAACATCAAGCAGCCGAGGAAAGTGTAGATGGGGCGCCAGTTGCCGAACACCATCGCCGTCAGGGCCAGATAGCCGGCGCCGGCCGACATGTCGCGCAGGAAGAAGCCGCTTTGCACGATGGCCAGGTAGGCGCCCGAGAACGAGCACAGGATGCCGGCCACCAGCATGGCCAGGTAGCGCGTCGCTTCCACGCTCACGCCGGCCGAGTCGGCCGCATGCGGGTTTTCGCCGCAGGCGCGCAGGCGCAGGCCGAAGCGCGTGTGGTACAGCAGCCAATGCACGAGTGGTATCAGCAGGAATGCCACATACACGAGGATGGAATGGCCGCCGATCAGGTGGGCATACACCCAGCCGATGACGGGAATGTGCTCCACGTACTGTGTGCCAGGCAAGACCACGTCAAACAGCCGCGCCGAACCGAGGTCGGGCGTGCGCCCGCCCTGCTGGAAGAAAAATTGCGCCAGAACAAAGGTCAGGCCGCTCATGGCGATGTTGATGGCCATGCCGGCCACCAGCTGATTGCCCTTTTGCGTGATGCTGACATAGGCTTGCAGCAAGGCCAGGGCGACGCAGACGAGCATGCCCGCTGCCATGCCGTAATACGGGTTTTGCGTGGTGTAGGCTACGGCAGCGGAAGCGAAGGCACTGGCCAGTATCTTGCCTTCCAGGCCGATGTCGATCATGCCGCTGCGTTCGGCGAACAGGCCGGCCATGGCGGCAAAGATCAGGACGGGCGCATTGCGCACGGTCGATACCAGGATGCTGGCGAAATGAAAGTCGTCGAGTGTCATGGTGTTAGCCTTTGGTGCGCTTGAGCAGGGCGGAAATGGCCGGTGCGTAGAAGTTTTCCATGGCGCCGCAGAACAGGATGATCAAGCCCTGGATGAAAATGAAGGTTTCCGTCGGGATATTTGGTTTTTCCAGCGACAAATCAAAACCGCCCTGTATCAGCGCGCCAAACAGCACGGCCGATAAAAAGATGCCGACCGGATGCTGGCGGCCCATCAGGGCGATGGCGATGCCGATGAAGCCGGCGCCACCGACGAAATTGAGCGACAGATAATGCGTCGAACCCATGATGGAATTGACGGAACCGAGGCCGGCCAGCGCGCCGGAAATGAGCATGACGATGATGATCATCTTGCTGATCGACACGCCCGCATAGTGGGCCGCATGCTTGTTGAGACCCGTGGCGCGCAGCTTGAAGCCCCACGACGAGCGCCAGACCATCACGCCGTAAATCACCAGCGCGGCAATCGCCAGCAAGAAACTGATGTTCAGCGGGGTGTCGCCCAGTGCCGGGAACCAGGTGGAGAGGCGCGGCATTTCGCCGCTTTCCGCAAACACGCGGCTGGCCGTGTTTTGCTCGCCCGGCGGAATCAGGTATTTCACGATCACGAAGTTCATCAGACTGGCGGCGATGAAATTGAACATGATGGTGGTGACCACGATATGGCTGCCGCGCTTGGCTTGCAGATAGCCGGGCAGCAAGCCCCACAGCGCGCCGAACAGCGCCGCGCCCAGCATGGCGGCGGGAATCAGCAGCCAGGCAGGCAGGGTCTGGTCGAAGGCCAGCATGGCCACCGTCAAGCCCAGGCCGCCGATATACATTTGGCCTTCGGAACCGATATTGAACAAGCCGGCCTGCATTGCCACGGAAACCGACAGGCCCGTGAAGATGAAGGTGCTGGCGTAGAACAGGGTGTAGCTCAAGCCTTCCGGATTGAGGATGGCGCTGTTGACGAGGATACCCAGCGATTCGGCCGGGTCCTCGCCCAGCATATAAATGACCAGGGCTGCGACCAGCAAGGCCGACAGCAGGTTTAACATGGGCATGACAAAGGCTGTCGCCCAGCGTGGCAAGTCGTTATTCATGATTTATGCATTCCCCCCATCAGCAGACCGATGCGGGTGGTATCGAATTCTTCAATTTTCAGTTCGCCGGTGATGCGTCCGCCGCACATGACCAGAATGCGGTCGGCCAGCGCCCGCACTTCTTCCAGTTCGACGGACACCAGCAGGATCGCCACGCCCGCGTCGCGCAGAGCCAGCAATTGCGTATGGATGCTTTCGATGGTGCCGATATCGACGCCGCGCGTGGGCTGGCCCACCAGCATCAGTTTCGGCTTGGCCAGCACTTCGCGCGCGATCACCACCTTTTGCTGGTTACCGCCCGACAACAGGCCAATGCGCAAGTCCGGGTTCGCCGGGCGTACGTCGAAAGTCTTCAGCAGCTCCGCGCAGCGCGCGCCGATGGCCTTGAAGTTGAACAAGCCCCAGCGGTTTTTTAGCTGGTCCTGGTAGCCGAGGATGGTGTTTTGCATGACGGAGAAATTTTTCACCACGCCATCGCGTAAGCGGTCTTCCGGAATGTGGGCGATGCCCAGTTCGCGGAAGGCCAGCGGCAAGCCATCGGCATCAGTACGCTTGCCAAATGGCAAGTCCTTGTCCAGGAAGCGCAGCTTGCCCGAGGTGGGCAAACGCATGCCCGACAGGATTTCCAGCAGTTCGCTCTGGCCATTGCCGGAAACACCAGCGATGGCGACGATTTCGCCGGCGCGCAAGTTGAAGCCTATGTCGGCCAGCAACTTGACTTGCTGCGCGTCGGCCAGTTGCAAACCGTCCACTTCCAGCACCGTGGCGCCCGGATTGTAGGGCGCGCGTGGCAGATGACTCTGGATAGGGCGGCCCACCATCATATTGGCCAGTTCCTCTTTCGAGGTGCTTGCCGTGGTAACGGCGCCCACCACCGTGCCGCCGCGCATGACGGTGACGCTATCGGTGATTTCCAGGATCTCTTGCAGCTTGTGCGTGATCAGGATGATGGTCTTGCCTTGCTCCTTGAACAGGCGCAAGATTTCAAACAGCGAGGCCGTTTCCTGGGCCGTCAGCACGGCTGTCGGCTCGTCGAGGATCAGGATGTTGGCGCTGCGATAAATCTGCTTGAGGATTTCCACGCGCTGCTGCGCCCCGACGGACAGGTCTTCGATCTTCGCCAGCGGGTCGACGTCGAGGCGGTAGCGCGCGCAAATGTCGCGCAATTTGGCTTCCGCTTCGATGCGGTGGCTGGCCAAGCGAAAACCGCCTTCCGTGCCCAGCATGATATTGTCGAGGACGGTGAAATTCTCGACCAGCATGAAATGCTGGTGCACCATGCCGATACCGAGATTGATCGCTTCCTGGCTGTTGCGGATAGGCTGTACTTTTCCGTCGAGCAAGATTTCTCCGCCGTCGGCACGGTAATACCCGTACAGGATGCTCATCAAGGTCGATTTGCCGGCGCCATTTTCCCCCACCAGGCCGTGGATACTGCCCTTGGCGATGGAAAAACTGACGTCGGCGTTCGCCTTCACATGTCCAAAATGCTTGGAAATGCTGCGAAATTCTACTGCTGGCTGCATAGGTTCATAACTGGATAGTTTCATGGAAACGCGCCGCGCGGAGACAGGCCCCGGCGGCGCGCTAAAAGATACGGAGAAAAATTAAACCGGGCAGCTGCTGCCGACGCGGTAATCGATCACTTTGATCTTGCCATCGATAATGTCCTTACGCGCACCCAACACGCGCTTCTCGATTTCTGGCGTAATCAGCTTGCGGTTGTTGGCATCGAGCGCCCAGTCCACGCCGCCTTCTTTCAAGCCTTTATAGCTGACGCCACCCTTCCAGGTGCCGTTCTTGACTTCCATGAAGCTGTCGTAGACGGTGTTGTCGACGCGCTTGACCATCGAGGTCAGGATGCTGCCTGGGTACAAATGGTTCTGGTTCGAATCGACGCCGATGGCCAGCTTGCCTTTTTCCTTGGCCATTTGCAGCGTGCCCATGCCGCTGCCGCCGGCGACGGCGAAGACGACATCGACGCCGCGCTCGAATTGCGAGCGGGCCAGTTCGCCACCCTTGGCCGGGTCGTTCCAGGCGCCGGACGTGGTGCCGACCATGTTTTGCGTGATTTCCGCCTTGGCATTGACGGCCTTGACGCCTTGCGCGTAGCCGCAAGCGAAGTTGCGGATCAGGGGAATATCAATGCCGCCGATGAAGCCGACCTTCTTGCTCTTGCTGGCCATGGCCGCAGCCACGCCCACCAGGTAGGAGCCTTCTTCTTCCTTGAAGACGACGGAATTGACGTTGCTGCCGGTGGCCTGGCCGTCGATCAGCACGAATTTGACGTTCGGGAATTCCTTGGCGACCTTTTGCACGGCTTGCGTTTGCGCAAAGCCGATGGCAGCGATCATGTCGAGTTTCTTGCGGGCCAGGCCACGCATGACTTGTTCAGCCTGCGTATCGCTCGAGGCCTGCACTTCGATGAAGGAAATGCCCGTGTCTTTTTTGAAGCGCGAGGCGCCTTCGAAAGCGGAT
The DNA here is from genome assembly GCA_000242815.2 of Janthinobacterium lividum PAMC 25724. Taxonomy (GTDB): domain Bacteria; phylum Pseudomonadota; class Gammaproteobacteria; order Burkholderiales; family Burkholderiaceae_D; genus Janthinobacterium; species Janthinobacterium lividum_D. Next base: position 23,489 of record AHHB01000019.1, read on the forward strand.
TGGTTGAACGACTTGTCGAACTTGCCGCCCGCGTCATACACGACACCCAGTTTTGGGGTAGCCGCGGACGCTTGAGCAGCTAAAAATGCAGCTGCGATCGTCAAACTAAATTGTGTAAGTTTCATGAGTGGCTCCTGGAAGATCGATATTGTATATTTTTTATAGGTCAAACATATAATTTGGGGCCGATTTAGCCTGTTTTTGATGCACGAGCTGATAATTCCTTATCAACATTGCACCGTATTGCACAAGATTATGCACAAGATGATTGCTGGCTTCGTGTATTTCCCCGCCATCAGTGTGATGCTCACGCAACAGTCGCGCCCCGTCTCTTTTATAGTGACAACATCGAATGGGGCTGCCGGAGCGGGCTGGAATACGCCGTCAGCTGACGCGCAGGGCAGGCGCAGGACCGGCGCCACGATGGGCGTCCGGTTCACTATGCATCATGCTAGATATGTATGACAAATACGTTTTTGTTTGGCTATTTATATGATAGCCATATAAATTGGAATGCAAACCCAAAACGAAGGGTTGGAGTCGGACCCTGAGTCCGACCCGGTCTTGCTGCTTTTCGGGTTGGCGTTGCTTGCTGACACTTGAGGCTTTGCCTCAATTCGCTGGGGGATTGAGGATATTGAGGAAGGCCCGCACGACGGGAGCGTCGTCGAGCGTGGTATAGCTGATGTACAGGTTGGCCGATGGCGGATTGGTCTTGATCGGCAGGAAGACGACGCCGGGCCAGCCGATGCGGCTCGTCGTTTCCGGTACCAGGGTGACGCCCAGGCCCGCGCCCACCATGGCCAGCAGGGTTTGCGGTTCGCTCGCTTCCTGAAAGATCACGGGTTCGAAACCGGCATTGATGCAGCATTGCACCAGGTAGCGGGGAAAGGCGGATTTATCGAGGTTGAGGGTGAGCATGGGCTCAAGGGCGATGTCGATCAGCTCGATGGCCGTGTTTTTCGCCAGCGGATGGTGTTCGTTGACGGCCACGCACACGTTTTCGCGAAAGCATAGTTCCTGGCGTAAATTATCGTGACGCAAGTCGTCGTCGTTGAGCTTGGGTTCGCGCCAGAAACCTACATCGATTTGCTTGGCGCGCAAGGCTTCGTATTGCACCGTGGGACCGAGTTCGTGGATGGTCCAGGTGACGCGGGGAAATTTGCTTTGGAACTCTTCGAGCAGGCTGGGGATGGGGCCCCACATGGCCGAGCCGACGATGCCGACGCGCAAGCGGCCCACTTCGCCACGGTCGATCTGGCGGATGGTGTCGATGGTCATGCGCATCTTGGCCAGCAGGTCGGCCGCCTCTTGCATCAGCGCCTTGCCGGCCACGGTCAGCTCGAACGTGCGCGTGGTGCGCGCAAACAGGCGCACGCCCAGTTCGCTTTCCAGTTTCATGATCTGCTGGCTCAGGGGCGGCTGCGAGATATGCAGGCGCTCGGCAGCGCGGCTGAAGCTTTTCTCCTCGGCAACGGCAAGAAAATACTTTAACTGTTTCAGATCGATGGACATGCTTTCCTTGGCGTTGCGTGTTGCTAGGCGATAACGCTGTGTGCGCAGCGCGGGCAGTACGCACACTTCTATACAGCAGTCTTATTATCGTGCCACGACTGCCTGCATGGCAATGGCCAGCTTGCTTCCCACTTGCGCATTGTGCTTGACCAGGGCGATATTCGTTGCCAGGCTGCGGCCATCCGTCAACTGCTTGATGCGTGACAACAGGAATGGCGTGACTTGCTTGCCTTTCACGCCGCCCGCATCGGCTTCTTGCAGTGCTTGCGTGGTAATGGCATCGATTTCTTCCTTGGGCATGGCTTGCGCGGCCGGCACGGGATTGCTGACGACGACGCCGCCTTGCAAGCCCAGTTGCCACTTGGTGTTGATGAAGGCAGCCTGCTCGGCGGCCGTATCGAGGCGGAAATCTGCCTTGAAACCGCTTTCGCGCGTAAAGAAGGCAGGAAAACCTTCCTGGCCCACGCTGATGACGGGCACGCCGTGCGTTTCCAGGTATTCCAGGGTCAGGCCAATGTCGAGGATGGATTTGACGCCCGCGCAGACCACGGCGACCGAGGTTTGCGCCAGTTCTTGCAAGTCGGCGGAAATGTCGAAGCTGGTTTCCGCACCGCGGTGCACGCCGCCGATGCCGCCCGTGACGAACACGGCGATGCCAGCCAATTGCGCGCAAATCATGGTGGCGGCCACGGTGGTGGCGCCCAGCTTGCCTTGCGACAAGACGAACGGCAGGTCGCGGCGGCTCACTTTCATGGCCTCGGGCGAAGTGCCCAGCAATTCCAGTTGCTCCGGCGACAGGCCGATGCAGATCTTGCCGTCGATGATGGCAATGGTGGCCGGCACGGCACCGCCGTCACGGATGATCTGTTCCACTTCGCGCGCCATTTCCACGTTTTGCGGATACGGCATGCCGTGCGAAATGATGGTCGATTCGAGTGCCACGATGGCCTTGCCGGCGGCGCGCGCGTCCAGTACTTCTTGCGAGAACGAGAGGAAATTATTCAATTGCGTCATGTTTCAATCCTGTTGAAAGAGGGTAGGGGGAGGTGGCGCCAGATCGGCGTCGTCGATGTCGTCGAGTGCGCCGGCCGAAATCAGGGGCGAGACGGTGGCCGCCGATTCCAGCGTCATGGCGGCCAGCTTCAGGCCGCGCCGGCAGGCCAGTTTCAAATCGCTGCTGTCGTGATAGAGCGACCAGCAGACGGCGGCGGAAAAGGCGTCGCCGGCGCCTGTCACGTCGACGGCGTCCACTTCGCGCGCGGCCAGGTGCATGACGGGCGCGTCCTGGCTGTCGCCATCGGTGAAGTACACGCCTTCGCTGCCGCAGGTGACGATCACCTGGCGCGCACCCTGGCGCTGCACTTCGCGGCAGGCAGCGCGCACATCAAATGCCGTCGGCAAAGCGCGCGCCACGCGCGTTTCCAGTTCGCCCCGGTTGAGGATCAGCAGATGCAAGCCCGTCAGGTCTTGCGGCAGGTGCGCCATCTTTGGCTGCGAGACGGCGACGATGACCAGCGGCGTAGCGTGAGTCGCATCCTGGCGCGCGTCGGCCAGCAGTGCCTGCACGCTGTCGTGGCCCAGGTTCAGGTCACAGACGGTGAGGGCGGCGGCGGCACGCTGCGGCTGGCGGCTGTGCAAAAATGCCGGCGTCAGCTGTTCATACAGTTGCATGTTCGCCATCGCCAGCAGCATTTCGCCATGTTCGTCGAGCACCGCCGTGTAAGTGCCGCTACTGGTATTGTTCAAATGTAAGCTACCGCGCATGTCGATGCCCGCGTCTTCCGCGTGCGTCTGCAGGGCGTGGCCTGCGGCATCGTCGCCCAGTGCCGTCAGCAGGGCCACGGGGAGCGACAGGCGGGCCAGGTTTTCCGCGATGTTGCGGCCCACGCCACCAAACACTTCTTCCGAGCGCACGGGATTCGAGGTGCCCATCTGCAGGGTCGCCAGGGTGCGCATCTTGCGGTCGAGGTTGGCGGCGCCTATGCACAGCACGGGGCGGCTGTCGGGGAGTACGTAGGCGCGTCCCAGCAAACGGCGCTCACGTATCAGTCCGGCGATATGGCCGGCAACGGCCGAGCGCGACAAGCCCAGTTCGCTCGCCAGGTCTTGCTGCGAGATGAAGGGGTTGTTGCGTATCAGCGTGTATAGCTGGTCTTTTTTATTGGGATCGGTCACAAGGTAGTCGCGGAAGTTCTAAACATTTGTCTAAAACTGTAAACATTTGTCTTTTTTCTGTCAAGCTTGTATTTGGCTTGTATTTAGCCTGCATAGGAAGCTTGTGCCAATTTCGCCTCAGTCATGCCGGGAAAGTGCGCGTATACAGCTTGTACACAGGTATTTTGCGCACATCGCAAGGGCCGTGTGGGCGCTGGCAGGTGAGTGCCTGCCTAGACTATAATATCGGCCATTTATATTTGAATTGTATAAATGGGCAAGAAAAATGGTATTTGCCATACATAATCCGTTTGATGCATAGTGGCGGAAAATAGTGGCAATACGCATCTGGATAGTCCAGCAACACCCTTACATACCCGATACCTGGGCGCGATACTATGCATACACCGCCGCGCAGGCCGCACCATCATCATTAGCCAATCAGAGGATAACCATGTCGAATAACACCCCTTTCTACGCCGCCGAAATCATCCGTGCCCGCATCCCAGAAAATTTCAAGCCGCGCGTGGCAATGATCCTCGGCTCCGGCCTCGGTGTGTTGGCCGAGCAGATGACGGATGCCGTCAGCATCAGCTTTGACGAATTGCCAGGTTTCCCGATCAGCACCGTGCACGGTCACGCTGGCGAACTGGTGGTCGGCACCCTGTCGGGCGTCGCCGTCGTCTGCATGAAGGGCCGTGGCCACTTTTATGAAGGCTATGGCATGGGCGTGATGACGAGCGCTATCCGCACCCTGAAGCTGCTGGGCTGCGAAATGCTGTTCGTCACCAACGCCGCCGGTTCCTTGCGCCCTGAAGTGGACGCCGGTAGCCTGGTGGCCATCAGCGACCATATCAACCTGCTGCCAGGCACGCCGATGGTCGGCCCCAACGATGACCGCTTTGGCCCGCGCTTCTTCAGCATGGCCAACGCCTATGACGCCGAACTGCGCCAGCAAGTCAAGGACACGGCGGCCGCCAGCGGCATCACCCTGCACGAAGGCGTATTCGTCGCCTACCCAGGTCCGAACTTCGAGACGGCCGCCGAAATCCGCATGATGGCCCGCCTGGGCGCCGACACGGTCGGCATGTCGGTGGTGCCGGAAGTGGTCTCGGCCCGTCATTGCGACTTGAAAGTGGTGGGCGTGTCGGTCATCACCAACCTGGCCGAAGGCATGTCGCCATTCGCCCTGTCGCACGAGCAAACCTTGAAATACGCGGCCATTGGCGCGAAAGACCTGGTCAAGCTGATCCTCGCTTTCCTGGCCAAAGTGGCTGAAAAACCGCAAGCCTAAGATTGTAAAACGTTTCATTTTTTATGCAGTAGCGGCGCGCTGATCATCGGCGCTGCCGCGCGGCGGGCCGGAAAAATCCGGCCTACACTGTCCGCATCCTCCACAAAGCGAGCCTTATCATGTCACGCGCATTTATCCTCCTGCTTGATTCCTTCGGCCTTGGCGCGACGCCAGACGCTGCCAAGTATGGCGACGCAGGTGCCAATACCTTTGGCCACATTGCCAGCACTGTCGCCAAAAGCGGCAAGACCTTGAAACTCCCGAACATGGAACGCCTGGGACTGGGCGCAGCGGCGCACCTCGCCAGCGGCGAATGGGCCGTGGGCTTCGACCAGCGCGACGGTTTCACCGGCGCCTACGGCGCGGCGCGCGAGCGCTCCACCGGCAAGGACACGCAGAGCGGCCACTGGGAAATCGCCGGCGTGCCCGTCGAATTCGACTGGGGCTACTTCCCCCGCACCACGCCGTCCTTCCCCGCCGACCTGACCGACAAGCTCAAAGCCATGTCGGGCGTGCCCGGCTTCCTGGGCGACTGCCATGCCTCGGGCACGGACATCATCAACAAGCATGGCGATGAACACGTCGCTACCGGCAAGCTGATTATCTATACCTCGGGCGACTCGGTGATGCAGATCGCCGCGCATGAAGAATCGTTTGGCCTGGAGCGTCTGTATGCCGTGTGCGAAATGGCTTTCAAACTGGTGGAACCGTACAACATTGGCCGCGTCATCGCCCGTCCGTTCACCGGCAGCAATGGCAACTACACGCGCACCAGCAACCGCCACGACTATGCCGTCGCGCCGCCAAGCAAGACCTTGCTCGATCACGTCAAGGATGCGGGCGGCGAAGTTGTCGGTCTGGGCAAGATCAGCGACATTTTCGCGACCCAGGGCATTTCGCGCGTCGTCAAGGGCGTCGACAACATGGCGCTGTTTGAAGCGCTGTTGAAAACGGCCGATGAAGTGCAGGACAAGTCGCTTACTTTTGTCAACTTCGTCGATTTCGACCAGTCGTTCGGCCACCGCCGCAACGTCGAGGGCTATGCCGATGCGCTGCGCGAAATGGATGGTCGCCTGCCGGAATTCATCGCCAAGCTCAAAGATGGTGACCTCGTCGTGATCACCGCCGACCATGGCTGCGACCCTACCTGGCCCGGCTCCGACCATACCCGTGAACATATACCGATGATTTTCTTCGGCCCCGGCATCGCCCCGCGCGCGCTGGGCATTTCCGAGACCTTCTCCGATATTGGCCAAACCCTCGCCAAGCATCTTGGCGTGCCACCACTTGCTAATGGAAGCAGCTTGTTATGACACTCATGCACCCCGACTTCAAGCGTAACGAGGCCGTTGGCCTCGACCTGGGCTGGATCAACCAGATCCGCGTCAACCGCGCCGCGACAGACCGCCGCGCGGCCAGCCTGGCGAACCGCCGTACGGTGAAAAAGGAATACCAGGCTGCCTGGCTGGTCAAGGCCATCGAGGTGATCGACTTGACCACCCTCGGTGGCGACGATACGCCGGGTCGCGTCGAGCGCCTGTGCATGAAGGCCATGCGCCCGCTGCGCGCCGACCTGATGGCAGCGCTGGGCTTGACCGAGTTGAGCACCGGCGCCGTGTGCGTGTACCACGAAATGATTCAACCGGCCGTGAAAGTCATTCAGGGCCGTTTGCCCATCGCTGCCGTGTCGACCGGTTTCCCGGCTGGCCTGACGAGCATGGAAACGAAGCTGCGCGAGATCGAACTGTCGGTCGCGGCAGGCGCTTCGGAAATCGATATCGTCATCACGCGCCAGCACGTCTTGAATGGCAACTGGCAGGTGCTGTACGACGAAATGCTGGCTTACCGCAAGGCTTGCGGCGCAGCGCACGTGAAGGCAATTCTCGCCACTGGCGACTTGCTGACGATGGAAAACGTGGCCAAGGCGTCGTGGGTCTGCATGATGGCAGGCGCTGATTTCATCAAGACGTCCACAGGGAAAGAGGGCGTTAACGCCACCATTCCCGTGGCCCTGACGATGGTGCGCACGATCCGCGAATACCACGAGCAAACGGGCTTTCAGGTGGGCTTCAAGCCGGCCGGCGGCGTCAGCTCGGCCAAGAGCGCGCTGCAGTATCTGACCCTGATGAAGGAAGAGCTGGGTAATGAATGGCTGCAGCCGCACCTGTTCCGCATCGGCGCTTCCAGCCTGCTGACCGACATCGAGCGCCAGCTCGAGCACTACGTCACCGGCAGCTACTCGGCCAATCATCGTCACGCACAACCTTAAAGAACATTCGTCATGCCTACAATTAACGAGATTCTCACTACTATGGACTACGGCCCTGCTCCCGAAAGTCAAAAAGAAGCACAGGCGTGGCTCGACGGCCATCAGCGCAAGTTCGGCCTGTTTATCGACAATGCCTGGAGCGAGCCGGCGCAACTGTTCGCCTCGACGAATCCGGCTGACGGCAGTGCCCTCGCTGAATTGACGCAAGCGAGCGACGCCGATGTTGCGCGCGCTGTGGAAGCGGCACGTCGCGCGCTGCCTGTATGGCAAGGCATGGGTGGTCATGGCCGCGCGAAAGTCATGTACGCGCTGGCCCGTTTGCTGCAAAAGCATGCGCGCCTGTTCGCCGTGCTGGAAACGCTGGACAACGGCAAGACCATCCGCGAAACGCGCGATATCGACCTGCCGCTGGCCGCCCGCCATTTTTACCATCACGCCGGCTGGGCGCAGCTGCAATCGGAAGAGTTTTCCGACTATCGCGCGGTGGGCGTGGTAGGCCAGATCGTGCCATGGAATTTCCCCTTGCTGATGCTGTCGTGGAAAATCGCCCCGGCCCTGGCCGCCGGTAACACGGTCGTCTTCAAGCCGGCCGAATTCACCTCGCTGACGGCCATGCTGTTCGCCGAATTGTGCCTGCAGGCGGGCGTGCCGGCCGGCGTAGTCAACATCGTCACCGGCGACGGCCGCGTCGGTTCGGCCATCGTCAACCACCCTGGTGTCGACAAGATCGCCTTTACGGGTTCCACCGAAGTGGGTCGTTTGATTCGTGTCGCGACGGCCGGCAGCGGCAAGAAGCTGTCGCTGGAGCTGGGCGGCAAGTCGCCCTTCATCGTCTTCGAGGATGCAGATCTGGACAGCGCCGTGGAAGGCCTGGTCGACTCAATCTGGTTCAACCAGGGACAAGTCTGCTGCGCCGGTTCGCGCCTGCTGGTGCAGGAATCGATCGAGGAGCGCTTCCTGAACAAGGTACGCGCGCGCATGCAAAACCTGCGCCTCGGTTCGCCCCTGGACAAATCGATGGACGTGGGCGCGCTGGTCGATCCGGTGCAGCGCCAGCGCATCGCCGCGCTGGTCGATTCGGCCCGTGCCGAAGGCTGCGACGTATGGCAGCCCGCGTGCGAACTGCCGGCAGACGGCGCGTGGTTCCCGCCTACCCTGATCACGGGCGCGTCGACGTCTGCTGCCGTGGCACAGGCTGAAATCTTTGGCCCCGTGCTCGTGGCCATGAGCTTTCGCACCCCGCCCGAAGCGGTACAGCTGGCGAACAATACGGTGTACGGCCTGGCTGCCAGCGTGTGGACCGAGTCGATCAGCCTGGCCCTCGATATCGCTCCGGCCATCAAGGCCGGCGTGGTGTGGATCAACAGCGCCAACCAGTTCGACGCCGCTTGCGGCTTCGGCGGCTACCGCGAATCGGGCTTTGGCCGCGAAGGCGGCCGCGAAGGCATGCTCGAATACATGACGGCCCTGGCCGAAGATGCGCGTCCGGCTTTGCCAGTAGTGGAAGCGAAGGCGAAAGGGAATGCGAAACCGGCGCCAGCCGATCCGTTCGCCATCGACCGCACGGCCAAGATGTACATTGGCGGCAAGCAGGCGCGCCCTGACAGCGCTTACAGCGCGCCTGTATTTGGCGCCAATGGCGCCTTGCTGGCCGAAGTGGGCGTGGGCAGCCGCAAGGATATCCGCAACGCCGTCGAAGCGGCCCATAAAGCGTCTGGCTGGAGCAGTGCCACGGCGCACAACCGCGCGCAAGTGCTGTACTACATCGCCGAAAACCTGGCGGCGCGCGCCGACGAATTTGCCGCCCGCATCGCCGCCATGACGGGCAGTAAAAATCCGGAGAAGGAAGTGCAGGCATCGATCGAACGCCTGTTCTACTACGCCGCCTGGGCCGACAAGTACGATGGCCTGGCGCATCAGCCGCCCACCAAGGGCATCACCGTCGCACTGAACGAAGCGATAGGCGTGATCGGCATCGTCTGCCCGAATGAAGCGCCATTGCTTGGCTTCATTTCGCTGGTAGCGCCGGCCATTGCGCTGGGCAACCGCGTGGTGGTGGTGCCGTCGCAAGCGCATCCCTTGTCCGCGCTGGACCTGTACCAGGTGTTCGATACCTCCGACTTGCCGGGCGGCGTCGTCAACATCATCAGCGGCAACGCCGATGAACTGGCGCGCACCCTGGCCACGCATGCCGACATCGATGCCGTCTGGCGCCATGACGGCTCGGCCGACGGTTGCGCGGAAGTCGAGCGCCTGTCGGCCGCTACCCTGAAGCGCACCTGGGTCGGTGGCGCCAGAGGCCGCGACTGGTACAGTGCCGCCCAAAGCGGTGGCCGCGCCGTGCTGGCGCATGCGTCGCAAGTGAAAAACGTGTGGATACCTTACGGTGTTTAACTGACTGATAACTGGCATTGTGAAGCTGGGGTCAGACCCTAATATCGTTCAGTTAAGGGTTTTGGCGTGATTTATGAGCGCCAGTAAATTCGCTAACCCCAGGGGCAAAGAGCCGGGGTCGGTCATTTCGTGATCGGAATGTGCTCCATTGAAGCACATTCCCCCGTCGGGACTGACCCCAAACCTATTTTTATTGGAGTTATTCGATGTTTTTAACCCAAGAAATCATCCGCAAGAAGCGCGACCAGGGCGTGCTGAGCACCGAGGAAATCCAGTTTTTCGTGCGTGGCATCACTGACGGCAGCGTCAGCGAAGGCCAGATCGCGGCGCTGGGCATGGCCGTCTATTTTAATGACATGAACATGGACGAACGCGTCGCGTTTACCCTCGCCATGCGCGATTCCGGCCAGGTGCTGGACTGGCGTTTGCTGAACCTGCCCGGTCCTGTCGTCGACAAGCATTCGACGGGCGGCGTGGGCGATGTGGTGTCCCTGCTGCTGGGTCCCATGGTCGCCGCGTGCGGCGGCTATGTGCCGATGATCTCGGGCCGCGGCCTGGGCCACACCGGTGGCACCCTGGACAAATTCGACGCCATTCCCGGCTATTGCACGGTGCCGGACAATGCATTGTTCCGTCAAGTGGTCAAGGACGTTGGTGTGGCCATCATCGGCCAGACGGCGCAGCTGGCGCCGGCCGACAAGCGTTTTTACAGCATTCGCGACGTCACTGCCACGGTAGAATCGGTGGCCATGATCACCGGCTCCATCCTGTCGAAGAAACTGTCGGCAGGCCTGGATGCGCTGGTGATGGACGTGAAAGTAGGCACGGGCGCCTTCATGCCGACCTACGAAAAATCGGTGGAACTGGCCGAGAGTATCGTCGCCGTGGGCAATGGCGCGGGCATGCAGACGTCGGCGATTTTGACGGACATGAACGAATCGCTGGCGCCGTACGCAGGCAATGCGCTGGAAGTGCGCGGCGCCATGGATTACCTGACCGGGCGTTCGCGTCCCGCGCGCTTGCATGAAGTGACGCTGGCGCTGTGCGCCGAGATGCTGGTGCTGGGTGGCCTGGCGGCCACCGAAGAAGAGGCGCGCATGAAATTGATGGCGGCGCTACATTCGGGTGAAGCGGCCGAGCGTTTCTCGCGCATGGTGTGCGCCCTCGGTGGTCCGGCTGATTTGCTCGAGAAGCCGGACAAATACCTGGAAAAAGCACCATTCGTCGTGCCGGTGCCGGCGCTCACAGGCGGTTACGCGCATGTGCGCGATTGCCGCGGCATTGGCCTGGCCGTCGTCGCCCTGGGCGGCGGGCGTCGTCGTCCGAGCGACAGCATCGATTTCGCTGTCGGCCTGACGGACCTGGTGGGACTGGGCGAGCAAGTGGCCGTTGGCCAGCCGCTGGCCATGGTGCATGCGCGCACGCAAGCGGCGGCGCAGCAAGCCGTCAAGGAAATACAGGAAGCGTATGCGATCAGCGCAGTGGCGTTGACGGCCAGCCCGGTAATTTACCGCACCATTCGAGCATAACTATTTTTAGCCCTAAAGCAGGGTCTGGGGTCGTACCCTGAGGGTACGACCCCGGCCTTTGCGGGTTTTACAGGTAAATAATCAAATGAACAACCAAGAACTGATCGCCGAAGCCAATGCTGGCCGTGAACTGGCCTACGCGCCGTATTCGCGTTTTAAGGTAGGCGCGGCGTTGCTGTGCAAGGATGGCCGCGTTTTCCGTGGCTGTAACGTGGAAAATGCCGCCTATGGCCTGTGCAACTGCGCTGAGCGCACGGCTTTTTTCAGCGCCATCGCGCATGGCTGCAAGCCGGGCGACTTCGCCAAACTGGCCGTCACAGGCGATACGGCAGAACCGATCTCTCCATGCGGCGCCTGCCGCCAGGTGATGTTCGAGATGGGCGGTGCCGATTTGCCGGTGATCCTGACGAACCTGAAAAACGACATCATGGAAGTGACGGCGGGCTGGCTGCTGCCACACGGTTTCGGCAATTCCGACCTGGACATGAAGTAACAGGCTGCGCTTGAACAAGACGATCGACATCCAGGCCGCCGTTGCCATCGCTGCGGCCGAAGCCATGGCTGCCAAGACGCAGGGTACGTTCGGCGTGGGCGGCGTGCTGCTCGATGGCGCCGGCAATGTGCTGCAATCGATGCACAACAATGTCGTGCGCCAGGGCCTGGTGTTCGACCCTACCGCGCATGGCGAGCGCCAACTGGTGGACTGGTATTTCGCCGAGCGGGCCAAGGGCACGCCCTTGCCGGCGCCGGGTGAGCTGACCATCGTCACCTCGCTCGACCCCTGCTGCATGTGCACGGGGGCGATATTGGCAGCCGGTTTCAACGTGGTGGTGGCCGCGTCCGACGCCAAGGCGGGCATCAATTACGATGGCGCTGCCACGTTCACGGCCTTGCCAGCGCCGCTGCAGGCGCAGGCTGGCCGCAGCTTTTGCTACCCGGCCGTGCGCGGCGCGACCGAGTATGCGCGCGGGCCGTCCGGTGCCGCGCCCAAATCTTTTTTCATCGGCAAGAGCATCCACGAGGCGACGCAAGCACTGTGCTCGCTGGTATTCGAAGCGACATCGGCCCAGGTGATGCAGCTGCTGAGTGCCGGCGACGATGGGGCCCGGCGCGATCCTGTCACCTTGCCGTCCGAGCACGCCGTGGTGCGCGCCTTGCGCCGCCGCTATCCCGATGCCCTGACCTACCGCTGCGACCCGCATGCGCCCGACGCTGGCCTGGCACCATTCCTGCAGGCGGCCATGGAGCAGGACGTGCGCGATGGCGGCCAGGGCGATGCGGCGGCCTTGCTCGATTCCTTTGGCAACCTGCTGCTGTGCATGCCGGGCCAGCTGGCGCGTTCGCCCATCCGCACGCCATTCATGGAATGCACGCGCCAGTACGCGCAATTGCGTTATGAATTGATGGCCGGCGCCGAGCCGGCGCTGCAGGAAGAAATCAAAAGCTACCTGGGCCACCCCAAGCATGGCACTTTCGTGCTGGCCGTCGGCCCGGACGACAGCGCCGCCAGTTTCATGACTCTGGGCGCCTACGGCTCGACCATGGAAGGCGCGCTGCCGGAGAATAATCCGGCACAATTCCAGTACGTGCGCCCGGCCATGACGCAAGACGCGTTGCTGGCGCTGTGCAACGCCATGCCACCGCTGTACCGCAAGTTGATACGCATCCGACCGTGCCAGGTGGCCGACCAGGCGCTGGTCAAGGCCCTGGCCCAGGCTTAGGCGTCGTCGTCCGGCAGGTTCTGGAGTAAAAAGTGCCCGCTATGCGGCTAATGCCGTTCAGTTAGTGTGTTGGTGATGCTATTTTTAGCCCAAGAACCAGGACTGGGGTCGGACCCTGAGGGTCCGACCCCAGCTCTTTGCCTCTGGGGTTAGTGAATTTACTGGCGCTCATAAATCACGCCAAAATCCTTAACTGAACGGCATTACCGCGATGCGGCCGATTTGCACCTTTGATAAGCCCGCATCGAGCAGCGCCTCGTTAGCCCGTTGCAAGCGAGGAAAGTCGACATGTCCACGCTGGCTGTCGCGGTTCAGCTCGCGTTGTCGGGCAGGGCAAGGCTGGCGGCGAGGCTGCTGCTCATCATCGTTCTGCGTCTTACCATGGATCGTAGGTGCCCAGACTCCAGATATGGCCTTCCGGGTCGCGGCAGGTAAAGCCCCGTCCGCCGTAGTCTTCATCCTTGATGTCGAGCACGATCTCGGCGCCGGCCTCGCGTGCGCTGTTGTAGACGGCATCGGCATCGCTGACGACCAGGTAGCAGTTTTGCGTGTTGGCGCCACCGATGTCGCCAGGCAGTCTCATCAGGCGGCCATAGTCGCTGTCGAGCGCCGGTGCCACCATGACCATGCCGTTACCAAAGCTCAGTTGTGCGTGGGCGACGCCACCGTTACCGTCAGGCACGATCAATTGTTTTTCAAAACCGAGTGCGCTGCACAGCCATTCGATGGCGGCGGGAGCATCGCGGTAGCGCAGGCAGGGAATGGTCGTAGCTGCAGTCGCTTTTGCTGTCGTGGTCATCAGAAAACTCCTATGGCAGATGGGGAGTAGCTTCGATCATTCATCGAGCGCAGCGTTCCGTGTCGAGGCCATCCATCAGGATGGCCTTGATGTCCGTCAGTGCTGCACCCAGACATAGTGCCATAAAACAATCTTGGCACTCCTGCCACGACGACAATTTTTATTGCGCTGACTGTCAACGATTTTCCGCCTGCGTGCCCGCGTGCGTGTCGTCGCCGCTGCTTGCCCATCGCAACAGCATGACGAGGGCAAACAGCATGATGGCCAGTGGCAAGATGGTGATCAGGAACGCCAGTCCCAGGCAGCACCCCAGCAACATGGGCCAGGACATGATGCGCAGGGCGGCCAAGCCCTCGCGCGCATAGGTACAAAGTTCGCTCCAGAAAGCGCGGAAGGAAGTGTTGCCCGGTGCCCAATTGATGTCTTTCATGCCGTTCTCCAGTGGTTGCCGCTGCCGTATGCAGGCTGGCGATGAAGCCACTGTAGACAAAACCTTGTTGTCGGATATCGCGTATGCGACGAGTGGCAGGAATGGCGGAGCGAACGGTGAAAGACGGGGACGAACGGCTATTCAAATACCTTGAGTTTCAGCTGTAAACTGAGGGCGCCATACAAGCGGTCCTTGTAGGAAGGCACGATGGCGATATTCACACCCACGCGCTGGTATTCATAGCTGATGGTGGGGACCAGGGCCGGGAACCAGCCGCCGTCGCGCATTTTCGGATAGCCGCTAAAACCGCCAACGACGGCGCCCACGCGCAGCGGGCCCACCTTGATGGGCTGATAATACACGCCCAGATAGTTCGAGTAGGCGCGGTCGCTATTATAGAAGCGCCCGGCCGTGGCCGATGCGACCGTGGAAAATCGGTATTCGGCGCCCAGACCCGGATTGCTATCATTCAAATTCTTGTCGCGTTGAAAGTGATGCGAATAAAAGCCCGCATTGAGCCAGGTTTCGCTGAGCGGCGCGTTCTCTATCATGCCCACTGTCTGCGCCTGTGCTGTCGATGCTACTGCCAGCAACAGCGTGCCGGCAGCCTTGCCCAGCAATGACGCCGTGCGCGCCGATGACCATTGTTTCATGCCTGCTCCTTATCCTGTCGCTCTGGCGCCGCGATTGCAAACGCTCCAGCGCGTCATGCTATCACTGTCAGTTTATTCATTGGAAATTTCCTCACGCGCCCGGCGCTGCCGCAGGCAGAGCAATGGCCGTCTGTACCATGCGCGTGATCAGCATTTCGGCGTCCTCGTAATCCTTGCGCGTGAGCTGCTTGCGTTCCAGCACCAGGGCCATCTGCGCTGAAAAATCCGCATATGATTGCGTCATCGCCCAGATGGCAAACATCAGGTGCGTGGCGTTGACAGGCGCGATCCTGCCGGCGGCGATCCAGGCCTCGAAGACGGCGATATCCTTGCGCAGCAGCGGCACGACCCTGTCGCGTATCTGCGTGCCGTACAGCGGAGCGCCATTGATTACCTCCAGCGCATACACGCGCGAGGCCCACGGCTGTTCGCGCGAGAAACGCAGCTTGGCGCCGATATACGCGCGCAGCACGTCATGCGGTTCGTTGTGTTCATTGGCCAGCGACGCCATGCGCGCCAGCCAGTCGTCGAGCACATCGTCGAGCACGCGCTGGTAGAGCAACTGCTTGGAGGGAAAGTAATACAGCAGGTTTTGCTTCGACAAGCCGGCCCGCTTGGCGATGCTGGCGATCGAGGCGCCCTCATAGCCGCTTTCTGCAAATGCGCGCACCGCATGCTGCAGGATGTCCGCTTCCAGGCGGTCGCGGTTTTGCAGACGCCGGCCAGCGGCATTTTTTACGCAAACGGCAGGGGAGTTTTCGCTGGCCATGGCTGATTCTTTAGCGTGGACGTATCGATTGCAGGAACGCCTGCAGCACGGGGGTGTCAGTGTAGGCCACGTTGAAGCGGAACCACACTGTCTCGGGCGCGCGCAGCATGAAAAATTCGTTCGGCGACAGCAGGATGCCTGCCTTCAAGGCCATGTCGGCGATGATCTTGCCATTCCATTCCGGCGTCTGCAGCTCGGGCCAGCCGGCGCTGACGAACATGCCGCCGCGGGGCCGCGCCACGGGCGCCATGCCCGTCTGCGCCAGGCAATCGATGCTGCGCTCGCGGGCCGCATCGAGCTGCGCCACCAGGCGCTCGACCATGCGCTTGTAGGGTCGCGCGGAGATGGCGTGGTAGACGGCGCGCTCGTTGATTTCCGACGTCGTCAACCCCGCCAGCATTTTCACGCGTACCAGTTCGGCCACCAGCGATGGCGAGGCGCAGATGGAACCGACACGCAGTACGGGCGACAGGGTCTTGGAAAAACTGCCCACGCGGATCACGCGGCGCAAGCCGTCCATGGCCGCCAGCGATGCTTCGCCGCGCGCCGCCAGTTCACGGTAGATATCGTCTTCCACCAGCCAGAAATCGAACTGCTCGGCCAGCGCCAGCAAGCGGTGCGCCTGCGCCTGGCTGAGCGAGGTGCCCAGCGGATTTTGCAGCACCGTGTTGACGAACATCAGCTTGGGCTGGGTACGCGCTGCCTCGCTGGCCAGCGTATCGAGATCGAGGCCCGCTTCGCCACGGTTGACGCCGACGGGGATGCAGCCATGGTGGCGGATCAGCGAATGCAGATTGCTATAGCCGGGTTCTTCCACCAGCACCGTGTCGCCCGGCTTGGTCAGGCTGCGCAGTATCAAATCGAAGGCATGCGTGGCGCCATGTGTCAGCAGGACCTGCTCCTGCTCTACTTGGAACAGGTCTGTGGACAAGGTCGTCGCCAAGTGCTGGCGCAGCGAGGGAAAGCCCAGCGGGTGACCGTAGCCGCGCAGCCGGCTGGCGGGAACGCGCATGGCCTGGCGCACGGCATCGAGCACGGTCGCTTCGCCGTACATCTGGGGTGGCAGCCAGCCCGCGCCCACAGGCAGGGCATCCGATACGCCCGAATACAGGTCAGGCGTGAGGGCGTCGATGGCGGTGGGGCTGGCAATGGTGTTGGCACTGAGGGCCGTATGCGGCGAGGCGGCGATATCGTGGCGCGCAACGAAGTAGCCGGAGCCGCGCCGCGACGACAACAGGCCCAGGTTGACCAGGCGGTCATACGATTCGACGACGGTAAAGGTCGACACGCCATTGCACTTGGCGAACTGGCGCACGGACGGCATGCGCGTGCCGATGCGCAGGGCGCGGCTGCCCACCATGACGCTGATGGCGCTGACGATCTGTTCTACCAGTCCGCCCTTTTTCTGGCGTTCGATTTCCAGCACGGGCCAGCCGCTGGCTTGCTCGGGGGCATCGTCTGTGCTCTCGCTGGGCTTCAATGCGACTCCTTATGCTGCCTTGCACAAAACTGTAGTGTTTTTTTCGACCTGTACGGTTGGAATACTTTGCCGTTTGTGTACCTGTGCCATTGGGGATGGCCTGTCTATTATTACATCAGATTTTTGCCAACTGGTAAATTATTTTATGCCGCGTCAAAAACCATCTGGGCGTTGCAGCAGCCGATCCAAAGGAGAATGTCATGAACGAAACAAGGCCAGAATCGATGTCGGCATTCTGGATGCCTTTTACTAACAACCGCGATTTCAAGGCTAATCCGCGCCTGTTGGTTTCGGCCGAAGGCATGTACTACAAGGACGTCGATGGCAACGCCATCCTCGATGGCACGGCCGGATTGTGGTGCGTGCCATGCGGCCATGCACAGCCAAAAATCGTCGGCGCCATCCGCGAGATGGTGGGCCAGCTCGACTTCGCGCCTACTTTCCAGATGGGGCATCCGTCCGCCTTCGAGCTGGCGGAAAAGCTAATGCAGTACACGGGCCACAAGTTCGGCCACGTGTTTTATACCAACTCCGGTTCCGAGGCTGTCGATACGGCCCTCAAGATAGCGCTGGCCTACCACCGGGCACGTGGACAGGGCGCACGCACGCGCCTGATCGGCCGCGAGCGCGGTTATCACGGCGTCGGCTTCGGCGGCATTTCCGTGGGCGGCATCGGCGGCAACCGCAAGAACTTCGGACCCCTGCTGCCGGGCGTGGACCACCTGCCGCACACGCACAACCTGGAAAAGAATGCCTATACGGTGGGCGAACCAGAATACGGCACGCACCTGGCCGACGAACTTGAACGCATCGTCGCCCTGCACGATGCCTCGACGATTGCCGCCGTCATCGTCGAACCTGTGGCCGGTTCCACTGGTGTATTGATCCCGCCGAAAGGCTACCTGAAACGCCTGCGCGAGCTGTGCACCAAGCACGGCATCCTGCTCATCTTCGATGAAGTGATCACGGGTTTCGGTCGCATGACGATGCCGTTTGCGGCCGACTATTTCGATGTCGAGCCGGACCTGATGACGACCGCCAAAGGCTTGACCAACGGTATGGTGCCCATGGGTGCCGTGTTCAGCAAACAGTATATCCACGATGCCTTCATGGATGCGCCACCGGGCATCGAACTTTTCCACGGCTACACCTATTCCGGCCACCCGCTGGCGTGCGCCGCTGCCCTGGCGACCCTGCAAGTGTTCGAGGAACAGGACATCCTCGGCCAGGCTAAAAACATGCAGGCGTATTGGCAAGATGGCGTGCATTCGCTCAAGGGACTGCCGCATGTGATCGACTTGCGCAGCATAGGCCTCATCGCCGGCATCGAACTTGAGCCCATCGCCGGCAAGCCCGGCGCGCGCGCTTTCAGCGCCTTCAAGCAGGCATTCGCTGATGGCCTGCTGATACGCACAACGGGCGACATCATCGCCCTGTCACCACCGCTGGTGCTGAAGAAACAGCATATTGACGAGCTGTTCGGCAAGCTGGCCAAGGTATTAAAAAATCTCGATTAAGGAAGCACATGAACGAACTCGACACCATCACCCATTACATCAACGGCGCCAACGTCGACACGCAAAGTGGCCGCTACGGCGACGTTTACAACCCGGCCCTGGGCGTACCCGTGGCCCGCGTGGCGCTAGGTACCGTGGAAGACGTGGACGCAGCCGTGCAGGCGGCGGCCGCCGCCTTTCCCTCGTGGTCGGCCACGCCGCCGTTGACGCGTGCGCGTGTCCTGTTTCGCTACCTGCAGCTGTGCCAGCAACACACCGATGAATTTGCCGCCATGCTAACGCGCGAGCATGGCAAGACCTTTGCCGATGCGCAGGGCGAAGTAGCGCGCGGCATCGAGATGGTGGAATTTGCCGTCGGTATCCCGCAACTGTTAAAGGGTGAATTCACGGACCAGATTTCGCGCGGCATCGATGCCTGGTCCATGCGCCAGGCACTCGGCGTGGTGGCCGGCATCACGCCATTCAACTTCCCCGTGATGGTGCCGATGTGGATGTTCCCCGTCGCCATCGCCTGCGGCAATACCTTCGTCTTGAAACCATCCGAGCGCGATCCCTCTGCTTCCTTGCTGCATGCAAGGTTGCTGAAAGAAGCCGGTTTACCCGATGGCGTCTTCAACGTGGTGCAGGGCGATAAAGTGACGGTCGATGCCTTGCTCGATCACCCCGTGGTGCAGGCGATCAGCTTTGTCGGCTCGACGCCGATTGCCGAATATATTTATGCGCGCGGCAGCGCCAGCGGCAAGCGCGTGCAAGCGCTGGGTGGCGCGAAGAATCATATGGTGGTGATGCCCGACGCGGACATGGACATGACGGTCGATGCGCTGATCGGCGCCGCCTACGGTTCGGCGGGCGAACGCTGCATGGCCATTTCGGTGGTGGTGGCCGTGGGCGATGCGGGCGACAAATTGATCGACGCACTGGCAACGCGCACGGCTGCACTGAAAGTGCGCGACGGTATGGATGATGGTGCGGAAATGGGTCCGGTCGTGTCGCTGGCCGCCAAGCAGCGCATTGAAAACCTGATCGCCTCAGGCGTGGAACAGGGCGCGACCCTGCTTGTCGATGGCCGCAACCATGTGGTGCCTGGACGTGAAAATGGCTTCTTCGTCGGCGGTACCTTGTTCGACCACGTCACGCGCGACATGAATATCTACAAGGAGGAGATTTTCGGTCCCGTGCTGTGCGTGCTGCGCTGTCCTGACGTGGTGCATGCGGTGCAACTGATCAATGCCAACGAATACGGCAATGGCGTGGCTATCTATACGCGCGATGGCGGTGTGGCGCGCGAATTCGTGCGCCAGATCCAGGTCGGCATGGTGGGCGTCAACATTCCCTTGCCCGTGCCAATGGCCTTCAATAGTTTTGGCGGCTGGAAGCGCAGCATGTTCGGCGACCACCACGCCTATGGTCCCGAAGGCGTGCGTTTCTACACGCGCCACAAAGCCGTGATGCAGCGCTGGCCGAACACGGCAAGCGCTGGCGTGGAATTTGCTTTTCCCCAGATGAAGTGACGCTTCCAAACCAAAAAACCACTGCCGGATAAGATAAGGAAAACGCGATGATCGAGTCCTTGAACTATTTGCCGCATCCCGCCCTGCCTAACGAGGCATTGGCGGGCCATTTCACGGACTTGGCGCCGCCCCTGACGGCGCGTCAGGCGGCCATCGAAAGCGCCCGCTGCCTGTACTGCTACGACGCACCGTGCAGCCGCATCTGTCCGTCAGAAATCGACGTGGCGAGCTTCATTCGCAATATCCACGAGAAGAACATTAACGGCGCCGCAGCCGGCATCCTGAAACAGAACATCCTCGGTGGCAGCTGTGCTCGCGTCTGTCCCACGGAAATCCTGTGCGAGGATGTTTGCGTGCGCAACCACGATGCGGAAGCCCAGCCCGTCAAGATAGGGCTGCTGCAGCGCTACGCCGTCGATCATATGCATTTCGCCAGACATCCGTTCCAGCGCGCCGCCGCCACCGGCAAGACGATTGCCATCGTCGGCGCGGGCCCGGCCGGCCTGTCCTGCGCGCACCGCCTGGCCATGCTGGGGCACGCGGTGGTGATCTTTGAAAAGGCAGACAAGGCCGGCGGCCTGAATGAATACGGCATCGCCAAATACAAGCTGACGGACGATTTTGCGCAGAAGGAAATCGACTTCCTGTTGCAGATAGGCGGCATCGTCATCCGATGTCACCAGGCCTTGGGCGAGAACCTGCAGCTGCGCGAGTTGCACGCGCAGTATGACGCCGTCTTTCTGGGCCTGGGCCTGGGTGCCAGCCGCGCACTCGGCCTGACGGGCGAGGATGCACCGGGCTTGCTGGCCGCCGTCGACTACATCAGCGCGCTGCGCCAGGCGGACGACTTGGCCGCGCTGCCCGTTCCCCGGCGCGCCATCGTTATCGGCGCCGGCAATACGGCCATCGATATGGCGGTGCAGATACAGCGCCTGGGCGCCGAGGAAGTCACCTTGGTGTACCGGCGCGGTTTCGACGCCATGACGGCCACTGAGCATGAGCAGGACATCGCCAAGGCGAACCAGGTGCGCATGCTGACGTGGGCCCAGCCGCAGCAGGTCTTGCTCGACGCTGGTGGCAAGGTTGCCGGCATGCGTTTCGAGAAGACGCGCATGCAGGGCACGCGTTTGACAGGTACCGGCGAGACGTTCGACGTGGCGGCCGACGCCATCTTCAAGGCCATCGGCCAAAGCCTCGATGCGCAGGTGCTGCATGACCCGATGGCCTCGCTGCTGAAACGCGAGGGCGACAAGATTGCCGTCGACGCGCGCTTTCGCACGGTACTGCCGGGCATTTACGCGGGCGGCGACTGCGTGGCGCCGGGACAGGACTTGACGGTGCAAGCGGTCCAGCATGGCAAGCTGGCCGCACTCACCATTCATGCCGATTTAATGAGTAAATTGGAGGTTGCATAATGGCTGATCTCAGCATCGATTTTTGCGGCATCAAGGCGCCGAATCCTTTCTGGCTGGCATCCGCGCCGCCGACCGACAAGGCGTATAACGTGGTACGCGCGTTCGAGGCGGGGTGGGGGGGCGTGGTGTGGAAAACGCTAGGCGAAGACCCGGCCGCCGTCAACGTCTCGTCGCGCTACTCGGCCTTGTATGGCAAGAACCGCGAAGTCGTGGGCTTCAACAATATCGAACTCATTACCGACCGTTCTCTGGAAATCAATCTGCGCGAAATTACGCAGGTGAAAAAGGACTGGCCCGACCGCGCCATGATTGTCTCCCTGATGCTGCCCTGCGAAGAGCACTATTGGGCCGACATCCTGCCCAAGGTAGAGGCGACGGGGGCGGACGGCATCGAGCTCAATTTCGGCTGCCCGCACGGCATGCCGGAGCGGGGCATGGGCGCCGCCGTGGGCCAGGTGCCCGAGTATGTGCAGATGGTGACTGCCTGGTGCAAGAAGTACAGCCGTCTTCCCGTTATCGTCAAGCTGACACCGAACATCACGGACGTGCGCATGCCGGCGCGCGCGGCCAAGGCCGGTGGCGCGGACGCCGTCTCGCTGATCAACACCATCAACTCGATCACCTCGCTGGACCTGGACCGCATGGTGGCGCTGCCCATCGTGGGCGGCGCCAGCACGCACGGCGGCTATTGCGGCTCCGCCGTGAAACCGATCGCGCTGAACATGGTGGCGGAAATCGCCCGCGATCCACAGACGCGCGGCTTGCCCATTTCCGGCATTGGCGGCATCGGTAACTGGCGTGACGCGGCCGAATTCATTGCCCTGGGCGCCGGCTGCGTGCAGGTGTGCACGGCGGCCATGCTGCATGGTTTTCGCATCGTCGAAGAGATGAAGGATGGCCTGTCGCGCTGGATGGATGAAAAGGGCTATGAACGTATCAGTGATTTTTCCGGCAAGGCTGTGGCCAACACAACGGACTGGAAATACCTGGACATGAATTACCAGGTCATCGCGCATATCAAGCAGGATGACTGCATCAAGTGCGGCAAGTGTTATGTGGCCTGCGAAGATACCTCGCACCAGTCGATCGCGCAACTGATCGACGCTGCCGGCACGCGCACGTATGAAGTGATCAAGGAGCACTGCGTGGGCTGCAACCTGTGCGAAATCACTTGTCCGGTGCAAGGCTGCATTACGATGGTGCCGCAGGCCACGGGCAAGCCTTATATGAACTGGACACAGGACCCACGCAACCCGCATGCGTTGGTGGAGACGGCATAGGGCACGCTTTTTGCGTGTATTTATTAGATAAACGGCGGCGGGTCTTTGCGGTAAGCTAAACTGCAGCCGTTTCTATAATACCGATCCCCTCCCAACCGATGGAGCATAGCTGTGAACCAAGACTATTCAGGCAACACCCAACTCTGGAATGAAGACCTCGCACCCACCACGGCGGCGCAGCGCACCTGGCGCTGGTACCATTTCGCCGCGCTGTGGGTGGGCATGGTGATGTGTATTCCCGCCTACACCCTGTCGGCCAGCCTGATCGACAGCGGCATGTCCGGTTATCAGGCCGTGCTGACGGTCTTTCTCGCCAACGCCATCGTGCTTCTGCCCATGCTGCTGATCGGCCATGCGGGCACCAAGTACGGCATCCCGTATGCCGTGCTGGCGCGCGCTTCGTTCGGCACCATGGGTGCGCGCTTGCCGGCGCTGATGCGCGCCATCGTCGCCTGCGGCTGGTATGGCATCCAGACCTGGTTCGGCGGGCAGATGATCTATACCCTGATGGGCGTGCTGATAGGGCATGAACTGGGCGGCGAGAAGATCGCAGGCCTGGGCATCAACGGCAGCCAGTTGCTGTGCTTCCTGGCTTTCTGGGCCATCCAGTTCTATTTCATCCTGCATGGCATGGAATCGATCCGCAAGCTCGAAACGTACACGGCGCCGCTGAAAATCCTCATCTGCTTCGTGCTGCTGTACTGGGTGCATAGCAAGGCCGGTGGCGTGGGCGCGCTGCTGGACCAGCCATCCCAATTCATCCCCGGTGGTAAAAAAGCGGGCCAGTTCTGGAGTGTTTTCTGGCCATCGTTGACGGCCATGGTGGGTTTTTGGGCTACTCTGGCACTGAATATTCCCGACTTTACGCGCTTCGCCAAAACGCAGCACGACCAGATCGTGGGTCAATCGGTCGGCTTGCCGGTGCCTATGGGATTGCTGGCCATGCTGGCCGTGATCGTCACGGCAGGCTCCGTGGTCATGTATGGCAAGGCCATCTGGGACCCCGTCGATCTGGCCAGCCGCATGACGGGCGCGGCCGTGCTGATCGCCCTGATCATCCTGTTGATCGACACGGTGAGCGTCAACCTGGCGGCCAACCTGGTGGGACCGGCCTATGATTTTTCTTCGCTGGCACCCAAGCAGATTTCGTACAAGATGGGCGGCTACATCACTGCCTTCATCGCCATTGTCATGATGCCGTGGAAGGTGCTCGAGTCGACGCAGGGCTATATCTTTACGTGGCTGATCGGCT
This sequence comes from Janthinobacterium lividum PAMC 25724, assembly GCA_000242815.2. GTDB lineage: Bacteria > Pseudomonadota > Gammaproteobacteria > Burkholderiales > Burkholderiaceae_D > Janthinobacterium > Janthinobacterium lividum_D. The sequence continues at coordinate 47,471 of AHHB01000019.1, forward strand.
ACTCTGCCCTGCTCGGTCCCATCGCCGGCATCCTCATCGTCGACTACTACTTTGTGCGCAAGACGCAGCTCGATGTCAAGCAACTGTACCGCGATGACGGCATCTATTCATATGGCAATGGCTGGAACATGGCAGCGCTGATCGCCTTTGTCGTCGCCGTGCTGCCCAATATCCCGGGCTTCCTGAATGCGGCCTTTCCCACGGCGTTTCCCGACGTGGCTGAAGGCTTTAAAACGATTTACACCTATGCCTGGTTCGTGGGCGTGGCCATCGCCGCAGCCGTCTACGGCGTCATGATGAAGGGCAAGACGGCGGCGCGCGTACAGCAGGTGCCGCAGTCCTGATCGTTTCGATAAGGAGACAAGATGACTACACTGATACGTGGCGGTACTGTTGTCAATGCTGACCGTGCCTTCCGCGCCGATGTACTCATCGAGGGCGACACGATTGCCGCCGTCGGCGAGAATTTGGCGCTGCCGGTGGGCGCCACTATGCTCGACGCGGGCGGCCTGTATGTGATGCCGGGCGGGATAGACACCCACACGCACATGAACTTGCCCTTCATGGGCACCGTGACATCCGACGATTTTTTTACCGGCACTGCGGCTGGCCTGGCGGGCGGCACCACCACCATCATGGACTTCGTCATTCCCGCGCCGAAGCAGTCCTTGATCGAGGCATATCACCAATGGCGCGCGTGGTCGGCCAAGGCCGCCGGCGACTATACCTTCCACGTGGCGATCACCTGGTGGAGCGAGCAGGTACATGCAGAGATGGGCACGCTGGTGCGCGAGCACGGCGTGAATAGCTTCAAGCACTTCATGGCGTACAAGAACGCCATCATGGCTGACGATGAAACGCTGGTGAAAAGCTTCAGCCGTTCGCTGGAACTTGGGGCGCTGCCTACCGTGCATGCGGAAAACGGCGAGCTGGTTTTTCAATTGCAGCAAGCCTTGCTGAAAAAAGGCATTACCGGGCCGCAGGCGCATCCCTTGTCGCGCCCTCCCGCCGTGGAGGCCGAGGCGGCCAACCGCGCTATTGCCATCGCCAATGTCCTCAATACGCCCGTCTACATCGTGCACGTCTCGTGCGCGGAGTCGCTCGACGCGATCACGCGCGCACGCGCGAATGGCCAGCGTGTGTATGGCGAAGCGCTGGCAGGCCATTTGGTGATCGATGACAGCGTCTACCAGAGCGATGATTTCGACTTTGTGGCGGGCCACGTCATGAGCCCGCCGTTCCGCGGCAAGCATCATCAAGCGGCGCTGTGGCACGGCCTGCAAAGCGGCAACCTGCACACGACGGCCACCGACCATTGTACTTTTTGCGCCGAACAGAAGGCGGCCGGCAAGCACGATTTCACGCGTATTCCGAATGGCTGCGGCGGCGTGGAAGAGCGCATGGCCGTGGTGTGGGACGCGGGTGTCAATTCCGGCATGCTGACGCCCTCGGAGTTCGTCAAGGTATCGTCGACCAATGCGGCGCAAATCTTCAATATGTATCCGCGCAAGGGTCTTATCGCTGCGGGTAGCGATGCCGACATCGTGCTGTGGGATCCGCAAGGCACGCGTACCATTTCCGCCGCCACGCAGTTCGCCAAGGGCGGCTTCAACGTCTTTGAAGGACGCACCGTGCGCGGCATCCCGCGCACCACGATTGCCGCCGGCAAGGTGGTGTTCCATCAGGGCCAGCTGACGGCTATCGAGGGCGCAGGGCGCTATATTGAGCGCCCTGCGTTTTCCACCACCACCGCATGAATTCAGGAGGTAAAAATGGCTGATCTACGCGATGATCTACGCATTAATGGTGAACGATTGTGGGCAGCGCTGATGCAACTGGCGCAGATCGGCGCGACGCCGAAGGGCGGCGTGAAGCGCCTGGCCCTGACGGACCTGGACAAACAGGGGCGCGACCTAGTGGTGGGCTGGGGCCGCGCAGCGGGCATGAGCATCACCATCGACCAGATCGGCAATGTCTTCATGCGCCGCGACGGCATTGACAATAGCTTGCCGCCCGTGATGACGGGCAGCCATATCGACACGCAACCCACGGGCGGCAAGTTCGATGGCAATTACGGCGTGCTGGCGGGCCTGGAAGTGGTGCGCACCCTGAACGATCTGAAAATCAAGACGCAAGCGCCGATCGAGGTGGCCTTCTGGACCAACGAGGAAGGCTCGCGCTTCGTGCCCGTGATGATGGGTTCCGGCGTGTTTTGCGGCGCCTTCTCGCTCGAAACCGCATATGCGGCGAAAGACACGGAAGGGAAAACGGTGGGCGAGGAGCTGGCGCGCATCGGCTATCGTGGAGACCAGGTACCGGGCGAGCATCCCATTGGCGCGTATTTTGAAACGCATATCGAGCAGGGCCCCGTGCTGGAAGACGCCGACAAGGTCATCGGCGTGGTGCCCGCCGTGATGGGACTGTCGTGGTATGACTGCGTCGTGACGGGCATGGAAGCGCACGCGGGACCGACCCCCATGGGGCTGCGCAAGGATGCGTTGCAGGTGGCCACTGGCATCATGCAGGAAGTCGTCGCCATCGCCAATCGCTATCCGCCATACGGACGCGGCACGGTGGGCATGGTGCAGGTGTTCCCGAACAGCCGCAACGTGATCCCCGGCGAAGTGACATTCAGCATCGACCTGCGCAATGTGAACGATGATCTGCTCAACGCCATGCACGGCGAAATCACGGCCTTCATCGACGCCACGCGCACCGCTACGGGACTCGATATCTCTCTTGAGCGGGTTTCCTATTACCCGCCATGCCCGTTCCACACCGACTGCGTGGACGCCGTGCGCAATGCCACGGCAAAGCTGGGCTACTCGGTGATGGACGTGGTTTCCGGCGCTGGTCACGACGCCATCTACGCGGCCCGGCTGGCGCCGGCCGGCATGATCTTCGTGCCCTGTAAGGATGGCATCAGCCACAATGAAATCGAAGACGCCAAGCCCGAACACCTGGAAGCTGGCTGCAATGTGTTGCTGCACGCGATGCTGGAGCGGGCCGTGGCCGTGTAGCTGTCGCTGCGCGGCGATGCTATGCTGGGCGTCTTGCGACAACAGGCGGCCCAGCGATGAGCATTTCCGATACCGATACCGATACCGATACCCGGCAGCGTCCGGCCGCGCAGCACGCTGCGCGTGGCGGCGAACTGCTGTCGATGGGCGACGCGGCGGGTGCGCAGGCGTGTTTCCAGCAGGCGCTGGCACTTGACCCCGACAACGTGTTTGCCCTGGCCAACCTGGCCTGGATGGGGGAACAGGAGGGCGCACTCGAATACGCCGTGGCCTTGTACCTGCGCGCGCTGGCGCACATGCCGGACGATACGCATCTGCTGCAAAACCTGGGCGCGCTGCTGCTGCGCATGCGTCGCATGGAGGAAGCCGAGCAAATCTTGCGCCGCGTGCTGGCGCTGGAGCCGGAACGCTCTTCCGCCTGGTCCAACCTGGGCGTGCTGCAGGCCAGCCTGCAGCGCGAAACACAGGCAGAGCGTTGCTACCGCCATGCCATGGAACTCGATCCGGCCTACGCGAACGCGCGCTACAACCTCGCCTACCTGCTGCTGCGCCAGGGACGCCTGGCGGAAGGCTGGCAAATGCTCGAAGCGCGGCCGCAACCGTCCGCGTTTGGCGACTACTTTGACTTCCCGCGCTGGCAGGGGGAGTCGCTGGCCGGCAAGTCGCTGCTGATCTGCCCCGAAGCGGGCATGGGCGATATGCTGCTGCTGTGCCGCTACGTGCCCTTGCTGCGCGATATGGGCGCGGCCAGCGTGTCGCTACTGTGCCATGCGCCGCTCAAGGCGCTGCTGCAGACCGTGCCTGGCATCGACGAGGTGCTGGCCATCGGCGAGGCGGTCGCGCAGGGCGGACGCGATTATTGGGTCGCCCTGCTGAGCATTCCCGGCCTGTGTGGTACGGTCCTGGAAACGATACCGTCGAACGTGCCGTATGTGCACGCGGATGCGTGCGCCGTGGCCGCCTGGGCCGCGCGCTTGCCACCCGCGCCGCTGCGCGTGGGCCTGGCCTGGCGAGGCAATCGCGCATTTGAAAACGATGGCGAGCGTTCGCTGGCGGCGCTCGACGCGCTGGCGCCGCTGGGAGCGGTGGCCGGCGTGCAGTTTGTCAGCTTGCAGAAGGGTGCCGGCGAGGATGACACTTCGGCGTCACTGGCCCTGGTCGGCGGTGGCGCAGCGCTGGGCGACATGGCCGATACGGCGGCGCTGATCGCCAACCTGGACCTGGTGATCAGCGTCGATACGGCCGTGGCGCACTTGGCGGGCGCATTGGGTACGCCGTGCTGGCTGCTGTTGCCGCACTACCGGCCCGACTGGCGCTGGCTGGCGGGGCGCAGCGATAGTCCCTGGTATTGCGCGATGCGCCTTTTCCACCAGCCTGCGCCAGGCGGCTGGGCACCGTTGATCGCGCAGGTGGCCGAGCAGCTGACGCGCTGGCGACAGAAGACGCTCCGCGCCGGGAGTGACTCTTAGTCGTGGGGCTTGGGCTGGAACTGGCGCAAAAACGCCAGCAGTGCGCGCGCTGCCATGTCGGCGTCGTCCGCCGTCATGGTTTCCAGCGGATTGTGGCTGATGCCGCCATTGCCGCAGCGCGTAAACAGCATGGCGACGTCGGTGATGGCGGCCATGGCCATGGCGTCGTGGCCGGCGCCCGACAGCAGCGCATATGGTTCGATGCCGACCGATTCCACGGCCTGCGCCAGCTGCGCCATCAGCCATGGCGCGCATGGCGCGGCACGCGCCGACAGCAGCAGTTCCAGCTGGCAGTCGATCTGGCGCCGCGCGCAGATGGCGGCGATGCCATGGAGGATGTCGTCGACGGCCGCCTGGCGTACCGCGTCGCTGGCGGCGCGGATATCGAGCGACAGGGTGCAGGCGCCGGCGATCACATTGACGGAACCGTTGGGCACCTGCAACTGGCCTACTGTGCCGACCAGCGCCTCGCCCTGCTTGCAGCGCTGCTCCACCAGCAAGATGATTTCGGCGGCCGCGCTGGCGGCATCCTTGCGCATGGTCATGGGCGTGGTGCCCGCGTGGCTGGCCACGCCGCCAAGATTGACCAGGTAGCGCGAGCTGCCGGCAATCGCCGTCACCACGCCCAGCGGCAAATCGCGCTCCAGCAGTACGGGCCCTTGCTCGATATGCACTTCCACATAGCCGAGCAAGTCGGACGGATCACGCGCGATGGCGCCGATGGCGCTGGCCTCGTGGCCGGCGCCAGCCAGCGCCTCGCGCATGCTCACGCCATTCGTGTCGCACTGTTCCAGCAGCGACAAGTCGAACTTGCCGGTGACAGCCGTGCTGCCCAGGAAGGTGCTCTTGAAGCGCACGCCTTCCTCTTCGGCGAAGCCGACGATCTCGACATGAAACGGCAGTTTTTCACCCCGCGCATGCAGGTGGCGCACGACGGCGATCGGCAGCACGATACCTAGCCGGCCGTCGTACTTGCCGCCGTTGCGCACCGTGTCGTAATGCGATCCGGTCATCAGTGTCTTTGCGCCCGGCACGTCGGACAGGTAGCGTCCGACGACATTGCCGACGGCGTCGATTTGCACCTGCATGCCCGCGTCGCGCATCCAGTCGGCCAGTTGCGCGGCCGTCTTCTGGTGGGCCGGCGTCAGGTAGGCGCAGGTCAGGTTGTCATCGCTGTCGCTCCAGGCGGCCAGCGTTTCCGCATGCTGCATGATGGCCGGGCCGAAGTCCAGGCGCACGTCGAACAAGTCATTGAGGCGCAGTTCGGCGATGCGCTTGATCTGGCGCAGCGATTCGGACAGTTCGTCGGCGTGACGGTTTTTCAGGCGTCGTGCAAACGTGGCGATGATGTCCTGGCGTGTCAAGCCTTCCCCCGTCGGGCCCTTGACGGCGAGGATGAAGGGAAAACCGAACTTGGCGTTGTACTCGCCGTTGAGATGCTGCAGCGTGGCGAATTCCTCGGTGCTGCATAGATGCAAGCCGGACTTGGCCTGCTCGCGCGTCGATTCCGCCGTCAATTGTCCCGCGATGGCGGCTTTGCCGGCCAGTTCGGGATGGGCGCGTATCAGCCCCAGCTGCTCTTCGGGGGAGGCCAGCGCGAGTACGCGCTGGAGTTCCGTCTTCAGTGCCGTCAGGCTGGCAAACGGCCGGGCTGCGGCCGCGCGCTGGGCGATCCAGGGCGAATGTTCATAGATGCCATGCAGTTGCGCGATAAAATCGGCCTGGCTGCCGGTGTTCAGGTCTGAAAGGGTGGTCATGGTTTTCCGATCATGCAAGCGGTGATGATAGCGCCCCGTTCCTGCGTCCATTATATGCGCGCGTTGATAGCGGCTATCGTTGTACCAGCGCCTTGGCGGCAGCGCTGACCAGGTCGCGCAGCCATTTGTGTTCTGGGGCCTGGTGCACGCGCTGGTGCCACAGCTGGTAAAAGCGCATGGGCGGGAATTTCAATGGCACCGTATACGTCTTCAGCGGCAGGGTTTTTTCATAGAAGCGCATGAATTGCCGGCCCGTGGTGAGCACCAGGTCGGTCTGCGTCAGCATATAGGGAATCAGGCCGAAATATGCCGACTCCACCACCACGTTGCGCTGCAGGTTCTGACGCTCCAGAAAGGCATCGATGACGCCATGGTAGCCCGGCATCATCTGCGACGGCGCCACGTGGGGCAGGCTCAGATAATCGTCGAGCGTCATGGCGTCGCTGGCCGTGCGGCGCGCATAGGCGTTTTCCGCATGCATGGCGCAGATGATGGGATCTTCGAACAGCTTCGAGATGTGCAGATGAGCGGGCGGCTCGTCCCAGTTGGCGATGACCAGGTCCAGCCCGCCGTCGGACAGTTGGCGGATATGGTCGATGCCCGGCCCCAGGCTGTGCAGCACCACGCGGCTTTTCGGCGAACCGCGACGCAGCATGGCCACCACATTGGGCAGGAACTGGCTGTCCAGGTAGTCGGGCGCAGCGATATGGAAGGTGCGCGCCTCTTCCTGGGCCACGAACGGCGTCTTCTTGATGAACAGGCTCTCGGTCTGGTCGAGGATGCGCTTGGCCGGATTGAGCAGGCTTTCACCATGCTGTGTGGGGACCATGCCGCGCGCGCCGCGTACCAGCAGCGGGTCGCCCGTTAATTCGCGCAGCTTGCGCAAGGAGGCGGAAATCGACGGCTGCGGCTGATTGAGTTTGAGCGCCACGCGCGAGACATTCTTTTCCACCAGCAGCAGGTAAAGGATGCGGATCAAGTGCAGGTCGAGGTGTTGTGGCAGGCTGGACATGGGGTGGCGGCTTCGTTGTATATCGATTTGAATATGTCAAATATACGATATTTTTCATGTGAAGGGCGGTAAATCCGTTTATCTTGTGTAGATTGGCACGAATATGGCTTCGGTCTGACTTGAGGAAATTTATGGAAGTATTTGCCTACCTGATTCCGTACGGCCTTGAGTGGCTGAACCTGATCGTTCGCTGGTTGCACGTCATCACGGGCATCGCCTGGATCGGTGCGTCCTTCTATTTCGTCTGGCTCGACAACTCGATCCGCCCGCCGGCACCCGGTTCCGAGCTGGCGAAGAAGGGCGTCTCCGGAGAATTATGGGCCGTGCATGGCGGCGGCTTCTACAACCCGCAAAAATACCTGCTGGCGCCGGCCGAACTGCCGAAGGAACTGCACTGGTTCAAGTGGGAAGCGTATTCGACCTGGTTGTCCGGCTTTGCGCTGCTGACGATTGCCTATTACTTCAATGCCCAGGCCATGATGATCGACAAATCCGTGGCCGACATCAGCAGCGCGCAAGCCGTTGGTATCGGCATCGCCACCCTGGTCATAGGCTGGACTGTGTACGACCTGCTATGCCGTTCCCCGCTTGCCAAGCATGAACTGTGGTTCGGCGTGACGGTGTTTGCGCTGATCGTCGGCGCTGCGTATGTGCTGACGCACTTGTTGAGCGGGCGCGCCGCCTACATCCACGTGGGTGCCATGATTGGCAGCATCATGGTGGCCAATGTGCTCATGCTCATCATTCCCGGTCAGCGCAAGATGGTCGAAGCCATGGCTGCCGGCAAGCTGCCCGATCCCAAGCACGGCCTGAAAGCCAAGCAGCGCAGCGTGCATAATAATTACTTTACCTTGCCGGTGCTGTTCATCATGATCAGCAACCACTACGCGATGACCTACCGGAACGATCACGCCTGGCTGGTGCTGGCGCTGATCATGGCGGCCGGTGTCTTCATACGCCACTTCTTCAATCTGCGCCACAAGGGCCGGGTTGAGTGGCGCTATCCGGCCATCGGCGTGGCACTGTTGTTGGGCGTGGCCGTGGCCATCGCGCCGAAAGCGCCCGTGGCTGTGGCGGGGGCGCCTGCGCTGGATCCGGCAGCGCAGTTCAAGAGCGTGCATGCCATCATTGCCCAGCGCTGCGCTACCTGCCACTCGGCGCGGCCCACGCAGCCCGGTTTTGCCACCGCGCCAGCGGGCATGATGCTCGATAATGAAGCGCAGATTCGCCAGCACGCAGCGCAAATCTACCAGCAGGCCATCGAGCTCAAAGCCATGCCGATCGGGAACCTGACCAACATCACCGACGCCGAGCGCAATGAACTGGGCGCCTGGCTACAACAGACCATGCAAGGAGCAAAATGACAACGCACGCAGAACGGATCACCGCCTGGATCGACGATCACTTCGACGAGGAAGTCGCATTTTTACAGCAGGTAGTGCAGCAGCCGACGGATACGCCGCCGGGCAATAACGCACCGCATGCGCAGTTGGTGGCGCAACTGCTGCAAGCCTATGGCTGGCAGGTGGAAAAGCACGCGGTGCCAGCCGAGCAGGTAGCGGCGTACGGCATGCAGAGCATCACCAACCTGATCGTGCGCCGGCCTTATGCTGCGGGCGGGCCGACGGTGGCGCTCAATGCGCATGGCGACGTGGTGCCGCCTGGTGACAACTGGACGTATCCGCCGTATGGCGGCCAGATCGAGGGCGGCTTTATGTATGGCCGCGCGACGGCCGTGTCAAAAAGTGATTTCGCTACCTATGTGTTTGCCGCGCGCGCGCTTGAAGCGCTGGGCGTTCCCTTGCAAGGCCAGCTGGAACTGCACTTTACATATGACGAGGAATTCGGCGGCTTGCTGGGGCCGGGCTGGCTGCTGGAACAGCAGCTGACGAAACCCGACTTCGTTATCGCCGCCGGTTTCAGCTACGCGATCGTCACCGCCCACAACGCCTGCTTGCAGCTCGAAATTACCGTACACGGCAAGTCGGGGCATGGCGCCATGCCCGAAACGGGGCATGATGCGCTGCAGGCAGCGAACAAGATCCTCAATGCCATCTATGGCCAGCTGCCGGAGCTGAAAAAGATCAAGTCCAAGGTGGCGGGCATCGATTCCCCGACCATGCTGGTGGGGCGTATCGACGGTGGCACGAATACCAATGTGGTGCCGGGCAAGGTGGTCATGAAGATGGACCGCCGCATGATTCCGGAAGAAGATCCGATGGCGGTGGAAGCGCAGGTGCGCGCGCTGATCGAAGATGCCGTGTGCGGCGAGCCGGGCATCCGCATCGAGATCCGTCGCCTGCTGCTGTCGCACGCGCTGCGCCCCTTGCCAGGCTCCGAGCAACTGGTCGGCAGCCTGCAAAAGAACGCGCAGGCGATTCTGGGCGTAACCATTGCCGCCGTCGGCACGCCCTTGTACGCGGATGCGCGCCTGTATGGCGAACGCGGCATTCCTGCCGTGCTGTATGGCGCCGGACCGCGCACGGTACCCGAATCGAACGCGAAGAAGGCCGATGAACGCCTGGCGCTCGACGATTTGCGCAAGGCCAGCAAGATCGTCGCCCTGACACTGCTCGACTTCCTGGGAGAAAAATAGGCCGTCATCGGCCGCGCCGTGCCGGCGCTGCTGCGGGAGAGTGAAAAAGAATAGTGCTGCAGTGCAGGAAAATGCCAACTCTGTCATGATGGGCGGCATTAATATGAAATAGTCGCGCTTGCGCGCCGGCAAACTTCACACTGTGCACCAATACGACCTGATTAGCTGTCATGACTGCGGCGTGTTGTATCGCAAACGTCCGCTGCGTCCACGTGAGAAGGCGCGCTGTAGCCGTTGCCGCTCGGTTCTGTACCGAGCCGCATCGGGTCGGGGCGCCAGCGCAGGTCTGGACAAGGTGCTGGCGTTGACCCTGGCCGCCGCGCTGGCCTTCCTGATCGCGCAGTTCTTTCCTATCGTCGAACTCGACGTCAATGGACTGACCTCCAGCGCCACCTTGCTCGGCTCCATCCGCGTGCTGTGGTACGAGCAGATGCAGGTGGTGGCGAGCATGGTCTTCCTGTCCACCATCGTCTTCCCGGCCGTTGAACTGGCGTCCCTGCTGTATGTGGCGCTGGGCTTGCGTAGCGGCGTCAAGGTGCCCGGCTTTAACCGCGTGCTGCGCGCCGTGCAGATAGCGCGCGAATGGGGCATGACAGAGGTGCTGATGATCGGCATCTTGATCACTGTCGTCAAGATGAGCAGCCTGGCCACCGTGCTGCCGCAACCGGGACTGTTCGCCTTCGGCGCGCTGACGCTGCTGCTGGCCATCGTCGTCTCCTTCGATCCCAAGGCGCTGTGGAACCTGGGTGATGATTTGACGCCGCAGGCGCAGCCTGGCATCGCCTGCCAGGGCTTCGCGCAGAGCGCGAAGGTCGTGCCCTGCCACGCCTGCGCCCTGGTGGCGCCGCCCCTGCACAAGGGCAAGGGCAAGCGCCTGGCGTGCGTACGCTGCGGCTCGACCCTGCACGTGCGCAAACCGAACAGTATCAGCCGCACCTGGGCTTTGCTGATCGCCGCCATGATCCTCTACATTCCCGCCAATCTGCTGCCCGTGATGGTGACGCATTCCCTGTTGGGCGCACAAAACGACACGATCATGAGCGGCGTGGTGCTGTTCTGGAGTAGCGGCTCGAAGGGCCTGGCCATCATCATTTTCATCGCCAGCGTGGTCGTGCCCATGCTCAAGCTGGGCGTACTGGCGCTGCTGGCGTTCACCGCGCAGCGGCGCTCGCGCTGGCGGCCGCGCCAGCGCACCATCTTGTACCGCATGGTCGAATTCATCGGCCGCTGGTCCATGCTCGATATCTTTGTCGTCACCCTGACGGTGGCGCTGGTGCGCTTCAACTCGCTGGCCGTGATCACGGCCGGGCCTGGTGCACTGGCCTTTGGCGCCGTGGTGGTGCTAACCATGCTGGCGGCGATGCAGTTTGACCCGCGCTGATCTGGGACGCCGTCGATGAGCAGGTGCCTGGAGAGGAAGAGCCCGTGATGATGACAAATGCCGCAAACAATACCGTGATTGGAGAACCGCATGGCTGACAAAGCAGCAAACGACCTTGCCGAAACGGGGGGCCACCGATTGCCTGAACCCGATGCGGAACAGGGCAGCCGCTGGCTGCCGTCGCTGGTATGGCTCATTCCGCTGCTGGCCGCGTTGATCGGCGCCGGCCTGGCTGCCAAGTCCATCCTCGATCAGGGACCCACGCTGACGGTCAGCTTCAAGAGCGCCGAAGGGCTGGAGCCGGGCAAGACCAAGGTCAAGTACAAGGATGTCGACATCGGTCAGGTGCGCGCTATCACTCTCGGCGAGGACTTGAGCAAGGTGCTCGTAACGATAGACATGAGCAAGGAAGCACGCCGTTTTGCGACCAACGATTCGCGCTTCTGGGTGGTGCGTCCGCAGATCGGTGCCAGCGGCGTGACAGGGCTGGGTACCTTGCTGTCGGGCGCCTACATCGGCGTTGATACGGGCAAGTCGGAGCAGAAGAGGGAAAACTTCGTCGGCATGGAAAACCCACCCGCCGTGGCCGGTGACCAGAAGGGCAAGCTGTACACGCTGCATGCGGACAGCCTCGGTTCCATCGACGTCGGTTCGCCCCTGTTTTTCCACCGCCTGCGCGTGGGCAAGGTGGTCAGCTTCGCGCTGGACAAGGATGGCAACGGCATTAGCATGTCCGTCTTCGTGAATGCGCCGTACGATCAATTCGTCGGCAAGAATGCGCGCTGGTGGCATGCCAGCGGCGTCGACGTGCGCCTCGATTCGAACGGCTTCAAGCTAAATACGCAGTCCCTGGCCGCCATGCTGGTGGGAGGTATAGCCTTCGAGGCGGAAAATGGCCGCAAGCCGGAAGATCCGGCGCCCGCTGGCACCAGCTACCGCCTGGCGGCCGACGAGGCCAGTGCCATGCGCGAGCCCGATGGTGACGCCATTACCACCGTATTCTATTTCGACCAGTCCCTGCGCGGCTTGCAGCCTGGCGCCAGCGTCGACTTCCGTGGCATCGTACTGGGCGAGGTGCGCTCGGTGGGCATCGAGTTCGACCCCGTGAAAAATAATTTCCGCATGCCTGTCACCGTCAATCTGTATCCTGCACGCCTGGGCACGCGCTTCAAGGCGGCCGTCGATGATGCGGAAGGCTCGGCCGGTCATCAGTTGCTCGAACGCATGGTCAGTCGTGGTTTGCGCGCCCAGCTGCGCACGGGCAACCTGCTCACCAGCCAGTTGTATATCGCGCTGGACTTCTTCCCGAAAGCGCCGAAAGTGGCCTTGGACTTGAACAGGTATCCGCTGGAAGTGCCCACCGTGCCCAATACCCTGGATGAACTGCAGACGCAGATCGCCAGTATCGCGCGCAAGCTGGACCAAGTGCCCTACGCCGAGCTTGGCAACAATTTGAACGCGACCATCAAGCAGGCCAATACCCTGTTCAAGCAGCTCGATGGCCAGGTGGTGCCGGAAATGCGCGACACTTTGACGGCGGCGAAACAGACCTTCGGTACGGCCGAACAGGTACTGCAAAAGGATTCGCCGCTGCAGTCAGATGTGCGCCAGGCCTTGCAGCAGCTGACGCAAACTCTGCAATCGCTCAATGCCCTGTCGGATTATCTGGAACGGCATCCCGAGTCCCTGATCCGCGGTAAAAAAGGAGATGAAAAATGATGAAGCCCGTCCTTGTGAGCTGCGCTGCGCTGCTGGCGAGCGTCTTGCTGGGCGCCTGCTCCACGCCCCAGCCCGAGTATTTCTATACGCTCGGTGGCGGCGTTGATGCGCAGCCGGCCAAAGCCGTCAAATATTATGTCGAGGTGCTGGCCGTCAGCGTGCCACAACAGGTGAGCCGCAATCAGTTCGTCGTGACGGCGCCGTCTGGACGCATCGAATTGCTGGAGCAGCAGCGCTGGGCGGGCCCGCTGGCCGGCGAGATCGGTCAGGCCTTGTCGACGGCCTTGACGAATGACCTGGGCGCCATCGATGTATTTCGCACGCCGCACTCCGACAACCTGCCCGTGTACCGCATCAGCACCAATGTGCAGCGCTTCGAGTCCGTCATGGGCCAGTATGCGCTGATCGATGCCGTGTGGAGCGCGCGCCAACTGGCCAGCAACAAGGTGCTCACTTGCCGCACCATCGCCAATGAAAAAGTGGGCGCAGGCTACGCTGAACTGGTGCAGGGCCACCGCCGCGCCGTCGGGCGCATCGCTGCCGATGTGGCGAATGTGGTGCGTGCTTTTGACAACGGCCACGCTGCCTGCCCGGCCGCCTGAGCCGCTTTCTGCTACCCAGTCCCGCCGGCCGCTGGTAAAATGTCGGCATGGGAATGACCTCTTTCACACGCCGCTGCGCCGCCTGGATCGCCTGTTTCGCGATTCTGCTGGCGGCGCTCGCGCCGTCGATTTCCCACGCCGTCGCCAATGCCAAGCAGCAGTCCGGCTCGGGCTGGGCGGAAATCTGTTCGGTGGCCGGCATCCGTTTCGTCCAGCTTGTCCAGGTCGATGACGGCGCCGCCGACGGCAAGACCGGCGGCAAGGCCATGCAGATGGAGCATTGTGCCTTCTGTTCCACGCATGCGGGCTCCATAGGCTTGCCGCCCAGTCCCGTGCTGCCGCTGCTTGTGGCCAGCGGCACGGCCATTTTCCCGGCCCTGTACTACCAGTCGCCGTCCCCGCTGTTCATCTGGTCTACCGCGCAATCGCGCGCGCCGCCCGGCCTCGTTTAATTTCTAGCATCTTTAGTGCTTGCCTCTTGCGCCCTTGAGCGTGACGGGCGGCATCCGCACATTTAAACGAGAATCACATGAATAAAAGATTATTGGTGCTGGCCGTGGCCATCACCTTGGCCTACCCCTGCGCGCAGGCGCAAGCCGATCACGCCATCGATACCGTCGTCGTTTCCGGTTCGCGCGCACAATCGTGGCTGTCCGAGACGCCGCAAGCCATCGGCGTCGTCAATGCGGCATTGCTGGAACGCGACAAGCCCAAGACCATGGGCGATATCCTCAACCGCATCGCCGGCGTGTACTGGAATGATCTGGGCAACGAGCAGCACAGCATGAGCATCCGCCAGCCTATCGGCACGAATGCCGTCTACCAGTACCTGGAAGATGGTATTCCGATCCGCCCGCTGGGCGTCTTCAACCACAACTCGCTCAACGAGATGAATATGGCGGGGGCGAGCGGCGTGGAAGTGGTGAAGGGCGCTGCTTCCTCGCTGTATGGCAGTAATGCCGTGGGCGGCGCCGTCAATTTCCTCAGCGCTGGCGCCAGCGCCACGCCGACGGCCAAGGTGGGCGTGCGGCGCGATAATGTGGCCGGCTTCAGCCGCTATGACACCTCTGCCAGCGATACCTGGGGGCCGCTGGGACTGCGCTTTTCCCATTACAGTTCGCGCCGTTCGCGCGACAACTGGCAAGAGTACAGCTATGGCGACAAGGATTCGTTCTCGCTGCGCGCCGACTATGCGCTCAGTCCTACCTCGCAGCTGCGCGCCACCCTGGTCCACACGGATCTCGATGCGGCCATGACGGGCAGTCTGTTTGAAAATGACTACCGCAATGCGCCCGGCAAGAGCCTGAACACCTTTACTTACCGCAAAGACAAGACCACGCGCATGAATCTGGCGTGGGAAGGCGAGACGACGGTCAACGGCACAAGCACCGTCACCGTGTTTACGCGCAAGAACGACCATGGGCAGATTCCCGCGTATTCCATCGGTAGTTGCGTCGGTACGCTGTGCAAGGGTGTCATCAATAACAACCACGTCGATTCGCTGGGGCTGGATGTGAAACACCAGCAGGAATTCACCTGGCTGCGTTCGCGCCTGGTCGCTGGCGTGTACGTGGACAAGAGCGACAACCCTTTTGTCAGCGACAACCTGTCCATCGTGCGCGATGCCGCCACGGGCCGCTATCTGCGCTATACGCTGGCCAATGCCGGCAATCCGCAGGGCGTGCGCGACTACCAGACGGACATTCTGAATACGGCCGTCTTCGCGCAATGGGAATTTTCTCCGCTGGCGCGCGCGCGCGTGGTGCTGGGCGCTCGCTCGGATGCCATTCGCTACGATTACCACAACAAGCTGGCGCCCGGTGGCAGCGTCAATTACGGCGCACCGGACGAGTCGCGCAGCTTTTCGCACCTCAGTCCGAAGCTCGGTGGCACCTACGCGCTCGGCCATGCGGGCAGCGCGTATGCCAACGTCAGCCAGGGTTTTACGCCGCCAGAAGTGAGTCAGCTGTATGGCAAGACGGGCATCGCCGACCTGCAGCCGTCGGTCTACAACAACTATGAGCTGGGCTTGCGCTGGGCCTTCTTGCAGGGCCGCCTGAAACTCGATACGGCCGTGTACCGCCTCGATGGGCGTGACACCATCGTCAGCTATACGCTTTCGCCGGGCAACAGCGAAAACCGCAATGCGGGCCGCACGCGCAGCGAAGGCCTGGAGCTTGGGCTGAACTACGATAGCGGCCCGTTCGACGCGCGCTTCGCCACGGCGATCGCGCGTCACCGCTATCTGCGCTACCAGGTGTCTGCCAGCCTCGATTACAGTGGACGCAGCATGTCGCAGGCGCCGCGCGACATCACCTCGGTCGAGATCGGCTACAAGCCTGTAGCCGGCGCCAGGGTGGCGCTCGAAGCCGTGCATCAAGGCCGCTACTGGATGAACAACGCCAATACGGTGCAGTACAAAGGCCACGCGTTGCTGAACCTGCGCGCCAGCTACCAGCTGGCGCGTGGCCTGGAAGCGTGGGCGCAGGTGCGCAACCTGATGGATAAGCGCTATGCCGATTCGGCCAGCAGCAGCTACTCGGGCGTGGGCAGTTACGCGCCGAACAGCCAGAACCAGTACACGCCCGGTGCGCCGCGCAGCGTGATGTTGGGCCTGGGCTATACCTTCAATGCACTGTGAAGACGGCCATGGACGACGCAACTTTTCTCATCGCACGGCGTAAAAGCCTGTACTGGCGCATCCACTTCTGGGCCGCGCTGATCGCCTCGCCGT
This sequence comes from Janthinobacterium lividum PAMC 25724, assembly GCA_000242815.2. Taxonomy (GTDB): domain Bacteria; phylum Pseudomonadota; class Gammaproteobacteria; order Burkholderiales; family Burkholderiaceae_D; genus Janthinobacterium; species Janthinobacterium lividum_D. The sequence continues at coordinate 63,761 of AHHB01000019.1, forward strand.
TTGCGCTGGTGGCTACCTTGACGGGCATCTTGTATGTGTTCACGCCGCAGATCGAGGCCAGGCTGTACCAGCAACTTGACCACGTGGCCCCACAAGCGTCCATGCTGGCGCTGGACGCCGCCGTCGCGGCAGCGGAACAGGCGGCGCCGCGTGGCTGGACCGTGCAGCACGTGGTGCCGCCATTTCAAGGGGACGACGCGGTGCAGGTGGCGTTCGCGCCACCCGGCGGCGGCGTGGACGAGCATGCGGGCCATGGCGGACATGGCGCGCCGCGCAAACCGAAGTTCGGCCTGCCCGCGCAAGCCATCATCGTCTACGTCAATCCGTATGATGCGCAAGTGCTGGGCAGCCTGGCGGTTGCGGAGCGCTTCGGCAACTGGGCTAAAAAGCTGCATTCGCGCCTGCTGCAAAACGATGGCTGGCGCTGGATGATCGAGCTGGCGGCCAGCTGGCTGATGGTGATGTTGGTGACGGGCGTGGTCCTATGGTGGCCGCGCGGCAGCCAATCGGGCTTGCCCAAGCGTGGCGCGCGGGGGCGCAATGGCTGGCGCCAATGGCATGCCTTCCTGGGCGTGGCGCTCGGCGTCATCAGTTTGGTCATCCTGGCGACGGGCTTGACGTGGAGCCAGCAGGCGGGCGGGCGCATACGCGCGCTGCGCGACATCAGCGGCCAGGCGCCGCCGCCCGTGCCGCGCGGCTTGCACTCAAGCGAGCATGGCGCGGGAGGTCCGCTCGACTGGCAGGACGCCTGGCAGGTGGCGCGCAGCCATGCACCGGCCATCGCCTTGCAGCTGACAGCGCCGGCCAGCCAGGACGATGTGTGGCGCGCCACCATGGCCGACCGCAGCCAGCCCACGTTGCGCTTCGACCTGCAATTCGATGCCTATAGCGGCAAGCCCCTGTATTACGCCGGGTGGGAGGCGCAGACGGCGTTCGGCAAAGCCACCGCCATCGGCATACCGTTTCACCGGGGTGAGTTCGGCTGGTGGAACCAGGCGCTGTTACTGCTGTTTGGCGCCAGCGTGCTGTTCTCGCTGGTATCGGGCTGGGTGATGTTCTTCAAGCGGCGCTTGCCAAGCTCACTGGGCTTGCCCCGCTTGCTGCCCGGCGCCTGGACCTCGCCTTCAGCTCTGGCCTGGCTGCTTGGCGCCGCCATGTGTGCACTGATGCCATTGCTGTTCATTTCCGCCTGCGCTCTGATGCTGCTCGAGCTGGGGCTGGCAAAATGGGGTAAGCGTATCGGCAGGGCGGGCCTGCGCTAAAAGTCTGCGCTAAAATAGGGGGTGCGGCCCGGCTCGTTGCCTGGGGCCGCCCCCTTGTATTGGTTGACGCATGTTATTCATCGACTTTCCCGCCTTGTCCGTGCTGGCCGCCGCTTCGGCACTGGTGACAAAAAAATGCAGCTGCTGCACGGTGTCGCTGGCCGCGTGGCAGCGCCTGCCCACCTCGCTGCAACTCGACCGTTTCGAGGAGGTCGGCACCCTGCGCGAAGACCCGTACGAGGAGCCCACGTTTGAAGAGTACCATCCCAATGGCACGCGCTATGACAGCGTCGATGCACCCATCGCGCCGCGCTACTATCCCGCCAACCTGAGCCAGGTGGCGCGCTGCCTCAATTGCGCCCGCCACTACCTGCGCTACAACGAGGCCGGCGGCTACTTCACGGAACTGCGCATCCGCGCGCTGCGCCCCGAGTTGCTGGCCGACGCCGCCTTGTAATCCGCGCCAAGCGTTACAGGCTGGTCTTGGCCTGTGCAAGGCCGTGTTCAGCGTAGATGGAATACACGGCGGCGAGGACGGGCAATAGAAACCAATCCATACTGCTCGCCCATTGTGATTAGGCCTGATTTTTGCAGCTTGAACGATGCTCAAAGAAACAGGTACATAGCGACGCACGCAAGTGCGATTTTCAGTGTTCTGTCATTGAAATCAGGCACGCTGATACCTGTGAATATCCCAAGCAATGTAGTCGGGTGATCGATGATGAGCAGGAAAAAGGCAAGGATCGGGAGAAATCCGATGAGTAGCCCAAGCAGATATGCTTTCTTCTTATTTGCTGGCTGCTCTGGCAAATGATTCGTCATGGCATAGACGCTTAGCTCAGCAATTGATCGCGTACGGATGCAAAGCATGCGTTCAGTGTTTAGCAGTTTGCTTGAGTTGGCTGACGTCTTTCAGCACCTGTCCATACGATCTATACAAGTGGGCCGCCGGCAGGCGGCCTTGTTGCGCCATTAGCGCATGCACCTGCTGCAGGTGATAGAAGGGGACGTTTGGATATTCATGATGCTCGATATGGTAATGGATACGATGCGGTCCGACGAAAAAGGTTTGCCAGCTGCGCCGCACGACGGTACGCGCACTGAATCGCTGATCTTCCGACGCCCGGTAGCCGGCATGCTCGGTGATCGCGCGTATGCGCCCGAACAGCGGTAGCAAGGTCAGCGCTGGCAAGATCCAAAGCCCGAAATACAGCGCTGCATGTCCCGCCGCTGTGAGCAGGCCGATCATCACGCCCTGCACCGCAACGATGCTGGCGATTGCGTAGAACCCCTTGCTGTGGCCGGCAGCCTTGTGCTGATTGCGACCACGCTGCCTGGCGCGCACCAGATTGCGCGCGCTGAGGAAGTAAGCAATGCCGGTGGCATCTTTGAACAAACGCCACACTAATTGCTTACGCGTCACGGGGTAGTCGTTAATGCCGAAGATGTTGGCGACCGGATCATCGGCCACCATCGGCGCGCGGTGATGCTGCAAGTGCCCGCGGCGATAGAAGTCCATCACCAGCAGTAGTGGCGCTGCCGCGAACAGCTGGCCTGCGATGTCGTTCAGGCGCCGATGCGATAGCAGGGTGCCGTGAGCGCTATCATGCATCAGCACGGCTAGTGCGAGCTGCGTGCGGGCAATCAGGATCGCGCTCAGCAGGAACACTAGCGGATGGGAAAAGCGGATAGCCGCGACGAAGCAGGCAGCAATCAGCGCCCAGTCAAGCGCGATGGCAAGTAGTGCGCGCAGATTGCTGATCCTTGTTAGATGCGCCGGCAATGGGGGCTTCATGATGGACGCCTCATCGCTGGACAGACCGCGCGGCCAGCTCGTGCAGCACCGCTACCCAGCTCTGCAGGCGTGCGCCGGCTACCGCGCGGCCTTCCGGCGCAGGCAAGGTGGGGGCGCTTTGTAGCAAATCGGCGCACGCGCTGCACAGGTCTTGGGCGAACGTTGCCGCGTCGTCGCGCCAGACGACGATGCGATGTGCCAGCCCCAGCGCTGCCGCGCGTGCTGCATTGATTTTCTGCTCCGGTTGCTCGGTTAGCACCAGCACGATGGGCCGAGCGTAGACTAGCGCCACCGACAACGCCGCCATGCCGGGTGCCGAGACGATCAGGTTGCTGGCGGCAGCTTGCCGCACCCAGTCGGCGTCCTGCGCCTCCCATCGCGCGCGTCCGGCATAGCCCTCGCCGACCAGCGTTGCGTGCATGCCGGCGAGGCTCAAGCCGGTTTCGATGCCATCGGCCAGGCAGGGGTCACGGAAATGGGGATTGAGGTAGACGGCTGCGCAAGCCTGTGCGCGCGGCACTGGGGCGTCAAACAGCGCAGCCACAACGACCGGCGTCGGCAGGCGGAATGTGCCGCTGTCGCAAGTCGCCTCGTAGCTGAAGTCGTGCTCAATGCGCGCTAAGCTGGCGTTGATTTGCCATCCGACGATGCGATGGAATAGGCGTGACACGATAGCTGGTAGTCGCCCGGAAAAATTGTTTTGGACCGCCTGCCGCAAGCTGGCGCCGTAGACGTGTACCACCTTGCCCCGCCATGCCGGCATGCAGCCCATGAACAGCAACGCCGGGTGAAAGGAGTCGTTGATGATTAAGTCCGCGCTGCGCAGAGCGACGCGTAGTTGCAGAATGTCGCGGCACATGCGCGACGGTCGAAACAGATAGTTGGCGATATTTGCGTCGGTTTCTGCGGGTAGCATGTTTTGCCTGGTGTCGAACTGGACTGCGTAGTCATGCGACAGCACGTGCGCAGTGATGCCGAAGCCGGCCAGGAAAGCGACCCCTTCGTCCGATGTGGTCAGTACATCGACATCGGCACCGTATTCGCGCAACGCATGCGTGAGTAGTTGCGCGCGCATCAGGTGGCCTCGGGCGTCGGCCGTTGCCAGATAGGTGACCTTGATAGCGTTCATGGACGTGCGGGCCACAGCCGCAACGCGGCGCCGGCCAGATACATGATGAGCGCGCTGGAAATGCCCCAGGCACGGTCGATGGCGCGAATCTCATCGAGCAGCGATGCTAGGCTCCCGTGTTCGGACGGCAGCACCAGACGCGCCAGCGTATGTTGGCACAAGCGAACGTGGCGGTCTTCATCGCTCAGCACGCCAACCAACAGAGGATGTAGCGGATGAACTGCGCCAATCAGCGCGCAATGGCGCCGCAGAACGCGGGTGAACGTCTGTTCGGCGCACAAGCCGACAGCGAACGCCGGGATGAGGTGGCCTGCGGAAAAGCTGCTACCGTAGCGATGCGCTAGTGTGCGCCATTGCGCGATCTTGCGCAGAGTGAGCGCATCGGGCCGCGCGGACAAAGGCACCGGCGCTGTCCCGCCCCGCGCCGTAAGCGCAGCCGCAAACAGCGACGCATGACGCCGTTCGTCGGCCAGGTGCTTTCCCATTTGTCGTGCCAGCCAGGCCGGCGGCTTACCCAGCAGGTCAGACTGCAGCGCGATTTCGCTGGCCTCCTCGCCGATCAGGTAGATACGCAACAGCAGCCGTTCACCGGCCACGCTGGCATGCAGTTGGCGCAGGGCGGCACGCTTGATGCTGTCGATCCAGCGCGCCTGCATGGCCGGCAAGCCGCGTAGTGGCGGCTCTGCCAAGCTGGCCGGCAGCGGCCATTCATCAGCGTGCAAGCGCATCGCCCGCCGCCAGCTGATTGCCCAGCACGAGCCCGATAAAGCTTTGCTGCAGGAAAGCTGCCGCCGCATCGCCGGCCCCGGCAAAGGCCTGTTGCTGGTCGCCGTAACGCAGGTAGCCCTGGCCGTGCACGGCGCCGATGGTCAACTTGTCGCGCGCGGCGAAGCCACGCTTCATCAGCGGCTTGAGCAGCGGCTGGTCGCTCAGGCCGTACAGGAACAGTTCGCGCTGGACTACGTGGTCGGGGATTTTGCCGGTCAGCGCTTCCAGCTCGAATGACCAAGTGCCGTGTGCCAGCAGGCCGCCGGCGTTGCCAGCGCTTGGCGGATCGCTGTGCAGCCGTGCGCGCATCACCGACTTGGCTGCCTTACCTGCACCGAGCGCGATGGAAATGTCGGCATCGCCCGTCTTCGCACTGCGATTGTCACGTACCTGCACCAGGTGGCTGGACAGGCGCGCGCCCAAGGCGGGATCGGACACCAGCTTTGTGGCTTGCTCGAACGATACCAGCACACGTCGGCCATTTGCTGTTGGTACGTCCACCATATAGGGGTCGATGCGTACCGCGCTGAACGTTCCCTTGACCGGTGTATGCGCATGGCTGCTGACTGACCAGCGGTCTCCGGATTTGCTTAGTATCAGGTGGACGCTGACCGGTATGCGGCGGCCCGCTTCATCCAGTGCCGAGCCTTGCAACAGCACGTCGCCGACGATGGTCTTTTTGTCATAACTGCGGGCGTTGTTGAAGTGGATCTGGTGCGAGCTGGTGTCCACTGCTGCCGTGGTGGCCTGGTCGTCTAGGCCGATGCGGTTGCACATCTCGGCGCGCATGCTCACCTCGGGAAGTGGGCAGCCGCTGCTTGATGCAAAATAGTGAACGCCACGCCCCTCCAGGTCGGTGGCGCTGGCGCTACCGGTCAGCGCCAGCGTGCTCAGGGCTGCCCATTGCAAAATGGTATGGGAACGGTGCAAGGTCATGGTAGTGTTTCCCGTGGTTAGCGTTTATGGTAGGACAGCGATTGTGCGTCGGCGCCGTCGGCGGCGACGCTGCCGATACCCAGGCCCCGGCACAGTGCGCCAAGCATGTCGAGGCCGGAAAAAATCCCAATCAGGACGACGGCCGACACCCAGCGCAGGCCGCGCACCGGCGCTGCATCCTGATGGTTGAGTGCGCGCAGGCTGTACCACAGCCGCGCCGTCAGTACGCATAGCGGCCCGATAGGGCCGCTATGACTCAGCCATTGCATGGACCTTGGCAGATAGGTGCGTACCAGGTGGGGCGTCAGGCCGAGCGTGTCCTGTCCGCGCATCCAGCGCAATTTGAGCAGCTCGAAGCCGGTATCTGGCAGCTTGTGCTCGGTGTGCGCCCGCGCCGCATAGCGCAGAGCCACGCCCGCAGCTTGGAGGCGCAGGCCCAGCACCTGACAGTGTGCGCGATACACGCCGTCGAGTGGCTGATAGCGGTGCTGCGCGAACACCTCGCGCAAGAACACCACGTTGTTGGCGTAGAAGTTGCGCGTTGCGCGAGCTTGCAGCTGGCTGGGGAAGTACATGAAGTCAATCGTGCTTAGGGCGGTGCCTGCCACGGTGGCGGCGTAGCTGGTGCGGCCGGCCACCACAGCCGGTGGCGCTGCGTCCGTCAGCGGCGCGATCAGCTGTTCAAGCCAGTCTTGTTCGGGCTTGCAGTCGGCGTCGGCGAAGCAGACGTAGTCGCAGCGGTCGGCATGGACGGCGTCGAAACCGTCGTTCTTGGCCTGGTAGTAGCCGGTGCCGGCATTGATCCGCACGAAGTCGATGCTGCGGCCTGCCAGGCGTTCAACGCTTGTGAGAATGCCCTCGCACAAGCCGTCGTGCGTGACGACCACTTGCGCGAGTGCGCTCAGGGCTACGCTCTGTTGCGCCAGCAGGCCGATCACATGCAGCAGGCTGGCGCCGGCAGCATCCAAGTCGGCGCCGCCGCGCAGGTTATTCGTCTCCAATACCAGAGCGGTACGCGCGGCTACGTGTTCATGCGGCATATTGATTTCCATTGCCCAAACAAGACGAGGGCCGTTAATTGGTCAAATCGGTGCACCGTTGCGCGGCCAGCCCCTCAACTCTACCCGGATGAGGCTGCTAACCAAGCCCAGCTGCAGGCGTATGGATTGTCTATTCCGAGATGCCATTTTGCTTTGCCAGTTCCGAAGCCATCTTGTTTTTGGACAATGTCATCGTTAGTTTTCCCCGGGGCGTTTGTCGGATTTGTGCGTAAAACCCGTCGTTCAGGGCGGGGATGTAAGTGTGGCGGGTCGCGCGGTTGTGCTGCAGTCGGATAAGGGCAGCTCGATGAAAAGCGCGACGATGCTGGCGACGCTGAAAAAACTGGGCATCGTGCCGTCGTTCAGCCGGCGCCGGGTGAGCAACGATCATGCTTACGCAGAGTCCTTTTTTCGGACGTGTAAATACCTGCCGAACTGGCCAGGAAAGCCGTTCGACAGCATCGATGAGGCGCGCGAATGGACATTGAAATTCGTGTAATGGTGCAAGCACCAGCACAAACATAGCGGCCTGAAATTCGTGACGCCGGCACAGCGCCACGATAGCCGAGCTGCCGCGATCCCGCGGCACTGAGAGCACGTCTAGACGCTGCCAACGGCTGCCTGGATCAGCCACCACCGATGGAGAATAAAGCTGCCTGATACACGAGACTTAGACTCTCGCCGATTCAACTAGGGAGGCACTGATTTATTCATCTGGTACCGTTCCCTACGGCTGTCCGACCTGAGACAATATCGGTATCGCCACCGTCCGCCATCGACCATGCAAAAGAGCTTCTCCGACCTCGAATACGCCGCCAAGAAGAAACTAACGCGGCGCGACCGCTTCCTGGCCGAAATCGACAGCGTGACGCCGTGGGGCAAGCTGCACAAGCTGATCGAGCCGTTCTATCCGAAGGTCGAGGGCGCCGGTCGCCCGCCGATCGGACTGGCGCGCATGTGCGCATGTATGTGGCCCAGCAATGCTTTGGATTGTCTGACGAAGGCATCGAAGACGCGATATACGACAGCCAATCGATTCGCGCCTTTGTCGGCATCGATCTGGGCCGCGAGTCGGCGCCGGACGCGACGACCTTGCTGAAGTTCCGCCACCTTCTGGAAGCCAACGCGCTGACGCGCCAGATTTTCGACACGATCAACGGGCACTTGGCCGAGAAGGGTCTGATGATGCGCGAAGGCACCATCGTCGACGCCACGCTGATCGCCGCGCCGCCGTCCACCAAAAACAAGGACGGCAAGCGTGATCCGGAGATGCACCAGTCGAAAAAGGGCAATGACTGGCACTTTGGCATGAAGGCCCACGTCGGCGTGGACGCCGCGTCTGGCCTGGTGCATACCGTCATCGGCACGGCCGGCAATGTTGCCGACGTGACGCAGGCGCACGCGCTGCTGCACGGTGACGAGAGCTCCGCGCTCGGCGACGCCGGCTACCAGGGCGTGGAAAAGCGGCCCGAAAACATCGGCAAGTCGGTGACATGGCACGTGGCCATGAAGCGCTCCAAACGCAAGGTGCTGCCCAACAATAAACTTGGGCGCCTGACGGAAAAGTGAGCATCTGAAGCCAGCGTGCGGGCGAAAGTCGAGCATCCGTTTCATGTCATCAAGAACCTGTTCCGTCATCGTAAGACGCGCTATCGCGGCTTGGCCAAGAACACTGCACAGCTTTTTACCTTGTTTGCCTTTGCCAACTTGGTACTTGCCGGAAGACGTTTTACGATCACCGAATCCCGTAGTCCGTCTTGATTGCAGGAAGACGCGCAGCATCACGTTAAATTGAACGATAAACGGGCTTGAACGGCTCGCCGGTCGGGCATTTGGCGCGCTAGCCTCGTCAGAAAACCGAATTGATCAGCACTTCCCTAGGTGTTTCAAAATTATTGACACGCTCCCGAGCCGCGTCTTGCCACCACCTCCAAAACCGACTGCGCGTAAAGCAATCTGTCACTCGCCTGTGCAAAAACTAATCGCCCAATGTAGGTCGCGCATTGGAGAAAGTCAAACCTGTCCTCCCCAACAAATGCCATGTTCCTGCGTTTAATCAATAGTTGTAACGAAATAAATTAAAAGTGTCGCTGCCTTGCGAATCTAATATTGGCGTGCAGTTTTGGCCCGACGATTTGAGGTATGCTTTTGTGACACTGCAAGTTCCCTCACTATTTCGGAGGCACCGTGCGACCCCATCTCCATGCGGTAATCTTTGTCCTGTCCCAAGCTATCCTGCTCTCGCCCCGCGCTCTGCACGCTCAGCAGACATCCGTCATCGTCGAAGCGCTACCCGAGCATCTGCAGTACCTGTACAGCAGGCCCGTTCCCTCGAATGCCAGCGTGCGAAAGTCTGACCAGGTCATGGTCCCAGGTGCGCGCCAGTGGGAAAACGGACGCACGTTGCGGGTATGCCTGTTTTCCGGCAATCAGACGGTCGCTACTTTGATCGCGGAAGTCGCCGGCGAGTGGAACCAGTATTCCGGCGTCAAGTTTGATTTCGGCAAGGAACGGGGCTGGTACAACTGCCTATCACCGGCCAGCGGACATTTTCAGATCCGCATCGGATTTTCCGAACGCGGCTACTGGTCAACCATGGGCCGCGATAGCGAGATGCTGATGGATGCCCTGGCGCCATCAATGAATCTAGAACATTTCAACCTGAAGTACACGGAATCTAAATTTGCCCAGGGTCAGGTCGTGGCCCAGGCCGACGCCTATGACAAGGCCGTGATTCGGCATGAATTCGGCCATGCACTTGGCCTGGTGCACGAGCTACAAAACCCAAACCTCCGCTGCGCCGATGAAATCAAATGGGAGGGGCCGAATAATGTGTTCGACTATTTCGCCGGTCCGCCGAATTACTGGCAGCGCGACAAAGTCAAGTTCAACCTGGATGTGGACAGCCAAGCGGAAAACATCGTGGGCGAGGGGGACAAGGACTCTAACCTGAAGTATTGGCTACCGGCGCAGGTGTTCAAAAAAGGTGAAAATAGTCCCTGCTATAGCAATGTGAACTATGAGATTTCGCGACTAGACAAGAAAGGCGTCGCTATCATGTATCCACCAAATACGGGCACTGCTCCAACCGGCGAACTCAACATCGCCGGGGCGACAATTAAAGCAATGCCTAAGTCCGCTAGTGCGCCAACCCGTGACGATGCACTGTCCCGCGCCAAGGTTGACCTCGAATCAAGCGACGTCTTCATCCGCCGCGATGCCCGGGCCCGTCTGGCAGATCTGATGCCGGCAGCGTCCAGCAGCGAAATCAATGGGTTGATCGAGGATATGCGCGGGAGCAGCTATCGCTACAAACTTGGCGTGGCAGTCGCGCTGGCCAATCAGCGCAGCAAGCTCGCACTGTCTTCAGGTGCACGCGAGCGGCTGAGCCAAGAGCTGACGGCGGCCAAGGATATAACCCTGAAAAACAACCTACGCGCAGCATCCCGTCTGTAAACGGAACGCCGTCAACTATCCAGAAGAGGTAGCCATGTTCAACTCATCCAGCCTGTTCCGCCTCGTCCCGGGCGTACTGTTCACGCTGCTGGCCAGCGGCTGCAGCACCACGCCACCGACGTCGAATCCCCCGACTCCTTCCATGCCGACAGATCCGGGGAATGTGGGAGCAACTGGGCCCAAGATGCTCAACGTCACGCCGCTAACCACACTGGCAGACAACGACGGCTCCGCCCAAGCCGAAGGCGGAATTTTTACCAATGCTTACACCCGCGTGTTGATCTTCAGTTCTGTCGCTGACGAACTGTCCAGCAAGACTCCGGGCGAAATCGCCATTTTGCCCTACAAATCCCGGAGCGCATTCGCGCGCTACCTGGTGGGGGAAAAATACGATATGAACCTGTCGGTCAGGATGAAAATCGGCGCCTTCGAAGCGACCGCGCCGCTGGTCACGCTCAGCCACCAGAGCAATTCGAATGGCGAGCAATGGTCACGCACGATTTCTCAACGGCTCGGCAATTTCCCTTTGTTCCTGGTAAAAGCTGACGGCGAGGCCAGCATTCCCACCTTCAATATCAAGGTGGCTGGTAGTAAGGCATATTCCAGCAATATGGTTGGCAAGTCGCTCGATCTGCTTGTTGCGGGACTCAAGGAAGTGGTGCCGGAGGCTGGCGTACTCAGTTCCTTAACAGCAGAGTCCGCTAAAAACCGCTCAAAGGCGATCGACACGGCGATCGGCCAGCTATTTTCCAACGGCATGTCGGAAGAACATACCGTACACCGCGATTTCCTAAAATGGAACCGGGCCGGGGGTATCGTTGTGTCGCTCCAGTTACCGGCCACCGAATCGTCATCATGGGAAAAACAATTAACCCATGTGGGTAGCTGGACCATCACTTTCGAATCGCCGCGGCCATCGATTTTTTCAGATTGGAAGATCTGCCCCGCCAACCCTGCTATCCGCTGCGCCCCCACCCGGGCGGCTGCGCTGGCGGCACTGCGCCAGGAAGTGTCGGCTCGCCAGGTGCTAAATTACTCGCTGCTTGCCGAAAACCGCGAGCTGGCGACGATGGAAAATCTGGTGACCCGCAATTCGTGGTACGTGACCGCAGCTGGCGCCTACAGTGGCGACGCGGTCAAAGATGCCGCGGTGGCTGACCGGGTCTGCACTGAAATACAAAATATCGTGATCAAGTTGGGCCTGAATCATGACGACGCCGACATTGTTACCTGGGCTTTCATCAGCGGCATGCCGGCGCCGCCCAAGATCCACAACAAGGCATTTCGGGCCGCGCGACCGGATGGCCAGCCCACCAGTTGTAAACGCGCACTGCAAGCTGTCACGGGACGTTAATACAAGAAGTCAGCGGTGTGTCAGCTGAAAGCTCGGTCCCGGGCCAGGCAGAGTTGGATTGCGTTCGTCGGGATATCAGGGTAATGGTTATGAATCAACGCAGCAGCCACGCCAGCCTCTAATCAACGGGCCACGGCATAAGGGCAGTGACGACGAGGGATGCTGACTCAAGCTCAAAATAGTTCAGTTTGTTTGGCAATCGGCACTACCTTTGGTGCAGGCTCTCCACACATCAGTTCGGCCGGGCACGGCTGAAAGTATGTTCTCGCGCATTCGGTTTTTTGCATCCAAGCCAGTCGTCGTCAGCGCTTGGAACGATGACTAGCGAGCGTTTTTCCTCACCTTGGCGGTGGAAGCGTTTCATGAAAGAATGGTCGTCGGCGTTGATAGTCAGCTGGGTGAACGAAAACGACTTCTTTTCATTCTTTTTTTTCCATTCCCTGTAAAGGCCGGCGAGGGCGAATGGCTTACCGGTAGCCATCCCGATGGACCACCGCACGCGCGTAGGCAGCTCTCAGTTTGGCTCGAAGAAACGGACCATCCGGACCAGGCAGAGCTGAGACTTGATCCATGTTGACTTTTACGTCCTAAGTTGGCCAACGGTCTCTGCATGGGCGTTCATTGTCGTGAGGCGCTGGCCGGGCGGCATGTGCCGTTTGAGGATGAATCCGTAGTTGCCGGTTAGACCTCTGCGGTTGAGCCTGGGCGGCACCATCGTGCAGGTGCGCAATCTGGCTGAGTGCATGCAGGTCGCGTTTGATGCCGGCGCCAAACGCATTTTGCTGTCAATGTCGAGCGTGACCGATATTGCGACGGTTCCTGGGGAGTTGTTTGCCCAGATTCAGACAAGCTTTTACTCGGACCCGGTGGATGCGGTGTTCAAGGCACTGGGTGTGGAGTAGCAGAAAATCGTATACATCGGTACGCTAAGCCAACAGCCCATCGCGCCTGATGCGCCATCTGATGCCAGGGCTGTCGCTTGAAATAATTCCATAATTCGAGTATTATTGAAATATGGAAAATGAAAAGACAATAGCCAGTCGGGTAACGCCGCTGACGAGTGCTTCCGCCATCGTTGCCTTGGCGGCATTGGCACAGGAATCGCGGCTGGCCGTGTTCCGCCTGCTGGTACAAGCGGGGCCGGAGGGCATGGCCGCGATGAAAATCGCCGAGGCGCTGGCCATTGCGCCATCGTCGCTGTCGTTTCACTTGAAGGAACTGGCGCACGCCGATCTGCTGACGGCGAGCAAGGCTGGGCGCTCCATCATCTACGCCGCTAACTATGCGGGCATGAACGGCTTGCTGGCCTTTTTGACCGAGAACTGCTGCGCCGGCGCCCCTTGCTGCGTCACGGACAGCGGCCATATAACCAACGAAAGCACACCATGAGTGTCACGATTTATCACAACACGTCTTGCGGCACCTCGCGCAACACCTTGGCTCTGATCCGCAATACGGGCGTCGAGCCCGTCATCATCGATTACCTCAAGCACCCGCCATCGCGTGAAGAATTGGTCGACCTGATCAAGCGCGCCGGACTGTCCGTGCGCGCCGTGATGCGAGACAAGGGCGCCCTGTACGAGGAACTGGGCCTGGCCAATCTTGAGCTGAGCGATGCGGCCCTGCTCGATGCCATGCAAGCTCATCCTGTTTTGATCAACCGCCCCATCGTCGTCACGGAACGGGGCGTGCGCCTGTGCCGGCCTTCCGAAAAAGTGCTGGAGATCTTGCCGCTGCCGCAGCTAGGCGCCTTCGTCAAGGAAGATGGTCAGCCCGTGGTGGGCGACGGCGGCAAGCCGGTAGCCTGAGATGGATGATTTTCCCGAGGAACTATCGAATGCGCTGCCCAACATCAGCGCCGCTCACCTGGACCTGCCCAGCCTGGATAAATTGGCGCCGCTCACGGTTTCTACTCACGCGCCGCGCATCCTGCTGCTGTACGGTTCCTTGCGCGAACGCTCGTACAGCAAGCTGCTGACCCTGGAGGCGGAACGCATCCTGCGCCACTTTGGCGCCGACACGCGCGTGTTTGATCCGCATGGCTTGCCCATGGTCGACAGCGTCTCGCCCGAGCATCCGAAAGTGCAGGAATTGCGCGCGCTGTCGCTCTGGTCGGAAGGGCAAGTTTGGTGCAGTCCAGAGCGGCATGGGGCCGTCACGGGCGTGTTCAAATCGCAGATCGACTGGCTGCCGCTGGAGACGGGCAGCGTGCGCCCGACGCAGGGACGCACCCTTGCCGTGATGCAAGTGTCGGGTGGTTCGCAATCATTCAACGCCGTCAACGGCTTGCGCGTGCTGGGGCGCTGGATGCGCATGGTGACCATTCCGAACCAGTCTTCGGTGGCCAAGGCGTATCAGGAATTCGACGATGCGGGTCGCATGAAGCCGTCGCCGTATTACGAGCGGCTGGTCGACGTGATGGAAGAATTGTATAAATTTACTTTGCTGGTACGCGACCGCCGCGATTACCTGGGCAGCCGCTACAGCGAGCGGCTGCAAGCGGAGCCGGCCGTCGTGCGCGCATTGGCGGACGCGGCCATGGAGCATGAGCGCAAGTAGGGCGGCCATGAAAAAACCGCGCAAGTTGCTATCCAACTTGCGCGGTACAGTGCAGTGCTGCCGCTTTGCCTTGTGTAGAGTGAAACGCGATCAGTGATTGCGGTCGACGGCAAACGAGCACAGTTGCAGCATGGATTGCTTGTAGGCGCTGTCCGGCCAGCCGGCGATGGCATCGGCGGCGCGGCGGCCCGCGATTTCCGCCTGCTGGCGCGTGTAGTCGAGCGCGCCGCTGCTGGTGATGGCGGCCAGGATGGCGTCGAAATGCTGTTCGTCGCCCTGCTCGATGCAACTGCGCACCAGTTCGCGCTGTTCCGGCGTGCCGTTTTCCATCAACCAGATCAGCGGCATGGTCGGCTTGCCTTCGCGCAAGTCGTCGCCCACGTTCTTGCCGATTTCGCTGGCATCGCCTGCATAGTCGAGCACGTCGTCGATCAGTTGGAAAGCCGTGCCCAGCGAACGGCCGTATTCGGCCGCCGCTTCGATATCGTCTTCGCTGGCGCCGGCGATCAGGGCGCCCAGTTGCGCCGACGCTTCGAACAGCTTGGCTGTCTTCGAGCGGATGACGTTCAGATAGCTGTCTTGCGTCACGTCCGGATCGTGCATGTTCAGCAATTGCAGCACTTCGCCTTCGGCGATCACGTTGGTGGCGTCGGAGAGAATTTGCATGACGCGCATATTGTTCAGCGATACCATCAGTTGGAACGAGCGCGAGTGCAGGAAGTCGCCCACCAGCACCGAGGCGGCATTGCCGAACAGGGCGTTGGCCGTTTGGCGTCCGCGGCGCATCGACGATTCGTCGACGACATCGTCGTGCAGCAGGGTGGCGGTATGGATGAATTCGACGACGGCAGCCAGTTCATGGTGCGCCGTGCCGCGATAGGCATGGGCATTGGCCACTAGCAAAATCAGCACGGGACGAATGCGTTTGCCGCCTGCGCTGATGATGTATTCGGCGATCTGATTGATCAGCATCACATCGGAGTGCAGTTTTTGGCGGATCACTGTGTTGACTGCATCCATGTCGGCGGCAATCGTTTGCACGATGGTGTTTTGGTTAACGTGTTTGTTGGCGTCAGACAAGGCGAACCTGCATTAGATTGTGGGTGCGCCGATTATACGACAAGGCATGCGCGGGCGTGATGTTTGCCTATGGCTGCGGAGCAATTGTTTGACCTTATTGGCACTGGCGCACACTTTCCTGTCCGCTTGGCGCAAGCCTGACACGATGGTCAGGTTGTCGACATACCACGATCGTCAAGCTTTGTGAATAGTTTTTGACGCAATTTCTCAGTCCATGTATAATTGCAGGCTCCCCCTGTTGTGTACGGCTTGCTTTGCGTAGCAGTGGGACATATTCTTTCAACATTTGATGAGGTTTCAAATCATGTACGCGGTCATAAAAACCGGTGGCAAACAATACAAAGTTGTCGCTGGCGAAAAACTTAAAGTAGAACAGATACCGGCAGACATTGGTTCCGAAATCACCATCGATCAAGTTCTCGCAGTAGGCGCGGGCGACACCATTAAATTTGGTGCGCCATTGGTCGAAGGTGCAACGGTACTGGTTGCGGTTGTGGCGCATGGTCGCCATGATAAGGTCAAAATTTTCAAGATGCGTCGTCGTAAGCATTACCAGAAGCATCAAGGCCATCGCCAGAATTTTACCGAAATCCAAATCGTTTCGATCAACGGCTAATCGCCGCTGTTTGAATTAATCAGCTATCAAGGAGTCTTAAATGGCACATAAAAAAGGCGGCGGCACAACGCGAAACGGCCGTGATTCAGAATCAAAACGTCTGGGCGTTAAAGTCTACGGCGGCCAAGCTATCAATGCTGGCGGCATCATCATTCGTCAACGCGGCACCCCAGTGCGCGCCGGCGAAGGCGTAGGCATGGGCAAAGACCACACCTTGTTCGCGTTGATCGCGGGCAAAGTGAAGTTCGTTGTCAAAGGTGCTGGCTCGAAGCAATTCGTGACCGTCGTACCTAACGCAGCAGTACCAGCGTAATTCATCGCGGAGCCAGTTTGCTCCGCTGTGATCGCATGATGTAAGGCGCAAGCCTTCAATCGAAAGGCTCTGCCCAAGGTAGAGCCTTTTTAGTTTTATGGCGGCAAAATTATGAAGTTTATCGACGAAGCAAAAATCGAAGTCATCGCGGGCGATGGCGGCAACGGCTGCGCCTCTTTCTGCCGTGAAAAATTCCGGCCTTTCGGCGGTCCCGATGGCGGCGATGGCGGCAAGGGCGGCACCATTTGGGCAGTCGCCGACCGTAACATCAACACGCTCGTCGATTTCCGCTTCTCCAAAATGCACAAGGCTCGCAATGGCGAGCCTGGCCGTGGCGCAGATTGCTATGGCAAGGGCGCCGATGACATTCACCTGCGCATGCCTGTCGGCACCTTGATCATCGACAACGCGAGCGGCGAAATCCTGGCCGATTTGACCGAACACGGCCAGACCGAAATGCTGGCCAAGGGCGGCGAAGGCGGCTGGGGTAATATTCACTTCAAGTCCTCGACCAACCGCGCGCCACGCCAAAAAGGCGAGGGCAAGGAAGGCGAACGCCGCGAACTGCGCCTGGAACTGAAAGTATTGGCCGATGTGGGCCTGCTGGGCATGCCGAATGCCGGCAAGTCGACGTTCATTTCGGCCGTCTCGAACGCGCGCCCGAAAATTGCCGATTATCCATTTACCACCTTGCACCCGAACTTGGGCGTCGTGCGCGTGTCGCACGAGAAGAGCTTTGTGATCGCCGATATTCCTGGCTTGATCGAAGGCGCTTCCGAAGGCGCGGGCTTGGGCCATCAATTCCTGCGTCACTTGCAGCGTACGGGTCTGCTGTTGCATATCGTCGACCTGGCGCCGTTTGAAACCAACGTCGATCCTGTCAAGGAAGCCAAGGCGCTGGTCAAGGAACTCAAGAAATACGACGAATCGCTGGTCGACAAGCCGCGCTGGTTGGTGTTGAACAAGCTCGACATGGTGCCGGAAGACGAACGCAAGAAGATCGTCAAGGACTTCCTCAAGCGTTTCGCCTGGAAAGGTCCCGTCTTCGAGATCTCCGCGTTGAACCATCAGGGTTGCCCGGAACTGGTGAATGCGATTTATCAACATCTGGAAGCGAAGAAACACAGCGAAAGCCGTGCCGAAGAAACGCAGATGACCGAAGAAGCACGCGGTATCTCGTCGATCGATCCGGATGATCCGCGTTTCAAGATTATCGACTAAGGCTGTCTCTTGATGTCAGTACAGGCGGTCGCTGTCGCGCCCTCGCGCAAGCAAGCGTGGCAGCGCCGTGTATTGCATCTGATCGCGTGTGCTTACGGGCTGAGCGCGGTCGCCTGCCTGCTGTTCGCCGATGAGTTGGCGGCCGGCATGGGCATCTTCCTCAATGGCGTCAACGGCTACAGCCAGTTCTACGCCTCCCATGTCGGTGTCTGGGGCGCTACCGCGCTCCTGGCGCTGTTCGCAGCACGGCAGGGCGAACCGCCCATGCTTGGCGATATCACTGCAATGTTGGTCCTGGCGCAGCCCGCTGGCCGTTTGTACGCGGTCCTCAGTTTCGGCTTGCCCCAGGGTTTTGTGTTGTTCATGTGCGCAATCGAGCTGCTGGCGGGACTGGCCTTGCTGCTGCTGCGTCCTGCGCGCTGACGTCTATTAAGTGAAGAGCGCCGCCCCATGGATTCCGTGATTCAAAAAGCTACCCGCATTATCATCAAAGTCGGCTCCTCGCTGGTCACCAACGATGGCCGCGGACTCGACCATGCCGCGATTGCCCGCTGGGCTGCGCAGATTTCCGGCTTGCGCGCACTGGGCAAGGAAGTCGTGCTGGTCAGTTCCGGCGCCATCGCCGAAGGCATGTTGCGCCTCGGTTTCGAGCAGCGCCCCACCGATATCCACGAATTGCAGGCTTGCGCCGCCGTCGGCCAGATGGGCCTGGCGCAAATCTATGAAAGCAGCTTCCGCGCCCACCAGCTCGGTACGGCGCAAGTGCTGCTGACGCATGCCGACCTGGCTGACCGCGAACGCTACCTGAATGCGCGCTCGACCCTGACGACCCTGCTGCGCCTGGGTGTGGTGCCGATCATCAATGAAAACGACACCGTCGTCACCGATGAAATCAAGTTCGGCGACAACGATACCCTGGGCGCGCTGGTGGCCAACCTGATCGAGGCCGATGCGCTGGTGATCCTGACCGACCAGCATGGCCTGTTCTCGGCCGATCCGCGCAAGGACCCGAACGCTTATCTGATCACGCAGGGCATCGCTGGCGATCCAGCCCTGGAAGCGATGGCCGGCGGTGCCGGCAGCAGCCTGGGGCGTGGCGGTATGCTGACGAAAATCCTCGCCGCCAAGCGTGCCGCCAAGTCCGGCGCGCATACGATCATCGCCTGGGGCCGCGATAGTGACGTACTCAGCCGCCTCGCCCGGGGCGAAGCGATCGGCACGGAGTTGCTGGCACAAACGGGACAATTGACGGCGCGTAAGCAGTGGATGGCCGATCATCTGCATACTGCTGGCGCCGTCGTGCTGGACGCGGGCGCCGTGCAAAAGCTGCGCCAGGAAGGCAAGTCGCTGCTACCGATCGGCGTGACGGGCGTGAACGGCGAATTCGGCCGCGGCGCCGTGATCACTTGCGTCGATGCCGCCGGCGCGCCCGTGGCGCGCGGCCTGTCCAACTACACGAGCGGCGAAGCGCGTCGCATCATGCGCAAGCCGTCCACCGAAATCGAGTCCATTCTCGGCTATATGGAAGGCCATGAGCTGATACACCGCGACAATATGGTTTTGCTGTAAGCGCTAGCTTGCAGTGCCTGACAGATCAAAACGGCCCAGATGGGCCGTTTTTTTGCTAGACCACGGCCGGCATCGACAACTTGTCCTTGTAATCGCATAGGTCGGCAATCATGCAGTTCCAGCATTGCGGTTTGCGCGCCGTGCATGTGTAGCGGCCGTGCAAGATGAGCCAGTGGTGGGCATCGTGCAGGAATTGCTTGGGCACGAATTTCAGCAGTTTTTGCTCGACGATATCGACATTCTTGCCCGGTGCGATACCGGTGCGGTTCGAGACGCGGAAGATATGCGTGTCGACCGCCATGGTCGGTTCGCCAAATGCCGTATTGAGGACCACATTCGCCGTCTTGCGACCCACGCCGGGCAAGGCTTCCAAGCCGGCCCGATCGCGCGGCACTTCGCCGCCGTGTTGCTCGAGCAGGATCTGGCAGGTCGCGATGACGTTCTTGGCCTTGGTGCGGAACAGGCCGATGGTGCGGATGTAGCTGGCCAGTTCGTCGACGCCCAGGGCCAGTATCTTGGCTGGCGTATTGGCGAGCGGATACAGCAAGCGGGTCGCCTTGTTGACGGACACGTCTGTCGCCTGCGCCGACAACAGCACGGCGATCAGCAGTTCGAACGGCGTCGTGTATTCGAGTTCCGTTTTTGGCGATGGATTGGCAGCGCGCAAGCGCGTAAAGATTTCCAGGCGTTTGGCAGCGTTCATGCGTCTTTTTTCGGCGTATCGGGGGCGGTGGCTTCGGTGCTGGCGGCGGCCTTGGCGCGCGCGCGTTCAATGGCGGCGGCGATGATGGCGCGCTTGCGCTCTTTTTCAGCCTGTTCGTCGGACGTGACGGATACTTCCTGTGTCACTTCCTGCATCTTGGCGACGGCCTTGGCGGCCAGGCGCGCATCGTTGGCCTCGGCTTCGCGGCGCAGTCGCTGCGTGCGCAAATCGTGGCGTGTGCGCGCGTCGTCGGCGTCCATCTGGCTCCAGGCATCCCAGCCGCTGGTATCGTCGTTGACGGGATACATCACGATGCAGTCGACGGGGCAGGGAGCCACGCACAGGTCGCAGCCCGTGCACAAGCTGGTCACCACCGTATGCATCTGCTTGGCGGCGCCAACGATGGCATCCACGGGGCAAGCCTGGATGCACAAAGTACAGCCTATGCAGAGTGATTCGTCGACGTAGGCAACAGATCGCGGACGTTCGATGCCGTTGACCGGATTGAGTGGAATAAATTTTTTATTCAGCAAGCTGGCCAGGCGCACGATGCCTTGCGCGCCGCCTGGTGGGCATTGGTTGATGTCGGCGTTGCCGTCGGCAATTGCTTGCGCATATGGGCGGCAGCCGTTGTAGCCGCATTTGGTGCATTGCGTTTGTGGCAGCAAGTCTTCGATTTGGTCGGCAAGTGAGGGAGAGGCGGGATGCGGCACGGTCATCTTCAAGACGATAAAACATCATTATCGGCCATCTGGGCCGCCTGTAAGTAAAAACCTGTGTCGCGATAGGGGATAGGGCGCGTCGCGGCTTGCTGTTGCAGGTGCGCCGCAAGCCTATTTTATTGTTCATATTGATATCAAAATGAAAATAAAAAACTTTGCAATTTCTATTTTTTTGTGGGAGCATGATTTTTATGCAGCCCATTATCAAAAAAAGCCGACGCCAGCCCTGTTGCCGCGCCTGCACTGTAAGGTGCGCCTAGCCATAGGAGCAGAACATGCGTTTCCTCCGGACAGTTGGTTTGCCCTTCTGTTTGTTCATGCACTGTACGCTTGCCGTTTCGCACGGGCAGGCGGGCTCCCCTGTGGCGTCGTCGGGCGCTGCCAGTTTGCGCATCGTCCGCTTCGCGGCGGAAGACTGGCCGCCTTTCATTTCCCGTAGCCTGCCTGCCGATGGCATATCGGGTGTCATGGTGAGCAGCGTGTTCGCGCGTCTCGGCTATACCGTCAGATATGAATATTTCCCCTGGAAGCGCACCGTGCAGTTTGGCCTGACCAGTCCCCGCTACGCCGGCTTTCTGGCCGTTTGGCGCACGCCCGAACGGGAAAAACTCTGTCATTTTTCTGTTCCTGTTGGCAACACGCAGGCGGTGCTGGCCTACCTGAAGGAGGATGGCTCGCCCGGTGCCACCCTGGCACAGATGGGCAAGCTGCGCATCGGCACCGTGGCCGGCTATGCGAATGGCGAGCAGTTCGATGGCATGGTGGCGCGCGGCGAACTGAAGACGGAAGAGGGCTTGAACGACGCCACGAATTTGAAGAAACTGTTTATCAAACGTTACCGCGTGATCCTTATCGAGCGCCAAGTCCTGCAGCATTTACTGATGGGACGCAACTTCAGCAAGGCCGAGCGCGAGCGTATCGCCATCATTGATACCATTTTCAAGGAGCGCTCCGTGCATGTGTGTTTCAAGCGCGACGAGGAAGGTGCTGCGTATCAAAAACGCTTCAACGAGGCGGCGCGCGATATCGACATGCTCAGGCTGGAGCGCGATTACTGGAAGCGGATCGAGTAGAGTTTGGCTATAAAAAAATGGCACGCCAGGCTTGCACGGCGTGCCATTTTGATCGAAACGTGGTTTTTAGCCGTGTTTTTGTATGAATTCGCCGATTTTTGGGCAAATGATTTCGCGCCAGCGGCGACCCGAGAAAATTCCGTAGTGGCCGCATTTCGGCGCCACGAAGTCTTGCTGCATCTCGGCAGGGATGCCGGAACATAAGTCATGCGCCGCCTGGGTCTGGCCGGCGCCGGAAATATCGTCCAGTTCGCCTTCTACCGTGAACAGCGCCACGTTCGTGATGTCTTGCGGACGCACCAGTTGGCCACCCACTTTCCAGGTGCCCATCGGCAGGCTGAATTCCTGGAACACCGTTTTGATGGTGTCCAGGTAGTACTCGGCCGGCATGTCGAGCACGGCGTTGTACTCGTTGTAAAACTGGCGGTGGCCTTCCGCCGGCTCGTCATCGCCGGTCACCAGGTGCATATAGAACTCGCGGTGGCTTTGTGCGTGGCGGCCCGGGTTCATGGCGATGAAACCTGCGTGCTGCAGGAAACCCGGATATACCTTGCGGCCAAAACCTGGGTAGTTGGGCGGTACCGCGTAGATCACAGTGTTTTCAAACCACGAGAATTTCTTTTCCGTCGCCAGGTTGTTGACTTGCGTGGGTGAGCGACGCGGATCGATGGGGCCGCCCATCATTGTCATGGTCTTCGGCATGTGCGGATCTTTGGCCGTCGCCATCAGCGAGATGGCGGCCAATACCGGCACGGTCGGCTGACAGACGGAAATCACGTGCAAGTCAGGTGCCAGCAGGCGGATGAACTCTTGCACATAATAAATGTAGTCGTCGAGGTGGAACGGGCCTTCCGTCAGCGGTACCATGCGCGCATCCGTCCAGTCGGTGATGTAGACATCGTGCTCGGCAAGCAAGCCGCGCACGGTATCGCGCAGCAGGGTCGAGTGGTGACCGGACAGGGGGGCAACCAGCAAAACTTTGGGCTGTTGCAAGCCAGTGGCTTCTTTTTTGAAGTGAATCAGACGGCAAAACGGTTTTGTCACGACAACGTGTTCGCGAATGTCGACGCTCTCGCCCTGGACGAGCACGGATTGGATGTCGAATTGCGGTTTTTCGTAGTCTTTGCCAAGGCGGTACATCAGCTCGTAGCCGGCTGCGATGCGTTGCGAAAACGGAGTGTGGGCCAGTGGTGACACCGGGTTGGTAAATAACTTGGAGGACATGTCTGCCCATTGCATCACCGGAATGAGGAAAGAGCGTTGCAGTTCGTGCAGTTGGTAAAGCATATAGAGTCCTTGTTTAATTCCAAGCGCCAATATCGGCTCAAATATCATAATCCAATTCTACGATATTTGTTGAGGACAAAATGTGCTTTACCGCGCATAGGTCCACAGTTTGCGCAATGCTGTGACAGCGCGCCACACTTGCGTGGATAGACCTGCAACGATGTTTTAAAAACAAAAAAAGCAGCGTTTCCGCTGCTTTTTGTTCTTTTTTTTACCGCCATGCCCCTGCGGCGGGGGTTCCCCTCGCCGGAATGGCCGCCGCAACTGTCGTGCGCTTAGCGCACCAACATGTCGAGCTTATCCTTGACGTCCTTGTATTGCTCGGCTTCCGGCAAGGCAGCCTTCGTCTTGGTGATCGACGGCCAGTTGCGGGCCAGATCGACGTTGATCTTGATGAAGGCTTGCTGGTCGCCCGGCACGTCTTCTTCCGCAAAAATCGCGTTCACCGGGCACTCCGCTACGCACACTGCGCAGTCAATACATTCGTCCGGATCGATCGCCAGGAAGTTCGGGCCTTCCCGGAAACAATCTACCGGGCAGACATCGACGCAGTCGGTATAGCGACAGGCGATGCAGGATTCGGTGACAACGTGGGTCATAACAGTCCTATCAATTTTTGGGGGAGGTGCTGTAGCGCCTGCGGGAACCTCGGCGGCGCATACTAAAGCAAAGCATTGTATTTTAAGGCAATTCGCTGCTTCTCACAAATCCCGCTTATATACAATACATATAAGCAAATTCATTTTTTCGCGTTGCCGTTGCCACGCAGAGAGCGCAATTGCGCGACTATCAGGGACGTAGTCATGCAGAACGCGGCAAGAAAGCGACAGTCGTCCGATACGGCAGGGCGTGGGGTGGGCGGCGTGTTGTGTTGCCGTGTGGTGTTTTTGTTTTACTCAAATCAAGATCGACACAAAATACCGGCCAGAAAAATCAGGCGCTACCACGTATTTTTGTCAGCAACTGTTGCCAACGTGCATTTTCAGCACTGCCATCGTCTTGAAACCTGATGGTATGGCGCGCGGTGGGCGCATCGACGGTGATTTGCCATTGGGCGATATCGGCGCCCAGTTGTTCGTCCATGGCCTGCTGGTGCGTGAAAAAGCCACTGCTGGCCAGTGCCGCTTCCAGTCCGGGGCCAGCCGGATGGGCTTGCGTATCGATATCATACTGTTCACTCAAGCCGGCAAAGCCGCCGCTGCTACGGGCTGAAATTTTCATGCTGCTCCTCGCTGTCAATATTGCTCGGACGGGCTATGGCCTGCCGTTGATCCGGCCGGCCTGAAGTGGTGCGCTGCTGTGCTATTTAGCGGGCGCCGTAACTGCGGCACCAGGCGGCCAGTGCTTCGCGTTCTGCTTCGAGCAATTGATCTGACTCGCTGTACTGCGCATGGTTCATGGTACCGCAGCAGGCGCGCCGGTCTTGCACGGCGCCGCCCTCGTCGACGACGTCGGGCGCAAATGTCATTTGGCCATCTTCTGTCATGGCATGAGCCTTGAGCACTTCGCGCACGGTAAAGCTGTTACGGATATAGTCCAGGTAGGCGCTATTGCCATCGGCCTGTGCGAGCGTCAGCATGTGCCCGGCCACATCGGCATACGTGGCAGCTTGCTCGGGCGATGCCACCAGGGCGCGCAGCACAAGGCTGCGCAGGTAGTCGCCGCAGCGGTGCAGCACGGCTGCATCGTCTTCCAGCTGGGGTTGGCGTTCGTGGGCAAAGATGTCGGCCAGGATGTCGTAGATCGCGCCTGTAAACACTTGCGAGATGGCGTGCACTTCCGTGCCTGCTTGCGATAATTTGATGTCATTGTCGGCATTGCGCAAGCCGTTCGGCCGGCCCAGTGCCAGGCCGAACTGTTCCGCCAGGTCGGCCAGGAAGGTTTTGTCGTGTAGGTCCGATTTCGTTTGGGCGATCACCGCTTCCACCTGGTCCAGCTGCGACAGGGCCAGGAAGATGGCTGTCAGGTCGCCGAACGATTCGTGCAAGCCGCCCGTTTGCGGCGGATTGTTGCTGAGCAGCCAATTTGGCTTCAGGCCATCGAGCACGGCGTGCCCCGTTTCATGCGAGACGATATCGAGCGAGTGGCAGGTGTAGACGCGCTCGGTGGCGCCATTGGGAATGAAGTCGCCGAACTTGAGAGCCTTGTCGCTGCGACTGTAATATGCATTCATGACATTGGGCAAGCCGTGCGGAAATACGCGCAGGGGTGCTGTGTCGCTGGCGCTATTCCATTGCCAGGGCAACGGTGGCGCCGTTTCCTTGCTGGCCAGCGCGCGCTGGTACATGGTGAGCGTCATGCGCACGATGGCAAAGGTGTGCACGGCGTCGAACTGGTCTGTGTTGGGCGAGACGATAAAGTCGCCGAAGGCATTCGGGCTGACCTGCGCGATACCCGGTTCGCCAAACGTGATGCGCGCATCGCGCGGACCTTGCAGGATCAGGCCGGGCAGGAAGGCCTTGCGCGTGCCAAGGTCGCTGACGGAGGGGTCTTGCTTCCAGATCAGCACGCGCGAACCGATGGGCACGGCGGCAAGCTTACGCGCCGTGGCCTGGTTCAGGTGGGGGGCGCTCAGGCGGGGCAGACCCGGCTGCAAGGTCAGCTGTGCATTTTTGCGGTGCTGGCGGTATGGCGCCGAGGGGGTCGGGACATAGCCGACCGGCAGGGAAATGCATTTGCTCGGCACGGCTTCGACCGGCACGATGACTTTCTGCTCCATGGTAGCTCTCCAAGACACGCGCAGCTGGAACTGGAATAGTCGTCCCGCTTCGGCATGTCCGGTTTGATCCCGCGCAAACGAGATGCAGGGGGAGCGTTTTTCGCCAGGCCGCTGCCGGGCATGGTCGCGCCTGCCCCATGGCGGCTGGTATCATGCTGGCCGTATTGCCCCCGTATTTAATAAAAGGATAGTTTGATGGCGGATATAAATATAGTTCAGCAACATAAGCTGACAGCGCTGAAAGCGCGCGAAGCGGCGCAGCAAGTGGCCGACAAGCTGGCCCAGGAGTATGACTTGGCGTGCGCCTGGGATGGCGACGTGCTGCGCTTCGAGCGCAGCGGCGTCGATGGCTCGCTGACTCTGGAAAAAGACCAGGCGCAACTGCAAATCAAGCTGGGCTTCATGCTTAGCGCCTTTGCTTCCACCATCGAAGGCAAGATTGCCGAGAAGATGCGCCAGGTGTTTGCCGAGCAGGTTTGACGCTGGGCCACCGCCCCACCCAACCTTGTCAGGCACCATGTTTAGTGCTAGTGAGTGCGCCACAGCGATGGGCGAAAAGACGATGAAAACACATCTCTTTTCGCCTTTTTTACGCCTGACTGTGCGCTAGCTAACATTGCTATCACATTTCCATTTGGAAAGCCATTGGACTTTTGTGTTTTTTTGCGTTACACTTGAGTCATATTTACAACAACTACACCGCGTTTCATCCTCTGCTTCGCAGTACTCCCACTGGCTCAGTGGTGAACAATTCTTCGGGTTTTACACCCGCATCCAATTAGAAGTAGCTTGGTCGATTTTTTCTCGACTAGATACATTTGGTGCCATGTATTTGCATGGCGCTAGCGTTGTTAAAAGTCCTGAACCACAGCCTCTTTTAGCACGCACATGGCACCCCGGCACCGGCTTTTGCCATCCGCCGGTCACACGCGTGTCACCCCCTGTTTGCTGTCGCTCCCGTGCGCTGTGCGCCGTGGCGTAGCCGACGCAGCAGGGTTTGCTGATACCCGCCGCAAGCTAGCAGCTTGCTGGGTTTCATTCCATTCGTCAAATCGAGGGAGAACCACATCGTGGCAAAACAAATTACGATCGACCATGTGTTCAAAGTGTTCGGCGACAAGCCAACAGAAGCACTTGAACTCGTCCGCCAGGGCGTTCATAAGCAGGACATTCTGGCCCAGACCGACTGCACCATCGGCGTTTTCGACGCCAGCTTTACCATTGAGGCGGGCGAGATCTTCGTCATCATGGGCCTGTCCGGATCCGGCAAGTCGACCCTGGTGCGCATGCTGAACCGCCTGATCGAGCCCACTGCCGGTCGCATCCTGATCGATGGCAATGACATCAATACCTTGCCGGATGCCCAGTTGCGCGCCTTGCGCCGCAAGGATATCAGCATGGTATTCCAGTCGTTCGCGCTGCTGCCGCAAATTACCGTGCTCGACAACACTGCCTTCGGCATGGAACTGGCTGGTATGCCCAAGGCCGAGCGCCATGCGCTGGCCCAGCAAGCGTTGGAGCAGGTAGGCCTGGACGGCTACGGCGCCAGCTATCCTGACGAATTGTCAGGTGGTATGCAGCAGCGCGTGGGCCTGGCCCGTGCGCTGGCTTGCGATCCATCGATTTTGCTGATGGATGAAGCATTTTCCGCGCTCGATCCGATTATTCGTACGGAAATGCAATCGGAACTGCTGCGTTTGCAGCAAATCAAGCGCCGCACCATCGTCTTTATTTCGCATGACCTCGACGAAGCCATGCGTATCGGCGACCGTGTTGCCATCATGAAAGACGGTCACGTCGTGCAAGTGGGCACGCCGGAAGAAATCTTGCGCAAACCGGCCAATGACTATGTGCGTAACTTCGTGCGCGGCGTCGATGCGGCGGCCGTTTTCAAGGCCAGCGATATCGCCCGCAAGAGCCAGATCGTCGTGTCGGAATCGCCGAACCGCGGCTCGCGCGCCGCGTTGTCGATGCTGGAAGAGCAGGATCGCGCCTTTGCCTATGTCGTCAATCCTCAGCGCAAGTTTCTCGGTGTCGTCTCGGTCGATTCGCTGCGCAGTGCGCTCGACGGCCATGTTGGTCCGCTGGGTCTGGCGCATGCCTATCTGCCCGGTGTGCAGAGCATCAATGCAGATGAGCCAGTCGCCGGCCTGTTCGGTCAGGTGGCGCAACTGCCTTATGCCGTTCCTGTGGTGGCCGATGACGGCAGCTTCCGCGGCGCCATCAGCAAGACGACCTTGCTGAAGTTCCTCGACCGCGATACGCCAGCCATAGCCGAACAACAACAGAAAGGACAAGCATGAACCCTAGCACCGATTCCACAGTAGAAGCTGTTGTTGAGCAAGCCGCCCAGATCAATCCCTGGGCCCTGACGCCGCCCACCGACGCCAGCACCGCCTGGCTGGACGCCGCCGGCTCTGCCGTGCAGCCGGAACAGGCGAGCGGCTTTCACCTGACACAAATTTTCGACGGTTCGCTGCCGCTGGAGAGCTGGATCAACCAAGGTCTGGGCTGGGTCGTGGCGCATTTCCGCCCCTTCTTTCAGGCCGTGCGCGCGCCGATCGACAGCGTGTTGTCCGGCATGGAGGGCGCACTGCTGGCCGTTCCGTCGCTGACGCTGATCGCTATCATCGGCTTGCTGGCATGGCAATTTACCAGCCGCACCCTGGCCCTCGGCAGCGTGCTGGCGCTGCTGCTCGTATCGATGCTGGGCATCTGGCCGGAAGCCATGACCACCTTATCGCTGGTGCTGACGTCGCTGGCTTTTTGCCTGGCCATCGGCTTGCCGCTGGGTATTTTCCTCGCCAGCAGCGACCGCGCGCAAAATATCCTGCGCCCCTTGCTGGACGCCATGCAGACCACGCCCGCTTTCGTTTATCTGGTGCCGGTGGTGATGCTGTTCGGTATCGGTAATGCGCCCGGCGTCATCGTGACGATCATTTTCGCCCTGCCGCCGCTGGTACGCCTGACCAACCTCGGTATCCGCCAGGTGCGTCCTGACCTGATCGAAGCGGCCCGCGCGTATGGCGCTTCGCCGTGGCAGTTGCTGACCCGCGTGCAGTTTCCGTTGGCCATGCCGTCCATCATGGCCGGTATCAACCAATCGCTGATGCTGTCGCTGTCGATGGTCGTGATCGCCTCGATGATCGCCGTCGGTGGCCTGGGTCAGATGGTATTGCGCGGCATTGGCCGCCTGGACATGGGTCTGGCAACCGTGGGTGGCCTGGGCATCGTGCTGCTGGCCATTACCCTGGACCGTTTGACGCAAGCGATGGGCCAGCCACGCCGTGGCGTGCGCCACTGGTATCAGACGGGGCCTGCCGGTGTCGTACTGCGTCTGGTGCGCGGCAATGCCGCCAAGCCTGAAGCCCATGCTGTACAGCAAGCTACGCTTGCCAACGCACAATAACAAAGACAAAGGAAGCACATGCATCAAATTGATAATTTTAAAGTGACGCAAAAATCGCAACGCAAGTTCCAGCTGTTTTCTGCCCTGGTGATCGCCGTCCTGGCCCTCACTACCAGCCTGGCCATGGCGCAAACACCAGCCGCTCGCGCCGATGCGCTGCCCGGCAAGGGCGTCAAGGTACAGCCATTGCAAAGCTCGATTGCGGAAGAAACCTTCCAGACCATGCTCGTTGGCAAGGCGCTGGAAAAGCTCGGCTATGCAGTGCTGCCGATCAAGGAAATAGAGTATCTGAGCGCGCATATTGCCATCGCCAACGGCGACGCCACTTTCATGGCCGTGCACTGGGACCCCATGCACAAGGATTTTTATAGCAATGCGGGCGGCGACGCCAAGTTGCTTCGCGCGGGCCAGTATGCCGGTCCTGCGGCACAGGGTTATCTGATCGACAAGGCGACTGCGGATAAGTACAACATCACGAATATCGACCAGTTGCGCGATCCCAATCTGGCCAAGCTGTTCGACCATGATGGCGATGGCAAGGCCGACTTGACCGGTTGCAACCCTGGCTGGGGCTGCGAAACGTTGATCGAGCACCACATAGATGCCTACAAATTGCGCAAGACCGTGACGCACGTGCAGGGCAGTTATGCGGCCCTGATCGCCGACACCCTGGGCCGCTACAAGCGTGGCGAATCGATCCTGTACTACACGTGGACGCCGTATTGGGTCAGTGGCGTGCTGGTGCCTGGCAAGGATGTGGTCTGGCTGAAAGTGCCGTTCTCGGCCAATCCGGACAAGTTAAATACCCGCCTCGACGATGGCAGCGATTACGGCTTTGCCGTCAACACGGCGCGCATCGTATCTAACAAGGCCTGGGCGCAGAAAAACCCGGCGGCGGCCAAGCTGTTCGAGGTGATGCAGTTGCCGGTGGCGGACATCAATGCGCAGAACGAGCGCATGCGCCGCGGCGAAAGCACGCAGGCCGACATCGCGCGCCACACGGCAGGCTGGATCAAGTATCACCAGCAGACGTTTGACGGCTGGATCGCGCAAGCGCTGGCGGCGGCGAAAAAATAAATTTGCCCTGCTGATAGGTAATGCCGTTCAGTTAAGGGTTTTGGCGTGATTGATGAGCGCCAGTAAATTCGCTAACCCCAGAGGCAAAGAGCTGGGGTCGGTCACTTCGTGATCGGAATGTGCTCCATTGAAGCACATTCCCCCTCAGGGTCCGACCCCTGTCCTAGTTCTTGGGCTAAAAATAGCATCACTAACACACTAACTGAACGGCATTACCTGCTGATAGGCGTAAAAAAGTGGCTACCATTGTGGTAGCCACTTTTGCGTTTTTAGCCTGTTTTTACCTATTTCTGTGGTTTTTCGTGAGTTTTTAGCCGTTTTTGGCTGATTTCTCCGAAAGCAGGCGTCGCTCGCGTTTAATCCTTCAAGTCTTCGATCAGGTCGATGTACTGTTGTTGCGCGTCTTCTTTCGATGTGCCGGCCAGGGCCGCCCAGGCGTCGAACTTGGCGCGGTTGACGAAGTCGGTCATGCCAGGACGCTCGCCGGTGGCGTCGCCGCTCGCAGCTTGCTTGAACAGGGCATAGATTTTCAACAAAGTCATATTGTCCGGACGCTCGGACAGGGTCTTGGAATCGAGTTGCGCTTGTTCGAATTGCTCTTGTAAATTCATGATGGCTCCTAGGTACTGATGGAATCGCTGGAAAAGTGCGGCAGGCCTGGCGGAGTGGCCACCGTGCGTGCTGCAGTACCTGACATCATAGTGAAAAAAGGGCGCCATGCATTAGAGGGGATACTCAAAAAAAAAGCGCCGCCGCACTATGTAGTGTGGCGGCGCCTGGCGCGCGCATTTAAGCGCGGCCTGCTTCTGCGAGAGCCAGCTTATACGCCCAGCAGTTCAACGTCGAAAATCAAGGTGGCGTTCGGTGGAATCGCGCCGCCGGCACCGCGTGCGCCATAGCCCAGTGCTGCCGGGATGATCAGTTGGCGCTTGCCGCCCACTTTCATGCCTTGCACGCCTTCGTCCCAGCCTTGAATGACGCGGCCTGCGCCCAGCGGGAATTCGAATGGATCGTTGCGGTCCTTGCTGGAGTCAAATTTCGAACCGGCGCTGCCGTCGTCGTTTTGCAGCCAGCCCGTGTAATGCACGACAACATTGTTGCCGGCTTGCGCTTCAGCGCCTTCGCCGACGACGGTGTCGATGTATTGCAGGCCGGAAGCGGTAGTGGTGGTGGTCATGATAATCCTTGTGTAGGCGATGAAAGCTTCAGATTGTAGAGCAATGAGTTACAAAGCGCCATTCCAGGCACGGCACAGTGAAAAAGGAGAAATTACGGCGATGTCTGGCTGCCGCGCGCATTTAAGGGGGGATTTAATACAAAAAATACAGTGTTCCACGTAAAATGCCTGTTTTGTATTTAACAGTGACTTCTTCCATGTTCCGCAG
Organism: Janthinobacterium lividum PAMC 25724; assembly: GCA_000242815.2. GTDB lineage: Bacteria > Pseudomonadota > Gammaproteobacteria > Burkholderiales > Burkholderiaceae_D > Janthinobacterium > Janthinobacterium lividum_D. The sequence goes on from AHHB01000019.1 coordinate 95,234, forward strand.
TCTACGCCGCCTTGTTTTTTCCTCGCTGTGCCTGGTTTCCGCAATGTCTACGGCGCAAGCCGAAGTGGTGGTGGTGCTCAATTCTCGTGATGCCACGGTGCAACTGCTGGACCAGAAAACCTATGCTCCCTTGTCTACCTTTGCCGTCGGCAAGGAACCGCATCACCTGATGGAAACGCCGGACGGCAAGTCGCTGATCGTCGCCAGTTCCGTCGGCAACGAGCTGATCTTTCTCGATCCGGTGTCGGGCCAGATCCAGCGCCGCATCAGCAATATTCTCGATCCCTACCAGATCGGCTTTTCGCCTGACCAGAAGTGGTTCATTTCCAATTCGCTGCGCCTGGACCGCATTGACCTGTACCGCTATGACGGCAAGACCCTGACCCTGGCCAAGCGCATTGCGCTACCCAAGCTGCCCAGCCACATGGTGTTTACGGCCGACAGCAGCATGGCCTTCATTACCCAGCAGGGCAGCAACCAGGTCAGCGCCATCGACCTGGCCACGCAAAGCGTCAAATGGACTATGCCGGTGGGCCCTGCACCGGCCGGCATCACGCTGACGCCCGATGGTAAATATTTGTTGGTGGGCATCATGGGCAGCGATTACGTGGAAGTGATCGATTGGCGCACGCAAAAAACTGTCAAGCGCATCAAGGCCGGTGCCGGCACGCATAATTTTCGCGCGCTCGGTGACAAGCGCATGACGTTTGTGTCGAACCGCGTGTCGAACACGATCAATATCATCGACCAGCAAACCCTGGAAAACGTGGGCACCATCAATGTGCCAGGAGGCCCGGACTGCATGGAAATCACGCCCGATGGCAAGACCATGTGGGTGACTTTGCGCTGGATCAAGAAGGTGGCCGTGGTCGATTTGACCACGCGCAAGGTGATCAAGATGATACCGGTGGGCCGCTCACCGCATGGCGTGTATTTTGCCACCCATGCGCCGCGCATATGACGACGCAGCGTCTGATACTGACTGGCAGCTTGCCTTTGATGCTGCTGTGCGCGGGCGCCACGCAGTCGTGCGCGCATGCGAGCGCAGCTGTCGTGCCGACCACCTCTGCAGCGCCGGCCGCCTGCAAGGGCAGCATCTACATGACGTTCGACACGGGCAGCCAGTCGCAAGCGCAATTGATCGCCGACGTGCTGCATAAACGTCATGTGAAGGCAACGTTCTTCCTGGCCAATGAAAAAACCACGCGCGGCGACGATGCGCTCGCCCCATCGTGGGCGCCGTACTGGAAAGCCCGGGTTGCCGAAGGCCACGCGTTTGGCACGCATACGTTCGACCATGTGTACTGGAAGAAGGATCTGGCCAACGGTTTGATCCAGGTCAAACCACAGTTCGGCAAGGATGGCGGCAAGCTGGCATCCTGGACCGAGCAGCAGTTCTGCGAGCAATTGCGCCGCGTCGATACGCGCTTCCAGGAGCTGACCGGGCACAAGCTTGATCCGTTCTGGCGCGCGCCGGGCGGCTACACCTCGCCGCGCACCCTGGCTGCCGGCAGCGCCTGCGGTTACCAGCATGCGGGCTGGGCACCAGCGGGCTATTCGGGCGATGAACTGCCCAGCGACAAGTATCCGAACGCCATGTTGCTGAAAAAAGCCCTGGCGAACTTGCGCAGCGGCGACATTTTCATTGCCCACATGGGCATCTGGTCGCGCAAGGACCCGTGGGCACCGGCTAACCTCGATGCCCTGATCGTCGGCTTGCAAGACAGGGGTTTTTGTTTTGCTACCCTGCGCGAGCATCCTGCGTATGCGCAAAAGAAGGGCCAGCCATGATCGCCGCCGACCTCGGCGCTATGCTGCAAGCGGCCATCGACGCGGTAGTCGAGGCCTTTGGCGTGGCGCAAGGATGGTTATTCCAGAGCATCGTCAACCCGCTCGTGTACCACCTGGGCTTTGGTGAATTCACGGAAGAGGCGTTCGAGGGTACGGAGTGGCTGCTCATTGGCCTGTGCGAACTGGTGCTGCTGTTTCTCGTGCTGCGCCCGCTCGAAGCCTTGATTCCCGCGCAAAAGATCACCGACCCGCGCGCCCGCTGGAACGACTTTATATACACGCTGCTGCATCGCATCGGCCTGTTTTCCGTGCTGATCTTCTTCACGCTCGATCCCTTGATGGATGCATTGGCGGGCGTCTTGCGTTCGACAATATCCATCCCTTGAACCTGGAGTCGCTATTGCCCGGCATCAGTCCCTTGCTCAGTTTTATCATTTATTTTGTGATACTGGACTTCGTCGACTATTGCTACCACCGTGGCTCGCACCATGTCGGCTGGTGGTGGGGCTTGCACAGCCTGCATCACAGCCAGCAAAACATGAATTTGTGGAGCGATGACCGCAACCATTTGCTCGATGACTTCTTGCGCGACGTGGTGATGGCGCTGGTGGCGCTTGGCATCGGCGTGCCGCCCGGACAATATGTGCTGCTGGTGTCGATATCGCGCATCTTGCAAAGCTTGCAGCACGCGAATGTGAGGATACACTTTGGCTACATCGGCGAGCGGTTGTTGATTTCGCCGCGTTTCCACCGCACGCATCACGCCATCGGCGTGGGGCACGAGTCGAAAGGCAAGGGCAGCATAGGCGGTTGCAACTTCGGCGTCGTTTTGCCGATTTGGGATATGCTGCTGGGCACCGCGAATTTCTCGGCCGGCTATGCGCGCACGGGCGTGCGCGACCAACTGGCGCGCATCGACAGCCACGGCGTGGGCCGGCCGGGACGCAACTATGGCCGCGGCTTCTGGCAGCAGCAATGGCTGGGCCTGCGCGCATGGTGGAATTTGCAAGATTAAAACGAAAAGGACGCCGTTGATGCGTAATGTGTTGAATTCGTATGGGCGTGCCTTGCTGTCGCAATTGCACGGCAAGATACTGCTGCTCAGCGTTGCCCCCTTCATCCTGTCGCTGATACTGTGGGGTGCTGTGCTGTACGTGGGCCTGCAACCGCTGATCGACAGCTTGCATGCGCTGTTTGCCGACTATGATTTCTTCCGCACCAGCGGCCAGGTGCTGGCCACCTTCGGCCTGGGCATGCTGAAAGCCGTGATCGTGCCCCTGATCGCCATGTTCATGCTGCTGCCGCTGATGATATTGACGGCGCTGATCTTCATGGGCTTGTTCGCCATGCCGGCTATCGGCCGCCATATTGGCGGGCGCCACTTTGCGCAACTGGAAAAGAAACATGGCGGCAGCCTGCTCGGCAGCGTCGGCACCTCGCTGGCCACGTTCTTGCTGTTTATTGTCGTCTGGGTCATCATGCTGCCCCTGTACGCGTTTCCGCCCGCCGCGCTGGTGGGCCAAGCCGTGCTGTGGGGCTGGCTGACATACCGCGTGATGGCGTATGACGCCATGGCCGATTACGCCAGCGTGGAAGAGCGCCAGGCCATCATGCGCACGCAGCGCTGGCCCCTGCTGGCCATCGGCATGGTGTCCGGCGTAGCCGGCGCCGTGCCGGGCATGCTGTGGATGGGCGGCGTGATGGCCGTGGTGTTTTTTCCCTTCCTGGCGGCGTTTGCCATCTGGCTGTATGTACTGATCTTTATCTTCACGGGTCTGTGGTTCCAGTATTACTGCCTGGAAGCACTGTCGCGTTTGCGGGGCGTACGTGGCATGAGCGACGTGGCGCCGGCTGACGCCTGACTTGCGTTCATCCTGACCTTTAATCGAATTGAACGAGGAAGTTCCATGGCTATCGGATTAATTATCATCGGCGACGAAATCCTGTCGGGCAAGCGTCCTGACCAGCATTTCCCGAAAGTAGTGAGCATGCTCAAGCAGCGTGGCTTGCAGCTGAGCTGGGCGCAGTACGTGGGTGACGAACCAGCCCGTCTGGTGGCCTTGCTCAAGCGCAGCTTTGCCAGCGGCGACATCGTTTTCAGCTTTGGCGGCATCGGCGCCACGCCGGACGACCATACGCGCCAGGCGGCGGCCGATGCGCTGGGCTTGCCGCTGGTGCTGCATCCGCAGGGCAAGCGCAATATCGAGCAGCGCATCATGGAAATGGGCGCAGAGGCGGGCGTGCCGGCGGACTTGAACTCGCCGGAAAACTTGCACCGCCTGAAAATGGCAGAGTTTGTCGAGGGTGCCGCGCTGATTCCGAATCCGTACAATAAGATTGCCGGCTTTGCCGTGCGCGAGCATTATTTCGTGCCCGGCTTTCCCGTCATGTCCTGGCCCATGATCGAATGGGTGCTCGAGACGCATTATGCGCACCTGTTCAACCAGGTGCCGCATGCGGAACATGCCTTGCTCGTATATGAAACGGCCGAGTCTTCGCTGACGCCGCTGATGCTGCGCCTGGAAGCGCAGTTTGCGCTCATCAAAGTGTTCAGCCTGCCTAGCGTGGGCGATGCGCAAACGCGCCGGCATATCGAACTGGGCGTCAAGGGCGAACCCGCGCAAGCGGCTGCCGCCTTCGCCGCGATGCGCGCCGCGCTCGACGCGCTGCAGGCCGAGTACACCCCTATCTGAGATGTTGCCAGTCCGGCACCAGCAGCTTTGTCGCTGGCGTCCGGCCGGTCTTGCATGCAGGTACGCAAGCAACCGTTACAAGACGTTGTTTTTTTGCGAAAATCTTCGATGAAGCAAGATTTTTGTGTGCGCTCGTCAGGTGTTTTCAGGCCAATGTGGTGGAATGGTGAGCAGGGACCTGGCGTGTCAAACGTGGGGTTGCCTGCCTGTGTAGTAAGAAGTTTTTTTGATTCACCGGTATGGACATCATGTTAAGCAAGCTTTGTTGTGAGCGGCCCTGGCTGCCCCCTGCCTTATCCTGCGCGGAGCGGTATCGCTACCGTATTTTTCGCGCTGTCCACATCCAACCTTTCCCCAGCATCCCATGAAAGACACAGGCGTCAATCTGGCCGCGCAAGAGCGGCCCCCCTCGGATCCAGTTGCCGAGGCGCCGCCGCCGGCGAGCCGGCCGAAGAAGCGCCGTTCGCGCATCTGGCCGATCTTTGCCATCATTGCGCTGGCGCTGATCGCCGGCGTGGCGTGGTTCGTCATGCGCGAAGTGCGCACCTCGGCCCTGCAGGCCGAGTTTTTTACGCGCCTTGACCGTCAACTGACGTTCAAGGTCGAGCCTGGCCCAGCAGCGGCCGGTGCCATCCGCTATCCGCAGCACGGTCCGTATGACGAGCGGCTCGGCTATGCCAGCCTGCCCGATTTCATTGCCAAGCTGAACGCGCGCGACTATGCCGTCACGGCGCAGGCGCGTATGTCGCCGAAGATGGTGCAACTGGTTGACCGGGGCATCTTTGCTACCTATCACGAGAAAAACCGGGCCGGACTGAGCATCCTCGATTGCCGCGCCGCGCCCCTGTTCGCGGCCAGTTATCCCGAGCGCATGTTCGACAGCTTTGCCGAAGCGCCACCGGCGCTGGTGCAAAGTCTGCTGTTCATTGAAAACCGCGAATTGCTCGATCCCGGTACGCCCATGCGCAATCCTGCGGTGGAATGGGATCGCCTGAGCAAGGCGGTTCTGGACAAGGCGCTCAACCTGTTCGGCGGCCACCGCAGCGGTGGCGGCAGCACTCTGGCCACGCAGATTGAAAAATACCGCCATTCGGAAGACGGGCGCACCACTTCGATGCAGGATAAATTGCTGCAGATGGTGTCGGCCAGCCTGCGTTCCTACCAGGATGGCGAGAACACCATGGAAGCGCGGCGCAAGATCGTCGTCAATTACCTCAATACAGTGCCGCTGTCGGCCAAAAGTGGTTTTGGCGAAGTCAACGGCATTGGCGATGGCATGTGGGTTTGGTATGGTCGCCCCTTTGCCGAAGTGAAGACTTTGCTCAAGGGTAATATGGACCAGCCAGGCAGTGCGCTGGCCTACAAGCAGGCGCTGAGCTTGCTGATCGCGCAGCGCCGTCCCTCGCATTATCTGGTGGCCGGTGGTGCCGACCTGGAAGAATTGAGCAACAGCCATCTGCGCCTGCTGGCGCAAGCGGGCGTGATTTCGCCGCAGCTGCGCGATGCGGCTATCGCCGAGAAGCTGCAGCCGTCGACCGCTTCGGGCGTGCAATCGGAAGCGTCCACCTCGTTCGTCACGCGCAAGGCTTCGAATGCCGTGCGCAACCACTTGGCCAGCATGCTCGGCGATCCGCGCTTGTACAACCTCGACCGCCTCGACCTGAAAGTGGTCAGCACGCTCGACGCGCAGGCGCAAAATGCCGTTACCAAGGTCTTGCGCGAGTTGCGCGACCCGGAAGTGGCAAAAGCGGCCGGCTTGACGGGCAAGGGCATGCTGGGCAATGGCGACCCCGCCAACGTGGTCTACAGTTTCACCCTGCTGCAAAAGGGCGAGCAAGCCAACTTGCTGCGCGTGCAGACGGACAATTTTGACCAGCCACTCGACATCAACGAAGGCGCCAAGCTGGACCTGGGCTCCACGGCCAAGCTGCGCACCCTGGTGACGTATCTGGACATCATCGACCAGTTGCACCAGCGCTATAGTGACATGGGCGCCGCCGAGCTGGGCAAGATCGCCGTCGATCCGAAGGACATGCTGTCGCAGTGGGCGATTGCCTACTTGAAACCATTGCCGCTCGGCGAAGCGCGCAAGCTGCCGGCCATGCTGGCGGCCGCCATGGAGCGCAAATATTCGGGCAACCCGGGTGAAGGCTTCTTCACGGGCGGCGGCTTGCATCATTTTGGCAACTTTTCCAAGCTCGATGACAACCGCATTTTGACGCTGCAGCAGGCGCTGCGCCAATCGACCAACCTGGTGTTCGTGCGCCTGATGCGCGACGTGGCCCGCTACTATATGTTCTCGCGCCCCGATTCCTCGGCCTCCCTGCTGGCGGACGCGGACGATCCGCGCCGGGCCCAGTACCTGAGCCGTTTTGCCGACAAGGAAGGGCGCGAATTCCTGCAACGCTTTTACCAAAAGTATCGCGGCAAGAGCGTTGATGAGCAGGAAAAGATTTTGCTGGCCAGCATACGCCCGACGCCCGTGCGCCTGGCCAATATCTTCCGCAGCACCAATCCCAAGGGCACGCTGGCGGAATTTGGCGATTTCCTCAATGCCAACTTGCCGTCGCAAAACGAAGTGCCGCCCGAGCGCGTAGCCAAGCTGTACCAGCAGTATGAGATGGAAAACTGGTCGCTGGCCGACCGCGGCTATTTGGCCAATGTGCATCCGCTGGAATTGTGGATGGTGGCGTATCTGCGCCAGCACGACGGTTCCACCCTGTCGCAGATGGTGGCGGCGAGCGAAAAGCAACGCCAGCAAGTGTACCAATGGTTGTTCAATACGCACCGCAAGCATGCACAGGACCGCCGCATCGCCAATTTGCTGGAAGTGGAAGGTTTCCTGGAAATCCACCGCCAGTGGAAGAAGATGGGGTATCCCTTCGATTCGCTGGTGCCGTCCTATGCGACCACCCTGGGCGCGTCGGCCGACCGTCCCGCGGCGCTGGCCGAGTTGATGGGCATCATCATCAACGATGGCGTGCGCAAACCGAGCGTGCGCATCGATTCCATGCATTTCGCGGCCAATACGCCGTACGACACCATGCTCAAGCGGGGCAGCAAGGTGGAGGCGGAACAAGTGCTGTCGCCCGACGTGGCCAAGGCCGTCGCCAAGGCCATTCGCGAAGTGGTGTCGGATGGCACCGCCAAACGCGCCAAGACGGCGTTTGTCGGCGCCGACGGCGTGCCTATTGCCATGGGCGGCAAGACGGGGACGGGCGACCAGCGTTTCGACGTATATGGCGCCGGTGGCCGCCTGATCGAGTCGCGCTATGTGAATCGTTCGGCCACATTCGTCTTCAATATCGGCGAGCGCTTCTATGGCAGCATGACGGCCTATGTGCGGGGACCGGAATCGAAGAACTACGATTTCACCAGCGCCTTGCCGGTGCAATTGCTGGTGTCCCTGGCGCCGAGTCTGATGCCGCTGATTGAGCCGCCCGCGCCGGCCGAGGGCGTGGCGCAGCAGTGCACGAATTGAGACGCCGTTGCCGCTGAAGAGCAGGCCCCTACGGTTAATGCCGTTCAGTCTAGGGTTTTGGCGTGATTGATGAGCGCCAGTAAATTCGCTAGCCCCAGCGGCAAAGAGCTGGGGTCGGTCACTTCGTGATCGGAATGTGCTCCATTGAAGCACATTCCCCCAGCGGGTCCGACCCCAGTCCTTGTTCTTGGGCTAAAATTAGGCCCCTGGGGCCGTAATGCCGTTCAGTTAAGGGTTATGGCGTGATTGATGAGCGCCAGTAAATTCGCTCAACCCAGAGGCAAAGAGCTGGGGTCAGACCCTCAGGGTCCGACCCCTGTCCTAGTTCTTGGGCTAAAAATAGCATCACTAACACACTAACTGAACGGCATTAGGCCCCTGTGGCCGGTTTTTTTGGTACGCTACATGACGCCAGCTTCGCTGCAGGGCGTGCACCGCGTCCGCGATTGCCATGCCATCGGCGGCAGGCGCGATGCCATCGTGCCCGGCTAGCCGGCAAATACGGCGGTTTTATCTTCCAGGCGCGCGTGGAAGGCGGCAATGGCGGGCGTGTCCGGGCGTTGCATGGGCGCCATCAGCCAGCGCTTGACGGACAGGCCCAGCACGATATCGGCTAGGCTGAACTGTTGGCCGCACACATACGCGCCCGTGCGCTGTAACTGCTGTTCGAGCACGCCCATCATCTTGTTCCATCCGGCAATCCCGACCGCCAGCTGCGTCGCATCCTGGTGTGCGGGGCTGTGGCGCACCAGCGACATGAAGGCGTAGCGCCAGCTATTGTTCAAGTCGCCCATTTGCCAATCCATCCATTTTTCCACTTCCGCGCGGGCGCGGGGATGAGTCGGCAGCAAGTCCCCGCGGCCCGCCTGGGCGCACAGGTAACGGCATATCGTGTTCGATTCCCATAGCACCAGGTCGCCATCGAGCAGCACCGGCACCATGGCGTTCGGATTCAGGGCCAGGAAGGCCGGCTCGTCGGTGGCGCGAAAGCCGCTGCCCCAGTCTTCGCGTTCGTACGGCAGGTCGAGTTCCTCGCAGGTCCACAAGACTTTGCGGACATTGATCGAGGCGGCTTTTCCAAGAATTTTCAGCATGCAGGGCTCCAAGGCGCAGGTGATGGATCTGCCACTGTAGCCGAAATGGCCACGCCGCAGCGGCGAAAGTGCCTTGCGTAGTTGCGCTTTTCTTGGCATCGTAGCCACCCATGAAACCCATGCGCCACCACATGTCCAAAATCCTCGCGTTCAGCCGCTTTTCCGTGCGCGATTTCCTCGCCACCGCCGGTCCCACTGTGCTGCTGGCGGGCGCGTTTTGCGCGCTCGCTTATTGGCTAGTCGACCCGGCGCCGCCGCGCCAGGTGAGCTTGTCGACGGGGCAGGACAACAGCGCATATGAAGAATTTGGCAAGAACTATGCGGCTACCCTGGCCAAGCACGGCATCAAGGTGAGCTTGCAGCCATCGCTGGGCTCGCAGGACAACTTGCAGCGCTTAAATAGCGGCAAGACCGATATTGCCTTCGTGCAAAGTGGCTCGACAGAGCACGCCGATGCCGAGCGCCATGGCTTGATTTCGCTGGGCAGCTTGTTTACGGAACCTGTCTGGCTGTTCCTGCGCGAAGACAAGGCGGTCACGCAACTGACGCAATTGAAGGGCATGAAGATCAATCTGGGGCCGCCAGGCACGGGTGTGCCTGGCCTGTTCCGGCAGTTGCTGTCCGCCAATGGTGTGGATGCCACGGAACTGAGCGTGAGCGACTTGCAAAATACGCCCGCCACGGTGGAACTGCTGGAAGGGCGCATCGATGGTCTCGTATTCAGCTCGGCGCCGGAAGCGCCGCTGATCCAGATGCTGCTGCAAACGCCAGGCATCAAGCTGTTCGATTTTTCGCAAGCCGAGGCGTACACGCGGCGCCTGCCTTTCCTCACGCATGTGGTCTTGCCTCGCGGCATCGTCGACCTGGGCAAAAACATCCCCGCCCAGGATTACCACCTGATCGCGCCCACCGCTACCCTGGTTGCGCGCGAAGACTTGCATCCTGCCTTGATGGATCTGTTCGTCCAGGCGGCGGCCCGCATTCACGGCGGCACGGGCTGGTTCCAGCAGCAGGGGCAGTTCCCGTCCGCGCGCTATACGGAAATTCCCGTCGCGCCTGAAGCGCTGAAATTTTACAAGGATGGCGCGCCCGTGCTGCAGCGCTACATGAGTTTTTGGCTGGCCAATTTCTTTGACCGCATGTGGGTGCTGGTGGTGGCGCTCGGTGCCTTGATCTTGCCGCTATCGCGCGTGGTGCCACCGCTGTATGTGTGGCGCATCCGCTCGCGCGTGTACCGCTGGTATGGCCAGTTGCGCACGGTGGAGCAGGCGCTGGAAGACGTGCCGCAAGCGCAGCGCGCGCAAGTGTATGCGGCGCAATTGCAGCGGCTGGACCAGATCGAGGAAATGGTCAACCAGATCTCGATTCCGCTGTCGTTTGCCGATGGCCTGTATGGCTTGCGCAGCCACATCAATTTCGTGCGCAAGCGCATCTTGGGCCTGATGGCAGAGCCTCCAGCGCTTGACACGGGCCAGCGTGTCTGAAGCGTCCAGCCACGCTGGCAACGGCATCTGGCCGAGGCCCAGCCCTGGCCCTAGCCCGGATACACAGCGCTTCAGTTGCTCCTGGCTTCAGGCGCCCAGCCACGGCAGTCCCGCCTTGCACCAGCCGCCGATCTGTTTGCGGTGGCCATCGGCGTCCTTGTCGCCCTCGAAGCCTTCGAGGATGTCGAAGCAGTTCGCATAGCCGTGTTCGCTCGCCAGCTTGGCCGCATGGCGCGAACGCACGCCGGAGCGGCACAGGAATAGCAGTACCGCGTCCTTGCCGGTCTGGGCTGCCAGTTGCGCGAGGAAGGCGGGATTCGGTACGCCGCCCGGATACGTGGCCCATTGCACCGCGACATGCTGGGTGTCGGCGATGTCAACCCGACCGACCCAGTCGCGCTCGGCATTCGTGCGCACATCGATGAGCTTGACGCCGGCATCGCCCTGCAGCAGTGCATACGCTTCGTGCGGCGTGACGGCACCGGCATACGGCGTACCTTCATTGGCCCGGCTGCGGGCAGTGCTCAGGATGTCGGCGGCGGTAGTCATGGCGTCCTCGGTGAAAGTGGAAAGGGATAAACGATTATAGTGCGCCGTGCGCATCGCGCAAATGGGGATACGCGCTGCACGGCGCATGCACCACAAGAAGGCATTTTTCAGGAATCCGCAAAAAATGCACGATAATAGTGCGTTGTTTGTTTTTTGCACTTGCATAGTGCATTCTGAACGTGATGCAAACGCGTGTGAGAAACCCGGGCATGAAAATTTTCACGGGGATGGCAGGTATTCTGCTGTCGCTACCACGCTGCTTCTGGAGCTGGCATGGAATCTGCTATGATCCTTGTGAGTTTTGGTGGCACGCAATGTTTGCTTCGCTGCATCAGCCCAGACGCATTAAGGTCGGCTCACCCCACATTCATTTAGGAGATACGCATGGCAATGACAGCCGCAGAAGTCTTGAAGATGGTAGAAGAAAACGAAGTCAAATTCGTTGATTTCCGCTTTGCCGACACCCGTGGTAAAGAGCAGCACGTGACGGTTCCCGTGTCGCACTTCGACATGGATAAATTCGAGTCGGGCCACGCCTTTGACGGTTCTTCGATCGCTGGCTGGAAAGGCATTGAAGCGTCCGACATGATTTTGCTGCCGGATCCAAACACCGCCAATATCGATCCGTTCATGGAAGAAACCACGCTGTTCATGCAGTGCGACGTGATCGAACCATCGGACGGCAAGGGCTATGACCGCGACCCGCGCTCGATCGCGAAACGCGCCGAAGCCTACCTGAAATCGTCGGGCATGGGCGACACCGCCTACTTCGGCCCTGAGCCAGAATTCTTCATCTTCGACAGCGTGCGCTGGAAGATCGACATGTCGGGTTGCTTTGTCAAGATCGGTTCGGACGAAGGTTCATGGTCGACCGGCAAGGATATCGAGGGCGGCAACAGCGGCCACCGTCCTACCGTCAAGGGCGGCTACTTCCCGGTGCCACCAGTGGACAGCTTCCAGGACATGCGTTCGGAAATGTGCCTGATTCTGGAATCGCTGGGCATCCCGGTTGAAGTACACCATCACGAAGTCGCCGGCGCCGGCCAGAATGAAATCGGCACCAAGTTCTCGACCCTGGTCGAGCGCGCCGACTGGACGCAAAACCTGAAATACGTGGTGTGGAACGTGGCGCACAGCTATGGCAAAACCGCTACCTTCATGCCGAAACCTATCGTTGGCGACAACGGTTCGGGCATGCACGTGCATCAATCCGTATGGAAAGATGGCAAAAACCTGTTCGCTGGCGACGGCTATGCCGGCCTGTCCGATTTCGCCCTGTACTACATCGGCGGCATCATCAAGCACGCCAAGGCTTTGAATGCGATCACCAACCCGGGCACCAACTCGTACAAGCGTCTGGTACCAGGCTACGAAGCTCCGGTGAAATTGGCGTACTCGGCGAAAAACCGCTCCGCCTCGATCCGTATCCCGCACGTGGCCAATCCAAAAGGCCGCCGCGTCGAAGCGCGTTTCCCGGATCCACTGGCGAACCCGTACCTGTGTTTCGCTGCACTGTTGATGGCTGGCCTGGACGGCGTTGCCAACAAGATCCATCCGGGCGAAGCAGCCTCGAAAGATCTGTACCATCTGCCGCCAGAAGAAGACGCACTGATCCCTACCGTGTGCGCTTCGCTGGAAGAAGCACTCGATGCGCTGGACAAGGATCGCGAGTTCCTGACCCGTGGTGGCGTGTTCAGCGATTCCATGATCGACGCTTATCTGGAATTGAAAATGCAGGACGTGCAGCGCATGCGCATGACCACGCATCCAGCCGAGTTCGATATGTACTACTCGCTGTAATGGCGCCATGCCGGCAACTTGCCGGTAGTGAGTGAAAAACGCGGGTGAGGCGATGGTCTTGCCCGCGTTTTTTTATGCAGTACGCCCATGCGGCGGCAGCACGTGTTGTATAGTCGGCCCAGGAACGATGCGGCAGGTGCCGACAGGAGTCGAGATTGAGCAAGTATGACAGAATCGCGTTGATGGCCGCATTGCTGGCTGCAGCGGCGCAGGCGCACGCGCAGTTGTATGTGTGCGCCGATGCGCACGGACACAAGACGTACACGGACAAGCTGGCGGGCAAGCATTGCCAGTTGCTCGATTTGCCTGGCGCCATGACGCAGCCGCCACGCAAGACGGCGCCGCTGACCGGCCCGCCTGCGCGGCCCGCCACGCAGGCGCTGGCCACGGCGGTGCCTGCCGCCGGGGCGTTTCCCAAGGTTGACGGCGCCGAGCAGCGCGCGCGCGACCTGGACCGGCGCCAGATCCTGCAGGACGAATTGCGCAGCGAAGAACAGAAATTGGCGGCCCAGCGCCTGGAACTGAACGCCGGCCAGCCCGAGCGCCAGGGTAATGAGCGTAACTATGCGAAATATCAGGAACGCGTGGCGCAGTTGAGGGACAACCTTGGCCGCACACAGCAGAACGTCGAAGCGCTGAAACGCGAGATCGCCAATATCCGATGAGCAGACCATGACAATACACAACCCTCCCAGCCGTCCCGCCCACCTGGCGGGTCTCGATTTGCTGGCTTCTGCCGTGATCTTGCTCGATCGCGACGGGCACATCAGCTATGCCAACGCGGCGGCTGAAAACTTGCTGGAAAGCTCGCTGAAAGCGCTCTCGCGGCAGAAGTTGACGGCGCTGTTCCTCAATCCCGAAGAGCTGGCCGGCATCTGCGCGCAGGCGCTCGAACATAAATTCTCCGATTTGCGCCAGGATCTGAGCCTGGAGCGCCTGGGGCGCGAGCCGCTGCGCGTGCACAGCATCGTCAGCGCGCTCGACGCGCCGAGCGACGGCGTACTGATCGAGCTGCGCGAAAACGTGCAGCAGTTAAACTCGACCGCGAGGAGCGCATCCTCGACCAGAGCCAGGTCAACAAGGAGCTGATACGCAATCTGGCGCATGAAATCAAGAACCCGCTGGGCGGTATCCGCGGCGCGGCCCAGCTGCTGGAGCTGGAATTGCCGGCCCTGCACCTGAGCGAGCTGCGCGAATACACGCAGGTCATCATCAAGGAAGCGGACCGGCTGCAAACCCTGGTCGACCGCCTGCTGGCGCCGCACCGCCGCCCGCACATCGTGGGCGACGTGAATATCCACGAAGTGTGCGAGCGCGTGCGCAGCCTGATCCTGGCCGAATTTCCCAGTGGTCTGACCATTTCGCGCGATTACGATGCCTCGATTCCCGAGTTTCGCGGCGATAAGGAACAATTGATACAAACCGTGATCAATATCGCGCATAACGCGGCGCAAGCGCTGGCCGAGCGCATCGAGGCGGGCGATGCTGAGCTGATTTTCAAGACGCGCGTGGCGCGCCAGGTGACCCTGGCCAAGGTCCGTTACGCCCTGGCATTAGACTTGCATATCATCGACAATGGACCGGGCATCGCACCTCAGATCCGTGACCGGATTTTCTACCCGCTGGTGTCGGGCAGGGAAGGCGGCAGCGGTTTGGGGCTGACCTTGGCGCAAACCTTCGTGCAACAGCACCTGGGCGTGATCGAGTGCGAAAGCCGGCCTGGATACACCGATTTCAGGATCGTTCTACCCTTGCCATAAGCGAGGGGGTATCCCACCCATGAAATCCATTGCGGGACGCACACACTAATGAAGCCAATCTGGATAGTTGACGACGACGAATCAATCCGCTGGGTGCTGGAAAAAGCCCTGGCGCGGGAAAATCTCGCTACCAAGAGTTTTGCCAATGCACGCGATGCTATCGCGGCACTGGAATTTGACACGCCGCAAGTGCTCGTGTCCGATATCCGCATGCCGGGCGCGTCCGGCCTGGAATTGCTGCAGACGGTCAAGTCGCGCTTTCCCGGCCTGCCTGTGATTATCATCACGGCTTTTTCCGACCTCGATTCAGCCGTCGCGTCCTTCCAGGGCGGCGCCTTTGAATACCTGGCCAAGCCGTTTGATATCGACAAGGCTGTCGAACTGATCCGCCGCGCGCTCGACGAGAGCCTGCGCGAGGCCAGCGTCGAATCGGGCCCGTCGGAAGCGCCGGAAATCCTTGGCCAGGCACCGGCCATGCAGGAAGTGTTCCGCGCCATCGGCCGCCTGTCGCAATCGAATGTGACGGTGCTTATCACGGGCGAATCAGGTTCCGGCAAGGAACTCGTGGCGCGCGCGTTACACAAGCATAGTCCGCGCGCGGCGCAGCCTTTCATTGCCCTCAATACGGCGGCTATACCGAAAGATTTGCTGGAATCGGAATTGTTCGGCCACGAACGCGGGGCATTTACGGGCGCGCAGACGACGCGCCGTGGCCGCTTCGAGCAAGCCGAGAACGGCACTTTGTTCCTCGATGAAATCGGCGACATGCCGTTCGACCTGCAGACGCGTCTCTTGCGCGTACTATCCGACGGCCACTTCTATCGCGTCGGCGGGCATCAGCCCATCAAGGCGAATGTGCGCGTCATTACCGCCACGCACCAGAATCTTGAGCAGCGCGTGCGCGACGGCCTGTTCCGCGAAGACTTGTATCACCGCCTGAACGTGATCCGTTTGCGCCTGCCCAGTTTGCGGGAGCGGCGCGAGGATATCCCCATCCTGGTGCGCCACTTCCTGGTGCAAAGCGGGCGCCAGCTGGGCGTGGAAGCGAAGCGCATGAGTGAGCCGACGATGCAGTTCCTCAGCAGCCTCGATTTGCCCGGCAATGTGCGCCAGCTGGAAAACCTGTGCAACTGGATCACCGTGATGGCGCCGGGACAGACGGTGGAAATCAAGGACTTGCCCTTGGAATTGACGCAGGGGCAGGGCGACGTTGCGACCGCGTCTGCCTGCGCTGACGTGGCGCCAGCGAACGTTGCTCATGCGCATGGTGGCCAGGTATTCGAGGCTGCCGTACCCGTCAACGGCGCGCCGCCGGGCTGGATCGGCTTGCTGGAATTGCAGGCCGCCGCAATGCTGGGCGCGGGGCAGCAAGAAGTCATGGCCGTGCTGGGGCGGCAATTCGAGTCGGCCCTGATCAAGACGGCGCTCAAGTATACGCACGGGCGCAAGAATGACGCCGCCGTGCGCCTGGGCATCGGCCGCAACACCATCACCCGCAAGATCTCGGAACTGGGTATCGACGGCGCCAAGGACGATTGACGCATGGCTGGACGGGCACTCCCCCCGTCCGCTTTTCCGCGCGGCGTCGATGGCACGCCACAACACCCACAACAATGACAGGCGATAAGGTAAGCTGGCGCTTGCCGGACTGTTTCGTCCGGTCTTAACCTTCATTGTGGAACTGTATGCTGATTAACTGCGTGGCCTACCAGGATGGCAAAAAACTGGCCGACTTGCCGATTGACGATATCAGCGATTACGTCGAGCGTCCCGACTGTTTCGTCTGGGTTGCGCTGCTTGATGCGACGCCGGCCGAGCTGAAACAGATGCAGCACGAGTTTTGCCTGCATGAACTGGCCGTCGAGGATGCGCAGCGCGGCCACCAGCGCCCGAAGATCGAGGAATATGGCGATTCCCTGTTTGCCGTGGTGAAAACCGTGGAAATGATTGCGAACGAACTGGTACTGGGCGAAGTCGACATTTTCGTTGGCGCCAATTATGTGCTCTCGTCGCGCAGCAATAGCTCGCAAGGTTTCCTCGGCGTGCGCGCGCGCGCCGAACGCGAACCGCACTTGCTGCGCCAGGGTTCGGCCTTCGTGCTGTACGCGCTGATGGACGCCGTCGTTGACCGCTACTTTCCCGTGCTCGACGCGCTGGAATCGGAGCTGGAACTGATCGAGGACCGCATCTTTGACCGTGGCACCGAGCGCGACAATATCGAACGCCTGTATCAGTTGAAGCGCAAGGTCATGGTTTTGCGCCACGTGGTGGCGCCTCTGATGGAAGCGGTGGGCAAGCTGCATGGCGGGCGCGTGCCGCCGCTGTGCCACGATACCCAGGAGTATTTCCGCGACGTGCACGATCATCTGGCGCGCATCAACGGCACGCTCGACACCATCCGCGACACCATCAGCACGGCCATCCAGGTGAATTTGTCGATGGTGGCCATCGACGAGAGCGAAGTGAACAAGCAGTTGGCGGCCTGGGCGGCCATCTTTGCCGTGTTCACGGCGTTTGCCGGCGTGTGGGGCATGAACTTCAAGTTCATGCCCGAGCTGGACTGGCAATACGGTTATCCAGTGGCCGTTGGACTGATGAGCTGTGTCTGCGGTTATATGTATTACTTGTTCAAGCGTTCCGGCTGGCTGTAAAAAATTCCTGCCTATCTGTATTATTAAACAATAGGCGGAGTACAATCGCGGCATACCTGCTCGGGCGGGTCATGGCTGAGGGGTGCCACGCCGGCAGGTTTGCTGGTGCTTCCAGTGTTGTACAGGAGCATACATGAGTATTCCCTTGTTTGATGTGAATTCGCGAGAACCTCTGTTCGATCCCGAGCAGCGGCGTACCCTGGCGGAAGCGGCGCTGCGCTCGATTACCGACTCGACGGCGCGCGCCCGCGGCGACGACTTCCTGCGCATCCTCGTCAAGGATCTGGCCGAAGCGCTCGACGTGCACTATGTGATCGCCGGGCGCCTGGTGCGCATGGATGATGGCAGCGAAGGCATCCGCACCCTGGCCCTGTGGGGCGGCGACGGCTACCAGGCGAATGTCGAATACAGCTTGCAGCACACGCCTTGCCAGGACGTGACTTGCCAGAGCATGTGTTTTCATGGCAGCGACATCCAGCGTCGCTTTCCACTAGACACCCTGCTGGTCGACATGCAGGCCGAAAGCTATATCGGCATGCCGCTGATCGATACTGAAGGCAAGACCCTGGGCATCTTGTCGGCCATCGACACGCGTCCCATCGATGAAAACAAGCGCTTGCTGGCCTTGTTGTTGCTGTCGATCTTTTCGGCCCGTGGCGCGGCCGAGTTGCAGCACCAGGAGCGCACGCAGCAGCTCGAAGAAATGGTGCGCGTGCGCACTGAGTCGCTGCTGGCGGTGCAGGCCAACCTGATCGAGCAGGAACAGATGGCGGCCCTCGGTTCGCTGGTGGCCGGCGTGTCGCATGAAGTCAACACGCCGATCGGCGTGGCACTCACGGCGGCCTCGAGCATGGGTAGTTATGCCGACCAGTTGGTGCAGCTGCTGGGCGGTGCCAAGGTCAGCCGTGCCGAATTGATCGACGTTGCCGAAGCCTTGAAAGGTGCGGCGGCCTTGATCGAGCGCAACTTGGCGCGCGCCGCCGACCTGATCGGCAATTTCAAGCAGTTGGCCGTGGACCAGGTCAGCGAATACGTGGCCAACCTGGTGCTGCACGACTATGTGCATGGCCTGGTGTTGGCGCACAGCCCGGAACTGCGCAAGGCGGCGCTGAGCGTGGAAATCGATATTGCGCCCGATTGCCAGGTGCGCCTGGCGGCTGGCAAGCTGTCGCAAATTCTCTCGAACCTGCTGATGAACAGCGCCCGCCACGGCTATCCGCACGGTGGGCCAGGGCGCATTACGATACGCGCGCGCATCGAGGAAGGCGTGGATGACGCCCCCGCGCAATGGCTGCTGCTGGAGTTTTCCGACGATGGCATCGGCCTGGCACCGGCCGTGCGCGAACATCTGTTTGAACCGTTTTTTACCACCAAGCGTGGCCAGGGCGGTTCCGGCCTGGGCATGCACATCGTCTACACCATCGTGCAGCAACTGGGCGGCCAGGTGTGCGCCATCGACGGCACGCCCGGCTGCCATATACAGATCAGGCTACCCCTGGGCCACTGATCTGCGGTACGGGTCTCAGGCGGCTGCCATCGACAGGGCCACCGCTTCAGCCACCTTGATGCCATCGACAGCTGCCGACAGGATGCCGCCCGCATAGCCGGCGCCTTCGCCGGCGGGGAACAGGCCGCGCGTGTTCAGGCTTTGCAAGTCGTCGTCGCGGCGCTTGATGCGGATCGGTGACGAGGTGCGCGTCTCTACGCCTGTCAACACGGCATCGGCCTTGTAGTAGCCCTTGATCTGCTTGTTGAATGCTGGAAACGCTTCACGCAGGGCCGTGATCGCATACTCGGGCAGCGACGGCGCCAGGTCTGTCAGGTGCACGGCTGGCTTGTACGACGGTATCACGCTGCCGAACTCGGTCGAAGCGCGGCCTTCGACGAAATCGCCGACCAATTGCCCCGGAGCATCGTAGTTGCCGCCGCCGAGGGCAAATGCGCGCTCTTCCAGGTCGCGTTGCAGGGCGATGCCGGCCAGCGGGTCGCCCGGGTAGTCGGCTGGCGTAATGCCGACGACGATGGCGCTGTTGGCGTTGCGCTCGTTGCGCGAGTACTGGCTCATGCCATTCGTCACCAGGCGGCCCGGTTCCGACGCTGCCGCCACCACCGTGCCACCGGGGCACATGCAAAAGCTGTAGACCGAGCGGCCATTGCTGGCGTGGTGCACCAGCTTGTAGTCGGCCGCACCCAGAATCGGGTGGCCGGCGCTGGGGCCGAAGCGGCAGCTATCGATCAAGGATTGCGGGTGTTCCACGCGGAAACCGATCGAGAACGGTTTCGCTTCGATGTACACGCCGCGGCGGTGCAGCATCTCGAAGGTGTCGCGCGCGCTGTGGCCGATGGCCATCACCACGTGGTTGCTGGCGATGGTCTCGCCGCTGGCCAGTACCACGCCGCGCACCTGTCCACCGTCGGCGCCTGGCGCGATATCGAGATCGACCACTTTGCTCTCGAAGCGGTACTCGCCGCCCAGCTGTTCGATATTCGCGCGCATGGCTTCCACCATCTTGACCAGGCGGAAGGTGCCGATGTGCGGCTTGCTCACATACATGATTTCTTCGGGCGCGCCAGCCTTGACGAATTCCGTCAATACTTTGCGGCCATAGTGCATGGGGTCTTTGATTTGGCTGTACAGCTTGCCGTCCGAGAAGGTGCCGGCACCGCCTTCACCAAACTGCACGTTCGATTCCGGGTTCAGTTCGCGCTTGCGCCAGAAGCCGAAGGTGTCGACCGTGCGTTCGCGTACCTGCTTGCCCCGTTCCAGGATGATGGGGCGCAAACCCATCTGCGCCAGGATCAGCGCCACGAACAGGCCGCAAGGACCCGTGCCGACGACGATCGGGCGCGCTACATTGGTATGGCCGGCCAGCTGTTCGCCGCCGGCGACGAATTTGTAGTCGGTGTTGGGCGCGGGCATCAGATGGATATCATGCTGCAGGCGCGCCAGCACGGCGGCCTCGTTGTTGATTTCAACATGCAACGAGTAAATCAACACCACGGCGCTGCGCTTGCGCGCGTCATAGCTGCGCTTGAAGACGGTAAAGCCGAGCAAATCGGCAGCATCGATGCCCAGGCGCGCCAGGATGGCGGCCGGCAGGGCGGCTTCGTCGTGTTCGAGGGGGAGTTTTACTTCGTTGAGTCGCAACATGATGTGTATTTTAAAAAATTGCCGGGCTCCGTAGTTAGCGGAGAGTCTGTGACGTAGCGCGTGGTCGCTGCCATCAAGACGCTATTTTACCTGCATGTCCAGCAGCGAGCCATCTGCCGGGTATCTGCGAGGGCGGCTGCACCTTGATCCGCAAAAAGAGGGGGGGGGTAAAAAAAATCCGGCGGCCATTGCATGGCCGCCGGATTTGTATTGCTAACTAATTATTTCATACTGCTTGGTGATTAGAACGTGTAACGGCCGCCCAGTGTGAAGTAACGGCCCACTGCACCCGATTGGTGCAGCGATGGGTTGTAGTTGATACGACCGTAGGTTTGCACGTCCAGCGGTGCCATCTTGTCGAACAGGTTGGTGATCGACGCGGTGAGCTCCCATTGTTTCGTGACATTCCACTTGGCAAACAGATCCGTGGTGATGAACGAAGCGATACGGCAGTTTTTGTACGGCACGTCATTGGCATCGACGTCCAGGCAGTCGCCTTTGACATCATTCTTGTTGCTGATGCTGCTGACGTAGTTCATGTTAGCAGTGACGTTGACCGGACCTTGATCCCAGCCCAGGGTCAGGCGGACTTTTGTCTTCGGGGTACCGCCGTTACCGGACAGGTTGGTGTCGCCGTGGGTGCCGGCAAATTCCAGTACCGTGCCATCGGCGTTGGTGCGCGTGAACTCTTTCATATACGTGAGCGTTACGCCAGAGTTGAAACGACCGTACTCGCCAGCGTTGTACTTGCCGCGCAGATCCAGGTCGATACCCGAAGTCTTGGTTTTACCCGCGTTCAGGTAAGGCGCTTTAACCATCAGGATCGGACCAGCCAGGCCTGGGAAGTTGCTCGTAGGTTCGCCACGCACGATGACCGCATCTGGATAGCCAGCTGGATTGGCAACTACTGCGCCAGGGTCGGAGCCGTTGATCTCGCCATCACGCACGATTTTCCACCAGTCGATCGACAGGCTGATGTTTTTGATCGGTTCCAGCACCAGACCCAAGCTGTAGCTCTTCGAGGTTTCTGGCTTGATGTTTTTATTGCCGATCGTGATCGCGCCAACTTGTTGCGACGAGCAATCGATAGGTAATTTCGTCACGGCGCAACGTACCGGATCGCTGGCAATATTGGTAAACGCTGCAACGGCGCTGTTGCCGTTCTCTGCTGCGCTAGGAGCGCGGAAGCCCTCTGCGTAAGTACCGCGGAAGGCCACTGCCGAAGCTGGCGTGAACTTGAAACCGACTTTTGGCGTCGTCGAACGGCCGTAATCCGAGTAATCATCTGTGCGCAGCGCGAATTGCAGCTCCAGTTCTTTCATGACTGGTGCAGCGAGCTCGGCGTACAGGGCCTTGACATTGCGCGAACCTTGTGAGGCGGAATAGCCCAGACCAACGATATCGTTGATGTCGGTATATGGCGTCGATTGGCTGTTCGTTTCTTCCTTGCGGTATTCGGCGCCCAAAGCGAGGCCTACCGTGCCGCCTGGCAATTGGAACAGTTCGCGTGAAGCCTTGAAGTCCAGCGAGGTGCTCTTCGTCGTGCCCGAGTTGTTCAGCGTAGGCGATACCAGTGCCAGTACTTCAGGGCTGTTGGTCACGCCCTTGCCTATGCGGAAGGTGCCGTTGTTCAGCGCCGTGCGCAAAGCGCTAGAACGGTAGTAGCCGTTTTGCGTGCGGTCGGTTTTACTTTCTGCATACATCAGGCCTGTATCGTAATCCCAGTTGGCATACGTACCCTTGACGCCAGCCAGGACACGGGTAACGGTCGTTTCCAGGTTAGACACGCGTGGACGCGACGCATCGACCCAACGCGGACGGGCAGCGACACCCAGGATGTTGTCCGGGTGGTTAGCCGGCATCAGCAGCTGATTCGGTCCAGTGCCGGTGTTGTTGACGCGGGCATTGATAAGGTCAAAGCCGGCGCCGGTCAGGCCGGATGGGGTGGTGTAGGTGTCTGCCTTCGACTTGAAGATGCCCACTTCCGTGTAGCCTTGCGCATCAGCGCCCAGCGCCAGGGTGCCGCGCATGAACAGGTTAACGTTTTCGGTTTTAGGCTGGACGGTCGCGAACTGGACCGGATCCCACAGGCAACCGCCGCGCGAATTGTCGTTTGCGCTGCCACCGGTGGGATCGAGGTTAATCGGGTCGCACGAGCCTGGCAAGTTGGTCACGTTGCCGGCAGGACCACCAGCGGCGTTGACTGGACGCAGGGTGCCCAGGAAGGAGCTGCCGCCGCCATTGCCGGCGGTCGTCTGGCCGGCGCGCTGATCGCGGCCGCCCCATGGACGGGCATCGGCCTGACCGATCCACTTGTCGCGGTTGCTTTGCTTGATTTCGCCCGATTTTTTCGCATCGATCGTGGCGAAAACGTTGAATTTGTCGGTGTCCATGTCGCCGAAGCCGATGGCACCGGAGATGCTGGTGACGGTGCCGTCACCGTGGCCGCTCTGGCCGACGTTGGCGGAGATGGTCTTGCCGACGTAGTTTTGACGCAAGATGATGTTGACTACACCGGCGATCGCATCGGAACCGTAAATGGCGGAGGCGCCGTCTTTCAGGATGTCGATGCGGTCCACGGCGTCGAGGGGAATCGAGTTCAAGTCGACGAAGCTGCGCTGACCGTCGTCGCCGAAGCCGTATGGCGCCGTGCGGCGGCCATTGATCAGCACCAGGGTCGAGCTGACGCTCAAACCGCGAAGCGAAACGCCCGAGGCGCTACCTGCGAAACCGCTGGTGAAGGAACCACTCACACTGCCGTTGTTGTCGGCAGAGATGCTGCGCACGACGTCGGCGATCGACGCCTTACCGGTTTGTTCGATATCTTTGCGGCTCAGCGTTTGAATGACCGAAATCGTCTCGGCTTCTGCACGTTTGATGCTGGAACCGGTAACTTCGACTTTTTGAATGTTACCGCCCGTTGTTTGCGCATTAGCCATGTGCATACCGAATGCGATCGTACCGATAAACATCAAACGGATAGACCGCGACAATCCTGTTTCCACCATCATTGCAAAACTCCTCACTTTATGAATATGCAGCCTGACAAGCCTTGTATTGGCAAGCCCAGCGATATATATCTATTATTTTATAGATCGTCTCATGGACGGGGCATTTGAAAATTTTGAGTATTCAAAATTTCAAGATGTTCATCAAACCATCGCAGCTACTTGCCTGTCAATTTTTATAGCTCCAGCACATATGAAAAAACAACACATAGCATCGTTCGGTTATTTTTCTTTGCCGGAAAAAGTGTTGCCTCACTTGGGCTACAGCCCGCATTTTTGCAGGCTTGTCAAGGATGTAGTATAGTGTTTGCCTGATGATGGAAATGTTGTTTTTTTGTACTATTGCGTAGAACGATAGACGTGAGCGCCATCATGGTGCAATATTGGGGGCATGTATCAAAATCGTGCATGCTCGCATCATTTTGGTGCTTAATTGCCGCATGTTTCGGTAGGGTGTTTATTTGTATTTCGAAAAATATAATAATGGCTCCGTCATTCGATGAATGCGCGGTTCAATTTTGTTTTCTTTTCTTATATTTATCGATAGTTGCTAAATAGTGGAAATACGTATTGCACAATTGCCGGCATTGCCGGTGCAGGGTGCGCGCGCGGAAATGCGCCGGAAAATGAAAGCGATGGAATTGGCATGCTACAACTTGTGTGCTTGTCCCAGCGGGCAGCGGCGAGTGCCGAGATTGCTTTCGGGATTGCCTGTAAGAAATAGATTGTGATTGCAATTGCGGCTAGTGGTGCTGCGCAGCTGTACTTTTTCATGTTCCCTCCCTCAACACGCTCGCGTCCTTAGGTGTGCCCTCTTAGTGCTCGGGATGCGTAGTTCCATCGGCAGGTCGATGATGCCGGTGGCAAGCGTCGCTCTTTTTCGACGTCCGAAAACTCGCCGCCGCCAATTCCCGAAGCAAGCCGCTGAACTGACCCACCGCATGCACGGCGATTTGTTGTAGACATTTAAAGTGTTTCTGAGCAGCTCCATCGCTTTCTGCATCGAGAAGAAAGAAAGCATCGCCACCCGCAAGGTCTGCCAGTACGCCACCCCGTCGATGGCCTCGTCCCTGCCGTAATATTTGTGCGAGCTCGGCTCGGCCCTGCTGCAGGCCCCGCTTCCCCATGGCTCCATATTGGCACTGCATGCTCGCAAGCGCCTGCAGTGCGTGCCGCCGAGGAGAGTGCTTTCATTGTGTTGTTTTATGTGAGTGCAGGCGTGAAATTATCATCTCTGATTGACGGCGTTGAAGCGCCATGATTAACTGGAAATGTACTTGTAACTCTCACATTGACAGTCGCAAGAGTTCATGAATCTGCGTTTTGCCCACTCCTATCTTTCTCCCCCCCCGGTGCCGCTTGTTGCGCACTTGCCATTTCGCTCGATCCTGTCCCGTACATCTCAAAAATCCCCGCTGTTGTAATTAAGTGTAACTTTCGTGGATAAATTTGACAATTTGTGGCCGGAAATGTTCTAGTGTATTCACTAGGCAAAATGTCCATCATATTTTGTAAAACAAGCCGGGGGGTGAACGGCGATCCTAGCTCGGGTTACCAAGGGGTTGAACCCACAGCTCCTTGGTCAACAGTCAGTTGCATAAGAGCAAGCTGTGAGAGTAGCTTGTACGGAGAAAAAAATTGGTTAAGAAAATCGTATTGAAACGTAGTGTTGTTGCAGTCGCACTTACGCTGGCATCGTCCCACATGGTAGCGATTGCGCAAGAGGTGTCCGTCGACCCCGCCGTGCAGAAGGTGCTGGTGACCGGTTCGAACATTAAACGTTCCGAAAAGGAAGGCTCTTCCCCGGTCCAGACCATTAATGCCAAGCAGATCGCCGCGACTGGCGCCAACACTGTAGCTGAGCTGTTGCACTCGATCCCCGCTTTCGGCTCGGGCTCCTCGGTTGACGTGACCGACGGCGGTTTTTCGCGCGGTGCGGCCACGGCTTCCCTGCGCGGCCTGGGTTCTTCGTCTACCCTGGTGCTGCTGAACGGGCGCCGCATCACGGCATCGGCTTACGCTGACCCGAACCAGGGTAAATCGGCGGTCTATGACTTGAACAGCATCCCGGTTTCTGCGATTGAACGCGTTGAAGTTTTCAAGGATGGCGCCTCGGCTGTGTACGGTTCCGATGCGATCGCCGGCGTGGTCAACTTCATTACCAAGACCAATTACACCGGTGCTGAATTGACTGCCAGCATCAGTGCCAACGATGATGGAGAGTTTGCACGTCAGAACCTCAGTGGTATCTTTGGCTTCGGCAAGGACCGTTTCAACGCTTTCGTCAGTTTCGACGTCGCCAAGCGTGACAGCACCCTGATCAAGAACGTCAACGACGTCGAAAAAGGTATGTACGCGGACATCAATGCCCGCCTGAACCCGTATTCCAGCAGCTTGAGTTCGTCGCCTTTCTTTTATGCCGAGCGTGCGCCCGGCGGCAAGAATTTCGCCAATACCTACGCTTTGCGCGCCCTGGTCAAAAATCAGCTGGATTGCCCGACCTCGCAACAGATTACGGGTGACCGTGTGACGCACAACATGAGCGCAACGGACACGCTGGTTGGCCGTACTTTCTGCAATTTCAACACCAACGATTACTCGGAAGTGCAAAGCGCAGGCAAGGATGCCAACGTGCTGTCGCGCGCCACGTACGAAATCACGCCGAGCATGACCGCTTTTGCGGAGGCTGGTTATAGCCGTTCTGAACGTACTTATTTGCGTTCTCCAACGGCATTCCGTGGCACCTCGGCCACGACCGTCTTCCTGCTCGGTGGCGCCCCCCAGCAATTCCAGATGATTCTGCCAGTAGGCCACCCTGACAATCCTTTCCCGACCCAGCGCGCAGCAGTCGGTTACCGCGTCAGCGCGGCTGGTGGCGCAGTCAATACCAATGAAACCTACCGTTTTCTGACTGGCTTGCGCGGCACCGTCGGCGCGTGGGACTGGGAAACAGGTTTCCTGTGGAACCGCGCCGAGCGCAAGGAAGAAACGCTCGGCATGCTGTACCGTCCGACCCTGGAAAAAGTCATGACCCAGGGGTGGACCCTGGCCAAGGTCAACGCCGATCCTAGCGTCACGCGCGATCTGACTAACCGCGGTTTCGCGCAAGTGAGTCAGATCGATGCCAAAGCCAGCTCGGCCTTCGGTCAGTTGGGCGGCGGCCAGGTAGGTGTGGCATTCGGTGCTGAATTCCGTCAAGAAAAAATTGGCTTGACGCCAGACTTGGCAGTTCAGCGCGGCGATATCATCGGCTTGGCCAACTCGGTTGCCGACGGTCGCCGCAATGTCAGCTCCGCCTTCTTTGAAGTGCGCACGCCTTGGACCAAGAACTTCGAGACGGACTTTGCTGGCCGTTACGATAAATATCCTAACCTGAAGGGCAATTTCGTCCCGAAAGTGGGCGGTAAGCTGACGGTCAACGATCAAGTTGCTATCCGCAGCACCTACGCGGAAGGTTTCCGTGCTCCGGCGTTGACGCAAGTGTCGCCAGGCGGTGTGCAGTCATTCTCGACGATAACGGATTCGTTGCGCTGCCCGGATGGTGTCAATCCCGTCCCCGGCGCGGACAAGAGCGATTGCGCCAAGGGCATTTCCAGCCTGTCGTCGGCAACGCCTGACCTGCGTCCTGAAAAGTCGAAGAGCTACTCGCTGGGCCTGATCCTCGCGCCGACCAAGGATATCGACGTGCTGATCGATTACTATCGCATCAAGAAGGTTGATGAGACCGCTTTGTTCAGCGCACAGTACATGATCGACCATGCTGACCGCTACCCCGCCAACGTCGTGCGCGACAATAGCGCGGCCAATCAACTGGTTGATGGCAGCGGCAAGCCTATCGCGAATAGTGGCCCGATTTATCAGGTCAACCGTTCGTATGTCAATCAGGGTAGCACCGAAGTGAAGGGTGTGGACGTTGAAGTCGCCTTCCGCAAATCGCTGGGCGACATGGGCCGCCTGACCGCGAACGTGAACTGGAGCTATTTGATGAGCTTCAAGCGCGCCGAGCGTCCAGGCGATGTGGCAACCGATACCGCTGGTTCTAACGGTGGTATTGCCGACTGGGCAACGTCGGTTGGCGACAATCCTAAGAATCGTGGCAGTGCATCGGTCAATTGGACGCGTGGTGATCACTCGCTGACCACTTCGGTTGATTTCGTCGGTCCGGTATCGTTGCTGCGTCGCAGCGACAATGATGTGACCTACGATAAGCCTTACTGCCAGTATGGCTCTGGACAGCCATCGACCGCGTATCAACTGGGCGGCTTGCCGAAGTTCAGCAACTACATCACGAACTGCGACGTGAAGAGCTGGACCACGACCAATCTGGCCTATTCGTATACGGGCTTCAAGGATTTGACGTTGTCGTTCAATATCAAGAACGTTTTTGATATCAAGGCGCCATACGATCCGCGTTACGCAACGGAAGGCTTCAACACCCAGTTGCACAACGGTCAAGGCCGTTACTTCCGCGTCAGCGCCAACTACCACTTCATGTAATCAGTACATGCCGGCGTGTCCGCACGCTGGCAGACCTGCATGTCTGGCATAAAAAAGCCACCCGGTATTTTTGGGTGGCTTTTTCATGATGGCGTCGCTGGGTGGGCTACATCGCGCCCCACAAGGCGCTCAGCGTCGCCAGTGCCGTCAGGCCCGCCGTTTCTGTGCGCAGGATGCGTGGTCCCATCGCCAAGCCGATGGCGCCGGCGGCCAGCGCCGCTTTTTCTTCCGCTTCCGAAAACCCGCCTTCCGGCCCCACCATCACGGTGATCGCTTGCGGCGGCTGGTGGCGCGCCCAGTCGGCCAGCGACTGCTCCGCGCGCGGCGTCAAAATAATGCGTTTATGCAAATCTTGCTGGCTGCTCCAGCTATTAAAGTCTTGCAATGGCGCCAGCTGTGCCAGGCGGTTGCGCCCGCATTGTTCCGAAGCGGAAACGATGATGCCTTGCCAATGCGCGAGTTTTTTCTCGGCCCGCTCGGCCGATAAGCGCACCACGCAGCGCTGCGCCGCCAGCGGGACGATGCCGGCCGCGCCCAGTTCGATGGCTTTTTCGATGATCCAGTCCATTTTTGATGCTTCCGGCAGCGCTTGCGCCAAGGTCACGGCATACGGCAGTTCCGCTTCGCGCGCCACGTGCGCCTGTACTTCAGCCGTTACGCTGCGTTTGGCCACTGTTACCAGGCTGGCCTGCACTTCGCCGCCTTCGCCATTGAACAGGGTGATGATGTCGCCTGGCGCCAGACGCACGACCTGGATGTGGTGAGCGACGGCGTCGGGCAGAGCGATAGTGGCGCCTATGGCGAGTGGCTGGGGACAGAAAAAACGCGGCATGCAACATCCTGGCGGAGAGAAATAATGGGAGGTGCCGCGCCGCGCGCTGGTGGGGGCACGCGGCTGCGACTCGAGGGTGCAATTTTAGTGCCGCTGCGCGCGGCCGGGTGAAATTCTTGCCGCTGGGCTTGCGTGCGGCGCATCCGGGGCGGGAAATCGCATGGAGATAATAAGTTGGATAAAAATGAAATGTTGTTTTTTGATCTCATAAACCATTGCATTATTGACAGTGATGCTTTTGGCGTGGTTTTATGACTATACAAGTTGTGTTGAACGACATCAATTGTTTCCGGCAATCTCGTCCGTGATGTGATTCGGTATGTTTTTGGGAGACGCCGCACGTTTTAATGCCTGGGCCTATGGCCCTAGGCGCGTTGCGACCAGCTTAAGTTGTTTGGAAAAGCATCACACTGTAGCGGGAGGGCCTTGCAGTTTTTTGCAAGTCTATGAGAGATTTAAGCGATTATAAAAATACAAACTAACCGCTTATCAAGTGACACCAGAGATCATTAAAAGGAATAAGTTATGATGTTTCGCGAAAAAAAGAGTGTGCAAGTGGTGAGACTGGCGTTGGCCGCGTTCGCCGGCATCGCAACGATGAGCGTCCACGCGCAGCAAGCGACCGATGCGCCGGCGCCCAAGCTGCAGCGCGTAGAAATCACCGGTTCGAGCATTAAACGCATCGAAGCCGAAGGTATTTCCCCGATCACCGTGATGACGCGCGAGTCGATCGCCCGCTCGGGTGCGACGTCGGTGCTGGACCTGATGCGCAACCTGACTTCGGCTGGCGGTAACGGCGGTGAGCTGGCGACATCGAGCTCCTTCCGTAACGGCGCCACCAGCGTCTCGCTGCGCGGTCTGCCGACCCTTATCCTGTTGAACGGCTACCGCCTGCCGGCGTCCGGTTCGGACGAGTACAGCGGCCAGACCTCGGTCGATCTGAACGCTATTCCACTGGCGGCGATCGAGCGCATCGACGTGCTCAAGGACGGCGCCTCTGCCATCTACGGCACCGATGCCGTCGGCGGCGTCATCAATTTTATCCTGCGCAAGGATTACCAGGGCTTGACCCTGGACGCCAGCACCGGCTCGACCACCTATGGCGACGGGCAAAACAATAAGGTGTCCGTATCCGGCGGTTTCGGCGACCGCGACGCACAGAAATTTAACGTGACCTATTCGGCCTCGTACGAAAAAACCAAGGCCATTCACGGTGTCGACCGCGATTGGGCGAACAGCACCGATTTCACCGGCCACAAGGGTGGCCTGTATCAGGGTGGCGTCTACGGCGCCAAGGGTAGCGATCCGGGCACCATGTCGCTGGGCGGTTCGCAGCGCATGCCTGATCCGGAGTGCGACGCAGCCCACCGCAAGCCCTATCCGAACGCGCCGGAATGGGTGGCTGCGCCTAACCGCAACGCCTGCCTGTATTCCGCCGCCGAGTCGGTAGACTTGGTGCGCCCGTCCACACGCTACGGCGGCGCAGTGACGGCGAACTGGGATTTGACGCCGGATGTGTCGCTGTTCGCCAATCTGTTCTACAACCACTTCGACACGCGCATCCAAGGTTCGCCGGCCTGGATCCAAAACGCCGACCGCTCGGGCGTGCTGCGTGTGGCGGCGGACAACCGCTTCAACACCTACGGCGTGCCGGTCACCATCCGTCGCCTCTTCCCTGCCGCCGAGGGTGGTACGGGCACCAATGTGGATACCACCTGGCTGGTCGGCGGTGCTACCGGCCGCGTAGCCAACTGGGACTGGACCGTGTCCTTGGGACACAGCCAGGAGAAGGGTGAAACGCGCGTCTACGGCTCCTTCCTGCACGATAAATTGCACAGTTACCTGGCGCAGGGCAAGTTTAACCCCTTCGGCGGTAACCATAATTCGGAGCAGGTCATCAACGAACTGACTGCGGACCAGTACACCAAGACCAAGTCCTCCACGGACTTTGCCAAGGTGACCGCTTCGAGCGAATTCGGTCAACTGCCCGGCGGCAAAATCGGTGTAGCCGTTGGTGCCGAGTACAAGCGCGAGAAGCTCACCTACGATCCGTCGCAGGCTTGGCGCGACGGCGAGATCGGCATCTACTCGACCCTGCGCGGCATCGACGGCTCCGAGTCGCTCGGCGCCGTGTTCGGCGAGTTGGCCCTGCCGCTGCTGAAAAACCTGGAAGCGCAGGCGGCCATCCGCTATGACCGCTACCAGATGGCCGGTGGTACCACCAATCCGAAGCTTGGCCTGCGCTGGACCGCCTTGCCGACCTTGATGTTCCGCACCAGCTACAGCACCGGTTTCCGCGCGCCGACGCTGTCGCAGCGCTTTAACGAAGGCCGTGGCGGTTTCGTCGCGACCAAAGATCCGAAGCGTTGCATCGTGGGCGATGCGTATTTCGACACCGCTTGCAGCGGTTCGGCGCTGTCCCTGCTGTCCGGCACCAAGGATTTGAAGCCCGAAAAATCGAAGCAGTTCAACCTGGGTGTGGTCGCCGAACCGATCAAGAACCTGACGTTGGGCTTGACCTACTGGAACATCAAGTGGAATGACCGGGTCGAGAACCTCGACAACGAAACCGTGCTGGCGGGCGAGGATGGTCAGTACAAGAACGCCGTCACGCGCTACGCCGTGACGGCGGAAGACCAGGAGAAGTACAACGCGCTGAGCGCCGCCCAGCGCGCGACGCTGGGCCCGTTGGTAGGTCGCCTGAAGCAGCTGCAGGTTGGCTTGATCAACCGCAGCAAGGTCGTCACCGACGGTCTGGATGTCGAAGCGGCGTACACAATGCGCACGGCCGACATGGGTCGTTTCAAGGTGTCCGGTGAAGCGACTTACACGCTGTCCTACAACCGCGTGCTGCTGCCTGACGATCCGGCGATCAATTGCCCTAACAACACGGCTTGCGAGGCTGGTGAATACGGCTATCCTAAGCTGCAGGCCAAGCTGGGCCTGAACTGGGATCGCGGTGCTTGGGCGGCGACGACGAGCGCTAACTTCACTTCGCACTACCACGTGGAACGGACACCGTCGGCAACGATCAATCTTTACTACGACACGTACGCGAGCGGCTTGATGATCCCGAGCGCGACCCTGGTCGATGCCTCGTTGTCCTACAGCGGTTTCAAGAACCTGGTGCTGCGCGGTGGCGTCAACAACGTGTTTGATCGTACACCGGCGTTCGATCCATCGTCGAACATCGGCTACGACAACGCCTACGGCAATCCGCGTGGCCGCTACATGTACGTGTCGGCGTCGTACTCCTTCAAATGATGTGAGGGCGGGCTGATGCGCGGAGCGGGCCGATTGACGGCGCGCTCCGCAGCGGCGCAAGCTGCAAAAGAACCGGGCCCGGCCCGGTTTTTTTTCGTCCCTCCGGGGCGCAGGAGGGGTAAGGTGCAGCGGCGTCGCGCGCGGTTTGATTTTTCCCCTTGTTGGTCTGGTAAAATACGCAGTTCTGACTGCGCCCAGCTGCGCTGCAAACGAATTTAAACTCCGCGATCGACCACACACGATGAACTCTACGCTCCCTACCACCAAAATGGCCAATGCGATCCGCGCACTGGCAATGGACGCTGTACAAAAGGCCAATTCCGGCCATCCAGGCATGCCGATGGGCATGGCCGAGATCGCAGTTGCCCTGTGGAGTGGTCATTATCGCCACAATCCAGCGAATCCAAAATGGCAAAACCGTGACCGTTTCCTGTTGTCGAACGGCCACGGCTCGATGCTGCACTACGCGCTGCTGCACCTGACGGGCTATGACTTGTCGATGGATGACATCAAGGCCTTCCGCCAGATGCATTCGAAAACCCCGGGCCACCCGGAAGTCGACATCACGCCAGGCGTGGAAACGACCACCGGCCCGCTGGGCCAGGGCATTGCCAACGCCGTCGGCATGGCCTTGTCGGAGCAATTGCTGGCAGCTGAATTCAACCGCCCCGGCCACGATATTGTCAACCACTATACCTACGCGTTTGTGGGCGATGGTTGCCTGATGGAAGGTATTTCGCACGAAGTGTGCGCGCTGGCCGGCACCCTGGGCTTGAACAAGCTGATCGCGCTGTACGACGACAACGGTATTTCCATCGATGGCAAAGTCGAAGGCTGGTTCACGGACGACACCCCAGCCCGCTTCGAAGCGTATGGCTGGAACGTCATCCGCGCCGTCGACGGCCATGACGTTGCCGCCGTGTCCGCTGCCATCGCCGCCGCCAAGACGGCCAGCAAGCCTACCTTGATCTGCTGCAAGACCATCATCGGCAAGGGTTCGCCGAACCTGCAAGGCGGCGACAAGGTCCACGGCGCCGCGCTGGGTGACAAGGAAATCGCTGCCGTGCGTGAATACATCGGCTGGGATGCCGCACCGTTCGAGATGCCCGCTGACGTGTACGCCGCCTGGGATGCCAAGCAACAAGGCGCCCTGCTGGAAGCGGATTGGAACGAGCGCTTTGGCGCCTACAGCAGCCAATTCCCGCAGCAAGCTGCTGAACTGACCCGCCGCATGCAGGGCGAGTTGCCACAGGCATTCGAAGCGGCCCTGAGCGCCGCCATCGCGTCCTGCGTCGAAAAGAAAGAAAATATCGCTACCCGCAAGGCCAGCCAGAACGCCATCCAGGCACTGGCCTCGTCTTTGCCGGAATTTTTGGGCGGCTCGGCCGACCTGACCGGCTCGAACCTGACCAACTGGAAAGAGTGCGTGGCCGTGCGTTCGGGCCAGCCTGGCAACCATATCAATTACGGCGTGCGCGAATTCGGCATGAGCGCCATCATGAACGGCATTACCCTGCACGGCGGTTACATCCCGTTCGGCGCGACGTTCCTGACGTTCTCCGACTACAGCCGCAATGCCTTGCGCATGGCCGCGCTGATGAAACTGCGTTCGATCTTCGTGTTTACCCACGATTCGATCGGCCTGGGCGAAGATGGCCCGACGCACCAATCGGTCGAGCACGTCTCGTCGATGCGTTTGATCCCTCACCTGGACAACTGGCGTCCATGCGACACCGTCGAGTCGGCCGCTGCCTGGGGCGCCGCCGTGCGCCGCAAGGATGGTCCGTCGACCCTGATTTTCTCGCGCCAGAACCTGCCATATCAAGAGCGTAGCGCCGAGCAGATCGAGAACATCTATCGCGGCGGCTATGTGCTGAACGATGTGGCCGATGCCAAGGCGATCCTGATCGCCACCGGTTCCGAGGTGGAACTGGCCGTCGCTGCCGCCAGCGCGCTGGCCTCGGAAGGCATCAACGTGCGCGTGGTGTCGATGCCATCGACTGACGTGTATGACCGCCAGGACGCCGCCTACAAGGCCAGCGTGCTGACCAAGGGCGTGCCGCGCGTGGCCATCGAAGCTGGCGTGACCAGCTTCTGGTACAAATACGTGGGCCTGGAAGGCGCCGTGGTCGGTATCGACACGTTTGGCGAATCGGCACCTGCCGGCGTGCTGTTCAAGCATTTCGGTTTCACGGTCGAGAACGTCGTCGCCAAGGTGAAAGCGGTTATCGCCGGCTAATATTGATTTTGAGCAGACCCCGTCCACGTGCTGGCCGGGGTGCTGTGCTGATACCTTTTTTTTAATCAGGAGCAGAGTATGACGATCAAAGTTGCAATCAATGGCTACGGCCGTATCGGCCGTAATGTGTTGCGCGCTTTCTACGAAGGCGGCAAGAAACAGGATATCCAGATCGTTGCCATCAACGACCTGGGCGATGCCAAATCGAACGCTCACCTGACCCGCTACGATACCGCGCACGGCAAGTTCCCGGGCACCGTGACCGTCGAAGGCGATAACATGATCGTCAATGGCGATCCGATCCGCGTGTTTGCACAGCGCAACCCGGCTGAAATTCCATGGGGCGAGTTGGGCGTGGACGTGGTGCTGGAATGCACGGGCTTCTTCACCACCAAAGAAAAAGCTTCGGCTCACCTGAAGGGTGGCGCCAAGAAAGTCATCATCTCGGCACCAGGCGGCAAGGACGTCGATGCGACCGTCGTGTTCGGCGTCAACCATTCGGTATTGAAATCGACCGACACCGTCATCTCGAACGCGTCGTGCACCACCAACTGCCTGGCACCGCTGGTCAAGCCGCTCAACGACGCCATCGGCATCGAAACGGGCTTGATGACCACCGTGCACGCCTACACCAACGACCAGGTGCTGTCCGACGTGATGCATGAAGACCTGCGCCGCGCGCGTTCGGCCACCATGAGCATGATCCCGACCAAGACCGGCGCTGCTGCCGCCGTTGGCCTGGTGTTGCCTGAGCTCAATGGCAAGCTGGACGGCTTCGCTATCCGCGTGCCGACCATCAACGTCTCGCTGGTCGACCTGTCCTTCATCGCCAAGCGCGATACCACCGTGGAAGAAGTCAACGCGCTGATGAAAGCCGCGTCGGAAGGCGCCCTGGAAGGTATCCTGACGTACCAGACCGAACCGCTGGTATCGATCGACTTCAACCACAACCCTGCTTCGTCGAACTTCGATTCGACCCTGACCAAGGTATCGGGCCGTCTGGTGAAAGTATCGTCGTGGTACGACAATGAGTGGGGTTTCTCGAACCGCATGCTCGACACCACCGTCGCGCTGATGTCGGCCAAGTAATTTTTGGCTAGCCTAGAAAAACGCCCTTCGGGGCGTTTTTTTTATTCGTGGCTTTACGACGCCTGACAAAACTTACAGGCGGCGCCGGTAAAAGCGCCACAGCAGGCGCAAGTCACGTAGCACCGGCGCGCCCGACAGCAAGGTCAGCACGCCGGCCAAGATGATAGTGGCGGGCGGGAAACCGATGTGCTTGAAGGCCAGTGCGCCGCTGACGCCGCCGATGAAGAAGCAGATGATCAGCAGGCTGTGCGTTTTCAGCTTGTCGCGGTTGACCTTTACCACCCGGTCTGGCAATTGCCTGCGGTTGTAATACGCCATCTTGCCCAGTTCGATGCCGATATCGGTGGACAGGCCCGTGACGTGCGTGGTGCGGATGACGGCGCTTGAAATCTTGGTGATGATGGCGTTTTGCAAGCCCATGACAAAGCACAGCAGCAAGATGGTGACAGGGCCCAGTATGTCGGGCATGGCCGCCAGGTAGTTGCCCGCCAGGCCAAATAGCAGCAACAAGGCCGCTTCGAGCAGGAGGCTGGCGGCAAATTGGCTGTGCAGCCGGCGCCGCTTGCCCCAGTTCACCATGATGGCCGTCACGGCCGCGCCGCTGACGAAAGCCAGCCAGGCGCCCAGCGCGGCCAGCGCCAGCGTTATATTGCCCAGTGCCAGGTCATCGGCCATGCCGGAAACGATGCCCGTCATGTGCGAGGTATAGCCGCCGATGGCGAGAAAACCACCGGCATTCACGGCGCCGGCGACCAGCGCCAGTACGCAGCCCAGTTGCAGATTGGCTTGTGTATCGCGTGCCGATCCGCTCAGGCGGGCCAGGTAATGGAGTGGCATGCGGGGCCGGCTTCCTCTTTGCGTTGCTTATTCGCTTATTTATAGATGCCGGAACCGACGATCATATTGTCGACCCGTTCGACGTAGCCCGATTTTTGTTCGACCACCTTGGTCAGCGGATTGGGCCACTTGAAGTCTACCCAGCCGCGTCCGGCCGGCGTGCTGGCAGTGGCAATCAGCGATTTGACGATGTCCTTGCCTTCATTGTCCTTCAGGTCGATCAGATTCTTGCCGACCATCTTGGGATTGTTGCCGTGCGCCAGGGTGATGCCGTTCGTGTCGTACACATAAATGTACAGGTCGCGGTCATGAAAACTGGTGTTGGCAGGATCGGTAATGGCGGCAAAGGCCTTTTCCTTGCCTTCAGCCTTGATCATGGCTACGGCGCGCTTGGTCATGGCGATGGCTTCGTCGGCGCTGCCTTTGGGGGCGGCCCATGCCGCTGCCGGCATGGCGCAGAGGATGCAACTGGCAATGAGGGCATTGACGCCCGTTTTTACACTCGTTTTCATACGCTGTCTCCTGGGTTGACAGGCAATCCCGGCGCGCCCTGTTGTACGGCACTACTTGGAAGTGGAATTGCCTGTATGTATCATACGCCGCCGCCGGGCTTATGCAATCGCTGCGGGAAAGATCGTGTGCCACAGGCGCGTCACGTTGCCGGCATGTAGGCGCACGCGTTCCGGTTCCACGCGGGCCAGGTCTTGTCCCTGCAGGCGTAACTGGTGCTGCAGCTTGCGCAGCGCGCGGTAGGCGTCGGCGACCAGGGCGGCCAGCTGCGCGTCAATCAAGCCCAGTTCGCCGCACAGGCGCAGCAGGGCGATATTGCCCGAGTTGGCCGTCAGCTGCGGATACTGCGCCGCGTGTTGCAGCACCAGGTATTGCACCATGAACTCGATGTCGATCATGCCGCCCGGATCTTGTTTCAGGTCAAAGCTGCCAGGGCGCGATGGGTGGGCATCGAGCATCTTCTTGCGCATGGCCACCACTTCGCCCTTGAGTGGGCCGTTTTCGGGACGCTCCTTGCGCAAGATCGTGTCGCGGATGCGTTCGAAATGCTTGCCGATGGCGATGTCGCCGGCGCAGAAGCGCGCGCGCGTGAGCGCCTGGTGCTCCCACACCCAGGCGGCGCTGCCCTGGTAGCGCTCGAAGGCCTGCACGCTCGAGACCAGCATGCCCGAGGCGCCATCGGGGCGCAGGGCGATGTCGATGTCGAACAGGATGCCGGCCGAAGTGTGCGAGGTCATCCAGGTAATGAACCGTTGCGCCAGCTTGGCGTACAGGCCCGGTGCTTCCTGGTCGTCGTCGTCGAACAG
Source organism: Janthinobacterium lividum PAMC 25724 (assembly GCA_000242815.2). Lineage (GTDB taxonomy): Bacteria > Pseudomonadota > Gammaproteobacteria > Burkholderiales > Burkholderiaceae_D > Janthinobacterium > Janthinobacterium lividum_D. The sequence goes on from AHHB01000019.1 coordinate 132,770, forward strand.
GAAGATGACGTCGAGGTCCGAGACATAGCCCAGTTCCTTGCCGCCCAGCTTGCCATACGCGATGACGGCGAACTTCGGTACCTCGCAGTGGCGTGTCGGCAAGGTTTGCCAGACCGCTTGCACGGTGGCGGCGACGATGATATCGGCCAGCTGCGACAGGTAGTCGGCCAGCTTTTCCACACTCAGGTCGCCCGCCAGGTCTTGCGCCAGGCACTGGAACAGCTGCGCATGATGTGTTTCACGCAGGATATCCATCTGCCGCTCCGTGTCGCCGGGAGCGTCGTCGAGCTGGCGCTGCAACTCCAGCGCCAGCGCGTTTGGATCGGGCACCGTATTGCGGATACCTTCGTCTAACAGCTCGTCGAGCAGGATCGGGTGTTGCGTGAGAAAGGTGGCGGCCCAGCCGCTGGCGCACACCATGCGCACGACGCGCTCGAGCGTATGCGGATATTCGGTCAGCAGCGACAGATACGCCGAGCGGCGCGCGATGGCTTCCAAAAAGTCGAGCAGCCGGCCCAGGGTGGCCAATTGGCTGGCGTTACCGTTGGAAACGGAGCAATCGGAGATCAGGGGCAGGGCGGCATTGACGAGGGCGACGAGGCGCGTGCGGCTCGCCTCGGGCAAGGACTGCAGGCGCGGTGCCTGCCACGTGGCCAGCAAACGGCGTGCGCAGGTGGCGCTCTCATGGAAGCCCAGGGCGGCAAAGCGCGCCTCGATGGCTTCCTGCTGGTCCGAGGCGGCGCAGTCGTTCGAGGTCTGCGGGTCGATGCCCGGATCGACCGGCGGCGTGCCGCTGCTCTTGTCGCTGAACATCTCGTCGAATTGCGCTGCGACAAACACGCGGTGCGTTTCCAGTTGGGCCAGCAGAGTGGGCGTGTCGGGCAGCCCATCATTTGCGCTACGCTCAGGCGGTCGGCCTCGTTGGCGGGCAGGGTGTGGGTTTGCGCATCGTCCAGGTATTGCAGCCGGTGTTCGAGATTGCGCAGGAAAGTGTAAGAGTCCAGCAACTGTTGCACGATGGCTGGCTCCAGCAAGCCCTTCTCTGCCACCGTGCGCAAGGTGGCGCGCGTGGGGCGCTCGCGCAACTCGGCATCGCGTCCGCCGCGTATCAATTGAAATACTTGCGCCAGAAATTCGATTTCGCGGATGCCGCCACGGCCCAGCTTGACGTTGTTGCTGCGGTCAGGATGCAAGCGTTCCTGGCGGTTGACCTCGGCGCGGATCTGGCCGTGCATGGTGCGGATGGCGTCGATGACGCCGAAATCGAGGTAGCGGCGGAAAACGAAGGGACGCACGATGGCGTCGAGCGAGGCGATGTCGGCCGCCTTGCCCGTCACGGCGCGTGCCTTGACCCAGGCATAGCGCTCCCATTCGCGCCCTTGCACGATCAGGTATTGCTCCACCATGCCCAGGCTGGCGGCCAGCGGGCCGGAGTTGCCGTTCGGGCGCAAGGCCATGTCGACGCGGAAGGTAAAGCCGTCTTGCGTAATCTCGGACAGGGCGGCGATCAGTTTCTTGCCCATGCGAATGAAAAATTCGTGGTTGGACAGGCTGCGCTGGCCCGGCACGGTGATGCGCGTGTCGCCATCTTCCGGGTAAACAAAGATCAGATCGATATCCGACGAGACGTTGAGCTCGCCGCCGCCCTGCTTGCCCATCGCCAGCACCATCAAGGCCTGTTCCTCGCCCGATTCTTCGCCGACCGGCATGCCGTGCAGGGTCACCATCTCGGCCATGATGGCGTCCACATGCGTGCGGATGGCAAAATCGGCAAAGGCCGTCATGGCCGTGACGACTTCGTTCAAGTCGGCCTGGCCGTTCAGGTCGCGCTCGATCAAGCCGCACACCAGCAGGTTGCGCAGGCGGCGCATGGCCCGTTCGGCCGGTAGCGGCGGCGTCGCGGCGTTCGATTGCTCGGCCAGTGCAGCGGCAAAATCGAGGCTGTCGAGCGGCGCTTGCACCAGTTGCGCGACCTGCGCTGTGCGCTCGGGGGCGGCGCCCAGCCAACGCTGGTAGAAACGGGAGGCGGAGATCAAAGGCTGTGTGCTCATGGTGTCGGTAAGGCTCTCGTGAATACTGCTTGCATGGTTCTGGATAACTTGGCTGCGAACGGCGGGGGATGCGGTAAAATTGTGCCGCTGGCGCAAATGCCGCCGGCAGTGCGTGCGCTTCCAGATGATGGTAAGGGAGGCTTTGCTCAGAAGCAAGCGCAAGGAGGCAGGCGCGCACCACGAATACAGACGATTTTTGCCATTATTTGACGCCGGGCCAGTTTATTAGCTTATTGATGCAAAAACCGCCAGAAGCAAGCGTGACAGAGCATGTGCCCTTGGCCCTGCGCTGGCAGCGGCTGCGTGCCGCCTATCGCATGGCCAACCTGGCCACCCACCATGTGTTGGGTTTTACCATCAAACTGGTGCTGCTGGCGTATTTCGCCTTCGCCGTGCTGTTTTTATTGCTCCGTTACGCCATCTTGCCCAATATCGATTATTACAAGGGCGATATCGAGCGGGCGGCCAGTCGCGCGCTGGGCAACCGTGTCAGCATCGCGCGTATTTATGCCTCCTGGCATGGCGTGCGGCCCAATCTCTTCCTGGGCGACGTGAGCTTGCGCGACCAGGCGGGCCGCCAGGCGCTGAGTCTGCCGAGCGTCTCGGCGACCGTATCGTGGTGGAGTGTGCTCGGTTCCGTACGCTTCTATAATCTGGAAATCACGCGCCCCGACCTGGCCGTGCGGCGCAGCAAGGGTGGCCAGCTATACGTAGCCGGCGTGCTGCTCGACAGCACGCAAGGCAGCGATGGCAAGGGCGCCGACTGGCTGTTGTCGCAGTATCAGATCATCATTCGCGACGGCAAGGTGCGCTGGACGGATGAAGTGCGCGGCACACCAGAGCTGGCACTGGAACAGGTCAACTTGCTGCTGCGCAACCGCTGGCGCAGCCACCGGCTGGGCTTGCAGGCCACGCCGCCTGCCAGCCTGGCGGCGCCCATCGATGTGCGCGCACACTTCGTGCATCCGCCCTTCAGCACGCGCATCTCGGATGTGTCGATGTGGAAGGGGGAACTGTACGCCGACCTGAAAAACGCCGACCTGGCCGCCTGGCGCAGCTATTTCGACTACCCGTTCGAGCTGAGCCAGGGCAAGGGCGCCCTGCGCGCCTGGCTGAGCCTGGATCACGCGCGCCTGGCCGGTTTTACGGCCGATGTCAGCTTGTCGCAGGTGCAGGCGCAGCTGGGCGAGCATATCGCCCCGCTCGACCTGTTGTCGGTCAGCGGGCGCATTTCGGCAAAGGAAGAACTGTCGGCGCAAGTGCCCGACGGCAAGCCCACCTTTGGCGCGTATGGGCACCAGGTGGAGTTGACGAATTTCGCGTTGGAAACACATGATGGGCTCAGCCTGCCGCCCACGACCTTGTCCGAACATTTTGTTGCGGCCACCAAACGCAAGCCGGCGCGCACGGAAATCACGGCCAAGTCGCTCGATTTGCAAACCCTAGCCGCGTTGGCCGACAAATTGCCGCTCGGCGAGCAGCAGCGTCAGCGCCTCGATGCCCTGGCGCCACGCGGGCGTTTGCAGGATTTTTCAGCGCAATGGGAAGGCGACATGGCCACGCCCGCCAGCTATCGCCTGCGCGGCAAGCTCATCGACCTGGGCCTCAATGCGCAGCCGGCGCGCCTAGCCGTGGCGAAGACGGCGACCAGCGCCGCGCAGGCGGCTGCGCCGGCCATTCCAGGCTTCGACAAACTCAGCGGTAGCATCGACGCCAACGACAAGGGTGGCAGCATCAGCATCGAGGCACAAGACCTGGTGCTGCAGTTCCCCACCTACCTGAGCGAACCGGCCTTGCCGTTTGAGCAATTTACCATGCAGGCGCGCTGGGCCTTCGAAGCGGACAATATGCTGCAAGTCGGCTTGGACAAGCTCGACTTCAATCAGCAAGGCTTGCGCGTCGCTTTGCAAGGCACGCACCGCCTGCCGCTCGACGGCAAGAACCTGGGCCAGGTCGACTTGACGGGCACGCTCGATAATTTCCAGATCAACACCATCGGTCGCTATCTGCCGCTGCAAACCCCCGAGCACCTGCGCCATTGGCTGACGGGCGCGCTGGAAGGCGGCATGGCGCGTGATGTCAGCCTGCGCTTGCGTGGCGAGCTCGAGCATTTCCCCTTCAAGGCCGACACAGCGGCCCAGCGCAGCCGTGGCGATTTCCGCGTGGCCGGCAAGATCGAGAACGGCATCCTCAATTATGCGCCCGGCGAATTGGCGGAAAACGGCCCGCTGGCAGGCAAGGCGCCGTTGTGGCCGCAGGCGGAAAAAATCAAGGGCAGTTTTGTCTTCGAGCGGGCGCGCATGGACATTCGCGCTGACACCGCGACCACGGGCGGCGTGGCTTTGACGAATGTCAAGGCCGTGATTCCCGACCTGACCGTATTCGACACCTGGCTCGATATCGACGGCAACGCGGCCGGTCCGATGCAGGAATTTCTCAAGTACGTGACGGCCAGCCCGGTGCTGGGCTGGATCGAACATTTTACGGATGAAACGACGGCGACGGGCAATGCCAGGCTGGCGCTCAAATTGCACTTGCCGATCGAACGCATGCTTGAGTCGACCGTGCAGGGCAGCTTGCAGCTGGCGGGCAATGACGTGGTACTGTTCCACGACATGCCGCCCGTGCTGGGCACGCAAGGCAAGATCGAATTCAATGAAAAGGGCGTCAACCTGAATGGCTTGAACGGCAGCTTGCTGGGCGGGCCGCTGGCCATCTCGGGTGGTACGCAGCCGGACAATTCCATCCAGGTGAAACTGGCCGGCAACATGACCATCGATGGCTTGCGCAAGACGTATGCGGCGCCCGTGTCGCAGCGCCTGGCGAAACATTTGAACGGCGGCGCGCGCTATAGCGGCCTGATCACGGCGCGCGACCATCAGGTGGTGGTCAATGTCGAGTCGCCGCTGACGGGCCTGAGTCTGGATTTCCCCGCCCCCCTGAAAAAGGCGGCTGGCGACAGTTTGCCTGTGAAATTCACACTCACGGGCAACGCGGCGAACGGCGCCGGCCTGCGCACCGACGATATCCGCATCGTGCTCGGTGCTGGCATCGCTGCGCGCTACCAGCGCCAGAAGCAGGGCAAGGATGCCTGGCGCCTGGTGCGCGGCGGTATCGGCGTCAACGTCGCGGCACCGGAACCGGACAGCGGCATGATGCTTAACGTCAATATGAAAACGCTGGACGTGGATAGCTGGATCGCCGTCGGCAGCGAGATCGCCGGCAGCGCCACCGCGCCAGTCGAGGCGGGCGGCAATGCCAACGATGCACCCGATATCGCACAATACGTGGTGCCCGACAGGATGGCGGCGCGGGCCAGTGAACTGATGCTGGGCGAACGCAAGCTGGAAAACGTGGTCGTGGGTGCCACGCATCAAAAAGATGTGTGGCAAGCCAATATTGACGCTAAACAAGTGTCGGGCTATGTGACGTGGCTGGAAACACCGTCCGGCCTGGGCAAGATGACGGCGCGCTTGTCGTCGCTGATCATTCCGGAATCGGCCGCCAATGATGTGAAGAATTTGCTGGAAGGCAAGAGCGGCGCCCAGTCGATTCCCTCGCTCGATATCATCGCCGAGCAATTTGAACTGTTCAACAAGAAGATCGGCCGGCTGGAGTTGCAGGCCTACAACACCATGGCCGCTGACGTGCGCGAGTGGCGCGTGGGCAAGCTACAACTGTCCAATGCTGATGGCGCGCTGAGCGGCAATGGCAAGTGGGTCATCAAGGATGGGCAAAGCACGACCAGTCTGCGTTTCGGCCTCGATATCGTCGATGCTGGCAAACTGCTCGAGCGCTTTGGCTTTGCCGACACGGTGCGCCGCGGCAAGGGCCGCCTGAGCGGCGACATCGCCTGGAACGGCTTGCCGTATTCGCTCGATATTCCCTCCCTGTCGGGGCAGATCGAGATGAACGTGGAGTCGGGCCAGTTCCTCAAGCAGGACCCGGGCGCGGCCAAGCTGTTGGGCGTGCTCAGCCTGCAAGCCTTGCCGCGTTTGCTGAAACTCGATTTCCACGACGTATTTTCCGAAGGCCTGGCCTTCGACGGCATCACGGCCAACGCCAGCATCAAGCGCGGCGTGGTGAGCACCGACAACCTCAAGATGCACGGTGTGGCGGCCACGGTGCTGATGGATGGCAAGGCCGACATCGCCAACGAAACGACGAATTTGCACGTGGTGGTGATCCCCGAATTTAATCTGGGCACGGGGCCGCTGGTGTATGCGCTGGCCGTCAACCCCGTCATCGGTCTGGGCAGTTTCCTGGCGCAATTGTTCCTGCGTGCCCCCGTGATGAAGGCGCTCACTTACCACATGCAGATCGCCGGTCCGTGGAAGTCGCCCGTCGTGACCAAGCTCGATGGTGGTAAATTGGAGCCTGTCGCCGTGCCTGCCGCCTCAGCCGGGGAGGCAGTGGCGAAATAGGCGAGGCGTTCGAATGGATAAGAGATGGCAATGATGGATACAGTCGCAGCAGTACAAATGATTTCCTCGCCTTGCGTGGAAGAAAACCTGGCCACGGCGCAGCGCCTGGTGGCGCAGGCCGCCGCCGCTGGCGCGCAACTGGTGGTGCTGCCCGAATACTGGGCCATCATGGGCCAGCAGGAAACGGACAAGCTGGCCCATGCGGAACAGCCCGGCAGCGGACCCATCCAGGATGGCATGGCGCAGATGGCGCGCCAGCACGGCATCTGGCTGATCGGCGGTACCTTGCCCTTGATCTCCGGCGAGGAGGGCAAGGTCTTGAATACCACGCTGGTATACGACCCGCAGGGCGAGCCGGCCGGTCGCTACGACAAGATCCACTTGTTCGGTTTTACGCGCGGCACCGAGTCCTACAACGAATCGCACACTATTGTGCCGGGCGCGCAAGTGCGCGCTATCGAGACGCCGTTCGGCCGCGTCGGCCTGTCCGTCTGCTATGACTTGCGCTTTCCCGAACTGTACCGCGCCATCGGCGATTGTGCGCTGATCGTCGTGCCGGCCGCATTTACCCATACGACGGGCAGCGCCCACTGGGAAGTGCTGCTGCGCGCGCGCGCCATCGAAAACCAGTGCTATGTGCTGGCCTCGGCGCAGGGCGGCTTGCACCCGAATGGCCGGCGTACCTGGGGCCATAGCATGCTGATCGACCCGTGGGGCGATGTGAAAGCCGTGTTGCCCGAAGGCGAGGGCGTTGTGAGCGGTAAAATCGACCTGGTGTTTTTGGCTGGTGTGCGCGAATCCTTGCCTGCCCTGGCGCACCGGACGATGTGAATTGAACTGTGAGAAAAAGCGATGAAGCCATTTGAACCCAATCTGTCCAGCCTGGCCGTGGCGCGCAGCATTCTGCTCACGCCCTTCGGCCTGGACGAAGACAAGCTGCTAAAAGCCTTGGGCACGATGTTTACGCACAAGGTCGACTATGCGGATCTGTATTTCCAGTCGACCAAGAGCGAAGGCTGGAGCCTGGAAGAGGGCATCGTCAAGACGGGCAGCTTTTCCATCGACCAGGGCGTGGGCGTGCGCGCCGTGTCCGGCGACAAGACCGCCTTTGCCTATTCCGACGACATTTCCGAGCAGGCCTTGCTGGAAGCGGCAGCAGCGACGCGCACGATTGCGCGCGCCGGCGCGGGCAGAGTCAAGATCGCGGGCCAGATGCAGCCGCAGGGGGGGCGTTCCTTGTATCTACCCAATGATCCGCTGGCCTCGCTCGATGCCAAGGCCAAGGTGCAACTGCTGGAGCGCGTGGAAAAGATGGCGCGCGCGAAAGATCCGCGCGTGGTGCAGGTGATGGCCGGCCTGGCCGGCGAATACGACGTGGTGCTGGTGCTGCGCAGCGATGGCGTGCTGGCGGCCGACATTCGCCCGCTGGTGCGCGTCTCGCTCACTGTGATCGCGGAACACAATGGCCGGCGCGAAACCGGTTCGGCCGGTGGCGGCGGGCGTTACAGCTATGACTATTTCAGCGATGCCGTACTGGAACAGTATGCGGCAGATGCCGTCATTCGGCCTTGGTCAATCTGGAAGCGCGCCCAGCGCCGGCCGGTCCCATGAGCATCGTCTTGGGACCGGGCTGGCCCGGCATTTTGCTGCATGAGGCGATCGGCCACGGCCTGGAAGGCGATTTCAACCGCAAGGGTTCCTCTGCATTTTCCGGATGCATCGGCGAGCGCGTGGCTGCCAAGGGCGTCACGGTGGTCGATGATGGCACCCTGGTTGGCCGCCGAGGCTCGCTAAATATCGATGACGAGGGCAACCCGACACAGTGCACGACCCTGATCGAGGACGGCATCCTGAAAGGTTACATCCAGGACACCATGAATGCGCGCCTGATGAAGATGCCTGTGACGGGCAATGCGCGCCGCGAATCGTTCGCCCACCTGCCCATGCCGCGCATGACGAACACGTATATGCTGGGCGGCGACAAGGACCCGGGCGAAATCCTCGCTTCCGTTAAAAACGGTTTATATGCCGTCAACTTCGGCGGCGGCCAGGTCGACATCACGAACGGCAAGTTCGTCTTCTCGGCCAGCGAAGCGTACATGATCGAAAACGGTAAGCTCAGCTATCCAGTGAAGGGCGCGACCCTGATCGGCAATGGCCCGGACGTACTCAACCGCGTCTCCATGATCGGCAACGACATGCGCCTGGACTCCGGTGTGGGCGTGTGCGGCAAGGAGGGGCAGAGCGTGCCGGTGGGCGTCGGGCAGCCGACCCTGCGCCTCGATGGCATCACCGTTGGTGGCACGGCTTAAGTGCTGAAGCGCCCGGTAGGTCCGCCACGTTAATGGCGAGCCGCCCGCGCATGTGCGTGCGCAGCGCACAACTTTTTATGCTTTTTTTCGCCCTTTGCCGTGTAAAACGGCGGCAGCATGCGGCTTTGCCGACAAATATGCTTGCCTATCCTTGCAATTTAGGTTTATAGTCGTTCATCACTTATGGATCACTCGCATGTTCGCTCGCCACTTTTTTACCGCTTATTTTTACTTTAGCAATTCCAACCCAAAGGCGGTGGAGTAGCGGTCGGTTCACGTAGCAGCAAAAACGAGATCCCAGCAAATTCTAAAAAACCGCCACTGATGGCGGTTTTTTTTTACCCAGATGTTTTACCCTTCCTTAAATTTTGGAGAAAATGATGCCCCGCACCGATGATTTGCGCATTCGCGAAATGAAGGAATTGACCCCGCCGTCCCACCTGATCCGCGAATTCGCCTGCTCGGAGCAAGCCGAGCAGACCGCTGCCAGTGCCCGCATCGCCCTGCACCGCATTCTGCACGGCCAGGACGACCGCCTGATGGTGGTGATCGGGCCTTGCTCCATCCACGATACCAAGGCGGCGATGGAATATGCGCGCCTGCTGGTCAAGGAGCGCGCGCGTTTCGCAGGTGAACTGGAAATTGTCATGCGCGTCTACTTCGAGAAGCCGCGCACCACGGTGGGCTGGAAGGGCTTGATCAATGACCCGTACATGGATAACAGCTTCCGCATCAACGATGGCTTGCGCATGGCGCGCCAACTGTTGCGCGATATCAATGAGCTGGGCTTGCCAGCCGGCACCGAGTTCCTCGACGTGATCAGCCCGCAATACATCGCCGACCTGATCAGCTGGGGTGCCATCGGCGCGCGCACCACGGAGTCGCAGGTGCACCGTGAACTGGCCTCGGGATTATCGTGTCCCGTCGGTTTTAAGAATGGTACGGACGGCAATGTCAAGATCGCCGTGGAAGCCATCAAGGCCGCCTCGCAGCCGCACCATTTCCTCTCCGTCACGAAGGGCGGCCACTCGGCCATCGTCTCGACCAACGGCAACGAGGATTGCCACATCATCTTGCGTGGCGGCAAAACGCCGAACTACGATGCAGCTAGCGTGGAGGACGCCTGCAAAGCCATCGCCGCACAGGGCCTGGCAGCGCGCCTGATGATCGACGCCTCGCATGCGAACAGCTCGAAAAAACCGGAAAACCAGATTCCCGTGTGCGCCGACATCGCCAGCCAGGTGGCCGGCGGCGACAGCCGCATCGTCGGCGTCATGGTGGAGTCGCATCTGGTGGCGGGGCGACAGGATTTGATCGAGGGCAAGGAATTGATCTATGGCCAATCCGTCACGGATGGCTGTATCGACTGGAGCGCCAGCGTGGCCGTGCTGGAAAACCTGGCGGCCGCCGTCAAGCTGCGCCGCTTGCAGGGCGGCGCGAAATAAAGTCGCGCGCAGCATGCAAAAAAAGCCCGGAAAGCTAAGCTTTCCGGGCTTTTTCAGTTTTCAGCCGAGAGCAGATGCTGTCAGCTTAGAACTTGTAGGAACCGCTCAGGTAGAACTGGCGGCCCAGAGCGCTCGAATACGATGGGTTGTAACCCACTTGATGCGAACCGGTGTTACGCAAGGTGAACGGCGGATTGCGATCGAACAGGTTCAGGATGCCAGCTGTGACTTCCACATTCTTCAGTGGACGGTAAGCCGTCTGGAAGTCGACGGTGGTGTAGCTCGGCACTTCCAGCGCGATGCCATAGCATTCGCCAGGGCTGCCGGCGACGATCACGGCGCAAGCGTCTGCCGTCTGTTCCTTGTCCGTGTAGCCATTGCGATAGCTGGCGCTCAGCGTATGCGTGAACTTGGCTGTCTCATAAGAGCTGGTGGCGCGGATGATGTTGCGGAAGCTGACCTTGTCGTTCGAACCGTAGCGATTCAGGCTGGTTTCCCATTGATCATCGGTGCCCGGCGTCGTGTAGCGCGAGCGCAGCAGGTAGGTACCCATCAGGCGGCTCGTCAGACGGCCGTCCAGCAGCTTCATTTTGTGAGTAAAGTCGTAGTCGATACCGCGGTTTTCCACTTTGCCGATGTTGATCGGCAGCAGTTTGACGGCCAGCACGTCCTTGCCTGTCGAAGTGATGTGCTTGGTGGTGAACAGGTTGGCATACTTGGCGGGATTGTTGAAGATCAAACCTTCGGAGACCGCCGTTACCTGGTCGTTGATCTGCACGTTCCACAGGTCGAACGACATCGACAGGCTGTCGATCGGCTCGAACACGGTGCCGATGCTCCATTGCTTCGACGTTTCCGGCTTCAGCTCAGGATTTCCGCCCTGGAAGGCTTCGAATTGCCGGCGGGTGACGCCATCACAGTAACTGGCCAGCGGATGACCGCCCATGCCGTTTGCTGCCGTCAATGGGCATTGGTAGTTACCACCTGTGACGCCCCAGTCTTCCAGCGGGCCAGCGATTTCCTGCATACTGGCGGCGCGGAAGCCGGTGCCGGCGGCGGCGCGGAACATCAGGCTCTTGGTCGCGGAATACTTGCCGCTGATTTTCCAGGTAGTAGCGTTTTCCTTCTTGCCTACCGTCTTGCCCGTCAACTTGTCATCGATGGCACCGATCTGGTCATAACGCAACGAACCCGTCACTTCCAGTTTCTTCGAAATTGGCAGCATCAACTCGGCATAGGCGCCCGCGTTGTCGCGTGCATAGTCGCTGTCGACTCGTGCATTGTCAAACAGGATTTGCGCCTGCTTTGCGACGTCCGCCTGTTGCATCTTGTACGAAGTGTTGCGGTAGTCGGCGCCCACGCCCAGCATGGCGGTGCCGCCTGGCAGCGAGAACACAGGACGCGAAGCGCGGCCATCGACGCCCTTCATTTCCACGGTTTGCGTGCTGTAGGTGCCGCTGAAACCTGTGCCCAGCAGTGCCTGGCGCATGGCATCGGGCATAGCGCCGACAGGATAGGCGAACGGGTCGATGTTGCCGGCGGCAATTTGTGCGTCGAACTTGTCGGCCAGCGGGAAACCGCTGACGTAGGTTTGCGTCTGCTTATTTTTCGAGTACGTCACGGCCGAGTTGATATCCCAGCCGAATGCATTACCGTCGACACCGGCGACGATATGCGTGGCTTTGGTGCCATAGTCGTAGGTGCGATTGCCCATTTCGGACAGGCGATAGGTGGCAATGGAATCGGTGATATTGGCCAGTTGCGCCGGCGTCAGGTTAGGCGCCAGGTATTTGTTGAACAGCGGCGAGCCGACCGGTACCGAGAAGTCCGCTGGATAGGGCGCGATGCTGGCAATGATGCGCGCTTCCGTGTAGGCCAGGTCATAGAAACCCTGGAAACCGGTTTTTCCCAGTTTGACGGTACCCGAGCTGAAGAGGGAGTCGCGCTTCGATTCGGGATTGATTTCAATCGTCGACGGTGAGTCGAAATAGCAGTTGCCATCGCCATAGAAGTCCATGTTGCTGGCAGCGCACTTGCCGCCATGGGCCAGTGCATATGGGTTCAGGTTGACGCTATCGACGAAGGGCTTATTGGTCTTTGGGTTGATGACCAGTTGGCCCGTTACCGGATCGGTGCGGTTGTAATCGACGGCCGCATTGCCTGGCGCCGAGCGCGAGGAACCATTGATGAATTGCAGTGCCTTGCCGGTCTTCGGATCGTTGAAATTGATGATGCCGCTTTTCGCGAAGCTGCGCTCGGATGCTTTCAGCGATTTTTGTTCGTCATGGCTGGCCGACACGAAAATGCTGTAGCCGTCTTCGTCGATATCGCCAAAGCCTTTGCTGATCGAAACCGAGTTGCTGGCGCCGCCTTTTTCTTCAGGGCGCGAATACTTTGCATTGATTTCCAGCGGCGATGTGCCTTTTTTTAGGATGAAGTTGACCACGCCGGCGATGGCATCGGCGCCATACAGGGCCGAGGCGCCGTCGGTCAGTACTTCCACGCGCTCGATGGCAGCCAGTGGAATCGAATTGAGGTCGATGGTCGTGCCCGAATTGGATGGCGCAAGACGGCGGCCATTCAGCAGTACCAGTGTGTAGGCTGAGCCAATATCGTGGATCGAGGCCGTGGTGACGCCGCCGCCGCCGCCGCCCACCGAATCGGCAGCGACGGAGAAGCCTTGCATTGCAGGAATTTGCTGGATGAAATCGGTCACCGTGGTGACGCCCGTTTTCTTGATATCTTTTTGGTTGAACGACTGCACTGGCAGCGACGCTTCGGAAGCGATGCGCTTGATGCTCGAACCCGTGACTTCCACGCGTTGCATGGTGCCATCTGTTGTTTCTTGCGCATATGCTGCATGCATGCCGAGCGCAATGCTACCGGCAAACATTAGGCGCAAGGAGCGTGCTATTACATTTTCTATCATCATCGAAATTCCTTGTTATTGTGATAAAGGCGGCAATTATTTTGAGATAACTTGTTTCTAGCTAACAATTTATTTTCTTTTTTGCAAATCCGCCAATGAAAATTTTGTAAATTCTCAGGGCCATCATCAAAACATTCACGATTAAAATTGTCAATTTCGTGCGGAATTTTTGGATGAAATGCAACATATTGCTATTTTTTTTGCATTTCTTCAGGAATAAACTATCGTGAGCCCTTGTCAGACGCAGTCAGGCGCGTAAAATAATACGGCGCTCAGCATCGCTGCTGGCGCCGTGTTTCTTGCTGCAGGCTAGCGCTTGCCAGCGCTGTCCTTTTTATCTCTGTTTCAGCCCATCCCCCTTAGAACGTATAGCTGCCTCGCAAGTAGTAGGCGCGTCCGAGCGGATCCGTGTAGCGCGGGTCATAGCCTTTCTGGAACAACGTTCCCTGATTCGAGAATGGTGGTTCCTTGTCGAACAGGTTTTTCACGCCGGCCGTCAGCAGCAAGCCTTTCCACACGTAGCTGCCCGACAGGTTGAGCAGGCTGTATGACGGGACATCGTGCTTGTATTGCTCAGCAACATTGTTCTGGTCTGTATAGCCGGACTTGAACGATTGCGACACGGTGGCGCCCCAGTTGCCCATGCGCCAGTTCAGGGCTGCCGTATGTTTCCAGCGGAACACTGGGTTGTTGTCCGCATAGCGGCCCACGTTGGCAATGAATGCGCCGCCGCGCTCGTTCTGGTAGTCATACTTGTGGGTCCAGGTGCCGTCGACAGACAGGCTGAAGTCGCCATAGGCACTGCGTCCCAGGCGCGCATTGAAACTTGCGTCGATGCCGTCCGTCTTGACTTCGCCGAGGTTGTCATTCATATCGAGAATCGCAAACGGCGAGCCATCGGGATTGCGCAGGAACAGGGCCTTGTATTTCTCGTAGTTGCCGTAGATAGACTGTTCGGGCAAGGATGAAATCTTGTCCTTCAGGTGGATGTTCCAGTAATCGACGGCAACCGTGATTTCCTTGGTCGGTTCGAGCACCACGCCGAAGGCAAACGTGGTGGATTTTTCGGGTTTCAGCTTTGTATTGCCGCCTTGCAGCTTGAATTGCTGCAAGTCGCAGTCGCGCAGCGGATTGGCGCCCGGTTGCGGCACGCCACCGGGGCACAGGATGGGGTCATTGTAAGAATCGTTGGTATCGTTTTTCGACGGCGGCGCATTCTTTTCAAACAGCGTTGGTGCGCGGAACCCCGTGCTGGCCGAACCGCGCAGCACCAGCGCGTTGCTGGCCTGGTAGCGCAGGGCCAGCTTGGGATTGGTGGTGCTGCCGACATCGCTGTAATGGTCGAAGCGGGCCGCCAGTTGTACTTCCAGGTCCTTGATAAGCGGCAAGTTGACTTCGCCGAAGACGGCCTGGATGGTGCGCGAGCCGCTCTTCGAGAGCGAACCGGACAGGCCTGAACTGGTGGCCTGGCTGGCGATCTCGCGATTCACATTGAAGTCGGCTTTTTCACGCCGCAGTTCGCCGCCGAGAGCGATGGCCAGCGGGCCGCCGGCCAGTTGCATCAGTTCACGGCTACCCTTGATGTCGAAGCCCGTGGTGGTGACCTTGGCACTCTGCACCTCGCCGCGCAGGGCGGTGCTGTCCAGGTAAGCCTTGCCGGCCGTGTCTTGCATGCCGAAGGGATTGAGGATGCCGTTCAACACGCCGGCGGCAAACGCGGCATCTTGCACATAGCCGCCTGTAAATTTCTCGGACGACTTGCTGATGGCATGGCTCAGGCCCGTCTTGTAGTCCCAGCCAGCGAGCTCGCCTTCGACGGCCAGCACCAGGCGGTCGGCCTTGCCGTCCGAATCGATCTGCCGCTGTCCCGCTTCCACGGGGCGCCAGTTGACGCTCAGCGGCTGGCCCGACAACCCGGGCTGGGCCGGCACGCCGCCTGCGTTGCCCGGATAGTATTTGCTGGTATTGGGCAAGATCAAGCCCGTTTGCGGCGGCGGCGCCGTGCGTGCTTTTACCTTGTTTTCCGAATGTAAGTATTCGAGCGTGGCCAAGTGGCTGCCGCCCAGCTTGAAGGCGCCCTTGCCGAAAAAGGCCATTTGCTCCTGCGCCGGCAAGTCGTCGATCTGGCGCGTGTAATCCTGGCGGCAGGTGCCGTTGGCCGCCGCCACCGACAAGGGCGGATTGCAGCCGCTGGCCGCGTAGGGATTGCCGGCCAGGCCCTTGCCGGCGTTGGCCGCTGCATCGAAGTAGTTGCCGGGGAAAGTGGTGCCGCTGGTGAGCGACAGGCCCCTCTCGGGAATGATGCCGGTCTTGGAAAAATCGCGATCCTGCGACGTCAGCACATTTTGCTTGTGGTAATCGAGCACGCCGAAAATATTGTAGCCGTCCGTGTCGAGCTTGCCGAAACCCGTCGACAGGTTGAGACGGTGCTCGCCGCCGCCCTTGTGTTCGGGCGCGACGACCTCGGCAGTGATGTTGGTGACATTCACCGAGCGCTTGGTGATGAAGTTGATGACGCCGCCAATGGCGTCCGTGCCATAGATGGCCGAGGCGCCGTCGCGCAGCACTTCGACGCGCTCCAGCGCGGCAATCGGGATGATGTTCAGGTCGACGCTGGCGCCGTCATACGGATGGTTGGCGATGCGCCGGCCGTTGAGCAGCACCAGGGTCTTGTCGCCGCCCAGGCCGCGCAAGTCGGCGCTGGCCTGGCCGCCCGTGGGCAAGCCGCTGGTGTTGCCGCCGACGGCGTTGCCGCTGCCCATGCTGGAGGAATTCGAGGGTATCTTGCTGAGCACTTCCTGGGCCGTGGTCAGACCCTGCTTGGCAAAGTCTTCGGCCTTGAAGATGGACAGTGGCGTGGCCGTTTCCGAAACGAGTCGCTTGATGGAAGAGCCGGTGACTTCGACGCGCTGCATGGTGCCCGTATCGCTGACTTCTTGCGCCAGCGCCTGCTGGCCGAACAGGCCGGCGGCGAGGCCACTGGCGCAGATCAAACGGATGGAACGGGACAAGCGTGTTTCTCTGATCATATTCAAGACTCCTGGAAAAGCGGTTGTCTAAAAGGACGAGAACGGCTGCGCCGGAAAGCGCGTCCGAAAATATTGAAGAAGTGAAATGATTTATCTCTTTTCAATTGGGTAACTGTAATGATCCGCAAAAGTCCTTGTCAACATTGCACATGGCTTTGTGTGGTTAAACAACGTATTGCGTCATCGACACTGATTTAAAACAACGAAGGCGTATTTTGTGAGGTGTTTTTGAGGATAGCGGCCGTGCCCAGTGCCGGCTCCGGGCGCGCGAAATAGAACGCCCGCTGCAGTACAACGGGCGTTGGCGTGGCTGGCATGGCGCTAATGACTTGCGCCTGCGCTGGGGTTTAGAAAAACTTGTAGCTGGCGCCCAGTTTGAAGTAACGGCCGATGGCGCCGCTGGCATCCATCGGGTTGTAGCTCATGCCGCCGTAGGTCAACGGGTCGAGCGGGGCGATCTTGTCGGTCACGTTGTTGATCGAGGCAAACAATTGCAGCTGTTTGCTGACGTTCCAACGGCTCGACAGGTCGAGCGTGGTGAACGAGGCGATCTTGCAACCGTTCGGCGCAGGAGTGCCAGCGGCCAGTTTGGAAGCGCAAGGCTTGCCTTCAAACAGGATGTTCTTCATGTCCGAACGGTAGTTCAGCACGCCGCTGACATTCCAGTTGCCCAGGTCCCACGAGCCGGTCACATTGATCTTGTCCTTCGGTGTGCCGGCGCAGTTGGAGGTATCGCAGTTACCATGCGTGCCAGCGAACTGGTACCTCACGGCAGACGACTCGGCCCGTACCCACGAGGCGATGTGGGTCCAGGTCAGGCCAAACGTGGCGCGGCCGTAGTCGCCCAGGCGCACGCGCTGCTTGAGGTCCAGGTCGATACCCTTGATCTCCGTAAAGCTGGAGTTGCGGTAGGGTGCTTTGGTAATCAGCAAGGTGCCTGTATTCGGCGTGACGACGCCGTTGATAGTCAGGTTGTTGTCGGCGCGGATGGCCGTTGGCAGGGCGGCCGCTTCATTGTAGGGCAGCGGGTTGATCTCGTTTTCACGCTTGATCTTCCAGCCGTCCAGCGACAGGCTGGTATCGTTGAACGGATCCCACACCAAGCCCAAAGTGTAACCCTTGGATTTTTCCGGCTTGAGGCTAGGATCGCCGATCTTGACGGCAGCCACTTGCAGTTCGCAGTCGCTCGCATTGGCGCCCGGCAAGCGCGTGCCGCCCGGGCAGCGCACTGGATCGCTGACCGTCGAGGTGCCTGTCGATTGCGAATTGGCATTGCTTTCCGCTGGGCCAGGTGCGCGGAAGCCTTCCGAATACGTGCCGCGCACGGCGAAGGTTTTCAGCGGTGTCCATTTGGCGCCGAGTTTCGGCGTGGTCGACGAGAAACGGTCATATTTGTCGTAACGCAAGGCGCCCGACAGTTCCACCGTCTTGATGACGGGCGCCAGCACTTCGAGGAAGACGGCAGAAACCTTGCTGTCGCCCTTGGCTGCCACATAGCTGGCGTTGATGGAACCGTTTTCCGTGCCCGACAGTGATGGATTGTCAAGCTTGTCGCGGCGGTGTTCCGCACCCACTGCCAGGCCCAGGGCGCCGCCTGGCAACTGCATCAGTTCGCGCGAGGCCTTGAAGTCGATGATATCGAGCTTGGTCGTGGAGTCGGAGGTGGCGTTGGTCACCATGGCCGCGTACAGCGAGGCCGGATTCTTGCTTGCCTGCGCGCCGATATAGTATGGAAAATTTTTACTGTTCGCATTGCCCAAGGCATCCTTGACGACGGCCATGTTGAGCATGTTGCTGTAATCGAGGTGCAGCTTCGATTCCGAATGCGTATAGCCGGCGTCGTAATCCCAGCCCAAGGCCGAGCCCTTGACGCCGAGCACGATGCGGTTGAACTCATTGTTGGCCTGGCGTGTGCTCGCACCCACATCGAAGGCTTGATAGCGCACGCGCACCGGCACGCCGTACGGATTTTGCGGATGGTTGGCGGCCAGCATGATGGTGGTGCCGGCGCCGGAGCCGTAGTTGATGACGCCAGTCGGGCTACCAGCGCTGGGTGGGAAGGCAATGGTCGGCGTGATTGATGGCGGGATCAGGGTAAATGCCGTATCGCGCTTCGAATAGCCCGCTTCCGCGTACACCTGGGTATCGGCGTTAACTTGCCAAGTGCCGCGCGTGTACAGGTTGATCGATTCGATCTTCGGCTGCATGGAGCGGAACTGGTCATGATGCCATAGGCAGCCACCCTTCGGATCTTGTGGGGAAGAAACAGATAAAGTGGAGCAGCCGGGCAGGGCCACATAGTTGTTGGTAACAGGGTCGCGGATCAGGCCCGTCGGCGACGCATTTGCATCGTTGTTGCCGTTGATGTAGCCGCCGGCGAACTGGGTGTTGATCGCATAGCCGTACGGACGCAGGTCGGCTTTGCCTATCCATTTGCGGCCGGAGCGATCGTTGTTCATCAGCATGTCCGACTTGGTGTATTCGGCATTGACGACGACGTTGAATTTATCCGTATCCAGGTTGCCCTTGCCGAAGGTCAGCGAGGCGCGCTGCTGTTTGGCGTCGCTGTCGCCGGAGATGCCGGTGTCGCCTTTCAGGGTCAGGCCTTCGAAGTCCTTGCGCAGGATGATATTGACCACGCCGGCAATGGCATCCGCACCGTAGGTGGAGGAAGCGCCATCCTTGAGGATTTCGATGCGTTCGACGATCTGCATCGGCACGGTGGAAAGGTCGGTAAAGCTCTTCTGGCCATCATCGGCACGCGCGAACGGTGCCATGCGACGACCATTGAGCAGCACCAGGGTCGAAGTGGCACCCAGGCCGCGCAGCGAGATGGCGGTGGAACCTGCGGCAAAGCCGTTGCCGAAGCCCGTTGGCAGGGAGCCTGCGCCATCGGCGGTCAGGGTTTGCAGGTATTCGGCCACGGTGGCCTTGCCCGATTTCATCAAGTCGTCGCGGCTAATGACCTGTACCGGTGACGCGGTCTCGGCCGTGGCCCGTTTGATGCTCGACCCTGTAATCTCTACGCGTTGGACATTGGCATCCTGGGCTATTGCCGGCGCAGCCATCATGCTTATGCTGAGCGCTGCTACGCTGCCCGAAAAAATCAGGCGTACGGAGCGGGACATAACTGTTTCCATCATCATTCTCAAAAACTCCGAAAGTAAGTTCGGCTGGTCGTTTTTCGACACAACCTCGCTAGGATAAAAAAGACTGCTGCGTAGGCAATCACTGTGATTCAAACGGCATACCGTGTGTTGCCGTGATTGATCAGACCACTTGCCGAGAAACCTTGTCAATGTGTAAATGTGGCATTTCGGGATGGAAACAACAGTGTTTTTCATAATGTTGATAAAATATATTATTGGCAACTATTTAAATGGTGCATTGCACGATGCGTTTTCTATCCGTTGATAAAAGGTGCAGTCATTCACCAACGTCAGGGTTTCTACGTATGCGCTTTTGCGTGGCATCGCCTAAGCAATGTTGCAGTGCGCAATATTTCTCCGATGGCGTCGGTGCTTGTTGCCGCGCACAACGGAAGTACTGCAGCTTTTCGCCTGGCATGCAAAATATGCGTTATGGTTACGCGTTTTCCAGCGCGTCAAACCACCGGCGCGGCTGGCTGCGAGCAAGGCACAGATCTTGCGGTGACGGACTGTTTTTGGCGGTGGAATCCTGTATCGCAGGGCGACGCCAGTACAAGCGCACCAATACGGTGCGACAGATAATCGAGATGAAGGGTATGACATGAAGTCACCATGGATGCGGCGCGTGGCGCTGCTGGCCTGCCTAGCCACTTTGCCGCTGGCGGCCATTGCCGCAGATGCTGCTGCTGCTGCTGCTGCTGCTGCTGCTGCTGCCGCGCCGGTGAAAACCTTGCGCTATATCTTGCCGGCCGCCGAGACCGGCTTTGATCCGGCCACCGCGCGCGACCTGTATTCGAACCACATCACGCAGGCCGT
Source organism: Janthinobacterium lividum PAMC 25724 (assembly GCA_000242815.2). Lineage (GTDB taxonomy): Bacteria > Pseudomonadota > Gammaproteobacteria > Burkholderiales > Burkholderiaceae_D > Janthinobacterium > Janthinobacterium lividum_D. The sequence continues at coordinate 152,925 of AHHB01000019.1, forward strand.
CTTCGACACCCTGTACACCTATGATTATCTGGCGCGCCCCGTGAAGGTGGTGCCTGGCGCGGCGGCCGCCATGCCGGAAGTGTCTGCCGATGGCAAGACCTACACCATCCGCTTGAAGAAAGGCATCTTGTTTACGCCCGACGCTGCGTTTGGCGGCAAGCGCCGCGAACTGACGATGGCCGACTACGTGTATGCGTGGAAGCGCTTGTTCGACCCGCGCCTGGCCTCGCCGCATAGCTGGCTGTTCGAAGGCAAGGTGGTGGGGCTGGACGAGCTGGCGAAGGAGGCGGCCAAGTCGAACAAGCTCGATTACAGCAAGAAAGTAGCCGGTCTGGACATCCTCGACCCGTACACCTTGCGCATTACGCTGACCAAGACCGATTTCAATTTCCCCATGATCCTCGCCTATGTGCCGACGGCCGCCGTGGCGCGCGAAGTGGTGGACAAATATGGCGACGTGAAGGGTGAGGTGGGCTCGAATCCCGTCGGCACCGGCTATTACACGCTCGGTGAATGGACGCGCGGCAACCGCATCGTCCTGAACCGCAATCCACGGCATTTGCCGGAAACGTGGAATTTCATGGCCGGTGATGACCCGGACGACCAGCGCATCGTGCGCCAGATGCAGGGCAAGCGCATCCCCGCCATCGACCGCATCGAAATTTCCGTGATGATTGAAGACCAGTCGCGCTGGCTGTCTTTCCAAAGTGGCGGCACGGACGTGTTCTGGCTCGATGGCCCGCTGGCGCCGAAGGCATTGCTGAACGGCAAGCTGCGTCCCGAGTTGGCGGAGAAGGGCGTGCAACTGTCGCGCCTGCTGGACCCGGAAATCAGCTATTACTACTGGAATATGCAAGACCCGACCCTCGGTGGCTTCAGCAAGGAAAAGATCGCTCTGCGCCGCGCCATTGCCATGGCGCACAATATTGACGAGGAAATCCGCATCATCTGGAATGGCCAGGCCAAGCGCCTCGACTATCCGATCCCGCCCGGCGTGGTCGGCTACGATCCCCACTACAAGAGCTTGTTGCAATACGATCCCGTGCTGGCGAACAAATTGCTCGATAAATTCGGCTATAAGAAGGGTGCCGACGGCTGGCGTACTTTGCCGGACGGCAAGCCGCTCTTGATCCGCTACGCTTCGCGCAACGAAGCCAACGGCGTGCTGCAGGCCGAAATGTGGCGCAAGACGTATAACTCGCTGGGCATCCGCATGGAAAACGACCGCATGATCTTTTCCGATATTTTAAAGACGGAAAAGCAGTGCAAGATGCAGACGCGCACGGCGCCGTGGCTGGCCGACTATCCGGACGGTGACAATTTCATGCAGCTGTTCTATGGGCCGAATACGCACCAGAACAACAACGGCTGCTATCAGGATCCCGAGTACGACAAGTGGTACGCGGCCAGCCAGGCCATGCCTGCCAGCCCCGAGCGCGATGCGCTGTTCCACAAGATGGCGCGCCGCCTGGAAGTGAACGCCGGCGCCCTGATCGGCTACGCGCGCTACCGCAACATGCTGGCGCAAAAGACGGTGCAAGGCTACAAGAAGCACCCGATCCTGTTCCAGGAATGGGCGTATATGGATGTCGACAGCACGGGCACACCGGTGGCTACTCCGGCCCCTGCTGCTCAATAAGCGCAGCGGCCTAGATACGACATACACAATATATACAAGACATACAACAAGGAATCATTATGTTCGCTTATATCCTGCGCCGTTTGTGGCAGATGCTGCCGACCATGCTGGGCGTGGTCCTGCTGGTGTTCATGCTGTTCAACTGGGTGGGTGGCGATCCTGCCTATATTTTGGCCGGCAAGATGTCGAGTGCGGAAAGCATCGCCAACATCCGCCGCCAGCTCGGTGTCGACCAGCCGTACTACGTACAGCTGTGGATCTTCATCCAGCAGATCGTCACCTTTGACTTCGGCCAGAGCTGGCCACGGGAGAATCCGTGTCGCACATCATCACTTCGCGTCTGGGGCCGTCGATGATGGTGCTGATCCCGCTGACCGTGCTGGAAACCTTTTTTGGCGTGGCGCTGGCGCTGGCCATCGCCTTTGTCCGCGGTTCGCTGACGGACCGCGCCGTCATGATCGCCTGCACGGTGGGCATGTCGGTTTCCATCCTCGTCTACATCATCGTCTTCCAGTACGGCTTCGCTTATAAACTGGGCCTGTTCCCCGTGCAGGGCTGGGGCGACAGCTTCTGGGAAAACCTGCTGCGCTATGCCACCTTGCCGATCCTGATCGGCCTGGCGGTGTCCATCGCACCGACGCTGCGCCTGTTCCGCACCTTCGTGCTCGACGAGGTGAACCAGGATTACGTGCGCACGGCGCGTGCCAAGGGCTTGACGGAAGGGCGCATCATGTGGGTGCACGTGTTGCGCAATGCCGGCATTCCCATCATCACCTATGTGATGTCGAACTTGCCGGCCCTGCTGATCGGTGCCTTCCTGCTGGAGCGCTTTTTCGGCATCCCCGGCATCGGGCGTGAAGTGATTTTGGCGGTCGAGCGCAGCGACTTTCCGGTGATCAAGGCGATCACCGTGTATGTCGCCGCCGCCACCATGCTCTTCAACCTGCTCACCGACTTGCTGTACCAAGCGGTCGATCCTCGCGTACAACTGAAGTAGAAAGAGATGATGTCGAAACCCCATACTTCGCCCGGCCTGTGGGCCCTGGCGTGGCGCCGCTTGCGCGGCGACAAGATTGCAATGGTATCGCTGACCGTGGTCGCGGCGTTTTTCCTGCTGGTGCTGGCGTCCGCCAGTGGCCTGGTAGGGGCAAACTGGGAAGATGAAGTGGCCCTCAGCTATGCGCCGCCGACCTTCATCGGTGCCGACCAGGATGCGTCCGCAGCCGCTGACGGCGCCATCCCCTTGTCCGACGAGCGCAGCGCGCCCACCCCGGTCAATGTGCTCGACCCGCTGGCCGAGGATATCGCGGAACTGCGCGCGCAGATGGGGAGTAACCCTGCTGCCGGCGTGGACATGTATGGCGTTGCCGACCCGCTGGCCGACGACTTGACGGCCTTGCGCGCCGGCATGGGCAAGACGAAGAAGCTGATCGCACACAAGGCGTCCACCTTGCCGTTCGGCGCCGACAAGTGGGGCCACGACATCGTGCAGAAAACCATCAAGGGCGGCGAAACGTCGATCGTCGTGGGCCTGGTGGCAGCCTTGCTGGCCGTCGTGCTGGGCACATTGTTTGGCGCCGTGTCCGGCTATTTTGGCGGCATGGTCGATGACTTCTTCAACTGGTTTTACAGCATTTTCACCTCGATTCCATCGATCCTGATGATCTTGACGGTGGCGGCCGTGCTGCAGCAAAAGGGCGTGCTGACCATCGTGCTGATCCTGGGGCTGACTGGCTGGACCGGGCCGTACCGCTTGATCCGCGCCGAATACATCAAGCACAAAGCGCGCGAATATGTGATGGCGGCCGACGCCATCGGCGCCTCGCACTGGCGCAAGATGTTTTCGCATATCTTCCCGAACGTGAGCCATGTGGCTTTGGTGCAAATGTCGATCCTGGTGGTGGGCTTTATCAAGGCCGAAGTGATTTTGAGTTTCCTCGGCTTTGGCGTGCCGGTGGGTACCGTGTCGTGGGGCAGCATGCTCAACGAGGCACAAAATGAACTGATCCTGGGCAAATGGTGGCAGCTGAGCGCCGCCGCCACGGCGATGGCCGTGCTGGTGACGGCGTTCTCGCTGTTGACCGATGCCTTGCGCGATGCGCTCGACCCGAAAGTGAAATAGGAGTTGCTCATGGACCAGAATAACCTGTTGGAGGTGCGCGACCTGCGCGTCACTTTCCGCCTGGACAAGAAGACCACGTTCGAAGCCGTCAAGGGCATCTCGTTCAACGTGCCGCGCAACAGCACCGTCGCGCTGGTGGGCGAATCGGGCAGCGGCAAGTCCGTCAGCTCGCTGGCCGTGATGGGCCTGTTGCCGCCCGATAACACCATCATAGCCCCCGCGTCCAGCATCCACTTCGGTGGGCGCGACCTGCTGCAATTGTCGATCGCCGAGCGGCGCACCATGTGCGGCAAGGATATCTCGATGATCTTCCAGGAGCCGATGTCGTCGCTGAACCCGGTGTTTACCGTCGGCTTCCAGATCGCCGAAGTGTTGCGCCAGCACATGGGCATGAACCGCAAGCAGGCGCGCGCGCGTACGCTGGCCTTGCTGGACGAAGTGGGCATCCCCGATGCGGCCAGCAAGATCGACGCCTACCCGAGCCAAATGTCGGGCGGCCAGCAGCAGCGCGTGATGATCGCCATGGCGATCGCCTGCGAGCCGAAACTCTTGATTGCCGACGAACCGACGACGGCGCTCGATGTGACGATCCAGAAGCAGATCATGGACTTGATCGCGGCGCTGCAAAAGAAGCATCAGATGTCCGTGCTGTTCATTACCCATGACCTGGGCCTGGTGGGAGAAATTGCCGACCAGGTCATCGTCATGCGCCACGGCGAAGTGCGTGAAACGGGGGCAGTGCGGCAAGTGTTTGACACGCCCAAAGACCCGTACACCAAAGCATTGCTGCATTGCCGTCCCTCGCTCGACGAGCGGCCGTGGCGCTTGCCCGTGATTGCCGATTATATGCAGGGCAAGGCCGGCCCCGGCGTGGCAGTGAAACAGCGCACGCGCGGCTATACGCCGGGTGACGAACCCGTGCTGGTGGTGAAGAATCTGAGCAAAAGCTTTTATACGCGTGTAGGCCTGTTCGGCAAGCGCGAATTCCAGGCCGTCAAGGATGTGTCGTTCACTTTGCCGCGCGGAAAAACGTTAGGCGTGGTGGGCGAGTCCGGTTCCGGCAAGACGACGGTGGGCTTGACCCTGCTGCGCCTGCACCAGGCCACGGGCGGCACCGCCATGTTCCATGGCAAGGATTTAATCGCCATGCCGAACAAGGAGTACTTGCCATATAAACGCCGCATCCAGATCATCTTCCAGAACCCGTACGCGTCCTTGAACCCGCGCTTTACGGTGGGGCAAATTTTGCTCGAGCCGATGCGCATCCACCAGATCGGCGCGAATGACCAGGAACGCATTGCCAAGGCTTACTGGCTGCTAGAGAAGGTGGGCTTGCCGGAGCAGGCTTTCCACCGCTATCCGCACGAGTTTTCCGGCGGCCAACGCCAGCGCATCGCCATTGCCCGCTGCCTGACCATGCAGCCGGAAATTCTGGTCTGCGACGAATCCGTCTCGGCGCTGGACGTATCGGTGCAGGCGCAGGTACTGAACCTGTTGCAGGACTTGCAGGATGAATTCGGTTTGTCGTACATTTTTATTTCGCATGATTTGTCGGTCGTCAAATACATTGCCGACCAGGTCATGGTGATGCACAAGGGGCAAGTGGTGGAACTGGCCGATTCGGACCAGTTGTACCGCAATCCCTTGCATCCGTACACGCGCTCCCTGCTCAGTGCCATACCCAAGGGCTTGCAGTTGTAAGGGGCTTTTTACGGTAAGATAGCGGCCATGCCCAACCTCATTTACCTGCTCGAACATTACGGTGTCCTGATTGTCTTCGGCATCGTGCTCGTTGAGCAGCTTGGGCTGCCGATTCCTGCCTTCCCCATCCTGGTGGTGGCGGGCGCGCTGGCCGTCGACGGCGACATGCAAGGGGGGCCGGTATTGGCCGCTGCGCTGGGCGCTTGCCTGATCAGCGACTTCACGTGGTTTCGCGCGGGCCGCCATTTCGGCAAGCGCATCCTGCGGCTGTTGTGCCGCATTTCGCTGTCACCCGATTACTGCGTCAGCCAGACGGAAGACAAATTCAAGCGCTGGGGTCCGAAAGCCCTGATCGTTTCCAAGTTCGTGCCGGGCTTCAATACCGTCGCTGCGCCCATGGCGGGCGCGCTAGGCACGCCGGCGCGACTGTTCTTCCTGTACGCGGGCCTGGGCGCCTTGCTATGGAGCGGCACGGGCATCCTCGTTGGCGTGATTTTCCATGCCAGCGTGCAACAGGTGCTCGACGTGCTGAGCACCATGGGCAGCACGGCCTTGCTGGTGCTGCTTACCTTGCTGGGCCTATTCCTGCTGTATAAATTCCTTGAGCGCCGGCGTTTCCGCCAGGCCCTGCAGATCGAGCGCATCGGCATCGATGCCTTGCTTGCACTCATAGAACAAGGCGAACAGCCGCTGATGGTCGACGCGCGCAGCGCCACGGCGCGCTCTTTGGACCCGGCCGTGCCGGGCGCCTTGTTCTTCAACGGCAAGGAAGCCGTACCCGCCATGATCGCCATGGACAAGGACCGCCATGTCATCGTTTACTGCAGCTGTCCCAACGATGTGACGGCCGCGCAAGTGGCCAAGCTGCTGCAGCAGCACGGCTTTCACCGTGCCAAGCCCTTGCATGGCGGCCTCGATGCATGGAACGTCGCCTACCGCTCGGATCAGCCGGCGTCCGCCAGCGTGCCCGGCTAAAGCTGCTCATCCGGATAGGCGCTGCCTCTGGCACGCCAGCTTGGCAGTCAACATCAGCAGTAAAAATCAGCAATAGAAATCGGTAGTAATAATACGAAAACATTGTCGCTGAGGCATGGGGATAGCAGTGCTGGCCCTGCGCCGCCGCGCGCAAGGCGGCTTTGCACAAACGCCTGCATACGCTGCTTTGGCGGCGATTCCTGCTGCTGTGCAGCATGATTTTAATGCGCTCAGCGAGTGCGAGTACTTACTATAATGCATTGTCCTTGAGCAACTTTTGTCCTGCATGCTACATTTGGAGCGGAACTACCAATCAAGGCTTGTTTTGATGTACTTAAACTACAAACTTTGCTTGCCTCCGGGCGCATTCATCCTTTAAGCTGGGCGTCCCATGCGTCCCACTTCATCATTTAAAATCATGAGCGCTTCGTCTTTCCCCGTACTGCCGACTTCTGCCTTTGCCGATGGACCGCGCCTGTTGGCTGACGTGGGCGGCACCAATGCCCGCTTCGCCCTGGAAGTGGCCGCCGGCCACATCACCCTGGTCGAAGTGCTGCCCTGTGCCGATTACCCGAGCCTGTCGGCCGCCCTGCAAGCCTATCTGGCCCTGCCGCATATCGCTGCCGCCGGCGGGCAAGCCGTGCGCCATGCCATGATCGCCATCGCTAACCCGGTCGACGGCGATTTCCTCAGCATGACGAACCATCACTGGTCGTTCTCGATCAGTGCCATGCGCGCAGAGTGCGGTTTCACGACCCTGGACGTGGTCAACGATTTCACGGCCCTGGCGCGCTCCCTGCCGCAGCTGTCGGCTGAGCAAAAGCATCAGATTGGCGCAGGCACGGCCCGTCCGAACACGGCCATCGGCCTGATCGGCGCCGGCACGGGTCTGGGCGTGTCGGGCCTGATCCCTTCGCACGGCGGCTGGATCGCGCTGCAAAGCGAAGGCGGCCACGTCAGCTTTGCGCCGTTCAATGAAGTGGAAGTGAGTATTTTGCAATTCGCCTGGCGCGCATACGAGCACGTCTCGGCCGAGCGCCTGCTTTCCGGCGATGGCTTGGAACTGATCTACCGCGCCCTGGCCGACCGCGCGGGCGTAGTGGCCGAAGACTTGCCGGCGGCCGAAATCACGCGCCGCGCGCTGGCTGGTGAATCCCAGCTATGCGACGACGTCATCGAAGCGTTTTGTTGCATGCTCGGTACGGTGGCGGGCAATGTTGCCGTCACCCTGGGTGCGCTCGGCGGTATTTATATAGGCGGCGGCATCGTGCCACGCCTGGGGGCGCGCTTTGAGCGCTCCGGTTTCCGCGCCCGCTTCGAGCGCAAGGGCCGCTTCGCCAATTATGTGTCGCAAGTGCCGACGTTTGTCATCACGGCGCAATACCCAGCTTTCCTGGGTGCATCGGCCATTCTCTCGGAGAAACTCGCCGCCCTGTAATACGGGCAGTGGGCGATGTGTCGCGCCAGGGCCGGGTAAAACGCGTGTTTTACCCGGTTTTGCGCTTTTCCGCTTTTTATCAGGTACAATTGACAGCGTTGGATGAAACGACGACTGCTTCTCTCGCGTTTGGCTGCATACTCGCTACGGGGAAAGTCGCTACTCAGGAGTGCGTTTCGTTGCTGGTTATTCAAAGTCAGCACCATGGATGGCAGGACTTTCACTGCATCCGCTTTAGTCCCGCTTTGCGCGCATCGGCCAAGGCGTCGGAAAAACAGCCTCAACTAGTAACCCAGCATGGCGTCACCATCGATGTCTGCCATCTGTTACGTTGAAATGAACGTTTTTGATTTCTTTCTCTGCACACGAATTGCAATACACATCCGCACAGAATTGCTATGAATACAATTGAGGCTAAAAAAGTCCTCGAAACCGCGCTGCTGTGCGCTCGTGAATCGCTGACGATCCACAGCCTGAAAAAGCTGTTCGTCGATGCGGACGAGAGTGGCCGCGTGCGTGGTGTCGGCGTCGGTGCCGATACGATCAAGCAATTGCTGGAAGAATTGCGGCAAGAGTGGGAAGGGCGCGGTATCGAAATCGTCAGTCTGGCCTCGGGTTGGCGCTTTCAAAGCCGCCCGGAAATGAAGATGTATCTTGATCGCATGACGCCTGAGCGGCCGCCCAAGTATTCGCGGGCGACGCTGGAAACTTTGGCCATCATCGCCTATCGCCAGCCGGTGACGCGCGGCGATATCGAGGAAATTCGCGGCGTTGCCGTCAACTCGCAGACGATCAAGATGCTGGAAGACCGTGGCTGGATCGATGCGATCGGCTACCGCGATGTGGTGGGGCGGCCCGCCTTGCTGGCCACCACCAAGCAGTTTTTGGATGACCTAGGTTTGCATTCGCTGTCCCAGCTGCCGCCTTTGCAGCAAATCAGTGAAATGCAGGGCAATGGGCTCGAAGCCCTGGAAGCTGCCCTGCAGGAAAATTTTGACAAGGCAAGCAATGAGCTTGCCCCCCAGCTTGGTGCAGGTAGCAATACGGCTGTGACAGATGTGACAGCAAGCCTTGATGCCGGCCCCGATGCTTCGCCCATGGACGAAGCCTACACTCACGACCCTGCGCCAGAACTAACGGTTGACGCTGCGCCAGGTCAGCACAGCCAAGAAACGAAGAATGAATAATCCGAATACACCCGAGACAGTAACCGCCGCCGACGAAGCCATCGTTGCCAAGCCCAAGCGCCGCACCAAGGTGCAGATCGAAGCCGATGCGGCTGCTGCCGCCGTAACTGCCGCTAGCGGCGACAGCGTCGCTGCCAAGCCGAAGCGCCGCACGAAAGCCGACGTGGCCGCCGATGCGCCAGTCGCCGCCGCCGTTGATGTCGCTGTCGTTGCCACTGCCGAAGCGGCACCTGCCGCCAAGAAAAGCCGCGCCAAGCCAGCCTTGAAGGCCGTGGCTGACGCTGCCGAAGCCGCTGCCGATGCGGTGGCTGACGTTGCCAGCGCCCCGGCGCCGCGTCCGCCGCGTGCCCGCGCCGCCGCCAAAGCTGCTGCTGCCGTCGCTGAAGCGGCGCCGGAAGTGGTCGCTGAGAAGCCGGCCGAAGCGCGTGCTACGCGCGGTCCGCGCCAGATGCGTGGCGTGCAGGCAGAGCGCGCACTGCGCCAGCCGCCGCGCGCCGAAGCGCCGCAGGCAGTCGAGGTCGCTGCTGCCGCCGAGCAAGCTGACGCGCCCGTCGCCGATGTGTTCGATGCCGACGGCAATCTCGTTTCCGGCCCACGCCTGCCGCGCGGTCCGCGCAACGACGTGCCGGGCGCTGGCAAGAATGCCGGCAAGAGCCGTAAAAAAGGCAAGGGCCGCCAGGCTGCGCCCGGCAAGCTCAGCGACGCCGATGCCGTATTCTCGTTTGTCACCTCCGATGCATTCGACAGCGAAGAGGGTGGCACGGGCCGCGTGCAAAAAGTGGCTGTGCGCCGCGACCTGACGTCCGACGACGACGCGCCGAAGCTGCACAAGGTACTGGCCGAAGCCGGTCTCGGTTCGCGCCGCGACATGGAAGACCTGATCATTTCGGGCCGCGTGTCCGTGAATGGCGAGCCGGCCCACATCGGCCAGCGCATCTTGCCGACCGACCATGTGCGCATCAATGGCAAGTTGATCCAGCGCCGCGTCAGCAAGAAGCCGCCACGCGTGCTGGTGTATCACAAGCCGGCCGGCGAAATCGTCAGCCATAACGACCCGGATGGCCGTCCCTCCGTGTTTGACCGCCTGCCGACCATGAAGGCGGGCAAGTGGCTGGCCGTTGGCCGACTCGACTTCAACACCGAAGGCTTGCTGCTGTTTACTACTTCCGGTGACCTGGCCAACCGCCTGATGCACCCGCGCTACGGCATCGACCGCGAGTACGCCGTGCGTACCCTGGGCGAGCTGGAAGAGGGCATGCGCCAGAAGTTGCTGGCCGGTGTGGAGCTCGAAGACGGCCTGGCACAATTCTCGAAGATCGCCGATGGCGGTGGCGAGGGCATCAACAAGTGGTACCGCGTGGTCATCGGCGAAGGCCGTAACCGCGAAGTGCGCCGCATGTTCGAAGCCATCGGCCTGACCGTCTCGCGCCTGATCCGTACCCGTTACGGCGCCATGACCCTGCCGAGCGGCCTGAAGCGCGGCCGTTGGGAAGAGATGGATGAAAATACCGTGCGCGACCTGTTGACCGCCTACGGCATCGAAAAGAAAATGCCGGCATCCGGTGATCCGCGTGCCGCAGGCGCCGCCAAGGGCCGCGAAGCGCGCAAGGTTGAGCGCAAGGACCGCGATGACGAGCCGAATGGCAACCGCATCGATGTGAGCAACCGCAACGCCGATCCTTTCCCGGTCGCGCCGCGCCGTGGCCAGCCTGCCGGCCAGTTTGCCCGTCCGCAAGGTCAGGGTCGCCCAGGCGGCGCCGGCCGTCCAGGCGAGGCGCGTGGTCCTGGCCGTGGCCAGCCGCAAGGTCCGTTCCAGGGTGGTCAGCCACGTTCGTCGGCTTCGTTCGAAGGTGCGCCGCAAGGTCAGGGTCGTGCGCCGCGTGCGCCAGGTCAGGGTCGTCCTGCCGGTGCTGAAGGTCGCGCACCGCAGCGCGCTGCGCGCCAGCCGGATCCGCTGCAAACCACTTTCGGCTTCGCCAACACGGGTCCGCGCCGCAATGCGGGCGGTGCTGGTGGGCAAGCGCGCTCCGGTGGCCAGCCGCGTGGCGGCATGGATCGTGGCGGTATGGACCGTGGTGGCATGGATGGCATGCCGCGCCGTCGCAGCAAAGGTTAATTCAGAGGATTTCTTCTCGCGCGCCCGGTCATTTGCTGCGGGCGCGCGCTCTTGTAACTGTTGTAAGCTGGGCCTCTCCTTGTGTGCGGCATTGCGGCGAAGTTAATAAGAGGTTATAATCTGCAGCCTAATAAAAGTTCTCCGCAGGGTTGTTTGGTGGGGAGTGCTTGCATCTGGTTGGGGAAATACAAGAAGATGGGCAGATGCCCATTTTTTTTTTGTTGAACCGTTTGTCATGGCTCCGCAAGGGGCCATATATGACTTGAATGCGTGTTTTTTGCATGTTGTTGGCGCTCAATGCGGTGCCGCCATGCCGAAAGCGGGCCTTATTTCTGGAGAATTTCTTGCAGCAGTTGGGATTAATTGAAAAGACAGTGATCGGTCTGGGCTACGAGCTCGTTGATGTCGAACGTGCCGAGCGCGGGCTGCTGCGCGTCTTTATTGATTTCAGCGCCGCCGATGCCGCTGAAAAAGGTCCGATCACGGTCGAAGACTGTGCCACGGTGAGTCACCAGTTGTCGCATGTGTTGACGGTAGAGAACGTTCCTTACGAGCGTCTTGAGATTTCTTCCCCGGGTCTGGATCGTCCGGTGCGCAAGCTGGAAGACTTTGTCCGTTTCGCAGGCCAGGAAATCATCGTCAAGCTGACGGTGGCGATGCCGGGTACGAACAACCGGAAATCGTTCCAGGGGATCTTGCAAGAACCTGTGGGCGATAAATTGTCGTTAGAATTTGAAGGTAAGGATGGTCCGGCGATGTTGGAGTTTACACTCGCCGATGTGGATAAGGCACGCTTGGTGCCGCAGGTGGTTTTTAAGGGACGCAAAGCATGAGCCGCGAAGTTTTATTATTGGTTGACGCGCTGGCGCGCGAAAAAAACGTCGATAAAGATGTCGTCTTCGGCGCTCTCGAGTTCGCGTTGGCGCAAGCCACGAAGAAACGGTATGAGGGTGAGGTAGACATCCGCGTTTCGATCGACCGCGAAACGGGCGAATTCGAATCGTTCCGCCGCTGGCACGTGGTGCCCGATGAAGCGGGCCTGCAATTGCCGGATCAAGAGATCCTGCATTTCGAGGCAAAAGAACAGATTTCCGATATCGAAGTCGATGACCACATCGAAGAGCCGATCGAGTCCGTTGAATTTGGCCGTCGTTTCGCCCAGGATACCAAACAGGTCGTCCTGCAGCGCGTGCGTGATGCCGAGCGTGAACAGATCCTGGTCGACTTCCTGGAGCGCGGCGATTCGCTCGTCACCGGCACCATCAAGCGCATGGAGCGTGGCGACGCCATCGTCGAATCGGGCAAGATCGAAGCACGCCTGCCGCGCGACCAGATGATCCCGAAAGAGAATCTGCGTATCGGCGACCGTGTGCGCGCCTACATCTTGCGCATCGACCGCAATATGCGCGGCCCGCAAGTGATACTGTCGCGCACCGCGCCAGAATTCATCATGAAGCTGTTCGAGCTGGAAGTGCCGGAAATCGAGCAAGGCATGCTGGAAATTAAATCCGCAGCCCGCGACGCCGGCGTGCGCGCCAAGATCGCCGTCTACACGGCCGACAAGCGCATCGACCCGATCGGTACTTGCGTCGGCATGCGCGGTTCGCGCGTGCAAGCTGTTACCGGCGAACTCGGTGGCGAACGTGTCGACATCGTGCTGTGGTCCGAAGATCCGGCGCAGTTCGTCATCGGCGCCCTGGCGCCGGCGAACGTGTCGTCGATCATGGTCGATGAAGAAAAACACGCGATGGATGTCGTCGTGGACGAAGAAAACCTGGCAATCGCAATCGGCCGTTCCGGCCAGAACGTGCGCCTGGCCTCGGACCTGACCGGCTGGAAGATCAACATCATGACGGCCGAAGAATCGGCTGACAAAGCTGCCCAGGAAACGGCTGCCGTGCGCATCCTGTTCATGGAAAAGCTCGATGTCGACCAGGAAGTGGCCGATATTCTGGTAGAAGAAGGTTTCGCCAGTCTGGAAGAAATCGCTTACGTGCCAATTTCCGAAATGCTGGAAATCGAATCGTTTGACGAAGATACTGTCAATGAACTCCGTACCCGTGCGCGTGATGCGCTTGTGACCGAAGCGATTGCTTCGGAAGAGGGTTTGGAAGGCATGGACGAGGCGTTGGTCGGTCTGGAAGGCATGGACCGCATTAGCGCCGGCAAGCTGGGTCTGGCTGGTATCAAGACCGTTGAAGCATTTGCAGCACTGGCATACGACGAATTTGGCGCAATCCTGGCCTTGTCTGCGGACCGTGCGCGTGAACTGATTACAAGTGAATTTAAAGATGTGACCGACGATGAGATGAAGTTGGTTGACTCGAAATATGACGATCGTGCCAAGGCGTTGCAAGCCAAGGCATGGAGTCTGGCCGAATCCGCAAAGGCTTAATTTGAGTATCTTTATCATCTCCGCGACACATAGAAAAGAGGACTGAATGGCGAGTAACAACGTAGCCCAATTTGCCACCGAACTGAAGATGCCTGCAGATTTGCTGCTGACGCAGCTGCGTTCTGCCGGCGTCGAGAAAAGTTCGACGTCAGATCCATTGTCGAAAGATGATAAGGACAAGCTTTTGGATCATCTGCGCCGCACACACGGCGCAGCGGCTGACACAGAAAAGAAAAAAATCACCGTGACCCGCAAGGAAACGACTGAAATCAAGCAAGCTGACGCAACCGGCAAGTCGCGCACCATCCAGGTGGAAGTGCGCAAGAAACGCACTTTCGTCCAGCGTGATGAAGCTGCGCCGGTCGCCGCAGAACCGGCCGCGCCTGCCGCGCCGGTGATCGATCCCGCCGATGTGGCGCGCCGTGAAGAAGATGCCCGTAAACAGGCTGAACTGATCGCCCGCCAGGAAGCCGATCTGCGCGAAAAGCAAGAACGTCTGGCCAAGCTCGACGCAGAAAAAGAAGCCCAGGCGAAAGCCACGCAACAGGCTGAATTGGCTGCGAAGAAAGAAGCCGAAGCGGAAGCGAAGAAAGCGGCTGCCAAGGCTGCTGCTGCGCCTGTCGCCACCGCCGCTGCGCCTGTCGTTGACGACGCCGCCGCCGAAGCGAAAAAAGCGGCTGCCGCTGAAGAAGCGAAGAAGAAAGCCGCTGCTGCTGCTGTTGCCGCCAAGGAAGCCGCTGACAAAGCGGAAGCCACCGACCGTGCACGCAAGGCTGTCGCCGACGAAGTCGCCCAGATCAAGGCCATGATGAACGCGCCACGGCGCGCCATCAAAGCACCGGAACCCGTACCGGTTCCGGTCAAGCCGAAGGCGCCGGAAGGCACCTTGCACAAGCCTGCTGACAAGAAGCCTGGCGACAAGCCGGCCGACAAGAAGCCTGCTGTTGCAGACAAGAAATCCATCAAGTCGGCCAACGTGTCGTCCACCTGGTCCGATGACGCGAAAAAACGCGGCACCACCGGTGGTCCCAAGCCACGCGGCAATAGCGGCCCAGGCGGCCGTGACAGCTGGCGCGGTGGCGCGAAGGGCCGTCGCCCGACGCACCATGATGACCGTGAATCGAACTTCCAGGCGCCGACGGAAGCCGTCGTCAAAGACGTGCACGTACCAGAAACGATCACCGTGGCCGAATTGGCACACAAAATGTCCGTCAAGGCATCCGAAGTCATCAAGCATTTGATGAAATTGGGCCAGATGTGCACGATCAATCAGGTGCTGGACCAGGAAACGGCCATGATTCTGGTCGAAGAAATGGGCCACAAGGCGTTCGCCGCTGAACTGGATGATCCGGAAGCGCTGCTGGCCGATGTGGGCGAACACGCGCACTTCGAATCGAAGCCACGCGCACCGGTGGTCACCGTCATGGGTCACGTCGACCATGGTAAGACCTCGTTGCTCGACTATATTCGTCGCGCCAAAGTGGCGTCGGGCGAAGCGGGCGGCATTACGCAGCATATCGGCGCTTACCACGTCGATACGCCACGCGGCATGATCACCTTCCTCGACACCCCGGGTCACGAAGCGTTTACCGCGATGCGTGCCCGTGGCGCCAAGGCAACCGACATCGTTATTCTGGTGGTTGCCGCCGACGATGGCGTGATGCCGCAAACGAAAGAAGCGATTGCCCATGCGAAAGCAGCCGGCGTGCCGCTGGTGGTGGCGATCAACAAGGTCGACAAACCCGGTGGTAACGTCGACCGCGTGACGCAGGAACTGGTCGCCGAACAAGTCGTGCCGGAAGAATACGGTGGCGAATCGCCATTCGTGCCGGTGTCGGCCAAAACGGGTCAAGGTATCGACGAGTTGCTGGAACAAGTGCTGTTGCAAGCCGAAGTGCTGGAACTGATGGCACCGGTCGATGCGCCTGCGCGCGGCCTGGTTGTCGAGGCACGTCTGGACAAGGGCCGTGGTCCTGTCGCGACGATCCTGGTGCAGTCCGGTACCTTGAAGCGCGGCGACGTGATTCTGGCTGGCTCTTCGTATGGCCGTGTTCGCGCCATGCTCGATGAGAACGGCAAGGCCATCACTGAAGCCGGTCCTTCGATCCCGGTCGAAATCCAGGGCTTGACGGAAGTGCCGGTCGCCGGTGAAGAAGTCGTCGTCATGGCCGACGAGCGCAAGGCGCGTGAAATCGGTCTGTTCCGTCAAGGTAAGTTCCGCGACGTGAAACTGGCCAAGCAGCAAGCTGCGAAACTGGAAAACATGTTCGACCAGATGGCCGAAGGCGAAGTGAAAAACTTGCCGCTGATCATCAAAACCGACGTGCAAGGTTCGCAAGAAGCGCTGGTTGGTTCGTTGCAGAAACTGTCGACCTCCGAAGTGCGCGTACAAGTGGTGCACGCTGCAGTCGGTGGTATCACGGAATCGGACGTCAACTTGGCAGTCGCCTCGAAAGCGGTCATCATCGGCTTTAACGCCCGTGCTGATGCCCAGGCGCGCAAGCTGGCCGAGTCGAATGGCGTGGACATTCGCTACTACAACATCATTTACGATGCGATTGACGAAATCAGATCGGCGTTGTCGGGCATGTTGGCACCAGAGAAACGCGAAACGGTCATCGGCCAAGTCGAGATCCGCCAGGTTATCCTGGTCTCGAAAGTGGGCGCGATTGCCGGTTGCCTGGTCACCGATGGTGTGGTCAAGCGTGCTTCTTCGGTCCGCCTGTTGCGCAACAACATCGTGGTGTGGAGTGGCGAGATCGACTCCCTGAAACGCTTCAAGGACGATGCGAAAGAAGTTCGCGCCGGTCTCGAGTGCGGCCTGTCGCTGCGCAACTACAACGACATTCAGGTTGGCGACACGCTGGAAGTGTTCGAAGTCCAGGAAATCGCTCGTACCCTGTAATCTCAGCAAGAACAATCGCGCGGACAGCATATTGTCCGCGCAAACACGTGGGGCGCATTGGTCAGCGGGCAACCGTTTGACTCATGCGCCCTGCGGCACTTAGGACAGCATATATCATGGCTAAACATAGTAAAACCATGCCAGCGCGCGGCTTGCGCGTGGCCGACCAGATCCAGCGCGACCTGGCTGAAATCGTCTCCTACGAATTGAAAGACCCGCGCGTGGGCACGATGATCACCATCACCGAAGTGCAGATCACGCCCGATTACGCGCATGCCAAGGTGTTTTTCACGATGTTGAAAGACAGCAAGGAAGCCATCAAGAACACCACCGAAGGCTTGATGGCCGCTTCTGGCTTCATCCGTGGCTTGCTGGGCAAGCGCTTGCACATCCACACCCTGCCGATGCTGCATTTCGTGCACGATAGCTCGACTTCGCGCGGCATGGAAATGTCCTTGCTGATCGACAAGGCCAACGCCACGCGCGCGGCCGATGCCGAGCCGGACGAGAAGCCTGCAGACAAAGCGGACGAGCAATAAGCGTGGCGGGTCCGAAGAAACCGCCCGGCATCAAACGGGTGCGCGACCTAATCGATGGCGTCTTGCTGCTCGATAAGCCCGTCGGCTGGTCCAGCAACGACGCCCTGATCAAGGCCAAGCGCGTGCTCAATGCGAAAAAAGCGGGCCACACAGGCACGCTCGATCCGTTCGCCACCGGTTTGCTGCCGCTGTGCTTTGGCGAGGCGACGAAGTTCTCGCAAGACTTGCTGGAGGCCGACAAAACCTACGAAACCCTGGTGCACCTGGGGCAGACCACGGATACGGGCGACACCGAGGGTGAAGTGCTGGAAACGCGCGACGTGAACGTGACGCCGGAGCAGATCGAAGCCGTGCTGGCGCGGTTTCGCGGGCCGATTTTGCAGACGCCGCCCATGTACTCGGCCTTGAAGCGCGACGGCAAGCCCCTGTATGAGTACGCAAGAGCAGGCATCACCCTGGAGCGCGAAGCGCGCCCGGTAACGATTCACAAACTCGAGTTTCTCGGCTACGAAGCGCCGTTCCTGAAATTGTCGGTGATGTGCAGCAAGGGCACGTATATCCGCGTGCTGGGCGAAGACATCGGCCGCGCGCTCGGTTGCGGCGGTCATTTGAACGCCTTGCGCCGCACGCAAGTTGGCAGCCTGACCCTCGATGGCGTCATCACGCTCGACGCGCTGACGGCACATGCCGCGCCGTTCAGCCTGTTGGCACCCGTCGATGCACTATTGTCGAGTTTTCCCGCCGTCCAGTTGACAGAAGAATTGGCCAAGCGTTTCTTGCACGGCCAGCGCATCGCGCTGGGCAAGGAAGACGTCGCCGTACCGAACGCGCCGGGCAGGGTGCGTGTCTATCACGACAGCAAGCTGCTGGGCACGGGCCAGTTGCAGCAATATAGTATCCTGGCGCCGGAGCGACTGATCGCCACAGCGCATCAATAAAAGCTGGGGGTAGCCCCTAATTCCGTTCAATTAAGGGTTTTGGCGTGATTTATGAGCGCCAGTAAATTCGCTAACCCCAGAGGCAAAGAGCCGGGGTCGGACCCGCCGGGGGAATGTGCTTCAATGGAGCACATTCCGATCACGAAGTGACCGACCCTAGTCCTTGTTCTTGGGCTAAAAATAGCGCTATTGAGGGTCTGACCCCAGCATACACTCGTTAAGCAGTGTCGCTTTTTTAAACAAATCGTCCACGACTGTGCGAGCCGCCAGCATTTTTAGATAGCGTTGCAGCGCAACATGCTATACTACGCGGTTCCAGTTTCAGTCAGCAACAAAAAGCTACGTACGGTACCGTACGCACTCCGCAGTTTTTCAGTAACTACTATGACCATGTCAAATACAAAACGCGCAATTCGTAATATCGCCATCATCGCCCACGTTGACCACGGCAAAACCACACTGGTGGATCAGCTGCTGCGCCAATCCGGCACCTTCCGTGAAAACCAAGCGGTCGACACCCGAGTCATGGACTCGAACGACCTGGAAAAGGAGCGCGGCATTACGATTCTGTCGAAGAACTGCGCTGTTGAGTACGAAGGCACCCACATCAACATCGTCGACACCCCAGGCCACGCCGACTTCGGCGGCGAAGTGGAGCGTGTTCTGTCGATGGTTGACTCGGTCTTGCTGCTGATCGATGCCCAAGAAGGTCCGATGCCGCAAACCCGTTTCGTCACGCGCAAAGCGCTGGCACTGGGTCTGAAGCCTATCGTTATCGTCAACAAGGTGGACCGTCCAGGCGCGCGCCCGGACTGGGCCATTAACCAGACGTTCGAACTGTTCGACAAGCTGGGCGCTACCGACGAACAACTCGATTTCCCTATCATTTACGCTTCGGGCTTGAACGGCTATGCCGGCCTGACCGAAGACGTGCGCAGCGGCGACATGAAGCCGATGTTTGACGCCATCCTGGAACACGTTCCAGTGCGTGACGACAATCCTGAAGGCCCGCTGCAAATGCAGATCACCTCGCTCGACTACTCGTCGTACGTCGGCAAGATCGGCATTGGCCGCGTCAACCGCGGTACAGTCAAGGTCGGCCAGGACGTGCTGGTCATCAATGGCCCAGGCGCTACGCCTATCAAAGGCCGCATCAACCAGGTGCTGAACTTCAAAGGTCTGGAGCGCGTGCTGGTAGACGAAGCTGTTGCCGGCGACATCTGCCTGATCAACGGTATCGACGAAATCGGCATCGGTTCGACCCTGTGCGCACCCGATACCCCGGACGCGCTGCCTATGCTGACCGTCGACGAGCCGACCCTGACCATGAACTTCATGGTCAACAACTCGCCACTGGCTGGCCGCGAAGGTAAATTCGTCACCAGCCGTCAGCTGCGCGACCGTCTGGACCGCGAACTGAAAGCCAACGTTGCTCTGCGCGTATCGCCGACCGACGACGACACGATCTTTGAAGTATCGGGTCGCGGCGAGCTGCACCTGACGATTCTGATCGAAAACATGCGTCGCGAAGGCTTCGAGCTGGCCGTATCGCGTCCACGCGTGGTGTTCAAGATGGTCGATGGCGTGCGCCACGAGCCGTTTGAAAACCTGTCGGTCGACGTTGAAGAAGTCAACCAGGGCGGCGTCATGGAAGAACTGGGCCGTCGTCGTGGCGACCTGCAAAACATGGAATCGGATGGCAAGGGCCGCGTGCGTCTCGAGTATCTGATCCCTGCGCGTGGCCTGATCGGCTTCCAGGGCGAATTCATGACCCTGACCCGCGGTACCGGCTTGATGAGCCACGTGTTCCATGAATACGCGCCTGTCGACAATACCCGTGGTGAAATGGCTGGCCGTCGTAACGGCGTGCTCATTTCACAAGACGACGGCGCTGCTGTTGCCTACGCCATCTGGAAACTGCAAGATCGCGGCCGCATGTTCGTATCGCACAATGACCCAGTCTATGAAGGCATGGTCATCGGTATTCACTCGCGCGACAACGATCTGGTCGTCAACCCGATCAAGGGCAAGCAGCTGACCAACGTGCGTTCGTCGGGTACCGACGAAGCAGTGCGCCTGGTGCCGCCAATTCAGATGTCGCTGGAATACGCAGTCGAATTCATCGAGGACGACGAACTGGTGGAAATCACGCCTAAATCGATCCGTCTGCGCAAGCGCTTCTTGAAAGAGCATGAGCGTAAAAAAGCGTCGCGCGATTCGTAATCTGTTGTAGAGCATGGCCTGCGGGCCATGCCGCTCCCGGCCCGCTGCGCCGCCTTGCCATCATTGGCGAGGCGCGCAGCGGGTTTGTCGTTTGTAGAAGCTGTTGTGTATTGACCTGTTCTTATTGATCCTATGACTACGTCCTCCCTGCCTTCCCGCCGCCTCTCCGTCGCCCCCATGATGGATTGGACCGACCGCCATTGCCGCAAGTTCCACCGCGAAATCACGCGCCATACCTGGCTCTACACCGAGATGGTGACGACCGGTGCGCTGGTCTACGGTGACGTGGAACGCCACTTGCGCTTCAACGAGGAAGAGCATCCGGTGGCGCTGCAGCTCGGTGGCAGCGATCCGACGGACCTGGCCACGAGCGCGAAGCTGGGCCAGCAATGGGGCTATGACGAGGTCAACCTGAACTGCGGCTGCCCCTCGGAGCGCGTGCAGAAAGGCGCTTTTGGCGCCTGCCTGATGGCCGAGCCGCAACTGGTGGCCGACTGCGTGAAAGCGATGCGCGACGTGGTCGATATCGACGTCACCGTGAAACACCGGATCGGCATCGACGATAGCGAGTCGTATGACTTCGTGCGCGACTTTGTCGGCACCGTGGCCGACGCCGGCTGCAAGACATTTATCGTGCATGCGCGCAATGCCATCCTGAAGGGGCTGAGCCCGAAGGAAAACCGCGAAGTGCCGCCCCTCAAGTATGACTATGCCTACCGCTTGAAGCGCGACTTCCCCCAGTTCGAGTTCATTATCAATGGCGGCATCAAGACGCTCGATGAGATCGACCTGCACCTGCAGCACCTCGATGGCGTGATGCTGGGCCGCGAGGCTTATCACAACCCTTACCTGATGGCCCAGTTCGACCAGCGCTATTACGGCGACGACACGCCCGTGAAAACGCGCGAGCAAGTGCTCGAAGTGATGATCCCCTACATACGTGTGCAGCTGGAAAAGGAAGCCGGGCGCCTGAAGCTCAATAGCGTCACGCGCCACATGCTGGGCTTGATGCAAAACCTGCCCGGCGCGCGTGGTTTCCGCCAGACCCTGTCGGACTCGAAGAAGCTGGCCTCGGGCGACCCGCGCCTGCTGCTGGAAGCGGCAGCGCGCCTGTCCCTGCCTGCCGAATAAGCGGCGATTGCCACAGACGTGCGCGCCTGTACGACAGTGACGAGCACGAACTGGCCGAACTGCCGGGCAGCGCAGCGCATGGCTATCAGTTGCTACTTCAAGAGCGATGTCAGCGGCTATGCCATGTGTTGTAAATGCGCTGTTTCGGCGCACGCCCGCACTGTGATGGGGCATTTCCAGGGAGGTAAGAAACGGCGTTGTTGCCATTTCTCCATAGAAAGTTAATCAGGCATTTATTCAGGTACTTATTGCTTGCTTTGAGGCAAAAGTTACACCTATAATTGACTATAGACAAATATTTTTCATGTAAATATCTGATCGTGATCTCACATTGACTGCGTCATAAATTGCGTGTGTATCACTAGTTGCATACGCAGTGACTGGCGTTTTCATTGCTGTTCTAGAACAGAAAGTACCCGAGGCTGCGTGCGTCCGGAGACCGTCTTCATACCCTTGGGTAGCGGCCGATACCGGCGTCCCGCAGCCTTCGTCTTGTTGCACCGGGCAAAAATTCTTATCCATAGTTTCATTTACCAAGAGCCGAAATGAATTTAGCAAAAATGAAGGTTGGTACTCGCCTGGGCCTCGGATTCGCCCTGGTACTGGTTCTGCTGGTGGCCGTGACGGTCCTCGGCATCGCGCGCATGGCGCAAATTCAGGCACGTCTCGATCACGTGATTGATGTCAACAATGTCGTCACCCGCCTGGTGATTGAGATGCGTGGCAACGTCAGCGATCGCATCACCTCGCTGCGCATACTTACCCTGATGACCGACGCGAGCGATATGGAGCCGGAAATGGCGCGTATCAAGACGCAGACCAGCACCTATCAGGAAACGCAGAAAAAGCTTGAAGAGAAATTCGCCGTCGAGTCGACTACCGAAGAAAAGACCTTGCTCGCTTCGATCAAGGAATATGAAGCGGCAGCCATGCCGGCCATCGCCAAGGCATCGGCGCTGTGGATGGCCAATGAGGCGGAAGCGGCCACGCGCGTGATGATCAAGGAAATCCGCCCGGTACAGAAAAAATGGATGGATGCGCTGGAGCAACTGGCCACCCTGGAAGACAAGTTGAACGAGCAGATGCAAGCGGATGCCCGCAAGGCATTCGACAGTGCGCGTCTGTTCATGATCATCCTCGGCGTGCTGGCTGTAGCGATGGGTGTGGCGGCGGCACTGGTGATTACCCGTGGCCTGCTGAAACAGCTGGGCGGCGAGCCTGACTACACGGCCTCGATTGCCGGCAGCATCGCCAATGGCGACCTGTCGATCGGCATCTATACCCAGCCTTCCGATACGTCCAGCCTGCTGGCGGAAATGAAGGAAATGCGCAACAGCCTGGTGGGCATCGTTGGCCAGGTACGCGTGGGCACGGAAACCATCGGCACGGCGTCGCGCGAAATCGCCGACGGCAATCTCGACTTGTCGTCGCGCACGGAAATGCAGGCCAGCGCGCTGGAAAAAACGGCTTCGGCCATGGAAGAGCTGACCTCGACCGTGAAGCAGAATGCGGACAATGCACGTGAAGCCAATAAGTTGGCCGCTACCGCATCGGACGTGGCAGTGAAAGGCGGTTCCGTGGTGTCGCAAGTGGTGGACACCATGAACTCGATCAATGAATCGGCGAAGAAAATTGTCGACATCATTGGCGTCATCGACAGCATCGCCTTCCAGACCAATATCCTGGCGCTGAATGCGGCCGTGGAAGCGGCGCGTGCCGGCGAGCAAGGCCGCGGCTTTGCCGTGGTGGCCTCGGAAGTGCGCAACCTGGCGCAGCGTTCCGCTGGCGCCGCCAAGGAAATCAAGATCCTCATCGACGATTCGGCCGAGAAGACCGAACGCGGTACGCGCCTGGTCGGCCAGGCTGGCGTGACGATGGGCGAAGTGGTCGACAGCGTGCGCCGCGTTACCGATATCATGAGCGAGATCGCCAGTGCCAGCCAGGAGCAAAGCGCCGGCATCGAACAGGTCAACCTGTCGATCATCGAGATGGATGGCATGACGCAGCAAAATGCGGCGTTGGTGGAGCAGGCCGCCGCTGCGGCGCAAAGCTTGCAAGACCAGGCGGCCGAACTGACCCATGTCGTGAGTATCTTCAAACTGGTCGAAGGCGAAGAGAAGCCGGCAGCGTATGCGCCGCCTAAGGTAGCGGCCGCAGCAGTTGCCGTGCGCAAGCCGGCGCCGGTCTCGCGCCCGGTGAAGTCGCTGGCCCGCAAGGCCGAAGCGCCCGCTGCTGCGCCACGCAAGGCGGCAAGCGCTGGCAGCAATGATGATTGGGAAGAGTTTTAAGCGCCAGGCAGCATGAGGCGGGCGTGGTGCTGGTAGCGGGGGCAGACATCCCGGCGGCACCCGCCTTCTTGGCGGGCAAGAAGTTGTAATTACCGTATCTGATAATCATGGGGAAGCACATGTTTGAGAATAAGCGTTTGATGAGTGTTGCAGCAGCCTTGCTGCTTTGCGTTTCTTCCGCCGCCTTCGCGGCCGAGGTGCCGGCGTCGTTCGATGCCAAGAACTGCAAGGCCGACTATCCAAAAGCCTCGCTGATGAACGAAGAGCAGGGCACGGTGTCGATGTCCTTCCTGGTGAATGCCGATGGCAGCGTTGCCGATTCGAAAATCGAGAAGAGCAGTGGCTTCAAGAACCTGGACAAGGCTGCCATCAAGGCCCTGTCCGCATGCAAGTTCAAGCCGGGCACCAAGGATGGCGCCCCGGCGCAAACCTGGACCAAGGTCGATTACGCCTGGAAGCTGGACTGATCCAGCTGGCGCCGGGAGCGCGTCTCCCGGCATGGCCGTATTCGCTACGGGCGGTACCAGCAAGGGTGCCGCCCGTTCTGTTATGTGCGCCAGCCAACGGCGCTGTCGCTGCCGATTCTGTTACCCTCGAAACACACCTTCGGCATATCTGATCACAAGAGGCTTACCATGCAGCGCATCCTGACACTGTCTTCCCTGGCCGCCACCGGCTTGCTGCTTGCCGCCTGCGCATCGCCGGGCGTGCCTGCCGGCCTGCAGGCGGGGCAGGCCGTGGCCATCGTCAATAGCCTGAGCTGGGACAATCCCCTGACGGGCAAGCGCGATGGTGTGCGCACCAGTTGGCCTATCAAGGAAGGCAGGCTTGCCCCTGAATATTTTCCGCTGGCGCAATTGAAGCAATGCGTTGCGAACGGCAAGCCTTGCGCCTGGGGCGTGATGCGGGCACAGCGCAGTGCGCCCACGCTCGCTTACGCCGACGGCGGCGTGGACTTTGCCGTGAGCGTGTCCATCGACGTGGCGCGGCGCCAGGATGCGCGCCAGGGCGAGATGCATACGGCCATGGCGATTCCGCAGGATGTGGCGGCGCTGGCGGGCCGGCAACAGTTGCAGCCTAGCTGGAAATTGAAGTATGGCAAGGTCGAGCAGGTCGAACTCGATTACGGCGTGCGTTACCAAGTATGCGTGCAGCGCTACGATGCTGCTGGCAAGGCCATCGATACCTGCGCGATTCCGTTTATTTGAGGCAAGCTGTCGCCCGGCCTGATTGTGGCAGCGTTGCGACATTTCATGTTGCAACGCGCGTCGGGGTGTAACAATCGGTAAAAGCACAGCAAAGCATGGCGTAATTTCTTATAGTACTTAATTAAGTAGTGAAAAGTGGTATATCAAGATGCGTACTAGAGGAGAGTGGCAATGAAAACCCTGTTGGCAGCAATCTCGCTGGCCGCCCTCGGCGGCTGCGTCGTGGCGCCGCCCGGCCCCGCGTATTACGCTACGCGCGCACCTCAGGCGGCCCACAATCCCTATGAATGGCATACGGTGTCGTCCGAACCGGTACAGTCGGGGCGCGTGATGCGCGAGCCGCGCGTGGAATACACGAATGAGCCTGTGTATGTGCGCCAGCCGACGGTGTACGTACAGCAGCCTGTGTATGTGCCGGCACCCGTGTACGCGCCGCAACCGTACTACTACAATCCACCCATATCGATCGGGCTGGACTTCATGTTTGGTAGTGGACGCTATGGTGGGCACCGTGGCGGCTGGGGCGGTCATGGCCGCTACCACGGCCGCCGCTAGGCGCCGAACATCGGCCGTCTGGCGTGACAATGCGCTGTGCCTCGTGAAATACGGAGCACGGCGCGCATTGTTATCTGGCGAGACGCTGTGACAGAAGATGAAATCAGTGGAAGTCAGTGAAAGTAAACCGAACCCTGGTGCAGTACGTCCGCCGAGCATAATATGACCATCGCCGCCACTGCCAGACCTATTTGCAAGGCACCAAAGCTGATCGGGATGAGGCGGGACATGTCGTACTCCTGGGTGGTGGGGAAGGTGTGGTCAGGCTTTCATCATAGCTAGCGTTGATGCTCTCGGGCATCGGATGAAAGTCCGCCGCGATGTAGGACAACACCTCGTGTCCGGTTCCCCGACTTGCTCTCTTCGTGCTTAGCGGTTTTTCCAGCGCACCACCGACTCTTCCGGCGCCGTATCGGGCACGTTCGAGATTTCCAGCCAGTGCGTCAGGCGTTCCGGATGCTTGAGATTGATGCCCATGCCATCGATGATGCCAACCTGTTCCAGCATGCGTGCAGCGAGCTTTGCCTTCGATACCGTGGGCGCGCCCATGACCATGCGGTCATACGCCTTGCGCGCCTTGTGTTCCCACTTGTGCAGATTGCTTTCGTCGAAACGGTTCGCTTCGAAATACACGGTCAGGGTGCCATCGAGGTTGCCGAAGCCGACGATGCCCGCGCCCTTGCGAATGGTGGTGGTATTGTCGATGTCAAATTCTGCCGTGGGCACGAAAATGCCGGCGCGGCCATCGATGTCGGGACGTCCCACGGGCGTATCCTTACCGTAGGAACTGGTTTCGCTGAGGGTTTTTTCTGCAGACATGGTGCGTGTGTGGCGGTCGTGCCGGGAGTGCTAACAGGCCCGGAAGTGCCAGTCATCCTGTTCAAAAAATGCGTGCTGATGATCAGGGCGGGGTAGTGGCCCTGGCGGAGCGATGCTTGGCATTGCTTGATATGTCGCTATTGTAGCGCTAATTTAGTTCTATTTGGCAACATCTACAGAAAAATGATGCGCGTGTTTACCCACGAAAAATTTAGGCTTCCCCTTCTTTTTTGCAAGCTGATTTTGTCTGCCGTGAGCAGGCTTGCTCAACGCTGGCTTGGCGTGGCAGCTACCCAACGGCGGCGCCGAAGTCAGGCCCGCAGCGCCAGTGTTTGTCGTCATTCATGCGCTGACCAGCACGCTGGCCGTGATCGAAGCGATCAATGCCAATGAGTGCAGCGCTTTTCAGGCGAGCTTCCTTCAGAAATGCAAACACCCTACCAGTGTGCTAACTGATAGGGTGCAGGGTGGGCATCGCATCCACCGCCCGGCTAGGCGGGGGTGGCTGTGACGCGACGACTGTCCGGGCTCAGGCCGCAGTCTTGCGGCGTGCCATGAAACCCAGCAAGCCCAGGCCCAGCAGCATCATGGCGTAGCTTTCCGGTTCCGGCACCGCAGTCATCACCGAGACCTTGTCCAGGTAAGAACCATAGGTCGGTGCGGAAGCCGGGCCGACCGATTCGAAGCGCAGCAGGGTGGACGAACCGAGCGCGGACACGTTTTGGCTGAAGACTTGCCAGACGCCGCTGGTGTTGCCGACCAGCGGACTTGGCGTGAGCAGGGTCGAACCCCAGTAGACATTCATCAGGCTGTTAGCGCCGCGTGCCGTATCCGGGCGGCCCGAATAGGCAAACGACAGCGCATAGGTGCCGCCGGCCTTGGTGGCGAGCGATTGCGACACGGACGTCTGGCGATCGGTATTGAGTTCCAGGTATTGCTTGCCGTCAGCGGCGAAGGGGTTGAAGCCGCTCACGCCGCCTTGCTTGGCGCCCTTCTGGATTTCAAAGGCGGAATTGCCTTTGGCGGACGAGGTCCAGCCGGTCACGGCGCTCAATTGCGCGAACGGGGTGTTGATGGCATTGCTTTCGAAGCTGCCATTCACGACCAGTTCGGTCGCGGCGTTGGCGGCGCCGGTGGTGACCAGGGTGGCCAAGGCGGCAATCTTCAGGAGGGTGGTTGGCATTTTCATCGTGTTCTCGATATATTGATTAAAGGACATTTTAATTTCTTGTATGACATTTAAATAGTACCATGGAAACGCATCCCGAGAAGAATTACTCACTCAAAATATTTGCAATTGTGAAATAACATGTGTATCTATTGCAACTAATTTTCATGTTGACGCAATTGCTGCCCTCGTCCGGGGCGAGCGTGGTTTTGAGCCTTCTTGCATCACAGTATTTTTGTGACATCAGGGCATAAAAAAACCTGCATCGTGACCACAACGATGCAGGTTTTTTGTGGGCGATGAGCACGCGTGGTGGCATATCGATTCGATAGACGCCGCCGTGCGCGGGTGGCCGGACCTTAGAACGCCAGCCGTCCTTGCAGGTAGAGCATGCGCGGCGCCCCCACTATCTTGCCCAGGTTGCCGTCCGAAGTGCGCGTGAAGTAGCGCTTGTCGGCGAGGTTGTTGATGCCGGCGACCAGCTCCAGGCCGGCCTGGCCCGGCACTTTCCATTTCACTTGCGTGTTCCAGGTGCGAAAGCCGGGAATGACGCCCAGGTTGCCGGCGGCATTTTCTGCCAGGGTGTTGGCCTCGTCGGCAAACTGGCGGCTCTGGTGGCTGCTCGACAGGTCGAAGCCCCAGGTGCCCAGCTGGTAGTGGGCGCCCAAGGTGTCCGTGTTGCGCGAATAGAAGGGCACGTCATTGCCCGCGTGCACGCCATCTTGCAAGGTCGCCTTGGTATAGCTGTAGGTGGCATAGGCGTTCAAGCCAGCCAGCGGGCCGGAGCGGTCGAAATGGTAGCCGAGGGCCGTTTCCAGGCCGCGGTGATGCGTGGCGCCGACGTTGTAGAAAATGGCGTTCTCGCCGCTGCCCACGGATTGGATCTGGTTGTCGAACTTGATATTGAACAAGGTCGCCTCGGCTGACAGCTGGCTGCTTTTCCAGCGCGCGCCCAGCTCGGCTGTTTTCGCCAGTTCCGGTTGCAGCGGATTCTTGCTTGACTGCGCGTTGAGCTGCGTATTTTGCACGGCGCCAAACGAGCTGTTGTAGTTGCCAAACAGGGTCACGTTGTTGTCGAGCAAATAGGCCACGTTCAGCGAGGGCAGGGCCTTGTTGTTGAGCAACTCGATCTTCTGCTCGGTCGGCAAGTGGTTGTAGCGCACCGTCTTGATGTGTTCGTAGCGTACGCCCGGCGTGACGCGCCAGGCGCCGATGGCGATCTTGTCGTCGATATACACGGCTTGGGCATCGGTGGCATTATTGGCAAAGCGCGTCGGTGCTTGTTGCACGCCGCTGGCGACGACCACGTTGTAGATGGTTTCATCGGCCCGCTCGGCCAGGTAGCGGTAGCCCACGGTGACGTCTTGCGAGACCTTGCCCGTGCTGAAACGCTGTGTGTAGCGCGGTTCGATGGCCGTCGTTGCATAGTTGCGCGGCTGGTGGCCCAGGCCTTTCAGGTTGGCGCTGATCAGGGTGCTTTCGCGCGAGCTCTTGTTGTAATAGGCGCGCACTTCCACTTCCTGCGTGCCGGACAGCGCATTCAGGTAGCCGACGTCGAAGGCCTTGCGTTCGCCGCTCCAAAAGTCGGTCGGGCGCGTGTTCTGGAACGGGTCGGCCTTGTATTGCGCCACCGTCAGGCCGCCTGGCGTGCGCGAGCTTACATCATAGTAAGACAGCTTGCCGTACACCTCGGCCGTCGGGCTTACGTCGTAGCGCCATTTCAGGGCGAAATCGTTGACTTTTTCATCGCTGCCCACGCGCCAGTCGCTGCCACGGATGCCGGAATACAGCACTGCCAGGCCCAGGCCGCTGTCGAGTTGTGTACCGGCAAAGACGCTGGTCTGCGTATTGTGGCCCACTTCGCTGTACGCATTATGGCGCACGCTGGCGTCACCGGTGACGCCTGGCGTGGTGGGCACGCGGCGCGTCTTGAAGTTGATGATGCCGCCCACGTTCTGCGGCCCGAAGCGCACCGCGCCGCCGCCGCGCACCACGTCGACCGTCTCGACATTGGCCAGGCTGACAGGCGCGAACGACAGTTGCGGCTGGCCATACGGTGCGACCGACATCGGGATGCCGTCGAGCAACACCGTGCTGCGCGGCGAATAGCGCCCGGTCAGTCCCCGCACGCCGATGTTGAGCGAGATGGCGCTGCCGGCGCTGCCCGCGTTGTCGCTGATTTGCACGCCGGGAATGCGGCGCATCACGTCGCTGATACTCGATGCGCCCGAGTTCTCGATGTCGTCCTTCTGCACCACCGTGCGCGCGCCCGCAAAATGCTTCGTGCTGGCGGCCATGCTGGTGCCCAGCAGGTTACCGCTGATCCGGATGGATTCCAGGATGGGCTCGGCGCTATCGGCTGTGCTGGCCGTAGCCGTGTTGGCGTCTTGCGCCTGCACGGCAAGCGGGGCACCCAGGCAGGCGAGGGCGATGGCCAGCGCGCACGGGCGCAGCGACAAGGACAGTGGGGTTAGTGTGGCGGCCATGC
Organism: Janthinobacterium lividum PAMC 25724; assembly: GCA_000242815.2. Taxonomy (GTDB): domain Bacteria; phylum Pseudomonadota; class Gammaproteobacteria; order Burkholderiales; family Burkholderiaceae_D; genus Janthinobacterium; species Janthinobacterium lividum_D. Next base: position 182,760 of record AHHB01000019.1, read on the forward strand.
ATGAATCTCCGTAGTGACAATGTTTGCGCGGGCAATCTGGCAGCGCAACAACTGTGTGGCGTGGACATCCGGCGCAAGGGGATGATAATGATAATGATTCTCATTGAATCCGTCAATTGCGCAAACTGCGTAGGGTTGGCGTGCCCCGCGCGAAGGCGGGGACGTGTTACTGGCGCGCTACAGCGGGCGGTCAGGATTGCCGCTTGGCAGCAGTGCTCGGGTGCGGCGGCATTTCACGTGCAGCTTGTATACTGCCGCTTTTGCAGCCGTCAGACGTGAGCCCACAATGAACCCGACAACTGAAACGACATCAGGCAACTCCTGCGTGGAACCCATCGAGGGCGACCAGCCGACAAGTACCGCGCGTAAATTGAATCTGTTGGTAGTCGACGATAACCAGGAAGTGGGCGAATCGCTGGCCATGTTGCTCGAAGCGCTGGGTCACAACGTGGTGGTGGTGCGCAATTGGCAGATGGCCGTTGAGCAAGTCAAGCTGTGCCTGCCCGACGCCGTCTACCTCGACATCGAAATGCCCGGCGTCAGCGGCATCGAAATCGGCCGCCGCCTGCAGCACAATGCCGAGACGGCCAGCGCCGTGCTGATCGCCGTCACGGGCCACAGCCTGCCCATGTATATGGACGACGCGCTGGCCGTAGGCTTTCGTCACTTCCTCGTCAAACCCGTGCGCCTGGAAGACCTGGCAACGACGGTGCAGTCGGTGCTGGCGGGCTAATCCTCCCACTGCTGCCGCCCCGGCGTAGGGGTGGTCAAGTGTTCAGCATCATTGGGAAACGCAGTGGTTTCCGTTAGCGCTCCACTGCCGCACGATGCCACCAGAATCGACAGTGAACGTTATCGAGCATGCGAGAGCGATGTTCGTCGCTGGCCCTTGTGTCGGGACGTAAGTAGTCGATTGCTGGGTGTAGTTGCCTGCAGATGGGAGCGTGCCCTGATTCAGGGTGACGTTCCCTGTTGTATGCGTCGTCACAGGCTGCATCGTCGTCGCACCCGGTATCACGATGTTACTCGACTGCGTGTACTGCAAAGCCTTGGAGCCATCCTGTAGTTGATAGGAGCCTTGCGGGACACCATAGGCCATTATCAATGCCCGTTCCGACTGTCCAACAAAGGCGTCCATCTTCGTGGTGAACTTGGCCGAGGTGGCACACCCGGACATCAGCAGCGCAGCAGCTAAGGCAGTAGTAAATTTCATAGACGGTTCCTTTGTGTAAAGTATTGTAAAGTCTGGGCAGGCTAAAAGTGGGTGCTGTGACAGTAATGCCGTTCAGTTAAGGGTTTTGGCGTGATTGATGAGCGCCAGTAAATTCGCTAACCCCAGTCCTAGTTCTTGGGCTAAAAATAGCGTCACTAACACACTAACTGAACGGCATTAGCGCTGTGGCAGGCCCTTCGAGCATGATTTTCCGAGTTCAGAATGGCTTGGATCATGCCGCACACTGACTGATGGTATAGAAGCAAGGTATTTCGGGAGCAGTATCTTAGGGGCCAGCACCCGCGCCCGCATGATCCGCGCCGCATCGACTCATTCGGCTCATGCCGCGCTTACATGGAGCGCTTGCGTGGAGCTAATCGTGGAATAAAAAAAAGGGTTACAAGCCGTAGCGTGTAACCCTTTGATTTTCCTACGCATTCTGTGGGGTGGCTGATGGGGCTCGAACCCACGACAACAGGAATCACAATCCTGGACTCTACCAACTGAGCTACAGCCACCACTGTCTTACTTACCTATTTAGCTGTTTTGCTGAACAGGTGCCGAATTATACAAAGAACTCGGCAAAGTGGCAAATCTAAATGCAGTCTTTTTGAAAGAATTGAAAACGCGCATGAAAACTTGCGCTTGCACTCACACGGACAGGTGGGTGACGGGCGGCTGCAAGTCCAGCAAACCGGCGAAGGCTTTCGCCAATGCTACGACGCTGGCCGTCGTGTAGCCCTGCAGTCGCGGGGCGTCGTTGTCGCTGCGGCGCAGGTTTGCAGCGTCGAGCAAGCGGGCCAGCTGGCGCGCTACGGCGTCGCCGGTGTCGACCAGGGTGATCTGTTCCTGCGTATGCGCTTGCACTGTGCGGACGATGGCGTCTTGCACGAAAGGGTAGTGGGTGCAGCCCAGCACCAGGGTATCGACGCCTTGCTCCAGCATGGGCGCGATGTAGCGCTCCAGCATGGCGCTGGTGGCGTCCTGCGGGTCGTTGCCCAGTTCGCACTGTTCGATGCGGTCGGCCAGGCCGATGCAGGGCTGCAAGATGAATGTCGCGCCCGTGGCGGTGCTCACCTGCTCGCGCAGGGCCAGCAGCTTGTCGCCGCGCAAGGCGCGCTCCGTGGCCAGCACGGCGATCTTGCCATTGCGGCTGATGGCGGCCGCCGGTTTGAGGCCCGGTTCGACGCCGACGATGGGCAGGTCCGGGTAGCGCGCGCGCAGCGCCTTGATGGCGGCGATGGTGGCCGTGTTGCACGCCACTACCAATGCTTTCGCGCCTTGCTGTAATAAGAAGGCGGTGATCGCCAGTGAGCGCTCGACCACTTGCTGTTCCGTCTTGTCGCCGTATGGCGCATGGGCGGAATCGGCAAAGTAGATCAGGTCTTCCTGCGGCAGTTGCGCGCGGACATGGCGCAGCACCGACAGGCCGCCCACGCCGGAGTCAAAGATGCCGATGGGTAGCGTGACCGACCCCAGATTTGCGCTATTACTTAAGGTAAAAGTCATATAAAACCGAAGAAGATAAAAAAACGCCGCGCTGATGTGCCGCGCGGCGTTGATGGTAGTGCTTGTTTAAGCGACCGTCACGGCAATCTTGCTGACGCTAGTGAGTTGCTCGATCTTCGCCTGCCATTCTTTCGGGCCGGTGTTGTGCACCGATGTGCCTTTGGCATCCACCGCCACCGTCACTGGCATGTCGACGACATCGAATTCGTAGATCGCTTCCATGCCCATGTCGGCAAAGCCCAGCACCTTGGCGTGCTTGATGGCTTTCGACACCAGGTAGGCGGCGCCGCCCACGGCCATCAGGTAGGCCGACTGGTGCTTCTGGATCGATTCGATGGCGATCGGGCCACGTTCGGCCTTGCCGATCATGGCGATCAGGCCGGTTTTTTCCAGCATCATGTCGGTGAACTTGTCCATGCGCGTGGCCGTCGTCGGACCAGCCGGGCCGACGGCTTCGTCGCGCACCGGGTCGACCGGACCGACGTAATAGATCACGCGGTTCTTGAAGTCGACCGGCAGCTCTTCGCCCTTGGCCAGCATGTCCTGGATGCGCTTGTGCGCGGCGTCGCGGCCCGTCAACATCTTGCCGTTCAGCAGCAAGGTCTGGCCCGGCGTCCAGGAAGCGACTTCTTCTTTCGTCAGCGTGTTCAGGTCGACGCGCTTGGATTTTTCCGTGTCTGGCGTCCAGTGCACTTCCGGCCACGACGACAGCGATGGCGGCGTCATGTAGGCCGGGCCCGAGCCGTCGAGCACGAAGTGACCGTGGCGCGTGGCGGCGCAGTTCGGGATCATGGCGACGGGCTTCGATGCCGCATGCGTCGGGTGCATCATGATTTTCACGTCGAGCACGGTCGTCAGGCCGCCCAGGCCTTGCGCGCCGATGCCCAGCGAGTTGATCTTGTCGCACAGCTCGATACGCAATTCCTCCAGTTTGTTCTGTGGACCACGTTGTTTCAGCTCAAACATGTCGATGTCTTCCATCAACACCTCTTTTGCCATCAGCATGGCTTTTTCAGCCGTGCCGCCGATGCCGATACCCAGCATGCCAGGCGGGCACCAGCCGGCGCCCATGGTCGGCACGGTTTTCATGACCCAGTCCACCAGCGAGTCGGACGGGTTCATCATGATCATCTTCGATTTGTTTTCCGAACCGCCGCCCTTGGCAGCGACTTTCACGTCGACGGTATTGCCTTCAACCAGCTCCATGTGCACCACGGCTGGTGTGTTGTCCTTGGTGTTCTTGCGGTCGAAATGCGGGTCGGCCACGATGGAGGCGCGCAGCTTGTTGTCGTCGAAGTTGTACGCGCGGCGCACGCCTTCGTTGACGGCGTCGGTGACCGTGCCGCTGAAACCTTCGAAGCGCACGCCCATGCCGATTTTCAGGAAGACGTTGACGATACCCGTGTCCTGGCAGATCGGACGCTTGCCTTCGGCGCACATGCGCGAGTTGGTCAGGATTTGCGCGATTGCATCTTTTGCCGCCGGGCTTTGCTCGGCCGTGTAGGCGCGCGCCAGGTGCTCGATGTAATCAGCAGGGTGGTAGTAGCTAATGTACTGCAACGCTGCGGCGACGGATTCGATCAGGTCTTCTTGCTTTATGACAGTCATGGTGTTCTCGCGGTGGATAAGAAGGGTAGGACTCTTTGCTGAAAGCCCATGGCCGCCGCTGGCAGCCATGGGCGATTGTTTCAATGAGGGCGTGCTTGATTCTGGGTTACCGTCATGATGCGGTCCGTGTATGCAATCGCCATCGCTGACAGGATGAAAACGATGTGGATGGACGTTTGCGCGATGATCACTTCGATCTTGTACGAGTTGGCGTTGATGAAGGTCTTCAGCAGGTGGATCGACGAGATGCCGATGATGGCCATCGCCAATTTCGTTTTCAGCACCGACGCATTCACATGCGACAGCCATTCCGGCTGGTCTGGATGGTCGTCTAAGTGCATGCGCGAGACAAACGTTTCGTAGCCGCCAATGATGACCATGATCAACAGGTTCGAGATCATGACGACGTCGATCAGGCCCAGTAATACCAGCATGATGGTCGCTTCATTGAGCTTGGTCGGCAGGGCGCCGCCCGGCACGGCCACGGCCGTCAAGACGTGCTGCAGGGCCGCATCATTGCCGAACACGGCGCCGATCAAGTCCGACAGCTCCACCCAGAAGTGAAATACGTACACGCATTGAGCGAGGATCAGGCCCATGTACAGCGGCAGTTGCAGCCAGCGCGACATGAAGATGAAGGCGGCCAGGGGGTGCAGTTTGCTATGTTTGGGTTTTTGTGAGTGGTCGATCATCTGGGGTTTCCTGGTGGTAAATACCAATTTTTGGTATGCCCGACATTTTACACTTGCAGCTGATCCCTGCGCATGCCCTCGGTTTGGATTCTTGGCCTTGCTGAAACACAAAGTGGCTGCAAGTTCTTGCGTTGTTGTCGTTTTTTCATCTTGTCGGTCGCGCAGCGCGCGCTTGACGCCCTTCAGCACTGGCGATTATGGTGTGTGTGGATAGAATGGATCGAAGAAAACGCTGCATGTAAGGCGTCCGTAAGACAGCAGGAATATGGTGTTAACAAACAATTACTACACTGGAGACGAATATGGCCGCTATAGAAAACCAAGGGCAGGGCACTGAGCAGCAGGGACCGGAAGAGTCGCGCGTGTTCGAACCGTCGGCAGCATTTGCCGCACAGGCAACCATTTCCGGCATGGACGCCTACCGCGCCATGGTGGCGGACGCCGAACGCGACTACGAAGGCTTCTGGGCCAAGCTGGCGCGTGAAAACCTGAGCTGGAAAAAGCCGTTCACCCGCACCCTGAACGAAGACAATGCCCCGTTCTACAAATGGTTCGAAGACGGCCAGCTGAACGTGTCGTACAACTGCCTCGACCGCAACATCGAAAATGGCCTGGGCGACAAGACCGCCATCATCTTCGAAGCGGATGACGGCAGCGTCACCAAGGCAACATATAAAGAGTTGCACGAAAAAGTCTGCAAATTCGCCAACGGCTTGAAAGCCAAGGGTATTAGCAAGGGTGATCGCGTGATCATCTATATGTCGATGTCCGTCGAAGGCGTTGCAGCAATGCAAGCCTGCGCGCGCATCGGCGCCACCCACTCCGTGGTATTTGGCGGCTTCTCGGCGAAATCCTTGCAGGAACGCATCATCGACGCCGGTGCCGTCGCCGTCATCACGGGCGACGAGCAATTGCGCGGCGGCAAAAAGCTGCCATTGAAATCCATCGTCGACGAAGCGCTGGCGCTGGGCGGCTGCGATTGCGTGAAAAACGTCATCGTCTACAAACGCACGGGCAGCGACCTGCCGATGCACGCTGGCCGCGACACCTGGCTGCACGACCTGGTCGAAGGCCAGAGCGCGCAATGCGAGCCGGAATGGGTCGATGCCGAGCATCCACTGTTTATTCTCTACACCTCCGGTTCCACCGGTACTCCCAAGGGCGTGCAGCATTCGAGCGGTGGCTATCTGCTGTGGGCCGCGCTGACGATGAAATGGAGTTTCGACATCAAGCCCGACGACGTGTTCTGGTGCACGGCCGACATCGGCTGGGTGACGGGCCACAGCTACATCGCGTATGGCCCGATGGCCGTGGGCGCCACGCAAGTGGTGTTCGAAGGCATCCCGACCTACCCTAACGCGGGCCGCTTCTGGGAAACCATCAAGAAGCACAACGTCAGCATCTTCTACACGGCGCCGACGGCCATCCGTTCGCTGATCAAGGCCGCCGACGTGGACCCGAAAGTCCATCCAGTCAACTACGACCTGAGCAGCCTGCGCCTGCTGGGCACGGTCGGCGAGCCGATCAACCCGGAAGCGTGGATGTGGTACTACAAGCACATCGGCGGCGAGAAATGCCCGATCGTCGACACCTTCTGGCAAACCGAAACGGGTGGCCACATGATCACCCCGTTGCCAGGCGCGACGCCAATGGTACCCGGTTCCTGCACCCTGCCATTGCCGGGCATCATGGCCGCCATCGTCGACGAAGCGGGCCAGGACGTGCCAAACGGCCAGGGCGGCATTTTGGTGGTGAAGCGCCCATGGCCTTCGATGATACGCACGATCTGGAACAACCCCGAGCGTTTCAAGTCCAGCTATTTCCCGGAAGAACTGGGCGGCAAGATGTACCTGGCAGGCGACGGCGCCATCCGCAACAAGGACACCGGCTACTTCACCATCACGGGCCGCATCGACGACGTGTTGAACGTCTCGGGCCACCGCATGGGCACGATGGAAATCGAATCGGCGCTGGTGGCCAACCCGCTGGTGGCCGAAGCGGCGGTAGTCGGCCGTCCGGACGACACGACCGGCGAATCGATCTGCGCCTTCGTAGTGCTGAAACAAGCGCGCCCGACCGGCGAAGAAGCGAAGAAGCTGGCGCTGGAGCTGCGCAACTGGGTCGGCAAGGAAATCGGCCCGATTGCCAAACCGAAGGAAATCCGTTTCGGCGACAACCTGCCAAAAACCCGCTCCGGCAAAATCATGCGCCGCCTGCTGCGCGTGCTGGCCAAGGGCGAGACGATCACGCAAGACGTCTCGACCCTGGAAAACCCGGCGATTCTGGATCAGTTGAAAGAAACGTCCTAATGTTGCTTGGGTAGTCGAAACCCAAACCAACATCCGGGGTCGGACCCTAAGGGTCCGACCCCAGCCCTTACCGGGGTACTGCATGGGCCTACTTTTACCCCCGGGCAAATAACTTTGGCAGTCTATAGAATCTTTGCTATAATCTACGGCTTCGCGACAAGCGATATGCAGTACACAATGTGAGCAAGCAAGACGCACGCATTGCCTTCAGGAGAGATGGCTGAGCGGCTGAAGGCGCACGCCTGGAAAGCGTGTATAGGGTAATACTCTATCGGGGGTTCGAATCCCCCTCTCTCCGCCACGGATAGTAATTTAGTAAGATCAGGACGTCTCAGGAAGTCCCTCAAAAACCGCTTAGAGCCTTGATTCTAAGCGGTTTTTTCGTTTCTGGACGTTGCACAGCGTCCCAGGATATCCACTTCAAGTAGGCGCAAGTTTGGGGGCTTCTCGCACTCAGCCATTGCCGCTTGCCCCAAAAATTCAAAAAAACGACTATATTGATCTTTACAGCATGCCGCGCAGGAGGTTTGCCATGCCAAAGATCATTGCTCCGCTGACAGATTTACTCATCCGCAACGCCAAGCCAGGCGAGCGGCCATACAAAATGTTCGATGGTGACGGCATGTACCTCGTCGTCGCTCCTACCGGCTCCCGCATCTGGCGGTTCAAGTTCCGGCAGGCCAACGGCAAAGAGAATACGCTGACGTTCGGCCCTTACCCGGAAATTACCTTGCAGGACGCACGTGAAAAGCGCCTGGCGACACGCCGCCTGCTGCTGCAAGGAATCGACCCCGCCAAGCATCGCGACGATGCCAAACGTCTGGCAAAGGATAAGGCGTCCAACACGTTCGAAAAAATCGCGCGCGAGTGGCATGGCAACAAAGTGCCGACCTGGAGCGAACGCACAGCCAAGAACACCATCCAGCGCCTGCAAGCGGACATCTTTCCAGCCATCGGCCGCATGCCGATCGATGAGATAAAGCACCGCGATCTGATTGCCGCGCTGCGCAAGATCGAGGAGCGTGGCGCAAGCGAAGTCGCCCATCGCCTGAAAGCGGTATGTGCGTCAATTTTCAGCTACGCGATTCAGTGCGGATTCACAGAGCGCAATCTGGTCACCGATATGAAGGATGTGTTGAAGACCGTCCGCGCCGGACACTTCGCCGCCATCAACGCCGACGAACTACCGCAGTTCCTGGCCATTCTGGACCGCAACGAAGCACGCATGTTCGCGCCGACGCGCATTGCGCTGCGGCTGATGCTGCTGTGCTTTGTGCGTACCAGCGAGTTGATCGAAACGCCCTGGAGTGAAATTGACCTGGAGCGCGGCGAGTGGATCATTCCATGGCAGCGCATGAAGCGCGGCAAGCTGACCGTCAATCCGGATATGACCAACCATCACGTCTGCCTGTCGCGCCAGGCGCTGGAGCTGCTGCGCGAACTGCACGCGATCACGGGCCGCAGCAAGTACCTGTTCCCGAATCAGCGCGACCACGAAAAGCCGATCAGCAACAACACGATACTGGTGGCGCTTGGACGCATGGGATACAAGGGCAAGATGACCGGCCACGGCTTCCGGGCGCTGGCCATGAGTACCATCAAGGAGCGCCTGGGCTACCGGCATGAAGTCGTAGACCGGCAACTGGCACATGCACCAAAGGATAAGGTGGCCAGCGCCTATGACCGGGCGCAGTTCCTGGCAGAGCGGCGCCGGATGATGCAGGATTGGGCCGATTACATCGATGCCGTCAGCGGCAAGGGAGCACCGCCGCAGGCGCCCAGATTAACGCTGGTCAGCGGTGAATTCAGCCGGGATGGCGGAACAGGAGGGCACCATGTCTAAGTATGTACTGCACCTCACGGATGCGCTTATCAAGCAGACCGCTTCCAAGGAAAAATTACATAAACTAGCTATCGGAGCCTTTGTCCGGGCTGCAACGCTGCCGGTCAATGCCAGTGGCACCAGTCCAGCCCGCGCCGGTTCCAATTCTGCGTACTACGAAAAGCGCACTTGACGAAACGAACCACTTGCAAACGTCGATATCAGGCATAGAATGAAGCTCTCTTATGTGGGAATCGCTCCCACGAGGGCATGCATCGAGCATGTCCCTATGCTTAGCGGCATAGGCGTTGCGGTCGTCACCCGCCACCATGATACTTAGCAGTTTCTGTTAGATATATCGCCGGGCCATGCAGAAGCATGCACATCTCGGCACGATAAAGCGCTGCCTTCAGCGTCTTCATATCCCACAGTCCGCAAGACGGATTGCCTGGATGATTGCGCCCGATGGGCGCTTCCTCAAACAGGAGCAAGACTCCTGCCCCGATTGGTTCGCATGCCCCGCGAGGTAGCGCACCGTATGAAGCACAGCATGGCTTTGCCGCAAGCCGCACCGTTAGCAGAAATGCCAGCGATGCGATGCCATCGCGGCTGCCGCCAGCGCGTGTGCTTCAGAGTCGCCAGTATCGTCACCGCGAGTGCGATGCTGGCATGTATGCCGTCACATGCCATGGCTACGTGCGCGCGTCGTTACTGGCGGCGTGCTGCCAGTGACGACGAGCCGCCAACGGCATAGGCCCAGGCGGCAAGCGGAATTCCACCGCGTGATGTTGTTCAGTGATGGGGCCAGGCGCCCCGCATCGCAGGCAAGCCCTGCGATGTCCTTCGCCCGCTACGGGCTGATTAATAGAAGTTGATCCGTGCACGATGTGCACTCCATGGACCCTGGGTGATTGGTCCCCGCTGCGGCAGCTTCCTCCGGGAGCGCGCAGCGGTGCCACACGCGCATGCGGCGCGGGCAGGCAGTAATAGCAACCGCATACACGGGAGTGGTGTCCCGAGGCCCTTGATTCAACCTTTTCTGCCGAGGCAGTGAGGGTGGCCAGAAACACTTACCTGACAGGATTACACCACGCGGCATCGATGTGAAAACCAAAGATCGAAAGGATGACTTTGCCATGCGCGACCTGAACTACCAGCTCAAGCAACTGTGTCACCGCAACCGGGATGGCAGCTTTGCGACGCAGGCCGACCGCGAGCGCCTATTAAACCTGTGCGCCAACGACTTGGCGGAACGGGGCTTCCAGCATATGAGCGTGGACAGTCTGAAACCAAAGCATGTGGCGGCGCTGCTCGACAAGTGGAAGCAGGATGGCGTCAGTACCGGAACGATCAAGAATCGCATGAGCGCTTTGCGCTGGTGGGCCGAGAAGATCGGCAAGGAAAACATTATTGCGCGTACTAACGGCGAATACGGCATCGCGGAGCGGGTGTTTGTCACCAATGTCTCGAAGGCGAAGGTGCTGGACCCCGACACGCTGGCCCGCGTGAATGATCCGTATACGCGCATGTCCTTGCAGTTGCAGGCGGCGTTTGGTTTGCGGCGCGAGGAAAGCATCAAGATCAAGCCGGGATGGGCCGATGGCGGGAACATCCTGCGGCTGCAGGATAGCTGGACCAAGGGTGGCAAATATCGGGAGGTGCCGATTGCCACCATGCAGCAGCGCGCCGTGCTGGAAGCGGCCAAGGCGCTGGCGGGAAAAGGCAGCTTGATTCCCGCGCAGTTGCTGTATCGGGACCAGTTGAACCGCTTTCGTGCGCAGTGCGACAAGGCTGGCATCCATGGCGTGCATGGGCTGCGCCATGAGTACGCGCAGCGGCGCTATGCGGAGTTGACGGGCCGAGCTAGTCCAGCCAGTGGCGGGGCGACCTCCAGACAGTTGGATGCGTCGCAAAAATTGGTGGATAACGCTGCGCGGCTGAAGATTTCGACGGAGATGGGGCATGGGCGTGAACAGATCACGTCTGTCTACCTGGGGAGATGAGCGCCCACTTGTTTGAGGGCCGCAGCGCATGGAGCAGAAGAGATGCAAAGAAGTGCAGCCTTGGCGCTGCCGAAATGATCGCGGAGAGTCGGCATGACTCTCCATTGTTAGCTGTTCATCAATCGAAGGAGAATCTTATGACCACGACTAAAAAATTCCTCCGCTTGCCTGCGGTCATCGAGGCCACCGGCTGGTCCCGCGCCACAATCTGGCGCAAGGTGAAGGCAGGCGTGTTGCCAGCGCCGATTCCTATCGGCCCCAAGTCCGTCGCCTGGGACGCTGAGGAAATCGCTCAATGGCAGCAGCGCTGTATAGACGCCAGACATGGAGTCGCTTGAGATAAAGATTGATATTGCCCCATCGTCACGGATGCTTTCCCTATGGCGTGCTTCTTGAGTTTTATCTTTACATATGCATAACGATGAACTTGCGTGTTGCTGAAGATCCGACTGGTTAGTTAGTGGAAGCATCAGTGCGATTGGGCTAGCGATTGTACCCATCACTTCGAAAAGTGGTGGGTTGGCAATTATCACTCCCAAGGTGGATGCGCATTTTCCTCAGTTGTCATAGCTGTAGGATTTGGTGCTGCTAGAGTAACGACATCGGCTGATAAATGTTCCAGCGCTTGTCTTAGGATGCTTAATCGTTTCTTGAGCGCGCGCCCTTCTTTTGCGTGAAAGCTGCCAAGTCGCCCGACTCTGCTGGCTACGCTGGCTAGTTCCTTCGCTATGTTGCCAGGGGCGCCGCACGCTGCACGTTTCTCCAATGCATAAACTGCCGCACGGATGTTTTGTCTTTGTTCTACAGGGAGGGCCGCGCGTCGGTTGTTAAGAAGCTTAGTAGTGCGCATTGATTTCCCAGCCGTGAATACTTCATGCTTGGAGCGCTTCGGCTGGAAACCGTGGCGTAACAACATTCCATATACCTCGCTAACAAGTTGAGACTGCTCTGCTACCTGGAGTCGTCTCTTACATGAAACGCTGACGTCGTCAACGTAGCGGGAATACCTCAATCCGCGCGTGCGAAGCTTCTCCACAAGTCTTGGTTCATAATCCCAAAAAATGAGATTGGCCAGAAACGAGCTTGTTACGGCACCTTGTGGTAATCCCCCATCCTTAGTTGTTAGCATTGTTAGTATTTCGGCAACCTCCTCAGAAAAGCCCATTAACCCAGTCCAGATATTCTTGATTAGATCAAGGCGGCATGAGGGGAAAAAATTGGCAATGTCTTCCGCGAACGCGATCTTGGCGCCAACATGTATATCCGCGTTTGATCGCGGACTGCAACCGGGCAGACTTCCTTGCAAGTATGATGGGTAGGTCACGCGTTTGAGAAGGCGCTGCTGAATACGGGTCTGGATAGACTTAAGAACTGGGTAGGCATCATATGTTTGACGGAGAGTACCGTCTGCCTTTTTTTCTTGCCTTGCAACTCTGTATAGGCGCTCTGCGCGGTGGGAGTATTTGACTAGTATATCTAGATGAATGCCTAAAGCTCTTGATAGGGCAGGCAGCCCATGGATGGGCTCAAATGAATAAGTTGGGCTGAGCACTAATTTATTCGAATGACTTTTCATCAAGCAACTCCAACGCTGTCAGCGCTAATTGACCCGCTAGCTCTTTATCGATACCGGCGAGTTCGCCATGCTCTGCGCCTAGAAAAAATAGGATTTCAACTGGAACACCAAGTCCAGTAGCGATACTCTGGACAGTCGACATCGTCGGATCACGTTTGGAATTTTCGAGCATCGACAGATAGGAAACTGAGCACCCAGCGCGGCGGGCGAGTTCAGCCTGCGAGAGTCCTCGTTTTACCCTACAAGTATGTATTGACTTACCAAGATTCATATCAAAAGCCAAAAAGAATTAATGGGCTTGCTGCGCCTTGGCTGAGTTCATCATTTCATCCAATCGCAAATGTTGGTGACTAGACGAATGACAATGCCGATAACCTGAAGTGCGCGCAAGCCCAAATCCTGCTTGCGTTTGGCATCCAGTTGATCGTCAGCTTTTTCAAGCTCGGCAATCACGGCATTCAACTCAGTTACAACGCTAATGTCGAGCTGGCTGTAGTACGTGTCACGAAGGCTTTTGAGCGTCCGAACACTTTTTTCGAAGTTACGTGTAGTCATGATAATTTCCTCAATCCGGGCGAAATTGCCCAGCCCCATAAGCAAAAGCCGGAAGGTGCCAGCCCGACATAACAAGCCCATTACCAGTCACATGTCTTAGAGCACAGCCCTTATGCAGCCCCCAATGCCGATAACACTGACAATGACGCTTACGCGGTCGCTTGGCTCATCGCGCTGGGCACATCGCCCGTTGCGAGACATTTAGCCTACTTCTGGAAGTGGGCAACCCTAAATTCAGGGTCGTTTTGCTACCTTTGCGTTTGAGAAGGAATTAACGTATTTCGAAAACCACCCGAGCGGTAACACTCGGCCTGACTGAAGTAGACCACAGCTCGGCAGTTGAGTCAATAAATATTCACTGACAGTGAATATTGGGCGCCTGTTAAACCAGCCCACGTTTAGGCGGACAATCTGAGGGGGGGGGAGGTCGTTCTGTCGCTCAAAAGTTGGAAATAGACCAGGCACGAGACTGTGCTATCCATTTGTTGAGCATCACCTGGCGGCGATACTTCCAGCGTCGCTGGAGCGCTCGTACTTGCAGGCTGCTTGACTGACATTGTACTCAGCACTGATCTCGCCGCAGCTGTCCCAGACTCCTTCGAATGGTGGGCGGCTGAGTAATAATTGTTAATTTCTTTCATAAATGATACTCTTAGGCATTCCTTAGACCGTCCGAATCGTGCTCCTATTCCAAACTGAAGTCGACAGCATTAGTCAAACCACTGGAGCAAGTTGCCCACCTGTAGGTGCGTCCGCCCCAAAAGGTGAGGCGTGGCGGTGGGTATTTGCGCCAATGTCGGAACATTGTTTTAGCCCGGTTGCTGTAAGAAACCCACCTAGACTTTCGCGGGCAAGGGATGCGTTGGAGCAGTGCTCTTGCTGGGGGTTGTCGATGCACACTTCTGCAGTTGCGAGTATTGCCGCTTTCAAGGCAGTTGAAGCCATCTTTCCGCGAGCACGGAAAACACTGGGCACCCATGTTGCAGTAGGGCAATTGCATGGAGCAATTGGAGTAGCTACGCCTCCTGATAGCCACGGACACTTTGACTTGCATCCATATAAAAGCGCATCATTCTTAGCGACCTTCCAGACCGCTGGGATCATCCCATGATACAAGCAGATATGGCAATGATCCAATTAAATGGACGGAAGGTTGATGCGCGCTCAGTTCCTACTTACACGTGGAACGCAGACCTGATCTACTTCGACGGTCCGATGCTGAGCCTGTACAAGCAAGACGACGGACAGGATGTTTTGTTCGCTTGGATTGACTGTGATGATCGAAGGAATCGCTGGTCTATATTTCCAATCGAGAGGGATGAACTTCGAGCCTATTTGTTGGGCGATATTTCGCTGCGGAGCATTTGTCTCGCGGCGTACTCAGTGTTTGTGTTTGATACCGGGATGGATTGTAAGCGACGGAATTGGATTTTGTTAAATCGCTTCCCGGAGGAATATCTTCCGGCTCAAAGTTCCTTCCTTAAGCCCGAGATCGCGACCGTTGCCGCGAAACGCCTTGTAGCGGACACGCCGGTTGATTTGGTACTGGGGTTGAACGGCGAACTGTATCTCGAAGATCTTGAGGGTATTCCTAAACTATATCAGCAGCTGTACTCGTTCCATTATGGTATGGAGCACATGGATCGGCAGGCCGTTAAGCACACAGTTCAGAAAACCATGGAAACCTGGCGTGGGGGAATCGGCGCTGTCAACTTGTTCAGCGGCTTGAGATCGGTGACGCCCTCAATTCATCGCGCGCGTTTAAAAGAGCTGCGCTACAACTCGCCTGGAGTGATTTGCCTCAATCTCTTGCCGTTGATGGCGGAGAAGATTCGGACCGCAATGGATGCGATTGTTTCCGAAGATGTTTTCAATATGGTTGAGATACTGTACAAGCGCATTTATGAGTATTTTCGTGAGCACAAGATCACCGGTTTCGATGATGAAAAATCGTCAGTTCAGCTTGAATTGAATGACGTCCAAAAGAAAGATCTTCGGTATTTTGTCGACGAGTATTTTAAGTACTTGGGTTGGGCCTCGTACAGAGAGCGCTTTAACGCTGTAGGGATGACCGAGATTTCGCAGTTAAGAATGCTATTGGCATACTATAGAAGGCTCCGAAAATTGCGGAAATTCGTCATTGAAGGAAAACTTAAATTGGATGGCAAGTTTCCAGACGATCCTGTCGCTTAGGTTTTTTCGAATTCGGCCGCGCTTCTTGGTGCTGGTGTAATTAATGTGAAAGACGTGATTTTTTGGTGTAAATGGCACGAAAAGGATCGGGATACCTTTGAGACATGAATGAACTAAGAAATGACGGAACTGAGCGTTAATGAGGAGTGCTGGCCCTTGTAGTAATTCACCTCGCGAAGAAAAAAGAAAAAACTAACTTAGTTAGATTTTTTTTCGTCTGTGGTGGATAAGGGCGGGCTTACCGGCCCGGCCCTATCCGAATCGCCCAACTGCTGCCGCTGCGCGGCAGCCCCGCGCGCTTGGGTGGCTCTAATCAATTTACGACCGAGCATGCTTCTACGGCGCCGAATGCATCAGTCCGTATCCAAATGGCGGACCTGATCCTCGCTCTTACGCTAGAAATGAATTGTAATTAGCTCCGGCCTTCCATGCTGACAGTAAAGCATAGTTTCCATCAATGGGTTGTTAACCTGCACCATCTCTATTAACTCATGTTCGGTCTTTTTTGTGACTGTTGATAGATCTTTCAGTATGTCCTCAAACCAGTTCGGTTGCAAAGAATTTATTTTCAAATTGGAATCCAAGTGTAATTTCATATAATCATCATCTGATAATATTTTTTCCACATCTTGGAAATATTTTAGGAAATCCGTCATATATGACATTCTCATGAATGTACTAATAAGAGTTCGCCAAGTTGCCATTTCTCTCCCCGCTTTTTTTAATGCCGGAAGAAACGTGTCTAGCCTATAGATGATACGTGCCATAAATATAGCTGATTTAATGCCGTGAACAGGTAGGAAAGTTCCCAAGACGCTTAATGCCCCCGATCTTAATAGACCGTTAGCTACTGATGCATGTGATCCCCCAATAGCGCTGGTCAGACAAGCGCTGAGTAGCACAATTGGAGGTATGCGTGCAACGTGCGCAAGTTCCCATGTGTTTAATTTCTCATCTCCAATTGCCAGCCAGCCGATCCCATCGAGCCCTTCGTGGGATCCATGGCAATCGAAAATTACCAGTGCCCCTTGGAACTCATTCAGTGTCTCGGCCACTTCCGCTATTTTTGTCACATCTACAAATCTTACCTTGGTTTTTTCGCTAATCGGAAACCCTTTAACCGCTCTTTCCAGCAGGTGTCTTAGCCGGTCTGTACCATTAAACGACCTAATCACTAGTATTTCTTCGAACGCAGCTGATGTTATTTCTAAACCATCTCCCGCGGCACAATACTGAGTAAGCATATTTCCAGGTGTCATGGGTATTTTCGAGACCTCGTGACTAATCATCAACGGCAATTTACCGAAATAAAGCCATTCGAGCGGAAAGTCGCTGCATATGGTGCAGAAATCTACTTTTTCTAATAATATTTTTTCTATGCCTTCACCGATTTGTCCCTTAAGAACCGCATTAATCTCAACAAATTTTTTTTGCATCAGTTTATGTGCTTTTGCATCACTTCTTTTAGAAAAATCTTCCAATTGTTTCAGTTTGTTAAAGTGGAAATTAACAGAATTTGGAAGTCTAATAGGAGCGGCGAAGCTAGACGCTGCAAGTAACGCCACTGATATATTTGTTGCAAGTAATTCCCTTTTCCGAAAGTTGAAAATTGCCGCCACGACCGGATTTTCAAGAGGGTTGTCGTGGGTGAAATTTTTTATTACGAAACCGGAGTAATGTGGATTCTTAATTAGACCATTTATAATGAAGTCTTTGTGCCATCTGACATCAATTTCTCGAAAGATATCATTCCAAAAATTATTTTTTGTATCATAATAACTTGGCGTCATTCCGGTAGAGTATATTATTATTTCATTATTCGCATCATCTGATTTAATGAGATCAAGTGTGAAATTTGACAGATCCACGACAAAATTCAGATATTGTTCTGGGTGATTCGAAGGCAAGTTGGCATGACCAGTGAAGCTATATCCAAGACTCTTCAAAAATATCTCATTTGAAATTACTGCCCCACCTCCAGTTTCAGCCAGCTTTAATTTTGAATTATAATTTTCACGGATATCGGGGGTCTTTTTCTGTATATTATTTTTCTTAAAGTAGGTTACAACTCGTCGCCTAATTTCACTGTCGAGAAAATTATGTCTTGGACGAATCCCATTGATATTTATCACTTTTTCGTGCCGAATGTTAGAAACGATAATCGGTTTGATGTGTAAATCATCGCCAATTTTTTCTAATAATTCAAGATCTTCTCCACGGCAAGCTATCACGTATAGCACATCATCTTCGTACAAAATTTCCTTTGAAAATAATGCAATATTTAAAGCAGCTATATTTTTTCGCGAAGCATGTCTACGAAAATCGAGTAAACTTTTTTGATTCATGAATATCTCTAAAGGATGATTTGGGAAGTAGATCATCCAATTGATTAATAGTGCAAAATCAAATTCAGTAACTCCCATGTTGAAGCCCTGAAATGGAGTGATCGTTCTTTCAGGTTTATGGATTTCGTTTTCCAAGGGGACTAAAATAAAATACTTAATATTAAACATGATTCGCCTAAATTTTTTTGGACAGATAATTTTAATTATGAGACGCTACTTTATCATGTTGCCTTTTGGAAATGTACGCTCTTTGTAACGAGATGATATGAGTGAAAGTCTCGACTGCTCGTTTCCAGATCGCCTACCAAATGGCTTAGATCGTCGTTCTGAATTGCGAACAAGTGCTTAACGCCACTCTTAAAATACCTAACAAAACGTCGTCCATAGAAAAAAGCGGCCCCGAAGCTGGGTCAAACCAAGCTGACATCGTTTTCGGGAGCCGACCACATGGCCAAAGCGCTTTTTCCTGATGACCTGTGGGCGATAATCCGACCTTTACTGCCAGCACATCATCCTTCCCCTAAGAGGGGACGCGCTCGCATTGATGATCGCGCCGCCTATACCAGCATCTTGCCTGCATACTCATCTGCTGGCGATGTATTCGGAGGTTTTGTTTGGCGCTCTAATGTATGTAGCTAAGGACGGGTATGTTTCGGGTTATGTTGAAATTTCAAATCGCCATAATCTAGGATATATGCGGACCCTGACTGAGGATTTGAATCCCCCTCTCGCTATGCAACGTGCAGACGCAAAAAACCCGCCGAAGCGGGTTTTTCACTCTACAGCCAAAGCCTAAAGCTTAGAACTGGTTCATGGTGTTGTCTTTACCCGCCGCCTTCAGCGCCGCTTCGCCGCTGAAGTAATCCTTGTGATCGTCGCCGATGTCCGAACCGGACATGTTTTGATGTTTCACGCAGGCGATGCCTTGGCGGATTTCCTTGCGCTGCACGCCAGCCACGTAGCCCAGCATGCCCTGGTCGCCGAAGTATTCCTTGGCCAGGTTGTCGGTCGACAAGGCGGCCGTGTGGTAGGTTGGCAGGGTGATCAGGTGATGGAAGATGCCGGCTTCGCGGGCCGAGTCGGCCTGGAAGGTGCGGATTTTCTCGTCGGCCGTGATCGCCAATTCCGTCTGGTCGTATTCCACGCTCATCAGCTGGGCGCGTTCGTAGGCGGACACGTCCTTGCCTTCGGCCTTCATGATGTCATACACCTGCTGGCGGAAGTTCAGCGTCCAGTTGAACGATGGGCTGTTGTTGTACACCAGCTTGGCGTTCGGGATGACCTTGCGGATTTCGCTGACCATGCCGCCGATTTGCGCGATATGCGGTTTTTCCGTTTCGATCCACAGCAGGTCGGCGCCGTTTTGCAGCGAGGTGATGCAGTCGAGCACGCAACGCTCTTCGCCGGTACCGGCGCGGAACTGGAACAGGTTGCTTGGCAGGCGTTTTGGACGCAGCAGCTTGCCTTCGCGCTTGATGATGACGTCGCCATTGCCCAGCGCATCGGCCGACACTTCTTCGCAGTCGAGGAACGAGTTGTATTGGTCGCCCAGGTCGCCCGCTTCAGTCGTGACAGCGATCTGTTTGGTCAGGCCGGCGCCCAGCGAATCGGTGCGGGCGACGATGATGCCGTCGTCCACGCCCAGTTCCAGGAAAGCGTAGCGGATGGCGCGGATCTTGGCCAGGAAGTCTTCGTGCGGCACCGTGACTTTACCATCCTGATGGCCGCATTGTTTTTCGTCGGACACCTGGTTTTCGATCTGGATGCAGCAAGCACCCGCTTCGATGAACTGTTTCGCCAGCAGATAGGTGGCTTCGGCATTGCCAAAACCGGCGTCGATGTCGGCGATGATGGGCACGACGTGGGTGACGTGGCCGTCGATCTTGGCCTGGATCGCTTGCTTGTCAGCACCTTGGGCCGCGTCCAGCTGGCGGAACAGGCCGCCCAGTTCGCGCGCATCGGCTTGGCGCAGGAAAGTGTACAGCTCGCGGATCAAGCTGGTGACAGCGGTTTTTTCATGCATGGACTGGTCTGGCAGCGGGCCGAACTCGGAGCGCAGGGCGGCGACCATCCAGCCGGACAGGTAGAGGTAGCGGCGGTCGGTGCTGTTGAAGTGCTTCTTGATCGAGATCATCTTCTGTTGACCGATGAAACCGTGCCAGCAACCGAGCGACTGGGTGTATTTGGATGGGTCTGCATCGTAGGCAGCCATGTCGTTGCGCATGATCTTGGCCGTGTAACGGGCGATGTCCAGGCCGGTCTTGAACTTGTTCTGGGCGCGCATACGGGCGGCGGACTCGGGGTTGATCGCATTCCATGCGCTACCTTGTTGCTCTTTCAAACCGGCAACAGCCTTGATGTCGTCTTGATATTGGGACATGTGTATCTCCTAAAGAAAAACTAAGTTTGAGAAAATCGTCGAGTACGCCGCTATGTGTTTTGATGCGAACTGCATGACTAAATAGTAGGCCGATTGACACCGATGTTCAAGTCTTATATAAGACATATAACTTAAATTTATTCCTTATTTTTCAATGACTTAATTTATATTTTTCGCGATATGGAATGGTTTTTCAAAAAGTGAGAGCGTGAATGGCTGAGTTTGATGTTCAGGATTTCGCGATGTGAAACGCCTTTTCAGATTTTGGTGCAGCGCGACAAATCGGCGCCAAAAAAAGGCCACCCGAAGGTGGCGCTGGCCGCAGGCGGCTGGTTTAGCGTCCGACCGTCTGGCGCTGGTCCTTGATGAAGAGCGCCGTCAGCATGCCGATTATGCACACGCCGATCACATAATACGCGGGGCCCAACACGTTGTTTTTCAGCATCAGAGTGACGACCACGGGCGTCAGGCCGCCGAAAATCGCATACGACAAATTATAGGAAAACGACAGTCCCGAAAAGCGCACCTGGGCCGGGAACGCTTGCACCAGCACGTAGGGCACGGCGCCAACGACGCCAACGCACAGGCCCGTTATCGCGTACAGCGGCAGCAGCAGGTCGGGACGGCTGCCGATGGTGGTGTAGAAAGTATACGTGGAAATGGCCAGCAGCAGGGAGCCGACGAAGATCACGCGCTTGCCGCCCAGGCGGTCGGCCAGCATGCCGGAGATGATGCAACCGGTGGCCAGGCACAGGGTCGCCAGGCTATTGGCGAGCAGGGTGGTGCGCGGGGCGATGTGGTGGAGTTTTTGCAGCAGGGCTGGCGTCATCAAAATGACGACGATGATGCCGGCCGACAGCATCCAGGTCAGCAGCATCGATACGGCGATGGCGCCGCGGTGGCTGCGCAGCACCGCTTTCAAAGGCATTTCCGTCGACAGCGCCTTGCGCTGCTGCATTTCCGCGAAGACCGGCGTTTCATGCAGCCAGCGGCGCAGATACATGGCGCCAAAACCAAAGACGCCACCCAGCAGGAAGGGATAGCGCCAGGCGCCATCGGTGATTTCCTGCGGGGTGTAGATGGTGTTCAAGCCCGTCGCCACGAGCGAACCGAGCAAGATGCCCACCGTCAGGCCGGACGTCAGCACGCCGCAGGCCAAGCCGGTGAAACGGCTGGGTACGTGTTCGGACACAAACACCCAGGCGCCCGGCACTTCACCACCCACGGCGGCGCCCTGGAAGACGCGCATCAGCAGCAGCAGCAGCGGGGCGGCCAGGCCGATGCTGGCGTAGGTGGGCAGCAGACCGATCAGCAGGGTCGGCACCGCCATCATCAGAATGGAGAGAGTGAACATGCGCTTGCGGCCCAGCAAGTCGCCGAAGTGGGCCATGATGATGCCGCCCAGCGGACGCACCACGTAGCCGGCGGCGAAGATGCCGAAGGTTTGCAGCAAACGCAGCCATTCCGGCATTTCCGGCGGGAAGAACAATTGGCCGATGGCGTTGGCAAAGAAAACGAAGATGATGAAATCGTAGAATTCCAGCGCGCCGCCCAAGGCGGACAGCGACAGGGTTTTATAGTCTTGAGAGTTGAGGGGGCGGCTTGCGGCGTTGCTTGCGGCGGTGTTGGAAGTAGGCATGTGTCTCGTTCTTATGTTTTATGGAATATTGCCATCCAAGCATACTCATTTCCGCCGCTTGAGTAAATGCTAACGCAAGGGGCCGTGCGCGGGGGGCTCCCTGGTGATACTGAATACAACGCCGCTATCATCAGTGTTGACTTCATTGGAAAAAATAAGGTATGCAGCGCATGATCATGGGCAGCCACCAAGGCCTGGACATCGCGCGCCGTCTGATCGAACGCGCCTTCTACGCTGTCGAGGGCAGCGGCGCGCAACGGCTGTTCCTGGCGTCGAGCAGCAAGCTGGCGCCCGCCATCGGCCTAGCTGAAAGCAGCGGTTTTACGCGTGTGGCGCGGCCTGCACGCCAGCGTCATCGGCTGGAATTTCTGCAAGAATTAGTTGCGCTGATGCGCAGCGAAACTTGCAGCTTGTACAATGGCGCGCAGCGATTGCGTCCTTTTTTGATACCTGTGAAAAATCCCATGCCTGCTTGCCGCCTGCTGTCCTGTCTTGCCGCTCTCTTGCTGTGTGCTTGCGCCAGCGTCGGTCCATCCACGCCATCGGCGGCTGAGGCGCAAGCGTTCGAGCGTGCCGCCCAGCAAGACAGCCTGCGCAGCGAATGCGACTGGAACGTGGGCTATGCGCCCGTCGCGCCCAAGGACGCCAGCCTGGCACAGCTGCAGGCCATCGCCACGGCGCGCCTGGCGGCCTTGCAGCTGGCACCCGCCTGGACCCTGGCCATGCCCGGCAGCGAGGCGCATGCCTTTAGCGACTCGGCGCAAGACCGTACCGGGCTGCAATTGTTGCTCAGTATCGTTTTGCCGGCCATGGAACGCTACCGGGCCGGCGTCTTCGCTCGCACAGGCTTGCGCCACGTCGTCCTGGTCAAGGATTTGAGCGTGGACGGCCAGCGCCGCCTGGCCATGCCGGCGCCCGAGATCGACAGCGTCGTCTACGCCGACAACCTGCTGGCCGCGATGTGCCCATCGGGCATGGAGCTGCGCGTGCACCACGAGTATTACCACTTCATCGAATACCGCCTGTTCAACGATTTCTATTACCGCGACCCCGCCTGGCTGGCCCTGAACCCGCCCGGCACGGCCTACGGCCAGGGCGGCGCCACGGCCTACGGCAAAGCCTTCCAAAACCTGGGCCACCCGCAAGCGGGAATCGTCAGCCTGTACGCCGCGTATGGGCCCGAGGAAGACAAGGCTGAAGTGTTTGGCTGGATGATGACGCCTGCGTATGCCTTGCGACTGGAGCAATGGACGAAGCTTGATCCCGCTTTGCTGGCGAAGCGGCAAAGCTTGATGGAAGTATTGGACAGCAAGACAAGGTCGGACTAAAGATCAAGCCGATTTTGCCAGTAGGCGCACGTCCTGACACCTGCGGCTCGCTGTATTAGCTGCTAACTATATAATCTGCGCTTGGGCGATACCCGCCCCTGAACTCGGATTGAAGGAATGCCATGCCAGTATCGCTGCCAAGATATATCGTGCGCCTCTTTGCGCTGTGGCTAGTAGCGGCCACATGCCTGTCTGCCAGTGCCGCCGAGGTGGTGGCGGTGGATGCACCGCAGCGCGCGTCCTTGCTGGACTTTTATAAGCAGCAATATCCGGGCGCGCCGGCTGCGCGTACCGTGTTCGAAAGCGTGCCTGTGGTGGGTAGCGGCGGCAGCGAAGTGGTGGGCAGCGTGGAAACGCCGCCGTATCGCGGTCATGGCGCGCTGTGCCGGGCGCAGCGCAGCAAGTTTGTGCTGCACGGCGAGGGCAAGCAGGCGCGCTGGCAAGAGGCGGGCATCGAGTATTACGCTTGGCTGGACCGTGGCACCTGCCGCGCGGTGGCCGAACCCGTGCGCATGCTGCAGCGCATTGCCGATGCGGAACTCGAAGGCGTGTTGCTACACCAGAAGCCGCTGCTGGAGCGGGCGCGATTACTGATGGCAGGCAATACCGCCTGCGCCCCCTTGCGCGCGCTGAAGTTTGTGCTGGCGGCCGTCGATGTGGGCGCCGCTGCGCCGCGTGCCGAAGAGCGCTATGCACTGGTGTTCAAGAGCGACCGCGACAGCTACGCCCGCGTCTGGCTGCGCAAGAGCGGGGCCCAGTATGACGCCTGGGATGTGACTTGTCCGCCAGTGCTGTAAGCTGCGCATCCTCGATTTATTTTTTGACTGTTGCAACCATGAACCAGAATTCCACTTCCGCCCGCAGCTGGGGCACCATCGTCACGCATAGTGATGAGATGGCCATCATTTACCGCTATGTCGATGCTTTCCATGACGACTGGGATTTGTCGTCGCAGCCGGACCGCATCATCATCGCCTGGCGCTACGAGGACGAGACGGGCATGCCCGCACCGAACGAGCGCGAGCATATGGAAGAGCTGGAAGCGGCGCTGGCACCCGTGGTGGAAGAGGGCGGCTTCGCCACTCTGGCGCTGGTGTCGACGGGTGAGAACTTGCGCGAATGGATTTATTACACGCAGTCGGGCGAAGAGTTCTTCAACCGCCTGAACACGGCGCTGGCGTCGCGCCCGAAATTCCCGATTGAAATTCGCAGCGCGGCCGATCCCGCCTGGTCGACGTATGCGGGTTTCATGGCCGCACTGCCGCCATCGACTTGATCCACTCTGCTGCGCGTCCGCTTGCGACGGTTTTATCCGCCCTCGACCGCATCAGGCCAGCGCGGCCGTCGCGATGCGCGTGGCGGCCGTAATGATGTCCTCGTTGGTGTCGGCGTTTTTCTGTTCGCGCGTGTAGTACACGGCGATGACCAGCGGCGCGCCGCTGGCCGGGTAGGCGACGCCGATATCGTTGACGCTGCCGTAGGCGCCCGAGCCCGTCTTGTCGGCTACCTGCCAGCCAGCAGGCACGCCTGCGCGGATGCGCTTGTCGCCCGTTGTGTTGCCGCGCATCCAGGCGTCCAGTTGCTGGCGCTGCACTGCCGGCAAGCTATGCTCCAATAACAATTGCTGCAAGCTGTGCGCCATCGATGCAGGGCTGGCCGTGTCGCGCACTTCGCCGGGAATGGCGCTATTGAGTTCCGTTTCCCAGCGTTCCAGCTGGAACAGCGTATTGCCGATGCTGCGCGCAAACGCCGTCACCGCCTGCGGCCCGCCTAATAATCTCATCAAGAAATTGGCCGCGCTATTGTCGCTGTACTGCAAGGTGGCGGCGCACAGGTCCGCCACGTTCATGCCCTCGGCCAGGTGCTTCTCCGTGATGGGCGAATAGCTGACCAGCTCTTTCTTTTCGTAACGCACGCGCTGCTCCAGCAAGCCAGGCTGGCTGACGCTGCGGGCCAGCACGGCGGCCGCCAGCATGGCCTTGAAGGTGCTGGCCAAGGGGAAGCGCTCGTCGGCGCGATAGGCAACGCGCTGTGCGCTGCCGTGGCGCCAGGCGGCAACGCCGAGGCGTCCGCCTGCGCCCTGTTCCAGCGCAGCTAACTGCGTCTGGGCGGCGGTGACGCCGGTGGAGGGCGCGGCAAACAGCAGTGGTGTCGGGCACAGCAGGGCTGCGCCGCTGGCCAGCACAAGGTGGCGGCGGACGAGGTTTGGCGATTCAGTCATGGTCGGTCGGTGTTGTTGGTGTTGTTGGTGTTGTAGGTTTGGCGAGGGTGGCCATGAGTTCGCCGATGGCGAGCAGGTTGGCTGGTTTGGTCAAGTGGTGATCGAAGCCTGCCGCGCTCGATTGGCTGCGGTCGTTTTCGGCGCCCCAGCCCGTCAATGCGACGAGCACGACGTTGGCGCAGGCCGGTATCTGGCGCAACGCGCGCGCCACCTCGTAGCCGTTCATGCCGGGCAAGCCGATGTCGAGAAAGATGATGTCTGGCAAAAAATGCGACGCCACGGCCAGCGCTTGCGCGCCGTCGTGGGCCACTTGCGTGGCATGGCCCGTCATGTCGAGCACGGCGGCGAGGGTCTCGGCCGCATCGATATTGTCGTCCACCACCAGCACGCGCAAGCGTGCGCTAGCTGTTGTGCTGGCGGGCGCGGCCGGCGTGATGGCTGCGGCGCTCTCCTGCGTCAGCAGGGGCAGGCGCACACTGAAGGTGCTGCCCAGGCCGGCGCCGGGACTGGCCACCGTCGCGCTGCCGCCATGCAGCTCGGCCAGGCGCCGTACCAGCGACAGGCCGATGCCCAGGCCGCCCTGAGCCCTGCCCATGTTTTGTCCCACCTGGGTAAACATGTCGAAGACGGTGGCGATCGACTCGACGGGAATGCCTACGCCGCTATCCTTGACCTCGATCAATACCTGCTCGCCATCGCGTATCGCGCGCAAGCTGATGTGCCCGCCGGCCGGCGTGTACTTGGCGGCATTGTTGAGCAAATTTCCCAGCACTTGCGCCAGTCGCGTGGGGTCGGCATCGAGTGACAGCGCCTGTGCATCGAGCGCCACCTGCAACTGATGATGACCCGCTTCGATCAAGGGCATGCTCGTTTCCACGGCGCTGGCGATGATGGTTTTCAAGTCCGTGCGTTCGCGCTTGAGTTCGATCTGGCCCCGCGTGATGCGGGCCACGTCCAGCAAATCATTGACCAGATGCACCATTTGATTGACTTGCCGTTCCATCACGTCGCGCACGCGCGCCACGGTGGCGGGCTTGTCAGCGGCCAGGCGCATGATTTGCAAGCCGTTGCGGATGGGCGCCAGCGGGTTACGCAGTTCGTGCGCCAGGGTGGCCAGGAATTCCGTCTTGCGCCTGTCCATCTCGGACAGGTTGTCGGCCAGCTGGCGCAGCTGCTGTTCCGAGCGCTTGCGCTCGCTGATGTCGCTGAACAGCACCGTTAGCAGACGGCTGCCGGGGCCACCCAGGCGCGCGGCGAAGACTTCGAACCAGCGCCCCATGGACACGGCTGCGTTTTCGTAACGCACGGGCTCGCCGGTTTTCAGGACCTGGTCGTACAGGTCGAACCAGTGCTGGTCGTGGTCGGGCACGAAGCTGCGGATGGTCTTGCCGATGGCGTTGTCCAGCCCCGACTGCTTGACGAAGGCGGGGTTGGCTTCCAGGTAGCGCAGGTCGATAGGGTGTCCCTGCTCGTCGTACAGCATTTCGATGACGCAAAAGCCCTGGTCCATCAAGTCGATCAGGGTGCGATAGCGTTCCTCGCTGCGGCGCAGCGCATCTTCCACCTGTTTCTGGCGCGTGATGTCGAGCAGGACGCCAGGAAATTGCAAGGGCGTGCCATCGGGTGCGTATTCCGCGCGGCCTCGCGCGATGACCGAGCGGTACTGGGCATCGCCGGTAGTGATGCGATAGTTGGCCTCGAACGGCGTGTGCGACTGCACCGCCTGGGTAATCTGCGCACTGACTTGCTCGCGGTCATCGGGATGGATGATATCCAGGTAACGCGCCAGCGGCGCCGCCTCGTCTGCACCGGCATGCATGGGGAACAAGCGCGCCATATTGCTGTCTGCCGTGACGCGGTCGGCCACGATGTCCCAGTTCCAGGTGGCCACGTCACCGGCCTCCAGGGTCAGGCGCAGGGCTTCTTCGTTTTTCTTGCTGGCCGTCAGGTCGAGCGAAATGCCGGACAGGGCGATCACGTTGCCGGCGCCGTCGCTGGTGCAGCTGCCACGCATGTGCGCCCAGTGCAGCGCGCCATCGGGCCAGCGCACGCGGATGTCGATCTCGAAATCGCTGGCGCTGGCGATGGCTGCGTGCACCACCGTTTGCCAGTGCTGCAGGTCGCCGTCGAGTATGGCGCCTGTCAGTCGCGCGTAATCGATGTGGTGCGCTGGCAGCAGCCCCAGATTAGCCTTGAATGCGTCGGAGCCGGCCATGCTGCCGCTGCCCAGGTCGATTTCCCACGTACCCATGCGGCCGCCCTGCATGGCCAGGCGCAGCCGCTGTTCCGTTTGTCGTTGCTGCGTCACGTCGCAATGCGAACCGAGCCATTCAACGATGCTGCCGTCGGGCGCCAGCACCG
Source organism: Janthinobacterium lividum PAMC 25724 (assembly GCA_000242815.2). GTDB lineage: Bacteria > Pseudomonadota > Gammaproteobacteria > Burkholderiales > Burkholderiaceae_D > Janthinobacterium > Janthinobacterium lividum_D. The sequence goes on from AHHB01000019.1 coordinate 210,514, forward strand.
GCAGCATGCGCACGACCATATTGCGATAGGTGCCGCTGACGTGGCGCAGCCGGTATTGCACTTCGAACACGCTCGTCAGATGCGAGGGCATGACGTAATGCAAGTTGCGGTCGTCCGGATGCAGGGCATTGAGCCAGCCACGGCCCAGCAGTTCGGCTGCGCTCTGGCCAGTGAAGGCGCGCCAGGATGGTTGGTCGGCATCGAACTGACCGAAGGTTTTCGTGCTCCAGACGATGTCGCAATGCGCGCCCAGCAGTAAATGTGCGGCCTGAGCGGCGGCGATGGAGGACGGGAGGGCGTTGCTGGGTTGGCTCGGTTCTGACATGGAGGCGATCGACGATGGTGCAAGGGGGAGGCAGGGGGCCGCGTTGCACTGTAATGGGGCGGCCTTGCAACTCATTTCTAACGATATTACAACTATTTTTACCCTCTTGGCTGCCTTGCAGGACGCTAATACTGCTTTCTGCAAGCCAGCAGAAAAAGTCGCGCTTTACGGCAAATTATCGGGTGAAACAGCAAGGCGAGAACGCTATTGCGGCTGCTATTGTGGCTGATTAACCACTAGTCGCCGCTTTATCTATATGAATGAAGAATTTACATAACAATATTCTTGCAGCGCATAAGGCGCTTGCATTAAATTGGCGCCTTGCTCAAAAGTTGGTGTTCACCAGACATCCCAGAGATGCGGCCGCCGCCGCTGTCAGCTCGGAAGACAGCCAGGGCAGAGCCAGTGACGCCAGGGTGGAGAAACATCCGCTCGCGCTGCTGCACCATGACGGTGCAGACAATGCCAGCGCCGAATATAAGCCGGAGACAGCTTGGAAGACAGATTTCGCAATTCTTTTTTTAAACTTCTGGGAAACAACATGATCAAGATGTCCAAGATGCACCAGCGTTTATGCGCCAAAAGCGCTGCCATGCTGGCACTGTCCGCTGCCTTGCCTATCGGCTCGGCTTACGCTGATGAAGTCGCTGCTGATACGACGCCTGCCGCCAGCCAGCTGGAAACCGTGACCGTGACGGCGCAGCGCCGCAAGGAAAATATTCGCGACGTACCGGTTTCCGTCTCGCTGTTGCGCGACGAGAAGCTCGACGTGCTGGTGTCCGGCGGTCAAGATATCCGCGTGCTGGCCGGCAAAGTGCCTAGCCTGAATGTGGAATCGTCGAACGGCCGCACTTTCCCCCGCTTCTACATCCGCGGCTATGGCAATACCGACTTCAATATCTTTGCATCGCAACCTGTTTCCCTGATTTACGACGATGTCGTGCAAGAAAACCCGATTCTCAAGGGCTATCCGATTTTTGACGTGGCTGGCGTGGAAGTGCTGCGCGGCCCGCAAGGCACCCTGTTCGGTCGCAATACGCCTGCCGGCGTGGTCAAGTTCGAATCGGCCAAGCCGAACCTGGACAAGGTTGAGGGCTATTACAACGTTTCTACCGCCACGCACAACACCAGCAATGTCGATGGCGCCGTCAACGTGCCGCTGAGCAAAGAATGGGCCATGCGTGTCTCGACCCTGCGCCAGCACCGCGACGACTACGTCGACAACACCTTCACGGGCCAGAAAAACGCGCTGGACGGCTACAACGAACACGCCGAACGCGTGCAATTGATGTATGCACCGAACACCACGTTTAACGCCCTGTTCAATGTGCATCAGCGCAGCACCACGGGTAGCGCGCGCGTGTTCTTCGCCAATGCCATCAAGCTTGGCACGAATGACCTGGTCGACGGTTTCGATCCGACCAAATCCTACACCGATGCCCTGAACTTCCAGGAGCTGCGCACCAACGGCGCCAGCGCTCGCCTGAGCTGGGAACTCGACGGCGTCAAGCTGTACTCGATCACCGGTTTTGAACGCGTGGGCAAGTATGTGTCGCACGGCGACATCGACGGTGGCGCACCAGGCATGGTGCCAAAGATTCCATTCCCGGTGGAAACGGCTGGCGGCATCAGCAGCGTGAAACAATACTCGCAAGAATTCCGCGCCGAATCGAAGAATGCCGGTCCGCTCAATTGGCAGGCTGGCGTGTACTACTTCAATGAAGATGCCAACGGTTTCACCGACAACTTCAATGCCGACACGCATGTGCTGACCACGCACCTGGCCAGCCGCCAAAAGAACTCGGCCTGGGCAACGTTTGGTTCGGTCAACTACGCCGTCAATGATGACTTCATGCTGCGCGCCGGTTTGCGCTACACCAAGGACAAGAAAGATTTCAACACGGTGCAACCGAGCAGCGCCCCGCAAGCCAACCCGACCAGCGCCGATGTCAGCAAGGCCAAGGTCAACTGGGACTTGAGCGGCACGTATAAGTACAACAAGGACGTGAACTTCTACGCCCGTATCGCTACAGGTTTCCGCGCACCAAGTATTGCCCCAGCCAGCGCAAACGTACCCGTGACGGTGGCTGATGCGGAAACCATCACCTCGTTCGAAACCGGCGTCAAGGCCGACCTGTTCAACCGTCGCGCCCGCGTTGCTTTCAGCGTGTATGACTATCAGGTGAAGAATCAGCAGCTGACGGTGGTTGGCGGTACGTCGAACATCACGCGGTTGATCAATGCAGCCAAGACGAATGGCCGTGGCGCAGAACTGGAACTGGAAGGTTTTGTCACGCCTAGCCTGAAGATGTCGCTGGGCGGCAGCTACAACTTCACGGAAATCAAGGATCCATCGCTGTCAGTGGCTACGTGCCGCAGCTGCACCGTGACCGATCCGCTGACCACCGGCAACCGTGCCATCATCGACGGCAATCCATTGCCGCAAGCGCCAAAGTGGACGATCACCGCCACGGGCCGCTATTCGATCCCGATGGAACATGGCGAATTCTTCGTCTTCACGGACTGGGCTTACCGCAGCAAGATCAATTTCTTCCTGTATGAGTCTACCGAGTTCACCGGCAAGGCGATGGTCGAAGGTGGCTTGCGCGTAGGTTACACCTGGGATGCCGGCAAGTATGAAGTGGCCGCTTTTGGCCGCAACATCACCGATACCCAGCGCATCACGGGTGCCATCGACTTCAACAACCGCACGGGCTTCATCAATGAGCCACGTCAATTTGGTGTGCAATTTAAAGGCAACTTCTAATTGCCCGATACCAGGCGCCGGCCATGTGCTGGCGCTTGTATTGCTACCCGCCCGGTTCGCGCCGTGGCGGTTTTTTTTTATGTGCGTACGGGAAGTTGCGCCAGCCGCTGCGCCCAGGCGGGAACGGCTTGCCGCCAGAAGTCGTCCACGTTCTCGGCGCGCACGTCGAGACCAAGGAAGCGAGCGGCCGGCAGCAGTGCCGACGCCAGCAGTTCGGCGGCGTGGGTGCCCGTATCGAAGGCGAGCGCACCCGTTTGCTTTGAGAGTTTTTCGCCGCTGTCATTGTTGACGACGGGCACGTGTAGAAAGCCCGGATGCGGCAAGCCCAGCAGCTCTTGCAGATACAGCTGGCGCGGCGTGGAATCAAGCAAGTCGGCACCGCGCACCACCTGCGTGATGCCTTGCACGCCATCGTCGACCACCACGGCCAACTGGTAGGCCCAGTAACCATCGCCGCGCAGCACGATGAAGTCGCCCACTTCGCCAGCCAGATCCTGCTGCTGCGCACCATGCCAGCGGTCGGCAAAGCCATACACGGCTTGCGGCCCCTCTGGCACGCGCAACCGCCGGGCCCGCGCCGCCTTGCCCGCCGCCAAGCCATGGCGGCAAGTGCCCGGATACACGGCAGCGCCGTGCTTGTGCATACCCGCCTGCAGCACTGAATCGTGGATCTCCTTGCGCGAACAGCCGCACGCATACACGAGGCCAGCGTCCTGCAAGCGCTTTAGCGCCGCCTGGTACAGCGGCAGCCTGCGGCTCTGCCACGTCGCCTCGCCATCCCACGTCATGCCGCAGCGTTGCAGGGTGGCCAGGATCGCCATGTCGGCACCCTCGACATTGCGGTCATAGTCCAGGTCCTCGATGCGCAGCAGCCACGTGCCTTGATGCACCTTCGCATCGAGATAACTGGCCATGGCGGCAACGAGCGAGCCCATGTGCAGGGGACCGGAGGGAGAGGGGGCGAAGCGGCCGATGTAGGGGGCGGTGGAGGAGTTCGGAGACGGCATGCTGTGAGTGTAGGCGGTGGTGACAGGCGTTTATTGCTCAGGATGGGGAGCTTTGGCAACAGCGGCAAGTATCGTGCAGGGCGATGGGCAAGTCAAATCCTGGGCGGTTCTAGGTATTGCCAAATTGATAATTAAGTGTGTAACGTTATCTTCAACATATGAAATTTCTTCCTTGCAGTAATGCGCGTCATTCAGCGCTCTGAAATGTAAATCCTTGTCGAATTCCTTCGTTTTGAACTTGTTACTGAGCAATGCTACAACGCTACCTTTCTCTGGCCAGTCCGAAGAATGCAATGCTATCAACGCATTTCCAAAAGAAATCTCATCGAGAAGAAGAGTTTTTAATTTATTGGGCAACTTCTTCAACAAATTCAACCAACTTATCTCACTCGCTTTTGGGAAAAAAGTATCACTGTTTTTATGAATTCCGATATTCTTTGTTGCACCTCTCTAGATCAGAGTGAACTCTATTTCATTGATAGTCTGGTTTTATCTATGATAGTTTGAACTGATGATTTTTCTCGTTTTTTTTGAAATGGTATAAGTGATGGATCTTCCTAGTGATGTTTTTCCACCTAGTATTTTTTCACCGGGTGCGAAATTTGGTACGAAAGTTATTCTAATATCTTCGTTGTTGTCTTGAATATATATATATATCAAAATCTGAAATATTTCTTTGTTCTTTTTTGAATTCATCTAAAGCCACGAGCAATTTTTCAAGACTTTTTCCGGAAATTTTTTCTTCTAAGTTTTCCATGTTGGGTGTATGTTTTTCTATATATTTATCGGAATAGAAAAGTTTTTTAAAGTGCAATGTTAATTGATATTTATTGTATTTATTATATATTTGTATTTTTGCCATATATTATTATTGTCGAGCAAAGTGATGATTTTTGATCTGCTTTGACTATTATGTATCCCCACGAGAAAGAAAAAAAATCCTCGTACTTTGTCGATGTTTCAGCTGATTGACCTAGTGACTTTGAAATTAAATTACTTAGATGTCTAGAGTCGTGTGATTATGTACCCCGTCGTAGCTGGCCGCTATTTAAAGCCAGACACGTTTTGCGTACACTGTTGGACAACCTCAATCAGCAGCCTTCTCATGACTCAAGCCCTGCATAGCCGCGCCCGGACAACTCACTTGATCCGCGAAGAAATCAAGAACTCTACGTTGACCCAGGCCGAGTTGGCCAGGTTGTACAACGTCAGTCGCCAGACCATCCGCAAGTGGCAGAGCAGGGACAGCGTCGATGATGTTTCGCATCGTCCCAAAACGATGTACACCACGCTGACGCCCGAGCAGGAACTCATCGTCGTGGAGCTGCGCCGCACGCTGCTGTTACCCACCGATGACCTGCTGAGCATTACCCGTGAATTCATCAATCCGGCCGTATCACGTGCCGGACTGGGACGCTGCTTACGCCGGCATGGCGTGTCCGATTTGCGCGACTTGGTACCGGAACTGCCCGCCGGAACGGTTACCAAGAAAACCTTCAAGGATTACGAGCCAGGCTTTTTACATATAGATATCAAGTACTTGCCGCAGATGCCCGACGAGCAACAGCGGCGCTATCTGTTTGTCGCCATTGACCGCGCTACACGCTGGGTCTACATGGCAATCTACGCCGACCAAAGTGACTGCAGCAGCGTCGACTTCCTGAACAAAGTGAAAAAGGCGTGCCCCGTCAAGATCGTCAAACTGCTCACCGATAACGGCAGCCAGTTCACGGATCGTTTCACCAGCCAGAGCCGCAAGAGGGAACCCAGTGGCCATCATGTCTTTGATCGTCTCTGCAAGCAGTTTGGCATTGAGCATCGACTGATTCCGCCACGCCATCCACAAACGAACGGCATGGTTGAGCGCTTCAACGGGCGCATCAGCGAGATCGTCGGCCAGATGCGATTCGAGTCTGCGGCAGAACTCGCATCGACGCTACAAAGCTATCTGAAACTCTACAACCACAACATTCCGCAGCGCGCCTTAAACCATCAAACTCCCATCCAGGCGCTCAAAGAGTGGCAGGCAAAGAAGCCGGATTTATTTGTTAAGCGTGTTTATAACCAGACGGGTCTTGACACTTAGATATTTTTTTTCATTGATCATGTCCGAGTGACTGGAGTCATATCCAAGTCTGTTTGTTATTCCATCTGTCCAGATTATTTCAATAATGTAAATTATTCCATTTTTAAATCTTAAATTTACTCTTGTTTCCAGAGTGAGAAATTTAATATTTTGCATGCTATATGTTTCAAAATCATTTATTTCTCCAAAACTTTCAAGAAAATTTATGTTTTTTTTCTTTGGTTGATGTGTTTTTGTTTACGTGAAAATTATAATTTATTTCAATATCTCTAGTATTCTTATTTATATTCATTTACGGCCTCGGAAATTTAAATATTTTTGCGTTAGATTTGAGTTTTGAATTATCTGAATCATCAATGAAATATTGATTTCCTCCTCCTGCGTCTGTAATGTATTTGCCAATAGCTGCTTCCTTTGCTGCGATTCCTTGAGCGCATGGATAGGTGTTTTGCACCGATGGCCCGTTGTGGAATGTGGTTGCTGGTCATTTTTAAGAACTTTTTATGAACATAACTTGCTTTAATGTAATTTTATGAAATTTATTTTTGATAATTTATTTTAATTATTTTCTTGTCTTTTTTTGATATAAGATAGACCACCGTTCGACCCAGCGAGGTTTTCCCTCCTAGTATTGGATTCTCTCCCTTTGCAAGGTTTGGGTGGAATGTTAATTCTATTTCATTATCCTCATCTTTTATGTGGATAATGAAATCTTCAATATTTCTTTGTTTTTTTTCAAAATCCTCATAGGCTATAATGGAATATATTAAATATTTTCCTAATATCATATGATTCACATTTTCTGAGTTTTCCATTTTTTTCCCTTTTTGATTATCTAGGTTTTTTGACGCGGCATGTCCGCTAAGTGATAGAGAAATAAATGCGATTAGATAAATGGTGATTTTTTTCATAAATTGTAAATCTTTCCATTTTTTGAGTTGTATCCTTTTAATGCGCCACTCGGAGTGCCTAAATAACCTCTATATTCAAATTTCCCTATTCCTTTAGATTTCGCAATATCTATGTCGGCCCTGGAAAAATTATTGCTGTCATAGTAATCTTTCTCTTTTGTTGTTGGTGTTCCATTTTCTGTTGAATAATTTCCGTGAGTGTGCCAGTATCCAGATTCCTCACAGTTTTTTGCGATTTTGTTTCCTTCCCATGGATTTACTCCGTCATTATCTCCCCGTGTTGCTCTTGTGAAATCGTACTTCCCATTCTTTCCTTTGTAAATTAAGCCGCCATATTCAAGATTATCTCGAATTGATTTTGAGTTGTAGCGGATTAATGCTGCGCGAGCGGCACTGTCAGCACTTGAAAAACGCCCGCCGAGGCAACATGTTCCACATTTTTTTTGTAGTCCAAGTGGATCAATCCACATTGTAGGATTTGGTGCATAGGAATATAAATTCATACCACCAGACAGCCCGGCAGGATCCTGATTTAGATATCTCGATGCGTCAGTATCATAGTAGCGATACCGGTTGTAAAACAGCCCAGTCTCTTGATCCTCATACTGCCCCTGAAATCGCAGCGGCTGGTCGATTTCTCCCTCTACGTGCAGCAAACGCCCCCACGCTTTGTAGCGCGCGCTCCAGACCACGTTCCCTTGCGCATCCGTCAACTCGCGCGGCGTACCCAGGTGATCGCAGTGGTAGTGGGTGATGCTGTCGTGTGCTGCCGCGCCATCGGCTGCCGCCTGGGTACGCTGCCATGCCGATACATGGTGCGCCTCTATGCTCGCCTGCTCTTGCGCAATCGCTGCCTGCAGTTCGGTGTCGTGGTGGGTGGCCGGTAAATCCCATTGCGCGACGCGCGGCAGGTGGACCGCGCTTGCCTGTCGGCAGGCGGCCGACGCGATCCTGGCCAGCGGCACGAAGCTGTCCGGCTCGTACAGGTATGTGACCGTTTCTTCGTGCCCAAGTTCCTGTGCCAGCGTGTCGCCATCCCAGACGAAGAAGCTGATGCTGCTACCGCAGTTGCCGGGCTGGTCCTTGGTGATGTTTTGTTGCTTGTTCCAGCGTGCATCCTCGACGCGTTTGGCGATGCGGCGGCTGAACGCGTCATAGAAATAGTGGGCGCGGTGGCGTGACTGGCGCTCCGTCCTGGTAGCGTGGCTGAAGCGGTTTTCGGCGTCGTATTCGAGCGCCAGATCGCTCCACGTCGACTCCCTGCCCGGCGGATGGAAGCGCTTGCTGGTTGCATTGCCTTGCTCGTCGTAATCGTATTCAGTATCGCCGTAGCGTTTCAGTACGTTGCCGGGCGCGGGCGCCGTGTCGAGCAGATTGCCTGCCGGATCGAAGGCGAAGTGTTCGGCCAGGCCTGCTTGCACGGCGGACAGTAGCTGGCCGACGGGGTCATAGGTGTAGCTGAGTTTGCCGAGCGGGCCGGCAGCGGTGGCGCCTGTTTGAAAAATGGTGCTCAGCTTGCCTTGCGCATCGTATGCGAAGCGGCGCTCGCGCACGGGGGCGGGCGCGTCGGCGCCACGCGCCAGGGTCAGCTGCGTGAGGCGCGATTGCGGGTCGTACTGGCGTGTGGCGAGCAAACCGCTGCTACCGAGCTGCCGCTGCTTTTCGCGGTGCAGCTTGTCGCGCTCGACATCGACCACGGCCTTGCCTTGCCACAGCACGCCATGCCAGTGGCCGGAACCGTAGCGCAAGGTGTCGATGCGGCGTCCGTTCGGCAAGACCGTCTGGATGCGGTTGCCCAGCTCATCATAGGCGTGCGTCATGACGAAGCTGGCATCCGGCACGCGCGGGGCGTTGGGCAGCCTGCCGGCGTCGGGCAGGGATTGCAGGAAATATGCGCTGCGCTCTTCGGTCAGCTGGCCCAGGGCATCGTGGACAAAGCGCTGTTCGGCTTGCGGCGCGGATACGGCTGTCAACCGCCCCAGCGCATCGTAGGCGTAGCGCACCACGCCGTCCGCCGTGGTCTTGACTTGCAACAAACCGAGTGCGTCGCGCAGCAGCAGCGTGCGCTGGCTGCCGCACTCGCTGGCGGTGAGGTTGCCGGACTGGTCATAGCTGTATTGCGTGCGCTTGCCGTCGAAGCCCGTTTCCGACGTCAGCCAGCCTTCCGCGTGATACGCGAGTTGATAACTTTCGCCCTTGGCGTTGATCAATTCCGTCAGTTGCAGCGCTGCATCGTAGCGGTACTGCACCGTATGGCCGACGGCGTCCGTGCGCTCCACGGGCAAGCCCTGGCCGTTGTAGCGGTAGCGCGTCTGCTGGCCGGCGCCATCCACGTGCAAGACCAGATTGCCGTCTGCATCGTAGGCGTAATGTTCGCGTGTTTTGTCTGGTGCGATGAGCTCGGTCAGGCGGCCGAGGCCATCGTACTCATAGCTGCTGACGTGGCTCATGGCATCGCGTACCGCCGTCAATCTTCCCTGCTTGTCGTAGTTGTACTCGCTGCTGTTGCCGGAGCAATCCGTGTAGCTGGTCAGCAAGCCCCGGCGCTTGTATTGGAAATGCTTGCTGCCGCCCCTGGCGTCGATCAGTTCCACCAGCTGGCCGCGCTGGTCGTAGCGGTAGCGCGTGACGTGGCCCAAGGCGTCCGTGATGCTCACGGGGCGGCCTGCTGCATCGTATTCGCGCAAGTTGGTGTTGCCCAGCGCATCGGTGAAGGCGACGGGCTGGTTCCCGTCATCGTATGCGACGCTGCTGGCGTATCCCTTGGCATCGGTGCTGCGGATCAGGTTGCCTACTGCATCGTAGACGTAGCGCGTGGCGGCGCCGTTGGCGTCGATGTCGGCCAGCAGCATGCCATCGCGGTCCCACTCGCGCCGGCCCAGCGAGGCGGACTTGCCATCGATGATGCGGCTTACCTCGGTGACCAGCCAGTTGGCGTCGAAGGTGTATTCGAGGATGCTGCCGTTTTCCGTGACGCGGCTGGTGTCGTTGTCCACGTAATCGATGCGCGTGTGTTCGCTGCCATCGCAGGCCCGGGTGGCGATGGCGCGTGCCTGGTAGCTGTTGGCGATGGTGACGGGATGGCGCTGCGCCAGCTCCTGTTCGCTCAATGGGGAACCACTCCAGCGCTCGCGCAGCGCGTCCAGGCTGACCCATTCCAGCTCGTAACTAAAACCCGTGTAGCTGCTGCACGACGTGAGCAGGTGGTGACGATAGCTGTAGCGGCGCGTGTCACCGAGCGCATTCGACTGGCTGATCAGGTTGTAGCGGGGCGCGAAGGGCGGCTGGGTATCGGTCGTCTCAAGGGCATAGGCGTAGCGGACGTGGCAGAGGCGGCTGCCGTCGGCAAATACCTCGTCGATGCTGGCGATGTGGATGGCCTTTTCCTCAGCACCACGCATGGCTTCGAGCACGCTGCCATCATCGCTGCGCAGGCGCAGCAGCACTGCGCCCGGTTTGGCATCCATGCATCGCTCGATGCTGATGCCGCGTCCATCGCGCCCTTCGCTGCGCACGAGGGCAAAGCGCTGCGTGGCGACGGGAGCGGACGGGGCCAGCATGGCGTTGACGCCGTCGTAGCCGTGCGGCAGCGAGCCGCTTTCAGCGCGCGCGTAGCGGTCGACGCTGCCGTCGCGCCACAGCACGGTAAAGGTGTCGGCGCCGTCGCGCGTCAGCGTAAAACCTTCCTTGCGGCTGTCGTGTTGCTGGCCCGGTTTCAGGCCAGGCAGGCGCAGGGCGCGGCCGCTGTCGTCGTGCACCACGATGCCTGCATCGCACAGCGACAGGCTGGTGGTGTAGGGCGTTGACCAGCGCGCGCCCAGCAAACCCTCGTCTTCGCATTCGGCGCCGGAGCGGTAGCAACGCGTCCAGGCGATGGGTATGGCGCCTTCCAGGGCGAAATCGGTCTGGTACAGGATTTCCTGCCCCGTGCCGAAATGCACGGGCTTGCGGCCTTTGACGGGTTTTTTTGCGGGGCCGCTATCCTTGGGGCAGCAGTCGGAGGGGGCTTCCGATTTCGGTTCCTTCTTGCCCCGGCTCTTGCCGTCGTCACCGCCATTTTTTGGGGGAGGTTGGTCGAGTTTTGGGGGCGGCTTGTCCGGTTTTTTGCCGACCAGCTTGTCCTTGACCTGCTTGACGCTCGGCGCCGCTTTTTTGCCGAGGAACTTGCTCAGCATTTTTCCGCCGGGAATCTTGCTGAAGACCGCCGCGTGCAATAATGATTCTGTCGCATTCATGACGATGTCTGAGGCGGTATTGATCAAATCTGGTGTTTTGCCTGTCAATAGGTAGTCGGCCGCCTGATCAAACACCGTGGCCGAGGCTTTCACTGCGGTTCCACTGGCAACGGTCGCCGTGCCGGTAACAGCGCCCGTTGCTGCCGCTGTTTCCATCGCGGCAGCTGCCGGCAGGCCAATGCCCGTTGCCGCCACGCCCAATCCGGCGACTCCCAGCACCGCGCTGCCTGTCAAGATGGTGCCGCCCGCGTCCACCAGGTCTTCGGCGGCGCCATGCATTTTTTTGGAGCCATGATCCTTGTAGTCTTGCGCCGCTTCCCGTATCGCCGCCTTCAGTTCCTTGAGCACGGGCTTGGCCGCCTCTGCGCCTCGCTCATAAATCTTGCCCACGGTATTGCGCGAATTCATCCATACTTCACGCCCCATCTGCACTAAATTAGCGCCGTTGGCGCGGTGGATGGCGCTGGCGACCTTGGTGTCGACCTGCTTGCCGACGGTACCGCTCTTGACGCCGCCCGCCTTGCCGGCCGCGTCGCCCTTGACGGCGGGAATGATGCTGCGCTGGTGCAGGATGACGGGTTCGCTGTGCGACTTGACGTTGGGCGAGGCGTTCTGTGCTTCAGCAAATTCACCGATGATGCTGTAGGGAATAGGCGGCGTGCTGGAGCCGACGGGCGTCTTGCAAATGTCTGGGCTGAGGCTGACGCAATAGAAGCGCGAAGCTTTGGTGACGGTTTCATTTGTCATTGTTTTTACCTTGCTCGGCCGCCTTGCCCAGCGCTTCCTGGGCCTGTTCCAGCAGTTCGATGCGGGAGATTTGTGCCGCCTCCGTCAGGTGCAGCAGGCGCGACGCGACTTGGCCCGCGTCGGCCGGTACGATGGCGCGCCACACCAGTTCCACGCTGGCCGCCTCAGGATCGAGCAGCACCGTATCGATGGCCAGTCGCCAGACGAGCAACTGATCGTTCTTATCCGCCAGCAGCAGGCACAGCACCTGTTGCGGCAGGGCGAAGCGCAGCACGGTGTTGCCGCGCGGGTCGATGCGGGCCGAGCGGTGGTCGTGGCGGCACAGATTGGTCAAGGTGAATTTCTCCAGTCCCGCCAGGTGCGGACATTGCTGGTCCGGAGGCGTGCTGTTCCAGTAGGCGAAATCGAAGTCTTCCGGCAGGGCGGGGACTTCATCGGCATCCCATTTGTCCTTGACGACGATGCTGCCTGCCAGCGCGCGGCGCGGCAGCCAGCCTCGGCCGATAGCGGCCAAACCCGCCGGCGCGGGCAGCGCCTTGCCGCCCGCGCCTTGCCAGAACTGGGCGGCCGTGCATGGCAGAGATGCATCCGTGATCGATGGTTGTGTGATACGGGGCGCTGGCACCTCATTGATCTGTTTCGCATCCAGGTACCAGTGGCGCGCAAAACCCCTCCCCAGCGGATTGGCCTGGCAAGAATCGTGTTGCGCCGCGTTGCAGTCATCGGCCTCGATGCGGCATTGGCCGCCATACGCGTAAGCGTAGTGCAGCGGCAATTGCAGGAACGCTTCCGGCGCCGATAAGTGCCACGGATTGGGCCGCAGCAAACCCACGGTGGCAATGCGGGCGCAGCCTTGCGCCAGGCGCGTGAGCACGGCTTTCTTGCGGAAGGCGCGCTCGCCACACACTTGCAAAGTCTTGTCGATCAGGATTTTCTTTTCTGACTGCACCTTCAAGTTGACGAGAAATTGTGGCATCGCCTGCCCGCGCGGTGCGTGCGCCACGCCATTGACGATCACGTCGCAGCGTGGCTTGTACGGTGCGAAGTCGCTTTCCTGCATGGTGCCTGCCTGCGTGTCGCCGCCCAGGTGCTGGTCTTCCGTGGCCAGCGGCGACTGACGCGCCATGGGCTGCAGGCTGGCCAGGCCGTCCGCGCCGCAGGGGCCCAAGGTGTAGCCCATGCGCGCTACCACCACATGAAAGGCCTCGCCAAACTGGTCGACCATGTCGAATTGGCAGGCCGCGTGCGGCGTGCGGTTATCGAAGAGCAGGTTGGGGATGTTGAAATGGGCTGTGCCGGCGTCATTCATCGTCAGCCCGGATTGTTGTCGATGTCGTCGCCATGGATTTGCACCTTGGACCTGCCGCGGATGATGATTTCATCGGCAACCAGTTCGATGCGTCCCGGCGTGATGGTGATACTGGACGTGCCCACCGTCATCGTGTGCGAATCGGTGGCCGTGAGCGTGCTGTCGGCGCCGACGATGACGCTTTTCGCCAGGCCGATCTGCTCAGCCTGCGCCAGCACCACGGTGGTGTTCATGGCGCCGATGACGGTGGTCTGGTAGGCCGCGCCTATGGTCAGCACCTTGGCCAAGCCTATCGTTTCGTCCTTGGCCAGGGTTACCCGTTCTGAACGGTGGCCGTCAATCTGCACCTGCTCGTTGCCGCCCACGTGTTCGTGGCGGTTGTCGCCGATGTCGATGTGTTCGTCATGGTCGACGCGCTCACGGCGGTTGTTGTGCACGGTGATGTCTTCATCGTGGCCCACCGTTTCCGTGCGGTCGCGCTTGATGTGCACGGTTTCATCGCGATCGACAGTCTTTTTCCGGTCATTGCCGACCCAGTGCGATTCGTCATGCTCGACTTCGATGCGCTGGTCTTTTTCCGCATGCAGCCATAGTTCTTCCGCATCCTTGCGGTCTTCAAAGCGCAAGGCGTTGGCGTGTGCGCTGGAGCCCTTCTTCGAGGAACGGCTGAGCATGCCGCTTTGCGTCTTGTTCGCTGGCAAGTCCCATGGCGGCATATTGCGCGCGTTGTAGACGCAGCCGATGATGATGGGCATGGCGACGTTACCGTCGAGAAATTGCACGGCCACTTCCATGCCCACCCGGGGCAGGCTGATATGGCCGAAGTTCGGGCCTGCCCAGTTCGATATCACGCGTATCCACGGCGAACTTTTGTCGTCGAAGCTGCCCAGGCGGTCCCAGTGGAATTGCACCTTCACCCGACCATAACCGTCCGTATGGATTTCCTCGCCGGGCGGCCCGACCACGGTCGCTGTCTGTACGCCGTAGATCTTCGGTTCGCGGCTATGAAAATGGCGGCCGGGGCGCCAGGGAGTGGCGCGCGGGATGCACGTAAATGTGTTGCTGTAGTGCGAGGTGGCGCCGTGCCCTTGCTGGTAGTTGTTGCTGGCGTAGTGGTGCACGGACAGGATCAGGTATTCGCCAGCGGCCTTGCCCGAAGCTGCACTGTCGAAATGCCCGTCCAGGGTGAACCAGCGCCCCGGCTGCGCGGTGCGGTCGTTGCCCTGCGCCTCGAACAGCTGGCCCTGCGCATCAAGCTCTTCCATGCGTCGCTGTGCCAGGGCTTCGCCGTCGTCGATGTTTTTAAAACCATAGCTGCCCGTGTTTTCATACACTTCCAGGGATGGCACGCCGCCTTGGCGGTTCAGCGAGTCGCCGCTGGCGCGGGCGCTGCGCGGATTCTTGAAGTTGAAGCTGGCTAGCGTCATCCGGGCCGAGGCCATGCGCCGCACAGTGCCCCATTGATGCACTCCATCATCTTCCATGGAACCGGCCTGGTGCTGGAAGGGCATGGCGCTCGATGCGCCATCGATGGGCTTGCCGGTGGTGCTGTCGTCGTCCAGCCACAAGGTGTGGCCGTCGTGGCGGTGTTCGTAGCGATAGTGCCAGCCCAGCTGTTCCCAATGGCGGTGCAGCAGGTTGTGGTCGCTCTCGTTGTGCTGGCAAATGTAGGTGATGGCGGGATCCGCGCCGCTGGCGGCCAGCTTATAGTCGCGCATCAGGTAGTCATCGAACACCTTGTCGGTCAGCGCCGCTACCGTCAAGCCGTGGAAGGCGACATTGTTTTGCCGCAAGCGCAAATGCGATAGCCACGGTTCCAGCACCATTTCATAAAAGGCGAAGCCGCCGTCCGTGCGCAGGAAGCGAAATTCAAACACATAGCCGTTGAAGTAGCGCAAGCTGCCGTCTTCGCGCACCAGTTCGACGGTCACCATTTTCCCCATCACTTTGTCGAGGGCGATGGCCGCATCGTCGGACAGCACTTCCACCACATAGGAAAAATCGCGCGACAGGCTTTCGCTGGCGGCCAGGCTGTTGGCCAGGAACTGGCTGTGGGCTGGCGCATCGCCATGCGGAAAATGCAGGCGCAGCAGGCGCTGGCCCTGCATCTCGCCCACTAATGCCGTCCATGCCGCCGTCATCTCGGGGAACTTGCTCATCGCGCATCGCTTCACGGTAGGAATCGTTGAGCGACTGTAGCAATAGCGAACACCAGCGTTTTGCGCAGCCGCAAGCTTCAATCGTTGATTGAAGGCATCAGTTGCATTTCGTAATGCATGTCGTCGCGGTGGCGCGGTGTCGTGCCAATGCCGAGGAAACTGTTGCAGCCGAGTCCAGCGTGTGGCGCGGTCGTCAATGCCAGTCCCCGCACCTCGCTGGCGTGCAGTACCAGCACGATGTCGTAGCGCATGAGCGGCTGGCCGAACAGCATCAGCATGCGCCGCAGCGCTACGCTACCGGGCGCGCGCGGCAGGAAGCTCGCGTGCTGCTGCGCCGTGAGCGGACCGAGGCGCAGGCGCACGGCCAGGTCGGGGCGGCGGCAGCGCTCGCCGATGGTGGCGCGTTGGCCCAGCACGGCATTGGCCATGCCCAGCGCCGTTTGTTCGCGCGGCGCCAGCACGTCCATGCCCCCCGTCGCTTCGTCGATGTGGCAGGGCACGCCGAAGTGCTCGCCGAGGATGCGCGCCATCACGATGGATGAGATGGTGCGCTGCTGGAGCAAGCCCGAGTACAGGCCGATCGCCACCTCGTCCTGGCCCTGGCCCGGCTGGCACGCGGCCAGGGCCAGCAGGCGCGACAGGAAGGCGCCGCCGTGGCCGGCGTGCTCGATGCGGTATTTTTGCCAGGCCTGGTAAAACAGGGTGACGGTACGGCTGGAAAATAGGTCGAGAAAAGCGCGTGCGCTGGTGTCGCGTTCGCTATGCTGGTGCGCGGCGATGCGTTCCGAATAGTGGCTGGGCAAGCTACCCTGGCAGCCCAGCAAGCCCATGAAGGCGGGCGTGAGGTGGATGTGCTGGTTCTGGCCGGACAGCAGCGCTTGCAGCAAGGCATCGGCATCGGCCATATCACCTATCGCCAGCGCCTCAATCTGGCTGGCGGGAAAGCGCAGCGAGACGCTATTGTCGAAGCGTAGGATTTTTTGCAGCGCCGTGTATTCATCGATGCCGTGTTCGGCTAGCCACGCCAGCAGCAGGCGCAGCGCCTGGAAGCACTCGAAGCGCTGCGGCGCATCGAGCAATTGCTCGATCACGCTGGGGTGGCGTCGGCGCTGCGCTCTGGGCATCGGATGAGTTCCTCGCCGCTGCGCTGCGACAGCAGCGTCAGTTGGCTAAAGCAGTTGAGCTGGCTGTTCAGGGCGAAGTAGCGCTGCAGCACTTGGGCAAAAACATAGATGCTGCTGCCGACGAAGGCTTGCTCGTCGATGCCCACGCGGATGGCGATGCCGGGCATCAGGGTGGGAAACGGCACGGTCGGCATCCACGCGCGCGTGCTGCCGTGTTCCAGCGTGACGATGCCCTGGATCAGGCGCTGCGTGGTGGGCGAACGGGGCAGGTCGTACAGGCTGAGCATTTTCTGGAATTCGCCCAGGCCCACTTGCGTCAGGCCCGAGTAATTGAGCGACAGGTGCGCAATCAGGCGCCAGTGCGTGTCGGCCAGGAAGCGCATGCTGGGCGTGGGCTTGCGCAGGAAGCGCGCGGGGATGCCGTCGGGCACGTCTTCGGCCAGCAGGTCGCCGCCGGGCAAGCCGTAATGCAATTGCGTGGGCAAGTCGCGGTTGCTGCACAGCAGCTGTGTCGAGACGGTGGCGCAGGCGGCGCTAGTCGGTGAAAATTGCGGGTCAATCAGGCAGAGGCGCATTTCATGACCGGGACTGATGGCTGCCACGGTTTCGTCGCGGCGCGCCAGCCAATATTGGCCATGATCTTGGCCACGGTCTTTGCCACGGTCTTTGCCATATTCCTGGCCCTGCTCGGCCTGGGCGCCTCGCAGCGAAGCATATAGCGGCAAGAAGGTGCTCAGGCGCTCGCTCGCCTCATCCTTGCGCAGCACGGTGACGGCCTCGATGCTGTGGATGTCGTAGGCAAACGCATGCGTGGCATCGGCCAGCAGGGCGTAGTCGGGCTCGGTATGCGTGAGGCGGATCGGCACGCCGGACTTGGCAAACAGGTTGACGACGGGCGTGCAGCCAAACAAGAGGTTGTTGCCGCTGACGCCGGCCAACAGCCGCGCCTCGTGGCTGTCGCTGCGCACGCCCTGCAGTGGCAGGTGCAAGGTGAACTGGCGGCACTGTTTTGGCAGCAAGGGCGCCAGCAGTGACCAGGCGATATCGATGAAATGAAATTTTTCCGGAAAGGCGAAATACTCGGTCAGCAGACGCAGTGCCGGATGCGAACGGGCGGAAATGGGGATCAGCGCATCGTCTTGCGCATAGCCGGCCGGCGTCAGCGGCGTGCCATCGACGGCCAGCCACGGGCTGTGATCGTCCAGCGCGACGTAGGCGCCCGCGCCGCGCAGGAACAGGGCGTCGAGCAGGGCCGCGCGCACGGACGGTTCGCCATCGGCAAACAGGCGCAGGCTGGAAAAGCCGGCCTGGTCCAAGTGGTAGTTGTCGCTGCTGCTGCTGAATTGAATGCTGAGCAGGGCGCTGGTGCCAGCGGACAGGCGCAGGCCGGGCGGCGCGTCGATAAGCGGCGAAAAATGCAGGCGAGAAATGACCAGCGGCGCCAGAGTCACGTCATATGCACTGGTGAACTTGCAAGCCACGCCTTGCACTGGCTGCGAGCGCAGCAGCGTGCCGCGCGGCACTTGCGCAAGCTGGGCCAACTGGCCGCCGCCCGCTGCTTCATCGGCAGCGATGCGCACGATGGAGCATGAGGGAAATGGTCGCAGGTAGTGCGGGTACAGGGTGTCGAGCAGGGCGTGGGTAAATTGCGGATAGGCGTCGTCGAGGCGCTTGGCGACTCTGGCCGTGAGCAGGGCGACGGATTGGATCAGGCGCTCGACATGCGGATCTTCGCAGCTGTCGCCGGCGATCAGCAGGCGCCCGGCCGCTTTCGGGTAGCGGCTGGAAAACTCGCGCGTGTACTGGCGAAACAGGCCCAGTTCACGCTCGTAATACGGCAATAGTTGTTCCACGGTCGCGCTCTCGGCCAGCAGGAAAGCTTCATGCTGGCATCAGGCGCGCGCGTGGATGTTGACGCGTGACAATGATTCTTAGAAATGGTACTCCGCGCGTATCATCGGCGTCTTCGCCGTCTGGCCCACATTGCCCGTGGTGGTGGCCGCGTTGCCGAACTTGTTCTTCCAGTACTGGTATTCCAGGCCCACGCGGAAGGTGTTCTTGGCGCTACCGAGGGCCGCACCCACGTCGTACATTACTTGCATGTCAATATTCGTTTCCACCGCCGTGTCGCGTCCCACTTCATCCTTGCCTTTTGCATCGATGAGGTTAAAGAAACCTTCGAACGAGAACAGCGGCGACAGGGGGATGGCCCAGGCACCTGCCAGCATGGCGTGCGTTTTAAACGTGTAGCGGCCGCTTACTTGCGAGATAGGCGGGAAGGCGCCACTAGGGGCGTTGCTTTCACGCAGCAACAGCAGGCTGGTGTTGAAGAAGCCGGGCACGTCCCACATCAGGGTAGGGCCGGCCACCAGCATGCGCTTGCGCGAGTTGTAGCCAACGTCATTTTTCGTGTTGACATCAAAACCCAGGGTGACGCCGACACCGCGCACGGGGCCGAACTTGATGTCGCTGCCGCGCACCTTGCCGATGTCGATGGTGTTGCGGTACACCAGGTAGGCCTCTTGCGCGCCGGAAGTCTTGCCCAGCGCACCCGGATCCTTGCTGTCGGACATGAGGAAATCGAGATTGACGAAGTTGCTGCCGTATTTGTAGCCGCTGGCATGCGTGATGGCAAAGATGTTTTTCTTGATGTCGTTCGGATTGAACGGCTCGCGGTAGTCATTGCCGGCGCGCCAGCTCAGCGCGGTATCGCTCCAATCGGCAGCCTGGGCGGTCGCGCCCATGCCGAGGGTGGTAGTGAGGCAGAGCAACAGACACGGTATGGTTTTTGGCACTTTCGGCTCCTGATGGCGGTGTTGAAAAATGGTAACTAATGATGGCAGGGCGCGTAGTGCGCAGGAAGCGATGCGATGGGCATATTGGCGCCTGTGAATCCATGATGCGAGCATCGCCGCACCGGACAATATGCATTTTCTGCATACTTACTATCATTTCTTGCATATAATCATCGCATTTTCTCGCTCTTACCGGGCAAGGCGGTAGTGCTAAAGCTGATAATTTTTTTCAAAATTGTATACAGGTGTTGTTTTTTTGCGGAAATAGAAAGTACGCGCCGCCCGGCCCGTCCCCAAGCGTTGCGGATGCCGATACGATAGAGACAGCAATTGAGAGACCGCAGTTTGATTTCCCCCACCGGCATCGATGCCGGCGACCATGCAGTGAGGCACGAAAAAACAATGACGACACGCCTGGAATTACACGACATCAGCAAGCGCTATCCGTCCGTGGTGGCCAATGACGGCATCCACCTGAGCGTGGCACCCGGACAGATTCACGCCGTGCTCGGCGAAAACGGCGCCGGTAAATCGACCTTGATGAAAATCATCTATGGCGCCGTGCAGCCCGATGGTGGCCGCATCCTGTGGAATGGCCGCGAGGTCGAGATCGCCAACCCGTCGGCCGCGCGCGCGCTGGGTATCGCCATGGTGTTCCAGCACTTTTCCCTGTTTGACACCTTGACGGTGACGGAAAACATCGCCCTCGGTTTGCCTGCCGGCACCAATATGGCGGAACTGGCGCAGCGCATCGAGGCGACGGCGCGGCAGTACGGCCTGGACCTGGAGCCGCAGCGCCACGTCCACACCTTGTCGGTGGGTGAATGCCAGCGCGTGGAAATCGTGCGCGCCTTGCTGGCCAAGCCGCAACTGTTGATTCTCGATGAACCGACCTCGGTGCTGACGCCGGGCGCCGTGGAAAAACTGTTTGGCACCTTGCGCCAACTGGCGGCCGAAGGCTGCAGCATCCTTTACATCAGCCACAAGCTCGACGAGATCCGCGCCCTGTGCCATACGTGCACGGTGGTGCGCGCGGGCAAGAATGCGGGCGTATGCGACCCATCGCAAGAGTCTGCGGCCAGCCTGTCGCGCCTGATGATAGGGGCCGAGCCGCCCGCCGTCACGCGCGTGGCGCGCACGCCGGGCGCGGCCATGCTGAGCGTGCGGCAGTTGGACTTGCCGAAGAGTCATCCATTCGCCACTGAGTTGCGCGATATTAACTTCGACGTGCGCGCGGGCGAGATCGTCGGCATCGCTGGCGTGTCCGGCAATGGTCAGCAGGAATTGCTGGCTGCCCTGTCGGGCGAGGACATGCGCGCGGCCCCCGCCAGCATTGTGCTGAACGGTACCCAGGCGGGCCGCTTGCCGCCAGGCCGGCGTCGCGCCCTGGGTTTCGGCTTCGTGCCGGAGGAAAGGCTGGGGCGTGGCGCCGTGCCCGACATGGGGCTGGCCGACAACATTTTGCTGAGCTTGCAGACACCGGCCACCATCCGCCACGGCTTCGTGCGTCACCACGTGATCGCGCAGCGGGCGGCCGCCATCATCGCGCGCTTCCAGGTGAAGGCGGGCGGGCCGCAAGCGCTGGCGCGCAGCCTGTCGGGTGGCAACTTGCAGAAATATATAGTCGGGCGCGAAGTCATGCGCGAACCCACCGTGCTGGTGGTGGCGCAGCCGACCTGGGGCGTGGACGTGGGCGCGGCCGCGCAAATCCGCGCCGAATTGCTAGCGCTGCGCGACGCTGGCTGCGCCCTGCTGGTGGTATCGGAGGAACTCGATGAATTGTTTGATATCAGCGACCGCTTGCTGGTGATGGCGAAAGGAAAAATTTCACCGTCGCTGGACGTGGGCGAGGCCAGCGTGACTCTCGTCGGACAGTGGATGAGCGGGCTGTGGCCGCAGGAGGCGACCCATGCTTAAGTTTGCCTTGCAGCTGGAAAAGCGTCCCGCATACCCGAAGGGGGCGGCCCATGACTAAGTTCGCCTTGCGCCTGGAAGCCCGGCCTAGCCCGTCGCGCCTGATGTCGTGGCTGTCGCCCGTACTGGCCGTGCTGCTCACCGTGCTGTGCGGCGCGCTGTTATTTAGTGCGCTGGGACACGATCCGCTGGCGGGACTGGCCGTCTTCTTCGTGGAACCCTTGCGCGACGCGCACGGCTGGTCCGAGCTGGGCCTCAAGGTGGCGCCGCTGCTCTTGATCGCCGTGGGCCTGGCCATCTGCTTTCGCGCCAACATTTATAACATCGGCGCGGAAGGCCAGCTGACCCTGGGTGCCATTTGCGGCGGCGCGGCCGCGCTCTACCTCGACGATGGCGTGGGTGGTGCTGCCATCATCGGTATATCGCTGCTGGCCGGCATGGCGGGCGGCATGCTGTGGGCGGGCTTGGTGGCCTGGCTGCGCGACCGCTACAACGCCAGTGAAATCCTGGTCTCGCTGATGCTGGTCTACATCGCCCAATTGCTGCTCAGCTATCTCGTCTACGGTGTGCTGCGCGATCCGGAAGGGTTTAATTTTCCGCAATCGAAACTGCTGTCCGACGGCTTGCTGTTGCCGATGTTGATCAGCGATACGCGCTTGCACGTGGGCATCGTCTTCGCCTTGCTGGCCTCGCTGGGTGGCTGGCTGTATTTGTCACGCAGCATTGCCGGATTCCGCCTGCGCGTGGGCGGCATGGCGCCGGCCGCCGCCCGTTATGCGGGCTTTTCCTCGCGCAAGACCTTGTGGTCTTCCTTGCTGATCTGCGGCGCCCTGTCCGGTCTGGCGGGTGCCTGCGAAGTGCTGGGGCCGATGGGGCAGCTTACGCCCACGGTCTCGCCCGGCTACGGCTTTGCCGCCATCATTGTCGCTTTCGTGGGGCGCTTGCATCCCGTGGGCGTGATTTTTTCCAGCTTCGTCATGGCCCTGTTCTATATCGGCGGCGAACTGGCGCAATCGCGCCTGGGGTTGCCGAGTGCGATTACCGGCGTGTTTCAGGGCATCTTGCTGTTCGCCTTGCTCGCTTGCGACGTGCTGATTCAATACAAATTGCGCTGGAGAAAAAATGGATAACCTGGCCCTGACGATAGCGCCCTTGATTGCCGCCAGCATCAATGCGGGGACGCCGCTGATGCTCGCCGCGCTGGGGCTGCTGGTCAATGAAAAGGCGGGCGTGGTGAACCTGGGCGCGGAAGGCATGATGCTGGTGTCGGCCATCACCGGCTTTGCCGTGGCCGTCAACACGGGCAGCCCGGCCCTGGGCTTTCTGGCGGGGGCGGGCGCCAGCGTGCTGCTGTCCGGTTTCTTCGCCTGGCTGACCGTGTGGCTGGGCACGAACCAGTATGCAACGGGCCTGGCCTTGTCCCTGTTTGGCGCGGGCGCGTCGACGTATATCGGCTTGAAGTATGTGGGCAACAGCTTGCACAATGGCCGCTTCGGCATCCCGTTCCTGGAAGACATTCCCGTGCTGGGGCCGGCCCTGTTTCGCCAGCATCCGATGGTGTATCTGTCGCTGCTGCTGTGCGTGGCCATCGCCTGGTTTTTGTACCGCACGCGATCAGGCCTGGTGTTGCGCGCCGTGGGCGAGTCGCCAGCATCCGCGCATGCGCTCGGTTACCCTGTGCGGCGCATCCGCCTGGCCGCCGTGCTGTTCGGCGGCGCCTGCTGCGGCCTGGCCGGTGCCTTTTTGTCGCTCGTCTACACGCCGTTGTGGGTCGAGGGCATGGTAGCGGGACGCGGCTGGATCGCACTGGCGCTGACCACGTTTGCCACCTGGCGCCCGGCGCGCGTGGTGGGCGGCGCCTATTTGTTTGGCGGCATCACGATATTGACGTTCCATGTGCAGGCGCTGGGCGTGCCCATCGCCTCGCAACTGCTGTCGATGCTGCCGTACCTGGCGGCCATCGTCGTGCTGGTCTTGATCTCCAGCAATGCCAATTACATCAAACTGAACATGCCAGCTTCGCTGGGCAAGCATTTCAATCCGGGCAGCTAGCCCGTACCGTGCCAAGGCGCGCCGTCATTCCCCCGCGGCGCGCTGTCTTCTTTATTTTCGATGGGGGGCCATCACAAGGAAAACCATGTCCAAGAAACTATTCTGCGCCGCCGTCTGCAGTGCTGCGCTGCTGCCCGCCATGTCCGTCATGGCCGCCGCACCCGCGTCCGCGACGGCGCCGCTGAACGTCGGCTTCGTGTATATCAGCCCCATCGGCGATGCTGGCTGGACCACCCAGCACGACCAGGCGCGCAAGGAAATGGAAAAGGCGTTGGGCAACAAGATCACCACCAAGTATGTGGAAAACGTGCCGGAAAGCGCCGATGCGGAGCGCGTAATCCGCGATTTGGCGCAAACTGGCAGCAAGCTGGTCATCACGACTTCGTTCGGTTACATGAATCCCACCTTGAAAGTGGCGAAGCAATTTCCTAATGTGAAGTTTATCCACCTGACTGGCTACAAGACGGCGCCGAACGTGGCCAACACCAACGCCCGTTTCTACGAAGGCCGCTACCTGGCCGGCGTGTTGGCCGGCAAGATGAGCAAGACCCATGTGGCCGGTTATGTGGCGGCCTTCCCGATCCCGGAGGTGTTGCAGGGCGTTAACGCCTTCACGCGTGGCATGCGCAGCGTCGATCCCAAGGCGGAAGTGAAAGTGGTGTGGGTCAATAGCTGGTTCGACCCGGGCAAGGAACGCGATGCGGCCATCACCCTGATCGGCCAGGGCGCCGACGTGGTCACCCACCACACGGACTCGACTGCCGTGGTGCAGGCTGCGGAAGAGAAGGGTAAGTATGCGATCGCCTACCACTCGGACATGAAAAAATACGGGCCAAAGGCGCAGCTGGCCGCCGTCACCCATCATTGGGGCGAGTACTACACGCAGCAGGCAAAAGCCGTGCTGGACGGTACGTGGAAGTCCAGCAGCACCTGGGGCGGCATCAAGGATGGCATGGTCAAGCTGGAAGGTATCAACGCCGCCGTGCCTGCCGATGTGAAACAGTTTGTTTTGGCACGCGAAAAAGAGATGGTTGCTGGCAAGCTCAATCCTTTCAGTGCGCCGATCAAGGATAACGACGGCAAAGTGCGCCTGGACAAAGGCGTGCTGGACGATGCAGCGCTGACGAAGATGGATTATTTTGTCGAAGGCGTCGCAGGTAAAGTTTCCGGAAAGTAATATCTTTGCATATAAACTTGCTGTAATATTGCCGGAAACGGGGGCTGGTCCGGGAGTGCATGCGCATTCCCGGATCACCCACATAGCAGTGCTTGAACAAGCCCGCACCGGAGGTTGACCCATGGACAGATTGGAAGTATTCAAGATTATCGCGCTGCAAGCGAGCAAGGGCGAGCTGACGTTCCCCGCCAACGTCAAGGCTACCTTGAAGCTGCAGGAAGCGCTGGACGACCCCGAGTGCCATATCGAAGCAGCTGCCCGCATGATCATGGCCGAGCCGCTACTGTCGGCGCGGGTCGTGGCGCTGGCCAACTCGGCCGCCTACAACCGTTCCGGCAATGAAATCGCGAATGTGCGCGCAGCCGTCTCGCGCCTGGGTTTTGCCACATTAAAGTCGATGGTGGCGTCCGTCATCGTGCGCCAGCTGGGCAGCCAGATCACGGACCCGCAATTGCGCGCCAAGTCGGCCAAGCTGTGGGAGCACACGGCGCACGTGGCCGCGCTGAGCCAGGTGATCGCCCGGAAAGTCACGCACGTGGATGTGGAAACGGCCATGTTCGCCGCCATCGTGCACGAAGTAGGCGGCTTTTATCTGCTGTCGCGCGCCGAGGAATATCCGGGCTTGCTCGACGATAATACGCAAGACTGGATCGAATACGGCGAAAAACTGATCGGCCGTGGCGTGCTGCGCCAGCTGCAAGTGCCCGACATGGTCTTGCAGGCAGTCGAAGGCATGTGGCATGGCGGCAGCCCGTTCCCGCCTCGCACCTTGGGCGCGACGCTGGTGCTGGCCAACGATTTGTCGCCCGTGGGCTCGCCCCTGCATGCGCCGGAAAGCGCCGCGCGGCGCCTGGAGGCGGCGAAGATCGACTTCGGCATCGGCGGCAGTACCTTGCACACCATTCTCGACGAATCGGCGGAAGAGATCGAATCACTGGCGGCGGCCTTGCTGGTCTGAGGCTCTTCCCACTGTTATCCCCGCCCTTGTTGCGGGGATTTTTTTGGTCTGCATTTTGATGTGCCTGCTGCATGGCATACAATCGCCGGCCCGGCTATCCGTCGGCCCGATTGTCTCCTCTTACCCAAAGGATCTTATGCAGCAGCTGTATTTTTCCCTGGCCGCCACTGTCCTCGCTTCCAGCCTGGCGCTGACATTTTCTGCGCATGCCGCTCCCGCTTTGCCCTTGGTACAGGAAGCGCCCCTGCGCGCCCACCTGGCCTTCCTGTCCAACGATTTGCTGGAAGGGCGCGGCACGGGCCAGCGTGGCGCCGACTTGACGGTGGCGTATTTGGAAACGCAGGCACAGATGGCCGGTTTGCGCCCGGTGCGCGGCAATAGCTATCGCCAAAGCGTGCAAATTGCCGGCGTGAAATCCTTGCCACAAGATAGCAGCCTGCAAGCCGTCGCCGCTGGCAAGGTTGTGCCGCTGGCGTTCGGTCCGGATTGGGTCTGGGCCACGGGCGACTCCGTTGCCGCCCACGCATTTGACGCGCCGCTGGTGTTCGTCGGCTACGGCATCACGGCGCCGGAAGAAGGCTGGAACGATTTCAAGGGCGTCGATGTCAAAGGCAAGATCGTCGTCATGATGGTCAATGACCCGCAGCCCACGGTCACCGAACCGCAGCGCTTCGCGGGCAAGGCGCTGACCTATTACGGCCGCTGGACCTACAAATTCGAGGAAGCCCAGCGTCAGGGCGCGGCCGGCGTATTGCTGATCCACACCAAACCGTCCGCCTCGTACGACTGGAGCGTGGTGCAAAATAGCTGGAGCGGTAGCGAGCGCTTCCAATTGGCGCACCGCGCGGCCGGCACGCCGCTGCAAGGCTGGATTGCGCAAGACGCGGCGCGCCGCTTGTTTGCGGCCGGCGGGCAAGACCTCGATGCCTTGCGCGCGCAAGCCGAAAGCAAGGACTTCAAGGCCGTTGCGCTGGACGCCAAGCTGAGCGGTGAAATGAAGTCGGCCGTGCGCAAGGTCGAGCAGTTCAATATTGCCGGCATGGTGCCGGGCACCGATCCGCTATTGAAAGAGGAAGCCGTCATCTACAGCGGCCACTGGGATCACCTGGGCAAGCAAGGCCAGGATGACGAAAAAGCGGGCGACATCATCTACAACGGCGCCGTCGATAACGCTTCCGGCACGGCCGGCTTGCTGGCCATGGCGCAGGCAGCCGTCAAGAAACCTGCCAAGCGCACGCAGATCTTTCTGTGGGTGGCGGCCGAAGAGCAGGGTTTATTGGGCAGTGCCGCGTATGCGGCCGACCCGCTGTGGCCCTTGAACAAGACGGCGGCCGCGCTGAACCTCGATAGCTTGAATTTCGTGGGCGCCACGCATGACATCGGCGCGCAAGGCAGCGAGCGCACGCAATTGCAAGAGATGGCCGCCGCCGTGGCGAAAAGCATGGGCATGCACATTGCGCAAGCACGTCCCGACCTGGCCGGAGCTTATTTCCGCAGCGACCATTTCAGCTTTGCCAAGGCGGGCGTGCCGGCGTTTTCCATCAATGGCGGCCGCGAGTACGTCAAGGACGTGGCAGCGTCGCAAGCCAAGGCGGCCGCCTACGGTCCCCGCTACCATCAAGTGAGCGATGAATACGATGCCAGCTGGGATTTGTCCGGCATGACGCAGCAGGCGCAATTTACTTTGAATCTGGGGCAAGCTGTGGCGAATGCAGCGAGGATGCCGCTCTGGAAGGCAGGCGATGCGTTTGGCAAGGTGCGCCAGTCAGCCAAGTAAATTGTCTCGGCATAAAAACCGCGCAATGTGAGCGGTTTTTTGCGTCTCAGCTCGCCCGTTCCAGCCAGTGCAGACAGCGTTTTTATGCCTGCTGCGCCAGCGCCGCATGCACTTGCGCCGTGAGTTCATACGAGCGCAGTCGGTGCTGGTGTTCGAAGATCTGCGAGGTGATCATCAGCTCGTCGGCACCCGTTGCGGCAATAAAGGCGGCCATCTTCGCCTTCACCGTGTCTGGCGCGCCGATGGCCGTGCATGACAGGACGGCATCGAGCATGGCCCGCTCCTGCGGGCCCAGCTGTTCCAGATAGCCGGGCACGGGTGGCTGCAAGCGCGATGGGCGGCCCGTGCGCAGGTTGACGAAGGCTTGCTGCATCGAGGTGGCGCGCAGATGCGCTTGTGCATCCGTGTCGGCGGCAAACACATTAAATCCCAGCATGACATACGGTTTTGCCAATTGCGTCGATGGCTTGAAATGTTCGCGGTAATACGCCACGGCTTGCAACATCATTTGCGGCGCGAAGTGCGAGGCGAACGCATATGGCAAGCCCAGGTGGGCGGCCAGCTGGGCGCCGAACAGGCTTGAACCGAGTATCCACACCGGTACTTTCGCACCCTTGCCGGGCACGGCCAGTACGCGCTGGCGCGGCGCGTCGGACATGTAGTCAATCAATTCCAGCACATCTTGCGGAAACTCTTCCGCGTCGGACTGCAAGTCGCGGCGCAGTGCGCGCGCTGTTGTCTGGTCGGAGCCGGGCGCGCGGCCCAGGCCCAGGTCGATGCGGCCCGGATGCAGTGCTTCCAGGGTGCCGAACTGTTCCGCGATGAGCAGCGGCGAGTGGTTCGGCAGCATGATGCCGCCCGCACCCACGCGGATGGTTTTCGTGCCAGCCGCCACATGGGCGATGACGACGGCCGTGGCGGCGCTGGCGATGCCGGGCATGCCGTGGTGTTCGGCCAGCCAGTAGCGTTTGTAGCCCCAGCGTTCGCCATGCTGCGCCAGGTCCAGCGTGTTCTTGAATGACTCGCTGGCGTTGCTGCCTTCGGCGATGGGCGCGAGGTCGAGTATGGAAAATGGGATCATGGTGGCGATATCGGGACGTGGTGAAAAATCACAATGGACGATTTGTCTATCCCCTGACGCTGGCACAGTCGGCCATCAAGAAAGCATGGCGGGGAAGACAGGCTGCGCACATGATAATGCGAATCGGGAATTTGCGTACTGATCGGTAAAAAACTCATATTGATTTGAAATCACTGCCGGCGGTGCTGAAGTGGGCCGCCCCGACTTTATGCGTCGCGCCGTAACCGCGCCGAGCAGGGGGCCTGCACTGGCCGCAGGCATGGGAACTGGAGCACAAACTGGAGTACAAACTGGCGCAGATGCGGGGCTGGCTGGAACGCGAGCGTGCCGATGCCTTGCACCAGCTGTTCGGTAGCCGTCATGCGCGATTGAGCCAGATCAAGCGTCTAATTGTTGTGCTTGGTATAAACGATGATGGTAATCACTAGGGCGTGCGCCCGCACGTTTCCTCATTGCTCAATTGGGAGAAAAAATGTCATCTGGTCCTACCGCAAAACTGATCGATGAGTTGGTGCTGGCCGTCGTCGGCACAGCGCGCGACACCCGTGCTCGCCATGTACTGGCGCAGGCCTTGCATGGCCTGGTGCGGCAGGCGCGTGCGGAACAGTTGCTCGACATGCAGCGCGATGCGGCACGCGCCGTGGGCGCCGGCAGCCGGCGCGAGACGCGCGCCCTGATGCGGCGCCTGGGCGCATGCAGTCAGCGGCAGTTGCGCCTGGCATTGCAGGACGGCGAAGCGGACCGCGCCTGAGCGCCAGTGCCTGCGCCAGTTCAGTCTTCGGGCAGCTGCGCGCGCTTGCCGAGGGCGGCGACGACCATTCTTGGCCAGAGGAAAAACAGCAACAGGCAGACCGCCGCTGCGGCCGTGATATCGACCACCCAGTCGCTCACGGTGCCACGACGGTAAGGCAGTAAACTCTGGATGAATTCGTCCAGCGCGCCCATGGCCGCCACCATCAGCACCGACAGCAGCGCCCGGCGCGCCATGCCGCCGCGCGTGCCGCTGAACAGGATCAGAGCCAGCACGCCATAGCCGAAGCAATGCAGTACCCCGCCCGAGGCATAGTGGCCCACATCCGCGCGCACGCCCGGTATGTCGCCGACCAGGATCACCAGCAGATACAACAGCAGTGCCGTACGGTAGCGCAGGCGTGCGTGGCGGTCGGCAAAACATAGTTCGAGCAATGGGGTAGGCATGATGCGTCAGGAAAAAAATGAAAGGCAGTCACAATATCATGCGCATGGAGGCAGCCGGTTTTTTGCGCAAAAGCTTGCCTGTCAGGCAAAAAAAAGGCCCGCGGTAGCGCGGGCCGAAAACCCAAATGAAATGGGTCAAGAGTTGAGAGTTGCTCGGTACTACCATGTCGCCTGCCTTGCGGGCCCGCGCCACAGTCTTGAAAGGGGATGGTGTGCCATTGCGGCACACCTGTCTGTGGTCAGGCATATCGGTTGCCTGTACAGCAGATGAAGCAAGTATAGGTGGCGAACATGACGAGCCGATGACACGGCGCAACATATTTTTCGGTGGACGGCATTACTGGAAAGATTGTGCATCATGGCAAGAATAGCCATGTTTCAAGAGTGGCAGCAAAAAAAAAGCCCGCTGATGAAAGCGGGCTTAAAACTATTTTCTTGGAGGAGAATAGTGGAGACAGGTGCATTATGCTGCGTCGCACGATATGTGTCTAATGATCTTTTTAGATATGCATTATTCTTTTTTAATATAACTGTCCTGTTTCAGTCTCACTCCTTTACCGCTACCGTGTAGTTGAGCGCCAGGCGTCCGCCATCGACATAGATGGTTTGGCCCGTCATGTAGGTGGCGTCGTCGCTGGCCAGGAAGGCGGCGATACCGGCCACTTCTTCCGGTTCGCCGCAGCGGCCCAATGGCGTGCGCGAAAGGATCGTGTGGCGTGCCTGCGGGCTCGACAAGACCGCCTGCTTGGCCAATTCCGTCAGGATGGTGCCCGGCCCGATGCCGTTCACGCGCACGCCGTGTGGCGCCAGATTCAGGGCCATGACCTTGGTCAGCTGGTTGATGGCGCCTTTCGACACCACGTAGGGTACTTGGTTCGGGATCGCCAGCTCCGCATTCACGCTGGACATATTGATGATGCAGCCGCTGTTGCGCTTGACCATCTCTCGCGCCACAGCCTGGCCGCACAGGAACATGGATTTCAGGTTGATGCGCATGACCCTGTCGAAATCGTCTTCGCACACGTCGAGAAAATCGGCCGCGTGCGTGACGCCGGCATTGTTGACGAGGATATCAATGTGGCCGAACTGGGCCAGCGTTTCTTTCAGCATGGCGTCCACGTCGGCCTTCTGGCTGACGTCGGCGCAAAAGAAGCGCGCTTGCGGGCCGAGGGCGGCCGCCGCCTGCGCGCCCTCTTCCTTGATATCGACCAGCATCACCTGCGCCCCTTCGGCGATCAGCCGCGTGGCGCAGGCCAGGCCGATGCCTTGCGTGGCACCGGTGACGATGGCGGTTTTATTGATCAGTTTCATCAGAGGACGATGGCTTCGTTCGGCAATTGGTTGCCGCGCGTGCCATGCGCGGGGAAGTGGCTTTGCAGCAAGGTATTTAGCTGCGCCAGTGCGGCCAGCGTGCTGTCGTGGTAATTGCCGTCCTTGAAGCCCCGGGTCATCCTGCGGCACACGTCTTGCCACTGTTCCGGCGTGATGCGCCGGCCCACGTTGCGGTCGGCAACGATATCGACCTGGTGTTCGGCCAGGTTGATATAGATCAGCACCCCAACGTTGTCTTCCGTATCCCACACGCCATACTCGGCGAACAGTGCGCGCGCCCGCTCGCGGTTGCTCACGCCCTGATAAGCCATGCCCGGTGTCAGGGCCGCTTCGACGATCAGGCGCACTTCCGCCTGGTGCATCGCTTCACCGTCGGCAATGACCGTCTCGATGGCTTTCAGGGTGCGTTCGGGAAACGCCTGGCGCGCCGTCGCGGGCGTACCCCGTAAATGTTTCAGGGCACGTCCGCAGCGTTGTCCAAATGTCAGTTGTTGCGTCATTACCAATCTCCCGAGGCGCCGCCGCCGTCAAAACCGCCGCCGCCGCCGCCAAAACCGCCACCGCCGCCGCCGAAACCTCCGCCACCGCCGCCGCCACCGCCGCCAAAGCCGCCGCCACCACCGCGGTTGTTCAGCGCCTGGCTCAACATGCTGCCCAGCACAACGCCCGTGGCGCCGCCAGACCAGTTGCCGCCGCGTTGCAGCCGCTTGGGGCCGCCGCGCGAGCGCAATACGCTCAGCACGATGAGAAAGCCGAAGAATAGCAGCGGCAGCCAAAAGGTCAGAGCGCCCGCTTCCACGCTGGCCGGGGCTTTCTGCTGTGCTGCAGCGGGAAATTGCTCTTGGTTGAGCAAGGTGGCAATCGCCCCCACGCCAGCGACCAGGCCGCCATAAAAATCGTTCTGCTTGAAGTGGGGCGCGATCACGTCTTGTAGTACGCGTTTCGATTGCGCATCCGTCAGCACGCCCTGCACGCCACGGCCCGCTTCGATGCGCAGGCGGCGCAGGGACGATGGATTATCTTTCGCCACCATCAGCAGCACGCCGTCATCGACGCCCTTGCGGCCCAGCTTCCAGGCGTCGGTCACGCGGATGCTGTATTGCTCGATCGCTTCCGGTTCGGTGCTCTTGACCAGCAGCACGGCGATCTGGCTGCCCGTCTTGGCTTCGTAGTCGGCCAGTACGCCTTCCAGTGCCGCTTTCTGCTTGGCATCGAGCATGCCGGCGTTGTCTGTCACGCGCGCGGCCAGCGGCGGCACGGGCTGCAAGCCCTGCGCGCTGGCCGGCAGGCTGGTGCACAGCAGCAGTGCCGTCGCCAGTGCCGCCAGATAAGACCAGGCTTTCATCTTATTTGCCGAAGTTGACGGTCGGTGCGGTCGAGATGGCTTTTTCATTTTCCACCGTGAACGATGGCTTGACCTTGTAGCCGAAGACCATGGCCGTCAAGTTGTTGGGGAAACTGCGCGCATGCACGTTGTAATCCTGCACCGCGACGATGTAACGCTGGCGCGCCACGGTGATGCGGTTTTCCGTGCCTTCCAATTGCGACTGCAAGTCGCGAAAACTGGTATCGGCTTTCAAGTCCGGGTATTTCTCGGACACCACCATCAGGCGCGACAGGGCCGATGACAGCTGTCCCTGCACTTGCTGGAATTTCTCGAACGCGGCCGGATCGTTCAGCACTTCGGGAGTGATCTGGAAACTGGTGGCGGCGGCGCGCGCCTTGGTCACCGCTTCCAGGGTTTCGCGTTCGTGCGTGGCATAGCCCTTGACGGTGTTGACCAGGTTGGGGATCAGGTCGGCACGGCGTTGGTACTGGTTGACGACTTCGCCCCAGGCGGCCTTGGTGGCTTCGTCCTTGCTCTGGAAGTCGTTGTAGCCGCAGCCTGTCAGGATGCCGGCCAGGACGGTGACGCTCAGCGCCAGGCGCAGCCAT
This sequence comes from Janthinobacterium lividum PAMC 25724, assembly GCA_000242815.2. GTDB lineage: Bacteria > Pseudomonadota > Gammaproteobacteria > Burkholderiales > Burkholderiaceae_D > Janthinobacterium > Janthinobacterium lividum_D. The sequence goes on from AHHB01000019.1 coordinate 243,402, forward strand.
TTGGTGAATTGATTGGTGATGTGCATGATGGGTTCCGTGCAGAGTAGAAGGGATGCGGCAAATATACCTGAAACGGCCCGCAATGTCGGTTTAAATAGGCGCAGGCCGCTGGCACCGCCTGACTTGACAGGACCGCGCCGCGTTACAATACGGGGTTTGCAACTGACTATAGAGAAGGTGTGCCGTGAATTTCATCAATAAATTATCCGCCGCATGGACGGCCAATAATTCCCTGCTGTGCGTGGGACTCGATCCCGATCTGGCAAAACTGCCGGCGGAACTGCGCGACTTGCCCGATGGAATCACCACCTTTTGTACGCGCATCATCGACGCCACGGCCGACCTGGCCTGCGCCTTCAAGCCGCAGATCGCCTATTTTGGCGCGCTGGGTGCGGAAAAGCAGTTGGAAGACATCTGCCGTTACGTGCGCGAGAATTATCCGCATATCCCGCTGATCCTCGACGCGAAACGCGGCGACATCGGCGCCACGGCCACGCAATATGCGCGCGAAGCGTTCGAGCGCTACGGCGCCGACGCCGTCACCGTAAACCCCTACATGGGCGAGGATTCGCTTGACCCTTACCTGGCGTGGCAAGACCGCGGCGTGATCATCCTGTGCCGCACCTCGAACCCGGGCGGCTCGGACCTGCAATTTCTCGACACCGATGGCGTACCCCTGTACCAGCGCGTAGCGCGCCTGGTGGCCGAGAAATGGAACAAGAATGGCCAGTGCGCGCTCGTCGTCGGCGCCACTTTCCCTGGAGAACTGGCGCAAGTACGCGCCATCGTCGGCGACATGCCGCTGCTGGTGCCTGGCATCGGCGCCCAGGGCGGAGATATTGCCGCCACCGTCGGCGCTGGCCAGACGGCGAACGGCATGGGCATGATGATCAGTTCCTCGCGCGCCATCATTTACGCCACGGCGCAAGCGGGCGAGGATTTCGCCGACGCAGCGCGCCGCGTGGCGATCGAAACGCGCGATGCCATCAATCAACACCGCGCGTCTGATGGTGTCTGACATAAGCTACTGCGCGTCGCGATTTGCGGCCGGCGATGCTCACTGTGCTATAGCACAGTTGCGCTTCTCGGCCGCAACTCTCATCCGCTCGCTACGCTTCTGTCAGGCACCGTGATGACTGTTGTTTGTCATCCATGCAAAATGCCGGGCTAGCCCGGCATTTTTCATTTAGTCCCTTTGCGGCGCGACGATCTCCGCGTAATCGTAGAGCTCGCCCAATATTTCTTCCCCCCGCTCATCGACGGACTCCGACAGCACGTCGATTTCCGTAAACAGCATTTCGATGGTGCGCGCGCCGGCGTCGCCGTCGAACAGCCGGGCGGCGCGGTGCTGTTCCCAGCGCAGGCTTTCCGCTACGCTCAGGGTTTGCGGAAAATTGCGCGCGCGGTAGCGAAACAGCAATTCCTGCAGGCGTTCGTCGGCAAACGATGGGCGTGCGGCCGCCAGCTTGGCCGGCGTGTCGCGGCGTAGTGATTCGAGCAGGCGGCGGTCGTCGTTGCTGACGAAACCATTGTATAAGTCTTCATCCACGTCTAGCGCAACATTCACGCCCGGGCGCTGGAATACGTCGGCCCAGATCGTCTCCATGTTCGGCGCCGTGGCGGCCAGCTGGGCGTTGGCGCGCGCCGCTTCCAGGTCGATACCCCAGTGCGCAGCCATGGCTGGCGACAGGGTCTTTAAATTGCCGACCAGCATGGGCGACTTGTTCAGGTGCACGCTTTTCACGGGGAGGCGCGTCATGCCTTCCGGCATGGCTTCCTTGCGCGTGAACATGCGCGCGCGGATAGTGTCGGCGTCCAGGCTGAACAGCTCGCGTGGGTCGTAGGCACAATCCCAGACCAGAATTTCATTCTTGTTGCTCGGGTGCGTGGCGAGCGGCCAGACGACGCCCAGGCAACCCCGTTCGGCGGGGAACATGCCCGACACGTGCAGGAAGGGTTGGCGTTCGCTGGCGGCCAGGTGCATGCCCATTTCGCTGGCGACCCTGTCCTTCTTGTGCAGCGCCAGGCAGAACTCGAACAGCTTCGGCTGCTTTTCGCGGATCAGGCGGGCCAGGGCGATGGTGGCGCGTACGTCGGACAGCGCATCGTGCGCCGCTGCGTGGACCAGGCCATTGGCCTTGCTCAAGTGTTCGAGTTTAAAACTGGTCTGGCCATCGTCGCGTTTCGGCCACTCAATGCCTTCCGGGCGCAGCGCGTGCGTCATGCGCACCACGTCGAGAATGTCCCAGCGGCCGCAATGGTTTTTCCATTCGCGCGCATACGGGTCGATCAGGTTGCGCCAGAACAGGAAACGCGTGACTTCATCGTCGAAACGGATGGTGTTGTAGCCCACGCCGATAGTGCCCGGTTCCGAAAAAGCCGCTTCGATGGTGGCGGCGAACTGGTGCTCTGGCACGCCCAGCTGCAAGCATTGCTGCGGCGTGATGCCCGTGATCAGGCACGCTTGCGGGTCTGGCAGGAAATCATTGGCAGGCTGGCAATACAGCATGATAGGCTCGCCGATCTCCTTGAGTTCGGCGTCCGTGCGGATGGCCGCGAACTGGGCCGGACGGTCGCGGCGCGGCTGCGCGCCAAAGGTTTCGTAGTCGTGCCAAAGGAAAGTCTGGGTAGTCATTGATGGTCGTTGCTTAATTGGTTATCTGGGCCGCTCAAAGAGTCGCTGCTACAGTTTTCTGAAAACCTGCCGATACTACACGAGAGCATGATCAGCATTGCGTTTCCCGCATGGTGGCATACATTGCCCGTTCAAGGAGGTCTATCGTGTCAATTCCCATCGCCGCAAGCAGCAATTCCACTCCTTCCGTGACTTCCGTCAGTACGGGCGTTGCCGGCAAGGACGATAAAGTTCAGCAAAAGGATGGCGTCAAGACGGAAATGAGCGTCAATGAGCGCAGCAAGCTGCAGTTGAACGCCTCCATCATGCAGGCGTCGATGAATGTCTCCATCGCTTCGGAAAACGCGCCGCTGGCGCTGCTGTACAAGACCGCCATCACGAATATCAATGAAGCGCTGAAGGGCCAGTACGGCGAGGGTGCGATCGAGAACGCGGCGTCGCAAGATAATAGCGCCGAAGCGACGGCCAGCCGCATTGTATCGCTGTCGACGGGTTTTTTTGACGCCTACAAGAAGCAAAATCCTGGTCTGGACGACGCTACGGCCCTGAGCAAGTTCATGGATACCATCAGTGGCGGCATGGAAAAAGGCTTCAAGGAAGCGCGCGATATCCTCAGTGGCTTGAACGTGCTGAACGGCGATCTCGCCAGCAATATCGACAAGACGTATGAATTAGTGCAAAAAGGCTACGCCGATTTCATCGCCGCGCGCAGTAGCAACAAGGATGACGGCGCCAAGCCGGCCGACAGCAAGGCCGCCTGATCCCGATGACACCTGAGGCGCCTGGGAAAATGTCCAGGGCCAGGCGCATTGCCGAAAGCAGTACGAATGTACGACCAGGCAATGCAACGACGCCATGGGCGTTTTATCAGGTGCTTACGCGGTTGCGGCCCGATGCTTTGGCGCGGTACAGCGCCGCATCGGCTGTCGCGATCAGCGCTTCGTCATCCTGTCCGGCAGCCAGGCTGGCTACGCCGAAGGAACCGGTGATGTGCGGCAGGGCGCTGCGCATGTCGGTGAAGATAAGGGCTTGCTGCATGCGTTCGCACAGGCGCTCGGCGACCCGCAGGGCCACGTTTTCACTGGTGTCGGGCAAGATCACCATCATTTCCTCGCCACCATAGCGCACGGCAAAATCCGTGGGTCGCAGGGCAGCGCCCAGCACTTGCGCGGCGATGCGCAGCGCCTGGTCGCCCGCCTGGTGGCCGTGGGTGTCGTTAAAGCGCTTGAAATGGTCGAGGTCTATCATTACCAGCGACAGCGGCGAGCTGCTGGCCTGGGCGGTAATGACCATGTTCGGCAGTAAATCGGTGAGCCAGGCACGGTTGTACAAGCCCGTCAGGCTGTCGACCATCGATAGCTGGCGGTAGAATTCGCCCAGTTTCTGGCGCCGGCGCAGCAGGGCATTGGCGGCGCGGATGCGGAAGGAGAGCAAGCGCAGCAGGTTACGCGCCAGGCCGTTCGATTGCTCGATCAATTCCCATACGACGGCCGCATCGATCACCAGCAAATCGGTTTCTTCCAGAGCGGAAATGGCAGCCAGGTTGCTCGCTTCATCAAGCACCGATTGTTCGCCCACGCTTTCGCCGGGCAAGACCTTGCTGACGGTGCCGTCATCCATGCCCGTGTGGGTGTCGGCCGCTACGGCCAGCGAGCCGCGCAGGACAATGTACAGCTTGGTGCCTTGGCTGTCGACAATGGCTTCGCCCGCTTCGAGGCGCATCACGGGGCAGGGTGCCAGCATGGCGGCCGTCCGGCTGTCCGCTGCATCGCAAAATAGCTGTAAATCACCGATGTTGCAGCCTGAAGCGCCGAAGTTGCCGATCTGTTCCACAATCACACTTTCAAAAAGCCGGCGCGCGGGAGGAGGGAGCCGGTGGTTTCATGATAGCGTAAAGCGGCCTCGGCTGTAACGGCAAAGGCTTGCTTGAGGTCACTTACTGTGTGAAATACGACAATTATTTCACTGTCGCGTCAAGAAGCTGGAACGGTGATACTTTTGGCATTGTTGTTGCCGTGCGCAACAGGCGGGCCGGATGCGACAAGGCAGCCTTGAACGGCTGCCCTGGTCTCTGAGGAATGCTGCAGTGGGGCGAGTTACTCGGCGGTTTCTTCCGCTTCGGCCGTATCGATCACGGCATTCTTGCCGCTGGCGTGGCGCTTGCTGTCTTGCAGGCGGCCCAGGGCGCTATCGATCGCGCGTTTCAGTTTCTCGGTGGCGCCGGCAACGGCTTGATGCACGGTGGCGTTTTGTTCGGTCACGGCAATTGCTTGATAGCCAGCAATGCGTGCTTCCATGACGCAGCGGATGTCGTCGGCACCGCCTTTCGGGCCGTTGGTGTCGCTGATGTGGACTTCGATGCGGGTCAGGTTGTCGCGGAAGCGGTTCAGTGCGTTTTCCAGTACGGATTGCACATGTTCGTTCAGTCCAGCAGTGTTGGCGATGGTGCTGTCGGTATGAATATTGATTTGCATATGCTTACTCCTGTCAATTCAAAAAAAACCCATCTCGGGAGCCATGCCCTGCAGCGGTCAAATCGGCTGCGCGCGCATCAGCGCCCGGTTACTACCTCATGCACTTGATTGCTGTGCATGACCTCACTTACGTAGCTTATCTTACTCCAGTTTTGACAATTTCAAGGGCGCTGCATGATTAAGATGCGCTTAACCCTGCAGTCAGGTCAAGTTTCCTGATGGAATTTTTTCCCGCTTGCTTATCCATTGATCAAGCCGGCGGCAATATTGATGGACAGTCCCAGCACGACCAGATTGAAGAAAAAGCTCAGTACGGATTGCCCCAGTACGATCTGCCGCATCGGCCGCGTCTGCACGCAAACGTCCGACGTTTGTACGGCGACGGCGATGGTGAAGGCGAAATACAAAAAATCCCAGTAGTCGGGGTTTGCTTCGTCGCCGGGAAATTTCAGCGGGCGCAATGCGGGGTCGGCCAGGTAAAACAGGTGCGCATAGTGAACGCAGAACAGCGTGCCGACGAGAAACCAGGAACCGACCAGGGTGAGGATCGTCAGGCCGTAATGCAGCGCGCGCTCATCCGGCGCCATGTCTTTCATCGAGGACAGCTGCGAGACGATGGCCAGCAGGCTCATCACGGATGCGACGCTCAGGGCCGACAGGACCGTGGTAGCCCGCTCATCCTGGCGCGCCGCCATCACCTTCACCTTGTGATGGTTGGCGCGCATCATCATCCAGGCCATCGTCGCCAGGTAGAACCAGACGGCGACATTCCACGCTGTCAACACGCGCGTCATCTGCTGCCAGGACGAGGGCAGCAGCAGGAAGGCCGCTACACCGATGGCTGTGGCCAGGCTCAGGTGGGGGCGGCTGCGGATGAATCGGTACAAGGGGAACGTGATTTTCATGCGACGACTTAATCAGTGGGAATGGCCCATCTTAGCCCTTAGTTTGCGCTTGCGGTGCGCGTCCTGGCAGCGGCTTCTTTTTCGTCGTGGGGAAAGCGATCCATGCGCGATAGCACGGGAAACAGCACGGCCCATATGCCCGTCACGGCCAGGGTGGCGGCGCCACCGAAGAGCACGGCGCGCACCAGGCCGAACCAGCCTGCCGTCAGGCCCGATTCAAATTCGCCCAGTTCGTTCGAGGCGCCGATGAAGACGGCATTCACGGCGCTGACCCGGCCGCGGATCTCGTCGGGCGTCTCGAACTGCACCAGCAGGTGGCGGATGTAGACGCTGACCATGTCGCCGGCACCCATCAGGAACAGCGCCGCCAGCGCCAGCGGGAAATGGCTGGTGCTGCCCAGCACCAGGGTGCCCAGGCCGAAGACGGCGACGCCGCCGAACATCCAGATGCCCACCCGGCGCGTGATGGGGAAGATGGCCAGTGCGATCGAGCACAGGGCGGCGCCGGCGCCCGGTGCCGTGCGCAGCAGGCCCAGGCCGCCGGGGCCGACATGCAGCACGTCATGCGCGAGCGCCGGCAACAGGGCCGTGGCGCCGCCGAATAGCACGGCGAACAGGTCGAGCGAAATGGCCCCCAGCATGATGGGTTTCGACCAGACGAAGCGCAAGCCTTCAAGCAGGGTATGCCAACTGACGGGTTCGCGCTTGACCACCTGCGGCGCAGGCGTGGTGGCACGCATCAGCAGCACCGATAGCACCAGCAGCGCCGATGAGATCAGGTACACCACCTTGGGGCCGAAGTAATATAACAAGCCGCCCAGGGTCGGCCCCAGGATGATGGCCACGTGCGAACTCGACGAGCTCAGTGCGACGGCGCGGCCGAAGTGCTGCGTGGGCACCATGTTGACCAGCACGGCTTGCGTGGCCGGCATCATGAAGGCGCGCGCGCTGCCGAACAGCAGCAGCACGGCAAACACGGGCCAGACGATGGACATTGCGCTCAGGGTGAACGCCAGCAGGGCCAGCGCGCAGGCCAGTTGCGCCGCCAGGCACCAGGCGATGATGTTGCGGCGGTTGCAGCGGTCGGCGACGTGGCCGGCCGGCAAGATCAGCACGAGGAAGGGGGCAAACTGCGCCAGGCCGATCAAGCCCAGGTCGAACAGGCTGCCCGTGATCTGGTACACCTGCCAGCCGATGGCCACGCTTTGCATCTGCACGGCCAGCGTGCCCAGCACGCGGGCGGACAGGTAAAAGGCGAAATTGCGCTGGCGCAGGATGCTGAAGCCGTTGCCGGCAGGGGCGAGAGACATGAAATTTCCAGGGCGCAGCGGGGACGGTGGCAGCCGATGGCGCGCCAGCAGTACCCCGCTGTCTACAGGCTTACTTGGCCAGGTCGGCTTCGGTGGTGAAGGCGTCCGCGTAAAACTCGTCAGCTGGAAGTTGACACAATTGTACGAAATCACGGTTGGCCGATTCGACGACAATCGGTGCGCCGCAGGCATACACTTGATAAGCGGACATATCCGGCAAGTCGGCCATGACGGCCTGATGCACGAAGCCCGTGCGACCGTCCCAGGCATCTTCCTCCAGCGCTGCCGACACCACGGGTACATAGGTGAACTGCGGCAAGTCGGCGGCCCATTGGCGGCACAGCGCATCCATGTACAGGTCGTGCGGACGGCGTGCGCCCCAGTACAGGGTGATCGGGCGCTGTGATTTTTCGTTGATCATGTGCTCGACGATGGCTTTCAGGGGAGCAAAGCCGGTGCCCGAGGCCAGCAGTACAACCGGCTTGTCGGAGTCTTCGCGCAGGAAGAAGGTACCCATCGGGCCTTCGAAGCGCAGGATGTCGCGCTCTTTCATGCTGCCAAATACCTGGTCTGTAAACAGGCCGCCGGGCATGTGGCGGATGTGCAGGCTCACGGGGCCGCCGTCGACGGGGGCGCTGGCCATGCTGTAGCTGCGGCGCTTGTTGTCGCGCAGCATGATTTCGATATACTGGCCGGCGCGGTAGTGCAGGCGTTCGCTGGCCGGCAACTGCAGGGTCAGCACGACGACATCGGGCGCGACTTTGTCGATGGTGGTCACGCGCGACGGCATTTTCTTGATCGGATAGTCGCTGTTGCCCGTCACTTCGCGCGCCTGCACCACGAGGTCGCCCTGCGGCACGGCGCAGCACAGCAGCGAGTAGCCTGCGCCCGCTTCATCTTGCGTCAGGGAGCGGGCCTGATATGGCTTATGCTGTACGCTGCCGGAAACGATCTTGCCCTTGCAGGAGCTGCAGGCGCCGCTCTTGCAGCTATACGGCAAGCCTACGCCGGCGCGTATCGCTGCCGACAGGACGGTTTCGTCCGCTTCACAGCTGAATTGGTGGCCGCTGGGCTGAACAGTAATTTGAAAAGTCATACAATCCTTGAGATGAAAAATATGTTAGAGCACTCTTTGCGCAAGCCGCTGGGCTTGCCGCGCCTGCTGATCCTGGGCTGCGGCGACGTCGGCATGCGTCTGCTGCCCCTGTTGCGCGCGCGCTTTCGCGTCTTTGCCGTCACCAGTCAGCCGGCGCGTTGCGCGCAGCTGCGGGCGGCCGGCGCCGTGCCCATCGTGGCCAATCTCGACGATCGCGCCAGCTTGAAACGGCTGGCGGGACTGGCGACGATGATCGTGCATCTGGCGCCGCCTCCGTTGTCGGGCTTGCTGGACCGGCGCACGCGCAATCTGCTCGCCATTTTACCCGAGCATGCCCGCATGGTGTATGTGAGTACCAGCGGCGTGTATGGCGATTGCGCCGGCGCCTGGGTAGATGAGACGCGACCGACAGCGCCGGCAAATGCGCGGGCGAAGCGGCGCGTGGATGCGGAGCAGGTTTTGCGTCGCTGGGGCGCCCGCCGCGCTGCCAGCGTGGCCATCTTGCGCGTGCCTGGCATTTATGCACACGACCGCCTGCCGCTCAAGCGCCTGCGTGAAGGCACGCCTGCCCTGGCCGCCGGCGACGATGTGTACACCAACCATATCCATGCCGATGACCTGGCGCGCATCGTCGAACGGGCCTTGTGGCGGGGCAAGCCAGGGCGCGTGTACCACGCCAGCGATGATAGCGAACTCAGGATGGCAGAATATTTCGATGCCGTAGCCGACACCTTCGGCCTGCCGCTCCCGCCGCGCCTGTCGCGTGCCGAACTGCAGCAAGTGGTCACGCCGATGCTGCTGTCGTTCATGTCCGAATCGCGCCGCCTGGACAATACGCGCCTCAAGCGCGAGCTGGGCGTGCGCCTGCGCTACGCGCGCGTGGCCGATGCCTTGCAGTCGCTGTCCGCCGCTACGGCTGGCATCGGGTAAAATGGTCGGTTATCTGCGCACTTTGCTGGGCCGGCGCGCAGCGCGCCGTTGCGGCGGTGCGCCATTCACTTAAGGACTACAGCATGAGCACCCTCACTTACGAACAATACCTGGACGAGGTCACCACCATCCTGACGGAACTGTATGACCTCGACGACGATGCCGCCATCAAGCTGGTGGTAGCGGCGCAGGATGCCGAATTTTTTGTCCCGCACGATGCGCACGAGGAAATGCGTACCGCCGAGCAAGCCAAGAAAGATGCGGTCACCCTGTTCGAGCGCAAGCAGAATCGCCAGCAAACGCAGGAAAAACAGCAGCAGCGCGTGCGCCAGCAAAAAAAATAAGCGTCAAGCAAGGCAGGTCATAGTCCGCCATGCCGCCGGCTCATGCGGCAGTGTGGGTTCGTCGCAACAGCGTGGCCTGGCCATTTGATGCAACGCAAGGGCGCCATGGTGAACTGGCGATATGCTGAGCAATGTCGTCACGCGTCCAGGCTATTTGTGGCCAGCACTATCATGAGTGTGACGTTGTTTGCCGTCAGCAGGAGCGAGCCATGCGAACTGCGAATCATCCCAGCAAGGAAGAAGTGCGCGCCTATATGCGTGGCCGCGAATATGCGCAGCAGCCGCCGCCGCCGCCCGATGAAATTCGCCGGCAACTGGCCTGGTGCCGCATACACGCCTCCCCCTATACCTGCCTGACGATCACCCCGGCCGGCGTGGCAGCGCAAGGCTGGTATCTGGCTGCCGACATGGCTCGCCTGAGCACGCTCATGGCGCTGGTCTGGCTGATACGCAGCGGTATTGCGTATTTAAAAAATGCATGACTTGCAGCAAATTTTTCTGTTTTGAGTTATCCTCTAGCACATCGAACGTGCGTCAATTCTCTTCAATTGTCACAATTTTGCTTTAAGTTACGCAAAAATCAACAATAGCGTGTATTATATCGTTTGTGGCGTAAAAGCCGCATAAGTGATGGCGCTTTTTAGTGTGTTTACCCTGAATTATTGCAAAAGAGACATTCTGTCTCTTTGTGCACCAATACAACAAGTACGGATTTTGATCATGTCTCTCAAACAAATTACCTCTTTGCCTACCTACAACCCGAATCGCGTGCTCGATGCGATCATCGACAAGCTGCAACTGAAAAACGATGCCGCCCTGTCGCGAGCGCTGGAAGTGGCGCCACCTGTGATCAGCAAGATTCGTCACAATACCTTGCCGATCGGCGCCACGATCCTCATCCGCATGCATGAAATCAGCGATTTCAGCATTCGTGAATTGCGCGAGTTGATGGCTGCCTAAGAGCACCTGACAGACGGCAAACTGAGAGGTGCCGTCTGGGTAAGACAGGCTTGCCGCGTGCGGTAGCCGCAGCTGTTTTGCGCAGTTCTATTGCGGGTCGCGGTTCAAGACCGGACGATCGATATAGAAACGCCGCATTTCCGCGCCAGTCGTGGATGATTTGACTATTGCGCCGGCCAAGGTGGCAGGCGCGCTGGAAAATGCGGTATTGGCAGTTCCTGTTGCGCGGCCCGAATACGCCGTCGCTTGCACCGCTGCACTGGAAAATGCTGTTTGTACGGCCCTTCCCGAATACGCCATCGTCTGCACCGCTGCGCTGGAAAACGCCGTTTGCACGGCACGCCCCGAATACGCGGCCTGCACCGCCCTTCCTGAATACGCCGCCTGCACGGCACGCCCCGAATACGCCGTTTCTGCGCGGATATAATCTTCCCCGAACGTTTGCTCATACAACTGCTTCATGCGTTCGCCCACGCGCTGGTGCGCCGCTTCGTCGTCTTCGCCACGCAGGCCGATGTACGGGAAATGATGGAGGAAATAGCCGAAGACCTGGTCGCAGTCGGCCGCATACTTCAGGGTGTCGAGGATGTGGTAATGCCAGAAGGTATCGACGTCCATCAGTGGCGCCGTTTCTTCTTGCGGAAACTGTTTCATCAGGATCAGGAAGCGCCGGTATTCGAATTCCACCGCATTTGCCTTCTCCAGGCTCCATCCTTCGCCTGACTCCCGGTGCATCAACTTGACCTTGATCGCCTCCAAATTCAAATCGGCAATTGCCTTGAAACTGTCGTTCGTATTCATGAGTATCCTTTGGTAAACAGTGTTGTGGGCAATACAGTGCAACAAGCAAGAGCGCTGGTGTGTACTCCTTGTCAATGGTCGAGGCATGCCTGGCCCATGGCGGGCAGGCGCTGAGTTGTTCTGCATTAATATTGCATCTAATTGCAGAATACGCAAATTGTGCTTGCTGCTTGCTGCAGGCTGGAACTGCCTGTCAGGCCTTGGCTCGGCGTTCGTCTTGGTAGGGAAACGCGCTAGCGTCTGCGTTCAGCGGCACGCTGACACGCACGCTCATGCCGGCACCGGGACTGCTTTCTATGTAGAAAGTGCCACCCAGTAACTTGATACGCTCCTCGATCCCCACCAGGCCAAACGAGCCAGGCTTGTTGCGTCCGTTGATCGCCGCGCCCACGCCGTTGTCGCTGACGCTCAGCGAGACGCTGTCGTGGCACTTTTCCAGCTTGACTTGCACGCGGCTGGCATTGGCATGCTGGAAAACATTGCTGAGCGACTCTTGCAGGATACGGAACAGGGCCGTGGCGCACTCGTCGCTCAAAAAAATGTCGTCATGGCTTTCGCTTACTTCGCAGGCGATGCCCGTGCGCCGACAAAATTGCGTCACCTGCCATTCGACGCTTGCATTCACGCCCAGGTCCAGCACGGTAGGGCGCAAGTCATTGATGATATGGCGCACGCTCTTGATGGTAGCGTCGATCTGCGCCAGGGTCGAGCGGGCGCGGGCGTTCAAGCGTGGGTGATGGCGCTGCGTGCGCGAGGCCAGCATGTCGGCATCGATGCGCAAGACCAGTAGGTTCTGTCCCAGGTCGTCGTGGATTTCGCGCGCGATGCGCTTGCGCTCTTCTTCCTTGGCCCGGTCGGCGTGGGCGGCCAGGCGGCGCAGTTTCTGGTGCGACAGCTGCAGACGGATCTGGCTGGCGCGCAATTCCTGCGTCATGCCCGTCGCCATCTGGACGGCCCTCTGGCGCGACGAGGCCATGGTATGGAACAGCATGTACAGCAGCATGGTGCCGCTAAAGCCGGTCAGCAGGGCCAGCCAAGGCAGGAAGGTTTCAAAGCGCGTATACAGCTCGCTCTTGCGCACGCTGAACATTGCTTGCCACGCGCGGCCATTGTGCTCGATCAGCTTCGTGCTGCTCAGATATTGCCCCGAGTTGCTGGGTAGCCACCATGGTGTCTGCACGTCGGCCGTCGTGCCGTCGAAGATGGGGCGCATCGTGTGTGGCAAGTCCAGCGGCTTGTCCAGCTGTCCAGGCGTCCGGGAGCCGATATCGAACAGAGTCAGGCGGACATTGCGTACCGGCATGTCGGCCAGCGCGGTGCGCATCATCGTCACCAGGTCGTAGCCGATGCCGACGGAACCCTGGTAGGCCGCGCGCCTTTGCGCCACGGTGTCGGTCGGCATGCCGAAGCGGTACACGGGCAGGCGCATGGCCATGCCCGTCAGTTGCGGCTGGCTTTGCATCGGCACTGGCACGCCGGAGTTACTGATCTGTCCCGAATCGCGCGACTGCGCCAGCACTTCAGCGATCAAGGGGCGCTCGGCGATGTCGTAGCCATACTTGTCCGGGGCGCTGGCAATCGGCGCGAGGTACACCAATACGGAATAGTCGGGGCGCGGGGCGGGTGGATGGATGGCAAACGCCGGATAGCCGTCGCGCCCGGGCGGATAGTCGCGCTGCATGGCCGCTTCGAAGGCGCTGCGCTGTGCATGCTCGAGCGCCCGGCTGTAATTGAGATTCATCACGCCCGGGTAGTTCTGCGGCAAGGCCATGTTCGCCACGTAGCGGTGGAATTGCTCGCGGCTCACGTGCTCGTTGGCGCAGAACAGGCTGGCCGTGCCGCGCAGCAGGTTGGCATATGACTTGAGGCGCGATGTGATGTTTTTCTGGCTAGTGCGCGTCAGATTATTGAACAGGTCGCTGGCATCGTTTTCGATCGACAGCGAAGCGGCCATGTAGAACAGTATGCCCACCATTACCGAGAGCATCAAGCCGAGCTGCCAGAGTGGTCCTTTTCCAACAGATAGGGGGCGTTCGCCGGCAGTAGAAGACATCGCAATGCGCATCAGGAAGAGGAATCGGGTACGGCCTGTGCGGGCGAGGCGGTATTCGCGGGCACAAGGACTATCGAAATTGCAAATTGCAAATTGCAAATTTCCTAATAGCTGCCTAATATACAAAATTATCCTGATGATAGTCAACAGGCAATGTTTCTCTCTGAAGCGAAAAAAAAACCGCCGCAGCGGTTTTTTTGTGAGCGACGAGAAGGCTTATTTTGCCGGCTGCCAGCTATCCTTCAGGGTGACGATGCGGTTGAAGACAGGCTTGCCAGGCTGGCTGTCAACGCGGTCGGCTGCGAAGTAGCCGTGGCGCTCGAATTGGAAGCGCTGTTCTGGCTGGGCCAGTTCTGCGCCCGGTTCCAGCCATGCTTGCACGACTTCCTTGGCCAGCGGATTCAAAGCCAGCTTGAAGTCCTTGCCGCCCGCGTCCGGCTGTGCGTCGGTAAACAGGCGGTCGTACAGGCGTACTTCGGCGGGAATCGCCGTCGGCGCGCTGATCCAGTGCATATTGCCCTTGACCTTGTAGTTGGCGCTGCCTTCGGTACCCGACTTGCTGTCCGGGAAATAGGTGCAATGCACGGCGATGACCTTGCCATCGGCATCCTGGTCGTAACCGGTGCACTCGACCACGTAGCCGTAGCGCAGGCGAACCTTGCTGCCGGGCTTGTCGGCGACAGGCGGATACAAACGGAAATAGCCTTTGTTTGGCACCTCCATGAAGTCGTCTTCCTCGATCCACAGCTCGCGCGAGATGGGGAAGGTGCGTAAACCCCGTTCCGGGAAGTGCGGATGCACGGGCGCCGTGCAGGCCACACTCTCGTTTTCCGGGAAATTGTCGATGATTAACTTCAAAGGACGCAGCACGGCCACCGTGCGCGGCGCCTTCGGGTCCAGGTCTTCGCGCAAGCAGCCTTCGAGCACGCTGTAATCGATCCAGCCGTCGGATTTGGTCACGCCCGTGCGCTCGCACATCAGTTGTATCGCTTCCGGCGTGTAGCCGCGGCGGCGCATGCCCACCAGGGTCGGCATGCGCGGGTCGTCCCAGCCGTCGACGATTTTTTCTTCCACCAGTTGGCGCAGCTTGCGCTTGCTGGTGACGATGTATGTCAGGTTCAGGCGCGAGAATTCGAACTGGCGCGGCACGGGCTGCTGGAAGAAGCCGCCGGCCGACAGGGTTTCCAGCAGCCAGTCATAGAACGGGCGGTGGTCCTGGAATTCCAGCGTACAGATCGAATGCGTGATATTTTCCAGCGCATCCGAGATCGGGTGCGTGTAGTCATACATCGGATAGATGCACCAGGCGTCGCCCGTGCGGTGGTGGTGTGCATGGCGGATGCGGTAGATGGCCGGGTCGCGCAAGTTCATGTTCGGCGAACTCATGGCATCTTCGCTCATCTTCGCGCGCAAGATGTGCTCGCCATCCTTAAACTGGCCCGCCTTCATGGCGCGCAAGAGAGCCAGCGATTCCTCGCGCGGCCGCTCGCGGAACGGCGAATTCTTGCCGGCCTGGCCAAAATTGCCGCGGTTGGCGGCCATCTCTTCGGCGCTCTGGCTGTCCACATAGGCAAAGCCAGCCGTGATCAGGTACTCGGCCATCGCGTACAACTGGTCGAAATAGTCGCTCGCGTAGTGCAGGTGGCTCTTGCCATCGCCATGCTTCGCTTCCCAGTCAAAGCCCAGCCATTTCACGCTGTCCATGATGGTATCGACGTATTCCTGTTCTTCCTTCGCCGGGTTGGTGTCGTCGAAGCGCAGGTTGCACTGGCCGGCGTAGTCGCGCGCCAGGCCGAAGTTGACACAGATCGACTTGGCATGGCCGACGTGCAGGTAGCCGTTCGGCTCCGGCGGGAAACGCGTGATCACCTGGGGCAGGCCGGGACGCACGTGGGTGCCGGCAGCCAGGTCGGCTTCGATGATGTTACGCAAGAAATTGGGCGCCAGCGCTGGCGCGGCGGTATTCGGTTTATCGTTGCTCATTGATCAATGCGGAAGAGTGACAGTAAAAAGCATTTTACCGTACCGCAAGCGCTTTATAAGCACGTATTTGCCTGCATATCGAGGACGTAAGCGACGCCGGCGCCGTTCTATAGGATAATTCGTCTTTAATTAGTGAACAAAACGTGACCCCGGAGCCATTTATGGAAAATTTATATAACGTCCTCGGTGTCGCGCCCAATGCCAGCGACGATGAAATCAAGAAGGTTTACCGTTCGCTGGCCATGCGTTTCCACCCCGACCGCAACCAGGCCCCCGGTGCCGAGGCGCGCTTCAAGAGCGTTACCAAGGCATATGAAATCCTGGCCGACCCGGCCAAGCGCGCCGAATACGACCAGAGCGTGAACCACCGCATCATCATCGATCCGGAAGCGGAAGCCTATGCCCTGTGGTGCGGCGTGTTCCGCCTGCATGGCACCGTCCTTCCAGCGGACTGAGTCTGCCGGCAGCCGCCATCAGGCGGCTTGAATAACATTTAAAACAACAACAATGGCGCTTTTGCAATATGTAACAGCGCCGCGTATTACATTGGAAAGCACAGCATGAGAAGAGTACACCCCGAATTCGCGTATCAGTCGCGCGAGCTGGAAGGCCAGATCGATGGCATCCTCGGCGACCCGCCGAACCGCAAGAACTATAAAAGCATGGTTGACGCTCTGGTGAGCGAGTACGCCAGTGGTGGCGGCATCGAAGACGTGAACATGCTCGCTTTCGCGCTGGTTGACCACATCACCTTCAGCGACCCGAAAGGCTTGCTGGCCGAAAGTGAAGACTACGAGTTCGGCGACCCGGCGCGCGTGTTTTCGATGGCTGCCTGTGCCGCGCCGGAAGCGGCCAAGATGTACGCCGCCATCGAAGAGAGTTTCCCGGACCTGGCGCGCCAGGCCATCATCACGGCCTTTTTGCACAAGAATCCGCGCCTGTGGGACGACGATGACCAGTCGCTCGACCAGTTGGCGGCGAATGACGACGGCGACGACGATCACGCTGAAGATGAAGCCACCGATGATTTCTCGCAGATGTTTGACCAGGATGGAGATGAGCATGGTCGATAAGAAAGAGGATCAAAAAAGCAACCTTCCCGCGCTGACGAAACAGGTCACGGAATTGGTGTTGTCCGGTTCGCTGGGACACGCCGAGCAAGCGTTTGCCGATGCCGCCGACCTGTACGGTGATCTTGCCGTGGTGGAAGTGCTGAGCGCCATCCCGCCGCAAGTGACGGCCTTGCACCTGGCCGGCTTTGACGGCGGCAAGATGTCGCTGGCTACCCTGCTGGTGCCGCCGAAAGCCTGGGCCGACAGCCTGGCCTTCATCGCCGCCACCTGGAGCGACGACCAGATCGAAGATGATCCGGAACGCATCGCCGAGTCGCTGTTCGCGCACATCCACGGCGTGGTGTTTTCCACCGACGACGCCGAGCGCCGCCGCGAGCTGTTGCTCGAAGCGTCCGCCACCGACTGGGGCGCCACGGCGTTCGCTATTTTGTTCTCGATGGCACCGAAGGAAATCCTCGAAGTGGCGGGCGAAATCGTCATCAAGGGACCGTATGTGACGGGCGTGACCTCGTCCGACAATGATGTCGTGCCGCTGGCCATTGAATTGGCGCAAGCCAATGAAGACGGCTGGGACCGCTCGCTGTTCGAATTGTTCCCCGACTTCCGCCACAGCGCCGACCTGGCCGATGCCGAATACTCGGACGACCCGGACGAAGAGCCGACCATGTTGCAGCGCAGTACCAAGGAATTGCTGTACCGCTTGCGCAAGCAAGTGCCGAGCACGCGCAGCGCGCCGCGCTCGAGCACGCGCCGCAGCCTGGGCACCGGCATTTTCTCGTGATGAAAGCAGGGAACGTCTAATGCTGCCAGCCATTGTTGTAGAAAATCTTCCGCGCCTGGTGCGCGCCATCAAGCTGTTGCCCAACGATACGCGCGAGGATGCGGCACTGGACCTGGCCGACGAATTGACGGGCATCACGGCCATGGTGGCCGAGAAGTTCACGAATGAACGCACGGCCGACGGCATCCAGAAAGCGCTGTTCCTGACGGTGGGCGCCGTGTCGCTGGGCCTGGAGCAGGCCGTCACGCATGAAGGCGACCAGGCCGCCCTCGATTTTCTCGTCGAGCACGGTGCCGAACACGCGTTTCAGGTGGGCTTTCGCCTGATCAAGGAGCTGTCGCAGTTGCCGGAAGACGCCCTGGTCGGTGAATATGACCAGGACCCCGTCTACCTTGCGCGCCGCCTGCGCGAGCTGTTCATCGATATTTGCCAGGCCGACCCGAACCAGAACTGGGCCGGTTATGAAAAGTATGCGCTGCAGTTGCAACAGCGCAAGGAGGTTCAAGCCGTGGTACGGCTGGCCAGCTGGCTGCGCCGCCATCACGACAACGGTCCCGTCAGCGACAGCGATTTGAATGCCGAGGGTGTCATTGCCGTGGCCATCATCTTCGCCATCGAAGGCGGCGGGCGCATCATGGCGCGCACGGGGCAGAAGGAGTTTGAGCGTTTCGTGCGTTGCGTGCGCAAGAACAAGCCCGACTTTGAGGAAGGTTGGGCCGCCTTGCTGGCCAAGGTGCCCGTACAGCATCACCCGGTGCTGCTCGAGCGCATCGCATCCTATCGCCGCAGCTGCACCGTGGTGCATAAAATCCTGACGCGGGCCAGCATGAAAAGCCTGTTCGAAGACCTGGAAAATTATGCCGGTTCCGAGCTGGACGCGGATTATTCCTGATGCGAGCAATTGTCGGCTTACGCCCTTCGGGCTAAGCCGACATTGCAGCTTATGCTCCCCCTTCCAGCGCCGCTTGCTCGGCCAGTTTGACAAAAGCCGCCACCAGCGGCGATGTCTCTTCTTTCCGTTGTGCAAGTAATAAGCTGGTCGTGGCCTGCGGGTCGGCGATAGGGCGGTAGCACACGCCATCCATGCGGATGCGGTCGAACGAGGCGGGCAGCACGGAAATGCCGCAGCCGGCCGCCACCAGACCGATGATGGTCGACGCCTCGCCCGCTTCTTGCGCCAACTGGGGCACGAAGCCGGCCGCCTTGCACAGGCGGAAAATCTGCCGATAAATGCCCGTACCCGCATCCTTGGAATACATGACAAAGCCTTCGCCCGCCATGTCGGCAATGCTAATGGCGTCCTTGTCTGCCAGCGCATGGGCGACCGGTAGCACCAGGCATAGCGGGTCTTGCCGCAGTGGCGTCAGCTTGATATCAGATGGGTACGTCGTTTCCGGCGGGCGCACGAAGCCCAGGTCCATCGTCCTGTCCGAGATCGCTACCAGTTGGTGCAATGTCGCCATTTCATGCAAGGTCAGGCTGACGTGCGGAAATTGCTGGCGGTAGCGGTTGATGACGGTGGCGAAATACGGCGTAAATGGCGTGGAAAAGGTAAAGCCGATGCGCAATTCGCCCGCTTCGCCGCGCTGGGCCCGGCGCGCCGTGACGGCCGCCTGTTCCGACAGGGCCAGGATGCGCCGCGCATCGTCGAGAAACAGCGCGCCGGCTTGCGTCAGCCGCACGGAGCGCTTGTTGCGCTCAAACAACTGCGCACCGAGCTCCGCTTCCAGCGCCTGGATTTGCTGGCTCAGCGGCGGCTGGCCGATGTGCAGCCGTTCAGCTGCGCGCGTGAAGTGCAGCTCTTCTGCGACGGCGACGAAGTAACGCAGGTGACGCAATTCCATGGCGGATCCAGTAATCGTTTTAAAGTATGAGTTGGGCCTAAAATATATATTGGACGATATGAGTTGGCAATCCTAACATGGAAACTCGCTTCCTCTTTTGAAACACGGCCATGTCTGATTCATCGCTCGCTTATGCCTCCGCCGCCACCTCGGCGCTTTCTGTTTCCTCTGTTTCTAGTGTTATCACGGTTTCTCCTGTCGCTCCTGCTTCCCCTGCTTACCCTGTTGCTCCCAGCGCTCCCGCCGCCCGCTCTGCCATCGCCAAGGGAACGCTGGAATTCAAGCGCAGCAACCGCGCGCTGTTCTTCGGCGGCTTTGCTACCTTCAGCTTGCTGTATTGCATACAGCCTCTGTTTCCCCTGCTGTCACAGCAGTTTCATTTGACGCCGGCGCAAAGCAGCTGGTCCTTGTCCGTGTCGAGCGGCTTGCTGGCCATCTCGCTGGTGCTGCTCAGTGCCGTGTCGGACCGCATCGGGCGCAAACCGCTGATGGTGGCGTCGCTGTTTGCCGCCGCGATATTGACCATCTTGTCCGCCTTCGCACGCGATTATGCGCAATTGCTGATGACACGCGCCGCGCTGGGCGTGGCCCTGGGCGGCATGCCAGCCGTGGCCATGGCTTATCTGGGCGAGGAAATCGAGGGGCCATCTTTGGGCCTGTCGATGGGTTTGTATATTGCTGGCAGCGCCTTCGGCGGCATGTCGGGACGGCTGGTGGCGTCCATGCTCAGCGACTTCCTCTCGTGGCGCTGGGCCCTGGGTGTACTCGGCGTGGCCGGCCTGCTGGCGGCAGCCGAATTCTGGCGCAGCTTGCCTGCATCGAAAAACTTCGTGCCCAGTACGCGTGGCTGGAATGCGCTGCCGCACGCCATCAAACAGCATTTTTCCGACCAGGGTTTGCCGTGGCTGTTTTGCCTGGCGTTCGTGCTGATGGGCTGTTTCGTCAGCCTGTACAACTACATCGGCTATCGCCTGTTGGCCGCGCCCTTTGGCTTGCGCCACAGTACGCTTGGCTTGCTGGCGTTGTTGTACTTGATCGGCATCTTCAGTTCCGTCTGGGCGGGCCGCCTGGTGGACCGGCTGGGTCGCCGGGGCGTGCTGTGGATCATGCTGTCGGTGATGCTGTCGGGTATTTTGCTGACCCTGTTCGATTCCCTGCCGCTGATCGTCATAGGCATGGCGCTGGCCACGTTTGGCTTCTTTGCCTCGCACTCGATCGCCAGCAGCTGGGTCAGCCGCCGCGCGCGCGCGCCGCAGGCGCTGGCGTCGGCCTTTTACTTGCTGTTCTATTACCTGGGTTCGAGTCTGATCGGTTCCGCCTCGGGCATGATGTGGGGCTACGATGGCTGGACTGGCATCGTCACCATGCTGGGCTTGTGCCTGGCCGGCGGCCTGCTGGTCGCCCTGCGCCTGCGCCATCTGCAACCGCTGGGGGCGCGTGAAGCGGCCTGAGCGAGCTTTACTTCGGACACATGCCTATCATCGTTTCCCCCTGCTTGCCCGCGCGCGTGGTCACGCACAAGGTGCCGAGCGCGCTGGTGATCTTGTAGGTGCGGCTGCCCCCGCTTGCATTCGCGCCCACTTCCTCGATTTTTGACGCCTCATACCATTTCGGCGGCACGGCTGCGTAGGCCTCGGCAAAGCCTTGCTGCATGCGCTTATAGGCAGTGTCGTCGAATTTCTCACCGCCCCGCGTCGGGAATTGCTTGCGCAAATCCCTGTCGATCTGGCCCACGTCGCGCTTGGCTTGCGCCAGGATGTCGGCTGCGCTTACTGGCGCGGCCAGCGCGATCGCCACTGGTGTGGCCGGCGCTGGCGCTGGCTCGACATCGACGCTGGGGGCAGGCAGGCGATGGCTGATGGGCGCTGCAATCGGCTTTGGCAGGCGCGCCGCCGCTGGTTTTGCAATGGGCAATGCGGCTGGCTTGGCGCGCGCAGGCAGGGGCTGGCGCAACCAGGTAATGGCTGGACCCTCTGGCAGGTTCTCGTCAATGGCAAGGCGCGGCCGTGACTGCATGACAATGTATGCCATGCCCACGTGCAGCAGCACGATCAGCAACAAGCCGGGAGCGCGGCGGGGCAGGATGGGTAAGGAGGTCATGGGGGCATCGTGGTTCAGGTATGCCAATATATCTGAGGTATTTGATAATTATCTAAAATGTCACACGTACTTACAAAAAAGTGTCGCATGGAAATTGTGTTGCTGAGGCCGCTGGCGCGGAACCCTGCGCGGCCGGCAGTGTGATGCCGGAAATGCACAGGGCCGTGCCCAGGGGCCATGCTGCATGAGCGGACCTGAAACCATTGCACCCGAAGCGGAACCTGAAGCGCCGGCTGCACCAGGCCTTGTTGCTTGAGCGCCTTACATCTGGCGGAACAGGTGGGCATACAAAGGACTGACGCGCAGCTGTGCCGGATGCTGGCGCAGGGTCAGTGACAGCTTGCCTGCCTCGTCGCGCACGGCCGTGGCGATGGCGCTGGCATTGACGATGGTGCCGCGGTGGATTTGCCAGAATTGTTGCGCGTCCAGCTGCGGCAAGAGTTCCTTCAGGCTGGTGCGTATCAGCGCTTCGCTGTCGCGACACACGACGTTGATGTATTTGTCCAGCGCCTCGAAATACACGACGTCGGCCAAGGCGATCATGCGCACGCTGTTGCCAACGGCCGCGCGTATCATTTGCAGCCGCGGCGCGGCTGGCAGCATGGCTTGCAGCTGGCGCAGCAAGCGTGCCATATTGTCATCGTCGGCGGATGCTATTTGC
>AHHB01000018.1 GCA_000242815.2 Janthinobacterium lividum PAMC 25724
CGCGGTTCGGCCTTCGGCGGCGCGCGCGGGCGCACGGACGTGCCGAAGATCGTCGACTGGTATATGGAAGGCAAGCTCAATATTGACGACCTGATCACGCACAGGCTGAAGCTGGAAGACATCAACCAGGGCTTCGACCTGATGAAAAGCGGCGAGTCTATCCGTTCCGTGGTGCTGTACTGATAGACATACGCCCTGACACGGTATTTTGCGCAGGCTGCGGCCTGCGTTTTTTACCCTGCTTTTCATCAAAAATCTGACTGCGCTTGAGTTCCCGTGCTTCAGTGCGGTAGCGCAGGCGGAGATTGCCCGGCATCGATCGGGCGACTTCCGACGTAATGCTCGGGGAGGCGGTGCCTAACCCTTCCCAAGCTTATTTACTCGACAGGTCCATCGGCCTGCAGCCATTCAATTGCTCAAGATCGCTGGACAAATGCACAGTATTTTTAGCCATGCCGGTATAATCACGGCATGCAAAATCTTCTTCACAACCTCAATCCCGAACAATTGGCTGCCGTCACCTTGCCGGCCCAACATGCGCTGATCCTCGCTGGCGCTGGCTCGGGCAAGACCCGCGTGCTGACCACCCGCATCGCGTGGCTGATCCAGACCCAGCAGGTATCGCCGCCCGGCGTCCTGGCCGTGACCTTTACCAATAAGGCCGCCAAGGAAATGCTTACGCGTCTGTCGGCCATGTTGCCGATCAACACGCGCGGCATGTGGATCGGTACCTTCCACGGCCTGTGCAACCGCTTGCTGCGCACGCATTACCGGGACGCGGCCTTGCCGCAGACTTTCCAGATCCTCGATTCGCAGGATCAGTTGTCGGTGATCAAGCGCTTGTTGAAGGCAAATAATATCGATGATGAAAAATTCCCGCCGAAGACGGTGATGTATTTCATCAACAATGCCAAGGACCAGGGCTTGCGCGCCACGGACGTGGAAGCGTATGACGCGCACGAGCGCAAGATGGTCGAGCTGTACCAGCTGTATGACGATCAATGCCAGCGCGAAGGCGTGGTCGATTTTGCCGAACTGCTGCTGCGCACGTACGAATTGCTCAGCCGTAACCAGCCGCTGCGCGAGCATTACCAGGCGCGCTTCCGCCACATCCTGGTCGACGAGTTCCAGGATACGAATAATCTGCAATACAACTGGCTCAAGTTGCTGGCCGGCCACGGCAGCCGCGATGGCGGCGCCCTGTTTGCCGTGGGCGACGATGATCAGAGTATTTACGCGTTTCGCGGCGCCAACGTCGGCAATATGAGCGCCTTCGAGCACGAGTTCCAGGTCAAGAACTTGATCAAGCTCGAGCAGAACTACCGCTCGCATGGTCACATCCTCGACAGCGCTAACGTGTTGATCGCGAACAATAGCAAGCGCCTGGGCAAGAATCTGCGCACCGACGCCGGTCTTGGCGAGCAGGTGCGCGTGTATGAAGCCAGTTCCGACTTGCAAGAAGCGCAGTGGATCATCGAAGAGGCGAAAAGCTTGATCGCCGATGGCGCTTCGCGCAGCGAAATTGCTATTTTGTACCGCTCGAACGCACAGTCGCGCGTGATCGAGCATGCGCTGTTTTCAGCCAGCATTCCATATCACGTGTATGGCGGCCAGCGCTACTTCCAGCGCGCCGAGGTCAAGCACGCGATTGCATATTTGCAACTGATGGACAATCCGCATAACGACTCCGCTTTCTTGCGCGTGGTTAATTTCCCCACGCGCGGCATCGGCATGCGTTCGATCGAGCAATTGCAGGCCGCCTCGGAACAGTACGGTATTTCGCTGTACGCCTCCGTGCCCTACGTGGCGGGCAAGGCTGGCAGCGTGCTGGCCGCTTTCGTCAAGCTGATCGAGGGCGTGCGCTTCGAAACGCAGCAATTGTCGCTGCCCGAAATGGTGCGCGTCGTGCTGGAAGCGAGTACCTTGCTCCAGCATTATCAGAATGAAAAGGAAGGCGCCGACCGCATCGAGAATCTGGAACAGATGGTGAGCGCGGCCAGCCAGTTCGTTGCCGAAGAAGGTTTCGGTCAGGCTGCACCGGCGCACCTGGGGCCGGCCGCCCAGGCGCAGTCGGGCGCGCCCGTGGTGAACCAGGACGGCATCGACATACTCGACGCCGATGCGCCGCTGCCGGCCGTGATGTCGCCGCTTTCCGCCTTCCTCTCGCACGCGTCGCTGGAAGCCGGGGATAACCAGGCGCAGGCGGGCCAGGATGCGTTGCAGATGATGACGGTGCACTCGGCCAAGGGTCTGGAATTCGATAATGTGTTTATTACCGGCCTGGAAGAGGGCCTGTTCCCGCACGAAAGCAGCTCGAAGGAAGACAACGGCGTGGAAGAAGAACGTCGGCTGATGTATGTGGCAATCACGCGCGCGCGCAAACGCTTATATATGAGCTTCTCGCAGACGCGCATGCTGCACGGACAGACGCGCTACAACATGAAGTCGCGCTTCTTCGATGAATTGCCGGAAGAAGCGCTGAAGTGGCTGTCGCCGAAGGTACAGGCGAACTGGTTCGGCAACCGCAAGTCGGCCTGGGACGAGGCGCCGCGCGTGGCCAGCCTGGGTTCCGACAATGCGATTGCGCAAAAGATCGCGCAAAAAGCCACGGGCGGCGGCTGGCGCATCGGTGAATCGGTGGCGCATGCCAAGTTTGGCGAAGGCGTGATCGTCAACATCGAAGGCGGCGGCGGCAATGCGCGCGCGCAGATCAATTTTGGACAGCACGGCATGAAAGTGCTGGACCTGGGGATAGCCAAGCTGGAGAGATTAGGCCGCTAAATACCGGGGTCAGACCCCCGGTCATGTTGGCGCCAAGCTTTGCGTTAGCGGTGTTGAGGTTATGACCCCGGTGCGTAGGTCGGATTAGCGTAGCGTCATCCGACACCACTGTTGGCCTCGCAGCGTCGGATTACGCGGCGTGCTGCCGCTAATCCGACCTACGTCTGACCGGCGATCACTCGCCGGTCTTATCCAGCGATACCGTCTTGCTCTCCTCGACGGGCACGCCAAAGATCTGGCGGTAGGCGGCGTAGAACGAGCAATGCATGATGATGGTGAGTATCATCGACAACGGCAGCATCAGTTGCATCATCATCGGCGTGCGGCCAAAGATGAGGGCCAGCAACTGGCTGGTGACGATGCTGATGGCGAACCAAGTGGAAGCGAAGACAATGAAGGCCGACAGCGAGCGCCAGACGGCGAAAAAGCTGAAGAACAGTGACTTGCCCAGACCGGTTTTTTTCCAGTAGATCAGCGGTGCGGCAAAGCAGAAAGCCATCGCGGCCGGCACGTACAGCACGATCGCCAGCAGGATGCCAAGGCCCAGGCGCGACTCGGGGATGACAGCGCGCGCGGCTTCTTCCGTCAGTTGTCCGGTCACCAGTTGCCACAGCAAGCCGTCGTCCACCAGGGTGGCGGCGCCGATGGCAAGGATGGCCATGAGAATGTACAGCACGCCCAGGCCGAACAGGGATGCAAAGGCCGGCTTGCGGAAGCCCGAGATCAGCAGGCTGGGCAGGACGCGCTTGCCCTGGTCGATATGCAGGCAGCCTTGCACGAAGGCCACGGAAAATACGGGGACCAGGATGACGGGCAGCAATTGACCGAGCACGGGCACGATGCTGACGGCCAGCATGCAAAACATATAGCCGAGAAACAGCATCGACATGCCGCCAGGTTGCTTGCGAAACAGGGCGAAGCCTTGTTTCACCCATTGCCAACCTGTACTTGCAGGTAATTTTTCCATGTTTAAAACAGTTCCGGAGCAGGTGTGGCGATACGTTCGCGCAGAATGCGTTCGAAATGCGCCGGATCGTGCGGGGTCAGCATTTCCGCTTCGCGCGGCTGGTAATAATCGTACAGGCGCGATAGCCAGAAACGCAGCGCGGCAGCGCGCAGCATCGCTTGCCATGCCGTCTGTTCTTCGTGCGTGAACGGGCGCACGGCCCCGTAGGCATCGAGCAGGGCGCGCACGCGCACCGTGTCGAGTTTGCCCGTGGCCAGGTCTATGCACCAGTCGTTGACGGTCACGGCGACATCGAACAGCCAGGTGTCGCAACCGGCAAAGTAAAAGTCGAAAAAGCCTGTCAGGCGCTCGCCGTCAAACATCACATTGTTGCGGAACAAGTCGGCATGCACGGGGCCGCGCGGGATGGCTTTATAGGTAGCGCAGGCGGCAAAGGCGTCCTGGAAATGGATTTCCGCGCGCAGCAAATGCGCATTGGCATCATCGAGGTGGTGCACGACCAGCGCCGTGGTGGCATTCCACCAGTCCAGGCCGCGCAAATTGGCTTGCTGCAGGGGGAAATCGCGCCCCGCCAGGTGCATCTTCGCCAGCATGGCGCCGACAGCGGCGCAATGCACGGCTTGCGGCGCCATTTGCGAGCTGCCGTCGAGTTTGCTGACGATGGCGGCCGGCTTGCCTTGCAGGGCCGTCACCAGTTCGCCATCGGCATTGGCGATCGGCGCGGGCACCAGCACGCCCCGGTCCGCCAAATGGCGCATCAGTTGCAGATAAAACGGCAATTGCTCGAAGCTGAGGTTTTCAAAGATCGTCAGCACATATTCGCCGCGCTCCGTGCTGAGGAAGAAATTGCTATTTTCGATGCCGGACGCGATGCCCTTGAGCGCCAGAGGTTTGCCGAGTGGAAACTGCGTGATCCACTGGCCGATATCGTCCAGGTGTAGCGCGGTAAAAACTGCCATGGGTAAGAGAGGAGTGGTCTAAAAGGTCAAAAAAAGCCGGCTGCCCCGCAGGTGGCCGGGGCAGGGTAAAAGATAGTGGCTGCTTACTTCGCTGCTGCTGGCGGGGCTGGCGGTGCTGGCGCGTCTGCAGCCTCTTCATCGCGTTGTTTCTGTTTTTTCTTGCCCAGGTCGAATTCCAGCACTTTCCATTGTGGGCCGCGCAGGGCGCTGCCGTTGGCCTGGTCTGCGCCGGCGGCCGGCTTCATGTAATAGGTGCTGCCGCCGGTGGTGACTTTGACTTCGCTGGTCACGCCCGCTTCGCGTTTTTCGCTAATTTGTTGTTTGGTGGCCGCTGGTGCCACGGTGATCGGCGCTTCACCCATTTCCTCGATACGCTCGAGCTGTGGCGGCGCTTCGCTCGGTTTGGCCGGCGTCTGGGCGCTGGCAATGGCCGAAGCTGCCAGCAGGGGCAGGGCGAGGAATGTCCAGAGTGTCGATGTACGCATCATGATGGGTTTGCTTCCATGGGTTCGCTTGCATGTATAGGACTGCAGCGCGTGCAGTGCTCTAATGCCGTCAATTTATGTATAGGCCATTGTAACAAACTGGTAAGCAAAGCTGCTCAATACGGTTGATTAAATGCGTGTAAATAGACCTTGGCCGCCGGCCGGGTCGGCAGGTGGGGCGCCAGTCGTGGCGCATTGCACAAAAAACGGCAGCCGCGTCCCCGGTGGCGCGGTCCTAAACTCTGCGATAATTGGGCGATATTTGACCCGCCCGCCGCTCTCGGGGCGGGCGCGCCCACCTTATTTTATTGGCATTATGCACAACACCCTGCTGTTAGTCGACGGTTCCAGTTACCTTTATCGCGCCTTCCATGCGCTGCCCGACCTGCGCAGCCCGGACGGCTATCCCACGGGCGCCATGCACGGCATGGTCAACATGCTGCGCCGCCTGCGCGCCGATTACCCGGCCGCCTACATCGCTTGCGTCTTCGATGCCAAAGGTAAAACTTTCCGCGATGATATGTATCCCGAGTACAAGGCCACGCGCGCCTCGATGCCCGATGACCTGCGCCTGCAGATCGAACCGATCCACGAAGCCGTGCGCGCCATGGGCTGGCCTATTTTGATGGTCGACGGCGTGGAAGCCGATGACGTGATCGGTACCCTGGCCGTGCAGGCCGCTGCCGCCGGCATGAACGTGGTGGTGTCAACGGGCGACAAGGATCTGGCGCAACTGGTCAACAGCCAGGTGACCCTGATCAACACCATGAGCAATGAAAAGCTCGACGAAGCGGCCGTGCTGGCCAAGTTCGGCGTGCCACCGCAGCGCATCATCGATTATCTGTCGTTGATCGGCGATACGGTGGACAACGTGCCCGGTGTATCGAAGTGCGGCCCGAAAACGGCCGTCAAGTGGCTGACCTTGTACGACAGCCTGGAAGGCGTCATCGAAAATGCGGCCCAAGTGGGCGGCGCCGTGGGTGAAAACCTGCGCACGGCCTTGCCATGGCTGCCGCAGGCGCGCGCCTTGATCACTGTCAAGACCGATTGTGATTTGTCGCAGCACATGACGACGATCGCCGACTCGCTGGCGGCGAAACACGAAGACAAGGAAGCGCTGCTGGCCTTCTTCAACCGCTATGGCTTCAAGGCCCTGCTGCGCGAACTGGGCGCCACGCCGCCGCCCATGTCGCCAGTCGGCGCACCGGTAGCGACGACGAACATGACCGGCGACATGTTCGCCGATGCCGCACCAAAGGTCGAAGCCGTCTATGAAACCGTGCTGACGGATGAGCAGCTGGACAAATGGCTGGCCCTGATCGATGCGGCGTCGTTGACGGCTGTCGACACGGAAACCACGTCGCTCGAACCGATGACGGCGCAAATGGTCGGTATTTCCCTGTCCGTGGCCGAACACGCCGCTTGCTATATCCCGCTGGCCCACGATTACGCGGGCGCGCCGGACCAGTTGACGCGCGAGCACGTGCTGGCGAAACTGCGCCCATGGCTGGAAGATGCGCACAAGCCCAAGCTTGGGCAGAATCTGAAGTACGACAGCCATATCTTCGCCAACCATGGCGTGACGTTGCGCGGCATCGCCCACGATACCTTGCTCGAATCGTATGTGTTCGAATCGCACAAGAAACACGACATGGACAGCCTGGCCCTGCGCCACCTCAATTACACGACGATCCCTTTTGAAGACGTATGCGGCAAGGGCGTCAAGCAGATCACGTTTAATCAGGTGGAAGTGGAGCGGGCGGCCAGCTATGCGGCCGAGGATGCCGACGTCACCTTGCGCTTGCACAATGCCATGTGGGGTAACGTGGCCAACGATGACAAGCTCACCTTCATCTATGAAAAGATCGAGATGCCGACGGCCGTGGTCTTGCAAAAGATCGAGCGCAACGGCGTACTGATCGACGACGAGCTGCTCAATATCCAGTCGGCCGAACTGGCCGCGAAGATTCTGGAACTGGAAAAGAAGGCGTATGAACTGGCCGAGCAGCCGTTCAACCTGGGTTCGCCCAAGCAGATCGGTGAAATCTTCTTTGAAAAGCTGAAGTTGCCGGTAGTCAAAAAAACCCCGACGGGCGCGCCGTCGACCGATGAAGAAGTGCTGCAAAAGCTGGCCGAGGATTATCCGCTGCCCAAAGTGCTGCTCGAATACCGCGGCTTGGCCAAGCTGAAATCGACCTACACGGACAAATTGCCGAAGATGATCAACGTCAGCACGGGCCGTGTGCATACGAACTATGCGCAAGCCGTGGCCGTGACGGGGCGCTTGGCATCGAACGACCCGAACTTGCAGAATATTCCCATCCGCAGCGCGGAAGGCCGGCGCATTCGCGAAGCCTTCATTGCGCCGCCGGGCAGCCATATCGTCTCGGCCGACTATTCGCAGATCGAATTGCGCATCATGGCACACATCTCTGGCGACGAAGCGATGCTGCGCGCGTTTGCCGAAGGCATCGACATTCACCGCGCCACGGCCGCTGAAATTTTTGGCGTGCCAGCCGCGGAAGTGCAGAGCGAACAGCGTCGCTACGCCAAGGTCATCAACTTTGGTTTGATCTACGGCATGAGCGCGTTTGGCCTCGCCGGTAACTTGGGCGTGGACCGCACGGCCGCGCAAAGCTATATCGACCGCTACTTTGCGCGTTTTTCCGGTGTGAAACAGTACATGGAAGACACGCGCCAGCAAGCCAAGGCGCGCGGTTACGTGGAAACCGTGTTCGGGCGCCGTTTATGGTTGCCGGAAATTAATTCGCCGAACGGCCCGCGCCGCCAGGGAGCCGAACGGGCGGCGATCAATGCGCCCATGCAGGGCACGGCTGCCGACCTGATCAAGCTGGCCATGATCGCCGTGCAAGACTGGCTGGAAACAGACGGCTTGCAAACGAAGATGATCATGCAGGTGCACGATGAACTGGTGCTGGAAGTGCCCGACGCGGAACTGGAACTGGTCAAGCGCAAGCTGCCGGAACTGATGGCTGGCGTGGCCGAATTGAAAGTACCGCTCACTGCCGAGGTAGGTATCGGTAAAAACTGGGATGAAGCGCATTGATGCTGCGTCGGCTTACGCGGGGCATGCCCCGCTAAGCCGACCTACATGTTT
Organism: Janthinobacterium lividum PAMC 25724; assembly: GCA_000242815.2. Taxonomy (GTDB): domain Bacteria; phylum Pseudomonadota; class Gammaproteobacteria; order Burkholderiales; family Burkholderiaceae_D; genus Janthinobacterium; species Janthinobacterium lividum_D. Next base: position 8,311 of record AHHB01000018.1, read on the forward strand.
AACAATAGCAATGAGCGTAGGTCGGCTTAGCGCGCAGCGCTTAAGCCGACATTGTTTGTCAACACACCTTTCAGGAGAAACGCATGAGCGACATGATCACCGATTGTGAAAGTTTGCTGGGCCAGAGCAGCTTGTCCGGGCCGGATGGCCGGCGTGGTTTCCTGAAGGTGGCGCTGGGCGCGGGCTTTGCCGTGGCCGTGCTGCCCGTGGCGGCGCAAAGCGTCATCAAGACCGATTCCGCCGGGCTCGTCACAGGCAGCATGTCGGTGATGGTCGATGGCCAGGCCGTGCCCGTGTATGCGGCGCAGCCGGAAGGCAAGACGGGCTTGCCCGTGGTCTTGGTCATTTCGGAAATCTTTGGCGTGCATGAGCACATTGCCGACATGGCGCGCCGCTTCGCCAAACAGGGCTATCTGGCGCTGGCACCCGATTTGTTCGTGCGCCAGGGCGACCCTACCAAGGTGGCCAGCATTCCTGAACTGTTGAAAGGCATTATCGCCAAGACGCCCGACGCGCAAGTGATGGCGGACCTCGATGCGGTTGTTGCGTGGGCAAAACAGAATGGCGGCGACACGAGCCGCCTGGCCATTACCGGCTTTTGCTGGGGCGGGCGTATCACCTGGCTGTACGCGGCGCACAATCAGGCCGTCAAGGCGGGCGTGGCCTGGTATGGCCGCCTGGTGGGTGAGCCGACCCCTTTGCAACCGAGCAATCCCATCGATATCGCCGCGACCTTGAAAGTCCCCGTACTGGGTTTGTACGGCGGCAAGGATACGGGCATTTCGCAGGAATCGATTGCCAAGATGCAGGAGGCGCTGGCCAAGGGCGGCAAGCAATCGCAATTCGTCGTCTACCCCGATGCGGGCCATGCCTTCAACGCCGATTACCGCGCCAGCTATGTGGCGGCCGATGCGAAAGACGGCTATGCGCGTTGCCTGGCCTGGTTCAAAACGCATGGTGTTGCCTGAGTTTGCGGCCTGAACGGCGCTAAAAGTGCCTGATGACGCTATTTTTTTCCATCCCTTGATGCGAAAAACGCGAAAAACGCGAAAGGCGCACCGGGCTGTAAAGTGCCCGGTGTGCGTCAATGCAGTACAATTGCATCTCCATCGCGCTACGCTGCCGCCAAACGCACAAAAAATTAAGTAATAGATAACAGCGTATGCATCAGGCCAGACGCCAGCATCGCGGCGCCAGTGACCCGGCGCCATTTTGAGGTAAGAAAATCATCGATCCCGTCCTTATATCCATTTTGCTCGCGACCACGCTCGCGGGCGTCTTCAGCATTACTGCGGCGGCGATCTTTTCGTTTGCATTCTTGTCCAAAGTGGTCGAGCGCATGGTCAGCTTGTCCGTCGGCATCATGCTGTCGACGTCGCTGCTGCACGCCTTGCCTGAAGCGTTCGAGTCGCAAGCGGACCCGCGCAGCCTGTTCGCCACCTTGCTGGCGGGCTTGCTAGCCTTTTTCATGCTGGAAAAGTTCGCCATCCTGCGCCATTCGCACCACCATGAAGGCGATGGCCACCAGCATGCGCACGGCCACGACAAGCACGAAGCGGGCAAGGCCGGCTGGATGATTTTAGTCGGCGACGGCATGCACAATTTTACCGACGGCATCCTGATCGCCGCCGCCTTCCTGGCCGATCCGAAACTGGGGCTGGTGACGGGCCTGGCCATCATCGCGCACGAAATCCCGCAAGAAATCGGCGACTTCATCGTGTTGCTCAATGCCGGTTTTTCGCGCCTGCGCGCCTACATCTTCAATCTGCTGTGCAGCCTGATGGCGGTGGCCGGCGGCTTGCTTGGCTATTTCACCCTGGACCGCGCCAGCAACCTGATTCCTTACGTGCTGGTGTTCGCCTCGTCCGGCTTCATCTATATTGCCCTGTCCGACCTGATGCCGCAGATGCAGCGTCGTTCGACCCTGCGCGAAACCATACCGCAAGTGCTGCTGATCGCATTGGGCGTATGCATCGTGCTGTTTTTGACGCATAAACGCCACGGCGGCTGATGCACGGGCTCAGTGCGCCGAGCATGGCCTTGCGGTTGCCAGCGGGCGCTGCAGGCGGCACTGGAATGGCTGCATCAAGCGTCGGGGATAAGATCGCAGTTATCCACTAACAAAAAAATGGCGGACCATCTGGCCCGCCATTTTGTTAGTTGCCCGTCGCCACGGGCCGCGCCGGATCGGCGCACCATTCGCTCCACGAACCCGGATACAGGGCCGCGCCGCTTAAACCGGCCACTTCCAGGGCCAGCAGGTTATGGCACGCCGTGACGCCGGAGCCGCATTGCAGGATAGTAGATTCAGCCGTGCTGATCAGGCCCGCGAATTCCTGCTCCAGTTCTTTAGCGGATTTGAAGCGACCATCCGCCTGCAAGTTATCCTTGAAGAAACGGTTTTTCGCGCCCGGGATATGGCCGCCCACGGGGTCGATGGTTTCGTTTTCGCCACGGAAACGATCTGGCGCGCGCGCGTCGAGCACCTGCAGTTCCTGCGTGGCCAGGTTCGCCAGCACCTCCTGCACGCTGACCGTGCGCGTCAGGCTGACTTTTTCCGTGATGTTGCCTGCTGCGCGCGGTGCCACGGGCGTGACCAGCGGCAAACCTTGCGCCTGCCACGCGCCCAGGCCGCCGTCGAGTACGGCAACGGCCGGGTGGCCTACCCAACGCAGCAGCCACCATAAACGGGCGGCGAACATGCCGCCCTGGCCGTCATAGGCGACCACTTGCGTGTCGTCATTGATGCCCCAGCCGCGCAAGGTGGCCAGCAGGGCGTTGCGGTCGGGCAAGGGATGTCGGCCCGTAAAGTCCGCGCCCCGCGCTGTTTTCGGGCCGGACAGGGCCGTGTCGATATCGGTAAACTGCGCGTTCTGGATGTGGCCAGCGGCAAACGCATCGCTGCCGGCAGTGGGGTTGAGCAAGTCGTGGCGGCAATCGAGGATGACCCAGTGGCTGTCATTGAGGTGGCTGGCCAGTTCACTGGCCTGTAACAGGGTGGTGTACATCAGTAAGGCTCCTTTACACTTCGCTGGCGATGGGATCCGTGCGCGCGATGGCGGCGCCACGGGCCGTGTTGCGGGTATTGTAATAGGTTGCCGCGATGCCGGAGGCGAGAATGATGCCGATGCCGGCCCAGCCATGCCAGTCGAACAGGTCGCCAAAGATCACCACGCCCCAGAAGCTGGAAAAGACGATACCCGTGTATTGCAAGTTGGCAACCACGAGAGTTTTGCCCAGGCGATAGGCGCGCGTCATGGCCATCTGTGCCATGGTGGCGCATAGGCCGATCACGGCCAGCAAGCCGATGCCGTAGCCGCTCGTGTGCGCGTGCCAGACGACGGGACCGCCGCCGGCGCTGGCCACGTTGCCGATCACGCCGGCGAGAAAATTGACGACCGAGAAATAAAACACGACACGGTATTCGGGTTCGCCCAGCAAGCCCAGTTTGCGCACCTGCAAATAGGCGAGGGCCGATAGCATGCCCGAAATCAAAGCCGTGATGGCGCCAGCCACCTGGTCCGTCTCGAACACGGGTTGCAGCAGCAGGGTCACGCCGACAAAGCTCATGGCAATGGCTGCTACCAGCGGCCACTCGACTTGCTGCGTCGCTTTCCACCAGCCGCCCGCGAGCAAAATCACGGCGATCCAGATGGGCGCCATGTAATTGAGCGTCATGGCCGTGGCCAGCGGCAGGATGGCGATGGCATAAAACCACAGCCACAGGGCGATCACGCCCACTACGCCGCGCCACAGATGCTGGCCAGGCAGCGTGGTTTTAAAGCTGCCGCCCTGGTACAAAATCGTGCAGCTCATGACGCTCATGCCGATGATGCCGCGATACATGACGATTTCGGAGGTCGAATACAAGTCCGACGCCAGTTTCACGCACACGCCCATGATGGCGAACATAAAGCTGGCAAACAGCATCCACAACGATTGCATTGGATTCCTGGAAAATGGAAGGATAAAAAAAAGGGCCGCGCAATGCGGCCCTTCTACTAATTACAGTTCGATATTGTTGCGGTACCACTCGTGGAAGTGCTGCATGCCGTCTTCCATGGGCGACTGGTAAGGCCCTACTTCGTTCTCGCCACGCGCCATCAGGGCTTTGCGGCCGGCATCCATGCGCAGGGCGATCTCATCGTCCTCGACGCAGGTTTCCATGTAGGCGGCCCGTTCTGCCTCGACGAAGTCGCGCTCGAACAGCACGATTTCCTCTGGGTAATAGAACTCCACCACGTTGCGCGTCTTTTGCGGGCCATCGGGCCACAGGGTCGAGACGATCAGCACGTGCGGATACCATTCGACCATGATGTTCGGGTACAGGGTCAGCCAGATGGCGCCATACGGTGGTGCTTCACCACCACGGAATTGCAGCACCTGCTCCTGCCATTTTTTATACGCAGGCGTACCGGCCTGCTGCAAGCCGCGGTGTACGCCCACCGTTTGCACGCTGTAATCGTTGCCGAATTCCCAGCGCAGATCGTCGCAGCTGACAAAGCTGCCCAAGCCCGGGTGGAACGGTTCCACGTGATAATCCTCGAGGTAGACTTCGATGAAAGTCTTCCAGTTGTAGTCGCATTCGTGGATTTCCACGTGGTCGAACATGTAGCCGGAAAAATCGAGTTCTTTCGAGACGGATAAATCTTTCAATTTTTCCATCACGTTGTAGCCATTTTGCTCAAACAGCAAGCCGTTCCAGCTTTGCAGTGGCGTTTTCGACAGGTTCAGGCACGGCGTTTCGGGGAAGTGCGGCGCGCCGATCAATTCCCCCTTCAGGTCGTAGGTCCAGCGGTGCAGAGGGCAGACGATATGGTTCGCATTGCCGCGGCCATTGAACATCAGCGCCTGCCGGTGGCGGCACACGTTGGAGAGCACTTCGATGCCATTGGCGTTGCGCACGAGCATGCGCCCCTCGTTCTCAGACGCCAGGGTCGCAAAATCGCCGGTTTCCGGCACCATCAGCGCATGCCCGACATAGCGCGGGCCGGCTTGGAACAATTGCTGCATTTCACGCTGCAACAGCGTTTCGTCAAAATAGACGTGGACCGGAAGTTGCGCGTTTGAACGCGCCAGCTTGGCGTGAGTTGCCAGATCGGACATCCCAACCCCCCATAAATGTATAACGGTCAGCAGTGCCCCAGGCCATTCCCTGGGCAGCCGCTACAGAGAGAAAGAATCCGCAAAGACCTGAATTCAAATTTGTTGAAACGGTATTTCGGACAGAACCGGCGATTATAGCGTGTATCGGCCTCGGCATTGCCAAAACCCTCCGGCAAATAGGCGACTTTGATGAGATTAATGAGAAATATTGTCATTTGCCGTACAATTTCCGGCCGCAGGGAACGATTGCGCTAGAATTCGCCGCCAAGCCGGCAGCGTGTTTGCCTTTGAGCACACCGCTTGCGCTTTAGTTTTCACTTAATAGTGTAGTTTGTTCTAAAATAACGCTTCTATGCTGGCCGGGAGTCCCCGGCGTCTCCCTACATACCCCTCGTGCCACGAAGAGATCTGAGTCTATGTCGAAGAAATTAACTGCCGCTGCCGCCGCGCCGGCCTCGTTTGAAGAGGCAATGGCGGAACTGGCGCAGCTGGTAACGCAAATGGAAGCGGGCCAGTTGCCGCTGGAAGCATCGGTCGCGGCGTATCAGCGCGGCTCGGAACTGGTCAAGTATTGCGCCACCCAGCTCGATAGCGTCGAAGCGCAGGTGAAAGTATTGGAAGGCGACATGTTGAAACCGTTCGTCGATGCCGGCGAGGCCGCGCTATGATGGCCAATGTGCAACAAGACGGCGTGACCTTCGGCGACTGGATGCAAACTACGCAGTCCGGCGTGGAAGGCCGGCTCGATCAATTCCTGCCAGCGCCAGACGTGGTGCCGCACAAGCTGCACGCGGCCATGCGCTATGCGCTCTTGGGCGGCGGCAAGCGCGTGCGCCCGCTGCTGGTGATGGCGGCCGGTGAATTGTTTGATGCCGATCAAGATACCCTCGCGCGTGCCGCTTGTGCGCTCGAAATGATACACGTGTATTCGCTGGTTCACGACGACATGCCTTGCATGGATGACGATGCCTTGCGCCGTGGCAAGCCGACCGTGCACATTGCCTACGATGAAGCGACGGCCCTGCTGGTGGGCGATGCGCTGCAATCGCAAGCGTTCATGCTGCTGGTCGACGGCACGGCCATTCCACCGGCGCGACAAATGGCCATGCTCAAGCTGCTGGCGCACGCCTCGGGTTCCTTTGGCATGTGCGGCGGCCAGGCGATTGACCTCGACAGCGTCGGCCTGGCCTTGACCTTGCCGCAGCTGGAACAGATGCATCAATTGAAAACGGGTGCCTTGTTGCGCGCGGCCGTGATGCTGGGCGCGCTGGCGGGCAAGGACTTGACGTCGGACGAGGTGACGGCGCTCAATGCTTATGCGCGCGCCGTCGGACTGGCGTTCCAGGTGGTCGACGATGTGCTCGACGCGACGGCCGATTCGGCCACCCTGGGCAAGACGGCAGGCAAGGATGCGGCGGCCAACAAGCCGACCTACGTATCGATACTGGGGCTGGAACCATCGAGAGCCTTGGCAGAAAAATTGCGGTGCGACGCCCATGCGGCGCTGGCGCCATTCGGGGACAAGGCACGCCGTTTGCGCGAGCTGGCGGACCTGGTCGTGCAGCGGAAGGCATAAATGAAACTGTTAGAAACCATCAATGAACCAGCACAAGTGCGCAAGCTGGCACGCTCGCAACTGGTGCCGCTGGCGCAGCAATTGCGCAGCTTCCTGCTCGACTCCGTTTCCAAGACGGGCGGCCATCTGTCGTCCAACCTGGGTACGGTCGAGCTGACCGTCGCGCTGCACTATGTGTTCAACACGCCGCATGACCGCATCGTCTGGGACGTGGGCCACCAGACCTATTCGCACAAGATTTTGACGGGCCGCCGCGAGCGCATGCATACCTTGCGCCAGAAGGATGGCATTTCCGGCTTCCCGAAACGTGACGAGAGCGAGTACGACACCTTCGGCACGGCGCATTCGTCGACGTCGATCTCGGCGGCGCTGGGCATGGCGCAGGCGGCCAAGATCAAGGGCGACCCACTGCACGCGATCGCCGTGATCGGCGACGGTTCGATGACGGCCGGCATGGCCTTCGAGGCGATGAACAATGCAGGCGTGCAGGAAGACGTCAACCTGCTGGTGATCTTGAACGACAACGATATGTCGATCTCGCCACCCGTGGGCGCGCTGAATCGCCACCTGGCGCGCTTGATGTCGGGCCAGTTCTATGCGGCGGCAAAAAATGTCGGCAAGTCGGTCTTGCCCGGCCCCGTGCTGGAGTTGGCGAAGCGCTTCGAAGAGCACGCCAAGGGCATGGTCGTGCCGGCCACCATGTTCGAGGAATTTGGTTTCAACTATATCGGCCCCATCGACGGCCACGACCTCGATTCGCTGATCCCGACCTTGCAAAATATCAAGCAATTGAAGGGCCCGCAATTCCTGCATGTGGTGACCAAGAAGGGGCAAGGCTACAAGCTGGCCGAGGCGCAACCGATTTTGTACCATGGCACGGGCAAGTTCAACCCGGCCGAAGGCATCAAGCCGGCCACGGCACCGGCCAAGATGACGTATACGGAAGTGTTCGGCAACTGGCTGTGCGACATGGCGACGCACGACAAGCGCCTGGTGGGCATCACGCCGGCCATGCGCGAAGGTTCGGGCATGGTCAAGTTCGAACAGCAGTTCCCCAACCGATATTTCGACGTCGGTATTGCCGAGCAGCATTCCGTGACCTTCGGCGCGGGCCTGGCGTGCGAAGGCCTGAAACCCGTCGTGGCCATCTATTCGACTTTCCTGCAGCGCGCCTACGATCAACTGATCCACGACGTGGCGCTGCAAAACCTGGACGTGACGTTTGCGCTGGACCGCGCCGGCCTGGTAGGCGCCGATGGTGCCACGCATGCTGGCAATTACGACATGGCCTTCCTGCGCTGCATCCCCAATATGGTCGTCATGGCCGCGTCCGATGAAAACGAATGCCGGCAAATGCTCACCACGGGCTACCACTACCCAGGCCCGGCAGCCATCCGCTATCCGCGCGGTGCCGGTGCCGGCGTGGCCATCGTGCCGGAATTGACGAGTATCGAAATCGGCAAGGGCGAGATCAAGCGCCAGGGCAAGCGCAGCGCCATCCTGGCCTTCGGTTCCATGGTGGCACCTAGTGTGGCGGCGGGCGAGAAGCTCGACGCGACGGTCGCCAACATGCGCTTCGTCAAGCCGCTCGACGTAGCGCTGCTGAAACAGCTTGCCGCTGAGCACGATTACCTGGTGACGGTGGAAGAGGGCTGCATCATGGGCGGCGCCGGTTCGGCCGTGGCCGAGGCTTTGGCAGCGGAGGGCATAGTCAAGCCGATTTTGATGCTCGGCTTGCCGGACGTCTTCATCGACCATGGCGACCCCGTGCAACTGCTGAAAAGCGTGGGCCTCGATGCTGCCGGCATCGCTGCCTCGATCGAACAGCGCTTCGGCGCCTCTCAGCCGCGCCTGGCCGCCGTCAGCTAACGCCGTTTTCCTGCGGACAGAAAAACGGCATGTGGTGTTAATGCCGTTCAGTTAGTATGTTAGTGATGCTATTTTTAGCCCAAGAACAAGGACAGGGGTCGGACCCGGCGGGGGAATATGCTTCAATGGAGCACATTCCGATCACGAAGTGTCCGACCCCAGCTCTTTGCCTCTGGGGTTAGCGAATTTACTGGCGCTCATCAATCACGCCAAAACCCTTAACTGAACGGCAGTAGCACTGTGGTGCCGTTTTTTTCGCCTGCAGCGATGTTACGCTGCACTGCAACATTTTTCGTCCGGGAATGCTACGATGACGCTTTGATACCTTCTCAAAGTCGACCTTGCATTTCAGGAAACTTCACCGCCGTACACGCGCACTGGCCGCCCGCTCGCTGACGGGCATGCACGCCTACACCGACACCCTGGTGCAGCGCCGTCCCCTGTGGATGGTCACCCTGGCCATCGACGAAACCAATCTGTCCGAGGGCTTGCGGGCCGCCTGCGCCTCGAGCGCCATGCTGCTGCTGGGCCTGTTGTTCGAGCATCCCGATTTTTCCTGGGCCGCCATCGGCGCCTTCTGGACTTGTCTTGCCGACGCGGCCGGCACGCGGCGCATGCGCTTCGTCTCGATGCTGGGCTTCGGTTTGCTGTCGACCGTTGCCGGCGGCTTGACGGCGCTGGCGGCCGGCCAAGGTGTGGCGGTGGCGGCTATTGCCGTGCTGCTGTTTTCCTGGGCCGGCGCGCTGGCGCGCATCTGGGGTGCGGCCACGGCGCAAGTCGCGATCCTGGCGGCCACGGCCTGCGTAGTGATGGTCACGCATCCGCTGGACTCGATGACGCAGACGGCGCCGTTCCTGGGCCTGTACATGTTTGGCTGCCTGTTTGCCACCGTGCTCAGTTTTACGCTGTGGCGCATCCACCCGTTCGGCCCAAGCAGGCGCGCCATCGGCATCGCGTATTCGCGCCTGGCCGGCATCGCGCGCGACAATGCGCGCTTCCTGGCGCAGGGCCAGGCGCTGCCGGACGCCGCTGCGCATGGCGCCAACTACCGCTCGCAGGCGCGCGCCGCGCTGGAGGCGGCGAGAGTAGCGCTGGCCGCCGTGCCGCCTGCGCGCGCGGGCCGCAGCATCCTGTACGACAATCTGTTGCTGGCGCTCAGCGATGCTGAACGCATCTTCGCCTATCTGATCGCCGTCACGCATACCTGCGAGCGCGAGCAGCAGCGCTTGCACCAGGACCCGCGCGCGCGGCGCAGCCTGGAAGTGATGGCCGTGCTGTTGCGCCGCCTGGGACTAGTCGTGCAGCGCCAGCCGGAAACGCCGCCCCTGCTCCTGCAGCGTCGACTGGCTGTGTGCGGACGGCGCCTGGAAGCGGCACTGGGTGCCTTGCTGCCCTTGCGCCTGAACGTCGACTTCATGGAACTGGGCTTGCCGCGCGCGACGCAGTTGCCGTGGCGCCAGGCGGCCTTCCTGGCGCTGGGGCAGGCGTGGCAGACGGCGAAAGTCAACGCCACGCCACAGTCGCTGGGCTGGCGCCATGCGGCGCGCGTGTCGCTGGCGACGACGGCCGGCTTCCTGCTGGTCGAGGCGCTGCAGATTCCCTTCGGTTACTGGGCCACCATGGCAACGTTACTGATACTGCAGCCGTCCGTATCGACCACTTGGCCGCGCGGCATCGAGCGCGTTGCTGGCAGCGTGCTGGGCGCCGTGCTGGCCGTGCTGATCGGCCTGGCCGTGCACACCCCGCTGGCCATTTCACTGGTGGTGTTTCCCCTGATCGTCGCCACCATGGCTTTGCGCCGCGTCAGCTACAGCCTGCACGTGTTGTTCATGACGCCGGCCTTCGTACTGGTGGCCGACTATGCGGCGCCCGCCAGCGAAATGGTGTATGCCGCCAGCCGCCTGGGCAACAATGTGCTCGGTTGCGTGCTGGCCCTGCTGGCCACGTTTTTCCTGTGGCCGGACCGCGAGGCGGACGATTTGGACCAGCGCCTTGCGAAAGCCGTGTCGGCCAACCTGAAATACCTGCTGGCCGTGCTGGTGGCAGGCGGACGCTGGGATAGCGCCATCGCGCACTTGCGCCGCGAGGCGGGACTGGCCAGCAATAACGCGGAACAGGTGTTGCAGCGCCTGCGCATCGAGCGCCGTCTGGATCGCAGTAGCGGCGTGGGCCTGGCGGCGCTGCGCACCTTGCCGCTGCTGCGCCGCGTGGCGGGCAGTACGGCTCGCATCAGTTTGAGTCCCCAGGCCGAGCCGGCGCCGCCCGCGCTGCAGCAGTGGATTGCCGCAGTCAGCGGGGAAATCGATGCGCTGCTGCGCGGTGTGGCGGGCACGCCTTCCTGCGCGCCCTGCGCCAGCGACGGCTTGACCGCCCTGCAAGCCGATGCCGTGGCCCAGGTGCAGTTACTGCGTGGCTTGCTGCGCGAGCATGTGCACGCGCATGTTCAAGTTCAAGCGCAGGGGACGCCGGAAAAATTGACGCAGGCCGCAGACTAGGGGCCGCCCACCCTGTCCCGTGATGACTGCCATGGCGCATGGTTCTCATTGCGCGTTAGCAGTGTTGATACCCGATGAGGCAGCGTGACGCGTGACGGGGTGGCGATAAAAAATGCAGCGCTGGCGGCCTTAGGCGCGCGCGCGGTCATGTCGCCACAGCACGTCGCTGCCGCCGGCAAAGCGGTTCAGCACGCGCGACAGCACGAACAGCAAGTCCGACAAGCGATTCACGTACTGGCGTGGATGTTCGTGCAGGGTTTCCGCATTGGCCAGCGTGACGATGCTGCGCTCGGCGCGGCGGCACACAGTGCGGCAGACGTGCGCCAGCGAGGCGGCGCGTGAACCGGCCGGCAAGATGAATTCACTCAGGGCGGGCAAGTCCGCATTGTATTTCGCCAGTAAATCATCAAGGCGCAGCACATGCTCTTCCTTGATCAGCTGGTAGCCGGGGATGCAGATTTCTCCGCCCAGGTCGAACAGGTCGTGCTGGATGGCTACCAGCTCTTCGCGCAAGGCGTCGGGCATGGCTTCGCACAGCAGCAAGCCGATATTGGAATTGAGTTCGTCCACGTCGCCCATGGCGTGAACGCGGGCGCTGTCCTTGCTGGTGCGGCTGCCGTCGCCCAGGCCTGTGCTGCCATTGTCGCCCGTGCGGGTGGCGATTTTCGAAAGTCGGTTGCCCATGATGCTGATCCTGTCAAAGAAGAATGGGAGCAGCATACGACACCGCGCGCCGCCTGACCGCAGATTTGCCTGCAAATTGGACAAAAAATGCGCTGCGCGCCACTTTTGTGCTTACAATCAGTACACGACCATGCCTGTCTGCCCCCTATCTTATGCTCAAAGCTGCCCCTGAATCCGGATTCACCGTCGCACGCCAGCAAGCTGTCGTCGCGGCCCTGCTGGCCGTGCTGCCGGCTCGCTGCGTGCTGTCCGACGCCGAAGATACGCGCCCGTACGAATGCGACGGCCTGGCCGCTTACCGTCAGTTGCCGATGGTGGTCACCTTGCCCGACACGGAAGAGCAAGTCATCGCCATCCTCGGCGTCTGCCGCGAGTTGAATGTGCCGATCGTGCCGCGTGGCGCCGGCACGGGCTTGTCGGGCGGCGCCTTGCCCATCGCCGACGGCGTGGTGCTGTCGACGGCGCGCCTGAACCGCATCGTGCGCCTCGATGCCTACGCGCGCACGGCCGTGGTGCAGCCGGGCGTGCGTAACCTGGCCATTTCCGAAGCGGCGGCGCCGTACGCGCTGTATTACGCGCCCGACCCTTCGTCGCAAATCGCTTGCAGCATCGGCGGCAACGTGGCGGAAAACTCGGGTGGCGTGCATTGCCTGAAATACGGCCTGACCGTGCACAATGTGCTGCGCGTGCGCGTCGTTACCATCGCTGGCGAGGTGCTGGAATTGGGCGGCGAATGCCTCGATTCGCCCGGCCTCGACCTGCTGGCCGTCTTCATCGGCTCAGAAGGCATGCTCGGCATCGTCACCGAAGTGACGCTCAAACTGATCCCGAAGCCGGCCACCGCGCGGGTCATCATGGCGTCGTTCGGCGACGTCGTCACGGGAGGCAATGCGGTAGCCAACGTGATCGCCGCCGGCATCATCCCGGCCGGACTGGAAATGATGGACCAGACGTCCTCGCGCATGGTCGAACCGTTCGTCAAGGCTGGCTACGACACCGATGCGGCGGCCATTTTGCTGTGCGAAGCGGACGGCACGCACGAGGAAGTGGAAGAGGAAATCGCCCGCATGACGGCCGTGCTGGAAGGGGCCGGCGCCAGTGCCATCGCCGTCTCGCAGTCGGAAGCTGAGCGCATGAAGTTCTGGTCCGGCCGCAAGAACGCCTTTCCCGCCGCCGGGCGCATCTCGCCCGACTACTACTGCATGGACGGCACCATCCCGCGCAAGCGCCTGGCCGAAGTCCTGACCGGCATCGCCGCCATGGAAACGACGCATGGCTTGCGCTGTGCGAACGTGTTCCACGCGGGTGACGGCAATCTGCATCCTTTGATCCTGTTTGACGCCAACGAGCCCGGTCAATTCGAGCGCGCCGAAGCGTTTGGCGCGGACATCCTGGCCCTTTGCGTCGCAGTGGGCGGCACCATCACGGGCGAGCATGGCGTGGGCATGGAAAAGATCAATTCCATGTGCGTGCAGTTTACGCGCGCCGAACTCGATGCCTTCTTTGCCGTCAAGCGCGCCTTCGATCCCCACGCCTTGCTGAACCCGGACAAGGCGATACCTACCTTGAACCGCTGCGCTGAATTTGGCAAGATGCATGTGACGGCCGGACGCCTGCCGTTTGCCAACCTGCCGCGTTTTTAATTTTCCGGAGACTCCTTTGCAAGCGATAGTGGAACAATTCAGGCAGCGCATCGTCGCCGCCAGCGCAGCGGGCAGCCCCTTGCGCCTGCGCGGCAGCGGTAGCAAAGACTGGTATGGCCAGCAATTCGACGGCGAGGTGCTCGATACGCGCGCGTATGCCGGCATCATCGACTATGAACCGACCGAGCTGGTGATCACGGCTCGTTGCGGCACGCCGCTGGCCGAGATCGAGGCGGCGCTGGCCGCGCGCAATCAGATGCTGGCCTTCGAGCCGCCGCATTTCGGCCCCTGCGCGACGGTCGGTGGCGTTGTCGCTAGCGCCTTGTCCGGCCCACGCCGGGCCAGTGCCGGCGCGCTACGTGATTTTGTGCTGGGCGCCGTGCTGATGGACGGCCATGGCGAACGCCTGGCTTTTGGCGGGCAAGTCATGAAAAACGTGGCCGGCTACGATGTCTCGCGCCTGCTGGCCGGCTCGCTGGGGACATTGGGCCTGATCCTGGAAGTGTCGCTGAAAGTACTGCCCTTGCCGCTGCGCGAAGCGACCTTGCGCGTGGCGTGCGCGGAAATCGCCGCCTTGCGCATGCTCAATGAATGGGCGGGAAAACCGTTGCCGATATCGGCCAGCTGCTGGCATGACGGCGTGCTGACGCTACGCCTGTCCGGCGCCGAAGCGGCCGTGTCGGCGGCGCTGCGCACGCTGGGCGGCCAGTTGCTGGCAGCCGAAGACGCGGCCGCCTTCTGGTTGTCCGTGCGCGAGCAGACGCACGCTTTCTTTACAGACGCGGACAGCCTGTGGCGCTTATCGTTGCCGCCGCACGCCAGCGCCATGATTTTAAAAGGGCAGCAACTGATCGAGTGGGGTGGCGCGCAGCGCTGGCTGAAGCTCGATGCCGCCGCCGACGTGCAAGGTGCTCAGGAAATCCGCCAGGCGGTGGCTGCCGCCGGCGGCCACGCCACCCTGTTCCGCGGCGGCGACAAGACGGTGGGCGTGTTCCATCCGCTGGCGCCGGCTGTTGCAACTATCCACCAGCGCCTGCGGCAGGCTTTCGATCCTGCCGGCATCTTCAACCCGCACAGAATGTATTGAGCGCGCATGCAAACCAATCTCGCCGATTTCATCAAAAATACGCCGGCAGGCGACGAAGCCGAAGCCATCCTGCGCGCCTGTGTGCATTGCGGCTTTTGCACGGCCACCTGTCCCACTTACCAGCTGCTGGGCGATGAACTCGATGGCCCGCGCGGACGCATTTATTTGATCAAGCAAGTGCTCGAAGGCGCGCCCGTCACTGCCAAGACGCAGCTGCACCTGGACCGTTGCCTGACCTGTCGCAACTGCGAGTCGACCTGTCCCTCGGGGGTGCAGTACGGGCGCCTGGTCGACATCGGCCGCAACGTCGTCGATCAGCGCGTGCAGCGCCCCTTGCGCGAGCGGGCCTTGCGCTTCGCGCTGAAGCAAGCCTTGCCGCGCCGCTGGCTGTTTACGCCCGTCTACAAGGCGGGGCAGGCGCTGCGGCCCTTGCTGTCAAAAAGCTTGCAGGACAAGCTGCGTCCGGGAGCCGAGGCTGGCGCATGGCCCACACGCCAGCATGCGCGCAGCATGCTGCTGCTTGACGGCTGCGTGCAGCCGGCCATGTCGCCGAACATCAACGCGGCCACGGCGCGCGTGCTCGACGCCTTGGGTGTGCAGCTGGTCAATGTACCGAAGGCCGGCTGCTGCGGCGCGCTGCGCCATCACTTGAACGACCAAGAGGCGGCGCTGGACGATATGCGCCGCAATATCGATGCCTGGTGGCCGTATGTCGAGAGCGCGGAAGCCATCGTCATGACGGCGTCTGGTTGCGGCGCCACGGTGAAGGAATATGGCCATCTGCTGGCGCACGATGCGCAGTACGCGGACAAGGCGCGTCGCATCGCCGCGCTGACGCGCGATTTGTCCGAGATCATGCCGGCGTTTGAAGCGCAGCTGGTGGCGCAGCTGAAGGGCGGCATCGGCAAAAGAGTCGCCTACCACCCGCCATGCACCCTGCAGCATGGCCAGCAAGTGCGCGGCAAGGTGGAGCAGGTGCTGCGCGCCGTCGGCGTCGACGTGCGCCTATGCGCCGACAGCCATCTGTGCTGCGGTTCGGCCGGTACGTATTCGATCTTGCAGCCGGCACTCTCGCAGCAGCTGCGTGACAACAAGGTGGCGAACCTGGAAGCGTGCGAGCCGGAGATGATAGTGTCGGCCAATATCGGCTGCCTGAGCCACCTGCAGTCGGGCACGCAGACGCCCGTGCGGCACTGGATCGAGCTGATTGACGCGGCCTTGAGCGCCGTTAAATAGGCGTTTCGCTGTACTGCGCGATGCGCCATTGCGGGGCAGGGATAAAATTATTTGCCCACTCCAGCACGGCGTCAGCCTGCATGGGGCGGGCGATACCGTAGCCTTGCGCGAGGTCGCAACCGAGCTGTATCAGGCGCGCGCCATGCTCGACGCTTTCCACGCCTTCGGCGATCACTGTCAGGGAAAATGAACGGGCCAGGCCGATGACGGCGCGCACCAGGTGCAGGTCGTCGCGGTCGTTGAGCATATTGCGCACGAAGCTCTGGTCGATCTTGACGATGTTCGCCGGCAGGCGCTTCAAATAGGACATCGACGAGTAGCCGGTGCCGAAATCGTCGAGCGCGAACGTGATGCCCAGTGCCTGGCAGGCGCGGATGATGCGGCGCACGTCCTCGATGTCGTGCAGGGCTGACGATTCGAGGATCTCCAGTTCCAGCATGCTGGCGCACACGCCGGGAAATTCGCCAAGGATGGTTTCCAGGCGCGAGACGAAGTTTGCTTGCTGGAAGTGGCGTGCCGCGATATTCACGCTGACCACCCAGTGCTTGCCGGCTGCGCTCCAGCGCTGCATCTGCCGCAGGGCCTGGCGCAGCACCCATTCGCCGATGTTGATGATCAGGTCCGTCTGCTCCACCAGCGGCAGGAATTGCGCGGGCGCCAGCACGCCGCGGCGCGCATGCTGCCAGCGTAGCAGTCCTTCCATGCCCACCACGGTGCCGGCGCGCATGTCCACCTTGGGCTGGTAGTACAGCCGCAGCTCGCCGTTGATCAGGGCATGGCGCACTTCCGTACGCTGGTTATGGTGAGTGCGCACTTCTTCATCGAGGTTGGTGTCGAAGAAGTGGTATTGGTTGCGTCCCGTCAGTTTCGCCTGGTAGACGGCGTGGTCGGCGTGGCGCAGCAGGCTTTCCGTATTCAGATCCTTGCCCGCGTAGACGGCGATACCGACGCTGGCCGTCATGTGCAGCGCCTGCTGGTCGCACTGGTAGGGGTGGCTCAATTCCTGCAACAATTGCGTGACATTGTGTTCGATGCTGGCGATGTTGGCCTGGCCGCACAGCAGAATGACGAATTCATCGCCGCCCAGGCGCGCCGCGTAGTGGACCTGGCCCGTAAAGCTGTGCAGCCGGCCCGCCACCTGCTTGAGGATTTCATCGCCCGCTTCGGCGCCATGGCGGTCGTTGATGGCCTGGAAGTGGTCGAGGTCGAACAGGCAGATGGCCAGCAGGCGCTGACGTTCGCGCGCGAGGAACAGTTCCTGTTCGAAACGGGCGGCCAGCGCGGCGCGGTTCGGCAAGCCCGTCAGCACATCATTGTAGTTCTGCCATGACATTTTTTGCATCGCTTGCTGCATGTGCACGGTCTCGTTCAGTTGTTCACCCAGTTGGCGCTGGCTGGTCTTGAGCGAGGTCAACAGCTCTTCGATATCGCCGGCCATGCTGTTGAACGACTGTGATACCGCGTGCGCTTCGGGCGTGGTACCGGCTGCCAGGCGCACGCCGAAGTTGCCTTCACGGAAGCGGTCGGTCGCTTGCACGAGCCGCGCCAGCAGCCGCCGGTGCGATGCCAGGATCATGCCCAGCAGGAGGAAGACCAGCACGATATTGATGGCGCTGAGGACGGCCTGCTCGCACACCCTGTGCCACACCTGCGCCAGGGGCAGGCCGGGCGTGTAGTGCAAATCGAGGACGCCGTCGCCGCCGTCGGGCAGCGCCACTGTCAGGCGGCTGCGCATGGCCGTGATGCCGGCCAGGCGCGCGAACCAGGCCGGTACGCTGGCCGTAGCAGTGCCGGCCAGCGCTGTGTCTGCCAATACCTCGACCTGTCCGTCAGATGTATGCCAGCGCGCGGAGGCGAGGCTGCGGTTCAGCGGCAGGGCGCTGCGCAGCACTTGGCGCACGCTGTCGTGCATTGCGTGGCGGTCAGTGCGCACGGCCAGCGGCAGCACCTTATTGGCCAGGAACAGGTCGAGTTGCCGGGCATCGCTCTGGTAGCGCGCGCTGGCCAGCGCGCTTTCAGTACTGAGCAAGGCATGATAACGGATAGCGGAAACGACGAGTATCAGGCAGGAAATAGGAATGAATAGGCGGCAATAAATGCCCATCCGCATCCATGAAGCTATTATTTTCCCAAAGACTGGCATCGTTTTTTGATCGATATTGACGAATAATTATGTCAACATTATCACCGAAATTTGCTATTGGAAACACAATAATAATATCAAGCATGAAATAAACACGGATAGCTTGATTTCAGCGCTTTTTGTTACAAATCAAATCATCGAATCGCTATTCTTGCAGCAATTGCCGAATGTCAGCCGCCAGGCTGGCCGGTTTGCTGGTCGTCGCGTAGCGGCGAAACACGCTGCCATCCTTGCGCACCAAAAACTTGGTGAAATTCCATTTGATGGACTGCGTGCCCAGTACGCCGGGCGCTGCCTGTTTTAGTTGCGCAAACAGGGGGTGAGTATGCGGGCCATTGACATCGATCTTGGCAAACAGGGGAAAGGTGACGCCGAAGTTCTTTTCGCAAAAGGCTTTGATTTCCTCGTTCGAGCCCCTTTCCTGCTGGCGAAATTGATTGCAGGGAAAGCCCAACACGACCAGGCCCTGCGCATGGAATGTGCGGTACAGCGCTTCGAGCCCCTGGTATTGCGGCGTGAAGCCGCAGGCGCTGGCCGTGTTGACGATCAGCAATACCTTGCCCCTGTAGCGCGCCAGGTCGACCGGCGCGCCGTCCAGCGCCTCGGCCTGGAAATCGTAGATGCTGCTCATGTCAGAGCAGTCCCAGTGTGGTGGCGTTCGCCGGCGCCGCTGCGAACGCCGTTGTGCCCTTGAGCTTGATTGCCAGGCGCAGGTCGTTGACGGAGTCCGCATTGCGCAGCGCGTCTTCATGGCTGATGGCGCCCGCCTCGTGCAAGTCGAACAGGGCCTGGTCGAAGGTCTGCATGCCGTGCTCGCGCGACTTTTTCATCAATTCCTTGATTTCGTGCACCTGGCCCTTGAAGATCAGCTCGCTCATCAGCGGCGAATTGAGCAAGATTTCCAGCGCCGCCTTGCGTCCGCCACCATCCTTGTTGGGGATCAAACGCTGCGAAATCATGCCTTTCAAATTCAGTGACAGGTCCATCAGCAGTTGCTGGCGCCGCTCTTCGGGGAAGAAATTGATGATACGGTCCAGCGCCTGGTTGGCATTGTTCGCGTGCAGGGTCGCCAGACACAAGTGTCCCGTTTCGGCAAACGCGATGGCGTGGTCCATGGTGTCGCGGTCACGGATTTCGCCGATCTGGATCACGTCGGGCGCCTGGCGCAAGGTGTTTTTCAGGGCCGTGGCCCAGTCGTCCGTGTCGACGCCTACTTCGCGCTGGGTGACGATGCAGTTGCCGTGCGGATGGATGAATTCCACGGGGTCTTCGATGGTGATGATGTGGCCATGGCTGTGGGCGTTGCGGTGGCCCAGCATGGCGGCCAGCGTGGTCGACTTGCCGCAGCCGGTGGCGCCCACCATGATGACGAGCCCGCGCTTGCTCATCACGATATCTTGCAAGATGCTGGGCAAGCCCAGTGCGTCCAGCGTGGGGATGGCGGTATTGATCAAGCGCAAAACCATGCCTGCCTGGCCCATCTGCATGAAGGCGGACACGCGGAAGCGTCCCAGTCCGTCCGGGCTGATGGCAAAATTGGCTTCGCGGCTGGACTCGAACTCGGCGGCCTGGCGTGCATTCATGATGGCGCGCACGTAGCCAGCCGCCTGCTGCGCGTCGAGCACGCCACCGGCCAGCGGCGTCAGTTTGCCGTCGAGCTTGATGGCGGCGGGAAAGCCGACCGTGATGAACAGGTCCGAGCCGCCGCGCGCGCGCATCTGCGCCAGCAGCGCGTGCATGGCGCCATAGTGTTCGTGCGTCGTTTGCATGGCTTATCCGGGGAAGTTTTCAGGGGCCTTGGCGACCGTGCGGGCCGTTTCGGGCGAGATTGTGCCGCGCCGCACCAGGTCGGACAGGCACTGATCGAGTGTTTGCATGCCGACGTTGCTGCCCGTCTGGATGGCCGAATACATTTGCGCCACTTTCGCTTCGCGGATCAGGTTGCGCACGGCCGGCGTGGCTAGCATGATTTCATGCGCGGCCACGCGGGCGCTGCCGTCTTTGGTTTTCAGCAAGTTCTGCGAAATGACGGCTTGCAAGGATTCGGACAGCATGGCGCGCACCATTTCCTTTTCCTCGGCCGGGAAAACGTCGATGATGCGGTCGATCGATTTCGCCGCCGACGAGGTGTGCAGAGTGCCGAACACCAGGTGGCCCGTCTCTGCCGCCGTCAGTGCCAGGCGGATGGTTTCCAGGTCGCGCAATTCGCCCACCAAAATCACATCCGGATCTTCGCGCAGGGCCGAGCGCAGTGCATTGCTGAACGAATGCGTGTGCGCGCCCACCTCGCGCTGGTTGATCAGGCATTTTTTTGGCACATGCACGAATTCGATCGGATCTTCGATGGTGAGAATATGCTGGTGCAGGCGCTCGTTGACGTGGTTCACCATCGCCGCCAAGGTGGTCGACTTGCCGGAACCGGTCGGGCCCGTCACCAACACAAGGCCGCGTGGACGCATGGCCAGCTCGCCGAAGATGCGCGGGGCGTTGAGTTCGTCCAGCGTCAGCACCGTCGAGGGAATCGTGCGCAGCACGGCCGAGGCGCCCCGTTCCTGGTTGTAGGCGTTGACGCGGAAGCGTGCCAGGCCGGGAATCTCGAACGAAAAATCGCATTCCAGCGCTTCTTCATACGCCTTGCGCTGGCTGTCGTTCATGATGTCGTAGATCATGCTGTGTACTTCCTTGTGCTCGAGCGGCGCCACGTTCAGGCGGCGCACATCGCCATGCACGCGTATCATCGGCGGCAGGCCGGAAGACAGGTGCAAGTCGGAAGCCTTGTTGCTGACGGAGAAAGCGAGTAGTTCGGAGATGTCCATTTATAATCCCTGTGCCTGCATTGATGGGTTGGCGCACTGTGCCGCAGCCCCTATACACTAGAAAATGATTATGTCCACAATCGAACAGAACTTGCAAGCCGTGCGCGACAGTATTGCGCAAGCGGCGATGGCGGCGCAGCGCGCGCCGGACGAGGTGAGCCTGCTGGCTGTCTCGAAGACCTTCGGCGCCGATGCCGTGCTGGCAGCGATGCGTGCGGGCCAGACGGCGTTTGGCGAAAATTATTTGCAGGAAGCGCTCGACAAGATGGCCGCCGTCGCGCTGGCAGTGCCGCAAGGCGGTCCCGTCTGGCACTTTATCGGCCCCATCCAGAGCAACAAGACGCGCCCCATCGCCGAACACTTCGACTGGGTGCACACGGTGGAGCGGGAAAAGATCGCCGTGCGCCTGTCCGAGCAGCGCCCGCCCGGCTTGCCGGACCTGAATATCTGTCTGCAAGTCAATATCAGCGGCGAGGCCAGCAAGAGCGGCGTGACGCCGGCAGAACTGCCGGCGCTGGCGCGCGCCGTGTCGCAACTGCCGCGCTTGCGCTTGCGCGGCCTGATGGCCATTCCCGAGCCGGAAACGGAACTTGCACGCCAGCGCATTGCGTTTGGGCAATTGCGTGCGTTGTACCAACAATTGAATGCGGATGGGCTGGCGCTCGACACCCTCTCGATGGGCATGTCGGCCGACTTGCGCGCCGCCGTGCTGGAAGGCGCCAGCATCGTGCGCGTGGGCAGTGCCATCTTCGGTTCCCGGAATTACTCCTGATTATTCCTGATTTTTTGAAAGCACAGCCATGACGACAGAATTAACTATCGCCTTTGTGGGGGGCGGCAACATGGCCGCGGCCCTGATTGCCGGCCTGGCAGGCAAGCTGACCCTGGGCGGCAACATCCACGTGATCGACCCGTATGCGCCTGCGCTGGAAAAATTGCAGGCGCAATTTGGCGTCACGACGGCCTCTTGCGCCAGCGACGCGCTGCGTGCCGTGGACGTAATCGTGCTGGCCGTGAAGCCGCAAAGCATGCGCGAGGTGGCGGCGCAGTTGCTGCCCTTCCTCGATGGGGAACGAGCGCCATTGATACTCTCGATTGCCGCCGGCATCCGCGCCGCCGACCTGTCGCGCTGGCTCGGCGATTATCGCGCCATCGTGCGCTGCATGCCGAACACGCCGGCCCTGATCGGCATGGGCATCACGGGCATGGTGGCCAGCGGCGGCGTCAGCGAAGAGCAAAAGAAGACGGCGGACGCCATCCTGCGCGCCGTCGGCCAAACCGTCTGGCTGGCTGACGAAGCCAAGATCGACCCTGTCACGGCGCTGTCCGGCAGTGGCCCGGCATATGTGTTTTACTTTATCGAAGCGATGCAGCAGGCGGCCACCGAACTGGGCTTGACGCCGGAGCAGGGTACGCAACTGGCGCTTGCCACCTTCACGGGCGCAGCGCAGCTGGCGGCGAACTCCAGCGAAGCCGTGTCGCTGCTGCGCGAGCGCGTCACCTCGAAAGGCGGCACGACGTATGCAGCGCTGACCAGCATGCAAGAGAGCGGCGTGAAGGAGGCCATCGTCAAAGGCATCAAGGCGGCCGCGCAGCGCGGGCGCGAGATGGGCGAGGAATTGGGGAAGTGAGTGGGGAAATGAGTGGGGAAATAAGTGGCTGAGTAAGCATATCAGCTTGCCGCCGCGTCAGCCCGCCTGCATGGGCCGGCCCGGCGATTGATCCTGCGGCGTTGGCAGCAAATGGCGGCAGATAGCAGTAGATAGAAGTATATTGTAGTAGATAGCCGGGTGCACTAGCTGCTTGCAGCTGCACGCTGAACATCACGGCCAGTACTGCCACGACCAGCGTGGCCGTGGCCGTCCTGTTATTTTTTCTAAAACGCTGCATTAGCGCCAGATAGGACAGGAAACGCAGCGATTCTTCTTCCATGTCCACGCCCGCCAGTGCCAGACGGGTCTGGACGATGGCGGCCGCTTCGCTGCGGCTTGGGTGCCAGGGCGCTAGGGCAGATGGCTGCACGATAGCCATCTGCTGCCTTTCGCGTCAGGCGACGGTCTGCACCGTCGGTACTGTGCCGTGCTGTCTAGCGCCGTGACGAAGCCAGCAGCAGGCCGAACAGCACGCCCACGACGGCGCCTGCGCCTACGGCTTTCCATGGATTGTCCTGCACGTATTCGTCGGTGGCCTTGGCTGCCTTCTTGGTGCGTTCGAGCAAGTCTTCTTCCAGCTTGATCAAGTCTTTTTTGGCCGTTTCCAGGGTGGCGATGAACTTGTCCTTGACGGCTTTGACATTCTCGCCCGTCTGATCCTTGGCGCCATCGAGCCAGCCTTCCGCTTCATTGATGACGGTCTTGAGGTCGCCGACCAGTTTGTCGCGGGCCTTGTCGGCGTCGGCGAGAAAGCTGTCGCTGCTGGATTTTCCGGTATGTATTGAGCTCATGTATTACCTCATGGAAGTGAAACTGCACAGTGAAATACCAGTGTAGGCAGCAGCGGACGGCTTAGCCTTGCGTCGGCGCAAGGGCTGCCGCAGCGCAAGGATCGTTGATTAGCGGAAAGCAAAGTCCAGCACCACGCCCGCAAACACCGCTGCTCCCAGCCAGTTATTATGCCGGAACGCCGCAAAACACGGCATACGCTCGCGTGCGCGGATCAGGGTGTAATGGTAAGCGGCGCAGCCGGCCGCCACCAGCAGGCCTGCCGCATACCAGTAGCGCAAGCCCAGGTACCAGCCGCAGACTAGCCACAGCAGCAGGAAAGCGCCATAGCACAGCATGATGATAGTTACGTCGTAGCGGCCAAAGGTGATGGCCGAGGTCTTGATGCCGATCTTTATATCGTCGTCGCGGTCGACCATCGCGTATTCCGTATCGTAGGCTACGGCCCAGAAGACATTGCCCAGCAGCAGCAGCCAGGCAACGACGGGCACGCCATCCGTGATGGCGGCAAAGCCCATGGGAATGCCGAAGCCGAAGGCGATGCCCAGGTAGGCTTGCGGAATCGCAAAGAAACGCTTGAAGTAAGGATAAGTGCCGGCGATGATGACGGCGGCCACCGACAATTGCTTGGTGAGGGCGTTCAAGGGCAGGGTCAGGCAGAAGGCCAGCACGCTCAGCACGCCAGCGACGGCCAGCGCTTCCTTGCCGCTGATGCGCCCGCTGGTGATCGGGCGGTCCTGCGTGCGCTTGACGAATTTGTCGATATCCTGGTCGGCGTAGTCGTTGATGGCGCAGCCAGCCGAGCGCATCAGGAAAGTACCGAGGGTGAAGATGAGCAGCATTCGCCAGTCCGGCACGCCCTGCTGCGCCAGCCACAGTGCACACAGGGTAGGCCATAGCAGCAATACGGTGCCGATAGGCTTGTCGAGCCGTATCAGGCGGAAATACAGCGCCAGCTTGTTCATGGAAGACTCAATCTTGTTGAAGAGAAAAGTCGATTATCGCAAATAGTATGTGAATGTACTATTTTGCGCTTGGGGCGCTAGTGTTTTTCCTGGCCCAAGGGGGTGATGCCGGGCAAGTCGCAGCTGGCGATCGCCGCGCACAGGGTATCGATGGCCGCCTTGCGCGTAAAACTCTTGCGCCATAGCATCACCACCCGGCGCGATGGCACGGGAGCGGCAAATGGCCGGTATTCGAGCATGCCTTCGGCGGTATGCATATTCGATACGGAGGCACGCGGCAAGACGGTCAGGCCAATGCCGCTGGCCACCATGTGGCGGATGGTTTCCAGTGAGGAACCCTCAAACGTGCGTTGCATGCCATTGCCTGGCGAAGAAAAACGCGCCATTTCGGGGCACACTTCCAGTACCTGATCGCGAAAGCAGTGACCATTGCCTAGCAACAGCATGGTTTCCGATTTCAAGTCTTGCGCGGCGATTTTTTCACGCGCCGTCCACGCATGCTGGCGCGACATGGCCACGACGAACGGTTCGTCATACAGTTCCTGCATGGCCATGCCGTGTTCGGGCAGGGGCAGGGCCATGATGGCCACGTCCAGTTCGCCCTGGCGCAGCAATTCGAGCAGGCGAACCGTGAAGTTTTCCTGCAAGATCAAGGGCATCTGCGGCACTTGTTCTATCATGGCCTTGACCAGGGGCGGCAGCAGATAGGGGCCTATCGTATAGATGACGCCCAGGCGCAGGGGACCGGCCAGCGGGTCCTTGTTTTGCTTGGCGAGTTCCTTGATGGCGGCCGTCTGTTCCAGTACGCGTTCGGCTTGCGCAATGATCTGCGCGCCCAGGGGCGTGACGGAGATTTCCGTGCCGCCCCGTTCGAACAGCAGCACACCCAATTCGTCTTCGAGTTTCTTGATAGCCACCGAGAGGGTGGGCTGGGCGACGAAGCAAGCCTCAGCGGCATGGCCGAAGTGCTTCGCTCGCGCGACTGCAACGATATATTTCAGTTCAGTCAGTGTCATGGGGTGATTGAAACACAGGAAGTGCTTACTTGCAATGAATGAAAGGTGGCGCAAACGTAAAACTGTGGCGCCGATGGCGTATTGTAGCGGATCGCCCCCTATAATGCGGGACCGGGCCGCGCAGTGCGGCGGCGATGCTACTGCAGATGCAGATGCAGATGCAGGCGCTGGAAGCGGCAATCAATGACTGGCGTCGCAGGCAAGCGTCGCGCGGCAATGCATATGCGCCGTCGCCGCCCGTCAGCTGTCTGGTCAGCTTTCTGGCCGGCGGGGATGCTTTGACGATTTAATCTCGGCAAGAGTGCATCGCCGAAGACTGTCTGGAGCCGGCTATCCTGGTGTGGATCGATGCCTGGTGCCACCGTGGCGGCGGCAGGCAAGGCGATAGCCACGCCGGAGCGTGCCCATATTTAACCCAACAAGAGACATCCATGCCTGATTTTGAAAACAAACTGTGCGCTCGTGACGACCTGCGCGCGCGCGCGCAAGCGCTGCCGAAACCGGTGGTGGTAACGAATGGCGTGTTCGATATTGTGCACCGCGGACACGTGACCTATCTGGCGCAGGCGCGCGCGCTGGGCGCCTCGCTGGTGGTGGCCGTGAATACTGATGCTTCAGTAAAACGCTTGGGCAAGGGCGACGACCGCCCCCTCAATAGCTGTGAAGACCGCATGGCCGTGCTGGCCGCACTCGAAGCGGTGAGCCTGGTGGTGCCATTCTCGGAAGATAGCGCTTTGGCCGTGGTGCAGGAAATCGAACCGGAAATCTATGCCAAGGGCGGCGACTACGACATGATGGCCATCCCTGAAGGGCAGGCCGTGCTGGCGTATGGCGGCCAGGCCGTGGCCATCGACTTCGCGCATGACCGCTCGACCACCAAGCTGCTGACGAAGGTGCGGATGCAGCAGGGCTGAGGAAGGTCGTCAATGTTTTCACATAGATAAAAAGACGATACTATGAGAAGTGCCAGGGCTGCGACTTCATTGTGCCAGCCCCAGCACCCGTTACACCGTCCGATATGCATTGCTTGTCATAGAAAATACATGGATCTTAAAACTTCTGGGGATTGGGCAGTGCCCTCCGGCGTCTGGTACGTCGATGACGATGGCGCGTGGACCATGCAGCGTAGCGCGGGCGGCCAGAATGTCTCGTCTTTGTTGAGTGCTGCCGATATCGGCAAGCTGATGCACGCGCGGCGCTTGCCGGCAGCAGCCGGCGCCCCCGTGCGGCAGTTTCCGCCTGAATTCTCGTTCGATCCCGTGTCGGGCGCGGCCTTGCAAGTGCCGTCCGACACGGCCGTCACGCCGCCTTGGGTGCCACCCTACGCGGCGCAGCCCGTCAGCGATGTGCCGTCGGCTGGCGCAGCCGGCTTGCGCCAGGCCAGCGTGCCACTGAAATTGCTCGACCGGTGCGTGCGTGAAGAGCATGCGCAGGCCGACGCCTCGCTACCCATGCCGCCGCCGGGAGAATACGAATTTTTTTCCGCCCAGTTTGGTACCAGCGCCGCTGCGCTGTTGGCGCTCGACCCGCGCAAGGCCGTCTTGCACGCCTGGCTGCCCGCCTCGAAACGCTGGCTGGCGCTGGACCCCGAGTATGGCGGCTTGCTGGCCGAGTCGGACTTGGCCCACGGCGCATGGCGTGCCGAACTGGTACCGCAGTTCAACAGCGTGCTGGTCTTGCCGACCAGCCATGGCCTCGCGTGCATTCGTCCCGACGTGCCTTCGCTGAGTTACGTCGTCGAGCATGTGGGCGACGCGCCGTGCGCGGCTGCCCCCGTCTGGTTCCAGAATCGTCTGTGGGCGCCCTTGCGCGATGCCGATGGCCGCATCCGCTTCGTCAACCTCGATGCGCAACAAAAGCCTGGCAGCGATGTGCTGCTCGATGGCATGGTAGACCTGGGTGCCGTGAGCGCCCCCGTGGCCTACCACCGCATGGCCGTGTGGCCTTGCGCTAACGGCCAGCTGCGGCTGCAACTGCAGCCCGATGGCAACGTGGCCGCCTCATTGACGCCCTGGCCCGAAGGGCTGGTGCCGCGCTTTGAATTCGGCAGCCCTTACCTGTCGCGCGACGGTGGCCTGTGGCAACTGTGCTTTGCAAGCCGCCGTGACACCTATGTGTATGTGAAACTCGGTGGCCAGGTCGAGATGGCCGACGCGCTGGCGCCGCGCCTGTGTTCGGGCAGCTTCAATTACCGCTTCGCCACCAAGCTGAAGACGGCGCCGTGGGAAGAACCGGAACACGGCGACGATGGCGGCAAGAACCAGGCGGTCATGCCGCTGCTCGAATCGGGCGGGGGCAACAGCGTCTTCGGCGTCAAGTTCGCCACCAGCGCCGGCC
The DNA here is from genome assembly GCA_000242815.2 of Janthinobacterium lividum PAMC 25724. Taxonomy (GTDB): domain Bacteria; phylum Pseudomonadota; class Gammaproteobacteria; order Burkholderiales; family Burkholderiaceae_D; genus Janthinobacterium; species Janthinobacterium lividum_D. Next base: position 35,725 of record AHHB01000018.1, read on the forward strand.
TGTCGAGCGTGCTGCGCTCGAACGAACGCGTGGCGGCCCAGCTGGTGCAGGACGATCAATTGCGTGAAACCGCGTTTCACACCTTTGCCGTCAGCGAGCCGTGGCGCATGCGCCTGTTTGTCCATGAAGGCATGCTGTGGGCATATCACCGGCTGCTGTCGCGCATCGATGGCTGGACCCTGCAGGCATGAAGGCGCATGTCCTGAGCGCGGCCTGTGCCGCTTTATCTTTATTCAGCGCAGCCGGTGTGCAAGCGGTGGGTATCCAGCAAGCGTTTCTGGTGCAAAACTCGGGCTGGATGGAGCCGTTTTATACGGATGAGCATTCGCAATTGAAGGCCCTGGTGGGCGCCGTGGCGCAGGCAGCCACGCAGCCGTCCGATAAAGTTTATACGCTGGCCTTCAGCCAGAGCAGCGGTGCGCACGTGTCGCCATCGCTGCTGGGGCAGGGACAGGGCGGCGCCGGCGTGGCGGGCCAGTTGGCCAGCCTGGGCCTGGCGCGCAAGGGCAATGGCGGCGCGCTGGCCGACACGGATTTCCAGGAAGCCGTCACAAAAACCATCACCGGCCCGTTCCAGTCGGCCTCCGGCATCGTGTGGATCTTTACCAATAACAAGAACAGCCCGAACAACGACAGCCAGACGGCCGAACGCAACCGCGATTTTTATCGCTTGCTGCACCTGGAGCCGTCGATCACCAAGACGCTGGTGTTTCCGCTGCGCATGCCGGTGCAGGGCAAGCTGTACAGCGCCAAGGGCTTGATGGTGTATGCGCTCGCATATGGCCAGCCGGCATCCGAGGCTCTGACCCGCATCCTGGCCGAAGGGCGCTTGTCGCAAGTGCTGACGCGCGCGCCCGCGCGCTTGAAACCGGTAGACCAGGATGGCGTGCGCATCGTGCCGCAGTCCGTCAAGAACAGCGCGAATGTGCATGCCAGCCTGGGCCGCGACGGTCGCACCATCGTGCTCGACGTCGATGCGGCGAACCTGGTGCCGCAAGTGGTGCTGCAGGCGTCGCTGCAAAACATGTTTTTCCCGTACGTCATCGACAGTGCCAAGGTGCACGCCAGCCTGGTGGGCCAGAATGCCTCCTTGCACGTTGCGCCAGACCAAATCCACCAGTTGCAACCCGGTGCCAGCCAGTCCGTGCAAGTACAATTTTCGTTGCCGATGGCGCAGATTGCCTCGCCGTGGTCGGCGCAGGCGATTGTCGCCATGGGTAAGCAAGTGATGCTGCCCATGCAGGCGCAAGTGGGCCTGTCGCAGCAGCGGCTGGCCCTGGCCGGCAGTTTTAGCAAGGACTTGCAGGAACTGTTTCCTGGCGACCCAATCTCGGACATGTTTACGTCGCCCGACAGCGTGCGCGCCTCGCAAGCGACGATACCGTTGCTGGTACGCATACAGTATCCGCTGCTGCCCGTGCTGGTGATACTCGCTGCTGTGTTGGCACTCGTGCTGGGCTTGCTGGCGCTGGGCCTGCTCGGCACGCGCGCCACGCGCTACAAGGTGATGGCCGACGGCGTGCAGCGGCAGGTGGGTTTGAAGCCGTTCAAAAGCGTGCAGATTCGCGATGATAACGGCCGCGAGATCGGCGAACTCAAGCGTGGACTGGGCAAGCCGGTCGTCGTGCGCGTGACCGAAGGCCATACCCTGCGCCTGGCCTGAACCCCGATTCCTTAAAAATTACTTCCATTCAACAGAGGCATAATATGGCGCAAGATACTCCCAAAGACAACACAGGCTTTACCTTGCCGTCCCCAGTCCCGGTCCCCGCCCCGGTCCCGGCGTCCGCGCCGCCCGCCGCCGATGCCTTCGCAGCCAGCGGCAGCACTGAGTCAGTGCCGACGCTCGATTCTGCCAGCATGACCGATACCTCGTCGCGCGACACCCTGCTCGGCGGCGTGGTACTGCTGCTGCTGTTCATCGCCTTTTTCTTTGCCAAGAATGCCTATGCGAACGGTCTGGTGGCCAAGCGCGTGCCGCCGAACAAGGCCAACGCCTCGGGCTGGTGGCTGTTCATCTTCCTGGCCAGCCTGGCCACGGGCGTGGTGCTGGCCGCCGTGAATGCGCATAAATTTCTTGCGCCACTGTTCATGGGACCGCTGGTGCTGGTGGGCCTGGTCGCGTTACTGTTGACCTTTACATCGAGCCGCCGCTAAGAATTGACCGTTGCACGCATCATCGAAGGAACCACCATGGCAGAGAACCTGAACCTAACCATCACCGGCGGCGCCAGCGAGCGCAAGCAGGACAAGATCATCGAACTGCGCCCGACCTTGTTCATCGGCATCGGCGGCACGGGCATGCAAGTGCTGATGCGCGTGCGCCGGCGCATCCTCAACACCGTCTGGGGCGGTGCGGGCAAGCGCAAGCGCATTGAGGGGCTGGCGGACTTCCCCATCGCGCAATTCATCCATTTCGACCTCGACAATGGCGCCGTGATCGAAAGCGGCGAGTCGCAGGCGAAGGACTTGCAGTTCGACCAGGTGAAGTTCACGGATGACGACAAGGTGGTCGAATCGTTCGATATGGACAAGTACAGCCGCGATGAAGACTCTCTGGAAAAATATCCGCACATCAAGGAATGGCTGCCGCTGACGCCGCAGCGCATCCGTGAATTGCGTTTCGACATGAGCAGCGGCGCCGGCCAGATCCGCGCCGTCTCGCGTCTGTATTTCTTCGATAAATATGCCAAGATCCGCGACAAGATCCGTTTGAAGTTGAAAGCCCTGAAGGCGGGCCTGTCGCACGAGCGCCAGCTGGCCGAACTGGGGTTGCGCATGGAAACAAACCGTTTCCGCATCGTCATCGTCGGTTCCGTGGCAGGCGGCACGGGTTCCGGTTCCTTCCTCGACATGGGCTTGCTGGCGCGCTGGCTGGCGCGCAGCGAAGTGGGCGCGGCCGACGTGGAGCTGATGCTGTTCTTACCGACCGGCTACACCAAGGCCAATAAGGACCGGGTCGAGGCCAACGGCTATGCGGCGCTGATGGAGCTGGAATCGGCCATGATGGGCAACAAGGGCTATGTGGGCCGCTGGGATATGTATGATCGGCCGGAACTGACGCGTGAGCCGTACAGCGAAGTCTACCTCATCGATTCAGGTAATCTTGCCCAGCAGCACACCAAGGATGTCAGCGATGTTTACCATATGGTGGCCGACTCGCTGTTCGAGGATTTCGCCTCGGCCGACTTTGCGCGCGCCAAGCGCTCGATCGCCGTCAACCAGGCGCAGCACAAGAATTCCCCGTACAACGCGCCCGTGCCGCAAGACCGTTTCGGCGACATGCGCCTGTATTTTTCGAAGCGCTTTTCCTCATTCGGCATGGCCGTGCTCGATACGCGCCAGGAAGCGGCGCGCGACGAACGGGCCCACCGCTGGGCCGGCGCCATGCTGCAAGCGTTCTTTGGCGTCGGTGGCACGGATGCGGGCGCCAACCGCGCCACCGATGCGCAGCGCGACCATTTCCTGGCCGCCAATATGTTCCTCAAGGGCACGCCGTTCAGCGATTTCCCCGAGTTTTCCGACAGAAGCATTGAATTGAAGCGCTCCAGCGGCGACTTCATCGATTTCCGCCTCGTCGACGAATTGCTGGAAGACCGTCACGGCCATTTGCTCGCCGGCGTGGAAAATCGGGTCAATACGCGCATCAACGATATCCGTACCGGCTTTGACCGCAGCGAATGGCCGGCGCAGGTGCGCGACGCCATGAAACACCTGGAACGCGACGCCGTGCGCGACCAGGATTCCACGGCCGACACGACGGAAGACCGCATCAGCAAGCGCCGCCGCGAAGTGCTCGAAGACGTCAAGAAAGTCGTGCGCGACCAGTTGTATGGTTATCTCGATAATAAAGAGTTTGGCGGCCTGGAATACGTGCTGTCGCTGGTGGAACAGATCAAGGACCGCATCGAGGCGCCCGGCAGCGGCTTGACGGCGCAGATCGGCGCGAATGCCGAGCGCTACCGAGAAATCAAGGAGGCCGTGCGCTCGCGCGAATACGAGCGCCTGTTGAATAATCTGGAGCAGACGCGCAGCACCTTCGGTTTCCTCAGCAATGGTGAAAAGCAGGCTGGCGTGGTGATGGACCATTTGCGTACGGAAATGGCAAACGCACTGAAATTCCATTTGCGCGCTAAGGCGGCGGACGAATCGGTCATCCTGTTGGGCGAATTGTCGCGCTGGCTGGGCAACCGCGTCGGCGTCGATGCGCAAGGCCGCGCGCAGTGGAATGGCTTGGTGGGCGAACTGCAAACGGGCCGCGAAGGCGTGCTGGCCATGCTGGCCGAATTGAAAACGGCCAATATTATCTTGCAAAAGGACTTGCTCAAGGAACACGCGACCCTGATCGTCATCCCCGTCACGGAAAAAGACATTGTGCTGCCGTCGGCGGCCACCTTGCGCCAGTGGGCCGATGAAGCGTTCAAGGACATGGGCGGCTCGAAAGCGCTGTTCCCCATGCTGGGCGAAGCGGCGCAGCGGGGCTTGATACTGTCCAAGGTCACGCGCATGGCCGAGAACATGATCGCCACTGCAGGCTTGGCCGAAGGGGCGACGAGCACGCCCGAGCCCCTGTTCGAGGCGCTCGAACAGATGGACGTGTCCGAACGCCTGGACCGCTTTCGCAAGCTGCTGGCCTGCGCCATGCCGTGGATCGACGCCAATATGGCAGGCGACTTCACGGTCGTGTCGGACCAGTTCAAGTGCGTGATCGGCGTGGCCAACGCTGCCGCCTTCAAGGCGAATTTCGGCGCCGAACTCGAATCGTGCTTGCCGACCCAGGTGGGCATCACCGTGAGCCAGCTGGAAATCGTCGAGACGGGCATACGCGGGCGCGCCGTCTGCTATTGCGAGCTGGCCGGCGTGCCGATGACGGTGCTGCGCGGCCTGGAAGGCTGGCGCACCAGTTACCGCAAGGAGGGCGACAACGACAAGGCGCCGACCCACACGCATATCGATCCCACCCAATTTACGCACCCGATCGCACCGAACACGGACGAAATGAAGCGCCTGGCGGAAGATTTCGGCGAATTCCTGCAAGCGATCATGCTGGGCATACTGACGCGCCACACGGGCCGGGTCGTGCCGCCGGGGCAGTATCAGTTTGCGGTCGAACCGGGCGACCTGCGCCGCATCGGCAATGAACGGGCCATACGCCAGAACGGCATGCCCGCTTCCTACGCAAAAAATATCACCATGCGTATCGAAGAAAAGCTCGCTGCGCTTGACGCCGTGCAGACGGCGGCCCTGGCGGCGTTGGCAAAATACTATGAACGGGGCGTGTATGCGCCCAAGCTGGTGGCCCAGGCCGATGGCTCGCAACTGCCCTATATCGGCTTCGGTAGCGCCATCGCCGCCGAAGTGGGCAAGCGCCTCGGTGAGTCGGCGCGGCGCAAGGGCATGGCCGGCGATGAGCTCGACCGCACGGTACAAGCCTTGCTGGGCCGCCTGAAGGAATGGGCGAATGTCATCGGCGACTCCGATAGCGATGCGTATGACTGGGAAGTGCGTGAGCCGGAAGCGGATGGCCAGCCGCGTTTGAAATACGCGATCAAGGGGGAAATGCTGGAAGCGGGGCGTCTGGAGCAATTGCTGCGCCCGGCTGCCACGCCGGCGTCCCCCGCGACGCCGGTTTTTGGCATGGCGCCACCACCGTTGGGCGGCATGCCGCCGCCGCTGGTGGAATACCAGTATTTCCTGGGCATCAATGGCCAGCAGCAGGGGCCGTTTACGGCCCAGCAGATCGTGCAGTACGTCCAGGCGGGGCAGGTCGTGCCAAGCACCACCAAGGTGTGGCGCGCCGGCTTGCCGGCCTGGCTAGACTTGGTCCAGTTTCCCGAGCTGGCGCTGCTGTTGCTGAGCGCACCGCCACCGTTGACGCCGCCGCCGCTGTGAATCCTGGAATGACGTATGACGTTGGAATGAAGGATTAGTTGTGGATATCTGCATCAAGTGTCAGGGCGGTCTGTTCAGCGCGGTCAGCCATTGCCCGTACTGCGGTCGCGCCGTCGCTGGCGCTGCCCGGCCAGCCGTGGTCGCACCGCCGCCGCTGCCGCCTGTGTCCGCTTCAGCGCCAGTGGCGCCCAAGCCGCCGCCCCAACCGCTTGCTGCGGCGCCTGTGCCGAAAGCAGCACCGGTGCCGATGCCACCACCGGCGCCAGCCCCGGCTCCGGCCCCGGCAATACTGCTGCCGCCATCGCCATCGCCATCGCCACCGCCACCGCCACCGCGCAAGTGGCTGCGCTGGCTGGGCGGCGTGGCTGTGCTGGCGCTCGTCATTACCTACATGCATGGCAAGCCGGGCGGCAGCAATGATGCCGCTTGCAATGACGCCATCGATAGCGGCTTGAAGCTGGTAGTCAATGGCAGCCTGGACGGTGCCCGCCAGAAACTGGCGACGGCGAAAAATGCGTGCACGGGCCAGTCGAGCGCCAAGGCCGACGATTTGCAGGCGGCGATCAGCAAGGCGGGCGCCGCGTCCAGTGCTTGCCAGCGCGACGTGCGTAGCGTCAAGCGCGCCATGGATGAGCATCAATTGCAAAACGCCACCCGCCGCATCGCCGCACTCGACGTCGATTGCGCCGGTGCTGCCAGCGTGGCATCGTTGCGCAAGCAACTGGCGCGCCAGCAGGCGGCGGCCGCATCCGTGCTGGTGGGGGTGCGTCAGGCGCTCGATGGCAACGATGCGGTGGCGGCACGCAGTCGCATAGCCCGTCTCGAAGCGATCGACCGCGAAGCGGTGGAATTGCCGCAGTTGAAGGCGGAGGTGCAAGCGTTGTCGGCGGCCCCTGCCCCTGCCCCTGCGCCCGCTTCTGCTGCGCCAGCGCCGGAAACGGCACCGGCCCGCGTCGTGACAACGGAACCGTCGCCCGTGCGCGCGGTCGAACGTTCAGCGGTGGCTGAACGCCGTCCGCTGGAAACGTCGCCGCGCGATAGCGGCGCGGCCACGCGCAACGAGATGGCGCAATCATTCTTGCGCGATGCCGAGCGTTCTTTGTTGGAAGGCAAGTTCGATGCGGCCAAGACGTATCTGGAAAGCGCGCGCCGCGTCGATCCCGGCAATACGCGCATCGACAATCTGTCGCGCCGCATCCGCGAGCGTGAACGGCAAGTGCTGCAGACGGAAACAACGATCAATTAGTCACAGGGGGAGTCACCATGCTCAATTACACCACCTTGCGCGCGGCCGCAGCACTCACTATCGCGGCCATGCTGGCTGGCTGCGCCACGCCGACGATGTCGCCGAACGGCGGGCGCCACGATGGTCGCCATCGGCAAGACGTAACCCAGTCGGCAACGGATGAAGACCCGTGCAGCGTGGGTACGTCGGCGGCGGCCGGCGCAGCCGTGGGCGCGCTGCTGGGCGCGCTGGCGGGCGGCAGGGATGGCGCACTCAAGGGCGCGGCCATCGGTGGCGGCCTGGCGGCGGCGGGTTGCCTGGCCATCAATGTCAATTCGCGCCAAACCAAGACGGCGGCGCAGGCCGATCGTGACTACATTCGCGCGCGTGGCGCGCTGCCGCGCGAACCGCAAGTGGTGTCGTACACGCCGCAGCTGAGCGCGTCGACCGTCAAGCGCGGCCAGCCGTTCAAGGTCACTTCGGTGGTGGAGCTGGTCAATGGCAGCGCGCAAAGCGTCAACGACGTGCGCGAAGAGCTGGTGGTGCTCGACCCGCAGGGCCAGCCATTCAAGTCTGGCTCGAAAGCGCTGGCCAGCAGCAATAAATCGGGCGGGCGCTTTGAAAACTCGTTTGAGCTGACCTTGCCGGCCGGCGTGTCGCAGGGCCTGTATGGCATCAAGACGAATCTGTACGTGAACGGCAAGCTGGCCGCTACGCGCGACTTGCGCACGCAGCTCGTGAGGCTGGACGAGCATGGCGGCGCGGCGCAGCTGGCGCTGCGCTGATTGCCGTATGCAAACGCGTAGGTCGGATTAGCGGGGTAAAGCCCCGCGTAGTCCGACAACACCACTAACGCCAACAATGTTGTCGGATGACGGCCCCTTGGGCCTAATCCGACTTACGCGCCGCCCTGGTACCCGTGCTGGCGCCAGGCTTCGTAGACCACCACTGCCACCGTATTGGACAGGTTCAGGCTGCGGTTGTCGGGACGCATGGGCAGGCGGATGCGCTGCTCGGCAGGAAAACCGTCGCGCAGGGCGGGGTCCAGGCCTTTTGTTTCCGAGCCGAATACGAACACGTCACCCGGTAAAAACGCCACCTCGCCGAACGGGCGCGAGCCACGCGTGGTCATGGCGAACATGCGGCTCGGGTCGGGCTGGGTGTCGAGCAGGAAAGCAGCCCAGTTCTTGTGCACCTTCATCTTGGCGTAATCATGGTAATCGAGGCCGGCGCGCTTCATCTTGGCGTCGTCGAGCGGGAAGCCCAGCGGTTCGACCAAGTGCAGCTGTGCGCCCGTATTTGCGCACAAGCGGATGACGTTGCCCGTATTGGGCGGGATTTCAGGTTCTACCAACACTACGTGAAACACGATGCTCTCCTCATGATGCTCTCTTGATATATATAAAAAATCTATCGTTGCCGCAGCGGCGTGCGCGCCACGACCAGGATGCTGACCTTCGCTGCTCCCGCGCGCTTGCAGGCGGCGGCCAGCGCGTTGACGGTGTGGCCGCTGCTCATCACGTCGTCGACGATGCCCACATGGCATCCTTGCAATAACGCCACATGCTGCGGCGCGATGGCGAACGCGTGCGCCAGGTTGGCTTGCCGTTCCTGCGGCGTCACGCTGCTTTGCGCCCGGGTTTCGCGCACGCGCAGCGCCAGGCGAGGCTGCAAGTGTACGTCCAGCAGGCGCGCCAGCGGACGGGCAATTTCCAGCGCCTGGTTGTATCCCCGTTGCGCCAGTCGCGCCGGACCCAGCGGCACGGGGCACAGCAGTTGCGGTGCGTCCCAGCGTGATTGTTGCTCAATAGCAGCATGTAGCAGTTGCGCAAACAAGGGCGCCAGTGCCAGACGCGCGCCGAACTTCAGCTGCAACAGCAGCTGGTCGACCGGCGCCGCGTAATCAAACGCCGTGATCGTGGCGTCGTAGGCGGGCGTGTGGCGCAAACAACGGCCACACAGCGTTGCCACATCAATGTCCGCCAGCCGATTGGCGCACTGACGGCAGCGCGGCCGGATCTTTCCCAAGTACTGCGCGCGACAGGGTGCGCACAGCACCTCCGGGCAGCCGATGCCGCATAGCGCGCACTGTGCCGGCAGTACTGTCGCGCCCAGCCAACGGTGCAGTGTCTGCCATGCGGCATCAAGGCGGCGCTGGGTGGCGGTCCGCATCGCGATGGCGTCGTTCCATGTACACTGCCGACATTATCTCACCTCACCGGTTTCAACATGCCAGTTCCCACCACTCCGCCCAAAATGAGTGCGCCCATCGATGCGGTGCAAGTACGCGATTTCTTTTCCCGTCCGACGCGCATCGCGCCGTCGGACTTCCTGCGCCGCGAAGTCTCAACGCGCATGCACGAGCGCCTGGAGTTGGTGAAAATCACGCCGCAGCGTGTGCTCGATGCAGGCTGCGGCTGCGGTGCGGACCTGGCGCAGTTGCAAAAGGATTATCCCGCCGCGCAGATTATCGGTCTCGATGCAGCGCAAGCGATGGTGCAGGCGGCGCGGGCGCCAGCCTCGAAACTGGCCAGCCTGAATCACTTCCTCAGCAAGTTGCTGCCAGCCAAGGCAGGCGTGGATTTGTTGTGCGGCGACCTCGGCGACTTGCCGCTGGCGCAGGGCAGCATCGACCTCGTGTGGTCCAATCTGGCGCTGCACTGGCATGCCCAGCCCGACCGCGTGTTTGCCGAATGGCGGCGCGCCTTGCGCCTCGATGGCTTGCTGATGTTTTCCTGTTTTGGCCCCGATACGTTGCGCGAAGTGCGCGACGCCTTTGCCGAGGCGGATTTGTTTGCGCATGCCTTGCCTTTTGTCGACATGCATGACTTTGGCGATATGTTGGTCGAGGCGGGCTTTTCCACGCCCGTGCTCGATATGGAGATCATCACTGTTACCTACGCTACGGCGGAAAAACTGCTGGCAGATGTGCGTGCCTTTGGCGGCAACCCGCTCACCACGCGCCGGCGCGGCTTGATGGGCAAAGCGGCCTGGCAGCGCATGCTGGACGCGCTGGAAAAAACGCGCCGTCCCGACGGCAAGCTGGGCCTGAGTTTCGAGGTAATCTATGGCCACGCCTTCCGTCCCGCGCCACGCGTGACGCGCAACGGCGAGGCGATCATCCGTTTCGACCTGCCGCGCAAGCCGACATAAAAAGGCAAAGAAACCGATACTTGGTCGGCCGCCGCGCTTGAATGCCACAGCAAGCGTTGCAAAGCGCGCGGCGGCCAGGAGAAGGGCGCGCACAAAGCCGTATAGTGCTTGATGGATTGAAGTTTACTTGATTATAATCGTTGACTGTTTGTCAGCTTGCTAAGTAACCCCAAGCAAATAATTTCCCGAGGATTACTCAGTAAAAAACAAGGGCTGCATACAAAATAAAAAAAACAAAGCAAGACTTATTGGAAGTTACTGCATTAGTATAGTAACCATGTTCCGCGCGATGCTATTTCAAGGTGTGGAAAAAAACAGGGTTCCAGCATGCTTGCGCGCCGCCGTTTTTGCTGCCGCAGCCAGCATGGGATTCGCTGGTGCTTGACGCATATGGCCGTGTTCTGGCCGTGATGCTTTCATGGAGGAGCGGCAGCGGTCCAGTACGGAGAAGTCCGCAGCCGTTTAAAATATCATTATTTTTTGGGTGGTTGGGGAAAACATGACACATGCAAAGCGACTTCAATCGTTGCTGCTCGGGCTGTCTTTGACAGCGTTTGGCATCGGGCGATGGGCCACGGCGGCACCTGCTGCGGGCACCTATCCCGGCACCGGCGGTCCCGTGCCGTTTGAAATGAATCTGCAACCACCGGCGACGCAGATCGCCCATGAAATCTACGATTTGCACACCTGGATGATGATCATTTGCCTGGTGATCTTCGTGGCGGTGTTCGGCGTCATGTTTTATTCCATCTTCAAGCACCGCAAGTCCCTGGGCCACAAGCCGGCCACCTTCCACGAAAGCACTACCGTCGAGATCGCCTGGACCGTCGTGCCTTTCCTGATCGTCATCGGCATGGCCCTGCCTGCCACGCGCACCGTGGTGGGCATGAAGGATACCTCGAACGCCGATATCACGATCAAGGCTACCGGCATGCAGTGGAAATGGGGCTATGACTACTTGAAAGGCGAGGGCGAAGGTATTTCCTTCCTGTCCAACCTGGCCACGCCGCGCGCGCAAGTGGGCGCGCCAGGCCAGCCGGCGACGGAAAAGCGGGGCGAAAACTACCTGATCGAAGTCGACAACGAAGTCGTCGTGCCGGTCAACAAGAAGATCCGCATGGTGCTGACGGCCAACGACGTCATCCACGCCTGGTCCGTGCCCGCCTTTGGCGTGAAGCAGGATGCCATTCCCGGCTTCGTGCGCGATACCTGGTTCAAGGCCGACCATATTGGCACCTTCCGCGGCAATTGCGCCGAGCTGTGCGGCAAGGAACACGCCTTCATGCCCATCGTCGTCAAGGTCGTATCCAACGATGACTACAAGGCCTGGGTCGCGGTAAAACAAAAGGAAATGGCGGCGCTGGCTGATGATCCAAGCAAGGTGTGGACCATCGACGAATTGAAGGTCAAGGGCGAGAAAGTGTATGCGGCCAACTGCGTGGTCTGCCACCAGGCGACAGGCAAGGGCGTGCCCGGTGCCTTTGCGCCGCTCGACGGCTCGGCCTTGGTGAACGGTCCGAAAGCGGAACAGATCCATGTCTTGCTGAACGGGCAAAAGAGCGGCAAGTACCCCGCTGAAATGCCAGCCTGGAAACAGCTGTCCGACACGGAAATTGCGGCAGTGATCACTTACACGCGCAATTCCTGGTCGAACAAGGCCGCAGAGAACATCGTTCAACCAGCCGAAGTCGCGGCTGCACGCAAGTAATGAGGAGCCGTACATGAGCACGAGCACTAGCACCTTGGACCACGCCGGTCACGACCATCACCACGACCACCCCACTGGCTACCGCCGCTGGCTGTTTGCCACCAACCACAAGGATATCGGTACCTTGTACCTGTGGTTCTCGTTCATCATGCTGCTATCGGGCGGCGTGCTGGCCTTGATGATACGTACGGAACTGTTTCAACCAGGCTTGCAATTCTTTCACCCTGAATTTTTCAACCAGTTGACCACCATGCACGGCTTGGTAATGGTGTTTGGCGCCATCATGCCGGCCTTCGTGGGCTATGCCAACTGGATGATCCCGCTGCAAGTGGGGGCCTCCGACATGGCCTTTGCGCGCATGAACAATTTCTCCTTCTGGCTGCTGCCGCCGGCTGCGCTGCTGTTGGCCACGTCCTTCCTCGTGCCGGGCGGCGCCACGGCTGCCGGCTGGACCCTGTATGCGCCGCTGTCGACGCAGATGGGCCCTGGCATGGACATGGCGATTTTTGCCATGCATCTGATGGGCGCTTCATCCATCATGGGTTCGATCAACATCATCGTCACCATCCTCAACATGCGCGCTCCCGGCATGACCCTGATGAAAATGCCGATGTTCTGCTGGACCTGGCTCATTACCGCGTATCTCTTGATCGCCGTGATGCCCGTGCTGGCTGGCGCCATCACCATGACGCTGACGGACCGCCATTTTGGCACTTCCTTCTTTAACGCTGCAGGTGGCGGCGACCCCATCATGTACCAGCATATCTTCTGGTTCTTTGGCCATCCCGAGGTCTACATCATGATCTTGCCGGCCTTCGGCATCGTCTCGCAGATCTTGCCCGCGTTCGCCCGCAAGCCCCTGTTCGGCTATGCCTCGATGGTGTATGCCACGGCGTCGATCGCGATTTTGTCCTTCATCGTCTGGGCGCACCACATGTTTACCACCGGCATGCCGGTGACCAGCCAGCTGTTCTTCATGTACGCGACCATGCTGATCGCCGTGCCGACGGGCGTGAAAGTATTCAACTGGATCGCCACCATGTGGAAGGGTTCCATGACGTTCGAGACGCCGATGTTGTTCTCGGTCGGCTTCATCTTCGTGTTTACCATGGGCGGCTTCACGGGCCTGATCCTGGCCGTGACGCCGATCGATATCCAGCTGCAAGATACCTATTACGTGGTGGCGCACTTCCACTATGTACTGGTGGCCGGTTCGCTGTTTGCCCTGTTTGCCGGCTTCTACTACTGGTCGCCGAAATGGACCGGCCACATGTACAACGAAACGCGCGGCAAGATCCACTTCTGGCTGTCGCTGATCACCTTCAACGTGACCTTCTTCCCGATGCACTTCCTGGGCCTGGCCGGCATGCCGCGTCGCTACGCCGACTATCCGGCGCAGTTCACGGACTTCAATATGATCGCCTCGATCGGCGGCTTCGGTTTTGGCCTGATGCAGGTGTACTTCCTGTTCTTCGTGGTCTTGCCGACCATACGCGGCGGCAAGGCGGCGTCAGCAAAGCCATGGGAAGGCGCGGAAGGCCTGGAATGGACTGTGCCAAGCCCGGCGCCGTTCCACACGTTTGAAACGCCGCCTACCGTCAAGTAGTCATTGTTAATTGATGCCAGTGTCACGGGCCGGCGCTGCTGCCGGCCCCTTTGAATAGAGTGTCTGCCATGACCGAAGTGAAAACTGAGCGCAAGAAACCGAACAACCTGCGTACGGGCTTGATACTGGGGGCCCTGGCGGCCCTCTTCTTCGTGTCCGTATTCGTCAAGCGCATGTGGCTCTGACGTGACGACGCCCCTGCAACAGGAAACACGCGGCCTGAACCGCAAGATGCTGGGCAAGCTGATCGTCATTGCCATCCTGATGTTTGGTTTTGGCTATGCCTTGATTCCCGTCTACAAGCAGATTTGCGAAGTGATGGGCATCAATGTGCTGACGCAAAAAGATGGCACCGTCGCCTACGATAACAATACGCAGGTCGATACGACGCGCAGCATCACCGTCGAGTTCGACGGCAATGCGCAGGGGCCATGGCGCTTCCGCCCGACGGTGTCGAGCATGCAGGTGCACCCGGGCGAACTGGTGACGGTCATGTATGAAGTGGTCAATACACAAAACCGCGTGGTCAACGCGCAAGCCATTCCCAGTTACGCGCCGCAGAGCGCCACGCCGCATTTCAAGAAGGTCGAGTGCTTCTGCTTCCAGCAGCAGACCTTGAAACCGCACGAAGCGCGGCAAATGCCGGTGGTGTTCTTCCTCGATCCAGCACTGCCGAAAGAGGTGAAAACCATCACCCTGTCTTACACGTTTTTCGAGATTGCCGGTCTGAGCCAGGCTCAAACGCCGGCAGTCCAATAGGAGAGTGGCATGGGTGAACCCAAGCAGCGTGAAAAAGCCTCGTTCCTGTATTCGCTGCGGGCCGTGGTGTGGTCATTTACGGGGCTGCGCCGCAAGAGCGATTTCGACACGGATTCGGCCAAGCTTAATCCTGTGCATATCGTCATCGCCGGCTTCCTGGCGGTGGCTTGCCTGATCGGCATATTGATTTCAATTGTTCAATTCGTCGTTTGATAAATTATAAAAAAACCACCGTAAAGTTTTTGAGGAGATGATGATGAGTTCCAACCACGCCGCCGTACCTTATTACTTCGTGCCCGGCCCATCGCGCTGGCCCATGCTGGGCGGTGCCAGCCTGCTGCTGGCCATGATAGGCGCCTCGGCCTGGGTCAACGACGTCGCCTGGGGCCCGTACGTGAATTACGTGGGCATCGCCGGCATCCTGCTGGTGCTGTACTTCTGGTTTGGCGACGCCATCAGCGAATCGGAACAGGGCTTGTACAGCGAGCGCATCGACCATTCCTTCCGCTGGAGCATGAGCTGGTTCATCTTTTCTGAAGTCATGTTCTTCGCCGCCTTCTTCGGCGCCCTGTTCTATGCCCGCAGCATTTCCATGCCGTGGCTGGCCGATCTTGACCACAAGGTGATCTGGCCCGATTTTGCCGCCCAGTGGGGCAGTACGGGCCCGGCCGGCACGGTGCAGGAATTTACCACCATGACGCCGTTCTGGATTCCCACCATCAATACGGCCCTGCTGCTGACCTCGGGTGTCACCCTGACCATCTCGCACCACGCGCTGCGCGCCGGCCACCGCGCCATGACGGCCCTGTTCCTGTTCGCCACCATCGTGCTCGGTGCCATCTTCATGGGCTTCCAGGTCTATGAATACATGCATGCTTACAGCGAACTGAATTTGAAACTGACGTCCGGCATCTACGGCGCCACCTTCTTCATGCTGACGGGCTTCCATGGCTTCCACGTGACCCTGGGCGCCATCATGTTGTCCGTCATCCTGTACCGCGTGCTGAAGGGGCATTTCACGCCCGATCAGCACTTCGGTTTCGAAGGCGCCGCCTGGTATTGGCACTTTGTCGACGTCGTCTGGCTGGGCCTGTACGTAGTCGTGTATTGGTTATAATGGCTGGGCCGGGCGCGCGCCGTTGAAGGGTGCGCCTGCAGCATGAAAAAAGCCGTACCGGGAGATCCTGGGTACGGCTTTTTTCTTAGTTTAAGAATTTTGCTAACCAAGCAACGTCGTTAGCACCGGGGTCAGTCCCTGCGGGATCGGAATCCGCCCCATTGAGGCGCATTCCCCCGCGGGTCTGACCCCAGCATTTAATGTATTCCCGTCGGCTGAATGTAGCCCAGCTTGTGCGCCAGCAGTATCAGCAAAAACATGGTGATCGACAAGCCCACGCGCAGCGCCAGCGCATGCACGGTGCGATTGCTCTTGCCCTTGTCGCGCATGAGGAAGAACAGGGCCGAGCCCAGGCTGCCCAGAATCAGGATGAAGGCGATGGCAACGAGGATTTTCATGTATGGTAACGCCAGGCTTGAGGAGGTTTTATTGTAATGCGTATCGGCTTCCATTTTAGGGTGATTCCATTTGTTGTAATGCTGCTACTGGTGGCGCTGGGTATTTCTCTGGCGCAATGGCAGCAGCGCCGTGGCGACGAGAAAATCGCCCGCGCCGCCCGGCTTGCGGCAGGCAATCTGGCCGCCCCCCTGGCATTGACGTCCGCCCCCCTGCTGGCGGCCGATGCGCAAGCTATCGAGTACCGCCGCGTCACCGTCACGGGCCGCTTCGTGCCTGCCTGGACGGTGTACCTGGACAACCGCCCCTACAAGGGGCAGGCCGGTTTTCACGTGCTCACGCCATTCCAGATCGACGGTTCGCAGATGCACGTGCTGGTGGCGCAGGGCTGGTTGCCGCGCAACAATGCCGAGCGCACGCGCATTCCCAACTTCACCACGCCCACGGGCACGCTGACGTTACATGGCATTGCGCGTCTGAACGCGGGCCATGTGATGGAACTGGGCAAGTCACCGGCCCTGGCGCCGCACGCCATCGTGCAAAATGCCGATATCGGCCAGCTGGCCCAGGCCAGTGCTCTGGCCCTGCAGCCCTTACTCTTCGAGCAAACGGTGGACCCAGTTGCTCGTGCCACAGCCATCGTGGCCAGCGCGCTTCCCGTGCGCGACTGGCCAGCGCCCGACCTGGGCGCCGACAAGCACCGCGGCTACGCATTCCAGTGGTATGCACTGGCACTGATGGCTTTTCTATTTTTTGTCTTTACAGGATTTCGACGTGCAAACAAACAAGCGTGAAGCAATGCAAGACAACCCAGACAAGCAGGCACAGAACACGGGACGCTGGAAACTGCTGGCCGTGGTGGCCGTGTGCGCTTTTCCCATCATCGCCTCTTATTTCACGTATTACATCATCAAGCCCACGGGCCGCAACAATTATGGCGCCCTGATCGATCCCCGTTTGCACCCAATACCCGAGCTGGCGTTACAGGTGACGGAACTGGACGGCAAGGCCGCGCCGCTGGCGCAATTGCGGGGCAAGTGGGTGTTGCTGCAAACGGGGCCATCCGACTGTCAGGAAGCGTGCAAGAAAAAGTTGTTTGACATGCAACAGCTGCGCTTGATGCAGGGCAAGGAGCGTGAGCGCCTGGAACGGGTCTGGCTGGTGACCGATGGTCAGCCGCTCGACACACTGGTGATGCGCGAATTCGACGGCACCAGCATGTTGCGCGTGAATAGCGTCGCCCTGAAGGCTTGGTTGCCGGTGGCGCCCGGTGGCCACAGTAGCGACCACCTGTACTTGATCGATCCGCTGGGCAATTTGATGATGCGCTTCCCGAAAGACGCAGACCCGAACAAAATTAAGAAAGACATTGCCAAGCTGCTCAAAGCTTCGGCGATTGGTTAAGGAGCTGTATGACAATGATGAATTTTTCCGCGCTGGCCCAGCTGGGCTTGACGGGCTTGCTGGTGGCGCTGCTGCCATTGACCATGGTCTGGGTGTCTGCGGACGCCAATAAATATCGCAAGCTGGTGTGGGTTGCCGTCTTTTTAACGATGGACTTGATCATGTTTGGCGGCTTCACGCGCCTGTCCGATTCTGGCCTCGGTTGTCCCGACTGGCCAGGATGTTATGGTTCTGCCAATCCTTTCCTCGCACATGAGCACATCGTGGCGGCGCAAACCCTGATGCCGACGGGACCCGTGACGGTCGTCAAAGCGTGGATCGAAATGACGCACCGCTACCTGGCCATGGCCATCGGCGTGCTGATCGTGGCGATGCTGCTGCAGGCGTGGCGCCAGTGGCGCAAAAGCAAACGCGCACAATTCGCTCCGGCTTTGCCGACGGCGCTCTTCTTCTTTGTCTGCCTGCAGGGCGCCTTCGGTGCCTGGACCGTCACCTTGAAGCTGCAACCGGTGATCGTCACCATCCATTTGTTGCTGGGCATGGGCTTGCTGGCCATGTTGACGTGGCTGGGCGGGCGCCAGGACAATGCCGTCAAGCCCTTGCAGCGCGCCGATGCCGACGTGGCCGTGCTGCGCCCCGTGCGGGCGCTGGCCGTCATGTCGCTCGCGCTGTTGACGTTGCAGATCGCGCTGGGCGGCTGGGTGAGCACCAACTACGCCACCCTGGCCTGTATGGATTTCCCCCTGTGCGGCGGCAAAGTCATTCCGGAAATGGATTTCGAGCATGGTTTCCATTTGTGGCGCGAGCTGGGCAAGACCGCTGCCGGCCACTATCTGCCGTTTTCCGCGCTGACGGCCATCCACTGGGTACACCGCAATTTCGCCTTCGTCGTGCTGGCCGGTGTCGGCTATACGCTGTTGCGCGCATGGAAACTGCCGTCCTTGCGCGGTACAGTGCGCTGGGTGATCTTGGTGCTGGCCTTGCAGGTCGCCACGGGCCTGGCGACGATTTATCTGAGCTGGCCACTGTCGATTGCGGTGCTGCATAACGGTGGCGCGGCGCTGCTCGTGTTGTTGCTGACCATGTTAAACTACAAGGCTAAATTCCAACTCGATGTAGCGCGGACATCTGCTTGCGCCCCCGCGACAGTGCCCACGGCACCAGCCAGTCCTTCCCGTATCGCATAAATGACTACTCAGACCATCAGCCGTAAACCTTCCCCCCGCATCGCCCAGTACTGGGCGCTGACCAAGCCCCGCGTGACGCAACTGGCCGTATTTTGCGCCGTTATCGGCATGTTCCTGGCCAGCGACGAGTTGCCTGACTGGCGCGCGGTGGTGTTTGGCACCCTCGGCATTTGGCTGCTGGCCGGCGCCGCGTTTGCCGTCAACTGCCTGGCCGAGCGCGAAATCGATGCGCGCATGGCCCGCACGGCGCGCCGACCGATGGCCATGGGCGACATCACTGTCAAGCAGACGGTGGTGTTTGCGCTGGTGATCGGCGGCCTGGGCATGGCGATTCTGTATAACCTTGTCAACCCGCTCACCATGTGGCTGACCTTTGTCACCTTCGTCGGCTATGCCCTGATCTATACCATGCTGCTGAAACCGGCCACGCCGCAAAATATCGTCATCGGCGGCCTGTCCGGCGCCATGCCGCCCGCGCTGGGCTGGGCCGCCGTCGCCAACGATGTACCGATGCAAGCCTGGTTGCTGGTCTTGATCATTTTCGTCTGGACGCCGCCGCACTTCTGGGCACTGGCCATGTACCGCCGCGACGATTACGCGCGTTCGGGCTTGCCCATGCTGCCCATCACGCACGGCTTGAAATTCACGCAGTTCCACGTCTGGCTGTACTCGATCGCGCTGGCGGCCACTACCTTGCTGCCCTTTGCCGTGCGCATGAGCGGCCTGATCTACCTGGCGTCGGCCGTGCTGCTCAATGCCGGTTTCCTGTATTACGCGTGGAAGATGTACCGCCACTACACGGACTTGATCGCGCGCAAAGCCTTTACGTATTCCATCATTTATCTGGCATTGCTGTTCGCGGCCTTGCTGGTCGACCACTATATTCCGCTCGGAACATGAAAAAAATCCTGATGCTGTTGTTGGCCGCTACCTTGGTCGCCGTCCTCGCCGGCTGCGGCAAGCCGGCCGCAGCCAAGCTGGCATTCAAGAACACGGATGTGACGGGCCTGGGCTACGCGCGCCAGTTCGCGCTGACGGACCACACGGGCCAGCCGCGTACACTGGCCGACTACAAGGGCAAGCTGGTGCTGATGTTCTTCGGCTACACGCAATGCCCGGACGTGTGTCCCACTACCATGGCCGAGATGGCGCAGGTGATGCAGGAAATGGGCCCGCAGGCGCAGCAGGTGCAAGTGCTGTTCGTTACCGTCGACCCCGAGCGCGACACGCAAGCCTTGCTGGCGCAGTACGTGCCAGCGTTCGACCAGCGCTTTGTCGGCCTGTATGGCGATGCCGCCGCGACGGCCAAGGTAGCCAAGGAATTCAAAGTGTATTACGCCAAGGTCGAGGGCGAAACAGATCGTAGTTATACGGTCGATCACACGGCCGGTACCTATGTATTCGACCGCGAAGGCAAGATTCGCCTGTTCGTGCGTCACGGCGAAAAACCTGCCGCTATCGCGCACGATCTTAAACTTCTGCTATCCTGATCCGCTCGCGCCACCAGGCGCCATCTTCAGGATTTGCAGTACATGGATAAACGTTTCGAGCCTTACGCCCGCCTGGCAGCCATCATTTTCTTGCTGATCGGCTGCTTTTTTGTCTTGCGGCCCTTCCTGGCCGCCATGCTGTTCGCCGTCTGCGTGTGCATTTCCAGCTGGCCCTTGTATGTGCTTTTGCTTGAGCGCCTGAAAGGCCGGCGCAACTGGGCGGCCGCCATCATGACCGTGTCGCTGATCCTCGTCATCGTGCTGCCGCTGGCTCTCGTGACCTACAACCTGGCCGATAATGTCTCGCGCGTGTACGAGCAGATCCGCGTCGCGCTGGAATCGGGCGGCCTGCATCCACCGGCCTGGCTGGCCAGCATTCCCGTGGTGGGCGACACCATTGATCGCTATGTGCGGCGCTTGCTGGAAGACCGCCAGGAACTATTGAATTTGGGTAAGACCATGCTGGAACCGGCGCGCCATTTCCTCGCTTCCGGCGGCATCTTGCTGGGCACGGGCCTGGCGCAGACCAGCCTGGCCGTGTTTGTCAGCTTCTTCCTTTACCGCGACGGCCAGCAACTGAGTCGTGCCCTGATGACGGGTGCTGGCCGCATCATCGGCGACAGCGCGCCGGGCGTGGGCCTGACCATCAGCCGCACCGTGCGCGGCGTGATGTATGGCTTGCTGGGTACGGCGCTGGCGCAAGCGCTGGTGGCCGTAGTGGGCTTCTTGATCGCCGGCGTGCCAGCCGTGGCGCTGCTGGGCGTGGCCACCTTCATCTTTTCGCTGATACCCGTGGGGCCGCCCTTGATCTGGGGTGGCGCCGCCATCTGGCTGTTGAACGACGGGCAGACGGGCTGGGGCATTTTCATGCTGGTGTGGGGGGCGCTGCTGATCAGCGGCGTGGACAATGTGGTCAAGCCCATTTTGATCAGCCGCGGCAGCAGCCTGCCGTTCCTGCTGGTGCTGCTGGGTGTGCTGGGCGGCGTGCTGGCCTTCGGCTTCGTCGGCATTTTTATCGGACCGACCCTGCTGGCGGTGTTGTACAGCCTGCTGCAAACGTGGACCCTGGGCGAGACCAGCGTGCCGCAGGGCAAGGATACGCTGACGCGCAAGAAGTAATCAGTCCCTTAAATCTGCATCCAGATCGCGCTCCTGCTTGGGGATTACCTTCAGTAGCACGATGCGCGGTCCGTTCATCTTCTTGACGACGATGTCGAAGTCGACAAAAGTGATGCGCTGGCCCTGCTTCGGAATGTCCCCCAGCTTGACCATGATCAAGCCGCCCACCGATTCCACGTCATCGAGCCCCAGTTCCTCATTTTCGATATCGATGCCGAGGATGCGTTCGAGTGAGAAAATGGGCAGGCTGGCCTTGCCGATCAGGGTGCCGTCGCTTTGCTTGAGCCAGTCGTTTTCATTGCGGCGGAATTCATCGCGGATTTCGCCAACCATGGCGCCGAGCAAGTTATCGAGGGTGATAAAGCCCAGCGGGCGCTTGCCCTTTTCGCCGATCAGGGCGAAGTGGGGCGCGCCGTCGCGGAAGCGGCGGAACAGTTCCAGCGCCGGCGTGCGCGCAGAAATGATGTCGACGGGCCGCAGGAAGGGCGTGAGCGAGGTGATCGGTTTGCCCGCCTGCTGGGCAAAGAACAGGTCTTTCAAGTGCACCACGCCCAGCACGTCGTCCTCATTCATGTCGAAATACGGGTAGCGGCTGAAGCGGTTGCGCAGCACCGTGTCGAGGTTTTCTTCCAAGGTGCTCGAAGCGTGCAGGGCGATCACTTCATTGATCGGGCGCATCAAGTCCGACACCGTCATTTGTTCGAAATCGAGCGATTGCGCCAGGATGTTGCGCTCGTCGCGCGTGAATTTCTCGCCCGGCTGGCTGGTGCGCAGTATCAGTTTCAATTCATCGGACGAGTAATGGGCATCGTGGCCGCCCTTGCCGGATAGACCAGCCATGCGCAGCACCCAGTTGGCGCTGGCGTTGAGCAGGTAAATGGCAGGGTACATGGCCCAATAAAAACCATACAAGGGAATCGCGCACCACAGGCCGACCGCTTCCGGGTTGCGGATGGCCATCGACTTGGGGGCCAGTTCGCCCACGACGATGTGCAGGAAGGAAATGACGCTGAAGGCGACGACGAACGAGACGCCGTGGATCAGCTCTTGCGAGGTGACGCCGATGGCGCCGAACACAGGTTCGAGCAAGCCGGCAAAGGCCGGTTCGCCGACCCAGCCCAGGCCCAGCGACGCCAGGGTAATGCCCAGCTGGCAGGCTGACAGGTAGGCGTCCAGCTGGCCATGCACCTTGGACAGGATGCGGCCGCGCAGTCCTTGTGTCTTGGCGATGGCGCGGATGCGCGTGCGGCGCAAGGTGACGATGCCAAACTCGGCGGCAACAAAAAAACCGTTCAGCGCGACCAGGAAGAGGGCGAGCAGTACTAGCAAGGCATTGTGCATGGGGGCGCTGAAGATGGGCTGTAAAAACGTCATCTTAAACGACGAAGGCCGGCATAGCCTAATTTAGCCGCGCGCCGCGCCCGTGCCGGCGCGCGCGCGCTCGGTTGTTCAGGCTGCTTTAGTCTTTGGCCGCCGTTTGCTGCCCGCCGGGCATGACAAAGAGCATGGCCGCCGAGACGATGGCGGGGATGGCGACGACGAGGAAAATCGTGCTGTTAGGCCAGTTCAGGCGGATCAGCTCGCCACCGAGCACGGGGCCGATGATGGAACCGATACGCCCGATGCCCAAGCTCCAGCCGATGCCCGTCG
This sequence comes from Janthinobacterium lividum PAMC 25724, assembly GCA_000242815.2. Taxonomy (GTDB): domain Bacteria; phylum Pseudomonadota; class Gammaproteobacteria; order Burkholderiales; family Burkholderiaceae_D; genus Janthinobacterium; species Janthinobacterium lividum_D. Next base: position 58,431 of record AHHB01000018.1, read on the forward strand.
AGCGCAGGGTCGTCGGATAGTAGCTGGCCGCCAGGGCATTCACGGCAGGCTGCCCGCCCACCACGCAAAAGCCGGCGATGAAAATCGTGATGAAGAGGAAAGCCAGCGACACGTCGGGACGGCCGATCAGGGCAATTGCCACGGCAGCGACCAGGAAGCAGGGCAGCAGTACGCGGCGGAAGCTGGAGCGGTCGATCAGCTGCCCCATGACCAGGGTGCCGATGGTGCCGCCCACTTGCAGGGCCGTGCCGGCCAGCACGGCGTTGGCCGTGGACAGGCCCGCTTCCTTGGCGATGGTCGGCAACCAGTTGGACAGGAAATATAAATTCAGCAAGTTCATGAAGTTAATGACCCACAACAAAATCGTCATCTTGGCGCGACCACCCGTAAACAATTGCAGCACGGGCGCGCCCTTGTGTTCCTTTTCATGCACGACATACTGGGTCTCGGCCGTGATGCTCAGCGTCGGGTCGATGCGTTTCAGCCATTGCGCCACCTTGTCGAGCTTGCGTTTCTTCAATACCAGGAATTGCATTGATTCCGGCAGCAGGAAGAACATCAGCACGCCGATGATCAGCGGCACCACGCCGCCCACGTAGAACACGGATTGCCAGCCGAATGCGGGAATCAGCGCAGCGGACAGCAAGCCGCCCAGCACGGCGCCCAGGGTAAAACCGCAGGACACCAGCATCATCAGGGTGACTTTCTTGCGCAGCGGGCTGTATTCGCCAGCCAGCGCCATGGCGTTCGGCATCACGGCGCCCAGGCCCAGTCCCGTGATGAAACGGATCAGCTGTAATTGTTCAATGTTGGTGGCCAGCGGCGTGACGAGCATGCATAGCGAAAAGAAAATAGTCGAGCCGATCAGCACCGGGCGGCGGCCGAACTTGTCGGCCGTGATACTGAAGACGAGCGAGCCGACCAGCATGCCCAGCAAGCCCGCGCCAAAGACGGGGCCCAGGTTGGCCTTGCTGACGTGCCAGTCGGCAATGATGGCGGGCGCCACATAGCCCATCGCTTGTACGTCGAAGCCATCCATGATGACGCACAGGCCGCACAGGATCAGCATGCCGACCTGGAAGGAGCCGATCTTGTTGTTATTGATGAGATCGGGAATATCGATGGTCTTGCCTGCAGTGGACATGCTGCTGCTCCTGTTTTTTTATGGTGGTCGCGCCCTGCCGTCGAGGGAAGGGCGCGTGTTTGTTGCAGGCTTCATTACAATCGCTTTTGATTAATTATTCAAACGTTATTTTCGAATGGATTTATCAGATTTCCTTGTGAATCCTGGGGCGACTCTGGATGGCGGCCAGGATCACATCCAGCGCCGGGTGCATGATCTTGCGCTCGTTCGAGATGACGTAAAATTGTTCGCGCAGGGATGAGGCGTCGCCCACCAGCACGGCGCCGAACTGTTCCTCGATGTCGGCTGCCAGGCTGGCCGAGGCGAAGAACAGGCCCAGGCCCTTGCGGCCAAACGCGTTAAGCATGGCGTTGTCCTCGAATTCACCGACCACGTCGGGGCGTACGCCTTGCTGCACCATCCATTCATCGATGCGCCCGCGCAGGGCGTTATTGCGCGCCGGCAGTAAAAATGGCGCGCCGTGCAGGCTGTGCGGGAAATTTTCGCGGTATTGTGCGGCCAGCGCGGGCGTGGCGAACAGCTTCATGGCGCTTTCGCCCCACAGGTGGCTCGACACGCGCAGGCTGGCGCCGGCCGGCACGGCGCGGTCCGTCAGCACCAGGTCCAGCTTGTGCAGTGCCAGGTCGGCCAGCAGGGACTCGAATTCATCTTCCAGGCACACCAGCTTGACGGGCTGCTCCAGGCTGCGCGTGGCGTCGAGCATGCGATAGGCCATCAGTTTCGGCAGGGAATCGGAAATACCCACCGTCAGGCGCATCTTTTCCGCGTCCGCATCGGCCAGCGCTTCCTGCATCTGTTCGCCGAGCAAAAAAATCTGGTCCGCATAGCCGAGCGCCAGGCGGCCCGCTTCCGTCGGCACCAAACGCCGCCCCTGCGGCTGCAGCAGGGATTTACCCAGTTCCTTTTCCAGCAGGGCCAGCTGGGTGCTGATGGTTTGCACGGCTAAGCCCAGCCGTTCAGCCGCGCGCGTCACGCCGCCTTCCTTGGCGACTACCCAAAAGAAATACAAATGGCGGTAATTGAAACCGGTGGTTTTCATCGCTGCACTCTCTATCTTCTGTTTTTACGAAGTAACACTTCCATTATCTTCTATTTTTAAATGTTACACACATCCCTATACTAGCTTCCATTGAATTGAGATAAAGGGAACTATCGATGAAGCATTTCAGAGTGTCATTTCTAGTGACATTTATCTGCCTGGGCATATCCGCCTGGTGGGGTTACACGCACGGTGGCGTGCAAACGATGCTGGCAGCGCTCGGTATCGCGGTGATCCTGGGCGTGATGGAAGTGTCGCTGTCGTTCGACAATGCGGTGGTCAACGCTTCGGTGCTGAAGAACTGGGACAAGTTCTGGCAGGGCTTGTTCCTGGGCGTGGGCATCATCATCGCCGTGTTCGGCATGCGCCTGTTGTTCCCGCTGGTCATCGTGGCGCAAGCGGCCGACCTGGGCTTGCTGGAAGTATGGAATCTGGCACTGAGCAATCCGGAAGAGTATTCGATGCACCTGACGAACCACCATGCGGAAGTGGCGGCCTTTGGCGGCATTTTCCTGCTGCTGGTCTTCCTGAACTTCCTGCTGGACTCGGAAAAAGAAACGCACTGGCTGGGCCGTATTGAAGAGAAACTGGGCGCGCTGGGCAAAATTTCCTCGCTTTCCGTGATGATCGCACTGGGCACCCTGATGGCCAGCCTGTCGATGATCGAAGAAGGCCAGAAGCTGGTGGTCTTGACGGCTGGCCTGTGGGGCATCCTCACTTACGTCGGCGTCGATGTGGTCAGCGGCTTGCTGGAAGGTGATAACGGCAACGGCAACGTGGGCGACATCGTCAAGCGCGGCGGTATTGGCGGCTTCCTGTACCTGGAAGTGCTCGACGCCTCGTTCAGCTTTGATGGCGTGATCGGCGCGTTTGCCATCACCAAGGATGTCGTGATCATCATGCTGGGCCTGGCTATCGGCGCGATGTTTGTGCGTTCGATGACGGTATTCCTGGTACGCAAGGGTACACTCGACGAGTTCGTTTATCTGGAGCACGGCGCGCACTATGCGATCGGTATCCTGGCCGTAATCATGTTGGCCAGCATGAAGTTTCACATTCCCGAGATCTTTACGGGTCTGATTGGGGTGGCCTTCATTCTCGCCTCGCTATGGTCGTCGATCCGTTACAAGCGCAGGATGGCGCACGAAGAGGGCAAGACGCAAGCGCTGGAAGCCGTCAAGGCAACAGTAGCGTAAAGAATGCGCGGCAAACGACTACACCGGTTTGTCGGCAAGTTGTAGCAAGCGCCGCCGCCGGCCTGGGGAGTCAGGCCGGTGGAGGGCGCCAGGTGTTATTTATTTCATTAGCTGGACTTTATTTCACATAGGAGAAATACATCATGGCAATCAGTCTGCAAAAAGGCGGCAACGTCAACCTGAGCAAGGAAGCCCCTGGCCTGTCGAAAATGATCATCGGCCTGGGCTGGGATGCCCGCGCCACCGATGGCGCCGCGTTCGACATCGACGGTTCCGCGTTCCTGTTGAAGGCCGACGGCAAGGTACGCGCCGACGTCGACATGATTTTCTACAACAACCTGAAATCGAGCGACGCTTCCGTCACCCACTCGGGCGACAACACCACCGGCGCCGGCGATGGCGACGATGAAACCGTCATCGTCGACCTGGCCAAGGTACCAGCCGAGATCGACAAGATTGCCGTCTGCGTGACGATACACGATGCCGAGGCACGCAAGCAAAACTTTGGTATGGTGTCCAAAGCGTACGTGCGTTGCGTGAACGCCAACGGCAACACGGAAATCGCCCGCTTCGACCTGTCGGAAGACGGTTCGGCGGAAACGGCCATGGTCTTTGGTGAAATCTACCGCAATGGCGCCGATTGGAAATTCAAGGCCATCGGCCAGGGCTACAAGGGCGGTTTAGGTCCTTTGGCAGCGTCGTTCGGTGTTGGCGTTTAAGTTGTAGAGTCAGGGCGGTCCGCAGTGCGGGCCGGCACCATCATCACCTAGTTGAAGAAGGAATAGGTATGCCAGTTTTCAATATTACCGGGGACGTCGACCCGTTTCTGCATGTGTCGCTGGCCAAGGGCGAGAAGATTTATTGCGAATCTAACGCGATGGTGATGATGGAAACCAATCTTGAGCTGAAAGGCAAGATGACGGGCGGCATCGGCGCTGCGCTGATGCGCACCTTTGCCAACGGCGAATCGTTCTTTCAGCAGCATATCGAGGCCGTGCGGGGCGACGGCGATTGCCTGCTGTCGCCCACCTTGCCCGGCGCGATGCGGGTGCTTGATGTGGGCAAGGAGCTCGGTGCCCAGCAATACATGATCAGTGACGGCGCCTTCGTGGCGGCCAGTGCAGGCGTGGAATTGAAGGTGCGCACGCAAAGCCTGGGTAATGCGCTGTTTGCCCAGAGCGGTGGTTTTTTCATCACCGAGACGGCAGGCAGCGGCCAATTGGCGGTGTCTGGTTTTGGCGCCATGTCGATACTCGAAGTGACGCCTGGCAAGGACGTGGTGATTGATAACTCGCACGTCGTATGCTGGGATAGCCGCCTGCAATATGAAATTTCCATGACGACCGGCAGTAGCGGTGGCTTTCTGGGCAATCTGATCAATAGCCAGACCAGCGGCGAGGGCATGGTGCTGAAATTTTCAGGCACGGGGAAAATCCTCGTGTGCTCGCGTAACCGCGCAGCCTTCCTCGCCTGGACACAAAGCAAGCCGGCGTAATTAGTACTTGATGCAACTAAACAAACAGGAGCAATGCGTATGTCTGTCAATTTGAGCAAGGGCCAGAAGATTTCTCTGGACAAAGAAGCTGGTACCACCCTGAGCCGTATCACCATGGGCCTGGGATGGGATGCGGTCAAGACCAAGGGTTTCCTTGGCTTCGGTTCGAAGACCGAAGCGGTCGACCTGGACGCTTCGTGCGTCATGTTCGACGAGAACAAGAGCACGTCCGATATCGTCTGGTTCCGCCAGCTGAAAAGCAAGGACGGCAGCATCGTTCATACGGGCGACAACCGCACGGGCGCAGGCGATGGCGACGACGAACAGATCAATGTTGATCTGTCGAGCGTGCCGGCGCATGTGAAAAGCCTGGTCTTCACCGTCAACAGCTTTACCGGCCAGAACTTCGCGCAGGTAGAAAACGCCTATTGCCGCATCTTGAATGCCAGCAATAACCAGGAAGTCGCGCGTTTCAACCTGTCTGTGCAAGGTTCCCACACGGCACAGATCATGGCCAAGTTGTATCGCCATAACGGCGAATGGAAGATGCACGCCATCGGCGAAAACGGCAACGGTCGCACCTTCGACGACCTTATGCCGCAGATTGCTGTGCATCTATAAACGTCAGGCCAAATCTGCTGCGCGCCGCGATTTGCGGCCTGCGATGCTCACTGTGCCTACGCACAGCTGCGCTTCTCGGCCACAACTCGCCTACGCTCGCGACGATTTTGCCAGACGTTATTAAGGAGCAGTACGCAGCGGGCGGGGGACGGACCGGATACCGGCCATTGTCCGCTGCTCTACATTGAAGGAGAGTATGTTGTGATGCGATTGCTGATAGCCTTGCTACTGCCGTGTCTCACGTTTTTTATGCTGGGGCGCCCGCTGGCCGGTGCCGCCGCCTTGATCTTGCAGTGCACTGTGATCGGCTGGGTGCCGGCGGCCCTGTGGGCCCTGTACACGGTGAACCAGCATAAAACGGAGCAGGAATTGGAAGGTGCATTAAGCCGCAGCTACATGCGCAGGCGTAGTCGGTTGATCTAAATCAGCCGGGCGCTTGGAATCCTTGCGCTAATGACACTCACGATTCATCGTGCGTGTCATTTTTTTTAGCTGGAAAAATATCGATGCGACATAACATTTTCACCGCTTCATTTTGCTGAAGATAGCGCTGACACCCGAGGACGCGCGATTGCCTGTCTTCGAGGGGTAGTCTGCGCGCCCTGGCGTTTAGCCGGCGGGCGCGCCCTGCGTGATTTTTACTTTGACCCGATACGTGGGCGCGGCCTCGTTCAGCGCCGGCGGCGTGGCCGGGTCGACGTCGAGCAGCGTGAACGTCAAGTGCTGGACGCTGACGGAACTGGCGGCACCGGGCATGGAATCGGACAAGACGATGTCCGTGGCGCCCGCGCTGTTGCGCAAACTGAAGCTGTAGCTGACGTAGCCTTTCCACACGCATACGGCGCCCTTGCGGCAGCGGCTGTCGTTGACACGCTCCAGTTTCAGGGTATCGGTGGCCGTGATGGCAACCTGTTCGCCCGGCGAGAGCACGTGGCTGACGCTACGTGGTGTGTTTTCCGCCTCGCCGGCGCTGCCAGCCGCGCCGCAGCCAGACAGCATTGCCAGGCAGGCGATCAGCAGGGAGAGCAGCAGCGGAAGCAGCAGGGTACGATCAGAGCCGTTTAAATAAGCCATGTTTTTCCTTTCAGGTAAAGCGTCCCCGGCGTGGCGTCCACGCATGGGATAATGATAGCAAAATGATATTTCTGCGGCGCCCCATTGGCGCGTGGCGAATGAATTGATGCGCCGGCCCACGCGGCACGCCGATTACTGCGTAGAATGGCTGTTTTGAAAATCAGGAAACAACCATGAAAAAAACTGCCCTGGCGAAAAGCGATGCCAAGAAACTGATGGGAAAGATGAATGTTCCCGGCGCCGGTGCATTCGGTAAGGAAGCGGTGGTCATCGACCGTCGCGAGCAGCGCAAGCGCGATCAGGCGCTGGGCCTGGTGCCATTCGCCGTCAAGCTGAACAGCGATCTGGTCTTGCAATTGCAGACCCTGGCCAAGGAGCGCGATGCGGATCTGAATGAACTGGTCGCTGAAACCTTGCTCAAGGGCCTGGCTGCAGCTTAATCGCCTGCCATGTTTATCTGTTGATAAACATCAAGTCATAAAACTAAAAGGCGCCTTGCGGCGCCTTTTGCATTGCGGCATTGCTTGTGCTTACACGTAGGCGGCCAGCGCGCCCTTCATTTTTTTCAGCGCCGCCACTTCGATCTGGCGGATGCGCTCGGCCGATACGCCGAATTCTTCTGCCAAAGCATGCAGGGTGGCGCCAGAACCATCGTCGTTGGCCAGCCAGCGCGCTTCGATGATGCGGCGCGAACGGGCGTCCAGCTTCGACAGTGCCGTTTCCAGGCCTTCCGATTGCAGGCGCGTCACCTGTTTCGCTTCCAGTACCTTGGTCGGCTCGCTATGTTCCGACGCCAGGTAGGCGATTGGCGAGAACTTGTCGTCTTCATCGTCGGTCGGCGATTCCAGGGCGATATCGCGGCCGCTCAAGCGCGTTTCCATCTCGATCACTTCTTCGCGCTTGACGTCGAGCAGCTTGGCCAGTGCATCGATCTGTTTGGGCGTCATCGCATCGAGGCCCGTCTTGTGGCTGCGCAGGTTGAAGAACAGTTTGCGTTGTGCCTTCGTCGTTGCCACCTTGACCAGGCGCCAGTTTTTCAGGATGTACTCGTGCATCTCGGCTTTCACCCAGTGCATGGCGTACGATACCAGGCGCACGCCCTGGTCCGGGTCGAAGCGCTTTACGGCTTTCATTAAGCCGATATTACCTTCTTGAATCAGGTCGGCGTGTGGCAAGCCATAGCCCAGGTAGCCACGCGCAATCGAGACCACCAGGCGCAGGTGCGACAGCACCAGTTCTTGCGCGGCAGCCAAGTCGTTTTTTTCGCGCAAGCGTTTTGCCAGCGAAATTTCTTCGTCGTGGGTCAACATGGGCAGGCGGTTCACGGCCGAGATATAGGCGTCGATATTGCCCAGATTGCCAGTGAAGCCGAGGCCCAGTGCATTATTTTTGGTCGGAACCAATGCGGACGTTGCGGACATCATAGTCATGCTTTCTCCCTCGTAGTCTTGCTTTGTTCCAGTCGGCCATGTCACGCGACATGGCCCGATTGTCTGTTCAGTTTTGCGTATTCGGTCTTGTACTTTGCGGATCGTGGCGCCACCTATATCTGGCGCTGATGGGGCTGATGGCGGTTCTGCGCTTGGTATGTGCTTATATTAGCACTCTCTGCTTGAGAGTGCCAATCAGCACTTTTAATCATCCCGATAGCCTAAATGCTATGACGATTCATCTGCCAATAATTTTTACAAAAGGCACCCCTAGGGCGCTTGACCACCTTAGTATGCGCCCTTTCGGACGCGCCCGAAAGGGCCGCACGGCGCTTGGCGACAACAGGGCTAGTCTACGGTCGCAAGCTGAAGAGTAGCTTAATAATACTTGCTAAACATCAAGATAATTAGCGTATCGGATAGCGCCCGACAAGTGGCGCTGTGGCGCTGTGGCGCTGTGACGCATGGCGGCGCCAGCGGCGCCGCCATGGAAGGGCAGGTCAGTTCAGGCGCGCCAGATGGCGCTGCACGCAGAGGAAGGCGCCGATCAGGCCCAGGCCGGCGCTGACGGCCAGCAAGCCCGCCATCGGCAGCGGTGCCAGCGGCACCAACTGGAATTCAGACGCATACAGGCGGGCAAATTCGGCAATCGCACTATTGAGTGGCTGCAACGCAAGCGCTACGGCGCCCAGGGCCAGCGCACCGGCGCACAGGCCCAGCAGGGCGCCCGTGTAATAGAAGGGGCGGTGGATGAAGGTATCGGTGGCGCCGATCAATTTCGAGATGCTGATTTCATCGCGCTGCTGCATCACTTGCAGGCGGATGGTATTGAAGACGACGGCGATCACGGCCACACCCAGGGTAATGGCGAGCAGCAACAATACTAGGCGCAGCACGCCCAGCAGGGCCGCCAGGCGCTTGACCCAGGCCGAATCGACTTGCGCCGACTCCACGAATGGCAGGTGGCGCAATTGTTCTGCCACCGCATCGACATCCTGCGCTTCGCTGGCGCTGCCGAACGCATCGAGCTTTAGCACATAGCTGTCGGGTAGGGGATTGTCACCCAGGGTGCTGAGCACGTCGGCCAGGCCATTCTTGTTTTTTAGCGAGTCGAGCGCCTGTTCACGCGGGATGAAGACGATCTTCGCCTGTTGCGCGCCGACGATCTTGCGCATGGCGCTGGCCAGGGCCACTGCTTGTTCGCGCGGTGTGCTTATTTTCAAGAAAACGCTGATTTCCGGGTCGACCGACATTTGTTCCGACATGGGGCGCACATTGTCGAGCATGGTCAAGCCGGCGAATGGCAGCGACAGGGCGATGGCAACGACGACGACGTTCAACAAAAAGCCGCCCGGCGACTTGCGCAAATGGATCAGCGCCGAGCCGAGCGCAAAGCGGTGTTGACGGAACCAGCCTCTCATGCCTGCTCTCCCTGTGCGTCGTCCGGGTTGAGGGGCGGGGCGAAATCGGGATCGGGCGGTGCGAAGACGGGCGCCTGCGTGGCCTTGTCGATGGCTACCAGTTGGCCGTTTTTCAAGTGGATCACGCGGGCGGCGGCGTCGAGCATCTGTTCGTCATGGCTGGAAATGAGGCAGGTCACGCCCACCGAATGAAACGCTTTCAGGGCGTCGAGCACCTTGTTGGCGCTGGCGCGGTCGAGGTTGGCCGTCGGTTCGTCGGCCAGGATGATCTGTGGCCGGTTGACGATGGCGCGCGCGATCGAGACGCGCTGCTGTTCGCCGCCCGACAGCGACAGGGGGCGCGCCATGGCGCGGTCCAGCAGGCCCACCTTGTCAAGGGCCGCGCGCGCGCGCTGCTCGGCGGCCGCCTTGTGTGCGCCCACGACCAGCAGCGGCAGCATCACGTTGGCCAGGATGGAGCGGTCGTTCAATAATTTTTGCTGCTGGAAGATCAGGCCCATGTTGCGGCGCAGGAAGGGAACGCCCGCTGGCTTGATCTTTGCCATGTCCTGGCCATTGACGATCAGCTTGCCCGAGCTGGGGCGTTCCATGGCGGCGATCATTTTCAGCAGGGTTGACTTGCCGGCGCCGGACGGGCCGGCCAGGAAGACCAGCTCGCCTTTGGCAATACTCAGCGAAATGTCGCTGAGCGCCACGGCGTCGGAAGAGTATTGCTTGGAGACGTGCTGAAATTCAATCATGTATAGGCTTATCCGAGCAGCGCTTCGACAAATTCGGCAGCCACGAAAGGCTGCAAGTCTTCAATTTTCTCACCGATGCCGATGAAATACACAGGCACCGGGCGCACGCGGGCAATCGCCGCCAGCACGCCGCCCTTGGCGGTCCCGTCCAGCTTGGTGATCACCAGGCCGCTCAGCTGCAGGGCATCGTCGAAGGCCTTGACTTGTGTCAACGCGTTCTGCCCCGTATTGCCATCGATGACGAGCAGTATTTCATGCGGCGCACCGTCCATGCCTTTGCCGATCACACGCTTGATTTTCTTCAATTCTTCCATCAAGTGTAACTGTGTCGGCAAGCGCCCTGCCGTGTCGACCATGACCACGTCGATGCCGCGCGCTTTCGCCGATTGCACCGAGTCGTAGGCCACGGCGGCCGGGTCGCCCGATTCTTGCGAGATGACGGTGACGTTGTTGCGCTCGCCCCAGACCATCAATTGTTCGCGCGCGGCGGCGCGGAAGGTGTCGCCCGCGGCCAGCAGCACGGATTGATTATTTGACTGCATGTGCTTGGCCAGCTTGCCGATGGTAGTGGTCTTGCCGGCGCCATTCACGCCCGAAATCATCATCACCAGCGGCTTGTGGCGGCCCAGCTCGAAGCGTTTTTCCAGCGGGCTCAAGAGCTCGATCAACAGCACCTTCAGCGCGGCCTTGACGGCGGCGGCGTCGAGCAGCTTGTCTTCCTTGACCTTTTTCTTCAATGCCGTCAGCAAGAATTCGGTGGCGTCGATGCCCGCGTCGGACATCAGCAGCGCCGCTTCCAGCTCTTCGTACAGCGCGTCGTCGATCTTCGCGCCGACGAACAGCATGGATAAGGTGTTCGAGGTTTTCGACAGGCCGGCCTTCAGGCGCGTCATCCACGATTTTTTCTCGGGTTCAGCGGCCACGATCACGGGCACGAGCTCGGCCGGCGCGCCGCTCAGGGGAGCAGCACCCGGCTGCGCGGCAGGCGGCGTGGTGGCAGGAAGAACGAGGGGCTCGGCTGGCGCAGCCTCGGGAGTGACGGGTTTTTTCTTGAAGAAACTAAACATGGATGTGTGGTGGCGGGTGCTGACCTAAGGCCCGGCGGCGCCGGACACTGTTGTTGCGGACTATTTTACCAGAGCGCGCCCAGCCCTTCATGCTTTACTGTTCGATTGGCAACATTGCGCGGCTAGCCGAAATCCGCGATCCAGTCAGCGCTTGCGCAATATTTGTATAGGCTCGCATGCCAACAGAATACGCGCGGTATTTATCTCTGCCATCGCTGCGCTGCAAATAGCTGAATCCAATTGAAAATTGTCGGCGTATAAGTTTTAGAATGGCTCAAGGAGCCGATTGACATAGGTCAATATTTGACTGACTATGAATTTATTTCGTCCAAGGAAAACATGAAACGGGTGCAGCCATGAAAATCGCCGTCGTCGGAGCGGGAATTGCCGGTTTGTCTTGCGCGTATCGGCTGGCGCAGGCTGGCCAGGATGTGACCTTGTATGAGGCGGGTGAGTATTTTGGCGGTCACAGTCATACGGTGGATGTCACGCTCGACGGCGTCACGCATGGCGTCGACACGGGTTTTCTGGTGTTTAACCACGCTACTTACCCGAACCTGGTGCAACTGTTCCAGGAGCTCGGTGTCGAGGCAGCCGATAGCGATATGTCGTTTTCCGTCAAAATGCCCTTGGGCACCACGCCCGATGCCCGCGTGCTGGAATGGGCGGGCGCCAATCTCGATACCGTGTTTGCCCAGCGTAGCAATCTGCTGCGCCCCGCCTTCTTGCGCATGCTGCGCGACATCGTGCGTTTCAACCGCCAGGCCAGCGCTCTGGCTACGGCGAGCGTGCCGGGGCCGGCCATGTCGCTGGGCGATTTTCTCGACCTGCACGGCTACGGCGACGAATTTCGCCACTGGTATTTGCTGCCGATGGCCGCCTGCATCTGGTCGTGTCCGGCGCGCCAGATGCTGGCCTTTCCGCTGGCCACGTTCATCCGTTTCTGCCACAACCATGGCTTGCTGCAAGTGAGTGACCGGCCGCAATGGCGCACGGTGCGCGGTGGCTCGCGCGTGTATGTGGAAAAATTGCTGGAGGGCATCCCCCAGCAGCGTCTGGCGTGCCCCGTACTGGCCGTGCGCCGCCAGCAGCACGGCGGCGCACGCACGGTCGAGCTACACACGGCTGGGGGCGTCGAGCATGTCGATCACGTGGTGCTCGCTTGCCATAGTGACCAGTCGCTGGCCTTGCTGGCGGATATCCGCGACGACGAGCGCAAGGTACTCGAAGCCGTGCGCTACCAGCCCAACCGGGCCGTGCTGCACACGGATACATCCTGCCTGCCGCAACGCCGCCGCGCCTGGTCGGCCTGGAATTACCAGGGCAGGCCGGCCGCGCACGGCGAGGCGCCGCAGGTATGCGTGCATTATTTGCTGAACCAGTTGCAGCCGCTGCCATTTTCCACGCCCGTCATCGTCTCGCTCAATCCACTCGACGAACCAGACCCGGCGACCATCATCGACGAGTTTTCCTATGCCCACCCGGTGTTTGATGGCGCAGCCATTGCCGCCCAGGCGAGCCTGGCCGGTTTCCAGGGTGCGCAGCACACCTGGTTTGCGGGTGCCTGGACCGGGTATGGCTTCCATGAAGATGGCTTGAAGTCGGGCCTGGGCGTGGCGCAAAGCTTGCTGGGCCTGGCGTCTGCGGAGCTGGTGCATGCCGCGTGATTCCGCGCAAGCCGCGCCGGCGCAGCCGCAGCTGTGCCTGGGACGGGTGCGCCATGCACGGCTGCGTCCGCGCACGCATGTTTTCAGTTATGGCATGTTCTATTTGCGCTTGCCCTTGCGCAGCCTGGGCAACCAGGATTTCCCGGCTCGCATGATTTCGCGCAACGGCGCCAATGTGCTGGCGTTTCGCGACAGCGACCATGGCGATGGCACGACACCGTTGCTGGCGTGGATCGATGGCCTGCTGCGCCAGCATGGCGTGCTGGACGCGGATGGTGAAATCTGGCTGCAAACCATGCCGCGCATGTTCGGCTATGTTTTTAATCCCATCAGTTTCTGGTTTTGCCACCGTCCCGACGGCGCGCTGCGCGCCGTGCTGTGCGACGTGCGCAATACCTTTGGCGAGCGCCATCTGTACCTGCTCGAGCACGGCGCCGTCATCGCCTATGGCAGCGAGTTGCGTGCCAAGAAGATTTTTCATGTCTCGCCGTTTTGCAAGGTGGAAGGGGCGTACCGTTTCCGTTTCCTGCGCAACAGCGAGCAGGACGGCGAGCGCCACCTGGCACGGGTCGATTACGACGATCTCGACGGTCCGATTCTGGAAACGAGCTTGTCCGGCACGGCGCAGCCGCTGCGCGATGGCGCCATCGCCTGGGCTTTGCTGCGCTACCCACTGATGACGTTTGGCGTGATGGCGCGCATCCATTGGCAAGCCTTGCGCCTGTGGCTGCGCCGCGTCCCGTTTTTCAGCAAACCCTTACCTCCACAAGAAAAGGTGTCCCGATGAGCTCCGATTCCTTGCCGACCGGCCTGCATGGGCGCCGCAGCCCTACTCCCGCGCCCGTCCATGAACAGAGGGACATGCCCGCCGCCGGGCGCATTATTCTGCGCCTCTTGGAAGCATTGCAAGGCGGTGCCCTGCGCCTGCGCACGCCGGATGGGCGTATCGTGCTGTATGGCGATGGCAGCCATCCCGTTACCCTCGATTTGCACAACTGGCGCCTGTGTGCGGCCGTGCTGCGTTCGGGCGACATCGGCTTTGCCGAAACGTTTATCGCCGGCGACTGGCGCACCGACAATTTGCCGGGCTTGATCGAGTTGATGATACGCAACCGTGCACAGATCGAGTCCCTGATCTACGGCAACTGGTGGGGTAACCTGATTTACAAGATGCGCCATCTGCTGCACCGCAATTCGCGTGCCGGCAGCAAGAAGAATATCCATGCCCATTACGATATTGGCAACGCCTTTTATCAGCTGTGGCTGGACCCGTCGATGACGTATTCGAGCGCCCTGTTTACCGAAGGCGCCAGCCTGGAACAGGCGCAGGCTGCGAAATACCGGCGTATCGCCGACCAGCTGCAACTGCAGTCGCAGCTGAGCCAGCGCGTGCTGGAAATTGGTTGTGGCTGGGGTGGCTTTGCGGAAACGGCGGCGCGTGACTACGGCGCCCACGTGACGGGCCTGACCTTGTCGACCGAACAGCTGGCGTATGCGCGCCAGCGCCTGCAAGATGCGGGGCTGGCGGCGCAGGCCGATTTGCAGCTGTGCGACTACCGCGACAGCCATGGCCAGTACGATGCCATCGCCTCGATCGAGATGTTCGAAGCGGTGGGACAAAGCTACTGGCCCGGCTATTTCGCATGCGTGGCGCGCAACCTGAAGCCGGGCGGACGCGCCTGCATCCAGACCATCGTCATCGCCGACGCCTTGTTCGAGCGCTACAGCAAGAGCACCGATTTTATCCAGCAATACATCTTCCCGGGCGGCATGCTGCCTTCGCCGACCGAGTTTCGCCGCGCCGCCGAAGCGCAAGGCTTGCGCGTAGCGGACGCCTTCAGCTTTGGCCTCGATTATGCGCAAACCCTGCGCCTGTGGCGCGCCAGCTTCCTGGCCCAGCGCACGGCGCTCGAAAAGCAGGCTTTCGACGGCCGTTTCCTGCTGACCTGGGAGTTTTACCTCGCCTATTGCGAGGCTGCCTTCCAGGCACATAACACCGATGTCATGCAATTTACCTTGGTCAAGGAGTAATCATGCGCCGTTTGCTTGTTGCTATTGTGTTGTACTTGAGTATGTACGCTGCCGTGGCCGCGCCGCCGGCCTTTGTGAATGCGGACGTGCCCGAGGCTCGCCTGGCGGGTGAGGGCGAGTATAAGTGGTTCGGCATGCGTATTTATCGGGCGCAGCTTTGGGTCGGTACGCAGGGTTATCAGGGCACCGCGTCGGCAACGGCACCTTTTGTGCTGGAATTGCGCTACGCGCGCGCTCTCGATGGCAACAAGATCGCCGAGGCCAGCTATGAACAGATGCAGAAAATTGGCGTCGGCACCGAGGCCCAGCGCCTGGGGTGGCTAGCGACCATGCAGCGTATTTTTCCTGACGTCAAGGAAGACCAGCGCATCGCGGGCGCTTACCGGGCCGGTATCTCGCCTGGCGTGCGCTTTTACCTCGATGGCAAGGTGCTGGCCGACGTGAGCGATGGCGATTTCGCGCGCGCCTTCTTCGCCATCTGGCTGTCGCCCGCTTCGACGGCGCCCAAGCTACGCGGTGCGTTGTTGCAGCATGCGGCACCGCTGCCATGAGTTCCGGTGCCAGCGCGTTGACCTTGCCGGCCTTGTTCCAGTATGGCCTGTTCGGCTTGCCGCTGGCCATGCTGGCGCTGCCCATTTACATTTATGTGGCGCCGTTTTACGCGCAGCGCAGCAGCCTTGATCTGGCGCAGATTGGCGCCGTGCTGCTGGCGGCGCGCATCGCTGCCGCCTTCATCGATCCGGCCCTGGGGGCCTGGATGGCGCGCGGCGGGCGCAGCTATGCCGTGTTTGTCGGTGCCGCGCTGCCCTTGCTGCTGCTGGGCTTTGGTGCCCTGTTCCATCCGCCATCGCTGTCGCATGGGGCCACCCTGGCCTGGTTCCTGGCATCGTTGCTGCTGGTATATACCGCCTATGGCCTGGCCGGCATCGCGCACCAGAGCTGGGGCGCGGCCCTGAGCCAGGCACCCACGCAGCGGGCGCGGGTGGCGGCCGTGCGCGAAGGCTGCGGCTTGCTCGGCGTGATCCTGGCGGCGGCCCTGACCTCCGTGCTCGGCTATGATGGCTTGTCAGTGGCCTTTGCCGTCTGCCTGTTGGCGACGGGTGCGCTACTGCTGGCGCGAGCGCCGCGCCCGGCCTTGCGCAGTGCCGCAGGCGTGGTCGCTGGTAGCGGCTGGAAGCTTCCTTTGCGCCAGCGTGCATTTCGCTGGCTGTTCGCCGTCTTGCTCGTCAATGGCGTGGCCGCCGCCATTCCCGCCACCCTGTTCCTGTTCTTTGCCGGCGACTATTTGCGCCTCGAGCATTACGCCGGGCCATTCCTGATAGTGTATTTTTGCGCGGCAGCCGCGTCGATGCCCCTGTGGGTGGCCCTGGCGCGCCGCTTTGGCGAAGCGCGTGCGTGGGGCGGCGCCATGCTGCTGGCCGCCTCCGTGTTTGTCTGGGCGTATGGCCTTGAGGCAGGCGCGGCCTGGGGCTTTGCCAGCATCTGCCTGCTGTCCGGTCTGGCACTGGGCGCCGACCTGGCCCTGCCGCCGGCCCTGCTGGCGGGATTGATCGGCGCGGCAGGCCATGCCGGTCGGCATGAGGCGGCGTATTTCGGTTGGTGGAACTGGGGCGTGCAAATGAGCCTGGCGCTCGCTGCCGGCATCGCCTTGCCCCTGTTGGCCTGGCTCGGCTATGTGCCGGGCAGCAGCAGTGGCTTGCCAGCCTTGTCGGCGGCTTACGCTTTGCTGCCCTGTGCGCTGAAACTGCTGGCGGCGCTGCTGCTGTGGCGCGCGCCTTTACAACATATAGATAGTCAACCCAGGGAGAAGCGACGATGAAGCTCATGAAATATTACCGGCGCGGTATCACGGCGACGGCCTTGCTGCTGGCGCTGACCGCCTGCTCCACGCCGCCCACGCCGGCCACCTACGCACAGGAACTGCCCGTGCTCGATTTGCAACAGTACTTCAATGGCACGCTCGATGCCCACGGTATTTTCCAGGACCGTTCGGGCAAGGTGGTCAAGCGCTTCACGGTGGTCATGCGGGCTAGCTGGGTGGGTGACAGCGGCACGCTGGACGAGGATTTCACGTATTCGGACGGCACTAAGCAGCGGCGCGTGTGGACGCTGCGAAAGACGGCGCCCGGACGCTTCATCGGCACGGCGCCCGACGTGATCGGAGAAGCCACCGGCGAAGTGGCCGGCAATGCGCTGCGCTGGCAATACGTGCTGGCACTGCCCGTCGATGGCACGGTCTACCACGTTGACTTCGAAGACTGGATGTTTCTGATGGATGAAAAGGTTATGCTCAACCGTGCTGCCATGAGCAAATTCGGCTTCAACCTGGGCGCTGTGACTTTATCGTTTAGCAAGCGCCCACAGGCGGCCCCATGAATCGCAAGATCAGCAGCTGGGCCGGCAAGCACGTGTGGATCATCGGCGCCTCCAGTGGCATCGGTGCCGCGTGCGCCACCTTGCTGCTGGAGCAGGGCGCGTGCGTGGCCTTGTCCGCCCGCCATCGTGCCAGCCTGGAGCTGCTGTGCCAGGGGCAGCCGCTGGCGCAGGCATTGCCGCTCGATATCACCGAGCCCGCGCAACTGCAAGGCGTCTGCGCGCAATTGCAGCAGCAGTGGGCACATATCGATCTGATATTGGTGGTCGCTGGCGGCTATCAATCCATGCGCGCCGATAATTTCGACCTCGACGCGGCGCAGGGCTTGCTGGCCTTGAATGTGGGCGGCGTCTTCAATTGCCTGGCGCAGGCCTTGCCGTGGCTGTTGCGCCAGGGCAGTGGTGGCATCGGCATCGTTGCCTCGGTGGCCGGTTATGGCGGCTTGCCGAAAGCGCTGGCGTATGGTGCCAGCAAGGCCGCACTGATCAACCTGACGGAGTCGCTGTATTTGGATTTGCACGGACGTGGGATTGATGTATATCAAATCAATCCCGGTTTTGTCGCCACGCCGCTGACGGCGCGCAATGATTTCAAGATGCCTGCCTTGATGACGGCGCACGACGCGGCCGTCGCGATGCTCGACGGCATCGAACGGGGCCAGTTTCACATTCACTTTCCCAAACGCTTTACAAATATGTTGCGCCTGGCGCGGCTGTTGCCCTACCGTGCCTATTTTTGGCTGATCCGCAAGGTGACGGGCCTATGAGCGCCAGCATGCTGGACGCGGCGCAGATGGAGCTTGCGCTGGCGCGCCTGGTGGCGTTTTACGAGCACTTGAGCATGGATAGCCTGGCTCAGCTGGGCGACGTGTATGCACCAGACGCGCATTTCAAGGACCCGTTCAACGAAGTGGCGGGACATGCCGCCATCCTGGCCATCTTCAAGCATATGTTCGTGCAAGTCGATGTGCCGCGGTTTGTCGTGCTGGAAAGTATGGGACAGGGGGCGCAAGCCTTCCTGACGTGGGAGTTTCGTTTCCGCATGAAACGCCTGGTATCTGGCGAACAATGTATTCGCGGCGCAACACATGTGCGCTTCGATGCGCAGGGGCGGGTGGTCTTGCACCGCGATTACTGGGATGCCGCCGAAGAATTGTATGAAAAACTGCCTCTGCTGGGCGGTTTTATGCGCATGCTCCGGCGAGCAAGTCAGCGCTGAGCGTGCTTTTTGATGCTTTTAAGCAAAAAAGCAAAAGATGCACTGCGTGAAACCGCACCGTGGGAAACGTGATTTCGATCAATGTGTAGTTTTTTTGACACAAATATATCAAAATATTGAGAAGGCAACATTGTAAGAAATTGTTTCAATTGATGCGCAATTTGCAAGCAAGAGTCGTCCTCATCCTTTCCTTTCGGCCAGCCGGTGCACGCACTGGAAAACAGGGAAAACATTTCTACGCGCATAATTTAAGTTACCGTTAAGTCAGTAATTAAGTTAATACTCTGGCTATTTTTTTTGCATGTACGTCGACGTGAAAATTTGTCCCTACGCCCCTGAATAATGCGGCAACGCACCAAAAAAGGGCACGTCATTTCCCACTTTTGTGCATCCGGCAGCAAATATTGGCGATGCCGTGTATGCTTCTTCCCGTTTATCCACGATCACCTGACAAATTGAGTGCTTTGTCGCGTAAATCTTCGACGGGAAATCGTGGCTAAAGCATGTTGATGTTTTAATCACTCGCCTGATACTGTTGCACTAATACAACGGATGGCATGAAGCCATGCGCTATGATGGAATGGTTAATCAGGTCCATGCATTGCTTGGTAAGGGGCGCTAGCCCTGTCGCGTAGTACGGTTGGCGATGCTCGGGATACCTGAAAAGGCACCCGGACTGGTACCGGAAGTAACATGTGGGAACTTGATGGAATGTGAAACGCTGGTTATAGTGCCGTTTCCGGTGCCATTTGAGCACCGAACCGGCGCACGAATGACGGTCGTTATGCAGCCTTCAAGCTTATCGGCGCAATAGCGTGCCGATATCGACATGAATGTTCCCCTGATCGGAACAGCAATGTGGCAGGTGGAGACCTTGCCCTCACTCATAAAAAGCGCTCTGTTAGAGCGCAGCTCGAGATGCATAGGCTGTATTACTTTTTGCTTCAAAAATTAAAGGAAATCGCAATGAAAAAAACTCTGATCACCCTGGCAGTCCTGGCAGCAGCCACTGGTGTAGCCCAAGCTCAATCGAGCGTTGTTATCTACGGTACCGTTGACGCTGGTTTCGTCAGCGAGCGCGGCGGCAAAGCCGGCAACACCAACAAACTGGACAGCGGCGTTGCTTCGGCTTCCCGTCTGGGCTTCAAAGGCACCGAAGATCTGGGCAGCGGCCTGTCGGCAATGTTCGTTCTGGAATCGGGTTTCAACGTTGACAGCGGTACGCAAGACAAAGCTGGTTCGATCTTCAATCGTCAAGCCTACGTTGGCCTGAGCAGCAAAACCACCGGTACCCTGACCCTGGGTCAACAATACACGCCTTGGTACAACACCCTGTCGAAAGTTGCTGATCCATTCGCAGTTGGCTACGCTGGTTCCGCCAAGAACCTGTTCCCATCGAAAGCGCTGACCCGCACCAGCAACACCGTGCTGTACACTTCGCCTAACTTCAGCGGCTTTGACGCTGACGTAGCTTACAGCTTCGGCGAAAAAGCTGATTCGAACAAATACGGCCGTCAAATCGGCGCGTCGGCTGGTTACAGCAACGGTCCTTTGAATGCTCGTCTGGCATACAACACCACCAGCAACGAATCCGCTACCAGCAACAAAGGTAGCGCACGTAACTGGTTGGCTGCAGCTAACTACGACTTCGCAGTTGCTAAGGGTTTCCTGGCATATGGCGTCAACAAAGGCGACAACAGCGGTGTTGGTAACAATGCTACGCAAAACGCTAACGGTTCGTTCACCGCAGCTCAGTCGTTCAATTACACCACCGCTGCTTACAGCAACGACAGCACCAACCTGCTGGTCGGCGCAACCGTACCTGTTGGCCCAGCTGGCACCGTGATGGCTTCGTTCATCCGCACGAACGACAAAGCTGCTACGAACGCTGATGCTGATCAATGGGCACTGGGCTACTCGTACGCTCTGTCGAAGCGCACCAGCACCTACGCTTCGTACGCTAAGATCAAGAACAAAAACAACGCTGGCTACACCGTTGGTAACAACAGTAATGTTGGTACGGGCGACAAAGCCTTCAACGTTGGTGTTCGTCACTCGTTCTAATATTCGCGCAAGCGAAGCTTAGTACCGCCAAGGCATCCCTTCGGGGATGCTGCAAGCAAAGAAACGCGCTGTCTGGCTTCGGCCTGGCGGCGCGTTTTTGCATGTGCGGCGCCAGTTATAATGGTGCTGTTACTCAAGTAAAGGAATGCCATGTATGCATACACCTCGCCGCGCCTGGCTGCCATGCTGGCCGCGCTGCTGCTCGCCAGTGCCAGCGGTGCCGCCCTCGCTGCAGCCAAGGGCAAGAAGCCCGCTGGACTGGAACGTTATGGCGTGAGCGTCTACTCGGACCTGTGCCTGCAAAAAGATAGCGGCGAAATCGGCGGCCAACGCGTGACCCTGCACCGCTTTGCCGAGGCCGATTCCGTCATTTATGAATTCACGGCCGGTGCCCTGAGCTGGCCTATCGTCGCCAACGACGTCAACCTCGACGCCGCTACGGGCGCCTTCGATTTCACCATCGCCGGTGCCGACAGCGAAGAACGCACCATCGTCGGCAAGTTTTCCAGGGATGGGCAAACCCTGACCCTGGACGGTGATTACTGTGGCGGCAATGTGCGCATGCCCATGAAATTGAGCCGCGTGCGCGATTTTGGCCGTCCCTTGAAGCATTGCACGCCATGTCCGCCGCTGCCGGAAGCGCCGGCGCAGTTGCCAGCGCAAGATAGTGCAGGATAGTGCAGGATAGGGCCAGATAGAGCATTACGGTGCAGGGTGGCGGCGAGGCGCCCGTCGCCTGATACTGTGTTCACCTGCGCATGAAAAAGGCCCGGTATCGACCGTAATGCCGTTCAGTTAAGGGTTTTGGCGTGATTTATGAGCGCCAGTAAATTTGCTAACCCCAGAGGCAAAGAGCTTGGGTCGGTCACTTCGTGATCGGAATGTGCTCCATTGAAGCACATTCCCCCTCAGGGTCCGACCCCTGTCCTGGTTCTTGGGCTAAAAATAGCACCACTAACACACTAACTGAACGGCATTACCGGTATCGACCGGGCCTTTGTTGTTTCTCGCCTTGCAGCACGCTTATTTGGCTGCCTGCGCTTTTTCCGCCGTGGCGCGGATGGTGGCCAGGGTGGCGTTCGGCGTGATCAGGTTGCCGTCATAGCGCAGCTCGATCAAGGCCGGCAAATTGTGCGCCGTGGCGTGCGCCAGCGCCCGCTGCAGCGCAGGGGCGAATTCTGCTGTAGTGTTCACCACTTCGCCATGCGCGCCATACGCTAGGGCCAGTGCCGCAAAATCCGGGTTGTGCAAGGTCGTGCCCGAGACGCGGCCCGGGTAATCGCGTTCCTGGTGCATGCGGATGGTGCCGAACATCTGGTTATTGAAGACGATGATGACTACGCCCGCCTGGTATTGCACGGCCGTCGCCAGTTCCTGGCCATTCATCATGTATTCGCCATCGCCGGCAAAGGTGATCACGGTGCGTTCCGGGTGCACGATCTTCGCCGCCACGCCCGCCGGCACGCCATAGCCCATGGCGCCATTCGTCGGCGCCAGTTGCGTGCGCATGCCGCCGTAGCGGTAGAAGCGGTGTGCCCACGAGGCGTAATTGCCGGCGCCATTCGTCAGGATGGTGTCGTGCGGCGCTTGCGCCATGATCTCTTGCGTCACTTGCCACAGGTCCAGCGGCGCCTGGCCATCTTGGAAGATGGGCGGGCGCTGCTGATAGGCGGCCAGCTCGGCCTTGGCTTCGGCCGGTGTGTGTTTCCATGCGCTAGCGTCGACGGGGGGCATGGCGGCCAGCATGGCGCACACTTGCGGCATGCCGCTGTTGATCATCAGCTCGGCCTGGTAAACGCTGCCCAGCTCTTCGGCGTCCGTGTGGATATGCACCAGACGCTGGCGCGGCACGGGCGAGTCGAACAAAGTGTAGCCGCCCGTCGTCATTTCACCTAGGCGTGGGCCGATGGCGATGACCAGGTCGGCATTTTTCACGCGCGCGGCCAGTGTCGGGTTGATGCCGATGCCGACGTCGCCGATATAGTTCGGGTGGGCATTGTCGAGCAAATCCTGAAAGCGGAAGGCGCAGGCGACGGGCAAGTGATTCGCTTCGGCGAACTGTTGCAGGTCGGCGCACGCTTGCGGCGTCCAGGTGGTGCCACCCAGCAAGACCAGCGGCTGCTTTGCGGCGGCCAGCATGGCGCGCAGCTGCTGTAGCTGCGTCTGTGATGGCGCGGCCTGCACGGGCTGGTAAGCGCGCGTGTCAGCCACCGTGGCCAGCGAGATGAGCATGTCTTCCGGCAGGGCCAGCACCACCGGGCCTGGGCGGCCGCTGGTGGCCACCTGGAAGGCGCGCGCCAGGTACTCGGGGATGCGCTCGGCGCGGTCGATCTGTGCCACCCACTTGGCCATCTGGCCGTACATGCGGCGGTAGTCGATTTCCTGGAACGCTTCGCGGTCGACGAAATCATTGCCTACCTGGCCGATGAACAAGATCATGGGGGTGGAATCCTGATAAGCCGTGTGCACGCCGATCGAGGCATTGGTAGCGCCCGGTCCGCGTGTGACGAAACAGATGCCCGGCTTGCCCGTCATCTTGCCGTAGGCTTCGGCCATGAAGGCGGCGCCGCCTTCCTGGCGGTTGATGATGAAGCGGATGCCCGAGTCATGCAGGGCGTCGAGCACATCCAGGTAGCTTTCGCCAGGCACGCCAAACGCGGTGTCGACACCATGGATCTGCAGGGCATCGACCAGGATCTGGCCGCCGGTACGGGATAGTTGCGTCATGTTCGGCTCTTTATATTCTAGTGGGGTGGCAAAGAAGTGGGGCAAGCGCTGCGCATGCGCTTGCATGCAAGCAGCTTGCCCCATTCTATGTGAGCCGATTTGCTCCGGCTTTTGAAATGGCGACACCGAATTACATAATTCCCCGACTGCCGCGCCGCTCTTTTGCAGAAACATGCTGCGGCGCGGTACAATGAGCGGTGAAGCAGGCCAGACAGTCGCTGGTCGGCGCAGCAATGCGCTGGCGGGAGGAAGGTCCGGACTCCATAGAGCGGGGTGACGGTTAACGGCCGTCCGCCGAAAGCCGACCCGGCGTACTTGTATGCCGGGGGAGTATAAGGCGAGGAATAGGGCCACAGAGACGAGCGTATTAAGTTACGGTGAAACGCGGTAACCTCCACCTGGTGCAATTTCAAATAGGCACGCGATGATGCTGCTCGCGGAGCGTGCGGGTAGAAAGCTTGAGCGCCCGAGTAATTTGGCGCCTAGAGGAATGACTGTCATAGCACCAACCTGCAAGGGAAGGTGCCGTAACAAAATCCGGCCTACCGGCCTGCTTCACTTGAATTCTTGCTCCCTGGTCTGCCAGGGAGCGTATCGGTCACGGCAGTTTTCCTGCTGTGCACCACCCAAAAAGCCCCTGCAGAGGGGCTTTTTTTGTTTCTAAAAATATAGCAATTAAGATAAAGTTGTATATACAACTAAAAAATGAACAATTGGTTAAAGTTTCCCTGTAACAAATAATTGCTGCTTTGTCGAAATCGTATATCCACCTCAGGCTAGCCCCGGAAAACAGCGCCGGCAAGCGTCACGAACGATTTTTTTTTGACGTAAATCACGTCTTTTGCGGTGCTCGCTTACCGATGTGTATGGGTGGCGAAAATATTGTCATATGTCAACTAGCTGTAAAAAATTCAATTTTTCCATTTCGTCTTTTTTGATGTTTACGGTAGGAAAACACATGTGTGCAGATGAGGTAGCACATTCACTATCTTTCATAAGTATCTAATTTATCGATATATTTTATTTGAGACTGCTTCAACGATATGCGCTAAGTCCTTAATTTCATTAATAAAATTCCTGTTTTGCCAATCGGAAACCGCTTGACCACTATCTGTGCTTACTCTAAAGTAGGAAACTGTGTGAAAAAGTGTATTTTTGTGGGAAATTTCCCCTTTTCATCATGATGCGCAAGTGTCGCAACCCAAGTTAAAAAAGGTCTTTCGTGTTTCAAGGCGCGTCCGCAATCAATCTCGATGCCAAAGGCAGGATGTCTATCCCTGCCAAGCACCGTGACGCGCTGACGATCCAGTGCGAAGGCCGTCTGACCTTGACCAAACACCCCGATGGCTGCCTGCTGTTTTTCCCCCGTTCCGTGTGGGAAAGCCATCGCCAGCAAATCGCCGCCTGGCCTATGTCGGCGCGGGCCTGGCAACGCATCTTCCTCGGTAACGCCGTTGACGTCGAGCTGGACTCGGCCGGCCGCGTGCTGATCTCGCCCGAATTGCGCAACGCCGTGGGGCTGTCGCGCGAGGTCATGATGATCGGCATGGGTAGCCACTTTGAAATCTGGGATGCCGCCAAATTGGCTGACAAAGAGCAGCAGGCGATCGATGCTGGTACCCCCGATGTACTTTCCAATTTTTCTTTTTAAGGCTCCGTAATGACACAACTCACGGTGCCGCAATTTCAGCATCGCACGGTGCTGCTCGATGAAGCGGTCGATGCGCTCGACCTGACGGGCGAGCGTGCACACGGCATTTACGTCGATGGCACGTTTGGCCGCGGCGGCCATAGCCGCCTGATTTTGTCGCGCCTTGCGCCCGACGCGCGCCTGGTCGGCTTCGACAAGGATTTGCAAGCCATCGCCACGGCTGAACAGATCGGCGACCCGCGCTTTGCCATTGTCCATGATAGCTTTGCCACCATGACGGCCAGCTTGGCCGCGCGCGGCGTGCAGCAGGTGGACGGTATCTTGCTCGACCTGGGCATCTCGTCGCCACAGGTCGACGATGCGGCGCGCGGTTTCAGCTTCCGCAACGATGGACCGCTGGACATGCGCATGGATACTACGCGCGGCATCTCTGCGGCCGAATGGCTGGCGGTGGAAACCGAGCAGAATTTAGAGAAAGTGATACGCGATTATGGGGAAGAACGGTTTGCTTTTCAGATTGCAAAGGCGATTGTTGCTGGCCGGGCAGTCCAGCCAATTTCAAGCACACGACAGCTTGCCAGCATCGTGGCAGGCGCCGTCAAGACCCGCGAGAAGGGTAAGGACCCCGCTACCCGCACCTTTCAGGCCATACGCATTTTCATTAACAAAGAGCTCGAGGATCTCGAGATCGGGTTGAACCAGGCGTATGCCTGCCTGGCGCCCGGCGCGCGCATGGCCGTGATCAGTTTTCATTCGCTGGAAGACCGCATGGTCAAGCGCTTCTTCGCCTCGAAGGCGAACGTGGAGCAGCCTGACCGCCGCCTGCCGATCCGCGCGGTCGATTTGCCGCAGCCGGAAATGAAGCTGATATTGAAGATGAAGCCGTCCGACGCCGAGATCGAGGGTAATCCCCGCTCGCGTTCGGCCGTGATGCGCGTGGCGCAGCGCCTGCCGCTGCCCGCCCCTGCCAATGGCGGCCCTCGATGACTGGCAAGCTGTGTGTCGTGCTGTCGGCCCTGCTGGTGTGCTGCGGCCTGTCGCTGGTGAACGCGCAGTACCAGTCGCGCCATCTGCTGATCGACCTGGAACGCGCACAAGCGCTGTCGCGCCAACTCGACATCGACTGGGCGCAGCTGCAACTGGACCAATCCACCCTGGGCAAGCATGAACGCATCGAAGCGATTGCGCGGCGCGATCTGAGCATGACGCCGCTGACGGCGGCGCGTACGCAATACCTGACGGAGGGTGAGTAATGAAGTTGGGCGGTAACAGCAACGGCCGGGTGGCGGCATCGAAAGGTGTGCCATTCTCGAAGAACCCCGTACTGGCAGTGCGTCTGCCCGTCTGGCGTTCGCGCGTCGTGCTGTTCCTGCTGTTCTTCGCTTTCGCCGGCCTGGGCGCGCGCGCACTGTGGCTGCAGGGCGTGTCGACGCAGTTTCTGCAAAAGCAGGGCAAGGCACGCTACGAGCGCACGCTCGAACTGCCGGCCACGCGTGGCAAGATCACCGACCGTAACGGCCAGGTGCTGGCATCGTCCGTGCCCGTGAAAGCCATCTGGGCCATTCCCGACGACGTACTGCAGGCCTCGCCCGAGAAAATCGATGCGCTGGCCGGTTTGCTGGAAATGAACGTCAACGAATTGCGCAAGAAGCTCGATTCTGACCGCAGCTTCGTCTACCTCAAGCGGCAGGTCGAGATGGACGTGGCCGACAAAATCTCCAAGCTGGGCATCGACGGCATCGACGAGCGCAAGGAATACAAGCGCTTTTATCCACAGGGCGAAGTGATGACCCACGTGGTGGGCTTTACCAACGTGGAAGACGTGGGCCAGGAAAGCATGGAACTGGCGCAGCAGAAAACCCTGGTCGGCGCCACTGGCAGCCGCCGTGTGATCAAGGATCGCCTGGGCCACATCGTCGAAGACATCGGCTTCATCCACGAACCGCACGACGGCAAGGACTTGACCCTGTCCGTCGACAGCAAGATCCAGTACATCGCCTTCACGCAGTTGAAGGAAGCGGTAGAAAAATTCAACGCCAAGGCCGGCGGCGCCGTGGTGCTCGACGTGCACACCGGTGAAGTGCTGGCCCTGGCCAACTATCCCAGCTACGACCCGAACGACCGCCGTAAGCTGACGGGCCAGCAACTGCGCAACCGCGTCATGACCGATACCTTTGAACCTGGTTCGACCCTGAAGCCGATCACGGTCTCGCTGGCGCTCGACACGGGCAGGGTCAAGCCGACCACGCTGATCGACACAGGACCGGGCCGCTACACCATCGCCGACCGTACCATTACCGACACCAAGCCACACGGTGTGATCAGCGTCTCCGAGATCATCGAAATGTCGTCGAACATCGGCACCTCGAAAATCGCGCTCGGCATGCCGTCGCAGGAAATGTGGGAAATGTTTACCAAGGTGGGCTTCGGCCAGCAGCCGAAATGGGGTTTCCCCGGCGCCGTGGCTGGTCGCGTACGTCCTTACAAATCGTGGCGTCCAGTGGAACAGGCCACCATGAGCTACGGTAACGGCATTTCCGTGTCGCTGATTCAGCTGGCGCGCTCTTACATGATGTTCGCCCGCGATGGCGATACGATTCCATTGTCGTTCCAGAAGGTCAATGAGCTGCCCGTGGGCCAGCAGGTGATCAAGCCCAAGACGGCTGCCGACATGCGTGGCATGCTCGAACTGGTGGTGTCCGGCGCGCACGGCTCGGCCAAGCGCGCGCAAGTCGCCGGCTACCGCGTCGGCGGCAAGACGGGTACCGCCTACAAGGTCGAAAACGGCCGTTACGCGATGCCGCGCAAATACATCGGTTCTTTCGTCGGCATGGTGCCGATGTCGGCGCCGCGCTTCATCATTGCCGTGATGATCGATGAGCCGACCGGCGCTGCCCACTATGGCGGCCAGGTTGCCGCTCCTGCTTTCGCAGCGATTGCGACCAACGCGCTGCGCGCGATGAACGTACCGCCCGATTCCTCCGTTACCGAAATCGTGGTCCCTGCCAATGCTGGCCCGGAGGCCATGTGAAGTTACTCATGACCATACAAGATATCAGTTCGTGGATCAAGGCGGCTGCCCCGTCAGGGCAATTGACCTCCGATTCTCGCCGCGTGCAGCGTGGCGACGTATTTTTTGCCTACGCGGGCGCCACCCATTTCATCGACGCTGCCATCGGCCAGGGCGCCGCCGCTGTCGTGCATGACGCCGTTGAATGGAATGCCGCATGGAATGTGCCGCATCTGCTGGTCAGCGACCTGAAACGCCTCGCTGGCCCGGTGGCGCATGCTGTGTACGACATGCCCGATAGTGCCATGTTCAGCGCTGGCGTGACGGGCACGAATGGCAAGACCTCGTGCGCCTTGTGGCTGGCGCAAGCCTTGGCACGACTGGGCGAAACATCGTCCGTTATCGGTACTTTGGGCGTCGGCCTGTGCAAGCCGCGTGGCGGCATCGAATTCGACGTCACCGGCTACACCACGCCCGACGCCGTGCTGCTGGCGCGTAAGCTCGCTGCCATGCGCGACGCAGGCGCCAAGGCTGTAGCCATCGAAGTGTCTTCGATCGGCCTGGACCAGGAACGTGCGTCCGGCATGCATTTCGATGTCGCCATGTTTACCAACCTGACGCGCGATCACCTCGATTACCACGGCGACATGGCCACCTATGAGGCGGCCAAAGTCAAGCTGTTCGAATGGCCGGGCCTGAAGACGGCCGTCATCAACCTCGATGACGCCATGGGCCTGCGCCTGGCGCGGCACGTCAAGGCCAAGCTGGCGGGTGAGTACCCGGTCATCGGCTACACCTTGCAGGATGCGGCCAGCCAGCCAGATTTGCCGGGCGTGCTGATGCTGCGCGCCAGCCAGTTCCGCAGCCGCAATGCCGGCACCGACTTCCACCTGGAATGCGCGCTGGGCGTGGCGCAGGTCAAAACGCAGCTGGTGGGTCACTTCAATATCAGTAACGCGCTGGCCGTGCTGGGCGCCTTGCTGGCGCATGGCATCGGCCTGCGCGCCGCCATAGATGGCATCGAATCGCTGCAGCCGGCTCCCGGGCGCATGCAGCAGGTGGGTGGGCAGGAAGCGCCGATGGTCGTCATCGATTATGCGCATACGCCGGACGCGCTGGAAAAAACCTTGGCTGCCTTGCGCCAGGTGGCGCAGGAGCGCGGCGGCCAGCTATGGTGCGTGTTTGGCTGTGGCGGCGACCGCGATCCGGGCAAGCGTGCGCAGATGGGTGCCATTGCGCAGATGGCCGATCACGTGCTGGTCACCAGCGACAATCCGCGCAGCGAAGACCCGCACGCCATCATCGCGCAGATCGTCGCCGGCATGCGCGCAGATGGCCCGCAGCCGCAGGCCATCGAAGATCGCGCCGCTGCCATCCTGTCGGCCATCAAACATGCTGCCAAGCCGGATGTGATCCTGCTGGCGGGCAAGGGCCATGAGCCGTACCAGGAAATCAAGGGCAAAAAATTGCCGTTCTCCGATGCCGACCATGCGCAGCTGGCACTGTCCGCGCGCCTGACGATGATGAGGACGAACTGATGCACCAGCGTATTGATCACCCCATGCACGCGACCCTGGCCGAACTGATGCCTGCCCTGCACGGCGCGCAGCTGACGGGCGACGCCGTTTTTGACGGCGTATGCACAGACAGCCGCAGCGCGCCAGCCGGCTCGCTGTTCGTCGCCCTGCGCGGCGAAAGTTTCGATGCGCATGATTTCCTCGACCAAGTGGCCGTCAGCGGCGTTGCCGCCGTGGTGGTGGAGCGCTTGCCAGAAAACTGGGATAGCAGCAAGGTGCCCGCCATCGTGGTCGCCGATACGCTGGTCGCGTTGGGCCGCATCGCTAATTACTGGCGCTGCCGTTTCAAGCTGCCCGTCATCGGCGTTACCGGCAGCAACGGCAAGACCACCGTCAAGGAGATGATTTCGTCCATCCTGGCGGCGGCCTTTGGCGAAGACGCACGCCTGGCCACGCGCGGCAACCTGAATAATGAAATCGGCGTGCCATTGACCTTGTTGCGCCTGAGCGAGCGGCACCAGGCGGCCGTGATCGAAATGGGCATGAATCATCCTGGCGAAATCTCGCGCCTGGCGGCAATCGCCGCGCCGACGCTGGCGATGGTCAACAACGCGCAGCGCGAACACCAGGAATTCATGCACACGGTGGAAGCGGTGGCGCGCGAGAACGGCGCCGCACTGGCGGCATTGGGCGATGACGGCGTAGCCGTTTTCCCGCATGGCGATGAATTCACGCCCTTGTGGCGCGAGCTGGCCGGCGCGCGCGCCGCCATCAGCTTCGGCCTGTCGAAGGATGCCGATGTCAGTTGTACGCACCGCGCGGCCGAAGATTTTGGCAGCGACATGTTCGTCAGTGTGCGCGCACAGGACGGCAGCTTGCGCCAGTTTTTTGTCGCCTTGCAGGCAGCGGGCGAGCACAACGTGCGCAATGCGCTGGCTGCGGCGGCGTGCGCCGTTGGCGCGGGCATCTCCATGGAACATATCAAGCAGGGCCTGGAGTCGTTCGCGCCTGTGAACGGTCGCCTGCAGAAAAAACGTGCCGCCAACGGCGCCACCATCATCGACGACACGTATAACGCCAATCCGGATTCGGCGCGCGCTGCCATCGATGTACTGGCGCAGGCCCCAGCACCGCGCATCCTGGTGCTGGGCGAGATGGGTGAAGTCGGCACGCAGGGGCAGCAGTTCCACGAAGAGATTGGCGCCTACGCCGCCGCCAAAGGCATCGAATACGTGCTGGCGACGGGCGGCCTGGCGCGCCATCTGGTCAATCCGGCGCAGGCTGCCGCGAGCCAGGAATCGGGCACGCTCGTGGAGTATTTCGAACAGTTCGACGGTTTGCTGGCGGCGCTTGATGCGCATTTGTCCGGCCGCTCGGATGCAACAGTATTAATCAAGGGCTCCCGCTTCATGAAAATGGAACGGGCCGTGCAGCATTTGATTGGTTCAAACAACAATAACAAGGAAGCTCACTAATCATGCTGCTCTGGCTCGCTCATTATTTCCAGGACGACATTGGCCCACTGCGGGTCTTTAACTTCATCACCTTCCGCGCCGTCTTCGCCACGCTGACGGCGATTTTGATCGGCCTGTGCGCCGGTCCCGCCGTGATCCGCATGCTCACGCGCATGAAGGTCGGCCAGGCCGTGCGCACGGACGGCCCACAGACGCATCTGAAAAAACACGGCACGCCCACCATGGGCGGTGTGCTGATCCTCATCGCCATCGGCATTTCCACCCTGCTGTGGGCCGACTTGTCGAACCGCTTCATCTGGCCCGTGCTGATCGTCACGCTGGGCTTTGGCGCCGTCGGCTGGGCCGATGACTACCGCAAGGTGGTGCATCAGGATCCGGAAGGCATGCGCTCGCGCGAAAAATATTTTTGGCAGTCGCTGATCGGTATCGCCGCCGCGTTTTACTTGGCGTTTTCCGTCTCGATCTCCGAGCCCAATGCTGGCCAGGTGTGGAATCTGATCTACGCCTGGGTGCAGTCCGGCTTTGCCATGGATTTGCCGCCGAAAGCCGATTTGATCGTGCCATTCTTCAAGACCATCAGCTATCCGCTGGGTGTATGGGGTTTCATCGCGTTGACGTATTGCGTCATTGTCGGCACCAGCAATGCTGTCAATTTTACGGATGGTCTCGATGGCCTGGCCATCATGCCGACGGTGATGGTGGGCACGGCCCTGGGCCTGTTCGCCTACCTGACCGGTAACGCCACGTATGCGCGCTACCTGTTCATTCCGCACATCCCGGGCGCCGGCGAACTGGTGATCTTCTGCGGCGCGCTGGCAGGTTCCGGCCTGGCTTTCCTCTGGTATAACACGCACCCCGCGAAAGTGTTCATGGGCGACGTGGGTGCGCTGGCACTGGGCGGCGCATTGGGTACCGTGGCCGTCATCGTGCGCCAGGAAATCGTATTGTTCATCATGGGCGGCATCTTCGTTGTCGAGACGCTGTCCGTGATCATCCAGGTTGTCTGGTTCAAGTACACCAAGAAGCGCTATGGCGCGGGCCGCCGCGTCTTCCTGATGGCGCCCTTGCATCACCATTTCGAACAAAAAGGCTGGAAGGAGACGCAGGTTGTCGTGCGTTTCTGGATCATCACCATGATGCTGGTGCTGCTCGGCCTGACCACCTTGAAGCTGCGCTGATGATGTACGACGCTAAAACCGCACTGGTACTGGGCCTCGGTGAGTCGGGGCTGGCGATGGCCCTGTGGCTGGCCCGCAGCGGTGCGATCGTGCGCGTGGCAGATACCAGGGAAAGCCCGGAGCGCCTGGCCGCCTTGCAGGCTGCCGTGCCGCAGGCACAATTCATCGCCGGCGCCTTTACGGCCGACCTGCTCGACGGCGTCGACTTCGTCGCCGTCAGTCCGGGCCTGGCGCCTGGCCGTGAACTGGCTGGAATCGTACCGGCCGCCGCTGAAAAAAATATCCCTGTGTGGGGCGAGATCGAACTGTTCGCGCAGGCACTGGCCGCACTGAACGCAGAACGCGGCTATGCGCCGAAAGTCATCGCCATCACGGGCACGAATGGCAAGACGACGGTGACCAGCCTGGTGGGCTTGCTGTGCGAACGCGCAGGACTTGCTACGCGCGTGGCCGGCAATATCAGTCCGGCGGCGCTCGACGTGCTGCGCGAGGTACTCGATGCCGAGCCAGTGCCGCAGCCTGTTGTCAAGGGCGAGGGCGAGGAAGCGGCGCAAGCCGTCGCCAGCACCTTGCCGCAGGCGTGGATACTGGAACTGTCCAGTTTCCAGCTGCATACGACCTTCAGTCTGCAGGCCGATGCAGCCACGGTCTTGAATCTGTCGCAGGATCACCTGGATTGGCACGGCGACATGGCCTCCTATGCGAGCGACAAGGCGCGCATCTTCGGCCACCAGAGCGTGCGCATCCTGAACCGCGACGATGCCGCCGTGATGCAGATGGCCAATCCGCTGGCACAGACGATCACCTTCGGTACGGGCGAGC
This sequence comes from Janthinobacterium lividum PAMC 25724, assembly GCA_000242815.2. Classification (GTDB taxonomy): domain Bacteria; phylum Pseudomonadota; class Gammaproteobacteria; order Burkholderiales; family Burkholderiaceae_D; genus Janthinobacterium; species Janthinobacterium lividum_D. Next base: position 91,392 of record AHHB01000018.1, read on the forward strand.
CGCTTGCGGTGGACAGCTTTGGCCTGGTCAACGAACGGGGCATTTTCTGGCTGGCGCAAGCCGTGCCGAGCGAAGAAGTCATCGAGAAAAAACGCAGGAAGAATGATCCGGCGCCGGAACCTGTGCCAACGATGGCCAAGAAGCTGATGCCGGCCGATGCACTGAAGATACGTGGCCAGCACAATGCCTCGAATGCGCTGGCGGCGCTGGCCCTGTGCCGCGCCATCGGCCTGCCATTCGCGCCGTTGCTGCATGGCTTGCGCGAATACCAGGGCGAGCCGCACAGGGTGGAATTGATCACCGCCGTCAATGAAGTTGAATACTACGACGACAGCAAAGGCACCAACGTGGGCGCGACAGTGGCTGCGCTGTTTGGCCTGGGCAAGGCGTTTGGCGGCGCAGAACAGCGTCTGGTGCTGATCGCCGGTGGCGATGGCAAGGGACAGGATTTCTCGCCGCTGGCTGAACCCGTGTCGCGCTATGTACGCGCCGTGGTGCTGATCGGCCGCGACGCGCCGGCGCTGCGCACGGCCCTGGAACCTGCTGGCGTGGACATCTTCGACTGCGCCACTTTGCCGCAAGCCGTCAAGCGAGCCAGCAGCCTGGCCTTGGCTGGCGATGCCGTGCTGCTGTCGCCTGCGTGCGCCAGCATGGATATGTTCAAGAACTATGCGCACCGCGCGCAGGTGTTTGTCGACGCCGTGCGCGATATCGCACTGGAAAACGGACAGGATATCTGATGGCTTTCCAGCTGCCTTTCAGCTTTGGTTCCGGCTCGGCTGCCAAGCCGTTGGATAGCCGCGCGCGGCAATCGAAGATGATGGACTATGACAAGCCGCTGGTGTGGGTAGTTCTGCTGCTCATGTTGTTGGGCATGGTGATGGTGTATTCGGCGTCGATCTCATTGTCGGACGCGCGCAAGTTTGCCGCTTATACGAACAATTATTTCGTCGTGCGCCAGGCGCTGTTCATCGGCGTGTCGATCATCGCTGCGGCGCTGGTGTTCCGCATCCGTGTCGCGACCTGGCAAAAAATGGCGCCATGGCTGTTCATCGGTACGCTGGTGTTGTTGGTGATGGTGCTGATACCTGGCTTGGGCGTGTCGGTCAACGGTGGCCGCCGCTGGCTGAATTTGCCGGGCCTGCGGCCGCAGCCGTCCGAACTGATGAAGGTGGTGATGGTGCTGTACGCCGCCGACTACACGGTGCGCAAGCAGGAATACATGCACAAGCTGACCAAGGGCTTCATGCCGATGGCGCTGGCGGTCAGCTTCGTTGGCCTGCTGCTGCTGATGGAGCCCGACCTGGGGGCTTTTGGCGTGATCGTTTGCATCGCCATGGGTATCTTGTTCCTGGGCGGCGTCAACGCCATCTGGTTTGGCGGCATTGGCGCCATGCTGACGGCAATTTTCGTCACCATCATCGCCTTGTCGAAATTTCGTCGCGAGCGGTTTTTTGCGTATCTCGATCCATGGCAGGAAGACAATGCGCTCAACAAGGCTTACCAGCTGACGCACTCCCTGATTGCCTTCGGGCGCGGCGAACTATTTGGCGTGGGCCTGGGCGGCAGCGTGGAAAAGCTGCACTACCTGCCCGAAGCGCATACGGACTTTTTGCTCGCCGTGATCGGCGAAGAACTGGGACTGGCGGGCGTCCTGGTCGTGATCGGCATGTTCTACTGGATCATCAAGCGCGCCTTCGATATCGGCCGCCAGGCGATTGCCATCGACCAGACCTTCGCCGGACTGACGGCGAAAGGCATCGCCATCTGGATCGGCGTGCAGACCTTCATCAATATGGGCGTGAACCTGGGCCTGCTGCCGACAAAAGGGCTGACCTTGCCCCTGATGAGTTATGGCGGCACGGGCGTACTGATTAACTGTATCGGCCTGGCGATTTTGCTGCGCATCGATTATGAAAACCGGATCCTGATGCGTGGAGGCCGGCTATGAACAACGTGACGAACTTGAAAACGACGAAAAGATTGATGATTATGGCGGCCGGTACCGGCGGCCATATTTTCCCTGGCCTGGCGATTGCGCAGACGATGCGCGCGCGTGGCTGGGAAGTGAGCTGGCTGGGCACGACCCATGGCATGGAGCAGGAACTGGTACCGAAAAGCGGCATTCCCATGGACGCCATCGCGTTCTCCGGCATGCGCGGCAAGGGCCTGGCGCATACGCTCAAAGGCGGTTTCAAGATGCTGGCGAGCTTTTTTGCCATCCGTCGCTTTATCGCCAGCCGCAAGCCGGACGTGGTGATGGGCATGGGCGGCTACGTGACCGTGCCGGGCGGCCTGATGGCGCGCCTGAAGGGCGTGCCGCTGGTGCTGGTCAATGCCGACGCGGCGCTGCTGCTGTCGAATAAAACGCTGGTGCCGCTGGCGCAAAAGGTGTGCTTCGGTTTCCCCGCCGATTTCGGCATCGCTGCGGGCAAGGCCGTCGTCACGGGCAATCCCGTGCGCGCGGAGATCCTCGCCATGGCGCCGCCGTCATCGCGCTTTGCGGGCCGCAGCGGGCCGCTGCGCATCCTTGTCGTTGGCGGCAGCCTGGGCGCGAAAGCGCTGAACGACAATTTGCCTGCTGCGCTGGCCCTGATGCCTGAGGGCGAACGTCCGTTGGTGACGCACCAGTCGGGCAAGAAGAATATCGACGCCCTGCATGGCGCGTATGCGCAGGCGGGCGTGCAGGCCAATGTGGTCGACTTCATCGACGACATGGCCAAGGCCTACACCGAGGCCGACTTGGTGATTTGCCGTGCAGGCGCCATCACCCTGTCGGAACTGACGGCGGCCGGCGTGGCCAGCGTGCTCGTGCCGCTGGTAGCGTCGACCACCAGTCACCAGCGCGACAACGCGCAATGGATGGCGAAGCAGGGCGCGGCGATTCATCTGCCGCAGACGGAAATGAGTGCAGCATCGCTGAGCGCGATGCTGGCGTCCTTGACGCGCGATAGCTGCCAGCAGATGGCGCAATTGGCACTCGCAGCAGGCAAGCGCGACGCCAACGAGGCGATCGCACACGTATTGGAAAAATTGGCATGAGGTTAGCTCTGTGAAGCATAAAGTAAATAATATCCACTTTGTCGGCATTGGCGGCAGCGGCATGAGCGGCATCGCCGAAGTGCTGGTCAACCTGGGCTACAAGGTGTCGGGTTCTGACCTCGGCAGCAATGCGGCGACGCAGCGCCTGGCGAGCCTGGGCGCAACCGTCATGCTGGGCCACGCGGCCGACAATATCGGCGACGCCGATGCGGTCGTGACCTCGGGCGCCGTCCCGCAAGACAATCCGGAAGTAGTGGCCGCGCGCGCGCGCAAGATTCCGCTGGTGCCGCGCGCCGTGATGCTGGGTGAGTTGATGCGTCTGAAACGTGGCATTGCCATCGCCGGCACGCATGGCAAGACGACGACGACCAGCCTGGTCGCTTCGGTGCTGGCCCAGGGGGGGCTCGATCCTACTTTTGTGATCGGTGGACGCCTGACCAGTGCCGGCGCGAACGCCAAGCTGGGCTCCGGCGAATACTTGGTGGCTGAAGCCGATGAATCGGACGCCTCGTTCCTGAACCTGACGCCGATGATCGAAGTGATCACGAATATCGACGCCGACCACATGGACACCTACGAGCACGATTTCGAAAAGCTCAAGCAAGCTTTTGTGCAGTTCACGCACCGCTTGCCGTTCTATGGCCGCGCCATGCTGTGCATCGACGATCCGCACGTGCGTGCCATCATCCCGTCCGTCACCAAACCCGTCACCACCTATGGTTTCGCGCAAGACGCGGAAGTGCGCGCCATCAACGCGCGCGCCGTTGGCCTGGAAATGCATTTCACCGTGCTGCAGGAAGGCTATCCCGACCTCGACGTGGTGTTGAACCAGCCTGGCATGCACAATGTGCAGAATGCTTGCTCGGCGATTGCGATCGCGCGTGAAATCGGCATCGACGACAGCGCCACGCAGCAGGGCCTGGCCGAGTTCTCTGGCGTGGGCCGCCGCTTCACGCGCTATGGCGACGTGGCGCTGCCGAATGGCGGCAGCTTCGCCCTGGTCGACGATTTCGGTCACCATCCAGTGGAAACGGAAGTGACCCTCGCCGCTGCGCGCGCTGCCTACCCTGGCCGTCGCCTGGTGCTGGCTTTCCAGCCGCACCGCTACAGCCGCACGCGCGACCTGTTCGAGGATTTCGTCAAGGTGCTGGGCGCGCCCGATGTGCTGCTGCTGTCCGAAGTGTATGCAGCAGGTGAAGCGCCTATCGTCGCCGCAGATGGCCGCGCACTGGCGCATGCGCTGCGCGCGCGCGGCAAGATCGAACCGATTTTCGTCGAGTTCATGACGGACATGGCTGACACCATCATGAGCGTGGCGCGCGACGGAGACGTCGTGCTGACCATGGGAGCGGGCTCCATCAGCGGCATCCCGCAACAACTGACTACGTATCAATCCAACACTGTAAAGGCCTGACGTGAACCAAGCTTCAGCTATTGACGTAAAACAATTGGGCAAGGTTGGCGTGCTGTTCGGCGGCAGTTCGGCCGAGCGCGAAGTGTCGCTGATGTCCGGCACCGGCGTGCTGGCCGCGCTGCAAAGCCGCGGCGTGGACGCGCACGCGTTCGATACGGGCGAACGCAGCCTGGCCGAACTGGCTGCTGAAAAATTTGACCGCGTCTTCATCGCGCTGCACGGCCGCTTCGGCGAGGACGGCAGCTTGCAAGGCGCGCTCGAGCAGCTGGGCATTCCCTACACGGGCAGCGGCGTGATGGCGTGCGCGGTGGGCATGGACAAGGTCTACACCAAGATGATCTGGCTGATGCACCAGTTGCCGACGCCGCAATACGCGGTACTGGACGCGCAATCCGACCTGGCCAAGGTCGCCGCCGAACTGGGCTTGCCGCTGATCGTCAAGCCGCCGCATGAAGGTTCGAGCATCGGCATCACCACCGTCAACGAAGCATCGGCATTCCAGGCGGCCTATGACATCGCCGCCAGCCTCGATGATTCGGTGCTGGCCGAGGAATTCATCAAGGGCCGCGAATTCACCGTTGCGATCCTCGGCAAGGGCGCCACGGCGCGCGCGCTGCCGCCGATTGAAATCGTCGCCCCGCAAGGCAACTACGATTATCAGAACAAATACTTTACGGACGATACCAAGTATTTCTGCCCGCCGCAGCTCGACCCGGCGATCGTGGCGGAGATGGAGCGCATCGCCGTGGCAGCTTACCGCGCTCTCGGCTGCGAGGGATGGGGGCGGGTCGATGTGCTGATGCGCGCGGCCGACAGCAAGCTGTTCCTGCTGGAAGTCAATACCTCGCCGGGCATGACGAGCCATTCGCTCGTGCCGATGGCGGCGCGCGCGGTCGGTATCAGCTATGAAGACCTGTGCCTGGAAATCGCCGCTGGTGCCCGCCTGAAAATGCACAAGGGACAGCACTGATATGTGGCATGACGCTAAAAGCCTCAATACGACAGCCAACGGCTTGCTGGCCGCGGTGCTGGTCGTATGCGTGGCGGCCGGCGTCTGGTGGGTGTCGCAGCGTCCCATGTTCGAGCTGCGCACCATCAAGGTGGAAAGCGCGGATGACAAGGGCCTGCGCCACGTGAATTACCTGACCCTGCGCAGCGGCACTCTGGGCCGCATCAAGGGCAATTTCTTCACGACCAACCTGGAAAGCGTGCGTGGCGTGTTTGAGTCGGTGCCTTGGGTGCGCCGTGCCAGCGTACGGCGCGAATGGCCAAACCAGCTGATCGTGGCGCTGGAAGAACACGAAGCGCTGGGCACCTGGGGTGAGGATGGACGCCTGCTGTCGGTCAAGGGCGAGGTGTTTACGGCGAATGTGGCGGAAGCCGAAGATGACCACGAATTGCCGGCCTTCGCCGGTCCCGATGGCAGCGAGAAGGAAGTGCTGGCTACTTACCTGCAGCTGGCAAAGTGGTTTGCGCCACTGAAGATGGTGCCTGAATCGCTGTCCTTGTCGAGCCGCTATGCGTGGACTGTGAAACTGGATAACGGCATGAGCGTGGCGCTGGGGCGCGAGCACAATCATACGACCCTGAAGGCGCGGGTCGACCGGCTGGTGGGCATCTATCCGCAGCTGGCGAGCCGGCTGGAAAATATCGATACGATCGATATGCGCTATCAGAATGGCCTGGCGCTCAGTTCCGCCGGCCTGGTGATACCTGCCGAAGGCAAGGATGGCAAGCCAGTCATGAAGAAGAAAAGTGGCAGTGCGCTTAAAAAAACGACTTAACCGAATAATTAATTTAACAATAGCCCAAAAAACTAGGCGACAGAAATGACAAAAGACGCAAAAAACCTGATCGTCGGCCTCGACATCGGCACCTCGAAAGTGGTGGCGGTGGTAGCCGAAGTGATGTCCGACGGGCGCCACGAAGTGATCGGGCTGGGCCAGCATGAATCGAAGGGCCTGAAAAAAGGCGTGGTGGTCAATATCGAGGCCACGGTGGAGTCCATCCAGCGTGCGCTGGAAGAGGCCGAGCTGATGGCTGATTGCAAGATCCGCAATGTCTATGCGGGCATTGCGGGCAGCCATATTCGCAGCTTCAATTCCAGCGGCATGGTGGCCATCAAGGACAAGGAAGTGACGGCGACCGACGTGGCGCGCGTCATCGAGACGGCAAAAGCGGTTAACATTCCGACCGATCAGCAATTACTGCACACGGTGCCGCAAGAGTTCATCGTCGACAGCCAGGAAGACGTGCGCGAGCCTATCGGCATGAGCGGCATTCGGCTGGAAGTGAAGGTGCATATTGTCACCGGCGCCGTGTCGGCGGTGCAGAATATCGTCAAGTGCGTGCGTCGCTGCGGCCTGGAAGTGTCGGACCTGATCCTGCAGCCGATGGCATCAGCCGATGCGGTGCTGACGCCCGACGAGAAGGAACTGGGCGTGGTGCTGATCGACATCGGCGGCGGCACGACCGATGTGGCGGTGTTCTCTGATGGTGCGATACGCCATACGGCAGTCATTCCCATCGCCGGCGATCAGATTACCAATGATATCGCCATGGCCTTGCGTACCCCGACCGCGGAAGCGGAAGAAATCAAGATCCGCTATGGCGTGGCCAAGCAGGTCCTGGCCGATCCCGGCGAATCGCTGGAAGTGCCGGGCCTGGGCGACCGCGGCCCGCGCAACCTGTCGCGCCAGGCGCTGGCGGCGGTGATCGAGCCGCGCGTCGAGGAGCTGTTCGCGATGGTGCACCAGGTGGTGCGCGAATCCGGTTATGAAGGTGTGCTGTCGTCAGGCATCGTGCTCACGGGCGGTACGTCCATCATGCCAGGCATGGTGGAAATGGCAGAAGATATTTTCCTGAAACCGGCGCGCCTGGGCACGCCCGAGTATCGGGGCCAGCTGGCCGACGTGGTGCGCAGTCCGCGCTATGCCACGGTATTGGGTTTGCTGCTGGAAGCGAAGAAGCAATATCTGCGCGGCCACATCGTGACGCGTCAGGACGGCTCGGTGAAAGCAGTCTGGCAGCGCATGAAGGAATGGTTTTTAGGGAATTTTTAAGGGCTTGATTTACGCCCGGCAGTACAGGTTTTTTGGCAGCATCGCAGGTACACACACATAACTTTATTTTATATTTAACCGCAGTTTTCAATCTCCAGTTCTCCTACGAATATGAGGCCTGGCGCTTGGAAACCGCATCTGATAGGAGTACATCATGGAGTTCGATATGGTCGATAACACAGCTTTAGGTACCGTCATCAAGGTCGTCGGCGTCGGCGGTGCGGGTGGCAATGCAGTCCAACACATGATCAACAAAGGCATGTCGGGTGTGGAATTCATTGCCGCCAACACCGACGCACAGGCTCTGTCGACGTCGAAGGCCCACAACATCATCCAGATCGGCGATACCGGTCTGGGCGCTGGCATGAAGCCTGCCGTCGGCCGCCAGTTGGCCGAAGAATCGCGGGCACGCATCGCCGATTCGCTGCGCGGCGCGCACATGGTCTTCATCGCTGCCGGCATGGGCGGTGGCACCGGCACGGGCGCCGCTCCTATCGTCGCCGAAGTGGCCAAGGAACTGGGCGCGCTGACGGTCGCCGTGGTATCGAAGCCATTCTCGTACGAAGGCCAGAAGTGCATGGATATCGCCGACGAAGGCCTGGAGCAGCTGTCCCTGCACGTCGATTCGCTGATTATCATCCTCAACGAAAAACTGGAAGAGATCTACGAAGACGAAAGCATGCTCGAATGGATGCAGCATGCCGATGATGTGCTCAACAACGCGGTCGCCGGCATTGCCGAGATCATCAATGTGCCTGGCCATATCAACGTCGACTTCAACGACGTGAAAACCATCATGGGCGAGCAGGGCAAAGCCATGATGGGCACGGCGACGGCCTCGGGCGTCGACCGCGCGCGCATCGCTGCCGAACAGGCTGTCGCATCGCCGCTGCTCGATGGTATCGACCTGTCCGGCGCGCGTGGCGTGCTGGTCAACGTCACGGCCAGCCGTGGCTTGAAGGGTAAAGAGATCAAGGAGGTCATGGCTGCCGTGCGCGCTTTTGCGGCGCCAGATGCGTCGATCGCGCAAGGCATCGCCTACGACGACGCCATGGGCGACGACATCCGCGTCACCGTGGTGGCCACGGGCTTGGGCCGTGCGAAGAAAAACATCCAGCTGGTACCGCAACAAATGCTGCGCACCGGTACGCACAACAGCCCGCTGACGCCATCGGCAGCGATGGGCGGCGCGCAGGCAGTGACGACCAGCGTGGGCGTGGCGACGCCGGCAGCCGGTTTCGACGGCATGAAGGCGCCAGCCGTATGGCGCCGCGAATCGGCTTCCGAGCAAGTGCGCGCGATGGAAAAGAATGGGATGGAGACGTATGACATTCCCGCTTTCCTGCGCAAACAAGCTGACTAAGACTAAGACTAAGACTTAGACTTAGACATAGAGGTGAAATGATGTCGGCAATCACGACGGCGGCCTGAGTTCATGAGGGTCGCCGTTTTTTTTGCCATTTTTTGACTTTTGATTTTGCTTTTATGGCCATTTTCTGCATAAATGCGGCAAGTCAGGCATACTATTGCGCAGTGTCGGCAGCATGCCGGCAGAACCAGATCCCGGGCGTTGTCCGCTGTCTGCTGCAGGCAAGCGGCTGCGTCTTTAACCGACATTACATAAGGAGTCAACATGACCATCAAGATCGGCGACACCCTGCCAGAAGGCACCCTGGCTGAATTCATCGAAAGCGAAACCGAAGGTTGCGCACTGGGCCCGAACACGTTCAACGTGCAAGACCTGGTCAAGGGCAAGAAGATCGCCATCTTCGGCCTGCCAGGCGCTTACACCCCGACCTGCTCCGCACAGCACGTGCCCGGCTACGTCAAGCACGCTGCCGACCTGAAAGCTGCGGGCGTCGATGAAATCTGGTGCATCTCCGTCAACGATGCGTTCGTGATGGGCGCCTGGGGCCGCGACCAGAAAGCCACAGGCGTCGTGCGCATGATGGCTGATGGCAACGCCGCTTTTAGCAAGGCACTGGGGCTGGACGCCGACTTCAGCAAGTTCGGCATGGGCACGCGCTCGCAGCGCTATTCGCTGCTGGTCGACAATGGCGTGGTGACGCAATTGAACGTCGAGCAGGGCGGCAAGTTTGAAGTGTCGAATGCCGAGACGCTGCTGGGCCAACTGGCTTAAGCTATATGGGGTCAGACCCGGCGGGTCTGACCCCTTCAAACGGCGGGTCTGACCTCTTCAAAAAAACGGCGCCACTGGCGCCGTTTTTTTATTGTACCGACGGTTTTGTCGCCTCGAACATGGCCGCATCGATGCTGAACGAATAATCGTCCTGCAGCGCGAAATACCGTCGCGCTTCCTCGGGCGCGCCATCGAACAGCTTGCGGATGGCTGCTACGCGTTCGGCGGGTGTGCGCATGCGTGCCACCCACGCGTCGAACTGCATAGGCAGCTTCCATACGCTGCGCAAGCTGTGCGTGAATCCTGCATTATCGAACATGGCGCCCCACTCGCAGGTGCGGTAGTGGCGTACGTGCGAGGCATCGCGCAGCATTCCCACCGCCTGCAAGGTGTTGTCGTACAGGGCCGTTTTCGGCGCCACGCTGTCGATCACCAGCAAGGTGCCGTTGGGACGCAGCACGCGCCAGGCTTCGGCCAGCGCGCCTGCCACGTCGCTCCAGTGGTGTGCGCAAAAGCGCGTGACGAGCATGTCGAAGCTGGCGTCGGCAAATGGCAGGCGTGTCACGTCGCCCTGCTGCGTGCTGATGTTGTGCAAGCCCCGCTGCGCCTTGGCGTGTTCGACCTCGTCGAGCATCGGCTGCGCCAGATCATAGGCGACGACCGATGCTGCCACGGGTGCGACGGCGAAGCTGGCGTGACCGGTGCCGCAGCCCAGGTCCAGCACCTGTGGTTTTCCTTGTTTGCCGTGGCGGCGCGCGCATTCCTGCAGCAGCACCAGGTCGGCGCCTTGCGCGAACATCGCGCTGCTCAGGTAGGCATGGGCCGTCTTGCCAAACTGTTCGGTGACAACATCGTGCTGCTGCATGGTTTTCTCCTGGTGATGGGGGCATCCCGGGAGAATAAGGATAAAATTATCCTGTAACAAGACCATAACTTATACTGGTATATTAACTACCATGCATCCTTGTCATGTCAAATAAACTCGCTCAATTCATCCGTGCCCGGCGTGAAGCCGTCACTCCTGCCATGGCCGGCTTGCCCGGTGGTGGGCGCCGCCGCACGCCAGGCTTGCGACGCGAAGAGCTGGCGCAGCTGTGCGATGTCAGCCCCACCTGGCTGACGTGGCTCGAGCAGGGGCGGCCCGTGTCGGCCTCGGCCAAGATGCTGGCGCGCCTGGCGCAAATACTGCAGCTCAGTACGGCAGAGCGCGCTTACCTGTTTGACGTGGCCGACAAGCATGACCCCAGCCACGGCACTGGCGAGGGCGAGGGGCCCGCTAGCGCCGAGCTGGCCGCCATCGTTGCCGCCATCGCCGCGCCCGCCTACATCCTCGACCGTGCATGGAATGCCGTGGTGTGGAATGGGGCCGCTTCCACGCTGTTTGCGGCCTGGCTGCATGGCGCAGCGGCCATGCCGAACCAGCTGCGCTTCATGTTCCTGGAGCCTGGCGCGCGCGACCTGATCGTGGGCTGGCCCGAAAGAGCGCAGCGCCTGGTAGCCGAGTTTCGCGCCGACGTCGGCCGGCAGGCGGACCAGGCACCGCTGGCCGGCCTGATCGCCGAACTGGCTGGCGCCAGCCTTGAATTTCGGCAGTGGTGGAGCGCGCAGCAAGTACAGGGCCGCGATGGGGGGTTGCGCCAGTTCCAGCACGCGCAACAGGGGCTGCTTGAGTTCAATCAGGTGACCTTGCACCTGGCGCGCCAGCATGAGTTGAAACTGGTGATGCTGTTGCCGCTGTCATAAGGTAAACGGTCGCGCTTGCTATAATCGGGCGGACGGTGTGGCTTTGCCTACCGGTCCTGGCTCCGGCCGTCGCCATGATGACGGTCCCGTTTTTTGTCCGGAGTCTGTCCTGATAGCCCGCAATCAAAATTTGCGCAGCATTTATGTGATGCTGGTCGCAGTGGCCATGTTTTCCCTGATGGACGCAGCCATGAAGCTGCTGTCCGCCCATTATCCGCCCATGCAGGTGACGGCCTTGCGCGCCCTGTCATCCTTGCCGCTGGTCTGCCTGTACCTGCTGTACCTCGGTGCCTTTAACAATGTGCTCAAGGTGCGCTGGCCGCTGCACTTGCTGCGCGGCGCGCTGGGCGTGTTGATGATTGCCCTGTTCGCCTATGGCTTGAAGCACATGTCGCTGGCCGAGACGTATGCGCTGTTTTTCATCGCACCTTTGCTCATTACGGTCTTGTCGGTGTTTGTCCTGAAGGAAAAAGTCGACTTGGCGCGCTGGTGCGCGATCGCCGTAGGTCTGCTGGGCGTGCTGGTGGCGCTGCGCCCGGACGGTGCGGGATTCTTTTCGCTGGCCGGCCTGGCCGTGCTCGGTTCGGCCGCCTGCTATGCCATTTCGGCTGTCACAGGGCGCATTCTGAGCCGCACGGACGCCAGTGAAAGCATGGTCTTCTGGCTGATGCTGATGATGGCTATCGGCGGCGTGGCCTTGTCTGCGCATGAGTGGGTGCGCATTCGGCACGAACACTGGTGGCTGCTGGCAGGCTTGTCACTCAGTGGTTTCCTGGGCCAGCTGGCCATTACGGAGGCGTTTCGCCATGGCAAGGCGTCGAGCGTGGCGCCATTCGAGTACTCGGCCCTGGCCTGGGGCATGGTCCTGGACTGGATGCTGTGGCGCGCCTTGCCCGATAAATACACCTTGATCGGCGCGGCCATCATCATCGGCAGCGGGATTTACCTGGTGCGGCGTGAATCGGTGCATGCGGAAAGCGAACATCCCTGACGGCCGGATGTGGTTTTTCTGGCCTGGCTCATGCCGTGTCGCAACGAAAACTCAGCAAATAGATATAATCGACAGATGTTAAAACAACGCACTATCAAACAACTGGTCCGCACCATCGGTGTCGGTTTGCACTCTGGCACCAAGGTGGAGCTGATCTTGCGTCCTGCCGCGATCAACACGGGCATTGTGTTTCGCCGCATCGACCTCGATCCCATCGTCGAGTTTCCCGCCAGCGCCATGGCCGTGGGCGATACGCGCATGGCGTCGGTGCTGATCAAGGATGGCGCCAGGGTGTCTACCGTGGAGCATCTGATGTCGGCCGCGGCCGGCCTCGGCATCGACAATATGTTTATCGACGTGAATGCGGAAGAAATTCCCATCATGGACGGTTCCGCCTCGTCCTTTGTTTATCTGCTGCAGCAGGCTGGCGTGGAAGAGCAGCAGGCGCCGAAGAAATTCATCAAGGTCGTCAAGCCTGTGGAAGTGCGTCACGGCAAGGGCGACGCCGAGAAATGGGCGCGATTGTCGCCGTATGACGGCTTCAAGCTCGATTTCTTCATCGAATTTAATCACCCCGCCGTCGATGGCACGATGCAGCGCGCCTCCGTCGACTTTGGCGACGTGTCCTACGTGCACGACGTGGCGCGCGCGCGCACCTTTGGATTCATGCAGGACGTGGAAAGCTTGCGCGGCATGGGCCTGGCCCGTGGCGGTTCGCTGGAAAACGCTATCGTCATGGATGAATACCGCATCCTTAATGCCGATGGCTTGCGCTATGAAGACGAGTTCGTGCGCCACAAGATTCTCGACGCCATCGGCGACCTGTATCTGGTGGGCCACCCCTTGCTCGCCTATTACACTGCGCACAAGTCGGGCCATGCACTGAACAATCAGCTGCTGCTGGCGCTGCTGGAACAGCCCGATGCGTATGAAATCGTCTCGTTCGCCACCAACGAGGCGGCGCCGCAATCGTACTTGCGTCAAATGGAGCGCGAATGGGCGTTGACGTAAGGTAAGTCGGATTAGGCCGCAGGCCGTAATCCGACGTGCTGCCGCCTGGCGTTGCTAATCTTTAGGCTCGCGGTGGTGGCGCACTAAACTGCGCAGCGCCGCGATCAGCTGCTCGTTCTGCTTCGACGCGGGCAGGGCCGTGCTGAGCTCTTCCAGGGCCGACATGGCTTTTTCCGGCAAGACCAGCGCCCGCGTGTGCACGATGGGCGCGATGCTCTTGACCACCTGCACTTTCAGTCGGATGCCTGAAATCTGCCAGCCTTTTCTTTCCAATTCTGCTTGTAATTTCGGCAATTGCTGCTTGAGCTTGGCTGCCAGTGCCGCGTTCGGTATGGCCAGCACCAACTGACCGCTTTCGAATTGCAGGATGTCGCAATGTTCGAACATCGCCGGCAATGCCTTGGCACAATCTTTTTGCAGGGCGGCCAGGCGCATGACGGTGGGCATCAGGGATGCCATCGTTGCATTGCCGCGCAGAAAATCGGTTGCGCCCGTCACGGCCGGGCCTGAGCGGGCAAAGCCGTAGCTGCGGCGCTCTGCCTTCAAGTAAGTGGGAGTTCGCATGGCCGAAACATAGCACACTCGCCCGCGCATGACGAGTGCGGTGGCCCGCGTGATGCAAGCGCGCGGGCTGGTTTGCTTTACAGTATGGCAAATGTCCGCAATTTCTGCCATTTGTTTGCTATTAAGATATTGTTATATAGTGCATTACCCCAACCTTGACGGTAACGCATGATAAAATCATCGTCTTTTGCCATAGTCGAACTCCGTGCGGTCACGCGATTGTTACCTCGTTGTTACCTACCGAGCTTTTTTTAACGGCGTTTTTTCAAGAATTCAAGCATGTCATTACTGACCCAGATTTTCGGTAGCCGCAACCAGCGGCTGCTCAAGCAATACCAAAAAACGGTACGCGAGATCAATGCGCTCGAGCCGGCCATCGAAAAGCTGTCGGATGCCGAGCTGCAAGCGAAGACGCCGGCCTTCAAGGAACGCATCGCCGCTGGCGAATCGCTCGATGCCTTGTTGCCGGAAGCGTTTGCCGTTTGTCGCGAGGCCAGCAAGCGCGTCCTGCGCATGCGCCATTTCGATGTACAGATGATCGGTGGCATGGTCTTGCATTTTGGTAAGATCGCGGAGATGGGCACGGGCGAGGGCAAGACCCTGATGGCCACCTTGCCAGCGTACCTGAATGCCTTGTCGGGCAAGGGCGTGCATATCGTGACCGTCAATGACTACCTGGCGCAGCGCGATGCCGAGACCATGGGGCGCCTGTATGCGTGGCTGGGCCTGTCGACGGGCGTGAACATGTCGCAGATGGAGCACAGCGCCAAGCAACAGGCGTATAACTCCGACATCACGTACGGCACGAATAATGAATTTGGTTTCGACTTCTTGCGCGACAACATGGTCTACGAAGCGCGCGAGCGCGTGCAGCGCAGCCTGAACTTCGGCATCGTCGATGAAGTCGACTCGATTCTGATCGATGAAGCGCGCACGCCTTTGATCATTTCGGGCCAGGCCGAGAACCACACGGATCTGTATTACAAGATCAATGAAGTGCCAGCGCTGTTGACTTTGCAGATCGGCGAAGAAACGCCGGACGGCAAGGGCAAGGTTGACGTACCGGGCGACTACACCAAGGATGAGAAGGCGCACCAGGTGTTGCTGACGGAAGCGGGCCATGAAAAGGCCGAGCGCATCCTGATGGAAATGGGGCTGCTGCCAGAAGGCGCTTCGCTGTACGATTCGGCCAATATCACCCTCGTGCACCATCTGTATGCGGCATTGCGCGCACACGCGCTGTACTTCAAGGATCAGCACTACGTGGTGCAGAACAGTGAAGTCGTCATCGTCGATGAATTCACGGGCCGTCTGATGACGGGCCGTCGCTGGTCCGATGGCTTGCACCAGGCCGTCGAAGCGAAAGAAGGCGTCAAGATCCAGAACGAGAACCAGACCCTGGCCTCGATCACCTTCCAGAACTACTTCCGCATGTACGCCAAGCTGGCCGGTATGACCGGCACGGCCGATACCGAAGCGTATGAATTCCAGGAAATCTACGGCCTGGAAACGGTCGTGATTCCGCAAAACCGTCCGTTGCAGCGCAAGGATCGTCAAGATCAGGTCTACAAATCGTCGGCGGAAAAATACAACGCGATGTTGAACGACATCCGTGACTGCTACGAGCGCGGCCAGCCCGTGCTGGTCGGTACGACCTCGATCGAAAACTCGGAACTGCTGTCGGGCATCTTGAACAAGGCCAGTTTGCCGCACAACGTGCTGAACGCGAAACAGCATGCGCGCGAAGCGGAAATCATCGCCCAGGCAGGCCGTCCCAAAGCCATCACCATCGCTACCAATATGGCAGGTCGCGGTACCGACATCGTGTTGGGCGGTAACGTCGAAAACCAGATCAAGTTCATCGAAGCCAATGCTGAACTGAGCGATGCCGACAAGGCCGCCCAGTCGCAGACCTTGCGCGATGAATGGCAATCGCTGCATGACCACGTGGTCAATGCGGGCGGCTTGCACATCATCGGCACCGAACGCCACGAATCGCGCCGCGTCGACAATCAGTTGCGTGGCCGTGCCGGTCGCCAGGGTGATCCGGGTTCGTCCCGCTTCTACCTGTCGCTCGACGACGCGCTGTTGCGCATCTTCGCCGGCGACCGCGTGCGCGCCGTGATGGACCGTTTGAAAATGCCGGAAGGCGAACCGATCGAGGCGGGCATCGTCTCGCGTTCGATCGAATCGGCGCAGCGCAAGGTCGAAGCGCGCAACTTCGACATCCGCAAGCAATTGCTGGAATACGATGATGTCGCCAACGACCAGCGCAAGGTGATTTACCAGCAGCGTAACGAGCTGCTGGAAACGACCGATATTTCGGAAATGATCGGCTCGTTGCGCCATGGCGTGTTCACCGACCTGGTGTATGAGTACGTGCCGCGCGAATCGGTGGAAGAACAATGGGATATCAAGGGCCTGGAAAACACCCTGTCGGGCGAATGGCAGCTTGACTTGCCGTTGCAGGCCATGCTGGAAGCCGATTCGACCCTGACGGACGAAGAGATTCTGGAAAAAGTGCTGGTTGCAGCCGATGCCGTGTACCAGTCGAAGATCGATATCGTCGGCAAGGACTCGTTTGGCGGCTTCGAGCGCAATGTCATGTTGCAAAGCGTGGACAGCCACTGGCGCGAACATCTGGCGGCGCTCGATCACCTGCGCCAGGGTATTCACCTGCGCGGTTACGCACAGAAGAATCCGAAGCAGGAATACAAGCGCGAAGCGTTTGAACTGTTTGGCCAGATGCTCGACATGATCAAGAACGATGTCACCAAGCACGTGATGACGGTGCGTATCCAGTCGCGCGCCGAAGTCGATGCGGCCGAACAGGCGATGCAGCAGTCGCACGTGGAAAACGTGCACTACCAGCATGCTGAATTCGACCCCAACGCGGCGCCGGAAGAATTGCTGGCGCCTACAGCCGGCGGCAAGATGGACAACGTCGACGACATGAGCGTGAGCATGGGCCTGAAAGTGGGCCGCAACGACCCATGTCCTTGCGGCAGCGGCAAGAAGTACAAGGCTTGCCACGGCAAGCTGGCGTAAGGCGGTTTCACAGCCTGACAAAAAACGGAGACCGCGGTCTCCGTTTTTTTATGCTGCGCCCTGTTGGTAGCTTATTGGGCGAGGAAGTCAAATGCCCCGCTACTCGCATCCTTTGATACCACAAGCTTGACGACGGGAATGGGAGCGCTGCTGCCAGATGAGCCCCTGACCGCCCCCACATCGACTGATTTGGATGACAGTACGCCACCGCTGGAGGTGGACACCTGGACTGTTGCAGTGCGCCCGGTCGCGCCGGAGAAGTTGTTGATACCGAACGAGTACGTTCCAGCTTGCAGCACTTTTGCATCACACGAAGCGAAATAATGCTCGGGTCCGTTTGCAATGACATTATCGACATCGAGACGTCCGACGTTGCCATTGCGGTTGGCGTAATAGACCTGCATGCCGTTTGGCTCAAGGCTGTGCAAATCGACATCGCCCTGGCCGTCCCAGGTGAGCGTCACGGTAAATGCGCCGACGTTACCCTGCTTGGGCGGCGCCTGCAATTGCTGCATGGCTCTTTCCACAGCGATTTGACCTGCGCGCGGGCCGGCCGGCTCGCATCAAGATAGGTTTCCACCAGCATGTGGCCGGAAGCATCGGCAGTCGATGCAGGCAGGTTCAAGTTAATCGGCGGCACTGAAGTGATGCCTGTCAAACGCAGGCCGTTGATGACCAGGTCGATGTCTGCCAGCAGATGGCCGCCGCGCAGGGTCGTCGATGCAGGCGCAATTTGCGCAACAGCGATGCTCGATGCGCTGATTTTTGTCAGCGCATAATCGTAGGCGCGGTTGACGAATAGATTGCCTTGCGAATGAGCAACGAAAATCAGCTTTTGTCCTTCTACTGAAAGCGCTTCGATCCGCGTTTTGTGCAGGGAGTAGGTGGCCTCGGTTGGCGGATTGCTGACGAGCGAACTGATTGCTCCGATCAGTTTGTTCATGATGCTTGTCGCGATCTGATCGAGTATCAAGGCGGCGGACGGCAGAAAATTGCGGATTTTATTGGTGAACGATTTGTCCCCAGAAAGATTGTCCCAGAAATACTCAAATCTGTTGCCCATTTCGCCGCTGGAGTCGATTTCGCGCGCGCGTTGAATAAATACCTCGGCAACATCTTGCATCATCGTTGCGCCGCTACCGGGATTTTTGCCGCTGTAGTTATAAAAGGTTTCGTACTTGACGTTCTCGCTGTTATAGCTGTCAGTCAGCAGATTTCGCAATGCATCGCGTCCATTGTCAGCTTCGAACTTGGTATTCCAGACGCCATTAAAAAAGCCGAGCGTATAACCTTTCGGCGTGCAAAGTGCATTTGCAGGGATGGCTGCGTAGGCCGGAGCCAGCAAGGCAGGGATCAAGATCAGGGCCAGCAGTTTGCGGAAAAAATAGGCCTTAATTTTCACAGCCGTCTCCTGCCGGTGCCAGGGAAGTCGTACCGCTCAGGGCTGCATTGTATGCATCATAGGCATCGAAGCGCTGCCTGGTGTTGATATGTAACTTTTCCATTTCTCTGGCGCGCTTGCTCGCAAGCGGACTCGGATATCGGCTGAACAGGCACGACGATGCATTCGACAGTTTGGTGGACGACGCCGTCAACGCGCTGCTGTCAGCCAGATTCGTGGTGAGTACCGAGGTAAATGCCTGCGCGGTTTGCCGAAGCGCGTTCTTTTGAGTTGCGGTATCTGGCATGCTGTTGATATGGGTTTCAATATCGTCGCGTATGCCGTTCGCATTGCTGTCCGTGCCTGACAGCGTCGCGCTGCGATCGAGCACAGGAATGCTCCCACTAGTTTCAGCCTTGCGAACCGCTTCGGTGAATGTCTTGAAGGTTGGGGTGGGCGCTGGTATCTCGGGAGCGGGAGCATCCTTGCCTCCTGAACCGCATGCCGCAAGCAGCACTGCTGAAAGCAGAATGCTCAAAGAAGTTTTTTTCATATAGGAACAATAAATGTCGTTATTTTTTTATAAATAACGAATGGGTGGCTGGAGTCTCCAGCGCGCCAGCCATTCAGGCTTGCGCGAAGGGGGGCGAAATTCTACTGCATATTGAGGTCATTAATATACAAATATAATTTTGCAATTTCTTAAATTATACGCATGTGCAATGCTGCTATCCAAAGTGCACGCTGACCTAATACCTTCCATCTGACTTTATTGAATATGTCCGATATGACTGCTGTGGCCGTGACGCGAATGGGTAGAGCGGAGATTGGAAGTAGCCGCGTGGCAGAAGTGAGCGCATGGACAGATGGCTTGTTGCATGCTGCATATGTGAGCGGCGCCGCGAAGGCGCTACAATAGCGTTTCCTTTTTCCCTCGCAGAAGAACTCCTATGGCCGTCAATTCCCCCAAGCCCGTCGCCGCCGACCTGAAAGCCGTCGCCGGCATTGAAATCGGTGTTGCCGAAGCCGGCATCAAGAAACCCAACCGCAAAGATTTGCTGGTATTGAAACTGGCGCCGACGGCCACCGTGGCCGGCGTGTTCACCCTGAACCGCTTCTGCGCTGCACCCGTGCAAATCTCGAAAGCCAACCTCGCTGCCGTGACGGCCGGCGCTGCGCCTATCCGCGCGCTGCTGGTCAACACGGGTAACGCGAATGCAGGCACGGGCGAATCGGGCCTGGCCGATGCACAAGCGAGCTGCGCCGCACTGGCCGAGCTGCTGGGCTGCACGCCGCAGCAGATTCTGCCGTTTTCCACCGGCGTGATCCTGGAACCGCTGCCCGTACAGCGCCTGGTCGCCGGCTTGCCGCAAGCCGTGGCCGCGCTCACTTCAGACAACTGGTTCTCGGCGGCCGAAGCCATCATGACCACCGATACGCAGCCGAAAGCGGGCTCGCGCAGCGTCACCATCGGTGGCCACACGGTGACGCTGACGGGCATCAGCAAGGGGGCCGGCATGATCAAGCCGAATATGGCCACCATGCTCGGTTTCCTCGCGTTTGACGCCACCGTGTCCCAGCCCGTGCTGGACCAGCTGGTGAAGCAGGCGGCCGATAAATCGTTCAACTGCATCACCATCGATGGCGATACCTCCACCAATGACTCGTTCATGCTGGTGGCCACGGGCGCTGGCAGCCTGCATATCGATTCGACCGATTCGCCGCACTATGCCGAACTGGCCGCTGCCGTTACCGAACTGTCGACGTTCCTGGCGCAAGCCATCGTGCGCGACGGCGAAGGCGCGACCAAGTTCATGACCGTGACCGTGGAAGACGGCCGCAACGTGGAAGAGTGCCGCAAGATCGCGTATTCCATCGCCCATTCGCCGCTGGTGAAAACGGCCTTCTTCGCCTCCGACCCGAACCTGGGCCGCATCCTGGCCGCCATCGGTTATGCGGGCGTGGACGACCTCGACGTGGGCCAGTTGAATCTATACCTGGACGACGTGTGGGTGGCCAAGAATGGCGGCCGCAACCCGGACTACCAGGAACAGGATGGCCAGCGCGTGATGCAGCAAAGCGAAATTACCATCCGCGTGAAGCTGGCGCGTGGCGATGCCACGGCGACCCTGTGGACGTGCGACCTGTCGCATGACTACGTGTCGATCAACGCCGACTACCGCTCATGACCACACTCGATCAATTCCTGATCCGCGCCGAAGCCTTGCTGGCGCGCGTGGAAGCGATCCTGCCGCAGCCGACGCCCGCGCCCGACTGGAACAGTTTTGCCTTCCGTTGGCGCCGGCGCCAGGGCGCAGCAGCCTATTTGCAGGCTGTGGCCCACGTGTCATCGATCGCTTTGGATGACTTGCACAATATCGGCACGCAAAAAGCGCAAATTGAACAGAACACGCGCCAGTTCGTCGGTGCGCGTCCGGCCAACAACGTGCTGCTGACGGGCGCGCGGGGGACGGGCAAGTCTTCCTTGATCAAGGCGTGCCTGAACCAGTTCGCCAGCCAGGGCTTGCGCCTGATCGAAGTGGACAAGGCCGATCTTGTCGACCTGCCCGACATTGTTGACTTGGTGGCGGCGCGCCCTGAGCGCTTCATCATCTTTTGCGACGACCTGTCGTTCGAAGAGGGCGAGAGCGGCTACAAGGCGTTGAAGGTAGCGCTCGATGGCAGCATCGCCGCGCAATCGGAGAATGTGCTGATCTATGCCACGTCGAACCGCCGTCATCTGATGCCGGAACGGATGTCGGACAATACCAGCTACAAGACGGACGACGATGGCGATTTGCATCCGGGCGAGACGGTGGAAGAGAAAATCTCGCTGTCCGAGCGCTTCGGCCTGTGGCTGTCGTTCTACCCGTTCAAGCAGGATGACTATCTGGACATCGTCGCGCACTGGCTCGCTAGCTTTGGCTGCACGCCGGAACAGATTGCGGCAGCGCGTGGCGAGGCGCTGCGCTGGGCCTTGCAGCGCGGTTCCCGTTCGGGCCGGGTGGCCTGGCAATTTGCGCGCGATTACGCGGGAAAGCTGGCGCAATGAGCGAAGTGAGCTTGAAGGATAAAGTCCAGCCTGTCGATGTGGCCGTGGGTATCTTGATGAAGCCGAATGGTGACGTACTGCTGGGCCAGCGCCCGGCTGGGAAGCCGTATGACGGTTATTGGGAATTTCCAGGTGGCAAAGTCGAACCGGGCGAGGCCATCTTTGACGCCTTGAAACGCGAGTTTGTCGAGGAGTTGGGGCTGTATATTGACAGTGCCGAGGCCTGGTGCGGCGTCGAATATGTGTATCCGCATGCGCATGTGCGCCTGCATTTTTATATCAGTCGCCATTGGCGGGGCGAGCCGCAAAGCCTGGAAGGGCAGGCGTTCGCCTGGCAGGGCACGGTCGGCGTGGAACCCTTGCTTCCGGCCACCATTCCCCTGCTGGAATGGCTCGATGAGGTGCGCCGGGAATTGCTGGCGTCTGCCTGATCTTCAATAGTGCCAGCGGGCAGCGCCATGCTGCGCGCTGGCGCAAACTTTCCTTTTGCTCTCCTTGTATCTTGCGCGCTGTGCGCTACAGTGCTTGCATCAAGCACCGGGGAGTTTCGCATGCCGCTGACACTGACCTTTACCGATACCGATGAATTGCTGATTGCCGCGCTGCACAAGCGTGCCCGAGCGCATGGGCGCAGCATCGAAGATGAGCATCGCGACATCCTGCGCAGCGCCTTGCGGCCGCTGACTAAGCGTCCGCTCGACGATATTTTGGCCAGCATGCCCGACGTCGGGCTCGATACGGATTTCGGGCGCCGCTCCTGACCGGCCATGCCTACGCTCGCTTATCTGGTCGATACGGATGTGATCGTTGCGGCGCGCATGGGTAGCGTTGCGCCGACAGGCGTGCTCGCCTTTCTGGAACGGGTGCCGCCCGAGGCGCGCTATGTGCCGGTGCAGGTGATCGCGCAGTTGCGCGCAGGCATACAGCACAGCTGGCGGCGCGAAGCGGCGCTGGAAGCACTGGCGCTGGAAGGCTGGCTGGAGGCTGTGCTGGCAGAGTATGCGCCGCGACTGCTGGAATTTGACCTCGATTGCGCACATGTCTGTGCGCGTCTGCATGCTCGCGGCCACGCGCACGGCGTGGATGGACAGATCGCGGCGATGGGTATTGCCTACGGCTTGACGGTGGTGAGCGGCAGGCTCGACAGGTTCGTCATGCAGGCGCTGCGCCTGGAAAATCCGTTTAGTTGAGGCTAATTGCGGCTTACTGCGGCTTGTTGTCTTCGTCCGCCAGAGGATCTTCAAACGGGTCGGCGGCGGGGATCGTATATTTTTCCTCGGCCCAGGCACCCAGGTCGATTTGCTTGCAGCGTTCCGAGCAGAAGGGGCGGAATGTATTGGCTTCAGTCCATTCGACTTTGGCAGCGCAGGTAGGGCAGTTAACGACGGTCATGATGGGGCAAATAAGTAGCAGTTAAAAATTACAGAGCGTGAGCTCGAACGGAACATCTTCTTCCAGCGGCTTCGGTTTCAAGTCGCCGCCCTGGGTAGTGAAGCGTATCCATAGCATATATTTGTTGGCGGAAATTTCCGGGATGGCGCCGCTGTTCTCATCCAGGCTCAGGCGCAGCATCTGGTACACCTTGCCCTGCAGCATTTGCTGGTAGCTGCCGCCATTGGCGATCAGTTTCACGGGGCCGCCGGAATCGCGCAGCAGACGCAATACCAAGGCCAGCGCATCGAACAGCGGTGCCAGCGGCGCAAACCATGCGTGGATATCGTTCAGGCGCTGCTCGGAACTGCGCTTTTGCCAGGCGAAGTAGGAAGGCAAGTCGAATTCGCAGGCACCGCCCGGGATGATGGTGCGCCCGCGGATGCTCATCAGCCATTCATTGTCGCGGATATTCTGGCCCGTCTTGCCCTGCGCGGCCACCAGGGCGCCGCTGACGCTGTCGAGTTCAGCAAGGATGGCATCGAGGGTTTCCGGCTCCACGTTCGGATTGCTGCGGTAACCGAGCAGGCTTTGGCGTTGGCGTTCGAGTTCTTGCAACAGGTCGGACTTCAGGTCGGCGCGGCCGGCCACTTCGAGCATGTCAAAAATAGTCGCCAAGGCAACATGATGCTGCATTGCATGTTCTTGCTGGATGAAGAACTTGAATTTGTCGTACAGGTCTTCCAGTCGCAATAAGGTACGTATGCGTTCGTTGAAAGGGTATTCGTAGACAATCAAAATAATTCCCTTAAGTAAGGACCTGCAAACAATCCCGTGATTTTGAACCAAGCGTCGACAAATTACAAACGTTGCGGCCCGATTCCGGCCATTCTTTTTGAAAATGCCAGATATAAATCGTGCAACTGGGCAATCTGCGGTGTCAGGGCGTCCAAATCGGCATGATTGTCGATCACATCGTCCGCCGCCGCCAGGCGCATGGCGCGCGTGGCTTGCGTGGCCATGATGGCTTTGACTTGTTCTTCAGATAAGCCGTTGCGCGCCATGACACGTGATACTTGCAAACTTTCCGGGCAATCGATGACGAGCACGCGGTTGACGCGCTCCACCCAGCCACCTGACTCGACCAGCAGGGGCACGGCAAAGATCACATAGCTGCCCGTCGCTTCGGCGGCCGCCGCCAGCGTGGCCTGGCGGATGCGCGGATGCAGAATGGCTTCCAGCCTGGCCTTGGCGGCGGCATCGGAAAACACCAGCTTGCGCATTTTTGGGCGATCGAGGGCGCCCCGAGCATCGGCGTAGTCCGCGCCAAATTGCGCCAACAGGTCCGGCATGGCGGCGCCGTTTGGCGCTGTCAGGCTGTGGGCGATCTGGTCGGTGTCGACGATGGAAGCGCCGCGCGCGGCGAACAGGTCGGCCACGGTGCTCTTGCCGCAACCGATGCCGCCGGTGAGACCGACGCTGAAATAAGGGGCGTTTTGTTGTTGCATGTGTTTATCCATCAGGTGCACGCTGCTGCGCCGGTCAGCCGGTCAGGCCCAGCGTCAGCCGCGACAGTGGCGTGCCGTACAGCAGGGCGATCAGACCTGCTGCTGCCAGGTAAGGGCCGAACGGGATCGGTTTGTCGCGGCCCCGTTTGGCGAAGACGATCAGGCCGATGCCGACCACGGCGCCGACCAGCGAGGACAACAATATGATCGTCGGCAACATGCTCCAGCCCAGCCAGGCACCGAGCGCCGCCAGCAATTTGAAATCACCATAGCCCATTCCTTCCTTGCCTGTCGCCAGCTTGAAGGCCCAATAGACGGCCCACAGGGCCAGATAGCCGGCGGCTGCGCCGATGACGGCGTCTTGCAGCGGCACGAAGGTGGCGTTGATATTGACCAGCAGCCCCGCCCACAGCAAGGGAAAGGTGAGGTCGTCGGGCAGCATTTGCGTGTCGGCATCGATGAAGGTCATGGCGATCAGCACCCAGGCAAACACCAGCGTGGCCAGGCCCGTCCAGCCGCTGCCGAAGTGCCAGATCAAGAGGGCCGACAGTGCGCCCGTCAGCAGCTCGACCAGTGGATAGCGCACGGAGACAGGCGCTTGGCAGGCGCTGCACTTGCCGCGCAACAGTAGGTAACTGATGACGGGAATGTTTTCCATGGCCGTGATGCGGTGACCACAAGCGGTGCATTGCGAGTGCGGCAGCATCAGGTTGTAGCGCTGCGTGTGCGGCAGGGGCAAGCCGCTTTCTTGCGCCACGTAATTATCAGACTCGCGCTGCATCATTTTGGCACGCGGTGGATCACCACGTTGAGGAAGCTGCCCACGATCAGGCCGAACAGGGCGGCGATGAGGGCGACAGGCAGGTTGCCGGGCGCAGCGAACAGCAGGGTATCTTGCAGCATGATGGATTTGTCTGAGGTGAAGATCGTTGCCGCGCAAACATTGCCTGGCACGACCGTAGTGTAAAACATCTGCCAGCACATGGGGATGTTTTGCGCAGGGCGCAGTCAAATCACGGCGCCCAGCTTGAAAATCGGCAAATACAAGGCAATCACGAGTGAACCGACGAGCACGCCCAGCACCACCATCAGCGCCGGTTCCAGCAGCGTCGAAAGGGTGGCGACCGTGGCGTCGATG
Organism: Janthinobacterium lividum PAMC 25724; assembly: GCA_000242815.2. Taxonomy (GTDB): domain Bacteria; phylum Pseudomonadota; class Gammaproteobacteria; order Burkholderiales; family Burkholderiaceae_D; genus Janthinobacterium; species Janthinobacterium lividum_D. The sequence continues at coordinate 116,857 of AHHB01000018.1, forward strand.
TCCGCCTCGATGATATCAGCGGCGCGCGACAGCATGGCGTCGAGCGCGCCAGATTCTTCGCCGATCAGCGCCAGCTGCGTCAGCAGCGGGGGGAACACGGCGCTGTGTTGCATGGCCAGGGCCAGGCTGCCACCGGCGCGGATTTCCCGTTCGATGCGCGTCGTCGCTTCCTGGTACAGCGCGTGGCCGGAGGCGTCGCCTACCAGGCCGAGCGAGTCTAGCAGCGGCACGCCTGCGGCGAACATGGCGGCGAGGGTGCGCGTCCAGCGGGCAATTGCCGCCTTGCGCAGCAGCGCGCCGAACACGGGCAGGCGCAAGGCCCACAGTTGCATCTTGCGCCGCAGGGCAGGCCAGCGCTGCCAGGCCAGGTGCGCTAGCAGCGAGGCCAGCAGCACTGCCGTCAGCAAGGCCAGCCAGTGGCGCACGAGAAAGGCGGACAAGCCCATGACGAGCAGGGTCGGTAATGGCAATGGCGCACCGAAGCTGTCAAATACCTGGCGGAAGGCGGGCACGACTACGCTCATGATGATGGCCGTGACAGCGATGGCAACGCACACAATGGCCAGCGGATACATCAGCGCGCCGCGTATTTTTCGCCGCAGGGCGATGGCCTTTTCCTGGTGCGTGGCCAGGCGCGCCAGCAAATCTTGCACGATGCCAGCCTGCTCGCCGGCGGCCAGCAGCTTGCAATACAGTTCGTCAAACAGCAGCGGGAATTGGCGGAAGGCCTGCTGCAGGCTGCTGCCCGCTTCGATGTCGTGGCGCAAGTCGCGCATCAGCTCGGTGACGGCGGGCTTGACCTGGCCCTTGCCGGCAATGTCGAAGGCCTGCAGCAACGGCACGCCGGCCGCCATCATGGTCGACAGTTGGCGCGTGAACAGCGCGATATCCTGGCCGGTGATGGCCTTGCCCGGCGCGGCCCGTGCAGCCCGTACCTTGGTGGCGAGGATGCCTTGGCGCCGCAAGGCCATGCTGGCAGCGGTGGCGTCGGCGGCGCGCAAGATGCCATCGACCGCCTTGCCACGGCGGTCGATACCCTTCCATGCAAACCGCCGCTCTGCCGCCATGCGCACCTCCTGCCGTCACGGTAGCAGCGTCAGGTAAAAGCACCAGCGGCGCTTGCGGCAGGCTTGATCTGGTTCAGCCTTTTGTACTTTTTACTGCCGTCTGTACGAGGGCCAGGGCCTTCACGTTGGCCGCATCTTCCGCGTCGCGGTCCGTGCCCTTGCTGATGCTTTCGCCATCGTCGCGGCGTAAGGTCCAGAAGGTCAGCGAAGACAGCACCGTCAGGGCGGCCAGTGTCAGGAAGGTGTGGTGCAGGGCGGTGCTGAGCATGGCGCGATCCGACTGCGCCATGTCGCCCAGGTACCAGCCCGTGATCAGCGAACCGAAGGCCAGGCCAAAGCTCATCGACAGTTGCTGCATCGAGCTGGCGATGGTGCTGGCCATGCTGGAGTCGCTCTGGTCGACATCGGCATAGGCGATGGTGTTCATGCCGGAAAATTGCAGGGAATTGAAAAAGCCCAAACACAGGCTGATGGCGACGATCAGGGACAGCGGCGTGCCCGCGCCCACCTGCGAAAACATGGCGATGGTGATGCCGATCAGCACAGTATTGACGACCAGCACCTGGCGGTAACCGAAGCGTGCCAATACGCGCGCGGAAATGAATTTCATGCCCATGGCGGCTGCGGCCGACGGCATCATCAGCAAGCCCGATTGCCAGGCGGGCAAGCCCAGGCCCAGCTGGTACAGCAGCGGCAAGAGAAAGGGCAGGCTGCCCACGCCCAGGCGCGTGACAAAGCCGCCCACCACGGAGACGCGGAAGGTACGAATCTTGAACAGGGTCAGACGCAACAGCGGGTGCAGCACTTCGCTCGCATGCCAGACGTACGCGGCCAGCAGGCTGATGGAAATGAATAGCAGCACGGCCGCCGAGGTGGGATCGATCTTGTGCTCGCCAAAGATTTCCAGCAGCCACGACAGCAAGGCGATGCCGGTACCGAACAGTACCAGGCCGATCAAGTCCAGCGGACGGGGCTTGTCGCCGTAGTAATCGGGCATGTAGCGGTGCGCCAGGTACAGCGCCGCCAGGCCCACGGGCACGTTGACGAAGAAAATCTCGCGCCACGACAGCCAGTGCACGATCAGTCCGCCCACCGTGGGACCCAGCAGGGGGCCGATCAGGGCCGGGATGATGACGAAATTCATGGCCGCCAGCAATTGCGACTTGGGAAAGGTGCGGATGATGGTGAGCCTGCCCACCGGCATCATCATGGCTGCGCCCACTCCTTGCAGCAGGCGCGCGGCCACCAGCATGGGGGCATTCACGGACAGGCCGCACAGGATGGAGGCGAGGGTAAAGATGGCCACAGCGGCCGAAAACACGCGCCGCGTGCCGAAGCGGTCGGCCATCCAGCCGCTGATGGGAATGCAGACGGCCAGGCTCAGGATGTAGCTGGTGACGACGGCCTTCAGGCTGAGCGGCGTCACATGCAGGCTGGCGGCCATGGCGGGGATGGCGGTGTTGACGATGGTGGAGTCGAGTTGCTCCATGAACAGGGCGGTGGCAACCACCCATGGAAGGTAGCTTTTAACGGGAGAACTGCTCATGGATGTGCGCCTGGCGAGGAAAGCCTACAGTAGGGCGAATTGTTACATAGATGGCGCAGACGTGCCGCTCGCGCCTCCTGGCCTGCCATGCTTGCAATTTTGGCATGTCTTGTGTCGCGCAGCACAATGCCGCCATCGCCCGATGAAAGTGGATCCATTGCACCATGGGAGAATTAAGTTCGATGTGGATAACAAGACGGCATTGGCGCCGTCGCTGGCCGTGCTGAGCGAGAGGTTGCCGTAGAAAGTCTATAGAACAATTGTTCCATAGTATTAACTTCCGTCCGGATCTAGCATGAGTGCTGTCGTTGCGGGCTCTGTTACTCGCAATTTGTCCTAGAATCCTGGAAGGTCAATGATGAAGAATACAATTTCGATCGTTTTGTTGGGCGCGGCCCTGTCCGCATGCGGTGGCGGCAGCGATGGTGGCGCGCCGGAAGTACCGGTCAAGCCACCCGTTGTGGTGACGCCTCCCGTGGTCCCTGCCGACAGCGTGACGCTGGCATCGCAAGCGGTGGCGAAAGAGGCTGGCCTCAATATCATTGCCGGCGCCAGCGCCGATGAAAGCGTGTATGACGTGGCCGCCGATATCGGCGACACCTGGCGCATCACATTTGACAGCGTCAAGAAAACCTATGCCATCCGTGTCTTGTCGACGCAGTTCGGCTTGAGTGACCGCAGCGGTACGTTTAGCGCTAGCACCAGCGGCAATCTCACCACTTACACGGACACGGCGACAGATTTCAGCGTCACCGTCGATGCGCGCACGCGTCTGCTGTCGGGCAATATCAAATTGGGTAATATGGTCTCGACCGTCAGCGGCAGCGGCTATGCGGTCAGTGACGTGGCCAAGCTGGCCGGCAACTATATTTTCCTGGGGACCATGCGCAATGCTTCGAACGGCGCTTTCCCTTTCCATCCGAAAGGCACTCTCAAGATCGCAGCCGACGGAGCAGCCCAACTGTGCAATGGCGGCGTCTTCAACGCGCAAGGCGTGTGCTCTGCAGTATCGCCGCAACTGGCAGCGGAAAACGCCAGCCTGACGCTGGTCAAGGATGCGAAGAGCGGCTTGCTCGTCGCCCGCCAGGGTGACCAGGACTTCGGCATCGTGCATGTGCATGCGGGGGACCGGGGGCTGGCGCTGTTTATCGATCGCTACGGCCGCAACCAGGAAAACGTCATGCGCGTGGGCACCATCGTGGCCGCCAAACAGCAGAAGATCGGCACGGAACTCAATGGCAGCTACGCCTGCGCAGCGCAGGGCATCAGCGGGAAGATTGTCGTTGCCGGCAGTACCGCCACCGTGACGAATAATACGACTGGCAAGACGCATGCGGAAACCATCACCGTCAACAAGCTGGGCCTGGGCGCGCAAGCCGTCGATTTCGATGGCGTCGCCGTATTCAAGGACCCGGCCGATGTGCCAGCCGACTATTCGATGTTCATGCCCGTGTCGTCGAGCATGGCAGTCGAGTTTTCGACCGACCGTTCGTACATGGGCATGTGCCTGAAACAATAGTCGCTAGCGTTGGAGGTGTTCCAGGGCGGCCAGCAGCGGCAGCGCCGCATCGGCGATACGCTCCAGGCTGGCCTCGCGCAGGGCGTCGGTGTCCACCGTGTGGCGGGAGTCCAGCCCCGCCCAGCGCAGCAGCGCCGTACACGCGGCGGGCGTGTCGAACATGCCGTGCAAATAGCTGCCCAGGTGTTCCCGTCATCCGACACGGCTCCTTCTGCGCGGCCATCGATGACAAAGGCCGGCTGCGCCAGCGCCGCGCCATGCGAGACGCCCATATGGATTTCATAGCCTGACACGGGCGCATCGGCCGCGCCGGCAAACGCGCAGTGGCCAGCGACCTGCTGCAGGCGTTTTTCTGTCGTCAATTCTGTCACCATGTCGAGCAGGCCCAGCGCCGTGGACTCGCCCGCCGCGCCTTCCAAGCCCAGCGGATCACGCACGCTTTGCCCCAGCATCTGGAAGCCGCCGCAGATGCCGAGCACCTTGCCGCCATAGCGCAGGTGTTTTGCCAGGTAAGTGGGCCAGCCCTGCTGCTGCAGCCAGGCCAGGTCGCCGCGCGTATTTTTGCTGCCGGGCAGTATCACCAGATCGGCTGGTGGAATGGGCTGTCCATGTTGAATGAATTGCAGGTCGATATCGGGGTGCGCGCGCAGCGCGTCGACATCCGTGTGGTTGCTGATGCGCGGCAGTTGCGGCACCACTACCTTGAAGGCACCACGTTCGGCCTGCATCGTTGCCACGCCATCTTCCGCATCGAGAAACAAGCCTTGCAAATACGGCAGCACGGCCAGCACGGGCTTGCCCGTTTGCTGCTCCAGCCAATCGATGCCCGGTTGCAGCAGCGATATATCGCCGCGGAAGCGGTTGATGACAAAGCCGAGGATGCGCGCGCGCTCGCTGTCGGACAGGCAGGCCAGGGTGCCGATGATGTGCGCGAAGACACCGCCGCGGTCGATGTCGGCTACCAGGATCACGGGGCAGTCGACGGTTTCGGCAAAGCCCATGTTGGCGATATCGCGCGCGCGCAAGTTGACTTCGGCGGGACTGCCGGCGCCCTCGACGATGACAGCGGCGTATTGCTGGCGCAGGCGCGTGTACGATTCGAGCACGGCGCCCATGGCGATGGTTTTGTATTGCTGATAGTCGCGCGCATCCATTTCGGCGCGCACCTTGCCGTGAATGATTACCTGCGCGCCCGTGTTCGATGATGGTTTCAACAGTACCGGATTCATGTCCGTGTGCGGCGCGATGCCGCAAGCCAGTGCTTGCAGGGCCTGGGCGCGGCCGATTTCGCCGCCGTCGCTCGTCACCGCGCTATTTAACGCCATGTTTTGCGGCTTGAACGGCGCCACCGTCACGCCACGCCGTTTCAAGAGGCGGCACAGGGCCGCGACGACGGTGCTCTTGCCCGCGTCGGAAGTCGTGCCCTGCACCATCAGGACGGGGAAGGCGGCGTTCATGCCTGCTGCTGCCACTGCGCGATGATGTCGCTGATCTGGCGCAAGCCTTGCGTGATGGCGGCCGGACCGGGCGAAAGAATGTCGGGCGACTTGATCTCGAACAGCATCTTGTTTTGCACGGCGGGAATCGCGTCCCAGCCGGGGCGTGCCGTAAATTGCGCGGGCTGGAACTTCTTGCCGCACCAGCTGGCGATGATGATGTCGGGCGCGCGCCGCACCACCTCCAAAGGATCGGCAATAATGCGTTCCCTGGCGCCCGGATGCACGGATAATTGCGGGAAAGCGTCCGTGCCGCCGGCGATGCCGATCAACTCTGCCGCCCAGCCGATGCCGCTCATCAGGGGATCATTCCACTCTTCAAAGTAAATCACGGGCTTGCGCGTCCAGGAAGCGGCGCGGGTCCGGGCGGCGGCGATGTCCGCGCGCAGGCTGGCGATCAGTACGCGCCCGGCCTCTTCGCGCTGCACCAGCGCGGCCAGCACGGCGATCATGCGCAAGATGCCGTCCACCGTGCGCTGGTTGAACTGATGCACTTCGATGCCGGCCTTGACCAGGTCGCGGCAGATATCGGCCTGCATGTCGCAAAAGCCGATTACCAGGTCGGGCTTTACGGCCAGGATGCGTTCCAGGCTGGAAGACGAAAAGCCGCTGATCTTGGTTTTCTCGGCACGCGCGCGGGGCGGGCGCACGGTAAAGCCTGAAATACCGGCGATGACGTCTTGCGCACCGAGCGCATACAGCGTCTCCACGGCTTCTGTCGAGAGGCAGGCGATACGCTGGTAGTGACTCGCGGTGTGGCTCATTTTGCACCCTTGGAGGCGGGATTGGCGCGGCGCTGGCGTGCCACTTCCAGCTGCTCGCACATGGCGGCCGTGCCCTCGATCATGCGCGGACCGGCGCGGTTCAGCAGATCGCCATTCAGACGGAACAGGTTATTGCTGCGCACGGCCGTCATCGACGGGAAGGCGCGCCACATGGACAAGCCGCCTTCACTGCGCGGATCGCTTTTTTCGCTGGTGCCGAAAATGACTTCCGGGTCTTCCTGCAACACGCCTTCCGGCGTGACGACGGGCGCCACCACCTTCATCGCGGCAAAGATATTGTGCGCGCCGCACAAGCGCATGGAATCGCTGACGATGCTCGCGCCACTCAAGGTATATATCGGTTTGTCCCACACCTGGTAAAACACGCGTACGGGCGGGCGTTGCGCATACTGCGCCGTCAAGCTGGCCAGTTTGGCGCGCAGCTGGGCGGCGGCCGCTTTGGCGACTTTTTCCGTTCCCATCAGCTGGCCCAGGCGCTCCATGCTGTCCGGTATATCGGCCAGCTTGCGCGGTTCACTATGATAGATCGGTACCTTCAACTGGCGCAGCATGGCGATCTGGCGCTCGGCGCTGCCATGCATCCAGACGACGATCAAGTCGGGCTTCATGGCGATGATGCGCTCCATATCGTACTGGCGGTTGTCGCCGACCTGCGCGATTTTTTTCGCCGCTTCCGGATAGTCGCTATAGCTGACGACACCGGCGATCCTGTCGCCGCCACCGGCTGCGAACAGCAGCTCCGTGACGTGCGGTGCCAGCGCCAAGATGCGTTGCGCCGGCTTTTCCACGGTGACGGTATTGCCGTCGTCATCGCGCACGGTGATGGCGGCATGCGCCTGCAGCGAGATCAATCCGGCCAGCAGCAGTGCGGTTTTCAAGTGCTTCATATGTGCTTCCATGCAGTGAGGGCCTGCTGCAGGCGCAGCCAGGCTTGTTCGTCGGGGGGCAGGCCCAGGCGGATGCCATGGGCGGCGTGGCGGAACAGGCGCACCCAGATGCCTGCTTGTGCCATGTGGCGCCAAAAAGCGGTGGCGCGTTCTTCCGGCCACCATTGAAACAGCGCCGTGCCAGTGCTGGCGATGTCGTGTGCTGCCAATAGCTGGTGCAGACGCAGGCCTTCGCCGCGCAGGCGCTCGCGCATTGCCTCCTGCCAGTGCGTGTCGTTCAGGGCTGCCAGCGCCACCTGCTGCGCCGGGCCGCTGACGCTCCATGGCCCCAGCATATCGGCCAACTGGGCCAGCAAAGCGGGATGGGCGGCGACAAAGCCCAGGCGCAGTCCCGCCAGGCCAAAGAATTTGCCCACCGAGCGCAGCACGATGAGTCCCGGCTTGCCCGTGTGCGATCCCAGGCCGGCTTGCGTTTCCGTGTCGCCAAACGCTTCATCGAGCACCAGCCAGCCACCGCGCGCGGCCAGCTTGGCGGCCCATTCCAGTAGCAGCTCTGGCGCGATACGTTCGCCCGTGGGATTGTTGGGATTGCAGACGACCAGCACGTCGCAGCCGTCGACGGCTGCGCCCAGTTGCGCATACGGCACTTGCCGCAATTGATGGCCATGCTGACCCCAGTGGTGCGCGTGTTCCGCGTAGGATGGCGCGGCCACGACCACGCGCGAGGGGGCGCGCAAGCGCGGCAGGGCCTGGATGGCAGCTTGCGTGCCCGCGACCGGCAGCATGGCTGGCGCCTTGTAGTAGGCGCAGGCAGCGCCCGCCAAGGCTGGATCGGCTTCCGGCAGACGGTGCCATGCACTGGCGTGCGGTGCTGGCGCTGCATACCAGTGTGGGTTGATGCCGGTCGACAGGTCGATCCAGTCGGCCAGCGCTCGTCCATACTCGCGCGCGGCGTCGCGCAGGTTGCCGCCATGTTCAAGCAAGGTATCGCCCCTGCAGGTGGTACAGGCCGGCCAGTAACGCCATCCAGATCAGCCACAGCACGGCCGTTTCAGCCACCAGACGCCAGGCGCGGTCGATGTCGCGCGCTTCGGCGGTGCGTCCTGCGCCCAGCGGCGGGCGGCGTTCCAGTTCGCCGTCGTAGATGGCATCACCACCGAGGGCGAGGCCCAGTGCACCGGCGCCGCTGGCCATCACCGGGCCCGCGTTCGGGCTGCCCCAGTTGCGGGCCTGGCTGCGCCAGCAGTGCCAGGCGCGCTGCTTGTCGGCCATAGTCTTGCCCAGCAAGACATAGGACAGGGCCGTCAGGCGCGCCGGCAGGTAATTAAGGATGTCGTCGATGCGCGCGGCGCAGCAGCCGAACCAGTCGTAGCGCGCAGTGCGGTAGCCCCACATGGCGTCGAGCGTATTGGCCAGGCGGAACAGCACCGCGCCTGGCCCACCGGCCACGGCAAACCAGAACAGCGTGCCAAAGACGGCGTCGTTGCCGTTTTCCAGCAGGGATTCCGTGCTGGCCTTGGCCAGGCTGGTCGCGTCGGCGTTGGCCGTGTCGCGGCTGACGATGCGCGCCGTCAGCAGGCGCGCCTTGTCCAGGTCATCCATGGCCAGGGCATCGGCGATCGGTTGATTGTGGTCGCGCAGGCTGCGCAAGCCCAGGCACAGATACAGTAGGAATACATGCAGGGCCGCACCGGCCAGGCCGCACAGCCAGTAGGCGGCATAGCTGATCGGCAGCACGGCCAGCGACCAGGCCAGCGCGCCGCGCAGAAAACGTCCCCGGCCCCGGTTCAGCAGGCGCTCGAGCGCGCTGGAGAGGCGGCCAAAGCCCACCAGCGGATGCCAGCGGCGCGTCTCGCCCAGAACCAGGTCGAGCAGCACGCCAGCCGTCATCAAGGCGGCCAGCATGGGTAGCGACAAGCCGTTTAACATGGGGCGCCTTTCAGGTGCAGGGGCAGGCCGGCGGCGACAAACACGGCCCGCTCGCAGATGGCCGCCACGGCCTGGTTCAGACGGCCCGCTTCATCGGTGAAACAACGCGAGATAGCGCCATACGGCACGATGCCCATGCCCACTTCATTCGATACCAGCACAAGGTCGGCGCCGGTTTCTTCCACTTCGGCGAGCGCGTACAGCAGGTGCGCGCGCTCGCTGTGGAACCGTTCGGGCAGGGCGATATCGCCGACGTCCGGATAGGTCTCGCCGGTGGAAAACATCAAGTTGGTCAGCCACAGGGTCAGGCAGTCGACCAGTAGCAAACGCCCTGGGCGCGCCTGTTGCAAGATGGCGTCGCCCAGGCGCAACGGTTCTTCCACGGTGGCCCATTGGGCCGGGCGCTGTAGCCGGTGATGCGCAATGCGCGTGGCCATTTCGCCATCGCCCGCCTGCGCGGTGGCGAGGTAGACGACTTCCTTGCCCGACTCGCGGGCCAGCTTTTCCGCATAGGCGCTCTTGCCGGAACGGGCGCCGCCGAAGACCAGGGTGCGCGTCATGGCGCTGCTACCACTCGGTGCCGATTTGTGCGCCGATGCCGGCCGCATACGCATGCTTGACGACGGCCATTTCGGTGACAGTGTCGGCGATGGCAATCAATTCGTCCGGCGCGCCGCGGCCCGTGATGACCACGTGCTGCATGGCCGGGCGTTCCAGCAGGTCGGCGATGACCTTGTGCACGTCGAGGTAGTTGTACTTGAGGGCGATATTGAGTTCATCGAACAGCACCAGGCCGTAGCTTGGGTCGGTCAGGAAGGTCTTCGCCTGTTCCCATGCCAGTTCGGCTTTTTCGATGTCGCGCTCGCGGTTCTGCGTTTCCCAGGTATAGCCTTCGCCCATCGCATGAAAGCTGATTTCGTCGGGGAAGCGGCGCAGGAATTTTTCTTCACCGGTCGACATGGCGCCCTTGATGAACTGCACCACGCCCACCTTCATGCCGTGGCCCATGGCGCGGATAGCCATGCCGAAGCCGCTTGAGCTCTTGCCCTTGCCATTGCCCGTATTGACGATGATGATGCCGATTTCCTTGTCAGCCTTGGCGATGGCTGCGTCGATGATGGCCTTTTTTCTCTCCATGCGCACGCGGTGGCGTTCGTTTATAGCGTCGATATTAGCTGCGGTATTGGCAGCCAAATCCGCGTCGATGTTGTCGCTCATGTCAGTCTTCTTTCGGTATGAATATCTTGCGTTTGCCGTGCTCGATGATGTCGATCGGGTGGCCCAGGTAGTCGCCCAGGATGGATGCCTGCATTACTTCGGCGACGGTGCCGGCTAGCCAGGCGCCGTCGCCCATCAGCAGCAGTGCGTGGGTCGAGACGCTGTGCGCCAGGTTCAGGTCATGCCCCACCATCACCACGGTTTTCTGCTGTTCGCGGCACAAGCTCGATAGCAAACGCATGACGCTGACCTGGTGCGCCAGGTCCAGCGCATTGGCCGGTTCGTCCAGTAGCAGCAAGGGCGTGTCTTGCGCCAGCATGGCGGCAATCGCCACGCGCTGGCGTTCGCCGCCGGATAGGCTGCGTACATCGCGTTCGGCCAGGTGTTCCACTTCCATCGAAGCCAGCGCCGCCAGGGCGATGCGCTGGTCGTCGCTGCCTTCCCAGTAATGGTTGTCGTGATATGGGTGGCGCGCCGACAGCACGGTCTCGATCACGCGATACGAAAACGCATCATGGCGTGCCTGCGCCAGGAAAGCGCGTTCACGCGCCAGCTTTGCCAAAGGCCAGTCGATCAGGGCACGGCCTTGTATTGTTACGTGACCGGCGTCCGGTTCGCGCAAGCCGGCCAGCGCGCGCAGCAAGGTACTCTTGCCGGCGCCATTGCGGCCGATGATGCTCCAGCATTCGCCATCCCTGATTTGCCAGGTGAGGTTTGCCACGAGGCATCGCGTGCCCGCTTTCAGGCCCAGTTGGTAGGTGCGTATCATGTTTGTTTCATCCCCTGCGCAATCGATGCAGCTGGTACAGGAAGACGGGCGCGCCTATCATGGCCGTGACCACGCCGACGGGTAACTGCAACGGCGCCAGCACGGTGCGCGCCAAGGTATCTGCCAGTACCAGGAAAGTGCCACCGGTCAGCGCGGCGGCCGGTATCAGCAGGCGATGATCGGGGCCGCAGGCAAAGCGCAGCGCATGCGGCACGATCAGGCCGACGAAGCCCACGCTGCCGGCGCTGGTGACGGCGCTGGCCGTGAGCAGGGCGGAACAGAAGAACAATCCTTTGCGCAGGGCGCCCACGCGCACGCCCAGCGTGCTGGCCGCTTCCGCATGTAGCGCCATGACGTTCAGCGATCGCGCGCAGCGCAGCGCAAACACCATGGCGCCGGCCAGGACTAGCCAAGGCATCAGCCGCGCGGGGGCGCCAGACAGATCACCGATCATCCAGAACACCATGCCGCGCAAGCGGCTTTCAGGAGCGATCGAGAGCATCAGGGTGACGATGGACATGCAGGCCGAGGCGAGTATCACGCCCGTCAGCAGCAAGAGCGACGCGCCGCCTTCGGCCGCCGTGCCGCCGCGCAGGTCGCGCCGGGCAAAGAAGTACAGCAGCAGCGACACGCCGACGGCGCCGGCAAAGGCGGCCGCGTCAACGACCCACAGCGCGCACATGAATAGCAGCGCGGCCAGCGCACCGACGGAAGCGCCAGCGGAAATGCCCAGCACATACGGGTCGGCAAGGGGATTGCGCAGCAGGGCTTGCATCATCAGGCCAGCCAGCGACAGCGCCGCACCGGTGACAAAGGCCGTCAGCGCGCGCCCCAGGCGCAGGTCGAGCAGGGTGGCGGCGAGGGTATCGGGCTTGCCCTGCACGACATGGAACAGGGCGGAAGGCAGGTCGGCGAGCGCAATCGCGATCGAACCGATCATGCCGGAGAAAATGAGGCTGGCAATCGCGCACACGACCAGCACCGTGAGGATCACGGTGGCGCGGTGGCGCATAGTGCGGAAAAATGGGTGCATGGACTGCCTTAGGTGAAGCGGGAACGGTGCAAGTGGCTGCGGACTTCTTTAGATGCGTTGATGGTGAGAATGCAAAAAAATGGCCCGCATGCGGATGCGCGTACGGGCCATTGTAGTCAACTCCTGGCCACTTTAGAAATCGTAGCGTGCCGAGAGTTTCATCTGGCGGCCATTGCTAGGATAGATGCCGCCTTTGCAGCTGTAGGCGTTGGTGAAGTACTGCTTGTCGGTCAGGTTCAGGGCATTGACCGCAACTTCCCAGGCGCCGAACTTGCGTGCATAGCGAGCATCGAAGGTGGTGAATGAAGGCACCTTGGCAGCGCAGGTATTGGCAAAATCGCTGCCATAGCGCTGGCTGTCCACCCATTGCGCGCCGATGTCCGCGCTCTGGCCATCTTTCGGCACCCATGACAGGCGGGTCGACAGGGTATTTTTCGGGATCAGTGTCAATTCCTTGCCCGAGTTGACGCCTTCGGTGAAGGTCGCCTTTACGTGCTGGTAGTGGCCGCTGACACGCCAATCGGCCGCAATGTTCGCGCTGGCATCAAGTTCAACACCCTGGTGTTTGGTTGGATCCAGGTTGGTGTTGGCACCCCAGCCCGATTCGCCTGCCGTCGGATCGTAATAGATCTCGTTGCTCAGCTTGTGGCGGAAGATGCGTGCATCTAGCTTGACGATGCTGTTGTCGTAGGTCGCGCCCAGCTCTAGGTCATGCGAGGTTTGGCCTTGCAAGGGTTTGTTCGCGATAGGGGTGTAGCCATTTTCATCGGCGTTAGCAACGCGATAGCTCTGGCCAGCCTTGGCGTACAAATTTACCTGCGGCACAACATCGAAACTACCTTGTACGTCCCAGGCATTGAGGTTCTGCTTGATGTTGTAGGTGGCAGTGCTGAACGGTGCCGGATCGACGGAGTCCTTGTCAAAAGTTTCGTGGCGCACGCCAGCCGCGACGCGGAAGTTTTTCGGGTCAGCGAATTTCAGTTCATCGCGCACATAGAATGCCTGCGATTTCTGCTTTGCTTTTGCTTGGGAGTACGAAGCGTCGACCGCCAGGTCCCACTTGATGAAGTCGGCGCCAGCGACAATTTCATTGAGCATACCGTCGAACTGGCCCAAGTGGCGCAGACGCGGAGAGAACTGGTTTTGCTTGGTTTTGCGCTCTGATGCGGAAGGACCGAAGCTGCTGAAATAGGTGGACTTAGCCGTCTTTTCGCGATGTGACAGTTCTGCTGCCAGATCAATGGTACCCAGGCGGCCTTCGGCGAATGCTGTGTAGCGGTCGCTGTCGACCGAACCAAAATCTTTCAGTGTTTTAGCCTGGCGCGGATTGGCGTCAAACTGGGCCAATGTAATTGAGCCAGGGAAGCGACTATCCTGACGTGTGCTGCCGATACGCACACCTGCACGTACATCCTTGCCTGCCCATTGCGCGCCGCCGCCGAAGTTGGTCTGTTTGTATTCGTTATTGTCGCGATAGTTGTCGGTTTCCTGCTTGCCGACAGCGGCATCGAGAGTAACGTTATTCCAGGTCTGGGCTGCGGAGCCGCGTACTTCGCGCTGACCCAGTTGGCCCACTTCGGCGAAGACAGTACCACGGCCAGCCTGCTTGCCTGGACGCTTGGTGACGATATTAATTACACCGCCCGTGGCGCCGTCGCCGTACAGAACGCTGCTGCCACCACGCGTGATCTCGATGCGTTCCACGCTATCGATGGGGATGCTGGCCAGGACTGGGTCGGTCAGCTCATTTTCCGACAGGCGTACGCCATCGAGGACCACGACCGTGTTCTGGCTGGCGGTGGCGCCGAAGCCACGCAGGTCGAGGGTAAAGTCAGGACTGCCGGTGAGGCTTTGACGGCCATACACGCCGCCGATCTTGCGGATAGCCTGATTTACATCGGTGATCCCTGCGTGGCGGATCTCATCAGCCGTGATGATCGTGGCGCCGATCGGTTGCAATGCCGGGTCGCTGTTGAAGCGGGAGCCCGTGACGACGATCTTGTCTAGCGTCTTATTTGCGATTTGCGCGAATGCTGGAGCGGCGATGACGAAACACAGGGAGATGGCGGAAACCAGGGCGCGCGGCGCCATTGCCGGCGTGCGGCGGTGTAATACGGGAGCAGTCATGATATCGTTTTCTTCGGAAAAAGCATCCAGCCTGCGTCCCCGCAAGCCAGATTCAACGGAAGGAGCGGCACCCGGCAAGGCCCGCACTTCCACCTGTCCTGGCCGGTATCCGGGCTGGCAAGTACGGCTATCCCACCTTCCCATGCTCGATGATTGCAAGCACAGTGGTTGTTAGAGATAGCTTGTCGTCCGCTTCCTGTAGGAAGGGGGAGACACTTGCTTACCGTTGCGGGGGCAGCACACGCGCGCCGCGGTTGCGGCATCGTGTTTCCCGTTTAACTGCGCTCATGGACATGAGCGCGGGCACCAAAACCCCTCTATTATACGTGCAGCGGGCGTGGACTGAAATGGCTGGCTGGACGATTCGACATCAGAAATCGACGACAACCGTCTCACCGTAGGCGATTTTGTGGGCGTTATTGGCGGCCCGCAGAGCGGTTTCCTCCAATGGCAACCGGGCCTGTAGTGCCAACAGCAGACGGATGGTGCCCGCATGGCAGATGATGATGGCTGTTTCGTGTTGTTCGCACAACAGGTCGCCTAGAAATGCATGGACGCGGGTGGCCATCGCCAGCACATTCTCGCCTCCACCAGGGCGGTAATAGGCCAGGTCGGCAGCCCAGGCATCGATGTCCGCGCGCGCTATCGCGTGCCAGGGTTGCATTTCCCAGGTACCGAAATCCATTTCGGCCAGCCGCGCATCGAAGCGCAAGGTGCTGGAAGGCAAGTCTTGCGCCAATGCTGTTGCCAGCCCGGCACAGCGGCGTAGCGGACTGGTGTAGAGCGGCACACCGGTCGGCAAAGTCGCTTGCAGGTTGGCGCGCACCGTGGCCATTGCGCGCGGCGCCACCGCCACGTCGCTGCGGCCATAGCAAGTGCCGCTGTTCACTTGCGGCGCGGGGTGGCGAACGAGAATCAGGCGCATGAGGCGAATAGTAGTTAGAAGTGTGTTGGTGGCTGAAAGCTGGACAGGATGACCAGGTAAATCGCCACTTCCGCCAGTTGCTGCACGGCGCCCAGGCAGTCACCCGTGTAGCCTTGCAGGCGGCGCTGGCATTTGCGGCCCAGCCAGAATGCGGCGGCTGCAGCCGCCAAGATGGCAAAGACCAGCGCTGCCCAGTCAATTATCCCCAGCAGGGCGCAGGCGATGATGGGCAACAGGGTGCAGACGGCGGCGATGAGGAATTCAGTCGTCGTCATCTGCTGCGCCATCGGCTTGGCCTTGCCTTCGCCGCGCGCATAGTCCATCAACCAGATCAGCGAGACGGCGCCCAAGCGCGAGAGCGGATGGGCGACGAATAAGGTCGCCACGACGGCCGCTGGCGGCAGCGAAGCGAGCGCCGCGCACTTGATGGCCAGCAGACAGGCGATGCCGATGGCGCCATACGCGCCGATGCGCGAATCCTTCATGATTTCCAGCACCCGCTCACGCGTCAATCCGCCGCCAAAGCCGTCGCACATGTCGGCGAAACCGTCTTCATGGAAGGCGCCCGTCAGATAAATGCCGGCGGCGACGGCCAGCAGCACGGCCATCGCCGAAGGCAGTAGCCAGCTGGCCAGCAGATACACGGCGCCGCACATTGTGGCTACCACGACACCGACCAGCGGAAAGTAGCGCGAGGCATGCTGCAGCCAGGCCGGCTCGAAACCCACCCAGCGCGGGATCGGCAGGCGCGTGAAGAACTGTAGCGCAATGAAGAACAGGCGGCACTGATGGACTGCAGCGGAAACGGGATTAGTCATCGTCTTAGTCCGGCGTGGACTTTTCGCTGACCTGGGCCGAGGCGAAGGTGGCCATCTCGCGCATGAAGTTGACGGCCGCATGCAGCAGCGGCAAGGCCAGTGCCGAACCCGTACCTTCACCTAAGCGCAAATCGAGGTGCAGTAGCGGACGCGCTCCCAGATTGGCCAGTAGTTGGCGGTGACCGTTTTCATCGGAGCAGTGCGAAAACACGCAATAATCAAGGATGGCAGGTTGCAGACGCGCCGCTACCAGCAAGGCGCTGCTGACGATGAAGCCGTCGATCAGCAAAATCATGCGCCGTTCGGCTGCTTTGAGCATGGCGCCTGCCATCATGGCGATCTCGAAACCGCCAAAGGTGGCGAGCACGTCGAGCGGATCATTGATTGCCGCATGATGCGCGACGGCCGCTTCGATCACATGCTGTTTGTGCAATATGCCTTCCTTGGACAGGCCGGTGCCGGCACCCACGCAATCGGCGACCGGTGTTTGCGTCAGTTTGTGCATGAGTGCGGCGGCGGCGGTGGTGTTGCCGATGCCCATTTCGCCAAAGCCCAGCACATTGCCATCGAGCGTGGTGGCCAGGTCCATCCCAGCCTGCATGGCGGCCATGCACTGCTCCTTGCTCATGGCGGCTTGCTTGGCAAAGTTGCGCGTGCCCGGGCCTTGCTTGCGGTCGAGCAAGCCGTCGCGTGGGCCGAAGTCGTGGTTCACGCCCGCATCTACTATATAGAGCACGCAATCGGACTGGCGGGCGAAGACGTTGATGGCAGCGCCGTTACCGAGGAAATTTTCCACCATTTGCCAAGTTACGCTTTGGGGATAGGCGGAGATGCCTTCGGCGACCACGCCATGGTCGGCCGCAAAAACGATGATGGCCGGTTGCTGCAATGTCAATTGCGTGCTTTGCTGGATCAGGCCGATCTGGTGGGCCAGAGTTTCCAGGAGGCCCAGGCTGCCCAGCGGCTTGGTTTTGCTATTGATACAGTGTTCGAGTTCGCTAGCCAGTACGGGATCGGCGGTGGGGGTGATGTGTGGAATAGGCATGAGAGTCAAGGTGAATGAGGCAGGGTATTGCCAGCGCTAAGATATCACACAGCAATATTTGCCCAGCTGAAAAAGGCCGCAAAATAGTCCTTGCGACGCAAGCGGACCAGGGCTATAATTCGCCCCCTCGCTGAACGACGCATGTAAATGCAGAGTAAAGCAGGGTGAAAAAAGAAGGTTGACGAAATAGCCGAAACGCTTCATACTCTTTCTTCTTCGCAGCTGACAAACACAACGCTTTGTCGATAGCGCGAGAGTGGTAAATAAGTAGTACCGAATACGTTCTTTAACAATTAACAGTCGATAAGTGTGGGCATTTGATGTAAGTGCAGCAGTGATCTTCGGATCGCTGTAAAACTTAAAATATCAAATGTTCACAAGAAATAATGAAATAGGCGCTACGAAAGTAGTGGCCTGTCAGTTTTTTGAGTGAGCGACCCATCAGCAATGATGGTGCCGGTAAAACGGCAAAGTAACAGAGATTAAACTGAAGAGTTTGATCCTGGCTCAGATTGAACGCTGGCGGCATGCCTTACACATGCAAGTCGAACGGCAGCACGGAGCTTGCTCTGGTGGCGAGTGGCGAACGGGTGAGTAATATATCGGAACGTACCCTAGAGTGGGGGATAACGTAGCGAAAGTTACGCTAATACCGCATACGATCTAAGGATGAAAGTGGGGGATCGCAAGACCTCATGCTCGTGGAGCGGCCGATATCTGATTAGCTAGTTGGTAGGGTAAAAGCCTACCAAGGCATCGATCAGTAGCTGGTCTGAGAGGACGACCAGCCACACTGGAACTGAGACACGGTCCAGACTCCTACGGGAGGCAGCAGTGGGGAATTTTGGACAATGGGCGAAAGCCTGATCCAGCAATGCCGCGTGAGTGAAGAAGGCCTTCGGGTTGTAAAGCTCTTTTGTCAGGGAAGAAACGGTGAAAGCTAATATCTTTTGCTAATGACGGTACCTGAAGAATAAGCACCGGCTAACTACGTGCCAGCAGCCGCGGTAATACGTAGGGTGCAAGCGTTAATCGGAATTACTGGGCGTAAAGCGTGCGCAGGCGGTTTTGTAAGTCTGATGTGAAATCCCCGGGCTCAACCAGGGAATTGCATTGGAGACTGCAAGGCTAGAATCTGGCAGAGGGGGGTAGAATTCCACGTGTAGCAGCGAAATGCGTAGATATGTGGAGGAACACCGATGGCGAAGGCAGCCCCCTGGGTCAAGATTGACGCTCATGCACGAAA
>AHHB01000017.1 GCA_000242815.2 Janthinobacterium lividum PAMC 25724
GCCTGCCGCCACGGCGGCTGCGCCCGCGCCGACCAGCGCGCCACCGCCAGATGTCGAGCAGGTACGGCACTACAGGACGGATGTGCCTGCCTCGGCCCAGTTCGACTTGCACGTGGACCGGCGCGATGCGGATGGTACCAAGTGGCAGGGCGTGGCCGCCATGGCGTGGGAAAACAGTGGCGATACTTACCACCTGACACTGGAAGTGGGCTTGAGCATGCTGATCACGCGCATTAACTTGCTGGTGCTGAGCAGCGAAGGTGTGGTCGATGCGAGCGGCATCGTGCCCGTCATGGCTACCGAGAAACGCAAGGGCCGCGCGCAAACGGCCACGCATTTCAAGCGCGACGCCAAGGTCATTACGTTTTCGGCCACGACGGCCACGGCGCCGTGGCAGGAGGGCGCGCAAGACAAGGCCACGGTGCCGTTCCAGCTGGCCGCCATCGGCCGCGCCGACGTCAACCAGCTGGCCGGCAATATCGATATCCTTGTCGGCGAGGAAAAGGAAGCGACCGTGTTCCGCTTCCAGCTGGTGGGTGAGGAAGAGCTCGATACCAAAATGGGCCGTCTGCTGACCTGGCATTTGCGCCGGCCACCGAAGCCCGGCACCTATTCGTCGCAGCTCGATATCTGGCTGGCGCCGTCCATGCAATGGTATCCGGTACAAATACGCAATACTGAGGCGAGCGGGGCTTTGACCACGCAAACCGTGACCCATATTCGCGTCAATGACGCTACAGGAAAATAAATGACTGCTTTGATCACGTTGAAACGCGTTTTGCTCGCCAGCTTGCTGGCCGCTAATTTCACTCCCCTCACTCCCGCGATGGCCGACGCGCCCGTGGAGCATCCCGTCATCAAGCGCCCGTACAAGCTGGCGCCATCGGCAGACCTCGTCTACTCGATCAAGGCCAGGCAGCGCGGTATCGGGCTGTCCGGCGAATCGGTCAGCAACTGGCGCGTGGGTGGCGGCAAGTATTCGCTGCTGGCTGAAACCAAGTCTGCCCTGTTCGGCAAGATATTGGAACAGCGCAGCGAGGGCGCGGTCGACGATTTCGGCCTGGCACCGGCGCAATTCGTGGAAAAGCGCTTCCGCAAGGATGCCGTCACGACTACCTTCAAGCGCGACAGCAAAACCATCGTCTTTGGCGAAGGCGACGAGAGCTATGCGCTGAAAGGCGGCGAACAGGACCGCAACAGCGCCGTCTGGCAATTGGCCAGCGTGGCGCGTGCGGTGCCCGAAAAATTCATCCCCGGCTCGGAATGGGCGTTCTTCGTGGCCGGCGCGCATGATGCGGAAGCGTGGACTTTCAAGGTCATCAAGGAAGAGCTTGTTTCCACCGGCATGGGCGAGGTTGCTGCGATTCACCTGGTCAAGGCGCCGCCGCCGGACAAGAAGGGCCAGCAAGTGGACCTGTGGCTGGCACCGTCGCTGGAATGGTATCCGGTGAAGGTGACGTTTGCCGATGCGGACGGCGGCGATTATGTCGAGCAAACCTTGCAAAAGATCGTCAAGAAGTAGGTTTCTACGCTTGCTTGTATTCGATTTTCTTACCCCAAAGCAAGTGCCGGGGTCAGTCCTGACGGATTGGAATGCCTTCCATTGGCAGGCATTCCCCCAGCCGGGTCTGACCCCGAATTTTCGCTGTTGCTTGTTTTGCTGATGCAACACTCGATTTGTCGACAGCGCCATCCCCCTCTTCCACAAGCCGAATTGCATGTCAGAACTGATATACTGACGCCCCCGCCCCGCAGCGCTGCTTTCGCCCGCTGCGCCGCCCGCTTAACACTCATCCGGAAAAGAATGATTGATATAATGGCAAGTGCAGCCGTGGCTACGGATGCAAATCAGACAGAGCAAGAGCATCACGATTCCTTGCAGGCGCATTTTCAGCCCAATATTTCTGCCGATGAAATCGAGCAAGTTTTTCACTTGAAGCGGGCGCAGCCTTTGCTGCAAGTGTTTACGGCCCTGTTCCATGGCGGTTTTGATGGCGTGCTGGTGCGTCTGCTGGTGTTGCGGGAGCTGGCGTCCGATGCGGCCACCTCCGCGTATACGCGCGCCGATATCAATACGAAACTTGCGTATCTGTTGCCGGAAAGTTTGGAAACGGTCTTGCTGCGCTTGCGCTCGAACCAGTTGCTGGCCTGGGATGCGCAGCAGGGCGTGTACCGCGTCACGCCGATGGCGCGCAATGTGCTGTCCGCCATCGACAGCTTGCTGGGCCTGGGCCAGACGGAAGACGAAGCGGAAATGGGTTTCTTGCTGTCGCAGGTGGCCGGTGCGCAAGCCGTCGGCGGCGTTTCCGTTGAGCAGCTCCAGCATTTGCTGGGTCGCCTGGTGGACTTGACGGAAGAGTTTTCCGACGCCATCGCCTCCGGTTCCGAATTCCGTTTGCGCACGGCTCAAGCGAAATGGAATATGGCCTGCGACTGGGTCGAGAAAGGCTCGGAAATTCTCGTCGCCATCACCTCCGATGAAAACGCGGACAGCGCCACGCACAGAGCGGCGCAAGCGATCGGCCGCGCGCAAAGTAAATTGCTGAACATGCAGGGCATGTTTTCGCGTGCGCTGAACCAGATCGAGCGCCAGCGCGTGCACCTGGGGCAGTCAGGCTTGTCGACCACCGACATCAAGCGCTGGCTCTTGTTGCATGAGGACTTGGCCAGCCTGGCCGAGGGCGCCATCGACCAGCCTGTCGTGCCCCTGTTCGCCACGCCGGCCGAGATGATCGACGTGGCAGAAACGGAACTGCTGTCCGAGCGGGCGGCAGGCGTCACCAACACGGGCCTGCCTAGCGGCGAGGATGCGCCCACTACCATCAGCGACGGTCCCGCCATGCAGCTTGAACTCGATGACTTGCTCGAACGCCTGTCGAACTTTGCCAGCCTGGGCAATTTCCCCAGCATCGTCGAAGAGGGGCCGAAGAGCGTGCCGGTGCAGGACTCGCTGCTGCCGGCCAGCTTTGCCGTGGCGTCCTACCGTGCCTCGATGCTGCCGTTGCTCGGTGATGTATCCGAAGCGAGCTTGCAAGGCTCGACGGCCGAACTGGCACGTTTGCCGATTACCTTTACACCGACCGACGAGATGGTCCAATTGACCGACCCCCACGTGGCGGCCATGTCGATCGCCTCGCTTTCACTGAATGTTTCACTTGATTTAGATGGCGCCACCTTTGATGAATGACGATTCCCAAATCCTGATTGCGCGCCTGCTCACGCATCAAACCTTGCGCCGCGACGACAAGCTCGTCAAGCGCGTGCTGTCCGACGAGCTGTTCCGCGCCGAGATCGATGCGCGCCTGCTGGCCTGCGGCTTGAAACTGCTCGACAACGTGTATGCCGACCATGTGACTTTGGCCCTGACGCGCACCATCGAACCGAAGATTTTCGGCGCGCGCGACGTGTGGCAAAACAATAATTTCGGCTTGGCACGCGATGGCGTGGCCTTGCTGGTAGTGCTGTGGGCGCAGATCATCTTGCCCAAGCGTGAACGCCAGGAAACGCACCAGCACGCCGACGATGATCAAAATGATATGTTCGGCATTGAAAAACCGCTGCCGCGCGCGGAAGACGCCTCGATCGGCATTTCTTACAAGGCACTGCTATCTGACTTCGGCGACAAGCTGGGCAAGAAGACGCGCATGGACATGAATTTGGGCACCTTGGCCAAGCTGGGCTTCATCGAGCGGCGCGGCGACTTTATCCTGGAAGGCCCGCTGCTTGATCTGATGATGGATACCGACGTCTTGAAAGAGCGCATCATCAACGGCGCCCTGGCCGACGTGTTCAAGCGGGCGCCCGCGCGCCTGGTCGCCGTCGACCCCGATGCCGACCTGAGCGACGAGCTGTCCGCCGATAGCGGTGACCTGTCAGACGCCGGCGATGCCGGCGACGCAGCTTCGCCCGACCTCCCTCACTGAAAGCGCCCATGTTTCATATCAAATCACTTGAACTGGTGCACTGGGATTACTGGCAGCGCATCAAGAATATTCCGCTCGACGCGAAGATCATCACCATTGCGGGCCAGAACGGCTCGGGCAAGACCACCTTGCTCGATGCCTTGCGCACCCTGTTCGGCCTCGACTGTTCGATGGGGCGCACGTATAAGCACTATGCGCGCCACTCGGGCCAGCAAACGGCCTGGCTGCGCGCCGTGGTCGATAACAAGAATGTGGGCAAGCAGCTGTCGAATCGCCCGTTCCGCAGTTCCGGCTTCTTCAGCGACGATGAAGTGACCCTGTTTTGCCAGATCCAGAAGAATGGCGGCGACTGGAAGCGCCAGTATCTGATGCGTCCAGGCAATGTACAGATCGAAGACATCACGGACGCCAACGACTGGCTCGGCGTGGAAAATTACCGCAAGCGTCTGGCCAATGCGGGCCTGTCGCCCGCCATGTCGAAAGTGCTGGCGCTGGAGCAGGGCGAAACGGACAAATTATGCGAATACGCGCCGCGCCAGCTGCTCGACCTGGTATTTCAGGTGTTCGGCGACAAGGAAGTACTGGACGCCTACGATGAAGCCAAGCGCCACCAGCGCGATACGGAAGTGGAACTGAAACGCTTCGAGACGGAACTGGAAGCGTCCAAGACCAACCTCGAAGGCTTGCGCCTGCGCGTGGCCAATTACCACCAGTGGGAAGGCCTGCATAAAGAGCGCCGCAACCTGTTGGAAGAAGTGCTGCCCAGCCTGCAGTATCACGAGGCGCGCGAAAAGGCGGCCACGGCCAGCCGGCAATTGCGCGATGCGCGCAAACCGATGGCGCAGGCGGACCAGCAACTGACGGATAAACGCAATGCGCTGGCGGCGCAAGCGAAGGCCTTGTCCGACGCGCAGATGAATGAGACTTTGCTGGAGCAGGAATCGATCGGCCTGCAGAGTCGCCTCGCACTGATCAATGCAAAACTGAAACCGCTCGACAGCCTGCTGGAACAAAAAGACCGTTTGCACAAGCTGGCAGCGGACTCGGGCAGCGATATCGCCGCAGTGGCGGCGCAGCTGGAACAGAAGGAAGCGCAATTGCTGCAGCAGCGCCAGCAGCGCGACGCCTTGTCGGCGCGCATCGCGGGCGAGCAGGCAACCATCGCCGCGCTGCAAGGCAAGACGGCCATGCCGGAACCGGACAATGTGCGCGGCATGCGCCGCGCGCTGCGCGATGCGGGCATCGCCCACGCCATGCTGTCCGACATCGTCGAAGTGACGGACAGCCGCTGGCAAGGCGCCGTCGAAGGCGTGCTGGGTGCTTACGCCTCGGTGGTCCTGCTGGACCAGGCCAAGGATGCGGCTGCCGCCTACCGTTTGGCGGAAAAAGAACGCTATCGCCACTTCATCGTGCCCGAGCTGGTTACGGCACCGGTGGCGAAAGACGAGAGCTTGCTGGCGGTGGTGAAATTTTCCGCGCCCGTACCAAGCTGGCTGATCGAGCAGCTGTCGCGCATTGCGCGTGTCGATTCCGTCGAAGCGGGCTTCAAGCTGGGCAGCCATGAAGAGTGGATCACGCCCGAGGCGTATCACCGTGAACGCCGCGGTGGTCGCTCGCTGTTCGTCGAAGCATCGCGCTACCGCTTCGGCCAGGCCGGCCGCAGCGGCCGCCTGGAAGCGCTGCTGCGCTCCCTGCCGGGCCTGGAAGGACAGGAAGATACGCTGACCCTGGCGATCTCGAAACTGGCGGCCGACGTGGGCGCCCTGAAAGCGCGCATCGCCGGCGTCGACGCGGCCAAGGAACTCAGTGCGCGCCAGGACGAATTTGCCGAAGCGCTGCGCAATTCGAAGCCGCTCAAGGAAGAGCGTCTGGACGTGGGAGGCCGCCTTGGCGAGTTGCAAAATCTGACCAAGAACGCGACCGTGGCGCGCACGCGCGCCGATACCGTGTGGCAAAACGCACGCCTGGCCCTGTCCGAAGCGGAAGCCGGTGCGCGTCTGGGCTACAAGAAGCAAATCGAGCAGCGCGCCGAGCATGCGCGTGCCTTGCTGGCCTTGCGCCATGCGTGGCGCCACTTGCCGAAAAGCTGGCGCCGTCCTGCGCGCCGCGCGGCGCTCGTGGCCGAACACCAGAATGCGCACCAGGTCGACTTGCGCGTAGCCAGCCTGCAAAACAGCCTGGCGCGCGACGACTGGGAACTCGACGCCACCGTCATCGACCAGCACCAGCGCCTGTCGGAGCAGTTGCATGGCCGCCAGTCGGAAACGGACGAGCGCCGCTACCAGAACAATCGCGCCATCGAAGCGACGGGCAATGCGCGTGGCGCCTATATGGAACGCTTGCGCTACACCATCAAGACTTACAGCAAGAACATCAAGGAACTCGGTGAACTGGCCGGCATCGAAGTGCATGCCGACCCTGTGCGCCTGGAAAATGACGATGTGCAGCTGTCGCAGGCGGGCTTGCACGTGCGTTTCAAGTTCGATGGCAAGGGCATCATCGGCATGAATGATGGCGAAGCGTCGGGTGGCCAGCAGGTGATGAAGTCGCTGGTGCTGCTGATCGGCTTGCTGAAATCGGAAGACGGTTCCGGCGGCTTCGTCTTTATCGATGAACCGTTTGCCCACCTCGACATCCGCAACATCCAGCTGGTGGGCGAGTTCCTGAAGAACACGCAAGCGCAATACCTGATGACGACGCCGTTGACGCACAACACGGATGTCTACGATCCGTCGGAGCTCACTTTGATCACCAGCAAGAAGAAAAAGGATATGCAATGGGCGCAACCGATTTTCGTGCTGCAGCGCAGAGTCGAGCCCTTACCAAGTAAGGCTGCGTGATACGCTGCGTCAGCATGCTGGCCGCGAGCATGCTGGCGCTGACGTGTAGCGGGGGTCGGACCCGCCGGGTCCGACCCCAGTCCTTGTTCTTGGGCTAAAAATAGCATCACTAACACTAACTTAGCGGCATTAGTATCTGACCCCAGCCTTACTCGGCGGCCTGCAGCGGTTTGTTGCTCTGGCGCCAGCGCAGCAGGCCCCATGCATACACGGCGTAGTAGCCGATGACGAGGCCGTAGGCGGCCATGGTCAGCGCGCTTTGGCCGAATGGCGGTGGCGGCACCGGCACGTCCAGGCGCGTGTTCAGGTAGATTTCCATGCCACGGTAAAGTAAGCGGGCGATGAACAGCATCGTGATGGCCAGCCCCAGATAGCGGTGCTGGGTAAAGAAAAAATCCTTGCCCACTTGCTCGAAGCGGGTCAGCTTCAAGCCCAGCATGCCCAGCCAGCCACCGGCCAGCGCGCCTGCGCCCAGGCTCGACAGGGGTAAGACGTCGAATTTCGTCGTCGTGGCCAGGAACAGCAGCAGCGCGGGAAAGGCGATCGCCACGCTCCAGTGCTTCCACGGTTGCGATTTTTGGCGCGCAACCAGTTTCTTCAGGCGCGAATAAATGCGCCAGACCAGCAGCGGGACCAGGAGCAGCAGGGCGAGGGTGGTGGTTTCCATGTCGGCATTCGGGTACGGGTAAAACAGCGATTGTAAGCGAGATGGGGACAGGCGGTGACGTTACTCAAACGGTAAAGGTTGCTTATTGACATTTGCATGGCATGAACGCACTATGCCCTGTCACCCCCCCCCATGAGCGGTGCGGTGCGCTCGCCTGTTGTTACCACTCTCATCCATCGGAGCTCCATGTCTACTCGTTTGCCTTTGCTGCCCCTCACTCTCGGCTTGATGGCCTCATCTTCCCTCGCCATGGCGCAAGATAGTGCATATCAAGCCCCGCCGGCTCCCCTGCAAGCCATCGTCGATGCACCGCGGGCGCCGACCCTGAGCCTGAGCCCGAAACGCAATCTGGCCGCCGTGCTGGCCACGCCATCCTTGCCCAGCATGAGTGAAGTGGCGCAGCCGGAACTGAAGCTGGCGGGCCTGCGCATCAATCCGCGCACGTATTCGGCCAGCCGCTTCAGCTTCCACACGGGACTGGGTTTACTCGACATCGATACGCAGAAGGAAATCAAGGTCAGCGGCTTGCCTGTCTCGCCCCGCATCGCCGACCTGGCCTGGTCGCCCGACCAGCGCTACCTGGCGTTTACGCATATCGCCTTTGCCGATCCGGCCAAGGGGGTCAAGGAGTCCGGCGTTCAATTGTGGCTGCTTGACGTACAGACGAAAGCGGCGCGCAAGCTGGCCAGCGTCCCCCTGTCGACCGTGTATGGCCGGGGCTTTTCCTGGATGCCTGACAGTAAGACCTTGCTGGTGCAGTTGAAGCCGGCCAAGCTGGGTGCGGCTCCGGTGCCGAGCGGTATTCCGACTGGCCCGTCGATCCAGGACAGCGTACCCGGTGGTGGCGTCAAGCAATTGCGCACCTATCCTGACCTGCTGAAAAACGAACAGGATGCGCAGCTGTTCGAACACTACATCACCGTGCAGCTGGCCTTGCTCGACGTGACGGGCAAGCAGCGCCTGGTGGGCCAGCCGGGCCAGTTCTCGCGCGCTTCGGCTTCGCCCGATGGCAAGCACCTGCTCACGACTAGCATTGTGCGTCCGTACTCCTACAGCGTGCCGGCGCGTGATTTCGGCCATCATATCGATGTGCGCGACCTGAATGGCAAGGTGGTGCATGCGGTGGCGGCCCTGCCGCTGGAGGAAGGCTTGCCGCCGGGTAATGATGCCGTGTCCGCCGGCGTGCGCGCCGTCAGCTGGCGTGTCGATGCACCCGCCACCCTGGTGTGGGCCGAGGCGCAAGATGGTGGCGACCCGGCCAGGGCGGCCGAGATCCGTGACATCGTCTACACGCAGGCGGCGCCGTTTGCCAACAAGCCGGCCGTGCTGGCCAAGCTCGGTTCGCGTTATGCGGGCGTGGCCTGGGGCCGTGGCGACCTGGCCCTGCTCAGCGAAGTGTGGTCCAAGACGCGCGCCGTCAAGCAGTGGCGCATCGCGCCGGACCTGCCGTCCGCCGTGGCGGGCACGCCTGGTGACCTCGTGTACGCCGGTTCCTTCGAAGACCGCTACAACGATCCGGGCCAACCGGTCATGCGCGCGGACGCTGCCGGCTTGCCGCGTTTGCTGATCGCTGCCGACGGTTCCATCCTGCTCGACGGCCAGGGTGCCTCGAAAGAAGGCGACCGTCCCTTCATCGACCGCCTGAACCTGGCGACGAAACAGAAGCAGCGCCTGTTCCAGAGCGCCGCGCCTTACTATGAAAACGTGGTGGCCGTGCTGGACGAGGATGGCAGCCGTTTGCTGTCGACGCGCGAATCGCCGACCGAGCAGCCAAATTTCTTTGTGCGTAACCTGAAACTGCAAGGTGCCGCGCAGCTGACGGCCCTCACGCATTTCCCCCATCCGCTGCCGCAGTTGAAGGATGTGCAGAAAGAGTTGATCCGCTACAAGCGCGCCGATGGCGTGGACCTGACGGCCACGCTGATGCTGCCGCCGAACTATGACGCCCGCCGCGACGGCCCGCTGCCGACCCTGATGTGGGCGTATCCGCAGGAATTCAAGACCGCCAGTGCCGCCAGCCAGACCAAGGGTTCGCCGTATAAATTCAATGCCGTCAGCTACTGGGGTCCGGCTGCCTTCCTGTCCATGGGCTACGCCGTGCTCGACAATCCATCCTTCCCCATCGTGGGAAATGGCGAGCAGGAGCCGAATGACACCTATTTGCCGCAACTGGTGGCCGACGCCGAGGCGGCCGTCGAGGAAGTGGTCAAGCGCGGTGTCTCTGACCGCAACCGCATCGCCATCGGCGGCCACTCGTATGGCGCCTTCATGACAGGCAATTTGCTGGCGCACACGCGCTTGTTCCGCGCCGGCATCGCCCGCAGCGGTGCCTACAACCGCACGCTGACGCCGTTCGGCTTCCAGGCGGAAGAGCGCTCGTTCTGGCAGGCGCCGGCCGTCTACCAGGCCATGTCGCCATTTAATTATGCGGACAAGATCAAGGACGCGCTGCTGATCATCCACGGCGAGCAGGACAATAATTCTGGCACCTTCCCCATCCAGAGCGAGCGCATGTTCCAGGCCGTCAAGGGGCTGGGCGGCACGGCGCGTCTGGTGATGCTGCCGAACGAGAGCCACGCCTACCGCGCGCGCGAATCGATCATGCAGATGCTGTATGAAAGCAACAATTGGCTGGAGAAATATGTGAAGAACGCCGTGCCACCGGCCGCCGACGTCAAGCCGGCAGCAAATTAAGGGGCGCGCAGGACAGGTGGCGCGCATCTCGTGGTATGGTCTTTCTTTGTTTGCCGGGAGACCAGCCATGTCTGTCATCCATGCCCACCGCGCGCCCGAGCCGGCGCCTGTCGATGCACCCATGCCGGCGCCGGTGCCACAAGAAGCGCCCGGGCACCATCCGGGGCCCGTGCATCCGGTGCCGCAGGACGATCCCGTGCCGCACCCGCATCCTCAGTAACCCTCGTCAAGAAAGGCTGTTTTAGATGGAAATTTTCAAGGAAGTCTACACACGCAAAGTCAGTGGAGAATCGTTCAACTATGAACTCGAGCACACCCAGGGCGCGGACGTGGCCTGGATTGCGCGCGTGTACCACGACGGCGTACTGAAAGGCTCGCCCTACGGCACGCTGACGGCCAACGTGCTGTCCGGTCCCGCACTGGAACAATATTTGCGCGCCTATGTCGAAGGCATGATCGAGCGGGGGCTCGACGTGGCTGAATAAGATCGCCTTTGCGGCCGATCAAGAAAAAGGGCGCCGAGGCGCCCTTTGTTGTTTCTGTGGTGTCGGATTACGCGGCTGCGCCGCTAATCCGACCTACGCACATGCACATGGACATGGACATGGACATGGACTGTAGATACTGTTATCCCCGTCAAGCGGCGTGCAAGGTCGGATCAAATATTTTTCCTGACCTGAGCACGCCGAATGCCACGTGCACCAGCTTGCGCATCATGGCGCCGATGATCAGCTTCTTTGCCTTGCCAGCAGCACGTAGGCGCTGGCCGAAGCGCTTGCCCCAGGCCGTCCGGTACACGGTCACCATGGCGGGCATGTACAGGGCTTTGCGCAGGAAGCTGTGGCCGACCTTCGACATGCGTGGCTTGCCACGTACGCTGGAGCCTGACTCGTGTTGCCGCGGGTCGAGTCCCGCAAACGCTACGGCTTGCTTGGCGCTGTCGAAGCGTTCGGGATTGGCATAGTAAGACAGCAACACCGGAATCGTCCGCTCGCCCAGGCCTGGAATGGTGTCGAGCAGCTCACTCTTGCCGCGTAGATCCGGGTCGTCATCGATATGCCGTTTGATGGCTTGGATCAGCTCCTTGATCTGGCCATCGAGCCAGGTAATGTGATCGACGATGCCCTGGCGCACGGCTTCGCGTGCCACCTCGAGTCGGTTGCTTTCCTGCAAGCGCATGGTTTGTAAGGCTTCCAGGCGCAGCACCATGGCGCGCAATGCCTGCTCGGCGGGCGATGGCGCCAGCCACGGCTCGGGCTGACGTTCATGGGCGAAGTCGGCGATCAGCTGCGCGTCGACTTTGTCCGTTTTCGTACGCACCAGGCGCGAAGCGCCGAAGGCCTTGATCTGCGCCGGATTGATGACACTGACCACCATGCCAAGTCCAGCGAGATATTCGGCCACCTTTTCCCAGTAGGTTCCGGTCGCTTCCATGCATACGCGCGGACTGCTGGCATCCTGCTTGAGCAGCCATTCGCTGAGTGCAATGAATCCTTTGTGATTGTTTTCTACTACTTTGTTACGGTGTTTTCCGTTAGGCAGGCGCAGCGCGCAGTCGAGCTTCGCTTTGGCAACGTCGATTCCTAAATTAAACATGCTGTGGTCCTCTTGCGATCTACCTTGTGAATGCGGGCTAACCGGCATGCCGGTGCCAAAGATACTGTCCGATCTTGACATTGAGGATGGGTAACTGGTGCGAGATCTACGAAACTGGCTCGAAGCCTAAGGGCGGATACAGCATCCAGTTACCCGGTCTTGATATGCCTACCAAGATTTTGACAGCGGTCGATACCGTTCGCAATATCACGAACGGCATGAAGGGAATAATACAAGGTCGGATTAGCCCGCAAGGGCGTAATCCGACAACATTGTTGGCCGCCACTCTAATCAAACGCCCACGTGTACAACACGTCCAGCGCATTGTTGGTCCCGGTCTGGAATTGCAGGGTGATGCGGCGGTTCAGCTTGTAGCGCAGTTTCACCAGGCTCGTCGCCGTGCTCGTGCCTTGCTCGAACGTCAGGTAGGCGCGCGACGACAGCCGCTTGCCAACCGTGACCACCGTGCTTTCCAGCCCTTGCGCCTGCGACAGGCCGACTTCATCGAGGCCCAGTGAATTGGCCAGCTTGCCTTGTAAGCCGCCGCCGGAGCCGCCGAAGAGGGCGCCTGCGGCCGTCGTCAGCAGGGCCATTTCATCGCCCGCTGTCGTCTCCGCGCCGTGGCCCAGGATCAGCCAGGCCAGCTTGTCGCTGTCCGACACGCTCGGCGTGGACACGAGCTTGGCCGTCGGTGCCTGCGCCGTGCCGCGCACTTCCACGCCTGCTTCCACATTTGTTTCCGACAGCGCCTCGCCTTCGGGCCGCTTGCGCACGGCCAGGATATTGAGCGATGGGTTGTCATAGGCCCCCGTGAAGGCGATCAAGCCGCGTTCGATCGACAGCTTCTGCCCGTAAGCGGCGTACTGGCCGTTGCTCACTTTGATGCTGCCCGTCACGCGCGGCGCGGCGCGGTTGGTGACGCGGGCGCGCACATTGCCCGCCAGGTCGGCATCGAGTCCCATGCCGCGCAAGTGGAAGGCATTGCCCAGGTCGAATTCAAGGTCGATATTGAGCGGTAGCGACGGTGCTTCCTTGCTGCCCTTGACTTGCTTGCCCAGTACGATCACGTCGCTGCTTTGCGTGGGGGTATCTTGCGGCGCCAGTTCGATCAGCGCGCGGTTGGCCTTGAACTTGCCTTCGAAGCTGAAGCGCTTGTCGTTGCGCACCAGGCTGCTGTTGCCCGACAGGATCAAGGTGCGGTCAGGACGCGACAGCGCCTGCAGGCGGTCGGCCATCAATTTCAGTTCCATGCTCGCTTCGCCATTGGCAAAACGTACCCAGCCATCAGCCTGCAGCTTGCCATCGCCGCCGTCAAAGCTCAGGCGCTGCAATTGCAACTGATCGCCGGCCAGCTTTGCTTGCAGCACGCCATTGCGCAATTTCAAGCCCTGGTCGGCCCAGTTCAGCAGCAGCTTGCTGCCGCTGATGTCGCCATTCAATTGCGGCGCACCGATGGTGCCGCTGCCGGTCAGGGTCACTTTCAAGGCCCCGCCCAGCTCCAGGCCCGGCTGTCCTGTCAGCGGCGCCAGCCATGCCAGTGTATCGATGCTGGTCGTGCCCGTCAGGGAGAGGGCGCTGTCGTTGCTGATGCGTCCGCCCAGCATTTGCACGCTGGCGTTGATATCGCTTTGCCCCGCGCGCGCGCCATCGAGTTTCATGGCCAGGCGCAGTTGCTGGTTGGCCACATCCACGCGCGCATCGAAGGTGCGCAGGCCCAGCGCCAGCGGCTGTTCCACGCCCACCGTCACATCGCCTTTTTCGCGGTAGATGTGCAGCATGCCGGCCAAAGACGGGTCTTTTTGCTTGGCCGTCGCTACCTGCATGTCGAGCGACCATTGCGCGCCCAGGGTCAGGTCACTGCGCGCATTGGCTTGCAGCGACGGAATCGCTTGCGCCAGATAGCTCAGGGCCACGCCGGCCGCCTGGCCGGAACTGCTCCAGCGAGTGCCGTTCTTGGCCAGGCTTTGCATGTTGATGCTGCCTGCCGGTAATTTGATGACAGTGTTGCCCACGCTGATTTGTTCAGGCTGGCCCAGGCCCGCCACGCCGCTGTCGGCGGGACCGGCCACTTTCACAGGCACGGGCGCTTGCAGCACCAGTGCATAGCGGCCCTTGTTTTGCAGGCTATCGAGCGTGCCCGTCCAGTTGGCGCCGCTCTGGCTGCCCCGGATGTGTGCGCTGGCATCGACATCGTCGTTGCGCGCCGTCAAACTGAGCGTATGGCTGCCGCGCGTGCCCGTCGTGCTCAAGCGGGCGCTGGCCAGCTTGAAGGTGGGGGTGCTGTAGCCCGCGATGTCCAGGCTGCTGACCATGGGGTCGAGTGCGCCTTGACCGGCGCCTACGCTGGCGCTGCCTTTGATGGCTTTCAGTTGCTGGTCGCCAAAGAAGGTCAGGTCACGGCCTTCGAGCGTCAACTGTGCGGCCGGTGCATCCATCTTGCCGCTCACGGAACCGGCTGCCTGCAGCATGCCGGCAAAGCGTGGACCCAGGGTCGACAGTTGCGGCGCGTCGAGTTTCCACGTCAGTTGATCGGTGGCGCCACCCAGCGCGCCCTTGGCCAGCAGGCTGTTCGGCCCCAGGCGCAGTGCCGCATCGACGCTGTCGACGCGTTTCGCATTGGCCGACAGCTTGGCATAGCCGGCCAGCGGCGCGTTTTGCAGCGTCGATTCGCGCAAACTGAGGTTCAGGGCCACTTGCCAGTCGCCGGTTAGACGGCTGCTGCCGTTGAAGTCCGCATTCACGCTGCCGTTGGGTAAAGTTGCGCCGAAGGCGGCCGGATTGATCTTTTGCAAGGAACCCGTCATGCTCAATTGCGCTTCCTTCTTCGGCCCCGTCAAGCCCACTTCGCCGCTGGCGTGAATGGCGCTGTCAGGCGCCGGGCGCTTGCCACTGGCGAGGCCTAATCCTTTCGCAGCGGCAACAAACGTCGTGCGTGGCTGCTGCAGGCTGCCTTGCAGCACGCCGCTAGCCAGCACGGCGCCCAGCAAGTCGTTTTTCAGGGCCGAGAGCTGGCGCGCATCGACATTCCAGTTGAGTTTTTCGCCGGCGCCGCCAAAGTTACCCTTGGCTGTCAGGTTGTTCTTGCCCAGCGCCAATAGCACGTCGATGCCGCTGAAATGGCTTGCCTCGGCTGTCAGCTTGCCCTTGCCCGATAAAGGCTGGTCGAGCAGCTTGCTGGGGCGGACGGTAAAGTCCGCATTCGCCAGCCATTGCGGGGTGACGTGGCCGCTGGCGCGCACGTCGAGGTTCAGGTCGGCCACGGGGAAGGCGCCGAAGTCGGCCGGGTTCAATCGGCTGGCATTGGCCATGGCCTTGAACGGCTGCGCGTCCTTCAGGCTGATCTGGCCCGTTGCGTTGACGCTGCTTTTGCCAGCTTGCAAGCTTGCCTTGCGCAGTTGCACCAGGGAATCTGCCAGGGTGGCTTCCAGGTCCAGGCGCAGCTTGGCTTCGCCCAGTGTGGCGCGCAGCGATTGCGTCTTGCCGTCGCTGTCGAGCACGATATCGCCCGCGATTTTTGTGCTGTTGATCCTGCTGTCAATATGCTGCAAGTCGATCTTGTCTGTGTGCAAGGTCAGCTGCGCGGTGCCGATGGGCGCATCGGCGGCGTTGCGCTTGAGCTTGCCGCTACCCGTGAATTTTCCTGCGTTGCCGAAATCGATGATGGCCGATTCCAAAGTCGTCGCCGTCAGGGTGCCGCCCAGGCGCGCTTCGAATTGGCGCAGCGGCAGCTTTTGCTGGTCGATGGGGCCGGGCGTGGCGTGGTTAAGGATGGCCAGCTTGCCCGACACGGTTTGCGCATTGGGGCGCGTGTCGATGGCGGCGTCGAGCTCCAGGCTCAGGTCTGCCTGCGGCAAGGTGGCCTCAAAACGGCCCGGATTGATCTTGTGGCCACGGATGCTGGCCGAGCGCAGGATGATGATGGGATCGAACGGTGCCAGCGCCAGCTGGGCATCGGCCGTGGCCGCGCCCGCGCTGCCCTTGGCCGTCACGTTCAGCAGGTTCAGGTCGCCGCCCAGTTGCAGATTCAAGGCTGCTGGCTTTTCACCGGCGGCGGCAGTGCGCTGCGTCAAGCTCGCCTTGCCGCTGAGCTTGAACGGCTGCGTGGCGGCAATGGTCGCGCTGGCCGTGGCTTGGCCGAATGGCGTCAGAGCTGATGCATCTTCCAGCTGCCATTGCGTCTTGTCGCCCGATAAGGTGAAGTGGATTTTTTCAAATACCGTGTTGCCGCCCGCACTGATGAGGGTGACCTTGTCCAGGCGCGCGTCGGAAATGCCGATCTTGAACGGCGCAGCCAGGCTGGCCGGCATCGTCGATGGCTCTTCGGAGGGCGCCGTGCTTTCCACGGTCAGGCTGGCCACGTGCAGTTCGCTGATGGCGATGCCTTCCGAGAAGAACTGGAACGGCGACCAGTCGATGTCGATGTTATCGGCCGTAATGTGCTGCGTCTTGCTGCGGTAGCTGACGTGGCCCAGGTGCATGCGCTTGTACAGCGAGCCCGACACGCCCGACACTGCGATGTCGCCGCCGCTGGCGCTGGCCACTTTTTGTACCAGCATCTGCAAGGTCGATTCGCGGCCCAGGAACCAGAAGGCTGCGCCCAGCAGCACGGCCAGGCTGGTGATGGCGATCAGCACATAGCGCAGCGCCCGGCGTGGTTTTTTTGGTGTTGCGGGTGGTGCGGCATCGTGCGATTCGGTAGGCATATCAGACATCAGAAAGTGAATCCAAGAGAGAAGTGCAAACGGTATTTTTGGACCGCGTGGCCATATGCCACGTCGACATTGATGGGGCCGATGGGGCTCTTGTAGCGCCCGCCCAGGCCATAGCCCGATTTTGGCGTCATGGCCGCTTTCACGGTGTCGGCGGCATTGCCGGCGTCATAGAAGGCGGCAATCGCCCATTTCGGCTGGAACCAGTACTGGTATTCGGCGCTGCCGGTGAGCATGTAGCGCCCGCCGATGATGGCATCGCCTTGCTTTACGCCCAGTTCCTGGTAAGCATAGCCGCGCACCGACTGGTCGCCGCCCGCACGGAACAGATACACGGCTGGCACGCCGCGTTTTTCCTTCGAACCCAGCGCGCCGATTTCGCCGCGCACGATCAGCTCGCCTTTTTCACCGAGCGGACGGTAATACACGGCCTTGCCGGCCACGCGCACGAAGCGCTCGTCCGTCAGCACCGGCAGCAGGGCGCCGCCCACCTGCGCATTGATGACATAGCCCTTGGTAGGGAACAGCAGGCTGTCGAGGCTGCGCTTGGTGATGGCATAGGTCAGGGGCAAGCTCTTGCTGCGCGTCTGTTCCAGCCCCACCACGGTCTTGTCTTCGCTGAGGAACTCGAACGTCAGGCTGCGTTCAAGGTTGGTGCCGCCCCAGTTGCGCTTGGCCGAGATGGTGGTGACGGCCGTGATTTCGTTGGAAATATCGCTGCGCTCGAACGAGGCGCCCGCGCTGTCGTTGTAGCCGCGTTCGGTGGTGGGGAAGTAGAAGTTGGCGTGCGCCGTCTGTTTCTTCGTTTCCATGGTGACGGCGCTCTTGAAGCGCGTGCCCCACACATTCAGGTTGTCATAGTTGAGCTGGGCGCGATTGCCCGTATTCGTACTGAAACCGAGACCGGCGCTGACGTTTTGCTGCTTGTTTTCCGTCACGCGCACCACCAGCGGCAGCAGTGGCGCGGGGCCGCGGTTGATGGGTTTGGCTTCTGCGGCGGCGGCCTCGGCTTGCTGGCTTTCCTGGCCCGCTTCGATCTGCTCGCTCAGGATGCTACTCATGTCGGTGCTCACTTCCACGCTGGCAAAGTAGCCCGTGTCCTGCAGGCGTGCCTGCAACGATTGCAGCGCCGATTCGCTGTAATAGTCGCCCACGCGTATTTTGTCGAGGTTGCGGATGATCGCTTCCGGGTAGCGTTTCAGGCCTTCGATGCGCAGTTCGCCGAAGCGCAGTTCAGGGCCGCTGTCGAGCACCACCAGCAAGGACACCGTGTGCGTTTCCGGGTCGACGGTAGCTTGCGTATCGACCAGCTGGGCGCGCGGGTAGCGCGTCTGCACGACTTCGCGCAGCAGTGCGCGCTTGGCCGATTCCCATTCGGCCTGGCGAAACACGCTGCCCGTCTTCAACGGCCAGCTGCGCTTGAGCGCGTCTGTATCATATGCTGCGGACGCTGCCAGCGGCGGCGTGGGATCGAAGCCGCGCAACTCCAGCTCGACCTTGTCGATAGTGACCGGTGCGCCCGCTTCGACGTCGACGATGACGAGCGTTTTGGCGCCCGTCGTATCGACGCGCACCGTGATGACGGGTGTGTAGTAGCCGGCCGTGGCGACGAGGTTTTTGGCTTGCTCAGGCGTATCACGCACGAGGCGCTGCAATTGTTCGCGGTCCATGCGCGGGTTGCCGCGGAAGCGTTCCAGGTCCAGGTTTTTTTCAAGTAATTCATCAAGATCGCCGGGCGCATTGATCTTGACCTCATACTGCAGCGGCGCGGGGGCCGCTTCCGTGCTGGTGTCGGCGACAGCGTCTTGGGGGCGCTCTTGTACGCGCTCTTGTACGCGCTCTTGTGCTCCCTCTTGCGCGCGGGCTGCGGCGATGGGAAACAGCAAGGTCGCACCACCGGCGACGGCCAGTGTCAGTTGACCCATTACTTTTGTCACGACTTGTGCCAAAATTGGTGATCGTATCGCCTTGCCGGCAGCGCTTTGCCGTATGCGTCGTGCAGAAAACATGGTGCTCCAGATGAGTAAATGCTGACTGTATGTTACCGGAATAGGTAAACTGATGGCGGACGGATAAGTATTTTTTGCGCAGGGAATCACGTTTCCTCGCGCACGATTGCAACAGAGTAAAACTGAAAAGAAAGAAATTATGCTAGCAACGGACTCCGCACTGGTGCTCTTTAGCGGTGGACAAGATTCCACCACCTGCCTGGCCTGGGCCTTGAAGCACTATAGCCGCGT
Organism: Janthinobacterium lividum PAMC 25724; assembly: GCA_000242815.2. Lineage (GTDB taxonomy): Bacteria > Pseudomonadota > Gammaproteobacteria > Burkholderiales > Burkholderiaceae_D > Janthinobacterium > Janthinobacterium lividum_D. The sequence continues at coordinate 18,670 of AHHB01000017.1, forward strand.
GGAAACTATCGGCTTTGACTATGGACAGCGCCATGCGATCGAGCTGACCGTGCGTCCCGGCCTGCTTGCACAGATACGCGAGCAGTCGCCCGAGTGGGACAGCCGCCTGGGGCAGGATCACATGATAGACCTGTCATTGATTTCTGCCATTTCCGATACGGCCATGACGCAGAACGTCGAGATCGTCATGCAGGAAAATGGCTTGCCGAACACCTTCGTACCTGGCCGCAACTTGTTGTTCATGACAGTGGCCGCCACCGTGGCGTACCGCCGCGGCTTGACGGTGCTGGTGGGCGGCATGTGCGAGACGGATTTTTCCGGCTACCCGGATTGCCGCGACGATACGATGAAGGCGCTGCAAGTGGCCCTGAATCTGGGCATGAACACGCGCTTGAAACTGGAAACGCCGCTGATGTGGCTGGACAAGGCGCAAAGCTGGGACTTGGCGCAAGACCTGGGCGGCCAGCCGCTGGTCGACCTGATCCGCAGTGGCACGCACACCTGCTACCTGGGCGAGCGCGGCGAACTGCACGACTGGGGCTATGGCTGCGGCACCTGCCCCGCCTGCGCCCTGCGCGCGAACGGCTACCAGCAATACGCTGCGCGCAAGGCGGCGAAGTAAGCGGGGCTGCCACAGAAAGCTTGCGCCGTTGCGTCCAACGGTGCGGCAGGCTGTGCGCCCATGCCGTGTTTTTGACACGCCAGCGCCTTGCCATGCACGCTCTCTTCGCCGCGCTGTACCTGCACGCGCTCGTCAATGAAGCGCGGCACTTGCCGCGGAACACGTGATGGCAGTCACGAAATATGTGGTCTTTTTAATACAATATTCAGTATTGCAAGGGCGCCCGCTGTAACGTACTATCATTTACATCGACTACCGCTGGTAATCGTGCAGCCCGCTGCCAGTCATGCTGCTGGCCGTGTAGCGGTTGGATAACTGTTCTGCTTTTCCGCCTGTCATGCCTACACGCGCATCTCCGTCTTGGTTTGTTCGCTCAGCGTCGCACTGGGTGGGGCCGCGCGTGCTAGCTGCGCTGGTGCTGTCGCTGTGCCTGGGGCTGACGTATGGCGCCTGGCGCAATGCGCATGACGCCAGCGAACAACAGGTGCAGGCCGATTTTGAGTTCCGCGTGCGCCAACTGGCGGGCAATATCGTGGTCCGTATGCAGACCTACATCCAGGTGTTGCAAGGCGTGCAGGGACTGTATGCCAGTTCGCAGGACGTTGCGCGCAGCCAATTCCATGCCTATCTGGCGGTGCTGCAGGTGGAGCGGCTCTTTCCCGGCATCCATGGCATCGGCTACCTGCCGCTGTTGCCCGGTGCCGGGCTGGCGCGGCACGAAGCTGGCGTGCGCGCGGAGGGCTATCCCGGCTATGCCGTGCGTCCGCCCGGCCTGCGTGCCTGGTATGCGCCTATCACCTATCTGGAACCTTCGAGCGAGAGCAACTTGCTGGCGCTCGGCTATGACATCTGGCATGACCCCGTGCGTCGCGCCGCGCTTGAACAGGCGCGCGACACGGGGCAAGCGGCCATGACGGGCAAGATCGCGCTGGTGCAAGATGCCGGCAATGTCCAGGCGCACGGTTTCCTGATGGTATTGCCCGTGTATGACAATGGCTTGCCGCATGCCAGCGTGGCGCAGCGGCGCGCCGCCTTGCGGGCCTGGGTGTTTGCACCATTTCGCATGGGCGATCTGATGGCGGGCGTGGGCGGCGAGGGCGCGCGCTTGCTGGACCTGGAAATCTATGACGGCACCCGATTGGCCGAGGCGACGCTGATGCATGACAGCGTGCCCGGTGCCTGGTCGCTGGCCGCGTCGGACGGCTTGGTGTCGCAGCAAGCGATCAGTATCGCCGGCCATGCGTGGACCCTGCGCGTGCGTGCCAAGCCTGGCTTCGATGGCGAGCTGCTGGCGCGGCCTCGCCTGGTGGCCTGGACCGGCGTGCTGGCCAGTGTCTTGCTGGCGCTGGCTGCCTGGCGGCTGGCGCTGGGCCGCGCCCGCGCACAGGTGGCGCTGGCGCGCTCGAGCGAGCTGACCGAACAGCTCGAGCAGGGCCAGGCGAGCGTGCTGGCGATGGCTGAGGCGGCGCAGCGCAGCCAGGCCATGTTGCGCAGCATCCTCGATTCGACGATCGACGGCATTCTGGTCGACAACATCGATGGCCACATCTTCACCTCGAACCGGCGCTTCCGCGACCTGTGGCAAGTGCCCGACGTGCTCGACTGGCAAGCCGATGACGCTGCGCTGGTGCGCCATGTGGAAGGCCAGCTGGAGGAGGCGGCGCCTTTCCTGGGAGCACGCGCCGATACGCCGCACGGCCACCGCGAGCGGCGCGACGTGCTGCGCCTGCGCGATGGACGGGTGGTCGAACAGTATGTGCGCAGCATGCAGCTGGGCAACGAACAGGCGCGTCTGTGGACTTTCCGCGATATCAGCGAGCGCAGCCAGATGGAACGGCGCGAGCACACGCGCCGGCAAGTGCTGGAAATGCTGGCTACGGGCGCACCCCTGGAACGGGTGCTGGAAAGCGTGGTGCTGGGGGTGCAAGCCGACCATCCCGCCATGCTGTGCAGCATCTTGTTGCTCGATGAAAACCGCCACCGCCTGGTGCTGGGCGCGGCGCCGAGCTTGCCCGCATTTTTCAATCTGTCCAGCCATGGCCATGACCTTGACAGCCTGCAGGGCGTGCATGGCATCGCCGCGCAAGCCCTGCATGATGGCCAGCGCGTGATCGTCGGCGATCTGCATGCCGTTGCCGATGCGCAAGAGACGATGGAGCTGGCGTGGCGGGCCCAGTTGCAAGCGTGCTGGGCCGAGCCCGTACGTGGCGGCTCGGGCAAGCTGCTTGGCGTCCTGATGGCATATCACCGCCAGCCCACCTTGCCGGGCGCGGCGCACCTGGCGCGGCTCAGCGAGGCGGCGCATCTGGCGGGCATGGCCATCGAACAGGCGCAGGTGGCACTGGCCCTGCGCGCCGGCGAAGCGCGTTTCCGCAGCCTGTACGACCATGCACCCGTGGCCCTGTGGGAACAGGACTGGTCGGCCGTGCGCGCCGCACTTGATACGTTGGAGCAAGCGGGCGTACACGACCTGGGCGCTTATTTTCAGGCCAATCCGGACGCGCTGCGGCGCCTGGCCAGACTGGTGCGCATCATCGATGCGAACGGCGCCGCACTGGCACAGGTGCGTGCCAATGAGGACGACCAGCGGCGCGGCAAACTGGGCCTGGCGCAGAATTTCGATGACAGCGCCTTGCCCCGCTTCGGCGATGCGCTACTGGCACTAGCGGGCGGCGCGCATCTGTACGAGTGCGAGAGCAGCTTCGTGCGTCTCGATGGTGCTGCGCGTCAAAATGAATTGAGCTTGCTGGTGATGCCCGGCCATGCGGACAGCCTGGACTTCGTCATGGTGTCTACCCTCGATATCACCGAGCGCAAGCGCATGAATGCAGAACTGTTGCAGCTGGCCACCACCGATTTCCTGACCGGCTTGCCGAACCGGCGCCATTTCATGACGGCGCTGGAAAACGAGCATGCACGGCTGCAGCGCGAACTGGCCAGCTGCGCCAGCGTGCTGATGCTAGACATCGATCACTTCAAGCGCGTCAACGACGCGTATGGCCATGCAGTGGGCGATACCGTGCTACGCCATCTGGGCGCGCTGATGTGCCAGGCGCTGCGCAAGGTCGATGTGCCGGGCCGCATGGGCGGCGAAGAATTCGCCATCTTGCTGCCGGGCACAGACCTGGCTGCGGCGGCCGTGTTTGCCGAACGGCTGCGCCGGCGCGTGGCGGACAGTTCTTTGACCACCGATGGCGGTATCTTGATCAGTATCACGGTGAGCATCGGCATGGCCGCCCTGGCCGGCACCGATGCCGATTGCGACGCCGTGCTGGCACGCGCCGATGAAGCGCTATACCGGGCCAAGCGGGGCGGGCGCAACCGCGTCGAACAAAACGACTGCGGCAGCGATGGCGTGCTCAGCAAGTGCATGGCGCAGTAATTACAGGCTGTGCTGACGCGCTTGCGCCTGCTTGCCATGACGCTTGCGGCTGACGATCAGCCAGACGATGGCGACGGGAATCAGCAGTGGCAGCAGCACGGGCGTGCTCAGCGCCAGCAGCAGCACTACGCACAGCACCAATGCGGTGATCATCACCACGCCCACGCCGGCCAGAACCACGCCCATGACGACCGCAGCGCACACCAGCGCAATGGCGCTGACCAGCAAGCCGCCGCTCGCAAACACCAAGCCGAATAGCCATTCCAGCGGGCCATCGAGATCGTCGCCCTGGAACTGCATGTGCATGTCGCTGCCGCTGACCTTGTCGAGGAACAGGCAGGCCAGCATGATGATGAGAATAAAGGTGAGTAATTTTTTCATGCGATGCCTCAGTGTGTGGGTGATCGGGTGTTGCATGAGTACACTGTAGGCGCTCGCGGCGGGCGTAGCCAGCGGCGTGCGACAGGCGGTTATTTTCACGGCATGGACGGTCGCTACGGACAAAAAATGCTGATATGAAACAAGATTTCTTTTCTTGTAATAGGCGCAAGCCGTCCTATACTGAATACCTCAGTCGAGCAAGGAGGGCAACATGCTTTTGTTTGCAGATACCGGGGATCAATCACTCTCGCTTTCCCCCCACCGAACCACGCGCCAGCGTAGCGCCCCGCAGTCCTGCGCCGAGCCCGTTGGCGCGCCATCGGCGATACCGCCGATCATCATTACTCCCTTTCATTACCATGCGCCGCTGCCAGCCATCGACCCGCGCTGGGTACCACCCGGTCCACCGCTGACTTGGCCCAAGCTGCCTGTCATGTCGCTGTGTTGAGCGCTGCCGTGGCGGCAGGCTGGCCCGTGCCGTTTGACCTGCCGTCGCGCTTTTGGTGAGGCGGCACGGGAGGGCGTTTTCGACTATCATGCTAGCCCCGATCCTTCAACACGAGCACCGCCATGCGTAGCGATTTTCCCGCCTTTCCCGATGAACCCGCCGAGCACGATAATGACGCCCCGATCCAGGAGCCGCGCCTGTGGGTAGGCAATGGCTGGACGGCGCGCGTGATGAAGAACGAGGAAGATGAAGGCTGGGCCGTGGCCATGATCAAGGATGGCGAACCGGAGCCGGCGCTGGTGGGGCCGTGGACCATGGGCCGTGACAAGAAAAATCCGAAGCCGCTCGATGTCAACGCTTTCAATACCCTGGTGAAGACGGCCTCGGAAGTGCTGCGCCGCCACGAGCAGCAGCTGCATGCGCAATTGCACAAGCACCTGTTCGTCGCCACCGACGACGGCCAGGTCAAGGTGATGTTCGACATCGTACCCGATGAAGAGCACCCGTACGCGGAACTGAGCGCCTACGACGCCGATGGCGAGCAGATTGCCAAGGTGCGCACCTCGGCCGCCTTCAAATTTAGCGCCACATCTGCGGCGAACTGGATCGAAGGCGGCTACCGCAAACCATGACCAGGTAGGTCGGATGAGCGGGGCTTTGCTCCGCTCATCCGACCTATTGTTGGCGCCAGTGGTGGTGTCGGATTACGCTCCTTCGGATCTAATCCGACCTAATTCCTCTTCCTCCTCCACCTCCTCTTGCCGGCGGTACGCGAGGCGGTACAGCAGCGGCAGCACCAGCAAGGTCAAGGCTGTCGACGACAGGATGCCGCCGATCACCACGGTGGCCAGCGGACGCTGCACTTCGGCGCCCGTGCCCACGGCGATGGCCATCGGCACGAAGCCTAGCGAGGCCACCAGCGCCGTCATCATGACAGGCCGCAGGCGGGTGATTGCCCCCTCGCGTATCGCCTCTTGCAGGGGCATGCCCTGTTCGCGCAACTGGCGGATATAGGCGATCATCACCAGGCCGTTCAGCACGGCCACGCCGGATAGGGCGATGAAGCCCACCGCTGCCGAGATCGACATGGGAATATCGCGCAGCCACAGGGCGACGATGCCGCCCGTCAAGGCGAACGGTATACCGCTGAACACCAGCAAACCATCTTTCACGTTGCCGAACATGGCAAAGAGCAAGACGAACACGAGCGCCAGCGCCACCGGCACTACCAGCTCCAGGCGTTTCGTGGCCGACTGCAATTGCTCGAACTGGCCGCCCCAGCTGGTCCAGTAGCCGGGGGGAATGGCCACCTGCGCTTGCAGCTGCTGCGTGGCGTCGGCGACAAACGAGCCGATATCGCGTCCGCGCACGTTGGCGCTGATGACGATGCGGCGCTTGCCATCTTCGCGGCTGATCTGGTTCGGTCCTGGTGCCACTTGCAGGCTGGCCACTTCGCCGAGCGGAATGAAGCGCGCGCGGCCATCCGTCGCCGCTCCCAGGGGCAGGGAGATGGGCAGGCGTTTCAGCTGTTCCAGGTCGCTGCGCAGGCTGTCGGGCAGGCGCACGACGATGTCGAAGCGGCGGTCGCCCTGGAATAGCGTACCCGCCTCTTGCCCGCCGATGGCCGTGGCAATCGCTGCTTGCACGTCAGCAATGTTGAGACCGTAACGGGCCGTCTGCTCGCGGTCAATCTGTACCGTCAGCATGGGTAAACCGGTCGTCTGCTCGACCTTTACTTCCGTCGCGCCTGGGATCTTGCCCAGCACTGCGGCAATCTTCGCCGCCGTGCTGTCGAGGACGGCCATGTCGTCGCCGAACAGTTTCACGGCGACGTCGCTGCGCACGCCGGAAATCAGTTCATTGAAGCGCAACTGGATCGGTTGTGAAAACTCGTAGTTATTACCAGGCAAGCTGTTGGCCGTGGCTTCGATTTCCGCCAGCAATTGCTCGCGCGATTTTTTCGGTTGCGGCCACTGGTCGCGCGGCTTGAGCATGATGTAGCCGTCGGAAATATTCGGCGGCATGGGGTCCGAAGCGATTTCTGCCGTTCCCGTGCGGGCGAACACGCGGGCGATTTCCTTGTGCTTGTCGATCAGCTTGCGTTCCAGTTGCTGCTGCATGGCCAGCGATTGCGTCAAGCTGGTGCCGGGGATGCGCAGGGCCTGGATGGCGATATCGCCCTCGTTCAAGCTGGGCACAAACTCGCTGCCCATGCGCGTGGCCAGCAAGCCCGACAGCAATACGGCAACCGCCGCTCCCGTCAGCACGACGGGCGTGTTGCGCATCACCTTGTCCAGCAGCGGCGCATACCAGCGCTTGGCCGCGCGCATGATGGCGTTTTCCTTTTCCGCTACCTTGTCGCCAATAAACAGCGCCACGGCGGCAGGGATGAAGGTGATCGACAGCAGCATGGCGCCCAGCAGGGCGATCACTACCGTCAGGGCCATCGGCGTAAACATGCGCCCTTCCACGCCCGTCAGCGCAAAGATCGGCAGGTACACGACCATGATGATCAGCTGGCCGTACAACAAGGGGCGGCGTGCCTCCTGCGAGGCCGCAAACACTTCATGAAAACGTTCTTGCAAGGTCAGCGGTCGTCCCAGTTTCTGCTGCGCATGGGCCAGGCGGCGCACGCAGTTTTCCACGATCACCACGGCGCCATCGATGATGATGCCGAAGTCCAGCGCGCCCAGGCTCATCAGGTTGGCGCTCACGTGGTATTGCACCATGCCCGTAAACGTGAACAGCATGGCCAGCGGAATCACCATGGCCGTGATGACGGCGGCGCGAATATTGCCGAGGAACAGGAACAGGATGGCAATCACCAGCACGGCGCCTTCCAGCAGGTTTTTCTTGACCGTATTGATGGCCTTGTCGACCAGGACCGTGCGGTCATACACGGTGACGGCATGCACGCCTTTGGGCAGACTTCGGTTGATTTCCAGCATCTTTTTATCGACTGCCTGCGACACGGCGCGACTGTTTTGTCCGATCAGCATGAAGACCGTGCCCAGCACCACTTCGCGGCCGTTTTCCGTGGCCGCGCCCGTGCGCAATTCGCGTCCCAGCACCACGTCGGCGACGTCGCGGATACGGATCGCCACACCCTGCACGTTGGCGACGATGATGTTGGCGATGTCGTCCTTTGACGCTACCTGGCCCGGCGCGCGTATCAACAGCTGCTCACCCTGCCTTTCGATGTAGCCGGCACCCACGTTGCCGTTGTTGCGCTCGAGCGCTGTCACCACCTCTTGCAGGCTGATGCCGTAGGCGGCCAGTTTTTCCGGGTAGGGCGCCACTTGGTACTGCTTGGCGTAGCCACCGATGGCATTGATTTCCGTGACCCCCGTAACATTGCGCAACTGCGGCTTGATGATCCAGTCCTGGATTTCGCGCAGGTCGGTCGGCGTGTACGGCGTGCCGTCCGGCTTTTTCGCGCCGTCTTGCACTTCCACCGTCCACAGGTAGATTTCACCAAGGCCCGTGGAAACGGGGCCCATTTTGGGCGTGATACCGACCGGCAAGCTTTCCTTGGCTTCTTGCAGGCGCTCGTTGATCATCTGGCGGGCAAAATAGATGTCGGTGCCATCCTTGAAGATCACGGTCACTTGCGACAGGCCATAGCGCGACAGCGAGCGCGTCTGTTCCAGGTTCGGCAAGCCGGCCATGGCCGTCTCGATGGGGAAGGTAATCCTTTGCTCGGTTTCCAGCGGCGAATAGCCGGCCGACTGGGTATTGATTTGTACCTGCACATTGGTGATGTCGGGTACGGCGTCGATGGGCAGTTTTTGATAACTGTAGATGCCCAGGCCGGCCATGGCGGCCACGGCCAGCATCACCAGCCAGCGCTGGTCGATGGCGAAGCGGATCAAGCGTTCAAACATGTTGGTGTCCTTGGTGTCAGGTGATCAGTGTTCATGGCCGGCGGAGTCCTTGCCCAGCTCGGACTTCAGCACGAAGCTGCCCTGCGCCGCGTACGGCGTACCGGCGGCCAGGCCCTGTTCGATATGCGTCAACGTGCCATCGCTGCGTCCCAGCACCACCGGCGTGGCCTGGAAACCACCGTTGACTTGCACGAAGATGACGCTCTTGTCTTCCACCGTCTGGATGGCCGTGTTTTGCACGGTGACGCGCGCGTCCGCTTCGCCCGACACCACTTCCACGCTGACGAACAGGCCCGGGCGCCAGGCCATGTCCGGGTTACGCAAGCTGATGCGTGCCTTGGCCGTGCGCGTCTGCTCGCCCAGTAAGGCACCCACATAGGTGATCGTGCCTTGCGCGCTGGCGTCGAATGCACTGGCCTTGACTTCCGCCTTGCCTCCCACGCGCACGGTGGCCAGGTCTTTCGCCGGTACGGCGATTTCCGCCCAGACGCTCGAGAGGTCGGAAATGACGAAGATGTTGGCGTCTTCCTTGACGGCCTCGCCCAAGGTGATGTGTTTTTCCAGTACCATGCCGTCGAACGGCGCGCGGATCTCGTAGCGGTTCAGCGGCCCTTTGCCGACGCCAGCGGCGCCACTCGCGGTGCCGCTGCCGCTGCCACTGGCACTGGCACCCAGCGCGCTGAGCTTTTGCTGCGCATTTTGCACAGCGATTTCTGCTTCGCGCCACGCTTGCTGCGCCTGCAGATAATCTTGCTCGGCCGAAATCTTCTCGCGCCACAGCTTTTCTTCACGCTCATAGGTGGAGCGGGCCAAGGATAAACGCCGCTGCGCCGACAGCAGTTCGCTGCGCTGTTCCGACAGTTCCGTGCTGGCGATAACGGCCAGCACTTGCCCTTTTTTTACCAGCTGGCCCAGGTCTGCCTGTACCGCTTCTACCACGCCCGCCAGGCGCGGCACGACGTGGGCCGTGCGGTCTTCATTGAAGCGGATTTCGCCGGGCAGGGCGACGGTCGTCTTGATGCGGCCGGGCGCGGCGGTGGCGATGACGACGCCAGCCGCCTGGCTTTGCGCGGCGCTCAATTCCAGCCTGCCTTCCACGGCTGCGTGGCCGTCTGCGTCTTTCTTTTCAGCCTGTGCTTGCGTTTTTGCGGCGGCGGGCGGCGCGCTCTTGGTGTCGGAATTGCCCGTGCCGAGGATGAGGCTAGCGAGCACGACGCCGGCGGCCGCGATGGAGGCGATGGCGATCGCTTGTTTCTTGTCGAGTTTGATATGCATGTCGGGTCTTCCTTACAGGGGGGCGGTGGCGCCAAGCAGGCGCTCGATCTCGGTGGCGGCGTGCTGCGCTTCAGTCAACGCGCGCAGGTATTGGTTTTTGGCTTGCAGCAAGGTGCGCTGGGCGTCGAGCACATCGAGGAAGGCGAACTTGCCGAACTCAAAACCCTTGCTGGCCGCGTCGTAGGCACTTTGCGCGCCGGGCAAGATATCCTGACGCAAGCTCTGTACGTCGAGCCGGGCCGTGGCCAGCCGTTCGCTGGCGGCAGCCACGGCCGTTTGCACGCCGATGCGGGCGGCGGCCAGCTCGTCGCTGGCCTTGTCGCTGCGGCGCAAGGCGTCGAGCTTGTTGCCGGCATTGCGGTCGAACAAGGGCAGTGGCAAGGCCAGGCCGATGATGGCTTGGTTGCGGCCCAGTTCTTCCGAGCGCTTCACGCCTATGCTGAGCGTGACGTCGGGCGTGGCGCGGCGCTGTTCCACGTCCAACATGGCTTGCCGCTGCGCCAGAGCGCTGCGCGCCTGGCGCACGGCCGGTGCCTGCTCTAGGCGCGCCGCTTGTGCGCTGGCCGCTGGCAGCTCGGGCAAGGTTTCCAGTTGTCCCTCAGCCAAGGTGAAACGGGGCGTGGCATTGCCCCATAGGGCAGCGAGGCGCTGACGGGCGCTCGACAGCGTGCTGCGGGCCAGGTTCAGCTCCAGCCGCACGCTCGCTTCGGCGACGCGGGCACGGGTTTCCTCGACAGGCGAGGCCTTGCCGGCGGTGACCCGGCGCGCCGTGATGTCGCTGGCGCGCGCCGCCAGCGCCTGTGCGCTGTCGGCGAGGCGCAAGCCTTCCTGCGCGGCCAGCACCTCGACAAAGGCGGTGGCGACGGCGGCGCGCGTGTCGGCTTGCTGCAGGGACAGGCCCGCTTGCGCCAGGTCTTCGCCGCGTTGGGCGACGCTCGTGCGGGCGCCGCGCTTGCCGCCCAGTTCAATCAGCTGGTTGAGCTGCACGGTGGTGGTGCGCGCGCCACGCCGCGTATCCTCCAGCACCGTTTGCAGTTCCGGATTGGGCAGGGCGCGTGCCTGTTGCAGGGCGCCGCCCTGCGCCGCCAGCTCATGACGTGCACCCGACAAGGTAGCGTTGCCGCCTTCGGCGAGCAGCAGTGCGGCAGACAAGGTCAGAGGAGCAGCCGGCTCCGCAGGTACTTGCGCATGGGTAAGATTGCCAGCCAGCAGGCCAGCGCAGAGACAGAATAGAGAGATGGAACGGTACATCGAATTCTCCGGGGTAGGAAAAAAGAATTCGACGGGACGCGCAGGCTTGCGCCAGACTCATTGCGCCAAGATTAATCCGGCGCAGCGATGGCGATTAGTGATTGAGACGTCCCGTCGGCCTAGGCGGCCGACGACCAGTCAGGGCGCTTGGGAGCGTCCGGGATGTGGGAAGCGTAGAAGAAGGGAGCGGTGTCGGCGTTGACGCAGGCCGTGTCGCCGACGGGCAAGCTGGAGCCGGCCGGCAGCCAAGCATGGCCTATGCCATGGCAGACGTTGCAGTCGTTGTGCGGCTGGCCTTTGGATTGTTTGTCAGCTTTATCGGCGACAGGTTTTTTGTCCGCATCGGCCTTGTGCTGGTGATTATGGTGGCCCAAGTGCTGCGCCGCCTTGCCTTCCTCGTGCAGGCAATACGCGCTCGCCGCTGCCCAGGACATCTGGAGCGGAAGCACGAACAGCAGCAAAATGAGGAACAGTCGTCGCATGGTGAGATCTATTGTACAGAAAAGAGGGCGGGCGTGGCTAGCGTTGCTGGCTGCGCCACGCCTTCAATTGCGCGGCGATGGCCTTGCCCTGAAACATTTGTGGCTCGGAATGCTCTTGCGCTGCCATGTCGCCCGCGCGGAAATCTGCCGCTTCGCGCGCCTGCACCAGCCCCCTGGCCTGCTCGAAGGCTTCGGCAAAGCCTGCACTCTTGGGCAAGGATTGCTTGAAATACGCTTCGCTGAAATACGTGAAATCGTTCTGGTCGTCGCAACCGAACGAGCTGCGGTCGCCGCGCGCGGCCGTGATGATGAGGGTGTTGTCATCCTTCAACGGCGCAATAAAACCACCGGCATAGCAGGCCGAGACGACGATGACCTTCCAGCGGATGCCGCTGTGCTTGAGCATGGAGGCAAGTTCTTGCGCGGGCAAGCCGTGCAAGTCCATGCCGTTTTGCGCCAGCGCCAGTGCATGTTCGGGCGAACCATGGCTGGTGAGGAATAGGAACAGAATGTCGTTCTGCTTGTCCATCTTTGCGCCCAGTGCATCGAGGCTGGCGCTGATGCTGGTGCGCGTGGCCATCGGCTGTTGCGCCACTGTATTACGGCTGTTGACCAGCACCAGGGAGCGGCCTGCGGTGCCGTAATCGCGGTCGAACTGGTGCTGCACGAAGGCCGTTTCGCGGTGGAATACTTCTTGCGCGCCGTCGCCGGCCACGCCCAGCAGGTACAGATTGATCTTTTTTGCCGCATCGCGCGGCGCAATGCGCGCCAGGGCCCGGTCGAGCAGGGTGCCTTGGCGGTACAGGGCCAGCTCGACATTGTCGCGCGTGAGCTTGTCCAAGGCAGGGTCGTCCAACTGGCCTTGCGTCCAGTTGCCGCTGTCTTCGCGCCGGCCGTCCGCCTGCGCCACGGCGTAACGCAGCACGCCCTTGCCGTCGAACTGGCCATTCTTGAAGCTGCCCCGGTATTGGTCGCCGTCGGCCGTGCGCAGCACGCCTTCGCCCTCGAATTTCCAGTCTTTCAACTCGCCTTCGTAGTCGATGCCGTCGCTGGTGCTGACCTTGGCCTTGCCCTGCAGTTGGCCCTGGACGAACTCGCCTTCGAAGACGCTGCCGTCCGTGTCGGTCAGCTTGCCGCTGCCGTGCGGGCGCCAGTGTTTAAAATGGCCTTCGAAGCTGGCACCATCGGCGCCCTGGAAGTGGCCTAGGCCCTCGAAGCTGCCCTTGGTGAAGGTGCCCGCATAGATCTCACCCTTGGGCGAGGTGTAGCGGCCGATGCCATCGAAGGCGCCCTGGCGGAAGGCACCCACGTATTCGACGCCGGACGCCTGGCGCAGCGTGCCCTGGCCGGAAAACACGCCGCGTGCGAAGCCCCCTTCATAAAATGCACCGCTGGCATATTCCAGCCTGCCCCAGCCATGCATTTTGCCCGCGACGAGGGGGCCAAAATAGCGTCCGCCATCGGCCGTTTCGGCCGCCGGCGTCTTGGCTGGCGCGGCGCACAGCGGCGGCATGCCCAGCGCTGCAAAGGCCAGCAGGCCGGCGAGGGTATAGGGGCGTAGCGAGGCGCGTAGCGTGGCGGACATCTGTATGGTCTGGTCTGTAGGAGGGTGCCCAGTCTGCCCCTGTATTGCCAGCGTGGCAAATGCTGGCATGGCCTGTGTTGCTCTGCCTTAAGGCAAGATTCTGCGTTTTATGCCGTGCCAAGGCTGGACTGAACTGATAATATTGATTTTCAGAATATATTGACACAAGGCATATAGCTACCCATGGAAAGCCGTCTCAGCCGTCTGGAAGCTGTCCAGACCGTGTTGCTGGAAATCGGGCAGCGCTCGAGCACCTGCAGCGATATCAGCGAATTCCTGCAGGCGGTGCATGCGGCGCTAGGTCGCATCATGTATGCGGCCAATTTTTATGTGGCGCTCAGCGACCGCGACGACGGTCTGGTGCGCTTTCCGTATTTTGTCGATGAATTCGATGCCGCGCCCGACCCGGACGTGGGCGTGCGCCTGGCCAGCGCGGCGCAATCGCCCACGGCATGGGTCATCGTCAACGGCAAGCAACTGGTGATGACGGCCGATGACGACGCCATGCGCGCCATCGATGGCGGCGCCTGGGGCGGCGGCACGGCGGCCGAGCACTGGATAGGCTGTCCGCTGCTGGACCAGCAACACCAGGGGCTGGGCGTTATCGTCATCCAGAGCTACGACGCGCAGCACCGCTTCAGCCAGGAAGACCAGGCCTTGTTCGCGCTGATTGCCACGCACGTGTCGAGCGCTCTGCAAGGCATGCAAAGCATGGACCGTCTGGAAAAAGCGGTGCAGGAGCGCACGGCCCTGCTGGCGCACGAGGTGGCCGAGCGGCGCCGCGCGGAAAACCTGCAGCATGCGCTGTATGAAATCGCCAATCTGTCGGCGCAGGCGTCCGATGCGACGACTCTGTATACGCGCCTGCACGCTATCATCAGCGAGCTGGTCACGGCGAAGAATTTCCTTATCGCCCTGTACCATCCGGACAGCAAGGACATCACGATCCCGTATTTTGTCGATGAAAAAGATGCGCAGGCGCCGGTGAAGCGCTTTCATTACGGCATCGGCATGAGCTCGTACGTGCTGGCGCGCCGCCAAGCCTGCCTGCTCGATGCGGACAGCTATGCGGCGCTGGTGGCCAGCGGCGAGATCGGCGAGCCACTGGGCAATGTGAGCATCGCCAGCTGGATGGGCGCGCCCATGCTGTTGGGCGAGCGCAAGTATGGCGTGATCATCGTGCAAAGCTACGACAGCTCTGTCGTGTATGGCCAGGCGGAACTCGACGTGCTGGCCTTCATGGCCAGCCACGTGGCCGTGGCGATGGCCCGCATCCAGGCCGACAGTGCCATGCGCCAGGCCAAGGAAGCGCTGGAAGTGCAGAACGCGGCCCTGAACAGCGCGCTGAGCGCCTTGCAGGAAGCGCAGTCGGAACTGGTGCGCCAGGAAAAGCTCGCGTCGCTGGGTCGGCTGGTCGCTGGCGTCGCACATGAAATCAATACGCCGCTGGGCATTTGCGTCACCGCCACCAGCCATCTGGTGCAGGAATTGAAGCTCACGCGCGAAGACCTGGACAGCGGCCAGCTCGATGCAGATGGCTTGCAGCAGTTTTTCGATATCATCGACCAAACCCTGCGCATCATGACGACCAATACGCAGCGCGCCGCAGCGTTGGTACGCAGCTTCAAGCAGGTGGCCGTGGACCAGTCCTCGGACGAATTGCGCAGCTTTAATTTGCGCAAATACCTCGATGAAATCGTGCTCTCGCTGCAGCCCAAGCTCAAGGGCAAGCCGATCAAGGTGGAAATCGATTGTCCACCTGATGTGCAGCTGCGCAGCTATCCGGGTGCCGTCTCGCAGATCGTCACGAACATGCTGGTCAATTCACTGGTGCATGGCTTTGTGGAAGGCGAGCCGGGCAAGATCAAGTTGTCTGCCCGGACGGCTGGCGAAATGCTGGAACTCGACTACAGCGACGATGGCATGGGCATGGACAGCGCCACCCTGGGCCAGCTGTTCGACCCCTTCTTCACGACGAAGCGCGGTTCGGGCGGCAGTGGCCTGGGCGCGCACATCTTGTACAACCTGGTAACGGGGCCGCTGGGCGGTACGGTGAAGGTGGTCAGCGCGCCAGGCATGGGTCTACATTATAAAATTCGGTTCCCGCTGGAGCCTAAGGGCACCTGAGAAAACGTCCATGGCTGCGTTGCTTGGTCTTGCCGTGCTATTCGCACTGTCTGCGACCGCGCGCCTTGCCCTGAACGTTTTTCAGGCGCTCTTGCGACGCGGATTTGCCACATGAAATCGCGGCGTACGGGGTCAGACCCTCAGGGTCTGACCCCAGTATTCGTACTTGGGTTAAATGTGCCGCCTAATCAGGGAAACGCTTGTTCAGGGCCAGAGCCTCATCCAGGTTCGCGATCAGCAACTCCACATACTGCGGGTCGAGGTGGCTGCCGCTCACTTCGCGCAGATAGCTGACCACGCGCTCCAGGGGCCAGGCATCCTTGTAGCAGCGCTTGTGCATGAGGGCGTCGAAGACGTCGGCGACGGCGGCGATGCGCGCGTAGGGGTGGATGTTTTCGCCCACCAAGCCTTGCGGGTAGCCGCTGCCATCGTACTTTTCGTGGTGCTGGTGGGCGATCACGGCTGCCGCTTTGAGCAGCGGGCGCTGCGAGCCGTCGAGGATGGACATGCCCACCGTCGGATGCTGTTTCATGATTTCCCATTCGGCCGCGTCGAGCTTGCCCGGTTTGAGCAGCACGGCGTCGGGCGTGGAAATCTTGCCGATGTCATGCATGGGCGCCGCGTGGCGCAGCACCATGGTTTCCTCTTCCGACATGCCGGAGGCCTGCGCCAGCAACTGACACACTTCTGCCATGCGGCGCACGTGGTTGGCGCCTTCATGCGAACGCGATTCGACCACGTCGCCCATGCGCAGGATCAGCTCGGCCTGGGTGTCGGTGATTTCCTGCGTCAGCAGGATGTTATCGAAGGCAATCGCCACGCCCGAGCAGAACACTTCCAGCAATTGCGCGTCGAGGTCGGATATTTCTTCCACGCCTTTTAAAATCAGCACCGAAGCCTTGCCGCTGCTGTTGGGGAAATAGCCGACATAGGTGTCGCCATGCAGGCGCGAGATTTTATTGCTCTTCGCATGGTCCAGCTGAGATAGCAGAGCAGGGCTGAGAATGCCGCCATCGGCTTCATGGTCGCCGATCTGCGCGAGGATTTCATAATCCTGTTCGCCCGAGATGGCGCTGGCGCCGCGCAGACGCAGCAGCATGCTCGTTTCCAGGCGCAGCAGGGCGACGACTTGCTGCAGCAGGCCGCTGGCAAAGTCGCGCAGATTGCGTTGCTTGAAGATATGCGCCGAGGCCGCGATGACTCTTTCCAGGCCCTCGCGGTAATGCAGTTGGGCCAGGCGCGCTTCCTCGACCTTCATGATGTCGCGGTAGGCGCGCAGCGCGGCAAAGGTGGTGGTGAACAGCTTGGTGCGGTCCAGTTCCGTCTTTTCCTTGTAGTCGTTGATGTCGTAGTTGACGATCACCCGCTCTTCCGGCGCCTGTCCCGGCTGCCCGGTGCGCAGCACGATGCGCGTAAATTGGTTGCCCAGGTCTTCGCGCATCCAACGCGCCACTTCCAGGCCGCTGTCTTCGCGTTCCATCACCACGTCCAGGAAGACCAGCGCGATGCCCTCTTCGCGCGCCAGCACTTGCTTCGCTTCGGCGCCGCTATACGCATGCACGAAGCTCAGGGCGCGGCCCTCGAGGCGGAAACGGTTCAGTGTCAGTTTGGTGATGTCGTGGATGTCGGGTTCATCGTCGACGAGCAGGACTTTCCAGGGCGGTAACGTGGGTGAGGCTGAAGACAAAAATGACATAAGGACGAGTTCCGCTAAAAGGCATAACTGACGCAATGCTGAGACGCCTGCGCCAGGCTAGCCTGTGCGCCACTGACGGCGTTGCGCGTTTTTCGGGCGCATTTTTCGATTGTAGACTGACAGCTAAGTATTAACAATAAGCAAGAATAATTGACTGAAATCATGCGACATATATGCTAAAAAAGCATGCTAAATCCAGGCTCCTCACATCATCTGAAATTGATCGCTTAGACAACTATATTTTCAAGACAATACTTTGTTTTAATTAATATTACCAATAAATCTGCAAAAAATACCGCGTAGCGCCTTTCTGGCAGCAAATCGAAAAAGTAACAAGGTATGAATTGCGCAGCAAAGTAGGATGCGCTGCGCTATATTGGTCAGGTGTAAGCAGTCGCTCCATACCACTCACATTGACTGAAAAGGTGACATCATGCAAAAGCAGACGACGCGCGCCCTGGTCGCTGGTCTGGCCTTGCTGGCCAGTAGCGCGGCCTGGGCCGGAACGCAAGTGCAGTTCAGCAAACCGGATCAATTTACCGATGTCCCGTTCAAGCCGCAGGAACGCGATGAGGTGTTGAAGGAACTGAGCCAGCATTTCGAGAAACTGGGCGCATCGCTGCCGCCCGGCCAGAGCCTGAAGATCGATGTCACGGACGTGGACCTGGCGGGCCGTGAAAATCCCGCTTTGCGTGCCGGCCAGGATATTCGCGTCATGAATGGTGGGGTCGACTGGCCGCGCCTGCGCCTGCACTACGTGCTGGAACAGGATGGCAAGGTCATTCGCAGTGCCGATGCAGCGCTGTCCGACATGGCGTACCTGAGCCGCATCAATCATTACTTCAGCAATGAAAAGCTGCGCTATGAAAAGCTGATGATCGATGACTGGTATGCCGACACCTTCGGCATCAAGGTGCAGCGCCAGGCGCGCAAGTAAGCGCGCATTCACCGCTGCCTGCATCGCCTTGTCAGGGCAGGCTCATTCTTGCCCTTATCGCTGCCTGCCTGTCGCCCCAGTTTTCATGTTTTCCTGATAGACATGCAGCATGGCGACATGCTTGATCGTTGCCTTAATCGATCCAGTTTACCTGCGTGAATTTGCTGCCGAACTCTTCCGGCATGGGCACGACTTGGCTGCGCTTGTAGTTGAAAAACACAAAGCCGGACTTGGCCATCGCGATCAGCGTGTTGTCGCGCGGGCGCGTGATGCGAAAAGTGATGTCGCCGCCATATTTATTAAAATCCATGACGCCCACTTCGAACAGCAGCTGGTCGCGCGCATGCGCTTCGGCACGGTAGGTGGTGGCCAGGTCGGTGACGATGATGCCGGTGCCGTCCGCTTCAATGTCGCGCACGCCGAATTCGAACAGGAAGCGAGCGCGGGCTTCGGAAATCATGGAAATCATGGAATCGTTGCCGAGATGGTTGCCGGCATTGATGTCCGTGGTGCGTACCGTCAGTTGCGAGGAATAGCAGTACTGGTCTTCGGGAAATTCAAGTTTCAAACGGGCCATGGTGTTCTCTTGGGCTGGTGCGCAGGGCGCGACGGGAAAAACCCATTCTAGCCGGTTCCCCGCGCCCCGTCGCAAAACGCCCCAGCCGCATGCGCCGCTCCGCTACACTGGCGTACGCTTATTTGTGTACGATGCGATACACCTTGCCCGTGCCGCTCAGCATGTACAGCTCGTTTTGCGCATCCTGGCCGAAGGACACGATGTTGCCCACGTTGGTGATGTTCCAGTCCGTCACTGCGGAGGCCGTGCCATTGCTGTAGCTGAAACTTTTTAGCCAGCCGCTGCAGTAGTCCGAGTACAGATAGTGCCCCGTCAGTTCCGGCAAGGCCGTGCCCCGGTACACATAGCCGCCCGTGATCGAGCAGCCGCCGACCATATCGTGGCCGTATTCGATGGCAGGCAGGACCAGCCCCGCCTGGTTACAACTGGCGCTGTTGTAGCACTGCGTGCCTTCCATGATGTTCCAGCCATAGTTGTTGCCCGCCTGGCCCACGGGCCGCACATCGACTTCTTCCCGGTTGGCCTGGCCCACGTCGGCGATATACAGCAGCTGGGCCGTCAGGTCGAAGGCGTAGCGCCACGGGTTGCGCAAGCCGTAGGCCCAGATTTCAGGGCGCCCGCCTGCCGTGGCAAATGGATTGCCGGGTGGAATGGCGTATGGCTGGGCCACCGTGCTGGCGTTGACGTCCAGACGCAGCAGTTTGCCCAGCAGGACGTTGGTATTGTGCGCGTTGCCGGGCGGGTCACCCGCGCTGCCGCCGTCGCCCGTGCCCGCATACAGATAGCCATCCGGGCCAAAGCTGAGCAAGCCGCCATAGTGGTTGCTGAACGTGGGATGGGGAATCGTGAGGATGGCCAACGCGGACAGGGAATCGGCCACGTTGGCGTTGCCCGCCGACACTTGCCGCCGCTCGATGACGATATTGCCGGCCAGGTCGGTGTAGTAAATGAAGAAATAGCCGTTGCTGGCGTATTGCGGATGGAAGGCCAGCGACAGCAAGCCCCGCTCGCCGCTGGTGGTGGTGAGCGCGCTGATATCGAGGAAGGGCGTGGCCAGCAAGTTGCCGTTCTGCACCACGCGGATGCGTCCGGGGCGTTCGAGGATGAACAAACGGCTGTCGCCCGCTGGCGCCGTGAGGAAGATGGGCGCGCTCAGGCCGGAGACCACCTCTTGCAGGGCCAGGGCCAGCGGCGCTGTGGCCGCATACGTGACGCTGGCGCTGGCCGTCGCGCCCGCATCAACTTGCACCTGCTGCGTGGCGGGCGTGGGCGCCAGCGTTCCCGTGCCGTGCGCCACGCTGGCGGCGCTGAGCGCGTAGGCGCCCGGCGCCAGGTCGGTGAGCGTGGTGCTTGCCGTCAGCAGCTTGCTGTAGGACGCGGGTCCGCTGAGCGTGACGGCGCCCGCCACGCCGGCCGACAAGCCGCCGATGCTGACCGTCAGGCTGCCCGAGGTCGCGCCGGGCGGGTCGTCGCCGCCACCACCACAGGCGGCCAGCAGGGCCAGGCAGCATGCCAGCAGCAGGGCCAGCCAGATACGCGTGCGTTGGGAAAATAGATTGCGCATGTCAGTCTCCTGCGGGAACGACGCAACGGCTACGCGATGAATGTCGCTTGTGCCAAGAATGCGCGTCTGGATGCCGGGAAGATTGAGCAGGCGCAAACGGACATCGCAATGACGTCAGCATACGCCACGCGCCTGCCGCGCTTGTGTGCGCTGCTGCACGGTACGGCGGCAGCGGACAATTGCGCCGCGTTTTCAGACAAGGGTGGGAGCCGTTGCCTTGCCGCGCCCGCAAGCGCCCGATAATGGCGCATCTGAAACCGAGCAGGAAGAAACCCCATGAAAACCAAAGCCGCGATTGCCTGGAAGGCGGGTGCCCCGCTGACGATTGAAGAAGTCGACCTGGCCGGCCCGCGCGCCGGCGAAGTGCTGGTCGAGCTGAAAGCCACGGGCATTTGCCACACCGATTACTACACCCTGTCGGGCGCCGACCCGGAAGGCA
>AHHB01000016.1 GCA_000242815.2 Janthinobacterium lividum PAMC 25724
ACCGTCAAGCTGATCAACCCGATCGCCATGGAAGAAGGCCTGCGCTTCGCTATCCGTGAAGGCGGTCGTACCGTCGGCGCCGGCGTGGTTGCAAAAATCCTGGCTTAATTCTTAAGTCTGCATAAAAGAAGACGCGTCGTCGCCCGGCGCCCTTCTTTTTATTCAACTGCCGGGGTTGGCAAGCATTTTGGTGCTATCATGTCGACCCTGACGGTTGTTGCGTCAGAAATTCCCGTATGACCTCATTGCCGTGCAGACTGCGCGGTTCGTTCTTTTAAGGAAATATCATGTCGGCACCAAACCAAAAAATCCGTATCCGCCTGAAGGCTTTCGATTACAAGCTGATCGACCAGTCCGCTCTGGAAATCGTTGAAACCGCGAAGCGCACCGGCGCTGTCGTCAAAGGCCCAGTACCACTGCCTACCCGTATTCAGCGTTTCGATGTGCTGCGTTCCCCGCACGTCAACAAAACTTCGCGCGATCAGTTCGAGATCCGTACGCACCAACGCCTGATGGACATCGTTGACCCAACGGACAAAACCGTTGACGCGCTGATGAAGCTGGACCTGCCAGCTGGTGTTGATGTTGAAATCAAACTGCAATAATAATTTCTAAGGCAGCTGACAGCACCGTAGCATCAGGTGTTGCTAGTTGTTCCAGGCAGGCGGGGTGTCCCGCTGCCTGATGATGGGGCCGGGCCTGCTCACGATCGTGAGTGCGCCCGGCCCCATTGCTATTTGTACCTGGCCGACACTGGCTGCACGGCCTGACGCAAGCAAAATTGCTTTAAGTATTGCGCTCGCTCGATAGAGTCGCTGCATGCACAATGCCCCCGATGCTCACCTGTCAAATGCCGCCCAGCGTAGCCGTTTGCGCGGCTGGCTGCGCTCGCTGACCGCATTCCTGCATTTTGGTATCAACGAGGCCCGCTCACGCCTGTTCGCGGGACTGCTTTTGTCTGCCGTGTTCCTGCTGTTGCGCACTGCTCTGTTAGCTCTGCCGCGCTATGACGTGCTGCCATTGGCAGTGCTGGCGGTCCGGGGTGTGATGCTTTGGCGCGGGCTCGAAACGTGGGATGAGTGCAAGGCCATCTATCTGTTGCATGCGGCCGGCATCGTACAGGGGGGCATTCAAGCTATCGGGGACTCCTCCAGTCGTGGAGCTATCTCGACTTCGCCTACACTGGTGATGATGACGTTCACTGTCGTGCCCCACCTCAAACATGGCAAGGCCAGCGTTCACATTGCCCAGCCTTAGGTCTGTCTTGGTCTGCAAAGCTGCGGCCATCCTGTTTGCGCTGGTTCTGAATGTTGCGTAAGTGTTTGCCGGTGATGCTTAAGTCTTGCAGTGCGTCATCCGGGGCGATGCGAGCTCGCTCGTATGTGCAGCGCGGAGGGCGCATGCAATCGTGTTTTGCACCGATTAAGCCGCCTTGCGACAGTGTTTTTCAGGTGCGCCTACAACTCCTGCAGCGGCGTCGCGCAACACTTTGACATACCCCGTGTTAACTTGTTGCGTCAAGGGTTTTTGTGCTATATACTGATCGGCTTCGGTATGGATTCGTCTTTTTTGAGTCCTACGTTACTTTGTAGTTAAACAAGCCCCGCCCAATCGCAGGTGGGAATGGAGAAAAAATGAGCCTAGGCCTTCTCGGTCGCAAGGTTGGTATGATGCGCATTTTCACGGATGAAGGGGATTCGATCCCGGTCACCGTGTTGGACGTATCGAACAACCGTGTTGCGCAAATCAAAACCCCTGAAACAGATGGCTATTCCGCTGTTCAGGTCGCATTCGGTCAACGTCGCGCTTCCCGCGTGACCAAAGCTGTTGCTGGTCATCACGCTAAAGCTGGTGTTGAAGCCGGTACTCTGTTGAAAGAGTTCCGTGTCGATGCTGCTAAAGCCGCTGAACTGAAAGCTGGCGATGTTGTCGCTGCTTCCCTGTTCGAAGTCGGTCAAAAGATCGACGTGCAAGGCGTTACCATTGGTAAAGGCTATGCAGGCGTTATCAAACGTTACCACTTCGCTTCTGGCCGTGCAACGCACGGTAACTCGCGTTCGCACAACGTTCCAGGTTCCATCGGTATGGCACAAGATCCAGGTCGCGTTTTCCCTGGTAAGCGCATGACCGGTCATCTGGGTGACGTTAACCGTACGATCCAGAACCTCGTGATCGCCCGTATCGATGCCGACCGTCAGCTGTTGCTGGTCAAAGGCGCGATTCCAGGTGCGAAAAATGGCCAGGTAGTTGTCTCGCCAGCCATCAAAACCAAAGCCAAGAAGGGAGCTTAAACGATGGAACTCAAGCTTCTGAATGCGCAAGGTCAAGTCGCCTCGAACGTTGCTGCAGCCGATACAATTTTCGGCCGTGACTACAACGAAGCGCTGATCCACCAAGTCGTCATCGCTTATCAAGCGAATGCACGTAGCGGTAACCGCAAGCAAAAAGACCGTGAAGAAGTTCACCACACGACGAAAAAGCCATGGCGCCAAAAAGGTACCGGCCGCGCTCGTGCTGGTATGTCGTCGTCGCCACTGTGGCGCGGCGGTGGTCGGATTTTCCCGAACTCGCCTGACGAAAACTTCACCCATAAAGTGAACAAAAAAATGTATCGCGCAGGTATCTGCTCGATCCTGTCGCAGCTGGCTCGCGAAGAGCGCCTGATCGTCATCGACGATCTGACGATCGACGCGCCAAAAACCAAGCTGTTGTCGCAAAAATTGAACGGCCTGGGCTTTGATTCGGTTCTGATCATCACCGACGTTCTGAACGAAAACCTGGAACTGGCATCGCGCAACCTGCCTAACGTACTCGTCGTTGAGCCACGTCACGCAGACCCGATGTCCCTGGTGTTCTACAAGAAGATCTTGGTCACCAAAGCTGCATTGGCTAAGATTGAGGAGATGCTGGCATGAGCGCGATTTTGAAACATAGCGAAGAACGCTTGATGAAGGTGCTGTTGGCGCCGGTCATTTCCGAAAAGGCCACCATGGTCGCGGAAAAGAACGAGCAAATTGTATTCCGCGTACTGCCGGATGCAACCAAGCCTGAAATCAAGGCAGCGGTCGAACTGCTGTTCAAGGTTGAAGTTCTGTCCGTGCAAACTGCAAACCGCGAAGGTAAGCAAAAGCGCACCGGCAAGTTCAACGGTCGTCGTAACCATACCAAGCGTGCTTTCGTGTGCCTGAAGCCTGGCCAGGAAATCAACTTCTCCGAGGAGGCTGCATAATGGCACTCGTTAAGATGAAACCAACCTCGCCAGGCCGTCGCGGCATGGTAAAGGTGGTGAACCCAGACCTGTACAAAGGTCGTCCGTTCGCTGCCCTGGTTGAAAAGAAATCCAAGACCGCTGGTCGTAACAACAACGGTCACATCACCACCCGTCATATCGGTGGTGGTCATAAGCAACACTATCGCTTGATCGACTTCAAGCGCACCAAAGATGGTATTCCAGCGAAAGTGGAACGTATCGAATACGATCCAAACCGCACCGCGAATATCGCTCTGTTGTGCTACGCCGATGGCGAACGTCACTACATCATCGCAACCAAAGGCATGGCCGTTGGCGACAGCGTGATGAACGGTTCGGAAGCACCGATCAAATCGGGTAACTGCTTGCCAATCCGTAACATCCCAGTCGGCACCGTGATGCATTGCGTCGAGATGCTGCCAGGTAAAGGTGCCCAAATGGCACGTACCGCTGGTGCCGGTGTTGTGCTGATGGCACGTGAAGGTACCTATGCTCAAGTGCGTCTGCGCTCGGGTGAAGTACGTCGCGTGCACATCGAGTGCCGTGCAACGGTTGGTGAAGTCGGCAATGCCGAGCACAGCCTGCGTAAAATCGGTAAAGCTGGCGCGATGCGCTGGCGCGGTGTTCGTCCTACCGTTCGCGGTGTGGTCATGAACCCGGTCGATCACCCGCACGGTGGTGGTGAAGGTAAAACAGCAGCTGGTCGTCATCCAGTTTCGCCATGGGGCCAACAGACCAAGGGTAAGAAAACACGCAGCAACAAGCGTACGACTTCCATGATCGTCTCGCGCCGCGGCAAGAAATAAGGGGTAGCACATGACACGTTCATTGAAAAAAGGGCCGTTCTGTGACGCCCACCTGGTGAAAAAAGTTGAAGCCGCGCAAGCAGCCAAAGACAAAAAGCCAATCAAAACCTGGTCGCGTCGTTCGACAATCATGCCTGACTTCATCGGCCTGACGATCGCGGTGCATAACGGCAAGCTGCACGTGCCGGTTTATGTTTCCGAAAACATGGTTGGTCACAAGCTCGGCGAATTCGCACTGACCCGTACGTTCAAGGGCCATGCAGCTGACAAAAAGGCTAAGAAATAATGGAAACTAAAGCTATCCTCAAAGGTGTGCGCCTGTCGGACCAAAAGGGCCGCCTGGTTGCTGACCTGATCCGTGGCAAGAAAGTTGACGCTGCACTCAACATCTTGCAATTCAGCCCGAAAAAAGGTGCTGCGATCATCAAGCGCGTTCTGGAATCCGCTATTGCGAATGCCGAGCACAATGATGGTGCGGACATCGACGAACTGTTCGTGAAAACGATCTACGTCGAAAAGGGCCCGGTCCTGAAGCGCTTCACCGCGCGTGCAAAAGGCCGTGGCGACCGTATTTCGAAACAATCCTGTCACGTTTACGTGACTGTCGGTAACTAAGGAGCCACGATGGGTCAGAAAATTCATCCAACCGGTTTCCGTCTGGCGGTCACCCGTAACTGGGCTTCGCGCTGGTATGCAGGCAACGGTAATTTCGCTGCCATGCTGAACGAAGACTTGAAAGCACGTGCTTACCTGAAAAAGAAACTGAAGAACGCTTCCGTTGGCCGCATCGTTATCGAGCGCCCAGCCAAGAACGCGCGCTTCACGATCTACAGCTCGCGTCCAGGCGTGGTCATTGGTAAAAAAGGCGAAGACATCGAAGTACTGAAGTCGGCGCTGACCAAGATCATGGGCGTACCTGTTCACGTGAACATCGAAGAAATTCGCAAGCCAGAAATCGACTCGCAACTGATCGCCGATTCGATCGCTCAGCAGCTGGAAAAACGGATCATGTTCCGCCGCGCCATGAAGCGTGCAATGCAAAATGCAATGCGCCTCGGTGCTCTCGGTATCAAGATCATGTCGTCCGGCCGTCTGAACGGTATCGAAATCGCGCGTAAAGAGTGGTACCGCGAAGGCCGCGTGCCTCTGCATACCCTGCGCGCCGATATCGACTACGGTACCAGCGAAGCGCTGACCACCTATGGCATCATCGGTGTCAAGGTGTGGGTATACAAAGGTGACCGCGCGCCTAACGGCGATGCACCAGTCATCGATACCCCAGCTGACGAGAAGAAAAGCCGCGGCCCACGCCGTGACGATGGCAAGCCAGCTGGCCGTCCACGTCCAGCAGGTGCCGGTGCGAAACCATCCACAGCACCAGGTGCACGTGTGCGTACCGCCGCTAAACCGGCCGCCGCAGCAGCACCAGCTGAGAAAGCAGGAGAATAATCATGCTGCAACCAGCACGCAGAAAGTATCGTAAAGAGCAGAAAGGCCGTAACACCGGTATTTCGCACAGCCGCGGCACCGCCGTGTCGTTTGGCGAATTCGGTCTGAAGGCAGTTGCGCGCGGTCGTATCACTGCGCGTCAAATTGAAGCGGCGCGTCGTGCAATGACGCGTCACATCAAGCGCGGTGGCCGTATCTGGATCCGTATTTTCCCAGACAAACCGATTTCGAACAAACCGGCTGAAGTTCGTATGGGTAACGGTAAAGGTAATCCTGAGTACTACGTCGCTGAAATTCAGCCAGGTAAAGTACTGTACGAAATGGATGGCGTTGATGAAGCGCTGGCACGGGAAGCATTCCGTCTTGCCGCCTCTAAACTGCCACTGGCGACGACGTTTGTCATCCGCCAAGTCGGCCAATAATTGGAGTTGTATATGAAAGCATCTGAACTCCGCGGCAAGGACCAGCCAGCTCTGCAAAAAGAGCTGAATGACCTGTTGAAGGCACAGTTCGGCCTGCGCATGCAAATCGCTACGCAGCAGCTGAGCAACACTTCGCAGCTCAAGAAGGTACGCCGCGATATCGCGCGTGTGAAGACGGTAATGAATCTGAAGGAAGCCAAATGAACGAACCAGTGAAACAGTCGCTCAAGCGCACGCTGATCGGTAAAGTGGTTTCGGACAAGATGGACAAGACCGTTACTGTTCTGATCGAGCGCCACGTAAAACATCCTTTGTATGGCAAGATCATCATGCGCTCGAACAAGTATCACGCGCATGACGAGACCAACCAAGTCAAGGCCGGTGATACGGTCGAGATCCAGGAAGGTCGCCCGATCTCCAAAACGAAGGCATGGACGGTGACACGTGTGGTTCAAGCCGCACCAACCGTTTAAATAAAAACCACCGTTTCGGCGGTGGGTTTTAATTAGTACTTGCAGGCCCGCAAATTGTATGTAATACTTGCGGGCTTCGTTCATGTAACGCCGCAAAGTGTCTGGCCACAGACAGTAGCATTCGCGGTCAGTTGATGTATGAAGGTCATGCACCCAAACAGTGAAGCCCAGCAGGGCGGCTCTGGCGGGACCAAGACTGACCGTGGGTCTACATTGTGTGGATTCTTCGGCTTAAGTTGGGAAAGAGAATACTATGATTCAAACTGAAAGCCGGCTCGAAGTGGCTGACAATACCGGTGCCAAAGAAGTAATGTGCATCAAGGTATTGGGCGGCTCCAAGCGCCGTTATGCTGGCATTGGCGATGTGATCAAGGTAACCGTTAAGGTTGCTGCGCCACGTGGCCGTGTCAAAAAAGGTGAAATTTATAACGCCGTGGTTGTGCGCACCGCTAAAGGTGTTCGCCGCCAAGACGGTTCCCTGGTGAAGTTCGACGGCAATGCCGCCGTTCTGTTGAACGCCAAGTTGGAGCCGATCGGTACCCGTATTTTTGGACCTGTCACACGCGAACTGCGTACTGAGAAGTTCATGAAAATCGTGTCCCTGGCACCGGAAGTCCTGTAAGGAGTCGTAATGGATAAGATTCGTAAAAACGACGAAGTCATCGTTCTGACCGGGAAAGACAAGGGCAAACGTGGTGTGGTACAGCAGCGTATCGATGCTGAACATATCGTGGTTGACGGCATTAACATCGCTAAAAAAGCGACTAAGCCAAACCCGATGACTGGCGTAACTGGTGGTATCGTCGATAAGACCATGCCAATTCACGTGTCCAACGTTGCATTGTTTAATGCAGCGACTGGCAAGGCAGATCGCGTGGGTTTCAAAGAAGTGGATGGCAAAAAAGTCCGCGTCTTTAAATCCTCCGGCGAAGTAGTGAAGGCTTAAGAAATCATGGCACGTCTCCAAGAATTCTATAAAGAAAAAGTCGTTGCCGACCTGACCAGCAAGTTTGGTTACAAGTCGGTAATGGAAGTTCCACGCCTGACCAAAATCACCCTGAACATGGGTGTTGGTGAGGCAATCGCGGATAAAAAAGTTCTCGAGCACGCAGTTGCTGACTTGACCAAGATCGCCGGCCAGAAGCCAGTGACCACCAAGTCCCGCAAAGCGATCGCAGGCTTCAAAATCCGTGAAGGTTACCCGATCGGTACGATGGTCACCCTGCGCGGCGCTCGCATGTACGAGTTCCTGGATCGCTTCATTACCGTGGCTCTGCCGCGCGTACGCGATTTCCGTGGTGTGAACGGCCGTGCATTTGATGGTCGTGGTAACTACAACATCGGTGTCAAGGAACAGATCATTTTCCCTGAAATCGAATACGACAAGATTGACGCGTTGCGCGGTATGAATATCAGCATCACGACAACCGCTAAGACCGATGACGAAGCCAAAGCTTTGCTCGCCGCCTTTAAATTCCCTTTCAGGAACTGATCATGGCCAAACTGTCACTGATTAATCGTGAGATCAAGCGTGCTGACCTGGTGGCGAAATTCGCCCCTAAGCGCGAAGCTCTCAAGGCCATCGTCGATGATCAATCGAAATCGGAAGAAGAGCGCTACGAAGCTCGCCTGAAATTGCAGGCGCTGCCACGTAACTCGAACCCGACGCGTCAACGTAATCGTTGCGCCATCACTGGTCGTCCGCGCGGCACATTCCGTAAATTCGGTCTGGGTCGTATCAAGCTCCGTGAATTCGCCATGCGTGGTGAAATTCCGGGTATGACAAAAGCAAGCTGGTAATAGGAGAATATGCAATGAGTATGAGCGATCCTATCGCCGATATGCTGACCCGCATTCGCAATGCACAAGGCGTGCAAAAGACGACCGTGGCTATGCCATCGTCGAAAGTCAAAATTGCGATTGCCAGCGTCCTGAAGGACGAGGGTTACATTGAAGATTTCGCTGTTACCGAAGCTGGTGGCAAAGCGGAACTGAAAATCGGTTTGAAGTATTATGTTGGCCGTCCCGTTATTGAGCGCTTGGAGCGCGTGTCCCGTCCGGGTCTGCGCGTCTACAAGGGTAAAGACGAGATCCCTGTTGTGATGAATGGCTTGGGTGTGGCGATCGTGTCGACTCCGCAAGGCGTCATGACTGACCGCAAAGCACGCGCTACCGGTGTCGGCGGCGAAGTTATTTGCTACGTGGCTTAAGGAGTTACACATGTCTCGAGTAGCTAAAATGCCTATCGTAGTGCCAGCTGGCGCCGAAGTCGCCATCTCCGCACAAGCGATCACCGTAAAAGGCCCGCTGGGCGTACTTTCCCAGGCCCTCACCGGTCAGGTTAAAGTGGAAAACAATGCAGGAACCCTGAGTTTCGACGTGGCAGACGACAGCCGCGAAGCCAATGCCATGTCTGGCACGCTGCGCGCACTGGTCAACAACATGGTTGTTGGCGTCACCAAGGGTTTCGAGAAAAAGCTGAACCTGGTAGGCGTGGGTTACAAGGCGCAAGCTCAAGGCGACAAGCTGAATCTGTCCCTGGGTTTCTCGCACCCTGTAGTGCATGACATGCCAGCTGGCGTTACCTGCGCAACACCAACCCCGACCGAGATCCTGATTAAAGGTATCGACCGTCAACAGGTTGGCCAGGTAGCCGCTGAAGTTCGTGCTTACCGCGCTCCTGAGCCTTATAAAGGCAAGGGCGTTCGCTATGCGGACGAAGTGGTTAAGCTTAAAGAAACCAAGAAGAAGTAATTAGGGGCTGACGATGGATAAGAAAGAATCACGGCTTCGCCGCGGACGCCAAACCCGCATCAAGATTGCGGAATTGAAAGTAAATCGCTTGTCGGTGCATCGCACCAACCTGCACATTTACGCTAACCTGATCAGCCCGGACGCTAAAGTTCTGGTTTCGGCCTCGACGGCTGAAGCGGAAGTTCGCGCTGAACTGGCAGGCCAATCCGGCAAAGGCGGCAATGCCGCTGCTGCAGCCTTGATCGGCAAGCGCGTCGCTGAAAAAGCGTTGAAAGCAGGAATTACCGAAGTTGCGTTCGACCGCTCCGGTTTCCGTTACCACGGCCGTGTGAAAGCGTTGGCAGAAGCCGCACGCGAAGCCGGTCTGAAGTTCTAAGGATCAATCATGGCAAAAATGCAAGCAAAAATGCAAAGCGACAAGCCGGATGATGGCATGCGCGAAAAAATGATCGCGATCAACCGCGTGACCAAAGTGGTCAAGGGTGGTCGTATCATGGGTTTCGCCGCGCTGACCGTAGTTGGTGATGGCGATGGCCGCGTCGGCATGGGCAAGGGCAAATCGAAAGAAGTGCCAGTTGGCGTGCAGAAGGCAATGGAAGAAGCCCGTCGCAACCTGATCAAAGTACCGCTCAAAAACGGTACCTTGCATCACACGGTTGTTGGTCGTCACGGCGCCTCCAAGGTCCTGATGAACCCAGCTAAGCCTGGTACTGGCGTTATCGCTGGTGGCGCAATGCGCGCTATCTTCGAAGTGATGGGCGTGACGGACGTAGTGGCGAAATCCACCGGTTCGAACAACCCATACAACCTGGTACGCGCTACGCTGGACGGCCTGTCGAAAATGAGCACTGCTTCCGATATCGCTGCCAAACGCGGCAAGTCGGTCGAAGACATTCTGGCTTAAGGTGGACAAAATGACAAACACAGTCAAAGTGCAATTGGTCAAGGGCTTGATCGGTACGCGCGAATCGCATCGCGCTACCGTGCGCGGTCTGGGTCTGCGTCGTGTAAATTCGGTTTCCGAATTGCAAGACACCCCATCCGTACGCGGCATGATCAATAAAGTATCGTATCTCGTTAAAGTTGTCGGGTAAGCCTTCGGGCTTACACGAACGGAGCAAATCATGGAATTGAATACTATTGCACCAGCCGAAGGCGCTAAGCACTACAAGCGTCGCGTCGGTCGCGGTATCGGCTCCGGCCTGGGTAAAACCTCGGGTCGTGGTCACAAGGGTCAGAAATCGCGTTCGGGCGGCTTTCATAAAGTCGGTTTCGAAGGCGGTCAGATGCCTCTGCAACGCCGTCTGCCTAAGCGCGGTTTCAAATCGATGCACGCAACCTTCAAAGCTGAAGTGCGCCTGTCCGATCTGAACAACCTGGCTGTTGGCGATGTCGACATTCTGGTCTTGAAGCAAGCTGGCGTTCTGGGCGTGTTGGCCCGTGACGTGCGCGTGATCTTGTCCGGCGAAATCACCAAAGCGGTGAATTTGAAGGGCTTGAAAGTGTCCGCTGGCGCGAAAGCAGCCATCGAAGCAGCCGGCGGCTCGGTAGTCTGAGTTGACCGCTAACAGCTTGATCGGAGCGAAAATTGGCGACTAATCCACAACTTGCTAAAAGTGCAGCGGCCGGTTTCCCTTGGGGACGGCTCTGGTTTTTGCTTGGCGCATTGGTGGTTTATCGTATCGGTGCTCACGTCCCGGTTCCCGGGATTGACCCGACACAATTAGCCTCGCTGTTCAAGGAGCACGAAGGCGGCGTCCTGGGCATGTTTAACATGTTCTCGGGCGGTGCCTTGTCTCGTTTTACAGTGTTTGCGCTGGGCATCATGCCTTATATCTCGGCCTCGATCATCATGCAATTGCTGTCGATCGTGTCACCGCAGATGGAAGCGTTGAAAAAAGAAGGCGAAGCAGGTCGTCGCAAGATCACCCAGTACACCCGGTATTTCACGGTTGCCCTGGCACTGTTTCAAGCGTTAGGCATTGCAGTCGCACTGGAGTCGCAAGCTGGTCTGGTGTTGGAACCTGGTCTTGCATTCCGCTTCGTAACGGTCGTCACTTTGTTGACCGGAACAATGTTTTTGATGTGGTTGGGTGAGCAAATTACCGAGCGTGGTTTAGGTAATGGCATCTCGATCATCATTTTTGCCGGGATTGCAGCAGGTCTGCCGTCGGCGTTGGGTGGTTTGTTCACTCAGGTGTCGAATGGTTCGATCGGCAGCTTCAGCGCGATTTTCATCGTGATTCTGGTAGCACTGGTAACGTACTTCGTCGTATTTGTCGAACGTGGTCAGCGCAAAATATTGGTCAACTATGCGAAGCGCCAGGTAGGCAACAAGATTTATGGCGGTCAAACCAGCCATTTGCCGTTGAAGCTGAACATGGCCGGCGTGATCCCGCCGATCTTTGCTTCTTCGATCATCTTGTTCCCGGCCACTATCGTGGACTGGTTTTCAAAGGGCGCCGACAACGCTAACCCTGCGGTGCGGTTCTTGAAAGATTTGGCAGCATCGATGGGGCCTGGTGAGCCTATCCATGCGCTGTTGTACGCAGTGGCGATCGTGTTTTTCTGTTTCTTCTATACAGCGCTGGTATTTAACAGCAAGGAAACAGCGGATAACTTGAAGAAAAGCGGTGCGTTCATTCCCGGGATTCGTCCAGGCGAGCAGACAGCCCGTTACATCGACAAGATCCTGACACGCTTGACACTTGCCGGCGCAGTCTACATCACCCTGGTGTGTTTATTGCCGGAATTTATGCAAGCCCAGTGGAAAGTACCATTCTATTTCGGCGGTACTTCTTTATTGATTATTGTAGTTGTCACCATGGATTTCATGGCGCAAGTACAGAACTACGTGATGTCGCAGCAATATGATTCGCTGCTGCGCAAAGCAAACTTCAAGGGCGGAATTCCGACGCGTTAAGCGCGGTAAACATACCGAATGGCAAAAGACGACGTCATACAGATGCAGGGCGAGATTCTTGAGAATCTCCCAAATGCAACATTTCGAGTGAAGCTGGAGAACGGACACGTGGTGCTCGGGCATATTTCAGGTAAAATGCGGATGAATTATATTCGCATTCTCCCTGGAGACAAGGTGACGGTAGAGTTAACGCCGTATGACCTGAGCCGAGCCCGCATTGTGTTCCGTACCAAGTAACACACTGAATCAAACCAAAGAAGCGAAAGAAAGAGCCCAAAAATGAAAGTTCTCGCATCAGTCAAGCGGATCTGCCGCAACTGCAAGATCATCAAGCGCAAAGGCGTAGTCCGCGTAATCTGCGTGGAACCACGTCACAAGCAGCGTCAAGGTTAATCGAGGAATAACAAATGGCACGTATTGCAGGGGTTAATATCCCAAATCATCAGCATCCGTTATCGGCCTGACGGCCATCTACGGTGTGGGCCGTCCACGCGCAGAGAAAATCTGTGCATCGACCGGTGTAGCAACCAACAAAAAGATCAAAGATCTGGATGACAGCGAACTGGAAAAACTGCGCGATGAAGTAGGTAAATTCATCGTCGAAGGCGATCTGCGTCGTGAATTGTCCATGAACATCAAGCGTTTGATGGATCTGGGTTGCTACCGCGGCATGCGTCATCGTAAGGGTCTGCCTTGCCGTGGCCAGCGTACGCGTACGAACGCACGTACCCGCAAGGGACCGCGTAAAGCCGCTCAATCGCTGAAAAAATAATCCGCTAGGGAATAATTATGGCTAAGTCGCAAAATAACGCCGCATCAGCACGCGTGCGTAAAAAAGTTAAAAAGAACGTCGCTGAAGGCATTGCACATGTCCACGCTTCGTTCAATAACACCATCATTACCATCACCGATCGTCAAGGCAATGCCTTGTCGTGGGCTACCTCCGGCGGTGCAGGCTTTAAGGGTTCGCGTAAATCGACCCCGTTCGCAGCGCAGGTCGCCGCGGAAGCCGCTGGTAAAGTGGCTGTTGAGTGTGGCGTTAAGAACCTGGAAGTACGTATCAAGGGCCCAGGTCCTGGTCGTGAATCCGCCGTTCGCGCGCTGAACAACCTGGGCATCAAGATCACCGAGATCCAGGACGTGACGCCGGTACCGCACAACGGTTGCCGTCCACCGAAGCGTCGTCGTATCTAAGATAGTGTTGCAGAGGGCGCTTCGGCGCCAGCTGCTTTGCTATCTGTTGTAACTCAGTACAGTTGTGTGAAAACGCTGGAGCAGGGAGCCGGAAACGGTTATACTGCCCGGCTGTTCTTGCCTGTCAAATTCAATTTGACGGGTTTTTCGTTTTCAGCCACCGTCTGATTGAAACCAAATCAGACTAGCGCCTAACCGCATCAGTGTGTTTGATCATGCATGTGGCTGGGGCGTTATCATTAAAAAAAAGGAAGCATCGTGGCACGTTATATCGGACCTAAAGCAAAACTCTCCCGCCGTGAAGGTACTGACCTGTTCCTGAAGAGCGCCCGTCGCTCGCTGGACAGCAAGTGCAAACTGGACGTCAAACCAGGCCAGCACGGTGTTAAATCCGGCGCCCGCACCTCGGACTACGGTAACCAACTGCGCGAAAAGCAAAAAGTAAAGCGCATGTACGGCGTGCTGGAACGTCAATTCCGCCGCTACTTCGCTGAAGCAGACCGTCGTAAAGGCAACACCGGCGAAACGCTGTTGAAGTTGCTGGAAACGCGTCTGGACAACGTTTGCTACCGCATGGGCTTTGGTTCGACCCGCGCTGAAGCGCGTCAATTGGTCAGCCACAAAGCGTTCACCGTGAACGGTATCGTTGTCAACATCGCTTCGTACGCGGTCAAAGTTGGCGACATCGTTGCTGTTCGTGAAAAATCGAAAAAGCAAGTGCGTATCGTTGAAGCGCTGTCGCTGGCCGAACAAGTTGGTATGCCTAGCTGGGTTTCGGTTGATGCCAAGAAAATGGAAGGCACCTTCAAGTCCCTGCCAGAGCGTAACGAAATCGCTAACGACGTCAACGAATCGCTGATCGTCGAGCTGTACTCGCGTTAATAGTAGTTAGCACCATCTCCGCCCACTCAATTCAAATGAGTGGGCGTTTTACTAATGCCATCAGCCTTATCGGTGTAATGAGCCGAGGGTATTGAAAAGGACATTTCATGCAAAACAGTTTGTTAAAGCCACGTATTATCGATGTTGAAGCTCTCGGTCCAGGTCACGCCAAAGTCGTGATGGAGCCGTTCGAGCGCGGCTATGGCCACACATTGGGTAACGCGTTGCGCCGCGTTCTGCTGTCGTCGATGGTAGGCTACGCGCCGACCGAAGTGACGATCGCTGGCGTCGTCCACGAATATTCCTCCCTCGATGGCGTGCAAGAAGACGTCGTCGATCTGTTGCTGAACTTGAAGGGTGTGGTTTTCAAAGTCCACAACCGCGATTCGGTAACCCTGACGCTGAAAAAAGAAGGCGAAGGCGCGATCCTGGCCTCCGACATCGACCTGCCGCATGACGTCGAACTGATCAACCCTGACCACGTGATCGCCCACCTGACCGCCGGTGGCAAGCTGGACATGCAGATCAAGGTTGAAAAAGGCCGCGGCTACGTTCCTGGTAACGTGCGTCGTCTGTCGGAAGACACGAACAAGACCATCGGCCGCATCATCCTTGATGCGTCGTTCTCGCCAGTGCGTCGTGTATCGTACTTCGTTGAATCGGCTCGCGTTGAACAGCGTACCGACCTGGATAAGCTGATCATCAACATCGAAACCAACGGCGTGATCTCGCCGGAAGAAGCGATCCGCCAGTCGGCCCGCGTCCTGGTGGACCAGTTGAATGTGTTCGCTGCCTTGGAAGGCACGGAAGCTGCCGCCGAAGCGCCATCGCGCGCTCCGCTGGTCGATCCTATCCTGTTGCGTCCAGTCGACGATCTGGAGTTGACCGTGCGTTCGGCTAACTGCCTGAAAGCGGAAAACATCTACTACATCGGCGACCTGATCCAACGTTCGGAAAACGAACTGCTGAAAACGCCAAATCTGGGCCGCAAGTCCCTGAACGAAATCAAGGAAGTGCTGGCATCGCGCGGCTTGACCTTGGGCATGAAGCTGGAAAACTGGCCGCCTGCAGGCCTGGAAAAGTAATTAGTCTTTGTAGCAAACTGCCTGGGACAGGTGTCCCAGGCTTTTATTTTGAAGCACCAAACCGGCCCGCGATGTTGCATTAGCTTCATCGATCGAAGAGCTGGAATTTAAACACTCACCGAAAGGATTTATCATGCGTCACGGTCACGGCCTCCGTAAACTGAATCGTACCTCGTCCCACCGTCTGGCAATGCTGCGCAACATGACAGTATCGCTGCTGCGTCACGAAGCGATCAAAACCACCCTGCCAAAAGCAAAAGAACTGCGCCGCGTTGTCGAGCCAATTCTGACCCTGGGCAAAACTGACTGCCTGGCAAACAAGCGTCTGGCTTTCAACCGCCTGCGCGATCGTGAAATGGTCTTGAAGTTGTTCGCTGAACTGGGCCCACGTTACGCCAACCGTAACGGCGGCTATGTGCGTATCCTGAAAATGGGTTTCCGCGTCGGCGATAACGCTCCTATGGCGTTCGTTGAACTGATGGATCGTCCAGATACGACCGAAGCAGTTGAAATCGCTGGCGAGTAATCCCAGTAATTGCATCTAAGAAAGCCAGGCCTAGCCTGGCTTTTTTGTTTTCTGCTGCAGCTATCCTTTCAGCGGTGTACTATTCTTCTTTCGCGCCGGCCCGGCACAAGCGCTGCCTGCTCCGCGCGTCCTCTGTCGAATGGTCGAAAAGGTAGTTCATGTCCCGTTTCTCCTCCAGCACCACTGCGCGCGCCGCGCCACGCCATCCTTTACTCACTTGGTTTGCTGCCGGTTTTTTCCTATTGATTGCCGTTTTTGGTGCCGGCCATGCTCGCGCCGACGATGAATTCCTCGATCCCGAACTGGCTTTCAAGTTTTCAGCGCGCATGCAGGACCCGTCCACCATCGCCGTCACCTATGTGATTGCTGATGGCTACTATATGTATCTCGAGCGCTTCAAGTTCGACGCTGCGGGCGCCAAGCTGGGTAAGCCCGTGTATCCAGCTGGCAAGGTCAAGTTTGACGAGACGTTCCAGAAAAACGTGGAAACGTTTCGCAAGACTCTCACCATCACGATTCCCGTCCAGGCGGTCGGCCCCTTTACCTTGAAGGCGACGGGACAGGGCTGCTCTGACAAAGGCCTGTGCTATGCGCCGCAGGATGCCACGGCCCAGCTGGTGGGCGGTGGCGGCGGCCAGAGCATGGCAGCGGGCGGCGTGGCGTCGAAGTTTGCCCTGCCAGCCGCGCCGGCAGTCGATATGGCAGCCGTCAACGGTCCGCAGGCGCAAGCGTCGCCGGGTGTGTCCGTGATGAGCATCCCTGATCCCGCCATCACGGCTGTGTCCGATCCGGTGTCTGAGGCCGCCATGGCGGCAAGTCCGGCGCCGGCGCAAAATGAGCTGGGCAAGATCGAGTCAGCGCTGAAGAGCGGCAAGCTGCTCGTCATCGTGCCCCTGTTCATGCTGCTGGGCTTGGGTCTGGCCTTTACTCCTTGCGTGCTGCCGATGGTACCGATTTTGTCATCGATCATCATCGGCGATGGCACCAAGGTCAGCCGCTCGCGTGGCTTGCTGTTGTCGCTCACCTATGCGCTGGGCATGGCCATCGTCTACACGGCGCTGGGCGTGGCGGCCGGCCTGGCGGGCGAAGGCTTGGCGGCCAAGCTGCAAAATCCTTGGGTGCTGGGAGTTTTTGCCTTGCTGATGGCGGCCCTGGCGCTGTCGATGTTCGGCTTGTATGAGCTGCAAGTGCCGGCTTTCCTGCAGGGTAAGCTGACGTCCGTCTCGAATAAGCAATCGTCGGGTCGCCTGGCGGGCGTGTTTGTCATGGGCGCTATTTCTGCCCTGATCGTGGGGCCATGCGTGGCCGCGCCGCTGGCCGGCGCCTTGCTGTACATCAGCCAGACGCGCGACGTCGTCATCGGCGGCAGCGCGCTGTTTGCCATGGCCGTGGGCATGAGCGTGCCTTTGCTATTGGTGGGCGTGTCGGCCGGCACTTTGTTGCCGCGTGCCGGCGCCTGGATGGATGCCGTCAAGCGCTTCTTTGGCGTGCTGCAACTGGGCGTGGCCTGGTGGCTGGTCTCGCCCGTGCTGCCGGGTGCCGTGCAAATGCTGGGCTGGATGCTGCTGTTAATCGCTTACGGTATGTATTTGCTGGTCGGCAAGAGCGGCGCGAAGAACGTTTGGGTGGCCAAGGCCTTCGGCCTGGTGTTTGCCGTGCTGGGCGTGCTGCAACTGGTTGGCGTGGCCAGTGGCGGCCGCGACCCGCTGGCGCCGCTGGCGCACCTGGGTGGTGGCCAGGTACATGCGCAACCATTTACGCGCGTGAAGACCGTGGCGCAGCTCGATGCGGCGCTGGCGCAGCTCAATGGCAAGCCGGCCCTGCTGGACTTTTATGCGGACTGGTGCGTGTCCTGCATCGAGATGGAAAAATTGACCTTTGTCGATCCCGCCGTGCGCGAGAAGATGGGGCAAGCCGTGCTGCTGCAAGTGGACGTGACGGCCAATGACGCCGACGACAAGGCCATGCTGAAGCGTTTCCAGCTGTTCGGCCCGCCTGGCATCATCATGTTCAATCCGCAAGGGCAGGAGATCGCCCAGTCGCGCGTGATCGGCTTTCAGAACGCATCAACGTTCCTGACCTCGCTGCGCAAGCTCGGCGAGTAGGTCGGATTAGGTCCTTCGGGCCGTAATCCGACACCACCACGTTCGTCGGCAACAATGTTGTCGGATTACGCGGCGTTCCGCCGCTAATCCGACCTACGCTCAGCCTGCGTTATGGTGGTCACCACGATGGCCGCCATGCATGCCGCCAGGCACGTTGTCATCAAATACTTTCTTTTGCTCCGGCGTCAGTACGGCATAGAAGGTTTTCAGCGAGGCCAAACGGCTTTCCTGGCCGACGATGCGTTCCTTCGACATGGCGATCCATTGCTCCATACGTTCCGGCGCCGACAGCTTGGCCATCGCTTCGTGCCTGGCCTTCCAGTCGCCCATCGGCTTGTTCGGCGCGTTGGCCGCCGTGAAGGCGGCCCAGGCTGGTTCCTGCGCGGCTGTCAGTTTCAGCTTGTCGTGCAGACGGGCCTGGTATTTTGCCATGCGTTCGGCGGGATTGCCGCTGCGGTGCTGGCCATGTTGGCCGCGTTGGCCATCATGTTGCATCTTGCTGCTGGGAGCAGGCGCGCTGATGGCCGCTTCCTGAGCGTGGACGGCCAGCGATGCCGCCCCCATGCCCATTACGCTCATGGCGATGATGAAATTCTTGCGCAAGCTTGTCATTGAGGCGTTCATCTGGATTCCTTTGTAAAGTGAGGGATGTACATACTGCTGCACAGGCATCTATGTTGGCCGCGCCATGTTTCCCCGAAGTGTCCGCTGCCACACAGTTTGTATCGATATGTTTCTTCGGCTCGCCTATATACAAGACGATACAAATGCGTTGTGCAAGGGTGGGGGAAGTGGGGATAATTCGTACTATGGAACCCACTTCTACAATTCTCATCGTCGACGATGACCGCGACATCCGCAGCT
This sequence comes from Janthinobacterium lividum PAMC 25724, assembly GCA_000242815.2. Lineage (GTDB taxonomy): Bacteria > Pseudomonadota > Gammaproteobacteria > Burkholderiales > Burkholderiaceae_D > Janthinobacterium > Janthinobacterium lividum_D. Next base: position 18,734 of record AHHB01000016.1, read on the forward strand.
TGCTGGCGGATTACCTGGAAACGAACGCCTATCGCACGCTGGGCGCGGCAGATGGCACGGCCATGTGGAAAATTCTCGACGAGACGCGGCCCGACCTGATCGTGCTCGATTTGAACCTGCCTGGCGACGACGGCCTGACCTTGTGCCGCAAGCTGCGCGCCCAATCGACGGTGCCGGTGATTATGTTGACGGCGCGCAATGAGCCGCTGGACCGCATCCTGGGCCTGGAAATGGGCGCCGACGATTATTTGCCGAAACCGTTCGAGCCGCGTGAATTGCTGGCGCGCATACGCAGCGTGTTGCGCCGCAGCCATGCGATGCCATCGAATGCGCCGTCCGACAAGGCACAGCAAATCCGTTTTTCCGGCTGGACCCTGGACTTGACGGCGCGCCACCTGCTCAATCCCAGCGGCCTGGTGATCATGCTGTCGGGCGCGGAATTTCGCTTGCTGCGCGTATTCCTGGAACACCCGAACCGCGTGCTCAACCGCGACCAGTTGCTCAACCTGACACAGGGGCGCGACGCCGACCCGTTCGATCGTTCTATCGATATCCAGATCAGTCGCCTGCGGCAAAAACTCGGTGAAGATGCCCGTTTGCCACAAATTATCAAGACCGTGCGCAATGGCGGCTACGTGCTGGCCGGGCAAGTTAACGTGGAGCCGCACGCGTGAAGGCTTTCCTGGGGTCGATGACGGGCCGTGTGTTCATGTTTCTGCTGATCGGCATCGTCGCTTCGGCCGCGCTGACGCAGTGGTTGGCTGTGGGCGAACGCCAGCGCGCCATTGAGCAATACCGCGACTACCACGCCGTCGAGCGGGCCGAGCAGCTGGTGATGGCGGCTGACGTGGTGCCGCTGGGGTCGCGCGCCGCTTACCTGAAAGTGGCCAACAAGGGCAGCGTGCGCCTGGAATTGCGTCCCGACACAGAGCCGGCGTCCGGCGCAGCGACGGCGTTTTCCAGCGCCCTGCAAGCCAAGCTGGGCGAGGGCTTCAAGGTCAGCGCGCTGGCCGAACGCCCTCTTGCCTGCGTCAAGCCGCGCCAGTCGCCTGGCAAGTTCGGTGCCAAGCCATGGGGCGGCACTTGTGAAAACCTCGACGTGCGCATGCAGGACGGCCACGTGCTGCGCCTGATGGTATTGCCGCCACGCCAGCAGCCATCATTCAATGAACATAACGACTGGATGACCTTGCTGCCTTTCCTGATCAGCATTGCCATCCTCGCCTACCTGGTCACGCGCATGACCATGCGTCCGCTCAAGCAATTGGCGCAGGCGGCGAAAGACTTGGGCAACGACATCAACCATCCGCCGCTGACCTTGTCGGGTGCCAGCGAGATCCGCCAGGCCAGCGCCGCCTTCAATGCCATGCAGGCGCGCATACGCCAGCACATTTCCCAACGCACACAAATGCTGGCTGCTATCACGCATGATTTGCAAACCCCGCTGACGCGCCTGCGCCTGCGCCTGGAAAAGGTGGCCGATACCGAATTGTATGAGCGCCTGGTGGGTGACTTGTCGGCCATGCAGAGCATGGTCAAGGAAGGGCTCGACCTGGCCCGCTCGATGGATAGCACGGAAGCGATGCAGGCGCTCGACCTCGACTCCCTGCTTGACAGCGTTTGCTCGGACGCCGCCGATGCCGGCCAAAATGTGACCCTGGTCGGGCAGGCCGGCATGGCCTTGATGGCTCGTCCCATCGCCATGCAGCGTTGTCTGGTGAATTTGATCGACAATGCCGTTAAATATGGCCGGTACGCGCAGGTGAGCGTCGAGCGCCTCGACGGTGCGGCACGCATCCGTATCCGTGATGGCGGGCAAGGTATTGCGCCAGATCAACTGGCCAAGGTGTTCGAACCGTTTTACCGCATCGAGACTTCGCGTTCGCGCGAATCGGGCGGCACCGGTCTGGGCTTGACCATCGCACGCAATATCGCCGATCAGCATGGTGCCACGCTCTTGTTGGCCAATCATGTTGACGGTGGACTGGAAGTTACCCTGATCGTGCCAGAGTATTACGCCGGGAAGTAAGCTTTTCCATGCGACAATATTGTGCTTTATGCCCCCTGGCAACCACATTCAACCTGCAGCCTTGCGTTGCAACAGCGTGACAGAATAATGAAAAAGACTAGCTTGGCAATCCTCGTTGGTGCGGCCCTGTGTATCGGTGGCGGTATCTGGTATTTCAATCATCAGCCCGGCATGGCGGCCGATGCGCAAGATGGCAAAGGGGGCAAGGGCGGACAGGTGTCGACCACGGTGAGCGTCGTCGCGCCGCTGCGCCAGGATGTGCCTATGCTGTTGCAAGCGAATGGCAGCGTGATGCCGATCAGCAGCGTCGATCTGCATCCGCAGACGACCAGTACGATTAGCAAGGTGCACATCCGTGAAGGCCAGTTCGTCAAGCAGGGAGAGCTGATGTTTACGCTCGATGCGCGCAGCGAGCACGCGAATGTCGACAAGGCGCAGGCGCAAGTGTTGCGCGACCGCGCCGCGGTACTCGATCTTGAACGTCAGCTCAAGCGCAGCCAGGATTTGCTGAGCAAGAACTTCATCGCCCAGGGCGCCGTGGACACCCTGCAAAGCGGACTCGATGCCGCGCGTGCCTTGCTGGCCGCCAGCCAGGCCGCCTTGCGCGCCGCCCAGGTCGACTCCAGCTACACCGTGCTGCGCGCGCCGCAGGGGGGGCGCGTGGGTGCCATCAGTGTCTACGCGGGCAGCCTGGTGCAGCCGAGCACGTCGCTGACCAGCATTACCCAGCTTGACCCGATCGATGTGGTCTTCAGCTTGCCGGAAAGCAGTCTGTCGGGTTTGCTGGCGGCGCAGAAGGCCGGTGAGGTGGCGGTCAAGGCGCTGCTGGCCGATGCCGGCGGCAAACAGCTCGATGGCAAACTGAACTTTATCGACAATGCCGTCGATCCCGCCACCGGCGTGATCAAGATCAAGGCCCGTTTCAATAATGCTGGCACCGACCTGTGGCCTGGTCAATATGTGCATACGCAGATGACCGTGCGCACGCTCAAGGATGCACTGGTGATCCCGCAAAATGCCATCATTATGAGTACCTCCGGTACCTTCGTGTACTCGATGGAGGCGGACAATACGGCCAAGATGCGCAAGATTGCCCGCGTGTATGCGTTCGGCCCGAATGCCGTCGTCACCGGATTGAACGGTGATGAAAAAGTCATCGTCGATGGCAAGCAAAACCTGCGTCCGGGTAGCAAGGTGCGCCTGGTGGAAAAACACAAGGCTGCCGATGGCGCCGCCGCACCGCAGGGCAAGCCAGCATGAACCTGTCCGAATTGAGCATTCGCCGCCCCGTGATGGTGGTGTTGCTGTCCCTCTCCATCATCCTCGCTGGCGTACTGGCCTATGGCCACATTCCCGTGGCGGCCTTGCCGAGCTATAACACACCCGTCATCAACGTCAGCGCCGATCTGGCCGGCGCCAGCCCGGAAACCATGGCCTCGTCGGTAGCCTTGCCGCTGGAGAAACAATTTTCCACCATTTCTGGCCTCAGCCTGATCACCTCCACGAGCACGCTGGGCAATACCTCGCTGACCCTGGAATTTGACGCCAGCATCAATGTCAACGAGGCGGCCGTCGACGTGCAGGCGGCCCTGCTGCGCGCGCAGCGCCAGTTGCCGACGGAAATGACGGATTTGCCGTCCTACCGCAAGGTCAACCCGGCCGATGCGCCCGTGCTGTTCATCCAGCTGACGTCGCCCTCGCTGAACTTGTCGGATCTGAATGACTATGCGGAAAACCTGATCGCGCCCAGCCTGTCGACCTTGCCTGGCGTAGCCCAGGTCATCGTGAATGGCCAGAAACGCTTTGCCGTGCGCGTGCGTGCGCGTGCCGACCTGATGAATGCGCGCAACCTGACGATGGACGAGCTGGCTGTTGCCTTGCGCACCTCGAACACGAATTCCCCGCTGGGCATCCTCGACGGCCCGAGCCAGACGCTGACCATCCAGGGCAATCCGCAGATGATGAAAGCGGCCGATTTTGCCGAACTTATCGTCGCGACGCGCAATGGCCAAGCCGTGCGTCTGAAAGACGTGGCCGAGGTGGAAGACAGTTTTCAATCGATCAAGGCCGTCGGCAGTTTCAATGGCGAGCGCTCGATCAGCCTGATGGTGCAGCGCCAACCGGACGCCAACACCGTGCAAGTAGTCGATGGCGTGCGCCGTTTGCTACCGGGCTTCAAGGAACAATTGCCCCAGTCGATACAGATCAGCCTAGTCAATGACCGCTCCGTCTCGATCCGAGAAGCCATCCACGACGTCAACCTGACCCTGGCCCTGACGGTGGTGCTGGTGGTGCTGGTGATCTTTCTGTTCCTGCACCGCGCGGCAGCGACCTTCATTCCGGCCGTCACCATGCCCATTTCCCTGCTCGGCGCCCTGGCCCTGCTGTACTGGCTCGGCTACAGCCTCGACAACGTTTCCCTGCTGGGCATTACGCTGGCCGTCGGCCTCGTCGTCGACGACGCCATCGTGGTGCTGGAAAACATCGTGCGCCATATCGAGATGGGCAAGAAGCCGATCCAGGCAGCCCTGGTGGGTGCCAAGGAGATGGGCTTCACCATCATCTCGATTTCCGTCTCGCTGGTGGCCGTATTCATTCCCATCTTCTTCATGCCGGGCGTGATCGGCTTGCTGTTCCATGAGTTCGCCGTCGTCGTCTCGCTGGCCGTGCTGGTGTCGGCCATCGTGTCGCTGACCCTGGTGCCGATGCTGGCCAGCCGCTTCCTGCCGGCCGATACGCGTGAACACAACGACAGCGACCCCACGCATGGCGAAAAGTCCTTCATCGGCCGCCACTTCGAGTCGGGTTTCACCGCATTGCGCAACGCTTACGTGCATTTGCTCGACAAGGCCCTGGCGCATCGCAACGTGGTGCTGTTGATCGCCGTGGCTACTTTTGCGCTGACGGTGTTGCTGTATGCCACCATTCCGAAAGGTTTCTTCCCCGAGGAAGACCTGGGCCAGATCCAGGTGAATACGGAAGCGTCGGAGGATATCTCCTCGGCGGCATTGCAAGACTTGCAGGCGCGCGTGGCAGCCGTGCTCAAGGCGGACCCTAGCGTGCAGGATGTGACCTCGTTCGTCGGCGGTGGTAACACTGGCCGCATGTTCATGGTCTTGAAGCCGCGCAGCGAACGGCCGAAAATGCCCGTGGTGCTGGAAAACCTGCGCCGTGCGACGAAGGCTGTGCCTGGCATGGCCGTGTATTTCCGCCCGGTGCAAAACTTGCAGCTGGGCGGACGCCAGAGCAAGAGCCGTTACCAGTACACTTTGCAAAGCGTCAGTCCCGATGCCTTGAATGACTGGGCGGAAAAGTTGATTGCAGGCATGCGCGCCGACCCTGCTTTCCGCGACGTCACCAGCGATTCGCAGATCAAGGGCTTGCAAGCGTCCCTGCGGATCGACCGTGACAAGGCCAATCTGCTGGGCGTGCAAATGTCCGATATCCGCACCGCCCTGTACAGCGCTTTTGGCGAGCGGCAGGTGTCGACCATCTATTCCTCGGCAGCGAGCTATTACGTGATCCTGGAAGCGGCCACGGCCGACCGCCAGTATGACGATGCACTCACGCGCGTGTCCGTGCGCAGCAAGACGGGCGCGCTGGTGAAACTGTCGAGTATTGCCTATGTGGAACGCACCATCGGTCCCACCGCCGTCAATCACCAGGGGCAGTTGCAGGCCGTCACGATCGCCTTCAACCTGGCGCCGGACGTGCCGCTCGGCATCGCCACGGGCAAGATCGACGTGATGGGCAAGGAAATGAGCTTGCCGGCCTCCATCATCACGCGTTACGGCGGCGACGCGGCCGTGTTCCAGGATTCGCAGGCGAGCCAGATTATGCTCATCATCGCCGCGCTGGCCGTGATCTATGTCTTGCTCGGTGTCCTGTATGAAAGCTACATCCACCCGCTGACCATCCTGGCCGGCTTGCCGTCGGCGGCCGTGGGCGCCTTGCTGACCTTGCGCCTGTTCGGCATGGACCTGACCATGATCGCCATCATCGGTATTTTGATGCTGATCGGTATCGTCAAGAAAAACGCCATCATGATGATCGACTTTGCCCTGCATGCGCAGCGCAATGAAGGGATGAGCCCGCCTGAGGCGATCCGCCAGGCTTGCATCTTGCGTTTCCGCCCCATCATGATGACGTCGGCGGCGGCCCTGATGGGTGCCTTGCCCATCGCCCTGGGCCTGGGCGCCGGCGCCGAACTGCGCCAACCGCTGGGCCTGGCCGTGGTCGGTGGCTTATTGTTTTCGCAAGTCATCACCCTGTTCATCACACCCGTCATCTATTTATTCCTCGATAAGTACAGCGGCACGGGGCCGGTGACGGACGCGCAATTGCTCGCGCTCGACAACAAGGCTTGAGCGTTTGCGCCAGCCGTGGCCGGCGCCCCATTCCTGGGTGAATGGGGCGCCGTTTTTGTATGGGCAGTGATACATACGGTAACAACCGTTAAGCGGCGGTTCGGGTACGCTGTTTGGCAGGGCAAGGAAGGCCGCTATCGTGTACGCTTCGGTTTGGAAATGTCGAGGAAGTGTTCCCAAAAGCGGGGGACTCTGGCACTATGGCTGCCCTGTAATGTTATTTCTTCGCTACACAGAAAGCATGATTCATTTTGCATGACATGACCCATTTGATGGCTGCCGATTCCGACGTTTGTCCCACTTGCGGACAAGTGATCCAGCCACCACCGGCCTACGGGTCCAGGACCAGCACCATGCGCAAGGTTGCGCTGGGCGTATCTGTCTTGCTGCACGTGTTGCTGGCGGCGTATGCTTTGTTTCGCAGCGACACGATCGACAAAATTCCGCCGCCGAAGAAGGAAAGCGCGATGGTCTATATCGCGCCGCTGAAGGACAAGCCGCAGCCGAAGCCGCAGCCGAAACCCACGCCGAAACCGAAGGACACGAAAGTAGCCAAGGTGAAACCGCCGCCGGCCCCGAGCAAGCGCGTGGTGAGCAAGGACGTACCGCGCGACAAGCCAAAACTGGAAACGTTCACGCCGCCGCTGGTGTCGAAAGTGCCGTTGCCGCCGCCGCCGGCCGAAGACATGAGCTCGATGATCGAACAGCGCCGCAAGCAGCGCGACGCGAACAATCCTGCGCCACCGGCCGAGGAAAGCGAGAACGACCGCGCCATGCGCGTGGCGAAGGCAAATATCGCCGGCGCGCAGGGACGCAATTCCGGCAGCGACCGCGAGGATTCGGGTGGCGTGTTTTCTATCGTCAACCAGAGTTCATTCAGCGCCGAAGTCAAGTTCAAGGGTTGGAATGGCAACTTCAAGCGCAATTGGCTGAAGCAGGAAAAAGTAGAACTGGGCAATGAACCCGATATCGAATCGGCCATTATCAAGAAGATGATCCAGCTGATCCGCGCCGAAAAACCCGGTGATTTTGTCTGGGAATCGCGGCGCCTCGGGCGCAACGTCAACCTCAGCGCCCGCGTGGAAGACACGGCCGAGCTGACTGCCTTCCTGCGCCAGGAATTCTTTTCGGAGAAGCGACCCGGGCCGGGCCGGCGCTAGACGCGGAGTGCAATAAAAAAGGCTGCACCGTGTGAATGAACGGGCAGCCTTTTTTTTTACGCAGCGTTGATGTAGATCAAGCCGGTTTGTCGCTTTCTGGTTCGACGTCGTCTTCCATGTCGATCAATTCGACCATCTGGGCGGCGCCGTCTTCGCTGATGCCCGCCAGTTCCATGATCTTGTCGTTGGCTTCGTCGATGCCGACGCGCTTCAAAGCCGAGAACAGTTGCACGGTGAATGGGAAGCCGATGCCGTCTTCATCGACATAGCTGTCGAGCTTGGCTTTCGCCTGGCGCAAGGCATTGACGGATTCATTACGGTTCAGCTTATCGACTTTGGTCAGGATGCAGTGGATCGGCTTGCCCGTTGGGGCGAACCATTCCAGCATCTGAATGTCTAGGTCGGTGAACGGACGGCGCGAATCCATGATCAGGATCAACCCGGCCAATTGCTCGCGGCGCTGCACGTAGTCACCCAGCAGGCGCTGCCAGTGCAATTTGGCCGAGCCCGAGACTTCCGCGTAGCCGTAGCCCGGCAAGTCGACCAGCAGGCATTCGATCTCTTCGACGATGGTGGCATCCTTGCGGTGCTGCGCCACGTGGGCGCCGCCGATGGAGAAGTAGTTGATGTGCTGGGTACGGCCAGGTGTCTTGGAGGCGAAGGCCAAGCCTTTCTGATTACACAAGATGTTGATGGCGGTCGATTTACCGGCATTGGAGCGGCCGGCAAAGGCGATTTCCGGCACCGTGGTATCGGGCAGGTCACGCAATTGGTTGACGGTCGTAAAGAAGCGGGCTTGCCAGAGTTTTGACATGGGAGTAGTAAAGCAACAAAAGGGAGCGATAAGGGAGCGAAAACGCCAAGAAGCTATTGTACAATAAGGGGTTGTTTATTGTTGCCGGCGTAGCAGCGATGCGGCTTGCGGCCCTGAAAATAATGCAAAAATCCACAGGGCGCGGCAATGTCCACCACTAATTTCTCACTGTCTCAGGGTGCCTGAATGAATCGTGCGTTTTCACCGTTTATCAAATCCATGCTGCTCGCTTTGCTGGCTGTATCGGCAACTGCTTCGGCGGTCGAAGCACCGAAACCGGCCGTCAATGTCGACGCTGCCAAGGGCGCTACCCTGTACGCCGATGGCGATGCGGCGCGCGGCTTGCCTGCCTGCGTATCGTGCCATGGCGCGGCTGGCAATTCGACCATCACGATCAATCCGAAGCTGGCCGGCCAGCACGAAAGCTACATCTACAAGCAACTGGTCGACTTCACCACGCCACAGCGTAACCAGCCCGTCATGACGACGTACGCGAAGATGCTCAGCGACGCCGACAAGAAGAATATCGCCGCCTACCTGGGCGCGCAGCTGTCCAAGCCGGGTGCCGCGAAGAACAAGGATACGATCGACTTGGGCAAGAAAATTTACCGTGCTGGTATTGCTTCCAAGCAAGTTGCTGCCTGCGCCAGCTGTCATGGCGCAACGGGCAATGGCATGCCCGTCCAGTATCCGCGCATCGCTGGCCAGCACCAGGATTACACGATGGCCCAGCTGACCATGTTCCGCAGCACCAAGGCTGATGCGCGCAAGAATAGCGCGCAAATGCACACCATTGCGGCGCGCATGTCGGATGACGAAATCGCCGCTGTCGCAGACTATATCGCCGGCCTGAAATAACTGCCATAGCGCTAATATTGCCCTAAGGGCAGCAGTGTAAATGAAGAGGGCGGCCGCTGCGACGGGCTGCCCTTTTTTAGTAGGGGCCGAACAGGAGTATGCTGCCGCCAGGTGCGCAGAACTATCTGCTCCATGTCTCATTTTCTTGAAGATTGCATATCCCGTATGAATATCAACGTATGAGCACAGGCACGACCGGAATCGAGTTAAAGACCCAACGCCGCGGCCTGGCTGAATTCGTCGAGCTGGTCTCGTCGATGCGCTTTGCCATCAGCCTGCTGACCTTGATCGCCGTCGCCTCCATCATCGGCACCGTGCTCAAGCAGAACGAGCCCATGCCCAATTATGTGAACCAGTTCGGTCCGTTCTGGTTCGCTGTGTTCGACAAGCTGAGCCTGTATTCCGTGTATTCGGCCTGGTGGTTCCTGGTGATCATGGCCTTCCTCGTCGCTTCGACCTCGCTATGCATCGTGCGCAATGCGCCGAAGATGATCAAGGATATGCGCAGCTGGCGCGACAATGTGCGCGAGCAATCCTTGCGCAATTTCCATCACAAGATGGAATGGCAAGCGCCGCTGCCACCTGCTGTGCTGGCGCAGCAGATGGTGATGCGTCTGAAGGACAGCGGCTATGCGGCCAAAGTGGTCGAGAAGGATAACGCCACCCTGGTGGCAGCCAAGCGGGGCGCCGCCAATAAATGGGGCTATATCTTTGCCCACGGCGCTATCGTCATCATCTGCGTGGGGGGCTTGCTCGATTCGGAAATGCCGATCCGCGTACAGCAATGGTTCTTTGGCAAGACGCCATTTGCCGGTAGCGGCGTAATCGCTGACATTCCGGCCCAGCACCGTTTGAGCCTGTCGAACCCGACTTTCCGCGGCAACACCATGATTCCGGAAGGCGCGTCGAGCAATACGGCCATCATTCCCCAGGCCGATGGCGTGCTGATCCAGGATTTGCCGATCACCATCCTGCTGAAAAAATTCCATATCGATTTCTACAGCACGGGCATGCCCAAGCTGTTTGCCAGCGACGTCGTCATCACCGATCATGCAACGGGCGAGACCTTTCCTGCCACCATCAAAGTCAATCAGCCGCTGCTGTACAAGGGCTTGGCCCTGTACCAGTCCAGCTTTGAAGATGGCGGCAGCAAGCTCAAGTTGACGGGTTTTCCCATGACGGGCAAGACGACGAAACGCTTCGATATCGGCGGTGAAGTGGGCGGCAGCACGCCGCTCGAGCGTAGCGATGGCAATTCCTACACGGTGGAATGGTCGGCTTTCCGTCCCTTCAACGTGGAAAATCTTAGCGCCGGCCAGGATGTGCGCGCCGTCAACAAGGCGGACAGTTTCAACGATAAATTTGCCGTCGGCCTGGACAAGCGCCTCGGTTCGGCCGCGAAGAACGTGAATAACAAGGATCTCAAGAACGTCGGTCCCTCGGTGCAATATAAATTGCGCGACAAGACGGGCCAGGCGCGCGAATACCAGAACTATATGCAGCCGGTCACCGTGGATGGCACGACGGTGTTCCTGGCCGGCATGCGCGTCAACCCCGGCGACCCGTTCAGCTATCTGCGTATTCCCGTCGATGACAATTACAGCGTAAACGAGTGGATGCGTTTGCGTGCCGCGCTGCAAGATCCCGCGCTGCGCCAGCAGGCCGCAGCGGGCTATGCGGCGCGCGCCATGCCGCAGGCGGGCGCGCAAGCCCTGCGCAGCCAGTTGCAGGAATCGGCGGCGAAAAGTCTGGGCATCTTTGCCGGCAACGGGCAAGACGGTGGTTTCCTGGCCATTTCACGTTTCCTGGAGAAAGTTCCTGCCGCCGAGCAAGAAAAAGCGGCCGATATCTTCATGAAGATCTTGAATGGCAGCCTGTGGGACTTGTGGCAGGCGGCGCGCGCGCGCGATGGCTTGCCAGCCATCGAGGCTGATGACAAGCACGGCCGCTTCCTGCAACTGGCCACGAATGCGCTGTCCGACAGCTTCTTCTATGGCGCGCCCGTGTATCTGCAGCTCGACGACTTTACGGAAATCAAGGCTTCCGTGCTGCAAGTGACGCGTTCGCCGGGCAAGGGCGTGGTCTATCTCGGTTGCCTGTTCCTGGTGATCGGCGTGTTTTCCATGTTTTATATCCGCGAGCGCCGCCTGTGGGTGTGGATCAAGGATGGCGAAGGAGGCAGCGTGGCCCTGATGGCCATGAGCACGCAACGCAAGACGCTGGATTTTGAAAAAGAATTTGAGACTTTGAAGGCAAAGCTGCCGCAATCGGCGTAAGCTGCGCTGAGTTCGATTGGCTGAGTTTCGGGGCGCTTGCGCGTCGCCGGGAATGGAGAAAATATGGAATTGGCAAACAAGCAAATATATACGCAGGAACCAGGATTTTTCAAGCGCCTGAGCCTGGTCGATTGGCTGTACGGCGCCGGCTTGCTGGCGGCCTCCCTGTTCGGCCTGATGCGCTTTGGCGCCTTCATGGATATCTATGAAAAAGTCATTTTGCTGGCGGCGGCGCCCACGTTTGCGTGGCTGGGCTGGTACTGGAAGCCCGTGCGCTGGCTGATCCCTGTGGCGGCCGTGCTGTCGCTGTTCGCCATCGAGCTGTACGCCGGCAACCTTGAGATGGCGAACCAGAAATTCTTCCTCAAATACATCTTGTCTAGCCAATCCGCCATTCTGTGGATGGGCACCCTGTTCGTGCTGTCGACCCTGTTCTACTGGATCGGCCTGGTGGCGCGCTCGGAATTCGGCTCGTCCGTCGGCTCCCTGCTGTGCTGGGCCGGCGTGGTGCTGGGCCTGACGGGCATGCTGGTGCGCTGGTACGAGTCTTACCTGATCGGTGCCGACGTGGGCCATATTCCGGTGTCGAACCTGTATGAAGTGTTCATCCTGTTTTCCTTGATCACAGCCATGTTCTACCTGTATTACGAACAGCATTATGCGACGCGCCAGCTGGGCGCCTTCGTCATGCTGGTCATTTCAGCGGCCGTGGTGTTCCTGATGTGGTACACGGTCACGCGCGACGCGGCCGAGATCCAGCCGCTGGTGCCGGCCCTGCAAAGCTGGTGGATGAAGATACACGTGCCGGCCAACTTCATCGGCTACGGCACGTTTGCCCTGTCGGCCATGGTGGCGGCGGCGTATTTGCTCAAATCGAGCGGCTATCTGGTCGACCGCCTGCCGTCGCTGGAAGTGCTCGACGATGTCATGTACAAGGCCATTTCCGTCGGCTTTGCTTTCTTCACGGTAGCGACCATCCTCGGTGCCCTGTGGGCGGCCGAAGCGTGGGGCGGCTACTGGTCGTGGGACCCGAAAGAAACCTGGGCGCTGATCGTCTGGCTCAACTATGCGGCCTGGCTGCACATGCGCCTGATGACGGGCTTGCGCGGCCGCATTGCCTCATGGTGGGCGCTGGTGGGCTTGCTGGTGACGACGTTTGCCTTTCTGGGCGTGAATATGTTCCTCTCCGGCCTGCATTCTTACGGCAAGTTGTAATGGATTTCTGCATGACGGAAGCGTCATGAACGGCGAGGGAAAACTGGTGTAAGGTATAAACACTTACCTTTTTTCCGGAGCCGCCATGTTGATCAAGCGCAGTCCCAACGGCATTGAATTGCCGTATTCTTCCGAAATCACGCCGCGCGCCGTGTTTGAATCGCGCCGTAGCTTCATCAAGCAAGTGGCGTTGGGCTCCGTGTCCAGCGCGGCCTTGCTGGAAATGGCCAGTCGCGAAGCCTTCGCGCAAGGCATCAATCCCAAGTTGGCCGGCAAGCTCAACCCCGCCTATTCGGCGCTGGAAAAGCAGACCGCCTACAAAGACGCCACCACCTACAATAATTTCTACGAATTTGGCACGGACAAGAGCGAGCCGGCGCAAAACGCTGGCACCTTGCGCACGCGGCCATGGACGGTGAGTATAGAAGGCGAAATCAAGAAGCCCATGACGCTGGATCTGGACGCGCTGCTGAAGCTGGCGCCGCTGGAAGAGCGCGTGTACCGCTTGCGCTGCGTAGAAGGCTGGTCGATGGTGATTCCCTGGGTCGGTTACTCCTTCTCGGAAATCATCAAGAAGGTCGAGCCGACGGGCAATGCCAAGTATGTGGAGTTCATCACCCTGGCCGACAAGAAGCAAATGCCGGGCGTGGGCAGCCGCGTGCTGCAATGGCCGTATACGGAAGGCTTGCGCATCGATGAAGCGAACCATCCGCTGGCGCTGCTGACCCTGGGCATGTATGGCGAAACCTTGCCAAACCAGAATGGCGCGCCCGTGCGCATGGTCTTGCCGTGGAAATATGGTTTCAAGTCGGCCAAATCCATCGTCAAGATCCGTTTCGTCAAGGAACAGCCGCGCACGTCCTGGAATCTGTCGGCACCGTCCGAATACGGTTTTTACTCGAATGTGAACCCGAACGTCGATCATCCGCGCTGGTCGCAGGCTTCCGAGCGGCGCATCGGCGAAGACGGTTTTCTCGCGCGCAAGCGCAAGACCCTGATGTTCAACGGTTATAACGACGTGGCCTCGCTGTACGCGGGCATGGATCTGAAGAAGTTCTTTTAAGGAAAGACCATGGCCATCCATCCCACGAGCAGGCAATTGTCGCTGCTGAAAAGCCTGGTCTTTTTGCTGGCGCTGCTGCCGTTTGCGCGCATGGTCTGGCTCACGTACACGGGGCAACTGGTGGAGCCACTGGAATTCATCACGCGTGGCACGGGCGACTGGACCCTGTATTTTCTCTGCATCAGCCTGGCGGTGACGCCCTTGCGGCGCGTCACGCAGTGGAACTGGCTGATCAAGTTGCGGCGCATGCTGGGCCTGTTCGCGTTTTTCTACGCGGCGCTGCATTTCACCACCTTCCTGTGGTTCGATCACTTTTTTGATGTGCAGGCCATGTGGAACGATGTGCTCAAGCGCCCGTTCATCACGGTGGGTTTCATCGCCTTCGTCTTGCTCATTGCCCTGGCCGTGACGAGCACGAACGGCATGGTGAAACGCCTGGGTGGCAAGCGCTGGCAGTGGTTGCACCGCTTGATCTACCTCATCGCGCCGCTGGCCATCCTGCATTTCTGGTGGATGAAAGCGGGCAAGCACAATTTCACGCAACCGATCATTTTTGGCAGCATCGTCGCGCTACTATTGTTAATTCGTGTGTATTTTGCCTGGAGTAAGCGCGTAAAGAGCGCCAGGGCGGCGCATGCCGCTACCGCGCTACGTTCAACTTAGCTTGCCGGCACGATCAAGGGTGGCGGTGGCACGGTGGCCGGTTCGACCGGGACTTTGGCTGGCGCGCCCTTGGCTGTGGGCGGCTTGGGCAGGTACAGGGGGCCGGGCTGGCCGCAGCCGGCCAAGACGCTAGAGACCACAATGGCGATGCCGGTATAAAACGCTGAGGATGACTTCACGATTAGAATCACGGTTTGATTAAGATATTTGGAGTGTAGCATGAGCGAATCGGAATTCCTGGTCCTGGCCGAAGCCACCCTGACCCAGATCGAGGCGGCGCTGGACCGGCTGAACGATGAAGACGTGCTCGACGTCGAATGCAGCCGCAGCGGTAATGTGCTGGAAATCGAATTCATCGATAACGGCACGAAAATCATCGTCAACAGCCAGGCCCCCATGCGCGAAATGTGGGTGGCCGCCCGTTCCGGCGGGTTTCACTACAAGCGCGACGGCGATGTCTGGCTCAACACGCGCGACGGCTCGGAACTGTTTGCTGCCTTGTCCCGCATGGCCAGCGAGCAGGCGGGCGCACCTGTCGTGCTGAAGTAATCGTTTCGCCACGGGAATAAAAAAAGGGCAGACTTTGCAGTCTGCCCTTTTTGCATCAAAGATCTTAAAAGAGTTCGTTCTTGACAGCTTCTTTGGCTTTTTCTTCCTCCGGCGTGCCGCGCGCTGCGCCTTCCAGGCTGCCTACGCCTGTGCCCGGCGGATTTTCCGCATAGTAATACTCGTCGCCCACGCGGATCAGGCCTTCTGGCACGGCGCGTTCCTCGACGGGAATGCTTTTCAGCGCTTTCGCCATGTAGCTGATCCAGATCGGCAAGGCCAGGCCGCCACCCGTTTCCCGATTGCCCAGGTTGCGCGGCTGGTCGTAGCCTATCCAGGCGATGCCCACCAGCTTGGCCTGGTATCCGGCGAACCAGGCGTCGATGGAGTCGTTGGTCGTGCCTGTCTTGCCGGCCAGGTCAGGGCGCTTCAAGGCCATGGCCTTGTTCGCCGTACCGAAGCGCACGACGTCGTTGAGCATGCTGTTCATCATGAAGGCATTGCGCTCGTCGATGACGCGGTTGGCTTCCTCGCCTGCCAGGTCCGGCTTGGCTTGCGACAGGATATTGCCATCGCTATCGGTCACCTTGGCGATCAGATACGGGTTGATCTTGTAGCCGCCATTGGCGAACACGGCGTAGGCGCCCGCCATTTGCAGCGGCGTGACGTTGCCGGCGCCCAGTGCCAAGGTCAGGTACGGCGGGTTCTTGTCGGCGTCAAAGCCGAAGCGCGTCGCGTATTCCTGGCCATACTTGGCGCCGATCTTGTGCAAGATGCGGATGGAAATCATATTCTTCGACTTCATCAAGCCTTTGCGCATGCTCAGCGGACCATCGTATTTGCTGTCGTAGTTCTTCGGCTCCCACGCCTGTCCACCGGTCTGGCCCGCATCGAACGAGATCGGCGCATCGTTGATGATGGTGGCCGGCGACAGTCCACGTTCCAGTGACGCGGAATAGATGAAGGGCTTGAAGGCCGAACCAGGCTGGCGCCAGGCCTGTGTGACGTGGTTGAACTTGTTGCGGTTGTAATCGAAGCCGCCCACCATGGCGCGGATGGCGCCGTCGGTCGTGCTGGCCGACACGAACGCCGATTGTACTTCCGGCATCTGCGTCAGGACCCAGCTGTTGTTTTCCTGCATGACGCGGATCACGGCACCACGCTTGATGCGGCGGTTCGGCGCCGCTTTTTCCGATAGCCAGGCCGCGCCAAAGGTCAGCCCTGGGCCGGTAATAGTGATTTCCTCGCCGGCCGACGTGACCGCCTGCAACGATTTGGGCGACGCTTGCAGCACCATGGCGGCGATGATGTCGTCGCTGTCCGGGTGGTCGGCCAGCTCCGTTTCGATGGCGTCATCGGCTTCGGCCTTGGTTTTCGGAATGTCGATGTAGGCTTCCGGGCCGCGGTAGCCGTGGCGTTTCTCGTAATCCATCACGCCCTTGCGCAAGGCAATGTAGGCGGCGTCCTGGTCGGCCTTGGTGATAGTGGTGTAGACGTTCAGGCCGCGCGTGTAGGTGTCTTCCTTGAATTGCTCGTAGACCAGCTGGCGCGCCATTTCCGATACGTATTCGGCATGCACGCCGAAGGCGCTGCTATCGGTTTTTACTTTCAGCTCTTCATTTTTCGCTACTTCGAACTGCGCCGGCGTGATGTAGCCCAGCTGCGCCATGCGCTGCAGGATGTATTGCTGGCGCATGCGCGCACGTTTCGGGTTGACGACCGGATTGTAGGCCGATGGCGCTTTCGGCAAGCCGGCCAACATGGCTGCTTCGGCCACGGTGAGATCCTGGATATGCTTGCCAAAATAGATTTGCGCAGCCGAGGCGAAGCCGTAGGCGCGCTGTCCCAGATAAATCTGGTTCATATACACTTCGAGGATCTGGTCCTTGCTGAGGTTTTTCTCGATCTTCCAGGCCAGCAAGACTTCATACGCCTTGCGTTTCAGCGTCTGTTCGCTGGACAGGAAGAAATTGCGCGCCACCTGCTGCGTGATGGTCGAGGCACCTTGCTTGGCGCCGCCCATCAGGTTGTGCACGGCTGCGCGCGTGATGCCCAGATAGTCGACACCGCCATGTTCATAGAAGCGATCATCTTCGATGGCCAGCACGGCTTTCTTCATGACATCGGGGATATCCTTGATATGCACCATGTTGCGCCGCTCTTCGCCGAACTCGCCAATGAGCACACTGTCGGACGTGAACACGCGCAGCGGCATTTTCGGTTTGTAATCGGTCAAGGTATCGAGCGCCGGCAGGTTTGGATATGCCATGGCCAGGCCAAAAACCACCAGCAAGACGCCGACGATGCCCAGGCCCAGCAGCGATACCAGCGCCATCAGCAGAAAACGTTTGGGTTTGCTGCCCTTGGCGGGCGGCTGCGAGCCAGCGGAGCCGGCGGAGTTTGAAGATGTCATGCGTCGTATGTCTTTCGGTTAATTATGCCGGCCAATTATAAGCGAGCTTGCCGCGATGGCAGCGTGCCGTGGCCCTTGCCGGGCAGCGTGCCGACACTTGTCGATACTCTATATAAGCATGTATTGGCATGTTGGCAACCAGGATTTGGTAACAATTATTCTGCGCCAGATCACAGCCGGGCCAGATAGCTGCCGCGCGCCGCAAACACCGGTGTGAAATCCATTTACAGGCCTGCGTTGTCAGCACTAGGCTTGCGTATGGCAGGCTCCCTCCCACGGCCGCGTTTCCCGATAAAAAACATGTCCATCCGCAGTTTTCTTGGCATCGGCTTGCTGGGCGTCGACATGGCGGACGATGCCGTGCGCGTGGTCGAGTTGAGTCGCCGGCGGGGCAAGCTCTTGTGTCGGCATTGCGGCAGCGCGGCGTTGGCTGCCGGAGTCATGGTTGATGGCAATGTCGAAGATCTGCAGGGGCTGGCCACCGCCGTGCGCCTGGCATGGCGCAATAGTGGCAGTGCTTGCACCCGCGTGGCGCTGGCCATGCCGGCCACGGCCCTGATCACGCATGTACTACGCCTGCAGGCGGGCTTGCCGGAGGAACAACTGGAAATCCTGGTGGAGCTGGAGGCGGCGCAATACATGCCGTTTGCGCTGGAAGACGCCAGCCTGGATTTTTTCCAGCTGGGGCCGGTGCCACCGCTTGCGGGCCAGGCGGGGCAGGAAATCGAAGTGCTGCTGGTGGCGGCACGGCGCGCCAGCGTGCAGCGCCGTCTCGATGCGGCCACGGCGGCCGGTTTGACGCCCGTCGTCATGGATAGCGAGGCGCTGGCGCGCGAAGCGGCCGTTGCACAAGGGGGCTGGCAAGCCCTGCCGGACAGTGGCCTGGCATTTCAGCTGGCGTGGGGGCTGGCCTTGCACCGGTACGTCCGATGAAGAGCGTGGCGCAAGTGCCTTGCATCAACCTCTTGCCGCATCGGCAGGCGGCGCGGCAGCGGCGTATTCAGCGGCTGCTGTGGCAACTGGCTGGCGGGGCGTTGTTGGGCTTGCTGCTGGCCCTGACGGCGGGCGCCTGGCTGCAGCTCCGGCTCGACGCGCAGCTGCGCCGCCAAGAAGGCTGGCGCAATGCCATGCTGCAGGTCAATGCCAGCCTCGCCAGCGGCAAGCGGGTGCAGGACGAGACGGCGGCATTGCTGCTGCGCCAGCAGGCCATTGCCAGTTTGCAAGAGCAACGCAATGCCTGGGTGCGCATGCTGGAGGTGCTGGCGCGGGCGATGCCGGCCGGCGTGTCCTTGCACAGCGTACGCCAGGAAATGACCATGGTGCGCTTGCAAGGGCGCGCGGCCACGCAGGAACAGGTCGCGGCATTGCTGTTGGCGCTGGAGCGAGAAGCGCCCTGGTCCCGACCGGAATTGCTGGAAGTGCGGCAGGAGGCACGCGGCGCGGTCGATGGCGCGGTGGAATGGACGATGCGGCTGGCTTTGGCAAGCGTTGGGGCGGGTGCTCCGCAATCTTAGTCCTGGAGGTCAATCATGCTGAGCTTGAAAACCGCATCGCTGTGGCCATTACCTGTGCGCCTCGCATGCGCCGCCCTGGCCGCTACGCTGGTAGTGGCCCTGTTGTACGCCACATGGCTCGATGGCTTGATGGCTGCAGTACAGGTGGCGCAAGGCGAGGAGCGCCGCCTGCGTGCCGAGTATCTGTCGGCACAGGCCAGGGCGAGCCAGTTGCCGCAGTGGCGCGCGCAGCAGCGCCAGGCTGGTGCCGAGCTGGCCCTGCTGGAACAGCAACTGCCCGACCAGCAAGCGATGGCGGTGTTGTTGACCGACATCAACGCCGCAGGCCAGTCGCGCGGTTTGCAATTTTCACTGTTCAGGCCGGGCGCGGCGCGGCCGCAAGCGCAGTATGTCGCTTTGCCGATCGCCATACAGTTGCGTGGCGCTTACCACGCCATGGGGGCGCTGTTGGCGGACCTGGCGCGCTTGCCGCGCATCGTCACAGTGCATGAGCTTGCCTTGACACTGGGCAAGGATCGCGTACTGACGCTCGATGCCGTGCTGCAGGCGTATCGCTTGCCCGAAGCAGGGGAACGGGCGGCGCAAGCGGCCCTGTCGCCCAAGGCGGGCGGTGCCGCAGCCGTGCCTGCATGGCACCGGCTTGCCACAGTCGCGCCGCATCCCTACGAGGCTGCCGCCTTGGCCGATCCTTTTGGCGCATTGTCGCCTGCGCCCGCACCGGGCCAGCGGGGCAGCGTGGCCGGGCCCGACCCGCGCCGCCTGCGCGAAGCGCTGGAAAACGTGGCGCTGCCGGCTATCAGTATGGTCGGTAGCGTGCAACAGGCCGGGCGCCTGAGTGCGCTGCTCATGGCGGGCCAGCGCGTGTACCGGGTGGCGGTAGGCCAGTATCTAGGGCCAGACCACGGCTTGGTCACACAGATCAGCGAACAGGCGTTGCAGTACCGGGAGTTGCTGCAGGAGGCGGGCGGCGAGTGGCGCGAACGGCATGGCAGCCTGACCTTGCAAAAGTCGGGAGAGGCCAAAGCTGGCGTGCCGGAGGCCACGCCATGAAGGCGTCGGTGTGGATGTGCTCGATGTACTCGCTATGCTTGATATTGCTGCATGGTGCCGCCTTGGCCGGGGACGAGGCCGTGGTGCTGGTAACGGCGCCGCGCCTGTATGCTGGCGAGAAAATTTCCGTCGATTTCCAGAACGTGGGCGTGCGCGCGGCCTTGCATATCCTGGCCGACGCCTCGGGGCAAAACATCATCGCCAGCGACAGCGTGGCAGGTAACCTGACGCTGCGCCTGCGCGACTTGCCATGGGACCAGGCGCTCGACGTACTGCTGCAGGCGAAGGGCCTGGACATGCGGCGCAATGGCAATGTGCTGTGGATCGCGCCGCGCGAGGAAATGCTGGCGCGCGAAAAACTGGAGCTCGAAACGCGCGCGCAGATCGCGGAACTCGAACCCTTGCAATCAGCCATCTTCCAGCTCAACTACCAGAAGGCGGAAGCGTTCCGCACCTTGTTCGGCCTGGATGCCGGCGAGGGGCGCAGCCGCTTGTTGTCGCGCCGTGGCAGCGTGATCATCGAGCCGCGCACGAATCAGCTGTTCGTCACTGACGTACCGGCGCGGCTGGAGCAGATCCGTCAGTTGATCGCCAAGACAGATATCGCGACGCGACAAGTGATGATCGAGGCGCGCATCGTCGAAGCGAACGACAGTTTCAGCCGTAACCTGGGCGCGCGCCTGGGTTTTACCGACCAGCGCCTGGCAGCGGGCCAGGTGCCCGGCTTTTCGCTGGGCAGCAGCGCTCGCCGCGCGGCTGTCGGCGCTACGTATCAGGGCGTGGGCGAGGCGACGGGGCAAACGGTGGCCGGCACCGGCGCCTTCGTGCCGAACACGCAATTCGTCAACTTGCCGGCCGCCAGCATCAACGGCTTGCCGCCAGCCAGCTTCGCCCTGAGTCTGTTTTCGGCAGCTGCCAACCGCTTTTTGAACTTGGAACTGTCCGCGCTGGAGGCGGACGGCAAGGGCAAGATCATTTCCAGCCCCCGCGTGGTGACGGCCGACAAGGTGCTGGCGCTGATCGAACAGGGCATCGAATTGCCGTATCAGGTCGCCACCAGCAGCGGTGCCACCTCGATCACGTTCCGCAAGGCAAACCTGCGCCTGGAGGTCACGCCGCAGATCACGCCGGATGGCAACGTGGTGCTGGAAGTGGACGTCAACAAGGACAGCGTCGGTCAGGAAACCCGTTCCGGCTTCGCCATCGACACCAAGCACGTGCGCACGCAAGTGATGGTGGAAGACGGCGGCACGGTGGTGCTGGGCGGCATTTACCAGCAGTCCGAACGCGGTACGGAAAGCAAGGTGCCGATTCTTGGCGACATTCCCTTGCTCGGTGTTTTTTTCCGCAGCACGGGCCGCAGTCAAGAAAAAACCGAACTGATGGTGTTTATTACGCCGAAAATAGTGGCAGATCGGCCTGCAACACGTTAATGTCACATCTTTACGTTTCAGTAATAATGCAAACGAAAACGGACGGATGGCGACGATGCGAAATTTCTCTTTAGGCAATACTTCTTGGCGTGCTGTATCGAATTGGCTGGTCTTGCTGGCGCTGGGCACCATGCTGGCCGCGTGTGGTGGCGGTGGCGGCGATCCGACCCTGGGCAGCAAAGATGGCGCCAATTCTGGTGTTGCCAGTGTGGCACTGGTTGCCAGCGCGAGCAGCATAGTGGCATCGGGGGAGGATGGCACGGAAGTGGCATTGACGGTCGTGGTTAAAAATGCCAGCAACAATGCCATAACGGGTCAAACTGTTGCTTTTACGGCCAGTTCGGGCACGATCAGTAATACTGTTCGTGTCACGGACGCGAATGGCACGGTGACGGAAAAGCTGAGCGTGAAAGGTGACACGACTCTGCGCGACATTACCATCAAGGCCAGCAGCGGCGGTATCGATTCAGCACCGGTGTTGGTGAAAGTGGTGCCTGTTACCTCGGGTATTGCCAGCTTGCTGCTGACGTCTTCCGGCGGCTCGCTGGCCTCGTCTGGCGGCACGGCCGTCAATGTGATTGCGTTTGTCAAGGATGCCAACAATGCCGTCGTTCCCAATGCCAGCGTGACCTTCAGCGCTGATTCGGGAGCGCTCGGTGCGACGCTGGTCAGTACCAATGCGCAAGGGCAGGCGATAGTCAGTCTCAATACGGGCGGCGATGCCAGTTTGCGCACGATTAAAGTCAGTGCCAGCGCCGGCGCGCAAAAAGCCAGCACGGAGATCGGCGTCAGCGGCACCAAGCTCGCTGTGAGTGCCTTTTCTTCCGTGAATCTGAAGACAAGTACGGATATGGTGGTCAAGTTGGTCGATTCTAGCGGTAATCCACTGGTGGGCAAGCCGGTGACATTCAGCGCGCTAACCAATCCACTGATAGTGAAGGGCGGTGGCGGCAGTCCCGCTCTGACCGATAATAATGGCCAACTGATATTGAGCTACAACGCCCAATCTGGAACCGGCGATACGATCACCATTAAGAGCCAGGGCGATAGCGTGGTAGTGCCGGTGGCGATCAATGCGGCCAATTTCACGATCAACGCCGTCACCGATGCCAATGTGGCTTTGACGACACTGGCAACCCAGACCTGCTACGCGATTGCCGTGCACAACGATGTGGCCGGCACTGCGCAAACGGGCAATGTGCGTTTCAGTACTTCGCGCGGCGCAATTTACCGGGACGCCGCCTGCGCCACGCCATTACTGGCGCCACTGGCGCTCGTTGGCGGCAATGCCATCGCCTATGTGCAGGCTGATGGCGCGGGGCGGACGTCGTTGACTGCCAGGAACGAGAGCACGGGTGTGTCGGTGCAGGCCGATGTGGAATTCGTCGCCCCGCTGACGCCACAGGCAACCATTACCTTGCAGGCCGACCCTGCAGTAATCGGCGCCAATACGGCAGGCAGCACTTCCCAGCGCAGCGCCCTGCGTGCCATCGTGCGCGATGGTACGGCGCAAAACAATCTCGTCAAGAATGCTCAGGTCGGCTTTACCATCCAGAGTGATGCCAGCGGTGGCTCGTTGAGCTCGCCATCGGTGGTCAATACCGATGCCGATGGCATGGCCACTGTGAGTTATATCGCCGGTCAAGCCAGCACGGGAGTCGATGGCGTGATCGTCCAAGCCCAATTGCAGGGCGCATCGAGCAGCAGCGCCAAGGCCAGGCTGACAGTAACGAAGAAATCCCTGTTCATCAGTGCCGGCAGCGGAAATGTGCTCGATGGCACGGACAGCAGCACCTATCGCAAGACTTATACTGTGTTTGTGACGGATGCCGCTGGCAATCCGGTGCCTGACGTAATCATCACGGCCGCTGCCTGGCCCAAGTCGTATTACAAGGGCACTCTGCAGTTTTCCTCGGCGGCAACAAGCTGGATTCGGGGGCCGAGCGTGACATGTCCGAATGAAGACCAGAATCGTAACGGCATGCTTGATGCTCTCGAAGACGAGAATAAAAACGGCTACCTCGATCCCGGCATTCCGCTCAATGTCTCCACCGGAGGCAAGACCGACAGCAGCGGCACCACCACCGTGACGCTGACTTATCCACGCGACAGGGCCAACTGGCTGGACGTCGAATTGACGATACGTGGCAATAGTTCCGGGACGGAGGCAACTTATGTCGGTTACACTTTGCTTCCGGGGCTGTTCTCGGACTTTAACCGCCAGGATGTGTCTCCACCGGGCGTGATTAGTCCGTACGGGCAGGCGAATGTTTGTAGTGATTCAAAATAATTGTCGCAGCACATGCAAAATCTGTTTTTAGTAGGTCTCATGGGCGCAGGCAAAACCACGATCGGGCGCATCCTGGCCCGCAAGCTGGGCTTGCGCTTTGTCGATTCCGACCATGAAATCGTGGCACGCACGGGGGCGACCATCCCGTGGATCTTTGAAATCGAGGGGGAAGCCAGCTTTCGCCGGCGCGAGGCCGAAGTCATCCGCGACCTGAGCGCGCAGGAGGGCATCGTCATGGCCACGGGCGGCGGCGCCATCCTCAATGCCGACAGTCGCGCCTACCTGAAGGAGCGCGGCACGGTGGTGTACCTGCGCGCCAGCGTCAGCAACATCCTGGCGCGCACCAGCCACGACAAGAACCGCCCCTTGCTGCAGACGGCCGACCCGCGCGGCAAACTGGAAGAGTTGACATCACAGCGCGAGCCCCATTACATGGAAGTGGCCGACATTGTGATCGACACCGGCCGTCCTAACGTACAATCAATGGTTCAGACCATCCTGATGCAGCTGGCCAGCCTCGAATGCGAGGCTTCGCCCAACTGCGTCATTCATGCAGAGCCTTCGATGAACGAGCAATCCAAAATGTTGTTGAGCGTAGATCTCGACGAACGCAGTTATCCGATCGCCATCGGTCCCGGCCTGCTGGCCGATGCTGATGCGCTGCTGCGCCATATCAGCGGTCACAAGGTGGCCATCGTCACCAATACCACTGTCGCCCCCCTGTACCTGGGCCGCCTGCAGGCGGCACTCGCCAGCGATGGCCGCGAAGTGATCTGCATCGTCCTGCCGGACGGCGAAGAATATAAAAACTGGGCCAGCCTGATGCAGATTTTCGACGCGCTGCTGGCCAATAAATGTGACCGCAAGACCACCCTGGTGGCCCTGGGCGGCGGCGTGATCGGCGACCTGACCGGCTATGCAGCCGCCAGCTATATGCGCGGCATCGGCTTTGTGCAAGTGCCCACCACCTTGCTGGCGCAGGTCGACTCCTCCGTCGGCGGCAAGACCGGCATCAACCACCCGCTGGGCAAGAACATGATCGGCGCCTTCTATCAGCCGCGCGCCGTGATTGCCGATACCTCGACCCTGGAAACCCTGCCGGCGCGCGAGCTGTCGGCTGGCTTGGCCGAAGTGATCAAGCATGGTGCCATTATCGATGCCGACTTCTTCGACTGGATCGAAGCGAACATGGGCAAGCTGATGGCACGCGACAAGGGCGCGTTGGCGTATGCGATTGCCCGCTCGTGCGAAATCAAGGCCGACGTGGTGCGCCAGGACGAACGCGAAGGCGGCTTGCGCGCCATCCTGAACTTCGGCCATACCTTTGGCCACGCCATCGAAGCGGGCCTGGGCTATGGCCACTGGCTGCATGGCGAAGCCGTCGGCTGCGGCATGGTGATGGCGGCCGACCTGTCCTGCCGCATGGGCTATATCGAGCAGGCAGTTGTGGAGCGCGTGCGTAAACTCGTCGCTTGCGCCGGCCTGCCCGTCAAGGCACCGGACCTGGGCGTCGAGCGCTGGCTCGAACTGATGGAAGTGGACAAGAAGAACGAGGGCGGCGCCATCAAGTTCATCTTGTTGAAACCACTGGGCAGCCCGTGCATCACGTCCGCGCCGCATGAAATGGTGCTCGCCACCTTGGCCGCCGGAGTGCAGCAAGCATGACCCCCGAAGACTTCCTTGCCCCATATGCGGCCCATTCGGCACAGGGGCAGGGACGTCGCTTTGCCGAAGCGGCGCACGCTTCGCGCAGCCAGTTCCAGCGCGACCGCGACCGCATCATCCATTCCTCGGCCTTCCGTCGTCTCGAATACAAGACCCAGGTTTTCCTCAACCACGAGGGCGACTTGTTCCGCACGCGCCTGACGCATAGCCTGGAAGTGGCGCAGGTGGGACGCTCGATCGCGCGCAACTTGCGTCTGAACGAAGACTTGGTTGAAGCGATCGCCCTCGCGCATGACCTTGGCCACACGCCATTCGGCCACGTTGGCCAGGACGTGCTCAATGAGTGCATGCGCGAGCACGGCGGCTTCGAACACAACCTGCAAAGCCTGCGCGTGGTCGACACGCTGGAAGAGCATTACGGCGCCTTTGACGGTTTGAACCTGATGTTCGAGACGCGCGAAGGCATATTGAAACACTGCTCGCTGGCGCATGCGCGCGAACTGGGTCCCGTGGCCCAGCGCTTCATCGACCGCACGCAACCAACCCTGGAAGCGCAGCTGACCAACCTGGCCGATGAAATCGCTTACAACAGCCACGATATCGACGACGGCCTGCGTTCCGGCCTGATCACCATCCAGCAGCTGGAAGAGGTAGCATTCTTCGGCCGCCTGTGGCGCGAGGTCCAGCAGGCATTTCCCGGTCTGTCGGGGCGGCGCGCCATCTACGAAACCCTGCGCCGCCTGATCACCGCCCTGGCCGACGATCTGATCGTCACCTCGAATGCCTTGATCCTCGATGCGGCGCCGCGCGACGTCAACGACGTGCGCGCCAGTGCCCCGCTGATCCGCTTTTCGGACGCCATGCGCCGTGACGCGACGGACCTGAAACGCTTTTTGCGAGCGAACCTGTACCGTCACTACCAGGTCAATCGCATGCGCGTCAAAGCGAGCCGCATCGTGCGCGAACTGTATGACAGCTTCATGGCCGAACCGGCCCTGCTGCCACCCGACTATCAACTCAAGGAGGGTGAGCTCACGCAGCAGGCGCGCAAGATCGCCGACTACATCGCCGGCATGACGGACCGCTACGCGATCCGCGAGCACCGTCGTCTGTATTCTTTGGATGAGTTGTAGACCGGCTGCGCCAGCGCCAGTACGACTAGCCTGCGCACTAGAACATGCTGCGCTGCGCTGCACGCGTATCGCCGAATAGGTCCAGCAGCAGTTTCTTGATCGGCGCAGGCAGCGGTGCGCCCGCAATTTTCGCGCCGTCGTACCAGACGTGGGTCGCTTCCCCCGCCAGTGCAAGGCGGCGCGCAAGCGTGATGCGGCAGGGGACGATGTGCAGTTTGTAGTGCGTAAATACATGCACGATGGGCAGCAGCCGTTCCTGCGTCTCGATCTCGCCGAACGGCGCCACGGCATGCGTCAGTGTCTGCTGGTCTATTTCTCGCGCCGAGTGCGCATCAGCGAGTACATGGCCATCTAGTTCGGGCAGCGACAGCAAGCCGCCCCAGATGCCCGAGCCGGGGCGCTGCTCGAGCAGTACCTGGCCGTCGTCGATAATAGCAAGCATGACGGCGTGCTTTTCCGGACTGGTTTTCTTCGGCTTGCGCACAGGCAGATCCTTGGTGCGGCCAGTGGCGTAGGCCACGCAGCGCGGTTGCAGCGGACAGCGGCCGCAATCGGGACTGCTGCGCGTGCACAGGGTGGCGCCGAAGTCCATCAAGCCTTGCGTGTAGGCTTCGATGCCTGTTTCAGGCAGCAGCGCTTCGGCACGGCGCCACATGGCGTCCTCGACCCGTTTCTCGCCGGGATAGGCATCGATGCCGAAGGTGCGCGCGAACACGCGCTTGACGTTGCCGTCCATGATGGCTGCGCGCGTGCCGCTGGAAAACGCGGAGATGGCGGCGGCCGTCGAGCGACCGATGCCGGGCAGGTCGGCCAGCAGGGCCGGGTCGCTGGGAAAAATGCCATCATATTCGGCCACCACGCGCTGCGCGCATTTGTGCAAGTTGCGTGCCCGCGTGTAGTAACCGAGGCCGCTCCACTGCGCCATCACGTCTTCCACCGGTGCTGATGCCAAATCGCGCAGGGTGGGGAAGCGTTCGAGGAAGCGCGCATAGTAGCCGAGTACTGCTGTGACCTGCGTTTGCTGCAGCATAATTTCGGATAGCCAGATCAGGTAGGCGTCGCGCGTGTTTTGCCATGGCAGAGCATGGCGGCCATGCTGCTTTTGCCAGGCGATGACGGTGGTAGAAAAAGTCGGGTCGATATAATTTTCAAGCGTATTTTCAAATTGCGCTGCGCCCTGGGTGGGCGAGAGCGGATGCAGCAAACGTTTCATGCAGGGTTCCAGTGTTCTGTTGTTTTATGTTGCGCTGGCGGTGCGCAAGGCAGCCAGCAATTGCGCCAGCTGCACCTTGTCGCGTTCGAGCGCCGCCAGGCTGGCCTCGAAGCCGCTAATTTTCTGTTCCAGGCCGTCGGTGGCGTCGTGGATGCGCTGGATCGAGGCGAAGCGCAGTTTCAGCTGTTCCTTGTACTCGACGATCTGCGCTTCGAGCGGCGCCATGATGACTTTCAGCCAGGCGCTGGCGTCGTCGTTGGCGTTGGTGAAACAGCGGCGCACGCGCGACGCTATCGTGTCGAAGAATTTTTCCATCAGTACGACCCGGCTGGTGGTAAGCAGGGTCGCCGTGCCGAACTGCTTGTGATACACCGCTTCGATATCGGTGATCTCCTGGCGGTAACGAGCCAGCGAAAACGGCATCGGCAAGGCTAGCGCCAGGCCGTGTTCGGCGGCGAATTTGCGGTACATCACGTGCATCATTTCCGTGATCTCGGCTGTCTTGCCTTCCGAGCGCTCCAGGTTACTGGCGATGCGTTCAAAATACTGGCGCACGGCCTCGCGCAGGCCCGTAAAAAAGCGGCTGCGCTGCATGGCCGCGCGCACGCCGTCAATATCGTCGCGCACGATGTCCATGCCCAGGCTCGTATATAGTTCCGTCGACAGGCGGGTGAACACGGCGCGCGTCGCTTGCAGCTTGAACAGGCTGCTGTCGAATTCCTTCTTCTCGATATCGATGCGCCGCATCATGTGGGCGATCACGCTCTGGTTCTTGCCGCGCAGGCTGTGCAGCTCGTGCAATTGCTCGGCGATGCCGCGTGCGCGCGCCGCCGCCTGTACCTGTTGCGCCGCTTCGATGGCATCGAGGTCGAACGCCAGCTGGCGTCGGATGATGTCTTTGCGCGCGGGGATCAGCTCCTCGAACAGGGCCGTTTCCAGCGCCTGCAAGCGGCTCTTTTCCAGCAGCGCCGCATCCTGGTTGATCTTGCCCACCAGGGCCTTTTGCGCCGAGACGGGAAACACCTGGCCCGCGTCCAGGGTCAGCAGGTGCGCCACGCTGGCCTGCTGGCGCTCGATCGCTTGCGCCACCTCGGCGTCGCCGCGCAATTCATCCCACATGCTGTCGATCTTGTTGAGCACTACCAGGCGCCCCACGCCGGCGCCGATATGGTTGCGCCACACCTCGATATCGCTGCGCGTGACACCCGTGTCGGCCGCCAAGATGAATAGCACCGCGTGCGCATTCGGGATCAGGTTCAAGGTCAGTTCCGGTTCCGTGCCGATGGCGTTCAAGCCCGGCGTATCGAGGATGACCAGGCCCTGTTTCAGCAGCGGATGGGGGAAGTTGATGATGGCGTGGCGCCACATGGAAATTTCCACCTGGCCATCCTCGTCGAGCATGGCGGGTGCATCCGCGTCGTCGGCGTCGTACAGGCCGTAGCGGTCCGCTTCTTCCACGCTTACTTTTTTCGTCAGGCTGACCTGGCGGATGGCTGCCTGCATGTCGCCACCGGCATCGATGTTCAGGGGCAGGACGGTCCAGGCGGCGGGCAGGTCGCGGTAGTCGCTGGTGGACAGGTTCTGCGCTCGCGTCTCGATGGGCAGCAGGCGGATCGATGGTGGCCATGCCGCGTCGTACAGCAGCTCGGTGGGGCACATGGTGGTGCGACCCGCGCCCGAAGGCAGGATGCGCTGGCCATAGCCGGCAAAGAAGAGGGCGTTAATGAGCTCGGATTTGCCGCGCGAGAATTCCGCCACGAAGGCCACGGACAGGCGATCATCAAGCAGGCGGGAGACACAGCGTGCCAGGCGTAGCGCGGAAGCGCCGTCGACCAAGCCCGCCGCGCTGGCGGCTTGCCGGTATGCCTGCAAGGCGGCCAGCACATCCTGGCGCCATGCGCTGTATTGTTCCAAGTCCCTGACCATCTGGCTCCCTTTGCGTGTAACACCGATCAAAACCTGCTGCGCTTCTCGACCATAATTGGCTGCCGCCCGTGACGGTTTTGTCAGGCGTACTTATTTTTGGCAGTGCACGCAGTAAAACGTGGAACGCTGTCCCTGCACGATTTGGCGTATCGGCGCGCCGCACACGCGGCATGGCTTGCCTGCGCGATTGTAGGTGAAATACGTTTGCTGGAAGTAGCCGGATTGGCCGTTCACGCCGATGAAGTCGCGCAGGGTGCTGCCGCCTTGCACGATGGCTTCGGCCAGCACGTCGCGAATCGCCTGCGCCAGCTTCTCATAGCGCGCCAGGCCGATGCGCCGGGCCGGCGTCTTCGGGTTGATCCCCGCGCGAAACAGGCTTTCGGAACAATAGATATTGCCCACGCCGACGACGATGTCGCCTGCCATCAGCACCTGCTTGATACTGCTGCCCTTGTTGCGCGTTTTCTCGTATAGCAGTTGGCCCGTGAAGCCGCCTTCCAGCGGTTCCGTGCCCAGGCCGCGCAGCAGTGCATGGCCGTCGAGCGTGCCGTCGGCCTGGTCGTGCCACAGCACGGCGCCAAAGCGGCGCGGGTCCGTCATGCGCAGCACCTGGCTGGCGCCGTCTGCAGTTTCCACGACGAGGTCAAAATGGTCGTGTTTTTGCGCCTCCGTCCCCATCGGTAGCACGCGCAGGTGACCCGACATGCCCAAGTGGATGATCAGGGTGCCGTGGCGGAAATGGATCAGCAGGTATTTGCCGCGCCGCCCCGTCAGGCCGATGGTATGCCCCGACAATTGTTCGCCCAGGGCAGGCGGGAAGGGCCAGCGCAGGCCGTCGCGGCGCAGCACGACGGCGCGCACGGCGCGTCCCTCGAGGTGGGGCGCAACACCGCGCCGTGTGACTTCGACTTCTGGCAATTCTGGCATAGGGCTCGCATGGTTGAAAACCGGGTAAAAACTGGCAGCTTGCCGGCAGATGGCTGGTCCGGACAGACTATGTGGTCACGCCATAAATATTTCGTTACTTTCGTTACTTTCGTTACTTTCGTTACATACGCGAAGTACGCAATAGTCGCGTTGGGCGTAAAATCAAACTTTGTCGTTTAGCCAGGATCAGCCTTTGAAAAACGCTTTCGCCATTGTAACCTTGTCCGCCCTGATGGCCACGCATGCCTTGGCCCAGACGCCTGTCGCCCCCGCCGATGCTGCGGCCCGCCCTTCGGCGGCCGGGCTCGCCGCGCCGCAGGAAGCGGGCGCCGAGTCCGAGGCCGAGTCCGAGGCCGATGCCAAGTTGCAGGACTTGCCCAAGGTCGAATTGAGCAGCGACTTGCTGTACAAGCTGACCCGCGCTGAAATGGAATTCAAGAGCGGCCAGTGGCAAGGGCCGTACGTGACGATGATGGTGGCGGCGCAGCAGACGCGCGACCCGCGCCTGGCACGGCGCGCTTCCGAGATGGCGCTGGCCGCCAAGCAGGGCGGCGAAGCGCTGGCGGCCATTCGCCTGTGGCGCGAGCTGGCGCCCGATTCCGACGAGGCGACGCAGTTCTTCCTCGGCTTCGTCGTGCTGACGGACAAGATCGAAGAGGCGGAAGCGGTTTTTGCTGAACGCCTGGCCAATGCGCCAGCTGGCGGGCGCGGCGTGGCCCTGTTCCAGATGCAGCAGATTTTGTCGCGCTCGAATGACAAGCTGTATGCCTACTCGATGCTGACGCGTCTGGTGCAGCCCTACCAGGACATGTTCGAAGCGCACCTGGTGCTGGCGCAAGGTGCCTTGTCGATCGACGAGCGCGAGCGCGCCATCGGCGAAGCCAACAAGGCACTGGCGATCAAACCCAATTCCGAACTGGCTGTGCTGACGCTGGCGCAGGTGACGGGCCAACCCGAGGCGGCAGGCAAGCTGCTGGCCACTTTCCTGCAGAAGAACCGGGACGCCGTCGAAGTGCGTAGCGCCTATGCGCGCCTGCTGGTTGAGCAAAAACAGCTGGAGCCGGCGCGCGATCAATTCCTGCTGCTGCTGAAAAGTGCGCCCGATAACGTCGGTGCCCTGTATGCGCTGGGTATCGTGGCGCTGCAGCTGGAAGATATCAAGGGCGCCGAGCAGTACTTCAAGCGCTTCCTGGCTGTGCTCGAAAAATCGCCTGGCGACACGCGCGACCCGTTCAAGGCCCTGATGATTTTGTCGCAGATCGCCGAGAAGCGCGGCGACGTGGACGGCGCCATCGCCTGGCTGGACAAGGTCGACAACAGCGCGTCAAGTGGCTATGTCGAAGCGCGCTTGCGCCGCGCCCAGCTGATTGCCTTGGGCGGCAATCTCGATGCAGCCCGCAAGGCGCTGGCGGAAATCGAAACGGACGATCCGGCAAGTCAGGCGCAGGTGCTGCTGATCGATGCGCAATTTCT
This sequence comes from Janthinobacterium lividum PAMC 25724, assembly GCA_000242815.2. Classification (GTDB taxonomy): domain Bacteria; phylum Pseudomonadota; class Gammaproteobacteria; order Burkholderiales; family Burkholderiaceae_D; genus Janthinobacterium; species Janthinobacterium lividum_D. Next base: position 50,762 of record AHHB01000016.1, read on the forward strand.
GCGCGACGCAGGCTATGTGCAAAGCGCCTACACGGTGCTGGAAAACGCTGTGCGGCGCTTCCCTGACAATCCCGAATTGCTGTACGACTACGCCTTGCTGGCAGAGCGCCAGGATAAACTCGATTTAATGGAGGCCAGCCTGCGCCGCGTGATGACGCTGGCACCCGACAACCAGCATGCGTACAACGCTTTGGGCTACTCGCTGGCCGAACGCGGCATCCGCCTGCAGGAAGCCCATGCGCTGATCGAGAAGGCGCTGCAGATGGCGCCGGGTGACCCTTTCATCATGGACAGCATGGGCTGGGTCCAGTTCCGCATGGGCAACCTGGCCGCGGCGGAAAATGCCTTGCGCCGCGCCTATGCCGTGCGCAGTGATCCGGAAATCGCCGTCCACCTGGGTGAAGTGCTGTGGCAGAAGGGCGACCAGGATGAAGCGAAAAAGCTGTGGCGCGATGCGCAAAGCAAGGACCCGAAAAACGCCGCGCTAAAAAGTACGCTGGCGCGATTGAATGTCAGTTTGTGATTGTTAACCCAAGGGCAAATTCTGGGGTCAGACCCTGAGGGTCTGACCCCGGGTTTTGCACTTGGGGTGAACTCAAAAAATTCCCCATGCCAAAAAACTTCATCCCCCTCGCTGTTCTGTGCCTGTCCCTCTCGGCCTGCTCGACCTTGACTTCCCCATTCTCGTCCGACACCGCGCCATCGGGTAAAACCGTCGCGCCTTACCGCGAACAGGTGGAGCTGACTGGTCGCCTGAATGTTGTGTACCAGAAGGATGACAAGCCTGAATCGGCCACCGTCAATTTCAACTGGCAGCAGACAGCGCAGCGCACCGACGTGACCCTGTATTCGCCCGTCGGCAGCACCCTGGCGACGATTGCCGTCACGCCGCAACAGGCGGTGTTGACGCAAAGCGGCAAGGCGCCGCGCAGCGCGCCCGACGTCGACACCCTGAGCGCGCAGATGCTGGGCTGGTCCTTGCCCGTGTCGGGTTTGCGCGACTGGCTGCAGGGCTATGCCGTGGCTGCCGACGGCAAGCGCTTTGTCGCTGCCCCCGGCAATGACAGCGTGACGACCAAAGACGGCTGGCGTTTGCGTTATGTATCGTGGCAAGAAGTAGGGCAGAATGCGGGCGAAAATGTCGCCGGCACCTTGCCCCAACCGCGGCGTATCGATGCCGAACGTCATGCCAGCGCGCAGGCCGATGCGGTCTCGCTGCGCATCGTGCTCGATCCTACCCCTACCGCAACTGCACCATGACACTGACGACCCTGAACCATTGCCCGGCCCCGGCCAAGCTGAACTTATTTCTCCACGTCAACGGCCGCCGTGCCGATGGCTACCACCTGCTGCAGACGGTGTTCCAATTGATCGACCATGGCGACACCTTGCACTTTTCGCTGCGCGACGACACGGCGATTGTCCGCGTGACGGCGCTCGCTGGCGTGCCGGAGGAACAGGACCTGATCATCCGCGCCGCCAGATTGTTACAGGCGCAGGTGCTGCGCCGCACGGGCGCCTTGCCGCGTGGCGTCGATATCGCCATCGACAAGGTGCTGCCCATGGGCGGTGGCCTGGGCGGCGGCTCGTCCGATGCGGCCACCGCGCTGATGGCGCTGAACCGCTTGTGGCAAGCGGGCTTGACGCGCGAGCAATTGATGGCGCTGGGCTTGCCGCTGGGTGCTGACATCCCGTTTTTCATCTTTGGCGAGAATGCGTTTGCCGAAGGCGTGGGCGAGGCCTTGCAGCCGGTCAGCACGCCAGAATGCTGGTATGTGGTGATCGAGCCGGGCGTGCAAGTGCCCACCGCTGCAATTTTTTGCGCGCAAGGCTTGACGAGAAATACCGAACCCGTCACAATAGCGGACTTTTCCAGGCACCTCGCAGAAGGAAACGATGCGGGCGGGTTTGGTAAAAATGATTTACAGCAAGTAGCATGTGGTCTTTTCAAGCCGGTAGCAGATGCGGTAGAATGGCTGAGTGCTTACGGTGAGGCCAGGATGACTGGTTCCGGTGCTTGTGTATTTTGTGCGTTTGGCAGTCAGGAAGAAGCGGATGCGGTGCTCAGTAATGTGCCACCAGTCTGGATCGCCTGGAAGGCAAAAGCGCTGAATCGACACCCGATGCTCACGCTGTTGTAAAGAAAAGCAGGTAGCAAAAAATATTTTGCTTAGCGTCAAAAAGTCGGTATAATGCTGGCCAACATGACGGCAAGCAGTCAGTTACGTAGGGGAATCGCCAAGCTGGTTAAGGCACTGGATTTTGATTCCAGCATGCGAAGGTTCGAATCCTTCTTCCCCTGCCACCAATTCACCGTAGTCTGTCGATGCGAAGTTAGCGTCCAGTGCGGGAAAAAGCAGATATGTCGCCACGCGGCATATTGTAAAAAATGACTGACCGGGCCTATGCCCGGTTAGTGCTTTTCAAGACTTCTATATCACCTCTTGGGACTCCCATGGCTTACGAAAACCTGATGGTTTTTACCGGCAACGCGAATCCAGCGTTGGCAGAGGGGGTCGCAAAAAACCTCGGCATCCCTCTCGGTAAAGCAAACGTTTCGAAATTCTCCGACGGCGAAGTAATGGTCGAGATTAACGAAAACGTGCGCGGCAAGGATGTTTTTGTTTTGCAATCCACCTGTGCTCCAACCAACGACAGCCTGATGGAAATCATGCTGATGGTTGATGCCTTGAAACGTGCTTCCGCTGGCCGCATCACCGCCGCGATCCCTTACTTCGGCTACGCCCGCCAAGATCGTCGTCCGCGCTCCGCGCGTGTGGCGATTTCTGCCAAGGTGGTAGCGAATATGCTGGAAGAAGCCGGTGTCGAGCGCGTCCTGATCATGGACTTGCACGCTGACCAGATTCAAGGTTTCTTCGATATCCCAGTCGACAATATCTACGCTTCGCCTATTTTGCTCGGTGACCTGCAAAGAAAAACTACCAGGATTTGCTGGTGGTGTCGCCTGACGTTGGCGGTGTGGTACGTGCGCGCGCCTTGGCAAAACGCCTGGGCTGCGACCTGGCCATCATCGACAAGCGTCGTCCAAAAGCGAACGTATCCGAAGTGATGAACATCATCGGTGAAGTCGAAGGGCGCAACTGCGTGATCATGGATGACATGGTCGACACCGCAGGCACGCTGACCAAGGCTGCCGAAGTGCTCAAAGAGCGCGGCGCGAAAAAAGTCGTGGCGTATTGCACGCACGCGGTGCTGTCCGGCCCGGCGATCGAACGTATTTCGGCTTCGCCACTCGATGAGCTGGTCGTGACCGATACGATCCCCCTGTCCGAAGCGGCCCTGGCCTGCGGCAAGATTCGCCAACTGACGTGCGCGCCATTGCTGGCCGAGACGTTCAAGCGCATCATCAAGGGTGACTCGGTAATCTCTCTCTTTATCGACTGATACGGTCAATAGAAACAGACGTAATGCCTGCGGCGCGACCGGCTTTTTGCCTGTTGCGCCGCAGTGTTTTAGTTTTCGGGGCGCGCATGCGCCCATTTTCGAAGATTCCTGGTCGCGGGAATCTTCATAACACAAGGCGCAAGCCTTGTTCTTCTTGGAGTTTCACATGAAAGTTATCGCATTTAAACGCGAATTGCAAGGTTCCGGAGCGAGCCGCCGCCTGCGCATTTCCGGCCTGACCCCTGGTATCGTCTACGGTGGCGCTGAAGGCCCTGTGCTGGTATCGCTGGATCACAACGCTCTGTACCACGCTCTGAAAAAAGAAGTGTTCCACTCGTCGATCCTGGATCTGGAAATCGACGGCGTTTCCCAGCAAGTTCTGTTGCGCGACTTCCAAGTCCACGCATACAAACAACTGGTTCTGCACGCTGACTTCCAGCGCGTTGACTCCAAGCAAGCTGTCCACGTGAAAGTGGCGCTGCACTTCATCAACGCTGACGTTTCCCCAGCAGTCAAACTGCATGGCGCGACCATCAGCCACGTTGCCAACGAAATCGAAGTTTCGTGCCTGCCAGGCCAACTGCCAGAATTCATCAACGTTGACCTGTCGAACATCGACGTCGGTCACTCCTTGCACATCGGCGACCTGGTCCTGCCAGCTGGCGTGACCGCGGTCACCCACGGCGCCAACCTGACCATCGCTACCGCTTCGGTACCGGCTGGCCACGTTGCTGCTGAAGCAGCTGCTGTTGTTGACGCTGACAAGAAGTAATTTTGCCGCCGCAGCAATGCGGTAGTCGCAAGGAAAAACCCGCCAGGTTCGCCGCGCGGGTTTTTTTCTGCCTGTTTTCACCGATAATGTTTTCCTTTTCATTGCAGACACAGCCATGCCCATACGCCTGATCGTCGGCCTCGGCAACCCGGGACCCGAATACGAACAAACCCGCCACAATGCCGGTTTCTGGCTGGTGGACAATCTTGCCAACAGCTTGCCTGGCACGCGCTTGCAGCGTGATTCGCGCTATAACGCCATGCTGGCGAAAACCTCGATAGCCGGCAAGGAAGTCTGGCTGCTCGAACCGCTGACCTTCATGAATCGCTCGGGCCAGTCCGTGGGCGCGCTGGCGCGCTTCTTCAAGATCGCCGCCGATGAAGTGCTGGTGGTGCACGACGAGCTCGATCTGATGCCCGGCATTGCGCGCCTGAAAAAAGGTGGCTCGGCCGGCGGCCACAATGGCTTGAAAGATATCACTGCAGCGCTGGGCACGCAGGATTACTGGCGCTTGCGCCTGGGCATCGGTCACCCTCGCACCCTGAGCTTGCAACAGCAGGTGGCCGATTTCGTGCTGCACCGCCCGCGCCGTGAAGACCAGGAGTTGATCGAGCAAGCGATTGAAAAATCCTTGCAGCTCATGCCGCAGATCGTCGAAGGCAAGTTCGAGGCAGCGACCATGAAGCTGCATACGGCCTGAGAGTAGGGCCTGATGGCGTCACGATACGGCTGTTTTGGCGTCATTTGGACATCATCGGGCTTTTGAAGCGCGGCTGTCAGGGGTACAATTGACCCCTTGAAATGCAGCACACGCACTATCCCCGGAAAATGGCGCAGCAGCGCCCCATTTTCCCTAACAGCACGGCAAGCACGCCGATAGACGGCGCCATGTGCTTTGATTATTAAAGGTTTTCCATGAGTCTCCAATGCGGTATCGTCGGCTTGCCGAACGTCGGCAAGTCCACCCTGTTCAATGCACTGACGAAAGCCGGCATCCCGGCTGAAAACTATCCGTTCTGCACCATCGAGCCGAACGTCGGCGTCGTCGAAGTGCCGGATCCACGCATGGATGCCTTGGCCGTCATCGTCAAGCCGGAACGCATGGTCAACGCCATCGTGGAATTCGTCGACATCGCCGGCCTGGTGGCAGGCGCGTCGAAAGGTGAGGGCCTGGGCAACCAGTTCCTGTCGCATATCCGCGAAACCGATGCCATCGTCAACGTCGTGCGCTGCTTCGAAGATGACAACGTCATCCACGTCGCCGGCAAGATCAATCCGCTCGACGATATCGAAGTCATCCAGACCGAACTGGCGCTGGCCGACATGGGCACCGTGGAAAAAGCCATCCACCGCGAAAACAAGAAAGCGCGTTCGGGCGACAAGGACGCGGCCAAGCTGCTGGCCATCATGGAACGCATGATGCCTTACCTGAACGATGCCAAGCCGGTACGCGCCATGGGCCTCGATGCTGACGAAATGGAACTGATCAAGCCTTTGTGCCTGATCACGGCCAAGCCAGCCATGTTCGTCGCCAATGTGTCCGACACGGGCTTTACCAATAACCCGCTGCTGGACCAGCTGACGGCCTACGCGCAATCGCAAAACGCGCCCATCGTCGCCATCTGCGCATCGATGGAAGCGGAAATCGCCGATCTGGATGCCGCCGACAAGGGCGCATTCCTGGCCGACATGGGCATGCAAGAGCCTGGCCTGGACCGTCTGATCCGCGCCGCCTACAAGCTGCTGGGTCTGCAAACCTACTTCACGGCGGGCGTCAAGGAAGTGCGCGCCTGGACTATCCATGTGGGCGACACAGCCCCGCAAGCGGCCGGCGTGATCCACACCGACTTCGAACGCGGCTTCATCCGCGCGCAAACCATCGCCTATGACGACTTCATCGCCTTTAAGGGCGAAGCCGGCGCCAAGGAAGCGGGCAAGATGCGCGCCGAAGGCAAGGAATACGTGGTCAAAGATGGCGACGTGCTCAATTTCCTGTTCAACGTCTAACTTGTCACTGCTGTTTCAACGGCTAGCATAGCGTTCTCATACCCGTCGAAAACAACACTGTTACCCATGAGAGCCGCGCATGTCGCGGCTTTTTTGTTGCCGGGTGTGTTGCATGAGATTGCACGATATTGCCTGTGCATATACAGACATCACGGGGAACATCGGTCGCTACCATTGCTTTTTGTTGTCAGCGATGGTGGGTACAAGCAAACATTATTTCTCATTGCTCCTGCGCTAACTGTTCCTGCTGCTGCGCCGTGCGCAGTGCGATTTCCGGGCCGCAGGCGTGGTGTGCCATCGAGAGCTGCGCCAGGATGGGGCAAGAACGCGGGGTAGTCGTGTGGACTTGGCGCCACTGTGGCGCAAACAAGCGCGCACACGTTTGCGCGGAACGCGTGAATTGGGGATTTGTGCGGCACTGATGACATATAATTTGTACACGACTTTGTTATTTTTGACCCTACACTTTCCGGGAGCACTATGTTTTCACGCAAATTCCATTCTTGTGCACAGCTGATGCTGGCGACCTTTCTGGTGGGCTTTATTGCCGCGTCCCCCGCGCGCGCGCAGCAAGCGGTCGTCAAATTGCCGAATGTGGTGATCCTGGCCACGGGCGGCACCATCGCCGGCAGCGGCGCCGACAGCACCACCACCGTGGGCTACACCTCGGCCACCGTGGGCGTCGAGCGCCTGATCGCGGCCGTGCCGGAATTGAAGAAAGTGGCGCATGTCAAAGGCGAGCAAGTGTTTCAGATCGCCAGTGAAAGCATGGGCAATGAACACTGGCTGACCCTGGCCAAGCGCATCAACGTGCTGCTGGCGTCGAACGATGTCGATGGCGTCGTCGTGACGCACGGCACGGATACCATCGAGGAAACGGCATATTTCCTGAACCTGACCGTGAAAAGCCATAAACCGGTGGTGGTGGTGGGCGCCATGCGTCCGTCGACTGCCATCTCGGCAGACGGCCCGATCAACTTGTACAACGCCGTGATGCTCGCTGGCAGCAAGGAAGCCGTGGGCAAGGGTGTGCTGGTGGCCTTGAACGACCAGATCAACGCGGCGCGCGAAGTCAGCAAAATGAATACGTCGACGACCGACACCTTCAAGTCGCCGGAGCTGGGCATGCTTGGCTATATCCAGGGCAGCAAGGCCTTTTTTTACCGCCAGTCGACGCGCAAGCACACGCTGGAAACGGAATTTGACATCAGCAAGCTCGATGCCCTGCCGCAAGTCGATATTGTGTATGGCTACGCCAATATGAACCGTATCGGCATGGACGCCTTCATTGCCGCTGGCGCCAAGGGCATCATCCACGCGGGTGTGGGCGACGGCAGCGTGGCCGCGCAAATGAAGCCGGCCTTGGTGGAAGCACGCCAGAAGGGCGTGCTGATCGTGCGTTCTAGCCGCGTTGGCCAGGGTATCGTTGCGCGCAATGGCGAAGCCAACGACGATGAACTCGATAGTGTCGTCTCCGACACCCTGAATCCGCAAAAAGCCCGCATCCTGCTGATGCTGGCCATGACCAAAACGAATAGCACGCAAGAAATCCAGCGTATTTTCTACACGTATTGATCACTGCTATGCCAACTCAGCCTTATTGGCTGAGTTGGCCGATTTACGCATGCCCGCTTTGCTGCCATACTGCGTTTCTGAATAACTTCCAGGCAGAAGCAGCAACACTGTTCCTTGTCCCCTGTCCATGGCTATCCTGTCCGACATCATCTTGTATCCGATCAAATCGTGCGCCGGCATCCACTTGCAGGAGGCAGTGCTGACGCATTCCGGGCTGATGAGCGAGCACGTGTTTGATCGCGAATGGATGGTGGTGGACCTGCAGGGCCGCTTCCTGACCCAGCGCGAACATCCGTGCATGGCGCTGATCGTGCCGTCCATCAAGGCTACCACGCTGGAATTGCGCGCGCCGGGCATGTTGCGCCTGGAAATCGCGTTGGGCTTGCCGCATCCGCAACTGTCACCCATGCTGGACGTACAGGTATGGGACGATACCGTGCGCGCCTATGATTGCGACGAGGTCACGGCCACCTGGTTTTCCAAGGCCATCGGCGTGCCCTGCCGCCTGGTGCGCTTTCATCCTGACGTGGTGCGCGCCACCAGCACGGAATGGACGAATGGCATTGCCGCCTCGACCATGTTTGCCGATGGCTATCCGGTGCTGATCGCCGGCAGTGCCTCGCTCGCCGATGTCAACGACAAGCTGCGCGCCGCCGGCCGCGAGGCGTTACCGATGAACCGTTTCCGCCCTAATCTGGTCATCGGCGACATCGGCGCCTTCGAGGAAGATTACGCCGCGTTCCTGCAATTTGGCGCCACCGTGTTAACCCCGGTCAAGCCGTGCTCGCGCTGCCCGATCCCGTCGGTGGACCAGGCCACGGGCGTGCCCGGACCGGACCCGCTCGACGTCATGCATGGCTATCGCGCCAAGCCCGAGCTTGACGGCGCCATCTGCTTCGGCATGAACGCCATCGTCACCGAAGGCGGAGACGAGCGTATCGTGGTGGGGCAAGATATTGGTTTCGCACTGGCATTTTAAGCATGGCGCTCGTACACAAGGGTTTAAGGTTTCTATGAATCAAGCAATACCGCCGGACTCGCGCATTGCCAGCCTCGAAGCCGAAAACCAGGCCTTGCGCGCGCGCATGGCATTCCTGCTGGAACAGGTTGAACGCAATCACGACATCATGTGCCGCCACCAGGCGTTCGATCTGGAAATCGTCGGTTCGTCCACGTTTCCCGAACTGATCGGCACCATCTTTCGCACCTTGCCCGTGATTTCCGACCTCGACGGCGTCACTTTGAGCCTGCTCGACGAGGATGACGATATCTTGCTGGTGATGGAAAAGCTGGGCGTCGATTTCAGCGCCTTCCCGCAGTTGCTGTTCGTGCATGCCGTGGCGGAACTGGGCTTTACCCAGCCAGCGCGCATGGCCGAGGGGGAAGCGGCCTTGCCGCCGTTGCCCCTCTTGGGGCAGTTTGATGCATCCGTGCACGGCGCGCGCTTTCCTGGCATCGACGCGCCTTTGCGCAGCGTGGCACTGGTGCCTTTGCTGCGCAACAAGCGCCTGATTGGCAGCCTGAACCTGGCGAGCGGCGACGTGGCGCGCTTTACGCCCGCGCTGGGCACGGATTTTATCAAGCACATGGCTTCCATTATCGCCATTTGCCTGGAAAACGTGATCAGCAATGAAATGCTGAAATACATCGGCTTGACCGACTCCTTGACGGGCGTCTACAACCGGCGCTATATCGACCGCCGGTTGCTGGAAGAAATTGCGCGCGCGCGGCGGCAGAATTATTGTATTTCATGCATGTATATCGATATCGACCATTTTAAACGGGTCAATGACACTTATGGCCACCAGGGCGGCGATGAAGTGCTGCGCGAAGTGGCCCAGCGCATCCGCACGGAATTGCGCCGCTCCGATGCGCTAGGCCGCTTCGGCGGCGAGGAATTCGTCGTGCTGCTGATCGACGCTGATCTCGACAGCGCGATCTTTGTTGCCGAGCGTATCCGCGCCAGCATCGCAGGCACCATGTTTGACTTGCCGGGCGGCGCACAAGCCTGGGTCCGCGTATCGATCGGCGTGGCCAGCCTTGAGGCGGACGCGGTGCTGCCAGCCATCGAAACGGTGGCGCAACAACTGGTGGCGCACGCCGACCAAGCCCTGTACCTGGCCAAGGCAGACGGCCGCAACAAGGTCGTCAGTTGGCAGGCGCAGATCGGCTGACGCAGATCGTCTGATTATTTCAAGAGCATGGTTTCGGCTTTGGCCACGGCGTCGGCGCTACCACGCAGCACCACCACGTCGCCGCCGGCCAGCTGCGTTTCTTCGGTGACATCGAGGCGGCCGCGGCCGCGGCGGATGGCCGTCACAAACGCGCCGCAGCTGGCTACGTCGATCGTGCTCAAAGGCAACCCCACGCACTGCGCGCCTTCGCTGACGGTGACCGTATGCAGGCGTTCGAGCTCGGCATCGTCGTCCGCGTCGCTGGAGCCGTGAAAATAGCCGCGCAAGGAGGCGTAGCGCTCCTCGCGCGCCGCCTGCACCCGGTGTACCACGCGGCGCAGGGGCACGCCCATCGTGATCAGCGCGTGTGACGCGAGCATCAGGCTGCCTTCCATCAATTCCGGTACGACTTCGGCCGCGCCCGCGCTTTTCAGCTGGTCGATGTCGGTGTCGTCATGGCTGCGCACGATGACGGGCAAGGTCGGCGCCATTTCTTTGAGTAAATGCAGTAACTTCAGTGCCGAGGGCGTGTTGGCATAGGTGATCACCACGGCGCTGGCGCGGTAGATGCCTGCCGCCACCAGGCTTTCACGGCGGCCCGCGTCGCCATACGAGACATGGGCGCCCGCCAGCTGCGCTTCCTGCACGCGTTCGGGGTCCAGGTCCAGCGCGTGGTATTCAATCTTTTCCTCTGCCAGCAGGGTGGCCAGGCTTTGTCCGCTGCGCCCGAAGCCGGCGATCAGCACGTGTTTTTGCGAGGCCATGGTGCGCGTGGCGATTTTCGTCAGGGCCAGCGACTGCATCATCCAGTCGTTGGCGGCCAGTTTCATGACGATGGCATCCGATTTGGCGATGAGGAAGGGGGCCACCAGCATCGACAGCACCATCGAGGCCAGCACGACCTGCACGACGAACGGGTCCATCAGCTTGATGCCGCCGGCCAGGTTCAGCAGCACGAAGCCGAACTCGCCCGCCTGCGCCAATCCCAGCCCCGTGCGCAAGGCCACGCCGTTGCTGGACCCGAACAGGCGGGCCAGCCCCGCGATCAGGGCGAATTTCAGCAGTACCGGGCCGCACAGCAGCAGCAACACTAGCCACCAGTTATCCAAAACCACGCGGATATTGAGTAGCATGCCGACGGTGATGAAGAATAGTCCCAGCAGCACATCGCGGAAGGGCTTGATATCCTCTTCCACCTGGTGCTTGAATTCGGTCTCGGAAATGAGCATGCCGGCAACAAAAGCCCCCAGGGCCAGCGACAGCCCGGCACGTTCCGTGATCCATGCCGCGCCCAGTGTGATCAGCAGCAGGTTGAGCATGAACAATTCTTGCGAGCGACGCTTGACGACGATGGTCAGCCAGCCCCGCACTAGCTTCTGGCCGATGAACAAGAGCAAAATGAGGACGACCAGGGCCTTGCCGCCGGCCCAAACCAGGGTTTCGGCCAAGTTGTCCGAATCGCGTGTGAGGGCGGGAATCAGGATCAGCAGGGGCACCACGGCCAAGTCCTGGAACAGCAAGATGCCGATGATCTTGCGGCCGTGTTCGCTTTCCAGTTCCAGCCGTTCCGTGAGCATTTTCGAGACGATGGCCGTCGATGACATGGCCAGCGCACCGCCCAGGGCGAAGGCGGCTTGCCAGCTCAGGTGAATATAGGCAGACAGGTAGCGCCCGACGAACCAGCCGAAAATGACGGTGGCGACGATGGTGGTGACCACCTGCGCCATGCCGAGCCCGAAAACGATGTGCCGCATGGCGAGAAATTTGGGTAGCGAGAATTCGAGTCCGATGGAAAACATCAGGAAGACAACGCCGAATTCGGCCAGTGTGTGGCTGGCCTCGTTTTCCGCCGCCAGGCCCAGCGCGTGGGGGCCGATGACGATACCGACGGCCAGGTAGCCCAGCATGGGCGGCAAATGCAGCATTCTGAAAGCGACGACGCCCAGCACGGCGCTGCCAAGTAACATCAGGGTCAGTTCAAGGGAGGAAAACATGGGTTGCCCGGTGCGGTCAATGGAAATCGTTGTTTGTTGTGACTGGCAAGTTTTTTGCTTTCCTAATTCGTTTATACTTTGGGCATGAGTGTAACCCATGAAAAAACAATGCTGAAAGCTTTTGATCGAATTGACATGCAAGCGACCACCGAGCGTGCCGTCGCGCTCGCCCGCACTACCTTGCAGATCGAGTCCGACGCCATCGTTGCGCTGCGTGAACGCCTGGCCACGGACGATAGCGTGGGCCGTGCCGTGGCGATGTTGCTTCAATGCAAGGGACGTGTCGTCGTCTCCGGCATCGGCAAGTCCGGCCATATCGCGCGCAAGATTGCCGCCACCCTCGCTTCCACCGGCACGCCAGCCATGTTCGTGCATCCGGCCGAAGCGGCCCATGGCGACCTGGGCATGGTCACCTCGGAAGATGCTTTTATTGCCATATCGTACTCGGGCGAATCGACCGAACTGATGGCCATCATGCCTGTCGTCAAGCGCATGGGAGGCGTGCTCATTTCCATGACGGGCAAGCCGAACTCCAGCCTTGCCCAGCTGGCCGACGTGCACCTGGATATTTCTGTTGAGAAAGAGGCCTGTCCGCTAAATCTGGCACCGACGGCCAGCACCACCGTGACCCTGGCCCTGGGCGATGCGATCGCTGTGGCCTTGCTGGACTTGCGCGGCTTTAAGGAAGACGATTTCGCCCGCTCGCATCCGGGCGGCGCCCTGGGCCGTCGCCTGCTCACGCACGTGCATGACGTGATGCGCAGCGGCGAACGGGTACCCAAGGTAGCCGTCGACGCTTCCTTGCTGCAGGCGCTGGAAGAGATGACGAAGAAGGGCATGGGCATGACGGCCATCGTCGATGCGGATAACCGCCCCGTGGGCGTGTTTACCGATGGCGACTTGCGCCGCATGTTCGAGCGTGTGCAGGATTTCACGCAAGTGGCGATCCGCGACGTCATGCATGCGCAGCCGCGCAGCATCGCGCCCGAACGCCTGGCAGTCGACGCCGTGGCCGTGATGGAGCAGTTCCGCATCAACCAGATGCTGGTCGTCGATGCCGACGGCAAGCTGGTGGGCGCCCTGCATATCCATGATCTGACGCAAGCGAAGGTGATCTGATGGACAGCGTAGCGGACAACCTGGCGCGCGCGGCCAAAGTCAAACTGATGATCTTTGACGTCGATGGCGTGCTCACCGACGGCAGCCTGCATTTCGGCCCGGATGGCGAGATGATGAAAACGTTCAATGTGTATGATGGCCTGGGCATCAAGCTGCTGCAGGAATCGGGCGTGCAGACGGCCATCATCAGTGCGCGCCGCTCGGCCATCACGGCGCGCCGCGCGCAAGACCTGGGCATTACCCATGTGCACCAGGGCGGTCACGACAAGCTGACGCCATTTCGCGAACTGCTGGCGCTGACTGGCTTGACTGAAGAGCAATGCGGCTACATCGGCGACGATGTCATCGATGCGCCCATCCTGCGCCGCGTGGGCTTTGCCGTCAGCGTGCCGGGCGGGCGTCCCGAAGTGCAGGGCCTGGCGCACTATGTGACGCAGGCCGGTGGCGGCCGTGGCGCGGTGCGCGAGATCTGTGAATTCCTGCTGCGTGCCCAGGATAACTACGTGCGCGTCATGGCGCCGTTCCTTGCGTGAGGCGCATCGCCTCGCCGCCAGTGATATTTGAAAGAGTGAAACCCTATGCGTAAGCCAGGAGGCGCCCATCGCTGGCGCATGATTTTTACCTTGCTGGGGGCCATCATCTTTGCGCTGGGCAGCTTTTGGCTGCTGGCGGTGATGAACAAGAATGCCCAAGACATCTCGGCTAGCAAGCATCTGGACGAGCCAGACTATTTCATCACCAATTTCAGCATGGTGCGCATGGACTTGACGGGCAAGCCCAGCTATATCGTGTCGGGCAGCAAGCTCACGCATTATCCGCTGGACGATTCATCCGATATCGACCAGCCTTTCGTGCGCAAGCTGTCGCCAGGCATGCCGCCGCTCAATATGCATGCGGAACTGGCGCATATCGACCAGGACAACACCCGGCTGCAACTGCACCGCAATGTCGTGATCGATCGCGTGGCCAGTGCGAAGGCGCAGCACCTGAGGATCGAGACGGAAGCGCTGACGGTGTTCCCGGATGAGGAAAGAATGGAAACGGACGTGCCTGTCGACATTCTGACGGGCAGCTCGCGCATCAATGGCGTAGGCATGCGAGCCAATAACGCCACCGGCGTGGTGGAAGTGCACAATGCCCTGCGCATAGTGCTGCCGCCGAAACCGCACCCGGCCGCAGCGCCAAAATGAAAGAATGAAACAAGGAAACCATATTATGAAGAAGATCTTGCTGTTGAGCCTATTTTCCCTGGCCGTCATGGGCGCAGCGCATGCCGAGAAGGCCGATTCCGAGAAGGAAGCCGTCATCACGGCACGTAGCGGTCACGTCGATGACGTCAAGCAGGTTCGTACCCTGACGGGCGACGTCGTGCTGGTCAAGGGGAGCTTGATCATGAAGGCGGGCCGGGCCCTGATCACGGAAGATCCGCAAGGCTACCAGTTCATTACTTTCTGGGCTGATCCTGGCAAGCTGGCCACCTTCCGCCAGAAGCGCGATGGCGCGGGCGACCTGTGGGTCGAAGGCGAAGCTGAGCGCGTGGAATACGACAACAAGACGGAAGTAGTGAAACTGTTTTCCAATGCCAAGGTGACGCGCCTGGAAGGCAAGAAGCCGACCGATGTGGCCAATGGCGCCTTCATCTCGTATGACAGCCGCAAGGAAGAATTTGCGATGGAAAATTCCAACAGCGGCACCAGCACACCGGATGGCGGCAGCGTGCGCATGGTGATCCAGCCAAAGACCAAGGCAGCGGCGGCGGAGAAAGCGCCAGCGACGCCTGCGCCAGGAAAGAAATAATGGACAATACACGTTGCGGCAGTACCCTGATCGTTCGCGGGCTGCAAAAATCCTATGGCAAGCGGCAAGTCGTGCACGACGTCTCGCTGCAAGTCGAATGCGGCGAAGTGGTCGGGCTATTGGGGCCGAACGGTGCCGGCAAGACCACCTCGTTCTACATGATCGTCGGCCTGGTGCCATCGGATGGCGGCAGCATCGATATCAGCGGCGTGGACATTTCCCGCCTGCCGATACACCGCCGCGCGCAGATGGGCCTGTCGTATCTGCCGCAGGAAGCGTCCGTATTTCGCAAGCTGACGGTGGAAGACAATATCCGTGCCGTGCTGGAAATCCAGACCGTCGAAGGCCGCCCTCTGAAGAAGGCCGAGATCGAGGAACGCCTCGATAAATTGCTGGCGGACTTGCAGATTGAAAAGTTGCGTGAGAACCCGGCGCTGTCGCTCTCGGGCGGTGAGCGGCGCCGCGTGGAAATCGCCCGCGCGCTCGCTACCGATCCGCGTTTCGTGCTGCTCGACGAGCCGTTCGCCGGTGTCGACCCCATCGCCGTGATCGAAATCCAGCGTATCGTGCGCTTCTTGAAGGAGCGTAATATCGGCGTCCTGATCACCGATCATAATGTGCGCGAGACGCTGGGTATCTGCGACCGTGCCTACATCATCAACCAGGGCTCGGTACTGGCGTCGGGACGCCCCGACGACATCATCGCGAACGAGTCGGTACGCCGGGTCTATCTGGGCGAACACTTCCGCATGTGAGCCAATGAAACAATCATTGCAGCTGCGCACTTCGCAGCACTTGGCACTGACGCCGCAGTTGCAGCAATCGATACGCCTGTTGCAATTGTCTACGCTGGAATTACACCAGGAGCTCGAGCAACTGCTGACGGACAATCCCTTGCTCGAGCGCCTCGACGATCCGCTCGACCGTTCGCTGCGCCTGCTGTCCGATGGCGCCTTGAGTTCCACGGCCGCGCCGGCCGAAGCGCCGCCCCAGCCTCCAAGCCAGGAGGCACCCACCGCGCCGGTCGAAGCGGAAACCTTTGACGGCGAGGCCAGCGACAGCCCTGCCGCTGGAGACGCCGGTGACAGCGACTGGAGCGAGGCGAACCGGGGCAAGGCACCCGACGACGAAGATTCCCGCCCGCAGCTCGAAGCCCATCACTGTACCCTGCGCGAGCACTTGATGGAGCAGATGCGCGTGACGGTGCTCGAATTGCGCGACCGCGCGCTCGTTGAGCTGATCATCGATGCACTCGATGACAATGGCTACCTGGAAGAATCGCTCGACGACATCCTGGCGCGCCTGCCGGAAGAGCTGGAAATCGACGCCGACGAGATGCGCACGGCCTTGTCGCTGTTGCAAAGTTTCGATCCGCCCGGCGTGGGCGCGCGTAATGCGTCGGAGTGCCTGGCACTGCAAATCAGGCGCTTGCCGCACATCGCCATGGTGACGCGGCGCATGGCCCTGGTGATCGTGGAAAAGCACTTGGCCTGGTTTGCCCAGCGCGATTTCAATAAGCTGAAAAAAGCCCTCAATTGCGATGATGAAGACTTGCGCGAAGCGCAGACGGTGATTCGCCAGTGCAATCCGCATCCGGGCGCCGTGTTCGCCTCTGACGTGTCCGATTACGTGGTGCCCGACGTCGTCGTCAAGCGCGCGCGCAATGGTTGGCAAGTCACCCTGAACAACGACGTCATGCCGCGCCTGCGCGTGAACGCCATGTACGCCAACTTGCTCAAGCAGGGCAAGGGCGAGGGCGCCATGGGCGCACAGTTGCAGGAAGCCAAGTGGCTGATCAAGAATATGCGCCAGCGTTTCGACACGATCTTGCGCGTGGCGCAGGCGATAGTAGAAAGACAAAAGAACTTTTTTTCGCATGGGGCCGTTGCCATGCGTCCCCTTGTACTCCGTGAAATAGCTGATACACTGGGATTACACGAGAGTACTATCTCGCGGGTAACAACCCAAAAGTACATGCTGACCCCGCATGGCATGTTTGAGTTGAAATATTTCTTTGGTAGCCACGTCGCCACCGAAGCGGGGGGCGAAGCATCATCGACGGCGATACGGGCATTGATCGTGCAACTGACAGGAGCAGAAGACCCTAAAAATCCTTTATCCGACAGTAAGATTGCGGACATGCTGGGCGAGCAAGGCATGGTGATTGCGCGACGTACTGTTGCCAAATACCGGGAAGCGTTGAAAATTCCGCCAGTGAGTCTGCGTAAGTGTTTGTAAGTTTTTTTCGGTTCCTCTGCGGGCCGGATAGGATGGACCGCACGAACCCGATCATCTTTAGGAGTGTGTATGAATCTCACCATCAGCGGACATCATCTCGAAGTGACACCAGCCATCCGTGAATACGTACAAACGAAGCTGGAGCGCGTGAAACGGCATTTCGATCAAGTTATCGATATTGCCGTGATACTGACCGTGGATAACCTCAAAGAGAAAGAAAAACGTCAAAAGGCCGAAGTGAACCTGCGTATGAGTGGCAAAACCGTCTATGTGGAAAGCCTGGCGCAAGACCTGTATGCCGCAATCGATATGCTGATCGACAAGCTGGACAGGCAAGTGATGAAGTACAAAACCAAAGTGCAAGGGCACGGTAAAGAGGCGATCAAGCATCTGCCAGACAACTCGGACGAAGAAATCGCCGCCGCTTAAGCGGCCCGCGACTTCCAAACGGTTGTGATCAACTAAGGGCGCACATTGCGCCCTTTTTTGCGCCTGTCGCCCTTGTCGGGCTACCATCATGGGAGCGAAAAGTTCCGTCCGAAGACGCTAGAATGTGTGCACTTTGACTTCTTTCCTGCCTGGCGGGCCTGCTGGCTCGCATCTGCATTAAGAATACCGGATCACAGCATGGCGAGCGGCAGGAAAAGGTGTTGGAGTAGCGCAACTTCGCCTGGCACTGCGCGGCCCAGGCGGTGAACGTTGCCCGCTACCTGCGCCGATGCGCAACAGATTTTATGCGCGTCTTACCCACGTTCGCGATGTCGCAAGACGACGCGCTCGTTCGGGCTGAAATACTGTGCCAGCCGTTCCGCCATGTACACCGAGCGATGCTGGCCACCTGTACAGCCGAGTGCCACGGTCAGGTAGCTGCGGTTGTCGGACTTAAAGGATGGCAACCATTTTTCGATGAAGGCGCGGATGTCGGCCAGCAGTTCCAGCGCGCTGGGCTGTGCGTCGAGGAAGGCGATCACGGGTGCATCGCGTCCGTCGAGCGGGCGCAGCGTCAGGTCGTAATAAGGATTGGGCAAGGCCCGCACGTCGAAGACGAAATCGGCGTCCAGCGGCACGCCCAGCTTGAAGGCGAAGGATTCGAAGAACAGGGTCAGCGGCGCGCGTTCCGAGGCGACGATATCCTTGACCCAGGCGCGTAACTTGTTGGCGCTCAGCTCTGAGGTATCGATTACATGGCCCAGCTGTTCGATGGCAGACAGGCGTTCGCGCTCTTCAGAGATGCATTCGATCAGGGTGCGGCGGCTGGCTGGATTCTGATTCGGACGCAATTCGTGCGACAGCGGATGGCTGCGCCGCGTTTCCGAGAAGCGCGCTACCAGCGAATGCGTGGTAGCCGTGAGGAACATGACCTTGACGTCGTGCCCCTGGTCGCGCAGCAGGGTGACATTGTGCGGCAGGCTGGTCAGCGACTCTGCGCTGCGCGCATCGACGGCGACGGCCAGTTGTGATGCGCCTTCGTCGAGCAGCGTTTGCACCAGGCTGGGCAGCAATGCCGGTGGCAGGTTGTCGACACAGTAGTAGCCGGTATCTTCCAGCACATTGAGTGCGACGGATTTACCGGAGCCGGATATTCCGGTGATAAGGACGATATGCATAACCCGATCATACAATAAAGATCGGCATGGCGCCCCCGAGGCAACTCTCTTTACAAATTATTGCAATGTCATATGTGTATTTCGTAGGTCGGCTTAGCGCAAAGCGCGTAAGCCGACACCACCTTGGGCGTCAACAATGTCGTCGGATTACGCGGGGCTTTGCCCCGCTAATCCGACCTTGTTAATCGCCGCTCATTGCCAATCTCTGCCGCTCCATGAACTCTTGCAAGGTATCGATGCCGCGCAGTTGCAAGATGGTATTGCGCACGGCCGCTTCCAGTAGCACGGCGATGTTGCGGCCGGCGGCGACGGGGATGACAACCTTGCGCACGGGCAAGCCGAGCACGTCTTCCGTGGGGAACAGGAAAGGCAGGCGCTCGACTTCTTCTTCCAGCGCGTGCGGCGCACCAGATGTACGATCAGTTTCAAGCGCATCTTGCGGCGCACGGCTGTTTCGCCAAAGATGGCCTTGATATCGAGCAAGCCCAGGCCGCGCACTTCCAGCAGGTTTTGCAGCAGGGGCGGGCAGCGGCCTTCGATCATGTTCGGCGCGATGCGCGAAAATTCCACGGCGTCATCGGCCACCAGACCGTGGCTGCGCGAAATCAGTTCCAGGCCCAGCTCGCTCTTGCCCAGGCCCGAGTCGCCCGTGATCAGCACGCCCACGCCCAGCACGTCCATGAACACGCCATGCATGATGATGCGCTGCGCTAGCTTTTTCGACAGGTAGACGCGCAGGAAGTCGATCACTTGCGCGGCCGGCAGCGGGGTCGAGAACAGGGGAATGTTTTGCTCGTCGCAGATGGCGAGGATATCGGGTGGCGTTTCCAGGCCTTGCGCAATGATCAGCGCCGGTGGACCGCCAGCGATCAGTTCGCCAATGACGTGGGTGCGCGTGTTGACCTTCAGGCGCTGATAGTAATTGATTTCCTGATGACCAAAGACCTGGATGCGGCCCGGATGGATCAGGTTCAAGTGGCCCACCTGGTCGGCAGCCGAGGAGACATCGCCCGAGATCAGGCGTTCGCCGCCGGGAAAGCCGGCGAACCAGCCCAGTTGCAGACTTTCACGATTATCGTCGTACAGGCGTTGTATCGTCAGTGGCGTTTGCAACATGGCAGTCTTCTTCAGGAGTGGAGGAATACCTGAAGTTTAACCCGCCGCTTGCAGGCTGGGTTGCCAATTGACGATGCGCGCATGCACCGATTTCGGATCTGGATCCGTGGCCAGTGCCGTGCGGAAGGCATCGTCGGAAAACATTTCAGCAATTTCTGACAAAATTTCCAGATGCTGCTGGGTAACATGATCGGGAATCAGCAGAAAAAACAGCAGATTGACGGGCTTACCATCGGGCGACTCGAACGGAATCGGTTCGGCCAGGCGCACGAAAGCACCGAGTGGCGCTTTCAGGGTTTTACTACCCTTGACCCTGCCATGCGGCACGGCCACGCCATGGCCCAGGCCTGTTGAGCCCAGCCGTTCGCGGGCAAACAGATTGTCCGAAACAGTAGAGCGGGCGATGCCGTAATTGTTTTCGAAGATCAGCCCGGCTTGCTCGAAAGCGCGCTTTTTACTGGAGACTTCCAGGTCCAGCAGGACGTTTTCGAGAGATAGTATTTTGCTAAGATTAGTCATGACACTCAATGAAATGGTGCAATGCGCAGAGGGCTTGCGAGCCGAATTATAGGCCTGTTTTCACGGCCTGTAACGCCAATTCTCATCAGTATAGGCCCGTTGCGGGCGCAGTGTATGCGACAGCCCATGCCGCCATCATTTTGGTAAAAAAATAACACCATGGTGTATCGGCTATTTCTGGATTAAAAACACGCGGCGGACAGGTTTTTCCGCCGCCGAATGCCGATTTTCCAATTTTTCAGCGTCTTTGGCATGCACTGTGGCACGACTGCTACGTTGTTTTAAAACACAGCCAACATTCCTGTTGGCATGATTTTGTGCTGTGGCGCGGTGTTACTGTCGCGCATTGCGCAGATTGCCCGGCATGGTGCCCGTGCTGTAGTTGCTGCGCCAGGGATTGATATCGAGTCCGCCGCGGCGCGTATAGCGCGCATAGACAGAGAGTTTTTGCGGCTTGCACTGGCGCAATATATCGACAAAAATGCGCTCCACGCATTGCTCGTGAAATTCATTGTGTTCGCGAAAACCAATCAGATAGCGCAGCAGGCTTTCCTGGTCGATCTGCGGCCCTGCATACTCGATCTGTACGCTGCCCCAGTCTGGTTGGCCGGTCACCAGGCAATTTGATTTCAACAGGTGCGAGACCAGTTTTTCTTCCACCGGTGCTGCGTCCAGCGCGGCCTTCAAGAGTTGCGGCGAAGGCGAGTATTGCGTGATTTCCAGGTCCAGGCGGTCGAGCAGAACGCCATCGAATTCGCCCATTTTGAGCTTGCCGAAATCTTCCTGCAACGTCAGTTCCACCTGCACAGGCGCGCCAAAACCGTTCGATAAATCTTGCTTGAGCAAGCTCAGCAGGGCTTCCGGGCTGTCCAGCTTAGTCTGGTTGTAAGAGTTCAGGTAAAGCTTGAACGATTTCGATTCGATGATGTTCGGCGAATCGGCCGGCGCGCTGACCTTGGCAATGGCCACCTGCGGCTTGCCGCGCTGGTTCAGCCACGACAGTTCGTAGGCATTCCAGATATCGAGACCAAAGAAGGGCAGTGTGCCGTGTAGTGCCAGCTCGTCGCGCTTGCCCTGGCGCGCAATGGGAAACAGCAATTCCGGCGCGTAATGGCTGCGGTAGGCGGAGCTTTTGCCCAG
The DNA here is from genome assembly GCA_000242815.2 of Janthinobacterium lividum PAMC 25724. Taxonomy (GTDB): domain Bacteria; phylum Pseudomonadota; class Gammaproteobacteria; order Burkholderiales; family Burkholderiaceae_D; genus Janthinobacterium; species Janthinobacterium lividum_D. The sequence continues at coordinate 72,225 of AHHB01000016.1, forward strand.
AGGCGAGAGTGCGGCGAGGTCGTTGGTGGTGGTCATGGTCGTGTGGCGTGAATTCAGTCAAGGACGCATGGTAGCCTATTTCAACCCAACGGCGACGACTGGGGTCGTACCCTGCAGGGTACGACCCCAGTATTTGCAGTTGGGCTTATTGCCCGAGGAACAGCTTATACACAGGATTGCTGCTTTCATCCCAATAACGATAGCCGAGGGTATCGAGGAAGCGGGCGAATTGTCCCATCTCATCGGGTGGCACTTGCAAGCCCACGAGGATGCGGCCGACGTCGCCGCCCTGGCTGCGGTAATGACACAGAGAAATATTCCAGTTCGGCGCCATGCTGTCGAGGAAGCGCATCAGCGCGCCCGGGCGTTCGGGAAATTCAAAGCGGTACAGCAGCTCATCTTGCGCCAGGCGGCTCTTGCCGCCCACCAGATGGCGGATGTGCGACTTGGCCAGTTCGTCGTGCGTCAAGTCCAGCGTCTTGAATTCATGCTCTTCGAATTTCTTCGCCATCGCCCCGGATTCATACCGGTCGGCGATCTGGATGCCGACGAACACGTGCGCGGCTTTTTCGTCACTGATACGGTAGTTAAACTCCGTCACGTTGCGCGCGCCGATGAGCGAGCAGAAGCGTTTGAAGCTGCCCCGCTGTTCGCGCATGGTGACGGCAAACACGGCTTCGCGGAACTCGCCCAGCTCGGCACGTTCCGCGACGAAGCGCAGGCGGTCGAAATTCATGTTGGCGCCGCAGGCAATAGTCACCAGCGTCTGGTTGACGATGGGGTGCTTGCTCATGCTGGCCCGCTCCACGTAGGCCTTGGCGCCCGCGATGGCCAGTGCGCCGGCCGGTTCCAGGATGGAGCGCGTATCCGTAAACACATCCTTGATGGCGGCGCAGATGGCGTCCGTGTCGACGATGATGATTTCATCGACATATTGCTGCGCCAGGCGGAAGGTTTCCTCGCCTACTAGGCGCACGGCCGTGCCGTCTGAAAACAGTCCCACGTCGGGCAGGGTGACGCGTTCGCCTGCTTTCAGCGAGCGCGCCATGGCATCCGAATCGAGCGTTTGCACGCCGATGATCTTGATGTCGGGGCGAATCTGTTTCACGTAGGCAGCCACGCCGGCGATCAGGCCGCCGCCGCCGATGGCCACGAAGATGGCATGGATGGGGCCGGAATGCTGGCGCAGGATTTCCATGCCTATCGTGCCCTGGCCCGCGATCACGTCCGGATCGTCGAACGGGTGTACAAAGGTCAGCTTCTGTTCCTTTTCCAGGGTCAGCGCATGGTTGTAGGCATCCGTATAGGATTCGCCGTGCAGCACGATTTCCACATGCACGCCGCCGCGTGCCTTGACGGCGTCGATCTTGACGGGTGGCGTGGTGGTTGGCATGACGATGACGGCGCGGCAACCCATGCGCGCGGCCGACAGGGCCACGCCCTGGGCATGGTTGCCTGCCGAGGCGCAAATGACGCCGCGCTTGCGTTCCGCATCGCTGAGCTGGGCCATCTTGTTGTAGGCGCCGCGAATCTTGAAGCTGAACACGCTTTGCATGTCTTCGCGTTTGAAGTAAATCTGGTTGTTCAGACGCTGCGACAGCGCAGGGGCCAGTTCCAGCGGCGTTTCGGTAGCGACGTCATAGACGCGGGCGGTCAGGATTTTCTTGAGGTAGTCGATGTTCATAGTCTGCTAGCAAGTGATTCTGGGTCAGAAAGGGTCTGGAGCGTGTCGGTCGATAGCGGTGGCGCGGCGGCGGATAGCCTGGCGACAAATAATGCTTGATGAGACTAGGGGCCGGTGAGCCCTGGCTGCCTGGCACCGATTGTGCGGCGCGCAAGCTACGCTTCATTATAATGGAGAGCCTTACTGCATCGCGAAGTGTTCCATGATCGAATCCGCAATCGCCTGGCTGCTGCAGCTGATCGCAGCGCCGGAAGTCGGGCTGACATCGGTCTTTCTGATCAGCTTTATTTCCGCCACCTTGCTGCCGCTCGGCTCGGAGCCAGCCGTCTTTGCCGTCATCAAGGCCAATCCTGCGCTGTTTTGGGCCGCCATCGGCGTCGCCACCCTGGGCAATACTCTGGGCGGCATCGTCGACTACTGGATCGGCTACCGGGCCAAGCAGGCATTCGCCAAGGAGCGCGACACGCGCTGGTTCCGCTGGCTGGCCCGCTATGGCGCCAAGACCATGCTGCTGGCCTGGCTGCCCATCGTGGGCGACCCCCTGTGCACGCTGGCGGGCTGGCTCAAGCTGCCGTTCTGGCCCAGCGTGGCCTATATGGCCATCGGCAAGTGCGCGCGCTATCTGAGCATGACGGCTTTGCTGTTATACGTGCCTGATGGCGTATGGCAGCGCATCGGGCAAATGCTGGGATGATGGCGATGGCGATGGCGATGGTGGTGGTTGCAACGCTTGTTTGCCCTATATTTGGGCAGCGTGATAGTTTGTGGCTGAGTCTGATTCTTGGCATTTTCACGTAAAAAAATCATGGAAACTGGTTTTTTATTCATGTAAAAGTAAACTTTTCCATATTTGCTATGGCGCCCGATGCTGTGCTTAAACCTTAGGCGGTCTAAGGCTGTTCCCGCGTGCTGCGGCGCAATAAGATAAAATGGTCCTTTAGGGTCCAGTCCAAACCGTCACCACACTCCATGAACGCTCCCGCACACATCCAAGCTTTACTGGCAGAAACGCCCAATGGTTCCGCAGCAAGCCGCCTGCGCGAAATCCCGTACAACTACACGTCGTTTTCCGATCGCGAGATCGTCATACGCCTGTTGGGGGAGGATTCCTGGCGCTTGCTCGACGAGTTGCGCGGCGCCCGCCAGACCGGCCGTTCGGCCCGCATGCTGTACGAGGTGCTGGGCGATATATGGGTCGTGCGCCGCAATCCTTACCTACAGGATGACTTGCTCGACAACCCGAAGCGCCGTCAGGGCTTGATCGATGCCTTGCATCACCGCCTGGCCGAAGTCGACAAGCGCCGCCTGTCCATCGACGCCGCCGGCGGCGACGTCGCCGCCGGCGGCGAAACGCCGGCAATGGCCAAGGCGCGCAGCGCCAACGTGGAATTGCTGTTGAAGGCGGCCAGCAAGGCCGTGGCTGACTTTGGCGACGAATTTCGCACCACCTATGACTTGCGCAAACGTACGGTCAAGGTACTTGGCCGCTACACGGAAAAACACAATGTGCGCTTCGACGGCATGACGCGCGTGTCGCACGTGACGGATGCCACCGACTGGCGCGTGGAATACCCCTTCGTCGTGCTGACGCCCGACACGGAAGAGGAAATGGCCGGTCTGGTCAAGGGCTGCATCGAGCTGGGGCTGACCATCATCCCGCGCGGCGGCGGCACCGGCTACACGGGCGGCGCGATTCCCCTGACGCCAATGTCGGCCGTCATCAACACGGAAAAGCTGATCACCCTGGGCGCCGTGGAAATGACGGTCTTGCCGGGCCTGACGCATGCCTACGCGACCATCAATTCGGGCGCGGGCGTGATCACGAACAAGGTCTCGGAAGCGGCGGAAAAAGCCGGTTTCGTGTTTGCCGTCGATCCGACCTCGGCGCATGCTTCTTGCATCGGCGGCAACGTCGCCATGAATGCGGGCGGCAAGAAAGCCGTGCTGTGGGGCACGGCGCTGGACAACCTGGCTTCGTGGCGCATGGTCGACCCGAACGGCGACTGGCTCGAGGTCACGCGTCTCGAGCATAACTTGGGCAAGATCCACGATATCGCCCTCGCACGCTTTCAGCTGGAATGGCGTCATCCGAGCACGCGCGACGCGGCCAAGCCAAACGCGCCGTTCAAGACGGAAATCCTGGAAATTCCTGGCCGCAAGTTCCGTAAAGAGGGCCTGGGCAAGGACGTGACGGACAAATTCCTCTCTGGCTTGCCGGGCATCCAGAAAGAAGGCTGCGATGGCCTGATCACGTCGGCGCGCTGGATTTTGCATAAAATGCCGAAATTCGCCCGTACCGTCTGCCTGGAATTCTTCGGCCAGGCGCGCGACGCGATCCCGTCGATCGTGGAAATCAAGGATTACCTCGATGGCTTGCCGGCCAAGGGCGAGCAATATACGAGCATTCGCCTGGCTGGCCTGGAACACCTGGACGAGCGCTATCTGCGCGCCGTCGGCTACGCCACCAAGTCGAAGCGGGGCGTGCTGCCGAAGATGGCCCTGTTTGGCGACATCGTCGGCGATGATGAAAATGCTGTCGCACAAGCGGCGTCGGAAGTGGTGCGCATCGCCAACACCCGCGTGGGCGAAGGCTTTGTCGCTGTCAGCCCGGAAGCGCGCAAAAAATTCTGGTTAGATCGCGCCCGCACAGCGGCGATTGCCAAACACACCAACGCGTTCAAGATTAATGAAGACGTCGTGATTCCGCTCAATCGCATGGGCGAATACACGGATGGCATCGAACGCATCAATATCGAACTGTCGATCAAGAACAAGTTGCAACTGGCCGATGCCCTGAGCGAGTTCTTTGCCAAGGGTAATTTGCCAGTGGGCAAGAGCGACGATGCGTCCGATGAGCGGATCGACGACGCTGAAATGCTGGGCGATCGCGCTGAGCAGGCACGGCAGTTGCTGGCCCAAGTGACCAGCCGCTGGACCTATCTGCTGGCCCAGCTGGATCGTCCGCTGGTGGACGTGAAGGGCGAGCTGGCCGAACTGGGCCTGGAGCGCTTGCTGCCCGTGTTCGAGGCGCGTCTGGAAACGCAGCCGGGCGCCAGCCTGTTCGATGTGGTGCAGGACCGCACCGTGCGCATTACCTGGAAGCAAGAAATTCGTGCCCAGTTGCGCCAGATCTTCAACGGCGCCGCCTTCAAGCTGATCCTTGACGAGGTGACTGCGATTCATGCGCGCATCTTGCGTTCGCGCGTGTTTGTCGCGCTGCACATGCATGCGGGTGACGGCAACGTGCACACGAATTTACCCGTCAACTCGGATAATTACGAAATGCTGCAAGATGCCCACGAAGCCGTCGGCCGCATCATGATTTTGGCCCGCTCGCTCAATGGCGTCATTTCCGGCGAACACGGTATCGGTATCACCAAGCTGGAATTTTTGACGGAAGAAGAAATCGGTGAATTCCGCAGCTACAAGCAGCGCATCGATCCGGAGGGCCGTTTTAACAAAGGCAAATTGCTGAACTTGCCAGGCATGGGCGCCGATTTGCGCAATGCTTACACGCCATCGTTCGGCCTGATGGGCCACGAGTCGCTGATCATGCAGCAAAGCGATATCGGCGCCATTGCCGATAGCGTCAAGGATTGCTTGCGCTGTGGCAAGTGCAAACCCGTGTGCGCGACTCACGTGCCGCGCGCCAACTTGCTGTATTCGCCGCGCGATAAAATTCTGGCGACCTCATCGCTGATCGAAGCCTTCCTGTACGAAGAGCAGACACGGCGCGGTATTTCCATCAAGCATTGGGAAGAGTTTGAAGACGTGGCCGATCACTGTACGGTCTGCCATAAATGCGTGACGCCTTGCCCCGTGAACATCGACTTCGGTGAGGTGTCGATGAACATGCGCAACTTGCTGCGCAAGATGGACAAGAAGAGCTTCAATCCGGGCACCAAGGCGACGATGCTGTTCCTCAACGCCACCGATCCCGTGACTATCAATGCCACGCGCAAGGTCATGATTGGCTGGGGTTACAAGGCACAGCGCCTGGGCCACGATTTGTTGAAGAAATTTGCCAAGAAGCAAACCAAGGCGCCGCCGCCATCGACGGGCAAGCCGGCCGTCAAGGCACAGGTGATCCACTTCATTAACAAAAAGATGCCGGGCAACCTGCCGAAGAAAACGGCGCGCGCGCTGCTCGACATCGAGGACGATAAAGTCATTCCTATCATCCGCAATCCGAAGACCACCACGGCCGATACCGAAGCCGTGTTTTACTTCCCCGGTTGCGGTTCGGAGCGATTGTTTTCGCAAGTGGGCCTGGCGACGCAGGCGATGCTGTGGGAAGTGGGCGTGCAGACGGTCTTGCCACCTGGCTACCTGTGCTGCGGTTATCCGCAGCGCGGTGCAGGTGAGTTCGACAAGGCCGAGAAGATGATGACGGACAACCGCGTCTTGTTCCACCGCATGGCCAATACGCTCAATTACCTCGATATCAAGACGGTACTCGTCTCGTGCGGCACTTGCTATGACCAGCTGGCGACGTATCAATTTGAAAAGATTTTCCCTGGCTGCCGCATCATGGATATCCATGAGTATTTGCTGGAGAAAAACGTCAAGCTCGAAGGCGTCAACGGCACGCGCTATATGTATCACGAGCCTTGCCACAATCCGATGAAGTTGCAGGAATCGGGCAAGACCATCAATTCCCTGATCAGCACGGTAGACAACGTGAAGATCGAGAAGAATGAGCGTTGCTGCGGCGAATCGGGTTCCCTTGCCGTCACGCGTCCCGATATTTCCACGCAAGTGCGTTTCCGCAAGGAAGAAGAGATGCTCAAGGGTGCCGACAAGCTGCGCGGCGATGGTTTCACCGGTGATGTGAAAATCCTCACCAGCTGCCCGTCGTGCCTGCAAGGCCTGTCGCGCTACAATGATGATTCGGGCACGACGGCCGACTACATCGTCGTCGAGCTCGCCAAGCACTTGCTGGGAGAGAACTGGATGCCCGATTACGTCAAACGCGCCAACGACGGCGGCATCGAACGGGTGCTCGTGTGATGTCCATCAGTTGCGATCTGTGTAACTTGCTGGACGGCTACGCCAACGGGCAGGGTTTGGAGACCTTGCTGTGGCGTAGCGAATGCTTGTCCGTGGTGGCCGTCGATGAGCCTGCATATCCGGGCTTTTGCCGCGTGATCTGGCACCAACACGTGAAGGAAATGACGGATTTGACGCCAGGCGAGCGCCATGATGTCATGCAAGCCGTGTGGCAAGTCGAGCTGGCCGTGCGTGAAGTGATGCAGCCGGAAAAGGTCAATGTGGCCAGTTTCGGCAACATGACGCCGCATGTACACTGGCACGTGATTCCCCGTTATCGCGACGATGCGCATTTCCCTCATCCCAGCTGGGCGGTGATCCAGCGCGAGACGGCGCCCGAGGTGCTGGCCGCGCGCCGCGCCCGGTTGCCGGCACTGTACGCCGCCATCATTCAACGTTTATCCGCATAAAGTATTGTCATGACTGAAAAAACAGCAACACCCCAACCGACGGGCTTGACCGTGCACAACCAGTCGCGCGTGCTCGACGTAGCTTTTGACGACGGCAGCACATTCACGCTGCCGTTCGAATACCTGCGCGTGTATTCGCCATCGGCCGAAGTGCAGGGCCATGGCAAGGGCCAGGAAACCTTGCAGTTAGGAAAGCGCCTGGTGGGCATCACGGGCCTGGAACCGGTCGGCAACTACGCCGTGCAGCCAACCTTCAGCGATGGCCACAATTCCGGCCTGTACACCTGGGCCTATTTGTACAAGCTGGGCGCGGAAAAGGCTACCTTGTGGCAAGCTTACCTGGACCAGTTGACGGCAGCCGGCTACCCGGGCGACAGCGGCCGCGATGCCAAGGCCGACATGACGATCAAGCAGTCTTCCGGCCACGTCCACGGTCCGAGCTGCGGCCACAAGCATTAAGTAGAAATCATGCGCTAGTGTGGTCGGATTGCCACCGCGGCTTTCCTTGCAGGCAGGCGCGGAGCGTCTGAGCCTGACCTGAACCTGCTGCGCCTGCTGTGTGGCTGCTGTCATCGTGCGCTGGCGCTGGCCGCGTATGCGCGGGCGGCAATGCTGGCGTTGAATGCAGTCGAAAGGCAATACCTTCTCCGGCGTCAGGGGAAAATGCGCCTGCCGCTTGTATAATGCACGCAAGTTCAAACAGACTGGCTACCATGACCAATACGACCCATTTCGGATACAAAACAGTTGCAGAAGACGACAAAGTGCGCGAAGTCGCCAAGGTGTTCCATTCCGTCGCTGCCAAATACGACGTGATGAACGACTTGATGTCGGGCGGTCTGCACCGTCTGTGGAAGACGTTTACCATTGCCAACGCGGGCGTGCGCCCCGGCTTCAAGGTGCTCGATATCGCCGGCGGCACAGGTGACCTGTCGAAGGCGTTTGCCAGGCAGGCCGGCCCCACGGGCGAAGTCTGGTTGACCGATATCAATGAATCGATGTTGCGCGTGGGCCGCGACCGCCTCTTGAATCGCGGCTTGCTCACCCCCACCTTGTTGTGTGATGCGGAAAAACTGCCTTTCCCCGATAACTATTTTGACCGTGTCAGCGTGGCCTTCGGGCTGCGCAACATGACGCACAAGGATGTGGCGCTGGCTGAAATGCGCCGCGTGCTGAAACCGGGCGGCAAGCTGCTGGTGCTGGAGTTTTCCAAGGTGGCCGCGCCGCTGCAAAAACCGTATGACCTGTATTCGTTCTCGGTCTTGCCATGGTTTGGACAGAAAATCGCCGGCGATGCGGAAAGCTATCGCTACCTGGCAGAGTCGATCCGCATGCACCCGGACCAGGAAACGCTGAAGACCATGATGGAAACGGCGGGCCTGGAGCGCGTGCAGTACTACAATTTGACGGCAGGCATTGCCGCTTTGCATACCGGCATCAAGATGTAATGCAAGAGCTAACTTCGTGTTGCCGGTGAATTTAGGAGATGGAATGAAATTGAAGAAATTTATGGTTGGCATGATGCTGGCCGCGACCACGCTATCCATGCTGGGTGAAGCGCTGGCTCGTCCGATGGGTGGTGGCCGTTCGATAGGTCGTCAGTCGCAAAACGTGGGCCGCCAGGCTCCGGCCCCGACCCCGGCTGCCGCGCCACGCCAGGCGCAAGCTGCACCAGCGCCGGCACCGGCAGCGCCAGGCAGCGCCAAGCCACCGAGCCGTTGGAAAGGCTTGCTGGGCGGTGCCTTGTTGGGCCTGGGGCTGGGTGCGCTGCTGTCGCACTTCGGCCTGGGCGGCGCCATGGCCAGCATGCTCGGCACGCTGCTGATGGTGGCCTTGCTGGCTGGGGCAGCCTTCTTCATCTACCGCATGGTGCGCGGCAAGCGTGACGGCAATGCCAGCGGCAATACGCCGTTCGCGGGCTTTGGCGGCAACCAGCCGGCACCGGCCGGCAACGTGCCCGATATCGGTTCGGCCATTGCGCCGTTGCCGCCGCTGCAGCCCGTTTCGTCCGGCGTCGGCCTGGATAAGCCGGCGCCGGTCCCGGTCCCGGTCCCGGCGCCGCTTGCTGCGCCATGGGGCGTGCCAAGCGACTTCGACAAGGACGGCTTCCTGCGCCACGCGAAAAGTAATTTCATTCGCCTGCAAGCGGCCTGGGATAAGGCGGACGTCAACGATATCCGTGAATTCACGTCGCCGGAAGTGTATGCGGAATTACGCATGCAAATCCAGGAACGGGGTGCGCAGGCAGACTTTACCGATGTCGTTACCATCGATGCCGAGCTGATGGGGATCGAGACGAGTGCCAACGATTACCTGGCCAGCGTGAAATTTACGGGCCAGATCCGTTCGGCGCCGGGCGCCGCAGCCGAGCCGTTCGCGGAAGTATGGAATATGTCGAAACCCGTCAGCGGCAATAGCGGTTGGGTATTGGCTGGCATACAGCAATTGAACTAATGGTCAAAACTTGCTCAATCGTGGTTTAAGTTCCTGTGCATGCATGATGCATAGCAGCTATTGCCTGATGAACTGGTAAGATCGAAACCGCCCACGTTGTTTTCCGGGCGGTTTTTTCTTTTTAGGGGGGCGCGCGCAGCGCGCAGTATATAGATGGCACCGATGGCACAGATGACACTACTTTCCGATCTCTCCCTGATGACGCCCGTCATCGCGACCATCAATCATTTGCTGGCGCAGGAACCGTGGGCGCGCCAGCAGTTGGCGCTGCACGCCGGTAAGGTGGCTTGCATCGATACGGGCGCCGTGGCCCTGCGCATGCGCGTCGACAGCGCCGGCATGCTGGAAGCGGCGCCCGCGACGGCCGAGATACAGGCCAATGTCACCATCGGCGTCAAATTGTCCGATGTGCCCTTGATACTGCAAAACCGCGAACGGGCATTTTCGTATGTGAAGATCGAAGGCGATGCCGAGTTTGCCAATGCGATTTCGCAATTGAGCAAGGGCTTGCGCTGGGATGCCGAGCACGACCTGGAAAAGGTGATAGGGCCCATGCTGGCCACGCGGCTTGTTTCCGGTGTGAAAGATGTTGCCGCTTTTGTGCGCACGGGCCAGCAAAAGCTGGCGGAAAACGTGGCCGAATATTTTCTCGACGAACAGCCGATGCTGATCCGTCCTTCTACCTTGCAAGAGTATTCGGCTGGCGTGACGCGCATGCGCGATGACGTCGAACGCCTGGCCAAGCGCCTTGCCCGTCTGGAAAAGGCGGCCGCCGCCCTCCAGCCGCAGTCTTCCTCACCGGATTTGCCTACATGATATTGAAATTCCTGCGCCTGATTAAAATTATCCGTGTTTCCATCAAGTACGGCCTCGATGAGATAGCGATTTCTGGTCTGAAAGTGCCACGCACCGCCAAATTGATCGACACCCTGATTTTCTGGCGCGACCTATCGTCGCCACGCGGTGTGCGCCTGCGTTTGGCGCTGGAAGAGCTGGGTCCCATTTTTGTTAAATTCGGTCAGGTGCTGTCGACCCGGCGCGACCTGATGCCGCCCGACATCGCCGAAGAACTGGCGCGGCTGCAAGACCGCGTGCCACCGTTCGATTCCGACCTGGCCATCGCGCAAATCGTCAAGTCTTTGGGCGCGCACCCGGAGCAGTTGTTTGCCAGCTTCGAGCGCGAGCCGGTGGCGTCCGCCTCCATTGCCCAGGTACACTTCGCCACCTTGAAAGACGGGCGCGAAGTGGCCGTGAAAGTCTTGCGTCCAGGCATGAAAAAGCTGATCGACGAAGACGTGGCCCTGATGCATATCGCCGCCGATTGGACCAGCCGCCTGTGGGCCGACAGCAAGCGCCTCAAGCCGCGCGAAGTGGTGGGCGAGTTCGACAAATACCTGCACGACGAGCTGGACCTGATGCGCGAGGCGGCCAATGCCAGTCAGTTGCGCCGCAACTTTGCCAATTCGAACTTGCTGCTGGTGCCGGAAATGCACTGGGATTATTGCTCCAGCAGCGTTATCGTGATGGAGCGCATGGTAGGCATTCCCGTGTCGCAGATCGACCGCTTGGTGGAGGCCGGTGTGGATTTGCGCAAGCTTTCCAGCGATGGCGTGGAGATTTTCTTCACGCAAGTGTTCCGCGATGGCTTTTTCCATGCAGATATGCACCCGGGTAATATTCTCGTGTCAATCGCGCCCGAATCGTTTGGCCGCTACATCGCCCTCGACTTCGGTATCGTGGGAACCTTGAATGACTACGACAAGGATTATCTGTCGCAAAACTTCCTCGCCTTCTTCCGCCGCGACTATAAGCGGGTGGCCGAGGCGCACATCGAATCGGGCTGGGCGCCGAAAGACACGCGCGTCGATGAACTGGAAGCGGCCGTACGCGCCTGCTGCGAACCGATCTTCGATCGCCCGCTGAAAGATATTTCTTTTGGTCAAGTCTTGCTGCGCCTGTTCCAGACTTCGCGCCGCTTTAACGTGGAAGTGCAGCCGCAACTGGTGCTGTTGCAAAAAACCCTGCTCAATATCGAAGGCTTGGGGCGCCAGCTGGACCCGGAACTGGACCTGTGGCAAACCGCCAAGCCGTATCTGGAAAAATGGATGAGCAACCAGGTGGGGCCGCAAGGCTTCATGGAGCGTCTGCGCGCCGAGGCGCCCCGTTATGCGCACATCTTCCCGCAACTGCCGCGTTTGCTGCACCAGGCCTTGACGGTGCATGGCGTGCCGCGCGAAAACGACGTGGAATTGATGAAAACCTTGCTGGCGGAGCAACGCCAGACGAATCGATTGCTGAGCTTTATCGTCTACTTCGTGGGCGCTTTTGCCCTTGGCGCGCTGGGCTTGCAAGTGTTCATGCGCTGGCATCAACTACCGTTTTAACGCACTGAGGACGTAGGCAATGGCTGACTTTCAAACCCGCGACCCGCTGTCGCCCGCCTTTTGGGACGAGCGTTTCGAGAAGCAATTCATGCCCTGGGACCGCGGTGGCGCGCCGTCGCGTTTGCGCAGCCTCGTTGCCGCTAGCCCGGCGCCGCTGCGCTGCCTGATTCCCGGCTGTGGTTGCGCCCATGAACTGGTTTGCATGCTCGATCACGGCTGGGATGCCACGGCCATCGACTTTTCACCGGCCGCCGTGGCCGCCGCGCGCGGCCAGTTAGGCGAGCGGGCAGGGCACGTGGTCGAGGCCGATTTCTTCACTTGGCAAGCTGTTGCGCCGCTGGACCTCATCTATGAGCGGGCCTTTCTGTGTGCGATGCCGCGTGCCATGTGGCCGCAGGTGGCGGCCCGCTGGGCGCAGTTGCTGGCACCAGGCGCCATGCTGGTCGGTTACTTTTTCTTTGACGATAATGCCAAGGGGCCGCCGTTTGGCATGTCGCGTGAGCGATTGCAGGCCTTGCTGGCACCGCATTTCGACTGCCTGGCCGATGAAGCCGTGGACGATTCCATCGCCGTCTTTGCCGGCAAGGAGCGCTGGATGAGCTGGCGTCGCCGGGCGCACTGAGTTGGCAGGCTGAGCGAGCTGGCATTTTCCGCTGGGAATGGCGGAAAAGCTTTATAATTCAGGGTTTTTGATGATTTTCTTGGAGTAGAGATGCCGATTTACGCTTACCGTTGTGACGAGTGTGGTTTTGCCAAGGATGTCTTGCAAAAGATCTCCGATCCTGTATTGACGGTGTGCCTGTCGTGCGGCAAGCCCAGTTTCAAGAAACAATTGACGGCCGCCGGTTTCCAATTGAAGGGCACTGGCTGGTACGCGACCGATTTCCGCGGCGGCGCGGCGCCCACCACGGCGATACCGACGGGCCCGGCCGATAGCACCAAGCCCGCTCCAGCGGCCGAGAGCGCTCCCGCCACTGCGCCTGCGACCCCTGCGGCTGCGGCTGCGGCGAAAGCGGACTGAAAGGCGCAGCGCGCCGATACGATCCATTACCGAGAAATTGATGCGTAAATATTTTATTACCGGCTTACTGATTTTGGTGCCCCTGGCCATTACTGCCTGGGTCTTGAATCTGGTCATCAGCACGATGGATCAGTCGCTGTTGCTGGTGCCCGGCAGTACACAGCCCAGCGTCTGGTTCGGCCACAAAGTTCCGGCCCTGAGCTCCATTCCCGGCCTGGGGACGGTATTGACGGTACTCATCGTTTTCTTCACCGGTTTGCTGACGAATAACCTGGTCGGCAATTACGTGGTGAAAATATGGGAAAAATTGCTGCAACGCATACCCATCGTCAATTCCCTGTATTCCAGCGTCAAGCAAGTGTCCGATACCTTGTTTTCCCCGTCGGGCAATGCCTTCCGCAAGGCCGTGCTGGTGCCGTATCCGCACCACAATTCCTGGACCATCGCTTTCCTGACCGGCGTGCCGGGCGGCGATGCGGCGAACCATCTGGTGGGCGACTATGTCAGCGTGTATGTGCCAACTACGCCCAACCCGACGTCAGGCTTTTTCCTGATGATGAAGCGCAGCGACGTGGTTGAACTCGACATGAGCGTCGATGCGGCGCTCAAATATATCGTCTCGATGGGCGTGGTAGCGCCTGCGGAAGTTGTTGCTGTAGCGGCCCCGGCAGCCAAAGAATAAAGGCAGGCGTCCCATGAGGGACGTGGCCGGATTGAACACTCACTAACCTGAACTGAGAATTTTATGTCTATGCGTACTGAATACTGCGGCCTCGTCACCGAAGCCATGCTGGGACAAACCGTCAGCCTGTGCGGCTGGGTACATCGCCGCCGCGACCACGGCAGCCTGATTTTCATTGACTTGCGCGACCGTGAGGGCCTGGTGCAAATCGTCTGCAACCCGGAACAAGCGGAGATGTTCAAGGTCGCCGAAGCCGTGCGTAACGAATTCTGCCTGCGCGTGACGGGTGTCGTGACCAGCCGCATCGACGGCACCATCAACAACAACCTGAAATCGGGCAAGATCGAAGTGGTTTGCGCTGAACTGGAAGTGCTGAACGCTTCCGTGCCCGTGCCGTTCCAGCTCGACGACGACAACCTGTCGGAAACGACGCGTCTGACGCACCGCGTGCTGGACCTGCGCCGCCCGCAAATGCAGAACAATCTGCGCCTGCGCTACAAGGTGACGATGGAAGTGCGCAAGTACCTCGACGCGCTGGGCTTCATCGACATCGAAACGCCGATGCTGACCAAGTCCACGCCAGAAGGCGCGCGCGATTATCTGGTGCCGTCGCGCGTCAACGCCGGTAGCTTCTTCGCCTTGCCGCAATCGCCACAGTTGTTCAAGCAACTGTTGATGGTCGCTAACTTTGACCGTTACTACCAGATCACCAAGTGCTTCCGCGACGAAGACTTGCGCGCTGACCGCCAGCCTGAATTTACGCAGATCGATTGCGAAACCTCGTTCCTGACGGAACAGGAGATCCGCGACCTGTTCGAAGACATGATACGCGTCGTTTTCAAGAACACCCTGAACATCGACTTGCCGAACCCGTTCCCGGTGATGGACTTCGCCGAAGCGATGGGCCTGTACGGTTCCGACAAGCCCGACATGCGCGTCAAGCTGGCCTTTACGGACTTGACCGAAGTCATGAAGACGGTCGAATTCAAGGTCTTCAACGGCGCCGCCAATATGAAGGGCGGCCGCGTGGTGGCCCTGCGCGTACCGCAAGGCGGCAGCATGCCGCGTTCGGAAATCGACGCTTACACGCAATTTGTCGCCATCTACGGCGCCAAGGGTCTGGCTTACATCAAGGTCAACGAGAAAGCCAAGGGACCTGAAGGCTTGCAGTCGCCTATCGTCAAGTTCCTGCCTGCCGACGTGCTGGCCACGATTCTCGAGCAGACGGGCGCGCAAGACGGCGACCTGATCTTCTTCGGCGCGGACAAGGCCAAAGTTGTCAACGACGCCATCGGCGCGCTGCGCGTGAAAATCGGTCACAGCGAGTTCGGCAAGAAAGCCGGCCTGTTCGAGGACGTGTGGAAGCCATTGTGGGTGGTCGACTTCCCGATGTTCGAACACGACGAAGAAGCGGACCGCTGGACGGCGACCCACCATCCGTTCACGGCGCCGAAAGACGGCCATGAAGACATGCTGGAAACCAATCCCGGCGCCTGCATCGCCAAAGCGTACGATATGGTCTTGAACGGCTGGGAACTGGGTGGCGGTTCGATCCGTATCCATCGCGAAGAAGTGCAGAGCAAGGTCTTCCGTGCATTGAAAATCGATGCCGAAGAAGCGCAGCTGAAGTTCGGCTTCCTGCTTGACGCCCTGCAATACGGCGCGCCACCGCATGGCGGCCTGGCGTTTGGCCTGGATCGTATCGTGACCATGATGACGGGTTCCGATTCCATCCGCGACGTCATCGCCTTCCCGAAAACCCAGCGCGCCCAGTGTCTGCTGACACAAGCGCCGTCGGAAGTGGACGAGAAGCAATTGCGCGAGCTGCACATCCGTTTGCGCGGCGCCGAGCCAAAAGTAGCATAATGCATCAGGCGGCCGCTGCGGCGGTCCCTGTTTAATAATGCTGGGCAACAAGAGGCGCTGACGAGGCGCCTTTTTCATTCTTGATATGACTGATAAAATTCCTGTTTCCGTGCTGGTCGTCATTCATACGGCTAATCTGGACGTCTTGCTGATCGAGCGCGCGGGACAACCGGGTTTCTGGCAATCGGTAACCGGTTCCATCGACGCCGTCGATGAGCCGCTGCAGCTGACGGCGGCGCGCGAATTGGGCGAGGAAACCGGCATCATTGCCGATGGCCAGCACATCGTGCTGCGCGACTGGAACTTGTCGAATGTGTACGAGATTTTTCCCATCTGGCGCCACCGCTATGCACCCGGCGTGACGCACAACACCGAGCATGTCTTTAGTGTGCAGGTGCCGCGCGACATCGCCATCACGCTCAGTGCGCGCGAACACTTGCAATATGCGTGGCTGCCCTACCTGGCGGCGGCCGAGCGCTGCTTCTCGTCGTCCAACGCGGAAGCGATTTTGCAATTACCGGCCATAACGGGCCTGGCGCGCCCCATCTGATTTCCCTAGAAAGCATGGCATGTTGAACTGGTTATATTTGACTGCGCAGCAAAAACTGCTGGGCACCCTGGGTATTGTTTTCTGCCTGTGCTGCATTTTTCTGCTGTTGACTTCCACCGTGCCTGGCCGCACGCCACCGATCGGCATGCCGCTGATGGCCATCGGTTGGCTGCTGCATCCGGGCGCCTTTGCCAAGGCCAGGCGCAGCGTGGCCTGGCGCGGCGCGCCCTTGCTGGTGAAGATCGTCTGGGCGGCCGGCATCACCGCGCTGATCGTCAGCGTGACGGCGGGCGTGGGACGCATGCTGGCCTGAGAGTTTTCTGGTATGCGCCTGGCAAGCCTTGGCTTCCGGAAAAAGTCTGCATTAGGTGCGCACGCGCACCTGCGTCGTTGCCGCGCGGGGCCCGTCTGGGAGTAGAATCAGGGCATGAAAATCCGCGTAGCAACTTATAATATTCACAAGGGTGTCTCCTCCGTGCGGGGTTTGCCCAGAGTACATGCATTGAAGCAGGCGATCGCTCTCTTCGATGCGGATGTCGCCTTTTTGCAAGAAGTGCAGGGCAAGCATGATCGCAATGCGGCCCGCTTTGGCGCCGAGAAAAACGGCCATGCGCATTGGCCGCAAGCGTCGCAACATGAATTTTTTGCTGGCGCCGAGCATCATAGCGCCTATGGCATGAACGCCGTGTACGACCATGGCCACCATGGCAACGCCTTGCTGAGCAAGTTTCCCATCGGCTCGCACATCAACCACGATGTGTCCGACCATGCTTACGAGCAGCGCGGCATCCTGCATTGCGTGCTCAACACGCCGCATGCCGACGTGCACTGTTATGTCGTGCACCTGG
Organism: Janthinobacterium lividum PAMC 25724; assembly: GCA_000242815.2. GTDB lineage: Bacteria > Pseudomonadota > Gammaproteobacteria > Burkholderiales > Burkholderiaceae_D > Janthinobacterium > Janthinobacterium lividum_D. Next base: position 89,173 of record AHHB01000016.1, read on the forward strand.
GCCTGTTCGAATCGGGACGGGGAAGGCAGACGCAGGCGCTGATTGAGGCCGTCATGGCATCGGCGCCCGATGGCGAACCGGTCATCATCGCCGGTGATTTCAACGACTGGCGCAATACGCTCAGCGACAAGCTGCGCAATGCGCTGGGGGTAGTGGAAGTGTTCGACCAGCGCGCGTCGAACTCGGCCCTGGGCGACCTGGTGCGCACCCTGGCGCGGCGCCAGACGAAAACTCCGGTGCCCGTGCCGGCGCGCACCTTTCCCGCCGCCTTGCCGTGGTTCCGCCTGGATCGCATCTATGTGCGCGGTTTCCATGTGGAAGGCGCGCAAGTGATGCATGGCACCTTGTGGGCCAAACTATCGGACCACGCGCCGATAGTTGCAACTTTGAAACTCGCGTAGACTATTCGCATGCGCACCGTCAATTTCATCGCCCACAACGACATCCGGTTGCTGTATTGCGGCACCGATTACTTTCCCGCATTGATCGCCGCCATCGACGGCGCGCGCTCGGAAGTGTATTTCGAGACGTATATCTTCGCCGATGACGGCACCGGCACCCTGGTACTCGATGCGCTCAAGCGGGCCGCCGCGCGCGGCGTGCTGGTGTGCATGATCACGGACTGGTTCGGCACGGGCAATCGCCGCGTGAATGCCATGCATGCACAGCTGCAAGCGGCCGGCGTGCACCACCGCATCTTCAACCCCTGGTTCCGGCGCGGCATCACGCGCACGCACCGCAAGATTTGCGTGGCCGATGGCGAGATCGCCCTGATAGGCGGCATCAATATCAATGACGACATGTTTTGCGACTACGACCACAGCATCAGCCTGCAAGCGCCGCGCTGGGACTTTGCCGTGCAGGTGCAAGGCCCGTTGGTGGCCGCCATCCATGAAGAGGTGCAGGCGCAGTGGGCGCGACTGGGCAAGATGAACCTGGTACGGCGTATCAAGCTGTATCGCAAGATGCGCGTGGTCAGCAATGAACTGGCGAACAACCCTGTGGTGGCCGGCTTTGTCGTGCGCGATAACTTGCGCAACCGTCGCACCATCCAGCGCGCCTACCTGCAGGCGCTGGGCCAGGCGCGCAAAAGCGTGATGCTGGCCAATCCATATTTCGCACCCGGACACAAGCTGCGCCACGCCCTGGCCCAGGCCGCCCAGCGCGGCGTGGACGTGGTCCTGTTGATCGGCGTGGGCGAGTTCCGCATGCAAGATGCCGTGGCGCACTCGTTTTATCCGAAACTGCTCGCTGCCGGGGTGAAAATCGTCGAATATCGCAAGACGCAGCTGCATGCCAAGGTGGCCGTGGTCGACGATGACTGGGCCACGGTCGGTTCCAGCAATATTGACGCGCTGAGCCTATTTCTGAACCAGGAAGCGAACGTGGTCATCAAGGACGTCGCTTTCGCGCAAAGCCTGCGCCGGCATATCGAGCAGGGCGTGGCCGACGGCATCGTCATACATCAGGACGATTTCAAGCACATCGGCCGTTTCCGGCGTATCGGTTACGAAGCCGCATTCCTCGCCTACCGGCTGGTGATGCGCATTTTTTCAGTGGGCAAGTACGCATGAACGAGATGACAACGGTAAGACTGGACAAATGGCTGTGGGCGGCGCGTTTCTTCAAGACGCGCTCGCTGGCCAGCGAGGCCGTCGACACGGGCAAGGTGAAAGCCGGCGGCGAACGCGTGAAGCCGGCGCGCAGCCTGCGCGTGGGCGACGAGCTGGCCATCGACAACGGCTACGATACGTGGGAAGTTGCCGTGCTGGGCTTGTCCGACAAGCGCGGCGCGGCAAGCGTGGCGCGCCTGCTGTATGGAGAAACACCGGCCAGCATCGCCCGCCGCGAGCAGCTGGCCGAGGAGCGCAAGCTGTTCCGCGAGCCAGGCACCACGATCAAAGGGCGACCGACCAAACGCGATCGCCGTCAACTGAGCAAGGCAGGCGACCTTTCCTGAGGCCTGTCTGTTGTCGTAAAGCAAGGGTGCGCGCCGCTTTTGCTCTTCTGCAATCGCTACAAACACTTAGCTAAAAAATGCTGCGGCGCACCAATAGAATATCAGCTCTAAAGTTCCCGTTTGACTTTTACGTGGTAGTGGATAATAGTACGAGCGTTCGGATTTTTTCGAGGCGTGCTTTTTTACCCTCGCTTCAGTCCGCCAAACCGGCAACATCACTTTGAGAACGGACCTCTTGAATACTTCAGTCAAATTCATGCGCAAGGGCGAACTGACCCGTGCCGCCATCCTCGACGTGGCGCTGGACTTGTCCAGCCGCGACGGCCTGGAAGGCCTGACCATTGGGCTGCTTGCGGACAAAATGAACATGAGCAAGTCGGGCGTGTTTGCCCACTTCGGCTCGCGCGAAGACTTGCAGATGGAAGTGCTGAAGCTTTACCACTATCGTTTCGAGCAAGAAGTCTTTTTCCCCAGCATGAAAGAACCACGCGGCATCCAGCGATTGCAATCGATGTATGCGCGCTGGGTCAAGCGGGTCAGCGTGGAAATCGCTTCCGGCTGCATCTATATCAGCGGCGCCGTCGAGTATGACGACCGCCCCGGTCCCATCCGCGATTCGCTGGTGGCGATGGTGCGCGCTTGGCAGGGCGCGCTGCTGCGCAGTGTCGAGCAATCGATCTCCACAGGCGACCTGAAAGTGGACACGGACGCCCAGCAGTTGGTGTACGAGATGTATGGCCTGATCCTGGCCCTGCATCACGATGCGCGCTTTCTGCGCGTGCCGGGTAGTATCGAACGCGCGCAGGCAGGGTTTGTCCGCTTGCTGGCGTCGTACCAGAATTCTGTAACAAGCAAATAAGCAGTCAGGCTGTATCCGCAGCAACGCACACGCAGTTCACAAGTATCACACTTTAGCTAAACGCTTTCAGGAGAAAATAATGGGTCAATACGTCGCGCCAATCCGGGATATGCAATTCGTTCTGCATGAGTTTTTGAAGGTCGAAGAAGAACTGAAACAACTGCCGTCGTACGCCGACGTCGACGCCGATATCATCAATCAGGTGCTGGAAGAGGGCGGCAAGTTCACTTCGGAAGTGTTATTTCCGCTGAACCACTCCGGCGACCGCGAAGGCTGCAAGCACGATCCGGTGACAAAAAACGTCACCACGCCCAAGGGCTTCAAGGAAGCCTACAAGCAGTACGTCGAAGGCGGCTGGGCAGCATTGGCTTGCGATCCGCAATACGGCGGCCAAGGCCTGCCAGTGGTGCTGAACAATTCGTTCTATGAAATGCTGAATTCGTCGAACCAGGCTTGGTCGATGTACCCGGGCTTGTCGCACGGTGCCTACGAGTGCCTGAAGGAACACGGCACCGACCATCAGAAGGAAGTGTACCTGCCGAAACTGGTGTCGGGCGAATGGACCGGCACCATGTGCCTGACCGAATCGCACTGCGGTACCGACCTGGGCCTGATGCGCTCGAAAGCGCTGCCTGAGGCGGACGGTTCCTGGACCATCACCGGCAACAAGATCTTCATCTCGGCCGGCGAGCACGACATGGCGGAAAACATCGTACACCTGGTGCTGGCCCGCGTGCCGGACGCGCCGGAAGGCTCGAAAGGCATCTCGCTGTTCCTGGTGCCGAAATTCCTGCCGACCGCCGATGGCAAGATCGGTGAGCGCAATCCGATCACCTGCGGCGTCATCGAAGAAAAAATGGGCATCCACGGCAATTCGACCTGCCAGATGAACCTGGACGGCGCGAAAGGCTGGATCATCGGCCAGCCGAACAAGGGCCTTAACGCCATGTTCGTCTTCATGAACGCAGCCCGTCTGGGCGTCGGCATGCAGTCGCTGGGCCTGACCGAAGTGGCCTACCAGAACGCGCTGATCTACGCCAAGGACCGCACGCAAATGCGTTCGCTGTCCGGCATCAAGAACCCGGAACTGCCGGCTGACCGCATCATCGTGCACCCTGACGTACGCCGCATGCTGTTGACGGGCAAAGCCTACGCCGAAGGCGCGCGCGCTTTCACTTCCTACGTGGCGCTGCAGATCGACCGCGAACTGCACCACCCTGACGCCGACGTGCGCAAGGAAGCTGCCGATGAAGTGGCGCTGCTGACGCCTGTCGTCAAGGCTTTCATCACGGACAATGCCTGGATCGCTACCTCGGAGGCGATGCAAGTGTTCGGTGGCCATGGCTACATCTCGGAATGGGGCATGGAGCAGTACGTGCGCGACGCGCGCATCAACATGATTTACGAAGGCACGAACACGATCCAGTCGCTCGACCTGCTGGGCCGCAAGATTCTGGGCGACAACGGCGCCAAGTTGCGCAAGTTCGGCGAAAAGATCAAGGCTTTCGTGGAAGACAACGGCACCGATGAAGCGATGAGCGAATTCGTCACCCCACTGGGCGACCTGGGCGACAAAGTCACCAAGCTGACCATGGAAATTGGCATGAAGGCGTTCCAGAATCCGGACGAAGTGGGCGCTGCATGCGTACCTTATCTGCGCGTCGTCGGCCACATGATCTATAGCTACCTGTTCGCGCAGATGGCCAAGATCGCCCTGGAAAAGACAGCGGCTGCCGAGGCACAAGGCGATAAGTTCTATGTCGCCAAACTGGCTACCGCACGCTTCTACTTCGCCCGCTTGCAGCCTGAGACGGCAACCCTGATTCGTCAGGCGCGTTCCGGTTCGGCCAACCTGATGGCACTCGACGCAGACCTGTTCTAAGACTTGAGGAAAATATGACTAATTTCATCGTTAAAAAAGTAGCCGTCCTCGGCGCCGGCGTGATGGGCGCGCAGATCGCCGCCCATTGCATCAACGCGAAAGTGCCGGTCGTGCTGTTCGACTTGCCGGCCAAGGAAGGTCCAAAGAATGGCATCGTGCTGCGCGCCATCGAGAACCTGAAAAAACTCTCGCCTGCGCCACTGGGCAACAAGGATGACGCCGCGCTGATCCAGGTAGCCAACTACGAAGACAACCTCGATCTGTTGGCCGGTTGCGACTTGATCATCGAAGCCATCGCCGAGCGCATGGATTGGAAACACGACCTGTATCAAAAGGTCGCGCCGCACATCGGCCCGAACGCAATCTTCGCCTCGAACACCTCGGGCCTGTCGATCACCAAGCTGGCTGAAGGCTTCGATGCCGACCTGAAATCGCGCTACTGCGGCGTGCACTTCTTCAACCCGCCGCGCTATATGCACCTGGTCGAGATCATCCCGACCGAGTTCACCAAGCCCGAGATTGCCGACCAGCTGGAAGGCTTCCTGACCACCACCCTGGGCAAGGGCGTGGTCCGCGCCAAGGATACGCCGAACTTCATCGCCAATCGCGTTGGCGTGTTCGGCATCCTGGCCATCGTGCACGAAGCTGAAAAATTCGGCCTGTCGGTGGACGTCGTCGATGACCTGACCGGCGCCAAGCTGGGCCGCGCCAAGTCGGGCACCTTCCGCACGGCGGACGTGGTCGGCCTGGACACCATGGGTCATGTCATCAAGACCATGCAGGATTACCTGCCGAACGATCCGTTCGCTGCCGTCTACAAGACGCCGGCCGTGCTGGCGAAGCTGGTGGAAAAAGGCGCGCTGGGCCAGAAGAGTGGCGCGGGCTTCTACAAGAAAGTCGGCAAAGAAATTCAACGCCTCGATTTCGCCACCGGTGAATACGTGGCTGGTGGCGCCAAGGCTGCCGACATCATCGCCCGCATCCTGAAAGAAAAAGATCCGGTCAAGAAGATGAAGGCGCTGCGCGAATCGACCAATCCGCAAGGCCAGTTCCTGTGGGCGATCTTCCGCGACGCTTTCCATTACATCGCCATTCATCTCGACACCGTGGCCGACAATGCGCGCGATATCGACTTCGCCATGCGCTGGGGCTTCGGCTGGAACGTCGGTCCGTTTGAAACGTGGCAGGCATCGAACTGGCTGCAAGTGGCCAACTGGGTCAAGGAAGACATCGACGCTGGCCACGCGCTGTGCAATGCACCTTTGCCTGCCTGGGTATTCGAAGGTCCTGTCGCTGAAAAAGGCGGCGTGCATACGCCGGAAGGTTCCTACTCGGCCGTGTCGAACAGCTTCGTGCCACGTTCGTCGCTGGCCGTGTACGACCGTCAGCAATTCCGCGCGCCAGTATTGGGCAGCGGCGCCATCGACGGCAAGACCTTTGGCACCACCGTCTTCGAAGACGAATCCGTGCGCGTCTGGCATACGGGCGACGACGTCTTGATCATTTCGTTCAAGACCAAGATGCACGTCATCGGCGAAGGTGTCATCAATGGCTTGAAACTGGCCCTGGCCGAAGCGGAAAAGAACTTCAAGGGCCTGGTGATCTGGCACGCCGACGCAGCCGAAGGCGGCGCCTTCTCGGCCGGCGCCGACCTGCAATCGGCCCTGCCAGCGTTCATGCAAGGCGGCGTGAAAGCCGTCGATCCTATCATCGCCGAACTGCAGAACACTTTCATGTCACTGAAATACGCGAACGTGCCGGTGATCGCCGCAGTGGCCGGCCTGGCGCTGGGTGGCGGTTGCGAATTGGCGCTGCATGCATCGAAGCGCGTGGCCTCGATCGAGTCCTACATCGGCCTGGTGGAAGTGGGCGTAGGCCTGATTCCTGCCGGTGGCGGCTTGAAGGAAGCGGCGCAGCGCGCCTACAAGGAAGCCAAGGGTAACGACATCCTGCAATTCCTGAAAACCGGCTTCACCAATGCGGCCACCGCCAACGTGTCGAAGTCGGCACTGGAAGCGAAGAAGATGGGCTACCTGAAAGAAGACGACGTGATCGTGTTCAACGCCTACGAGCTGCTGCACGTGGCCAAGGTCGAAGCGCGCGCCATGTTCGACGCGGGCTTCCGTGCGCAACTGCCGTCGCTGATCCAGGTCACGGGCCGTTACGGCTGGGGCACCATCAAGGCGCAGCTGGTCAACATGCGTGATGGCGGCTTCATTTCGGCGCACGATTTCAAGCTCGGCGAAATGATCGCCGAGATCGTCTCGGGCGGCGACGTGGACCAGGGCAGTTTCGTCAGCGAACAGTGGCTGCTGGATATGGAACGCAAGGCATTCCTGGAGCTGTTGAATCATCCGAAAACCCAGGAACGGATCATGGGCATGATGCAGACCGGTAAGCCGGTACGCAACTAAACCGTAGGTCGATGATGATCCTGTCGTTGGTATTTAAAGTATTACTGCGCGTGAGGCCAAGCATGGTGTATGACCGTATCAAACAACAGATGATGGACACCTTGCCCTTCGTGCGGCTGCTGGGGATCAGCATCGACAACATCGGCGCCGGCACCTCGAAGGTGTCGATGCCGGAAGATCCAAAACTGAATAATCACCTGGGAACGCAGCATGCTGGCGCCTTGTTCACCCTGGCCGAAACGGCTTCCGGCGCGGCCATGGCTGGCGGCTTCGCCGAGCTGATTCTGGGTTTGCGCCCGGTGGCCAAGGAGTCGCGCATTCAGTACCAGAAGGTGGCCCGAGGCGCGACACGCGCCGAAGGCCGGGTACCGGGCGACCTGGCTGCATTGAAGGCGCAGCTGGCACAGGATGGCAAGGTGGCGTTTCCCGTGGAAGTCGATATCTTCGACTCCGAAGGCACGCTGGCGGCGCAGGTGACGGTGGACTGGTATTTGTCGCAGAAGCGATAGAGCGCCACTTCGGACATTCGACAGAACACGAACTTCGTTCAACATCTTTGAAAGAACAAAATGAGCAAACAACTTCAAGACGCGTATATCGTCTCTGCAACCCGCACCCCGATCGGCAAGGCGCCGCGCGGCATGTTCAGAAACACCCGCCCGGACGACCTGCTGGTGCGCGTGCTGCAATCGGCCCTGGCGCAAGCGCCTGGCCTCGACCCAGCGCTGATCACCGACGCCATCATCGGCTGTTCGTTCCCGGAAGCGGAGCAGGGCTTTAATATTGCGCGTAACTCGGTGCTGCTGGCCGGTTTGCCGAAAACCGTGGGTGGCGTAACCGTTAACCGTTACTGCGCGTCCGGCATCACGGCCATCGCCATGGCCGCTGACCGCATCCGCGTGGGCGAAGCCGACGTGATGATCGCTGGCGGCATCGAGTCGATGTCGATGGTGCCGATGATGGGCCACCACCCATCGATGAACCTGGACATGTTCAGCGATGAAAACATCGGCATGGCTTACGGCATGGGCCTGACGGCCGAGAAAGTGGCGCAGCAATGGAAAGTGTCGCGCGAACAGCAGGACGCGTTCTCCGTTGAATCGCACCGCCGCGCCATCGCCGCGCAGCAAGCGGGCTTCTTCAAGGCGGAAACGACGCCTGTGGAAATCATCACGCGCACGCCGAACCTGGCCACCGGCCAAGTTGATGTGACGCGCCGCACCGTCGACACCGACGAAGGCGCGCGCGCCGATTCGTCGATGGAGTCGCTGGGCAAACTCAAACCCGTATTTGCCGCCAAGGGCACCGTCACGGCCGCCAACAGCTCGCAGATGTCCGACGGCGCCGGTGCGTTGTTGATCGTCAGCGAAAAAATCCTGCGCGAACACAACCTGACCCCACTGGCGAAATTCTCTTCGTTCGCCGTGCGCGGCGTGCCGCCCGAAATCATGGGCATCGGTCCGAAATTCGCGATCCCTGCAGCGTGCGCCGCCGCCGGCATCACGCAAGACCAGCTGGACTGGATCGAGCTGAACGAAGCGTTTGCCGCACAGGCTTTGGCCGTGATCGGCGACCTGGGCCTGGACCCATCGAAGGTCAACCCGATGGGCGGCGCGATCGCCCTGGGCCATCCGCTGGGCGCGACGGGCGCCATCCGCGCCGCTACCGTGATCCACGCACTGCAGCGCACCAAGCAGAAGTACGGCATGGTCACGATGTGCGTCGGCGCCGGCATGGGCGCCGCCGGCATCTTCGAGCGCGTTTGATGACACAGGCGTTGTGACGCAAGAGGCCAGATAAGATTGGTCAAAGCTTGGGCGCTGGGGATACCTCGGCGCCCTTTATCTTTTTGGAGACGACATGGATATTTTGTGCAGCAAGAGCGAGGGCATCCTCACCCTGGAATTCAACCGCCTGGAACGCAAGAATGCGATCACCGGCGCCATGTACCAGACCCTGGCCGACGCTTTGGTGGCGGCCGAGACCGATGATGGCGTGCGTGCCATCCTGATCTGCGGCAAGCGCGAGATTTTCACCGCTGGCAATGACCTCGATGACTTCATGAAGACGGCGCGGCCGAAGGATGGCTCGCTCGATCATGACCGTCCCGTGTTCCAGTTCATGCGCGCCTTGTATGGCAGCAGCAAACCCGTGGTCGCTGCCGTCTCCGGCCCGGCCATCGGCATCGGCACCACTTTGCTGATGCACTGTGACCTCGTCTACGCGGCCGACAATGCCAGCTTCTCGATGCCGTTCACGCAGCTGGGCCTGTGCCCGGAATTCGGCTCCAGCCTGCTGCTCACGCAGTTGGCAGGCTACCCGCGCGCAGCAGAAAAGCTGATGCTGGGCGAAGCGTTCCCGGCCAGCGAAGCGCTGGAAATGGGTCTGGTGTCGAAGGTCGTGCCCCTGTACGAATTGATGACGTTTGCGCAAGGCCAGGCCGCCAAACTGGTGGCATTGCCCGCCGCCTCGATCCGTGCCACCAAGCGCCTGATGAAGCAGAGCCGCATGGAACCGATGAAAACAGCCATCGCGGAAGAAAACACACTGTTCAGCGCCATGCTGGGTGGCGCCGAAGCGAAGGAAGCGTTTACGGCCTTCTTTGAAAAGAGGAAGCCGGATTTCAAGAAGTTTGCCTAAACTGACTGCACCTGACGTTTCGTGGGGCCGATTGTGCATATTCCAAGGCAGCGGCGGGACTAAGCACTTCGAGCTATTCATGGACATGAGCGCCGTCTCAAGCGAGATCGGCGCTCTGGCGTCTACCGCTGTCAGCGGCGAGGAAGCACGGGCGGTGACAGCGCCCTTCATCGACAGCTCAGCGAATAGAAACCCGCCCTTTGGCCGCATTCTTGGCAGGTCCACCCTTACTAAAATCGAACAAGTTCATCAGGTCACCAATGGCGGGACGATTCATGGGAACGTACGGACTGTCGGCGCTGTGTAGCGGATTCGGTAGATTGTCGCGACTGCGTGCAGAGATCGGTGGCAATGTCCAATTGCGTTCGATGAACTTGCTAATCGATGCATGGTCATAGTAGGTGTGGTCAACGTATCCTTTGCGCGCGTATGGCGACACGGCGATCAGCGGCACCCGGGTACCGTCGCCAAAAAAGTCGATCGCTTGAATATAGCCCGAGTCGTAATAGCCTCCTCCTTCATCAAAGGTGACAAAGATGACCGTGTTTTTCCACAGTGCTGGGTTGGAACGAACGCGCTCCACCACGTCAGACACCAGCTGCTCAAAGCTTGGCTGCATGGCGTAGCCCGGGTGGCCGGAGATGCTATCGTACGGCGCAATGACCGAAACTGCGGGGAAACTTGCCTCATTCTTGACATCGACATAAAACTGCCCCAAATCGACGAGCTTTTCCTTATCCGGCCCGGTCATGGTCGAGGTAAAGAACGTCGGCGTGTCGCACATGCCGCAATACTCCTTGTCGGTGTGAATGCCGTCGTTGCGTCCGCCGCTATACCATTTCCAGGACACCCCGCCTGCTGTCATGACGTCGCCAATATGCGGCATCGACAATGGCGGCATCAAAAATTTTTCCTCATCAATCGGTAAAGCTGCGCCGAGCGGTGAGAATGCCGGGTCCATGTTATTGACCATATAGTACGTATCGTCAGCACAATTGCCGTCGTTAAAGGCCCGATATGGCAGGCGCCTGAGAAAATCGCGGATACCGGCGACGCCAGGCTGCGTAACATCCGCACATTTCACGTAAGTACCGCCACGATAACCGTCTTCGATATACCAGTTGTTGGTTCCCGGCGCGGCATCCGGATTTTCAATTTGTTTGGCCGGAGGCGTGGCTGGACTGCCTTTCGCCGAGTAATACGATACGTCGGCGGTAGTCAGCGCAAGATAATTGGCCGCCGTACCGCCCATGACCGGCTGGTGATAATTGTCGCTGATCGCGTACGCTTTGGCGAGCTGCTTGAAGTAAGCGGCATCGCCCTTAGCCATGTTGTAGTAGCCCATGGCAACCCCGCCCTGAAAAGTTTTGCCGGGGGAGAGAGGAACAGGATTACTGCCACCGGGTCCCGTGTTATCGGCAACCCAGACAAACATATCGTTTTTTCCACCATTTACTTGCTGCCACATTTGAAAAAAACGATGGGTAGGATCGCCCGTGTGCGCTCCATAGCTGACGTGACGTGTTATCTGAAAAGGCCCGTTCGGCAAGTCGGCCGGAAAACGTGGATCGGCGATGTCGTGACGCTGACCAAATGCACCTGTCGCATACGGCTGCGGCAGCGAGGTATACTCACCGTCCGCCGCTGGTGTCGGGGTGTATGCGCCCCGGCTGAGTCCTTTTCGTTGCACGGCGGCGCGAAAATTGAGACCCGGCAAGCCATCAATCGTGACGATTTTCTTCGACAGCAAATTATCAATTGTCTGTCCTTTGGGCGGCAAATAGGTGCCGAACAAATTGTCAAACGTACGGTTTTCACCGATGATCACGATCACGTGCTCAATGGGCGTGGTGGCAACAGGTGCCGCATGCAGCGCACCTGGCAAGCCAAGCACAGCAAAAAAACTGACGAAAACGATGTGCCACGATTGCGAGTGCGATTGCGATTGCGAGTGCGAGTGCGAGTGCGAGTGCGAGTGCGTCACGAGTTACCTTTTAAGAGTCATCCAGCGTTACGCGCGTTTGCGCGCAAAAGGAAGCGCGCAAACGCATCGGGAATTCTCAGTGTCCTGAATGCGAATGCGCGCACCCGGCGACTTACAGCTTGCCGGAAATGGTTAGGAAGGCCTGGCGTGGTGCACCGGTGAGTAGCGTTTGATTGGTGCCGGTCGGATCCGAATTGCTGAAACCATTCGATCCAACAGTACTGAAATATCGCTTGTCGAACAAGTTACTCACATTGAGCTGCAGTGAAATCTCCTTGAACATGCCAATTGCTTGCAATTTGTATCCTGCCGACAAGGTACCGACCCAGAAAGCCGGCACAGCGCCGTCATTCATATAGGTGTAATAGCGCTTGCCCGTATGTTTGGCGCCAAGCCGCGTAAACCACGTGGCGTTGTCATATGTCAGCTCAGTATCGAACATCGTGCGCGGGGCGTCGACGACTTGTTTGCCGCTGATAGCAATGGTTTTGCCATTGTCCAGATAGTTCGACTTGTACTTCGAGTTATTGAAAGTAAATGAATTGAACCATGATAAGTTGCGTGACAATTTCCACACTCCGATTGCCTCCACCCCATTCGTGGCAACCTTGCCGACATTGACGAAGGTACTGGGGCAGCCAACGATGCCGGCGCAAGTTGCGACACTTAACAGGCGGTCATTGAAGTCGGCGTGGTAGACGGCAAGCGATCCCTGCAGGGCATCACGCTTGAAGCGGATGCCGAGATCAAGCGTCGTTGATGTCTCAGGCTTGAGGTTGGGCGTACCCAGATTAAAGGCAGTCTGATATTGTGAAAATGGACCGTTGACGCCTGGTTGGAAGGCGCGCATATTCTGCGCCGCCGAGGCAAACAATTCGTCGTTCTTGTTCAGTTGATAGCGCAAGCCCGCTTGCGGGAGGAAGGTTTTGGATGCAGTGATCGAACCGGCTGCACGGGTACCGACCAGACTGATCGCATCAATCGTTACCTTGGGGCTTTTAAATCCCGCATTGAGGGTCAAGCGGTCATCCATCAAGACCACGGTATCTTCGATATGAAACTGCGTGGTCGTGGTCGTAAATTCCTGCTTGAATCCTGTGCTTGTTGGATTTGACAGGAAATGATTTGTGTCCTCCGGGCCGCTGACCGCATAAAAATTACGCGTCAAGGTGTGCAAGCTGCGCTCGCCCCAGAAACCGGCATTGAGGGTATGCTTGCCGAACTCCCAAGCCAGGTTGCTGATCACACCGTCACGCCCGATCGAGTATTCGGTGGTGCGAATTGAAATCGGCATCGTCGCAGACGTCGCATTATATGGCGTATACCAATGCCCTTGCCCTTCATTGCCATGGTGGTAGATGCTGGTCTTCAGGCTGGTGGCAGGTGTCAGTCGCAGGTCCAGCGATAGCCCGCCCAAGCTGTCTTTGCGCAATCCGCCGCCTAGATAGTAGGCATCATCCAGGCTGTTCACATTACCGGTAAAGATACCTTTTGCGGCATTGACCGCGCGCTGAAAGTCGGGGGCATAATTGTCCCAGTTATAGCCAAGACGGTTGGCCATTTCGAGCGACAAATCCTGGTAGTCCACTTCAGTGCGCGTAGAGTAATTGAAGAACCCGCTGATGGTGTTGTCGCCAAAGTCATGCATGAACTTCGAATTAAATTGGTCCTGGTCTTGCGCGCCGGAGCCCTTCCACTTGTCGGCGCGCTGGCGTGTGCCGCTGATATAAAATTTTGTTCCCGTTGCCAGTTCACCCGAGTCCACGCGTACAAACGTGCGCGATGTGCGGTCGCTGCCGATGGTCTGGGCAAACGTGGTGCCCATTTCTTGTGCCGGGTCCAGCGTCAAAAACTGGACTGTGCCACCCAGGTTGCTCGTCGATGCCGTACCCAGCGCGCCCACCCCTTGCGACACGGCGACTCGACCGACATTCTCCGACGAGATCGCGCGGCTGATGTGCAGGCCGTTGTTATTCCCGTAGCTCATATCGCCCAACGGAATGCCATCCAATGTGAAACCAAGCTGATTCTGATTGAAGCCGCGGATGCTGATCCGTGTCGACCATTCGTAGGCGCCAAACGGATCGGCCGATTGGAAACTTACGCCCGGCAATTTTTCGAGTGCTTTTAGCGGGCTCGAGCCGGGTATTGCCTTGGCAAGGTCAGCACGCGATATGTTTTGAACTTGGCGACTCTGGCCCTGGCCCATCACCTCGACAACTTGGGGCGCGGTAATCAGCGCGTTGGCTTCGCCCGCGTTCACAGCTTCTGCTGCTTGGGCGTAGCACGCCAATGCTTGCATGACGAAAAAAGACAGCGGTTTCAAACGGGAGTACATCGGCATTTTTATTCCTGTAGGTTAGACAAAGACTGCCAGCGGCAAAGCAGCGCTGCTGTAAAAGACGAAGCAAGATGAGAGCGGGAGTGTAGGTATTGAATATGACAAGCTAATGACCCGCTGGCCAAAACGATTTATTGGAACGGGTCGTCGCCAGGCCCGCATGCGCGACATGTCACGAAGTAGTCACTCGTCTGCGCGATACTGCCTCTGTTTTTACCGAAGGCTCACCATGCAAAAAATGACCGACTCTTTCTCAAACCGGCATCGTCTCGGCTTGATGATGCTTTTATCTTTATTCATGCAGCCAGCCAGTGCCGGTCAGGCGTCATCTCCATTGCTGACCCTTGATGGCAATGCACCACTGATCATCGGCCATCGCGGGCTGCCTGGCTTCTATCCGGAGGAAACCCGGCCCTCCTATGAGGGTGCGGCGGACGCAGGTGCAGATTCGCTCGAAGCGGACCTTCATCTTTCCAAGGACTGCGTGCTGGTCGCCCGCCACAATCCCTGGCTGAGCGACAACACCAACATCGCTAAGGTTGCACTCACCAACACCGAGGTCGCCGCGCGCAAGCGTACTGTCCCCGGTAGATACGTGCCCGTAAAATATGCGGTTGCCATGTATGGCGGCCCTGATCAGTATTTGAGCGATCTAAGCGATCCCAACAAACAAAAATCTGTCTTGAAGTCATTGATCGTCGATGGCGAGGATCACACAGGCGATTGGTCTATTTCTGATTTCACCGTCGCCGAGCTGAAGCAATGGATAGGTGGCACGACCTACGATGCGGGGGACCAACGCCCTACGGAGATGAACGGCAAATATCCAATTTTAACGATGCAGGAAATTATCGACATTGCCAAGGAAAAAAGTGCTGCTACTGGTAAGACAATTTCGCTCTACCCTGAGGCAAAAAATCCGTATTGGAACAATGCCCAAGCCGTCGCCAACGGTTGCGGCAGCGGCAACCATCCGTTCGAAGATGCCATCATCAAGTTAATTAACGACAATGGTCTGAATACAAAAAACGCCCCCGTCTACATACAGAGTTTTGACCCTGCGAGCCTCCAATATATGCGTTCAGCTGGTCTTCACACCAAGGCCGTCCAGTTGATAGACGGTAGCGGGGTCGACTACAAGACGGGCGAAGTGTTGTATGCGCAGGCTGATTTTCATAGTTTCGTTGAGGGGCGCCCTTATAGTTGGACGGTGGCCGGTGACGGTCGCTATTACAGTGCCATGCTCACGCCAGCGGGATTGGCTACAATCAAGACTTACGCTGACGGCATCGGCGTCTGGAAGCCCGCCGTGATCGCCGTCAAAGTTAAGGATGCAGAAAGGACTAGCGCTTCACTTTCATCTGCTACTGTGGCAACACCAACAAGCTTGGTTGCAGCCGCTCACGGCGCCGGTCTTTTTGTACACGTCTATACGTTTCGCAACGAAAAACAATATCTTGCTGGCGCCTTCCGTGGTGACCCAGTGGCCGAAATGCTGATGTTCTTCCAAGCGGGTGTAGACGGCATTTTCACTGACTTTACGCCTACGGCAGTCGCGGCCCGCGCAGCATTTTTGAGGACGCTGTCGCGATAAATCCCTGCGAACACAAGCAGTGCATGCTCGTACTAGATGTCGATAACTAAAAAAGTTGGACACAAATGACGCAGTCCGTAACAGGCTGCGTCATTTTTCCTTACTCGCGAGCGCGAATCAACGCTGCGCGGCGATCTGAAAGTCAATAACAACGGCATTTCGCAGTGCGCGGTAAACTCTAAGCGCCCAGTGGCCGCACCGGTACAGGTGTCAACTTGTGTGATGGGCCACGCCCTCCGCGCCCGTTAGCGCAAGCCTCTGCGTCAGCGGTCCTGAGGGTCTGATCCCATCATTTTCTTTGGGTTAAATTAAATCTAGACGACTGGTCTAATTGTGCTACAATCATCGCATGAAAGCTGAATACACCGACGTGCGCCAGCACATCATTGACCAGGGCAAGGCCATCATCACGCGCAAGGGCTTTGCCGGCGTGGGGCTGAACGAGATTTTGTCGGCCGCCGATGTGCCCAAGGGGTCCTTCTACCATTACTTCAAGTCCAAGGAATTGTTTGGCGAGGCTATGCTGGAAGATTATGTGACCCGCTATCTGGCCGATATGGATGTGCTGCTGGGTCAACCGGGCCAGAGCGCGGCACAGTCGCTGATGGCGTATTGGGCCAGCTGGACCAGCGAGAGTCTCGATGGCAGCGGCTGCGACTGCCGTTGTCTGGTGGTCAAGCTCAGCAGCGAAGTGGCGGACATGTCTGAACCGATGCGCGTGGCGCTACTCGACGGCACCCATCGCATCATCGCCAGGCTGGCCCTGTGCATGGCGCAGGGCAGGGTGGATGGTTCGCTGCCTGCGATTGTCGACCCGGCGCAGATGGCCGCCACCTTGTACCAGCTGTGGCTGGGCGCGGCCATGCTGACCAAGCTGCGGCGCGACGCCAGCGCCTTGCAGACGGCTTTGCAGGCGACCTTGGCCATACTGCAACTGCCGCCCGATCACTAAGCGGGCACCCTCTGCGCGGATGATGCTTGTTCGCGTATTTTTGAACTGCACTATAGACGACCAGTCTAATAATAAAGGAGCAGCAGCATGAGAAATTTTGAATTCCATAACCCGACCCGTATCGTGTTCGGTGCCGATACTGTCACCAAATTGTCCACCCTGGTGCCGCACGATGCGCGCGTGCTGATCCTGTACGGCGGCGCCAGCGCGGAAAAGACCGGCACCCTGGCCGAAGTACGGGCCGCGCTGGGCCAGCGCAGTGTGCAGGAGTTTGGTGGTATTGAACCCAATCCCAGCTATGAAACCTTGATGCGCGCCGTGGCGCAGGTGCGTGGCGACAAGCTGGACTTCCTGCTGGCCGTCGGTGGCGGCTCCGTGATCGATGGCACCAAGTTCGTCGCCGCCGCCGCCTTGTACGACGGCGAGCCGTGGGAAATCGCCGAGCGCGGCGGTGCCAATGTGCAGCGCGCCCTACCGTTTGGCACAGTGCTGACCTTGCCGGCTACGGGGTCGGAAATGAATTGCGGCGGCGTGGTGACGAAAAAAGCCACGCATGACAAGCTGAGTTTTCGCAATCCGCTGCTGTATCCGCAATTTTCCGTGCTCGACCCGAGCAAAACGTTCACCTTGCCGCTCACGCAAGTGGCCAATGGCCTGGTCGACGCCTTTGTCCACACCACGGAACAGTACCTGACCTATCCGGTGCAGGCGATGGTGCAAGATCGCTTTGCCGAAGGCTTGCTGCAGACGCTGGTCGAGATTGCCCCGCAGGCAGTCGCCGTACCCGACGATTACGCCACCCGCGCCAACCTGATGTGGACGGCCACCCTGGCCCTGAATGGCTTGATCGGCGCCGGCGTGCCGCAGGACTGGGCTACCCACATGATCGGCCATGAACTGACGGCCCTGTACGACATCGACCATGCGCGCACGCTGGCCTTGGTGCTGCCGGCACTGCTGGACGTGCAGCGCGAGCACAAGCGCGGAAAATTGCTACAGTATGCAGAACGCGTGTGGCATATCACCAGCGGTAGCGAAGAGGAGCGCATCGACGCCGCCATCGCCCGCACCCGCGCCTTCTTTGAGGGCCAGGGTATCCCGACCCGCTTGTCCGCTTACCAGTTGGGCCAGGAAGCGGTGGAAGCGGTATTGCAGCAACTGGAAGCACATGGCATGACCTCTCTTGGCGAACATCGCGATATCGACCTCGCGCGCAGTCGCCGTATCCTCGAAGCAGCACTGTAACCCTGACATAAAAGGAAACAACATGAACATCCTGATGGTACTGACCTCGCACGATCAACTCGGTGACACCGGCAAGAAAACCGGCTTCTGGCTGGAAGAATTTGCCGCGCCCTACTATGCCTTGCAGGAAGCGGGCGCCAAGCTGACCGTGGTTTCGCCCAACGGTGGCCAGCCGCCGCTGGACCCGAAAAGCGACGAGCCGGATTCGCAAACAGAGGCCACGCGCCGCTTCAAGCTCGATACTGCTGCGCAAGCCGTGCTGGCCAACACCGGCAAGCTGTCCGAAGTGAAGGCGGCCGACTTCGACGCCGTGTTCTACCCGGGTGGCCATGGCCCGCTGTGGGACCTGGCCGAAGACCAGCACTCGATCGCGCTGATCGAGCAAATGATCGCCGCTGGCAAGCCGGTTGCCGCCGTCTGCCACGCGCCCGGCGTGCTGCGCCACGCGAAGGCCTTGGATGGTACGCCGCTGGTGCGCGGCAAGCAGGTGACGGGCTTTACCAATACCGAGGAAGATGCCGTGGGTTTGACCACCATCGTGCCTTTCCTGGTCGAGGACATGCTCAAGCAAAACGGTGGCGTCTACTCCAAGCTGGCTGACTGGCAGCCGTACGCCGTCACCGATGGTTTGCTGGTCACCGGTCAGAACCCTGCGTCGTCGGAAGCGGCTGCCCAGGCGCTGCTCAAGCTGCTGGCCTGATAACCGCCTAGTGCGGCCTGCGAGCAGGCCGCACTTGCGTGGTGCATGTTCCGGCGGCCATGCCCGCCAGTGCATAGCCGTGCAGAAAATCGACGAGTGTATCGTGCCTGCGCAGCCGGGTTTTCTTGTCCAGGCCGAGGCCTTCCAGGGCCAACTCGAATAGCGCTCGCCTACATCGGCTTGCGTTACCAGTGCGCGCGCCATCAGGCGCACGAAATAGGGCGTGGCGCTGATCAGTTCCAGGTACAGCGCGCACAGCCCGAGCTGGCGCCCGACTCGCCTGACGCCACCGGCTATACGGCCTTGATGGCGCAAGTCGATACCTTGCTGATCGGCCGTAGTACATATGATGCCGTGCTGGGCTTTGAACCTTGGCCGTATGCGGGCAAGCGCGTGGTGGTGCTCAGTCATCGCGCTTTCGTGGCGCGCCATGGGGAAGAGCGCCGCGAAGGCTGCGTGGCGCAGGTGCTGGCCGGCTTGGCAGCGGAAGGCCGCCGCCATGTGTATCTCGATGGTGGCGCCGTCATCCGCGCCGGCTTGCACGAGAGCGTCATCGACAGCTTGACCTTATCCATGCTGCCTGTGGTGCTGGGCAAGGGCGTGCGTCTGTTCGATGCGGCGCTGCCGCGCAGCAACTGGCGCCTGGACGCAACGCGTCAGCTGCCCAGCGGCGTGGTGCAGCTGGCTTATTCAAAAAGTTAAACCGTGTGGGCGAGTTCGACGATGAAGCCGGTGTCAAAGCGCTCGTTTCCCGGCGTACCTTCTGGCCGTTTGTCGCCGCAGCGATTGCACACGATGCGGCAATCATTCGGCCTCTATCGTAGCGCAAGTTGCTGCGTCCGCCCGCTTGACCGCGCTACGCTGGCGACGTTACCCTATGGCATCGCTTTCCTCATACTTACTCCTGGAGCCGCATGCCGCCTTTCTTCATCCCCAAGACCTTGCTGAGCATTGCGCTGGCCGCCATGGCGCTGCCGTTGGCGACGCATGCCGCCACGCCCGCGATCGACCCTCTGACGCAGCCGATTGCCTCGCCTTACGCGGCGCAGTGGAACCGCGCGCAGCAACCGGCGCGCATCCATGGCGACACCTATTACGTGGGCGTGGGTGGCTTGAGCGTGGTGTTGATCGATACGCGCGATGGCCTGATTCTGATCGATGGCGCGTTGCCGCAATCGGTGGACGCCATCAAGGAGCATATCCTCGAGCTGGGCTTTCGCCTGCAAGACATCAAGTTCATCCTCAATACGGAAGCGCATTTCGACCATTCGGGCGGCATTGCCGCGCTGGCCCGCGACAGCGGCGCGCAAGTCGTCGCCAGCCCGCTGGGAGCGCAGGCGCTACGCGCGGGCGCGGTGCTCGCTGAGGATCCGCAAGCGGGCGAAATCGACGCCATGCCCGCCGTGGAGAACGTGCGCGAGATCGCCGATGGCGAAATCCTGCATTTGGGCGAGGTGAGCATCACGGCACGCTACACGCCGGGCCATACGCCGGGCAGCACCAGCTGGACCTGGGTGTCGTGCGAGGATGCCCAGCGCAAGGAATGCTTGAACCTGGTGTTTGGCGCCAGCCTCACGCCGGTGGCGGCCGACGATTTTCACTACCTGGCCGATGAACGCCATGCGGACCTGACGCCAGCCTTTCGCCGCGTCATGCAGGACTTTGCCAGGCTGCCGTGCGATATCCTGATCTCGGCCCACCCCGACCACTCCGACGGCGAGCGCAAGCTGACGCAACTGCTGGAAGGCATCACGCCGAATCCCTTCATCGATGTGCAAGCGTGCAGCAATTACGCGGCCAAAAATGAAGCCAAGCTCGATGCGCGCATCGCACAAGAAAAAGCGCAGGCGACAAAGTAACAATATTGTCGTCAGTATCGAGGGCTGATCGCCGCTATGGCGTTTCATAGCGGGCGCGTATCGCCGCCAGTACGCCGCGGTGCTCCAGGTGCACGATGGCTGCGTTCAGGCGCGCCAGCTCGGCCTCGCTAGTGTTGCGCGCATTGAGCATCAGGTGAATGGGGGCGCGCAAGGCAAGGAAAGGCAGGGCGGTCAGGGCCACGCCTTGCTGGCGTGCTTCATAGCGCACGGCCAGCACGTCGCCCAGTAGCAGTTCGGCGCGGCCCGCGTCGAGCATGAGGATGCCTTGGTGGAAGCTGCCGAAAGTATGCAGGCGGCCGTCTTGTTCCAGTGCTATGCGGGCTGCTTCATAGTCGGCCCCATACCAGCCCACCTTGGGTGCCAGCAGGGTGGACGCGCCGCGCGTCAGCTGGCCGAAGCTGCTGGCAGGATGCTGCACGGCGGGTCTGCCGGCCTTGCCGAAGATGCCCACGGTTTCGTCGCGGTAGCTCACACTGAAACGCGCATACGTTTGGCGTTCCGATGTGTAGGAGGCGGCGGGCAGCATGTCCAGTTCGCCTTTCTGGAACAGCAACTGGCGCCGCACCGTGGGCAGTTCCGGCAGCGTTACCAAGGTGCAGCGCGCTTCTTTGAAAATAGCCTGTACCAATTCCAGGTCCAGCCCAGTATATTTGCCATGGGCATCGCGATACAGGTAGGGCGGCCATTGCTCGAGCGCCATCGTCATGCGGCAGGCCAGGGCGGGCAGGGCGCAGATGCCGAGCACTGACAAAAATAAGAAATGGCGCTTGCGCATACGAGAGGTGTTTCCAAGGTGTGACACTAATGTTCAATTTGACAGAATGCCCGTGGAAGTCAAGAGCTTAGGGTCTACTTGACCGATAAAGCAGTGTTTTTACTTGATTTTTGCACGCTTTTAACGATTTTCTGTGCCGCCGCCCGGCGCCGTGAATACTGTATGGTGTAATCGGCTATAGTGGTGCGCTACCGCTACTGCCCGCAAAGGAAGACCGCTTGACTGCCCCGCTCGAAATCGCCGCCAATGTACTGATGACCGCCTCCATCATTCTGGCCGGACGCAATAATATTCATTCCTGGTCGATTGGCTTCGCTGGCTGCGTGTTATTTGCTGTGCTGTTTTTCCAGGTCAATCTGTATGCCGACGTGATGCTGCAGTTGTTTTTCATCGTCACCTGCGTCATCGGCTGGCTGCAATGGCGGCGCGGCGCCGGTGGCCAGCCCTTGCCGATCAGGCGCACGGGCTGGCGCAGCCTGGCCTGGGTGGTGCCGGCCGGTATTGCCGCCGTGGTCATTTACGGCATGCTGCTGCACCGCTTTACGAATGCCTATGCACCCTTCATCGATTCTGCAGTGTTGGTATTTAGCATCATCGCGCAATTCTTGCTGATGAACCGGCGCATCGAAACCTGGGCCTTCTGGCTGCTGGTCAACACGGTGGCCGTGCCGCTCTACTACAGCCGTGGCCTGCACCTGACGGCAGTCCTGTATGCGGCTTACTGGGTCAATGCCCTGATTTCCTGGTACGGGTGGAGCATGCAGGCACGCCGCGCGGCTCTGGCGCGCACGGCGCCCACGGCGTCATCTGCGACAATCGCCGATGCCTGATATTGCCAAATGTTAAATCCTTAGATTCAAAATCGTATATACAATAAATTTTTAATTCGTTCACACCATAAAGACACCGGGATATAGTGGCCTTTCCCCGCTTACCGGTGTTTTTTATGTTGCGTTTTAGTCTTTTTGCCTGTTTTTACGCCGCCCGGCACCAACTGGCCATGCACTGCATGGCCCAGTCGATGCCGATGCGTGCCCGTCCACGCATCCCGTAAGTCAATCCATCCCCGTTGTCGTTTGCCCGCTGGCCCAACCGGTCCGCGTGCCCTTGCTCGGTCTTTTTTTCGAAAAAAGGCTGCAATCCCACTAAGAGGAAACCATGTTTAAACCACTCGCCATCAGTCTTGCCATTGCCGCCGCCTTTCCCGCTTTCCCCGTCCTCGCCCACGCCGGAGAGGACATGCTGCGTGTTAACGTCACCGGATCGAATATCCGCGTCAGCGAAAAGGAGGGCGCCAGCGCCGTGCAGGTCATCACGGCCAAGGAATTGAAAGCCAGCGGCAAGACCAGCGTCGCCGATGTGCTGCGCGCCATTTCCGCCAACAGCGGCAATAGCTACAATGAACAATATACGGGCAGCTTCTCGGCCGGCACCTCGGGCCTGTCGCTGCGCGGCATTGGCCAGCAAAATACCCTGATCCTGGTAAATGGCCGCCGCGTGGCCAGTTATGCCACGGCGCAGGATTTGCAGCAAACCTTTGTTGACCTCAATAGCTTGCCGATGGCGGCCGTGCAGCGCATCGAAGTGCTCAAGGACGGCGCCTCCTCCGTCTACGGTTCCGACGCCGTGGCCGGCGTGGTTAACATCATCCTGTACCAGCAATTCACGGGCACGGACATCACGGCGCAATGGGGCGGCTCGACGCAAGGCACGGGCCAGCATGAAAAGAGCGCGGCGCTGCAAACGGGCTTCGGCAAGCTCGAGGAAGATGGCTACAGCGTGGTCTTCTCGGCCGATGCCCAGCAGCGCGACAAGCTGCAGCAAAGCGACGTAGCATGGCTGCGCGATGCCGATTACCGCCAGCAGCAGCGCGGCAGCCTGGGCTGGATCGCCACGAATTACGCCGGTAACGACCCCACGCAGACCCTGGGCGGCGTGCGCGGTCCGCTGCAACTGGTGCCCTACAATGCCATCAATCCCGATCGCAACGGCCAGGTATTGGCCTACAATCCGGCGCCGTATAAAACGCTGATTCCAGGCATCCAGCGTATTCACTCGGCGTTGCGCGGCACATTCAAGCTGAACGCCGATACGCAAGCGTATGTCGACTTGCTGCACAGTTATTCGCGCGCCGACCAAACCTTCAGCGCGCCGCTGACGGTGAATAACGCGACGCGCGTGTGGAACAACAGCACCAAGCTGCTCGATACCATCGCCGTGGTGCTGCCGGTGGGCCATCCGAACAATCCGGGCATGAAGCCCTTGCCGTTCACGGCCACCCTGTTCGACCTGGGGCCGCGCCTGAAGCAGGACCGCGTCACCTTCTACCGCGCGCTGGCCGGTGCCAAGGGTACCTGGGCGGGCTGGGATTGGGATACGGCCGTTGCCCATTCCAGTAGCAAGCTGGAGGAAACGGTGCAGAACTTCGTCAATCGCTACGAATTCGAGAAAGTACTGGCCGAGGGTAGTTACAATTTCTATGATCAAGCGCAAAACAGCGAGGCGGTGCGCCAGCGCCTGCGCCTGTCGACCCTGCGCCCGGCCGAATCGACACTCGACACGCTCGACTTTTCGGTGGCCAAGGATATCTGGCACCTGCCCGCCGGTCCGCTGGGGTTTGCCGCTGGCGTCCAGTGGCGTCGCGAGAAGATGGATTCGCAAACCTCGACGGCCGTGCTGTCGGGGACGGAATTGCGCCCCGCACTCAATATTATCAATGGCTCGCGCACTGTGTCGGCCCTGTTCGCCGAATTGAATGTGCCGGTGGTGAAAGATTTGTCCGTCAACGTGGCCGGCCGCGCCGACCATTACAGCGACTTTGGCAATGCGTTTTCGCCCAAAGCCAGCGCCCGTTATCAGGCGGCACCATGGTTGTTGTTGCGCGGTACCGTTTCCCGTGCTTTCCGTGCCCCGTCGCTGCCGGAAATCACCGATAGCACCGCCGTCAGCTATACCAGCGTGATCGATGCTCGCGACCCCTTGACGCCAACGCAGTCGCGCGGCGTGACGGTCATGACGATCGCCAATCCAAACCTGCGCCCCGAGCGCTCGAACAACCTGAATCTGGGCGTGGTGGTCTCACCCACCAGCAGCTCGAGCATCGGCCTCGATTACTACCGCATCAAGCAAGATGGTGTGATCGGTACGGCCAGCGCCACCACCATACTCGCGAATGAAAACACGGCACCGCAAAAGATCACGCGCGGTGCCGACGGACGCATCACGACCTTGTATCGTCAGTTCCGCAACCAGGGGCAGCGCGAAGTGTCGGGTATCGATATCGACCTGCGCCAGCGCTTTGTCGACCAGGACTGGGGCAAGCTGACCCTGGCTGGCCAACTGAGCCGTGTGCTGCGCTTTGCCGAGCCCTTGTCCGATGGCGCACCACTGACCAATGGCGCCGGTAGCAATTACTTCGGTTCCATCCCGAAATGGCGCGGCGTTACGTCGGCCACCTGGGAACAGGGAAAATGGTCGTCGACCCTGACCTGGAACCATGTGGGCAGCTATGCGCAGCAGAAGCATCTCGACGAATCGGTGGCTGCCTTCAGCACCTTTGACGTGACCAGCAGCTGGCAGCTGACCCCGCAGGCGAACCTCACGTTCATCGTGCAAAACCTGGCCAATAAACGCGCGCCCTGGGACTATGCCTCCACCGGCTTTGACTTTACCCAGGCCGATCCGCGTGGACGCTTTGCATCGCTCAAGTTGAACTATAAGTTCTAGTACCCTGTTGCTGCCGCTGCGTCTGTTCCTGCAGGCGCTGGCGGTAGGCGCTGGGCGTGACGCCCATGCGTTCGCGAAAGGCGGTGGCGAAGTTGCCCGCGTTGTGAAAGCCGATCAGCAGGGCGATATCTTGCACGTCGATGTCCGTTTGCTGTAGCAACTCCACGCCGCGGGCGATGCGCGCCTCGCGGATGAAGGCAAACACGGTCATGCCCGTTTGCTCGCGGAATACGTGGGTCAGCTTTTCGCGGTACGTGCCGACGCTGCGGGCGATGTCGGACAGCTTGGGCAGGCTGTCCAGGTTGTCGACGATGAGCTGTTTGACCGCATTGACGAACACCATGTCGGGGTGCTGCAGCCTGTCTTGGGTCAGCGTCGTGGCTGGCAAGGTACTGTTGCTTTTACGCATCAATCCCAAGTGGATATGGATGCGCGCGACCAGTTCGTCCGGCGTGAACGGCTTCGAAATGTAGTCGACACCGCCCACCTGCAAGCCCGTGATGCGTTCCTTGGCGCTATCGGCACCGCTGAGAAAGATCACGGGTATCTGTTCCGTTTCGGGGTTGGCCTTGAGCAATCGACATGCCGTGTAGCCATCCATCTCGGGCATGCGCACATCGAGCAATATCAGATCGGGATGCGTGGCCAATGCCAGCTGGTAGCCCTGGTAGCCGTTGAACGCGATGCTGAAACGGTAGGGCTGCTCTCTAAGCAGCTCCATCAGCAAGCGCTGCTCTAACGCCGAATCGTCCACGATCAAGATGTTTTTTTTGGTGGTTTCGTTGGTCAATGACATGGCATGGATAACTTAACCAAAAAGCAATTTATTGTTTATTGTACCCGGCTTTTCCTTTTTTTTCTGCTTTTCTCGTGTTTCAAAAGAGCTTTCTCCGCCAGCAGAAGCGGCGATTTCCCAGATCGCTAATAATTCATTCATCCATTGACTTAAAGCAACGTCGATGATGAAAAAATCTGTTTTGTAAATGCAGCAAAAAAGTTGAAGATCTGATGTTCGTGGCTCTCGGCGCGAACATTGTGTTGTCCTGGTGTGCGTGCTTTAAAAAATGCCGGCAACACCGTGACGATCCTCGACGCCCGGCATATCAAGGGGACGCATGAATGATGTTCCATCATCGGGAGGTATCATGTTGCGAGTTATTTTCCTGCGCCGTATCGCCGCCGCCAGTGTCGCGCTTGCCAGCACGGCATTCTTGCCTGGCGCTGCCGACGCAGCCGTGTACTTGAACGCCAGCAACACCGCGACCATAGCCCCTGCCCTGAAAATCATCGCCAATTGCACCCTTGCGACGGCCAATCTCGACTGCGGCCAAAGTCAGGGTGTAGCGGCTATTGCCGTGAACGTCAATACGATCGTGGGTGTCACTCGCACCCATCCTGCGCCGACGGCGACAAGTCGACTATCACGGACACCGTTTACTTTTAGGCCTAGCCAAGTTTTTGGGTTGCAACTGAGATATTTTTCGATTGTTGTCTTGAGTTAATGTGAGGAGATGGTCATGAAACATACCAACTTTAATAATTTGCCTTGTCCGATCGCTCGCAGCCTGGGCAAGGTGGGCGAATGGTGGAGCATCCTCATCCTGCGTGAAGCGTTTTATGGCAAGACACGCTTCGACGAATTTGAAAAAAGCCTCAAGATTGCGCCAACTATCCTGACGCGCCGCCTGGCTGACCTGGTGGAAGGCGGCTTGATGACGCGTCGCCTGTATTGCGCCAAGCCGCCCCGCTACGATTATGTGCTGACCAAGTCCGGGCGCGCCTTCAAGCCTGTCTTGCTAGCCTTTATTGCCTGGGGTAATGAAAACTTCGCGCCGGAAGGCGCCAGCCTCGTCATCGCCAGCCGCGACACGGGCCTCGCTGCCGATCCCGTGCTGGTCGATGCGATGACGGGCTTGCCCATCAATGATGAGTATTACGCGTTCGCGCCAGGGCCGGCTGCCAGCGACAGCATGCGCAGCATCATCCTCGATGCGGAGAAAAGCAGCGGCATCGCGCCCAAGCCGAAGGCCGCGCCGGCCAACCGTGGCTGGGTGGCTGAAGGCCATCTGGCCTGAGGCGCGACGGCAGGTGGGCGGCGCGCTGTGGGGCCAACATGGCGCGCCGCGCGCCGCGTCATTCTGGTGTCGACGGCGCTATCGTGCCTGACGTTGTCGGCGGCCGTCAGCGCGCTGGCGTGACGTTGGCGGCGATCAGCGCACCCAGCGCCCGCGCCGCACTAGCTTGCTTCCCCAGCGACAGTCCATGCGCCATGCTGGCCTGGTCTTGCATGCTGCGGTTCTGCCCCAGCTTCCATTTGCCCGTGATGCGCGTGAGGGCAATTTCGATGCCAACGATGGCATTTAACATCTTCTCGATATACTCGGCCGGCGCATCGCTGATGCGCCAGGGCGCAGCTTGATCCGCCTCATGGCGCGCCGTTAGCCGCTCCAGCAAGCCCATCAGCCACGCCGCATCGTCGATGGCGCGCAAGGGACCGTGTGCGTGTACGACCGCGTAATTGAAAGTGGGCACTTCCTTGCCGCTGCGCTGCTTCTCCGCATACCAGGCGGGCGTGATGTAGGCGTGCGGCCCCTGGAAGATCACCATGCATTCTTCTTGTCCAGGTGGCGCGCGCCACAGCGGGTTGGCACGCGCCACATGGGCGCGCAGGATGCCGAAGGGGGCCTCGGGCGTGGGCGCGGCGATCTCGAACGGCAGATGGTCGGCGCATAGACCATCGTCGCCCTGGCGCACCAGCGCGCCCAAGGGATGCGCGTCGATCAGGCCATGCAGCACGTCGAGGCGTTCTTCGCGAAAGCTGGCGGGCGTGTACATCTAGGTTGCTCCTTCCACGACCACCTTGGCCGTGAGCGAATTGGCGATGTAGCAGCGCTCGTGCGCGTCGTGGTGCAGGCTGGCCAAGGCTTCTGGCGTGGGCGCCGTGCCGGAAAATACGATGTGCGGGCGCAGCACGATACGCGTCATGGCCAGGCGGCCCGCCGCATTTTTTCCCAGTTCGCCGACGGCGTCGTCGCGGTAGTCGTCGATGACGTAGCCGCGCTGCGCTGCCAGCGACAGGAAGAACAGCATGTGGCAGCTCGATGTGGCGGCCACCAGCGCTTCTTCCGGGTCGACGTTCTCTGCCACGGACATGGGTAGCGGCACGGACAGGGGCGATGATGAGGCTGGCACGTGCAAGCCGCCATCGAACTGCCATGCATGGCCACGGCTATAGCGCTGGCTGGCGAAATCCTGGCCGTCGCGCTGCCAGGCCACGGTGGCGAAAAACTGCTGCATGGGCGCTCCACGAAAGTAAGAGGGAAAGTGTCATCTTAGCGCCCCTCTTGGCTATTTAAAACAGCCAATAAGTGCTATTTTGCAGATACCAATTTAAGAGCGCCGCCATGCCAGCTTCCTGCCTGTTCCAGATCATCGCCGCCTTGCCGCTGCAGCGCGGCGCTGCCGAGCCGCTGTTCCGCCAGCTGTACGCCGCCATCAAGGCCGCCATCCTCGATGGCCGCATGAGTGCCGGCATGCAGCTGCCGCCCACGCGCGACTTTTGCCGTCTGCTGGCCGTGTCGCGCCAGACGGTGCTCAATGCGTATGCGCTGCTGGCGGCCGAAGGCTATCTCGACGGTGCCGTGGGACGCGGCACGTTTGTCAGTCGCGATGTGCCGCAGCCCGTGGCCGCGCCGGCCGGCAAGGCCGAAGCAGCCGGTCTGCTGCGACCTCTGTCGGCGCGCGGGCGAGGCGTGGTGGCGGCCATGCGCCAGGTGGCGTTCCACCGTGGTCCGCTGCGCGCCTTTCGCGTCGGCATGCCGCGCATCGATCATTTCCCGTTCGACGTATGGAACCGGTTGGAAGCGCGGCGCTGGCGCCGGCCCGACCAGCATTTCGGCTATAGCGACCCGGCTGGCTACCTGCCGCTGCGCGAGCTGCTGTGCGTGTACCTGAAGGCCTCGCGCGGTGTCCAGTGCACGCCGCAGCAGATTGTCATCACCTCCGGTTCGCAGCAGGCGCTGTTTTTGCTGTCGACCATCCTGCTGGCGCCGGGCGATTCGGCCTGGATGGAGTCGCCCGGTTACCGGGGCGCCAGTGGCCCCTTGCGCGCGGCTGGCGCGCGCGTCTTTCCCGTGCCCGTCGATGCACAGGGGCTGGACGTGGCGTACGGCGTGGCGCACTGTCCCCAGGCGAAGCTGGCGTACGTGACGCCATCGCACCAGATGCCGCTGGGCGTGAGCATGAGCTTGCCCCGCCGCATGGCCCTGCTGGCCTGGGCCGCGCAAAACAAAGCCTGGCTGGTGGAAGATGACTACGACAGCGAATACCGCTACACGGGCGCGCCGCTGGCCTCGCTGCAAAGTCTGGACCGGGCTGGCTGCGTGGTCTACGTGGGCACCTTGTCGAAAGTGCTGTTCCCCGGCCTGCGCCTCGGCTACATGGTGGCGCCGCCCGCGCTGGCCGAAGCATTGGTGCAGGCCAAGGCCGTGATGGACCGCCACACAGCCATCGTGCCGCAGATGGCGCTGGCCGATTTCATCGCCGAGGGACATTTTGGCCGGCACATTCGCCGCACGCGCGACAGCAATGCAGAACGGCGCGACCAGCTGGTGAGCGGCTTGGCGCGCGAACTCGACGACCAACTGGTGTGCGGCCCGGCCGATAGCGGCCTGGAGCTGTGTGCGTATTTTCGCGCCGGCCACGATGAAGAAATAGTCGCGCGCGCGGGGCTGGAGCGTGGCATCGAATTGCGCCCACTGGGGCACTATGCCGATCCGGCAGCGGGGCCGGCGTGCGCCACGCCACCAGGGCTGCTGCTGGGCTTCGCCGCCATTCCCCCGGCAGAGATGGCGCACGGCTTGCTGGAGCTGGGGCGCATCCTGCGCGGCCGATAAACTATACTGGCACTTGCCTGCACACCAAGACCAAGACCATGACGATCACCGCGACCACTGCGACTATTGACACTATTGCCGCCATACCCCGCTGCTCCTGGGCCAATTCGGCCAACCCCCGCTATCTCGACTATCACGATACGGAGTGGGGCGTGCCTTGCCACGATGAGTGCCGCTTGTTCGAGATGCTCAATTTAGAAGGCGCGCAGGCGGGCCTGAGCTGGGAAACCATCCTCAACAAGCGCGACACTTACCGCGCCGCCTTCGACGGCTGGGATGCCGAAAAAATCGCCGCGTATGGCCCGGACAAGGTGGCGCAGTTGCTGCTCGATCCCGGCATCGTGCGCAACCGCCTGAAGGTGGCAGCGGCTATCACGAATGCGCAAGCCTACCTGCGCTTGCGCGCGCAAGGCCAGACCCTGGACAGTTTTTTGTGGGCCTATGTCGATGGCCAGCCCATCGTCAACAGCTGGCAGCCGGGCCAGTTCCCGTCCAAGACGGCCTTGTCCGACACCTTGTCGAAAGACTTGCTCAAACTGGGTTTCAAGTTCGTCGGCTCGACCATCGTCTACGCCTATATGCAGGGCATCGGCATGGTCAACGACCATGCGCCCACCTGCTTTTGCCGCGCGGGGCTTTGATGCGCCGCGCGCAGGTCTTGCTCGACACGGATTTCGACGGCGCGCGCTTTGGCGCCGCCTGTGCCGCCCATGACGGGCGGCGCCTGCATTACATCGCGCTGGCGCCGCGCTGCGTCGACGCCAGCGACTTGCCCGAGCAATGGCGCACGCAATGGCCGCCCTGCGTACCCGGCCTGCACCGCATGGTCTCGCGCGATGGCTTGATTACCCTCGACCTGATGATCGGCGAAGCCCTAAGCTGCCTGGCGCAGATAGCGGCGCGCATCGATGAAGTCTTGCTGGCATGGGTGCCCGCCGCCGTGACGGTGCTGGCACGCCTGATGGTGGATGGCGGCCTGCTGCAGGCCGTGCACCTCGACGAGGCGCAGCGCGCGGCGCTGCAACAGAGCCGGTTTGTCTTCGACGAGAGCCGTTTGCGCGCCGTGTTTCATGCACGGCGTCCAGAGCATGCCGCCGTCACCGCGCCTGAACGTCGCGCCATCGTCATCGGCGCGGGTGTGGCCGGCGCGGCTGCCTGCGAACGGCTCGCCGCGCGCGGCTGGAAAGTGACCTTGATTGAGCGCCACGCCGAGCCGGCCAGCGAGGCATCGGGCAACCTGGCTGGCATCTTCATGCCGCTGATGTCGAAGGATGACAATATCCCCACGCGCCTGGTGCGCGCCGCTTACCTGTACGCGCTGAATCGCTGGAAAGACCTGGGCGGCATCGGCGCCGCTATCGAGGGTGTGCAAAGCGGCGTGCTGCACCTGGCGCGCGACGGCGCGCATGCGCAGGTGCAGCGGCAGATCGCCGCCAGCGGCGTGTATCCGCGTCAGTTCGCCCGCTGGCTGGAGGCACCCGAGGCAAGCGCCATGCTGGGCGCGCCTGCGCCCGATGGCGCCTGGTGGTTTGCGCAGGGAGGCTGGGCGCGCCCAGCCTCCGTCTGCGCGGCCATGCTCGACGCCTGCGGCGCCTTGCTCACGCGGCGCTTTTCCAGCAGCGCCCTGCGCCTCGAACGTGGCGATGAGCAATGGCTGGTGCGCGATGCCGACGGTGACTTGATCGCGGCGGCACCCACAGTCATCCTGGCGGCAGGCACGGGGGCCGTGGATTTCGAACAGGCGGCCGGCCTGCCGCTCGACGCCGTGCGTGGCCAAGTTACGCATCTGGCCGAAGGCAGCTTGCCTGGCTTGCCCTTCGTCGTCTGCCGCGAAGCCTATATGACGCCGGCGCACCAGGGTGCCGTATGCGTGGGCGCGACCTATGATGCCGATGCAGACAGCAGCCTGCGCGTGGCCAGCCAGCACGACAATATCGCGAAGATCGCCGACATCCTTGGCGTGGCCCCGTTCGAGGCGCCGCTGGCCGGGCGCACGGGCTTTCGCTGCATGGCACCGGACCGCCTGCCACTGGCGGGCGCCTTGCCCGACCCCGGCGTGCCAGGCCGCTGCGAGCGCTTGCGCGACGTGCCGCGCTGGCCCGGCCTGTTTGGCTTGCTCGGCTACGCCTCGCGCGGCCTGATATGGGCACCGCTGGCGGCCGAGTTGCTCGCTTGCCAGCTAGAGGGCGAGCCCTTGCCGCTGGAGAGTCAGTTGGCCGCCGCTTTGGACCCTGCCAGATTTTTGTTACGCGAACGCCGCCGCAACGCCTGAAAAGCGCAAGGCCTTGTTGCGTCATGTCACGCTCTTTGCGCGCGGCTGGCTGGTATCCAGATGCGGGCGGTATAATTTACCTTCGGCAATATTTAAGCATCGCCCCCAAGGAGATATCCGGTGGAAGATCAACACAGCTCGCCCGAGCTTTTCCTGTTCCTGGCGTCGACCGTGCACGATATGAAAAACTCGATCAGCGTGGTCAGCGGCACGCTGGAATCCTTGCTGGCGGCCGAACAGGCCAAGCCCGTGCCCCAGGCCGACCCGGCCTACCTGCAGATGGCGCAAATGCTGTACCAGACCAAGCGTCTCAACGATAACCTGATCCAGCTGCTGGCGCTGTACAAGGAAGTGGGCAAGCCCGGTTACCCCTTCGACGTGCAGCCACAACTGGTGAGCCAGGTAGTGGAGCAGGTGGTGGGCCAGGAAAAGATCCTGCTGGCATCGAAAGGCATCGGCCTGGAGATAGCCTGCCCGCCGGAGCTGATCTGGACCCTGGATGAAGACCTGATCATCGGCGTGCTCGCGCATGCGATCAACAATGCCATTCGCTACACGAAAGACACGATCCGCTTGTCAGTGCGGCAGGTGGGTGCCTTGCTGGAGCTGCGCGTGGAAGACAATGGCGACGGCTACTCGCAGGCGCTGCTCGACGCGGGCAGCGCTGCCATGGATGGCAAGGCCGCCGGTGTGGATTTTTCCACTAACAGCACCGGATTGGGCCTGTATTTTTCCAGTGTCGTGGCGAAGATGCACAAGCACCGTGGCAGTAGCGGCAGCATCGCCCTGGAAAATGGCGGCGCGCTGGGCGGCGGCTGTTTCATCGTGCGCCTGCCCTGAACGAGGATGCCATGACGACAGACAGCCAAGCCACCGAAGCCGGTAGCACCGACTGGGCCGACAAACATTATCTGCTGGTCGACGATTTCATCGGCATCCGCATCCTGCTGCGCGAATCGCTGCGCAACTTGGGTGCGCGCTATATCGACCAGGCGGCCAGTGGCGGCGAAGCCATGAAGCTGCTGGCCAAGACGCGCTATGACGTGGTGCTGTGCGACTACAACCTAGGTGAAGGCAAGAATGGCCAGCAGGTGCTGGAAGAGACGCGCGTGCGCAACCTGACCGCGCCGTCCAGCGTGTGGCTGATGGTGTCGGCCGAAAAAAGCGTGGAATCGGTGATGGGTGCGGCCGAGCACCAGCCCGACGCCTACCTGATCAAGCCCATCACGGAAGGCGTGCTGCTGACGCGATTGAACCGCGTGTGGCACAAGAAGCAGGTATTCCGCGAAATCGACCAGGCTTGCTTGGAAAAGGACTACCGGCGCGCGGCCAAATTATGCGATGCGCAGATCGAGGTCCATGCGCTGCACGTGCTGGAATTGCTGCGCATGAAGGCATCCTTGCTGCTCAAAAGCGGCGAGCCGGAAAAGGCCCGCGCCGTGTATGAAAAAGTGCTGGCCGAGCGCGATTACAGCTGGGCCAGGGCGGGCTTGGGCAAGATCCGCATGAATAACGGCGAGCATGAGGCGGCGCGACAGATATTCCAGGGCGTGATCGTCGAAAACAAGTATTACATCGACGCTTACGACCAGATGGCCGTCGCCTACCAGTTGATGGGCCAGCACGAGGAAGCGTGCGCGGTGCTGGAAAAGGCGGCGCGCCTGTCACCCAATTCCGTGCCGCGCCAGCGCAACTTGGGACTGGCCGCCCTGAAAGTCGGCAATGTCAGCATGGCGGAGAAAGCTTTTCGCAAATGTATTTCCATCGGCGAGTTTTCCGTGATGAAGACGCCCGACGCCTACCTGGGGCTGGCGCGCGTGTGCGGCTTGAAAAAGGATGCCAAGGAGGCGCTGCAATGGTTGCTGATGGCGCAGCGCGAATTTCCGCCTGAACAAATTGGCTTGCGCGCGAAGATCACGGAAGGCATGGTGCACCACGAAACGGGCGATTACCGGCGTGCGCGCAAGTGTGGCGACGAACTCGAAACCATGCTGCTGGAAGACCCGGCGCGGCCTGAAAAAAATATTTGCATGGAATTGGCTACGCTGCTGTTCGCCGTCGGCGTCAAGGATGTGCCATCCGGCCTGCTGTGCTATGTGGTGAAGAATAACCACGATAACCAGGTGGTGCAAGACGAGGTGCAAAAAATCTTCGACAAGGCGAAGATGGGCGATGAAGGCAGCAGCCTGATCATCGCTGCGCGCAAGGAAGCATCGGACTTGATGAACAAGGGCGTGCTGCTGTGGAAGACGGATAAGCTTAACGAAGCGGTCGCCTGGATGCGCACGGCGCGTGAAAAATTACCCAACAACCTGCGCATCTTGTTCAATTCTGTGCAAATCATCGTGTCTTTCCTGGAACAGCGCGGCTACCAGGCGGCATTGGCGGCCGAAGCCATGGAAGTGTTGTTGTATGTCGATAAAATTGCTCCAGGACAGCAGCGCTTTGCACAGTTGATGGAGCAACTGGTGCAGTTGACGCCGCCGTCCGGGGTGGAAGCGGCTGCCGAGCTGCCGGGAAAAACGCCACCGGCGCCGGAAAACGGCGGGAAATCCATGCGCGAGCGTGCCGGATGATAAACTAGGGGTCAGCGTGGGTAATCCCGTGCTGAGTTGCTTTACAACAATAAGGAAGAAACTATGCGTGATGTGGTCAATGAAGTGTACAAAAAAATGAAGGTCGGCAGTATTGCCTGGGTACGCCCGGTCGCCGCCAAGGGAGACACGCTGGAAACATTCCAGTCTTCGTACGAGCACGCCAAGGCGCTGGCCGACGAAGGCTTGATCACGATCGGTGACGTAAAACGCCAGGCCGACAACATGATCGAGGCGATCCGCATTCATCGTATCGCCTGATTACCTTGCCGGCTTGAACTATTCAGTGAGCCCGACTATTCAGTGAGCCCGACTATTCAGTGAGCTCGAATAAATGCTTGCGCTTTCTGGCCAGCCCAAGCGGCGCCCTGCAAGATGGCGCCGAGGCGAGCCCACTGCCGGCAGTGCGCGCACTGCTGTGCAGCGCCTTGCATGGCATCGGGCGCTGTGACGCATGATGGCACGATAATTTTCTGACGCTTACTGGGCCTTGCCTGGTGCCTTGGACTTGGGCGCTGCGCGTTTCGCGGGCGCCTTGCGCAGCGTAGCCTTGGCTGCCGTGCCTGTTTGTGCAGGCTTGCTGGCGGCTGGCTTGGCCTCGCTGCTCTGGCCAAAGCTGGCCGCTGCCGCAGCAGCGGCGTCGGGCGACATGGCCGTCGACACCGCCTGTTTGAACTGATCTTGTAATAAATTCCACCAGGCACTCGGATTGGCCAGCTGGGCTGCTGCCTGGCTGCCGGCATCGCCGGGCGCCGCCGCAGCGGGCGCCGGGGCCGGCACCGGTTTTGGTGCCGGTGCTGGTGCTGCGGGTGCTGCAGGCGACACCTGCTGGAAAAATGCGGAAGCGTAGGGCACCGATTCCAAGACGGTTTTCTCGCTGGCGCCGGGCTGGGTGATGGCCGCCGCCAGTGATGCACCCATCGATTTCAGGGTGGCGATGGTGCCGCGCTGTACTTCCAGCGCCTGGATACTGCCACGCAGCATGCTGGTATTGAGGTTCAGCCATGCTTCGACGGCTTTCAGGTCGCTGATTTTCTTGTCCAGCTCTTCCACCGACATGGTCGGCGCCGTGATGCCAGGCATGCCCATGCCGGGCACGCTCATGCTGCCCCACAGGTTCTTGACGAAGTCGAGGGTGTCGGTCACAACTGCTGCGCCCGGCATTTGGGGCATTTGCGGGTTTGCCATGCGAAATCTCCTGGTAGGTGGATGTCCCTAGCGTAGCAGATATCAGCTTGCAACTGACGTAAAGAGGCCAACATTTTCTTACATAAAATATCAGGAGTTGAGCGCGGGCAAGCAGCTGAAAGTGGGGTGTAAGCGTTACACTACCGCTCATGATGCATGACTCCTTCTTTTCGCCATCGCGTCGCCGCAGCGTCATCTGTGTCGCGCTCATCGGCGCACTGCATTACTTGGCGCTCGATTGGCTCACCTCGCATGCGGGCATGGTGCCGTCGGGGCAGGACCATGCGCATCTGGTCAGCATGGTGTTGATCGCCGAGCCACCCAAGCCCTTGCCGCTGCCACCGCCGCCGCCGCCCGAACTGCCGCCCGTGCCCAAGCCACCACCGCTACCACCGCTACCACCGCTACCACCGCCACCACCGCCACCACCGACGGTGCTGGCGTCGAGCGTAGCGCCACAGTGGACGGCGCCGGCC
>AHHB01000015.1 GCA_000242815.2 Janthinobacterium lividum PAMC 25724
ATGGATGAAATTGCTGGCGGTGGCGGCAAGATCATCAAGGCCGAAGTGCCTCTGTCGGAAATGTTCGGTTACGCCACATCGTTGCGTTCGTCGACCCAAGGTCGTGCGACTTACACGATGGAATTCAAGCACTATGCTGAAGCACCTAAGCATGTGACTGAAGCAATCGTAAGCTCGAAAGCTAAGTAATAGAAGTTCCGGGCCGGCTTTCACGAGAATGCCGGTCCCTACATTTAAATCATTGTTCTAAGGAAGAATAAAATGGCAAAAGGTAAATTCGAACGGACCAAGCCGCACGTCAACGTCGGCACCATCGGCCACGTCGACCACGGTAAAACCACGCTGACCGCTGCAATCGCAACGGTTCTGTCGAAGAAATTCGGCGGCGAAGCTAAAGCATACGACCAGATCGATGCGGCACCAGAAGAAAAAGCGCGCGGTATTACGATTAACACCGCCCACGTCGAGTACGAAACGGCATCGCGTCACTACGCGCACGTTGACTGCCCAGGCCACGCCGATTACATCAAAAACATGATTACCGGTGCTGCGCAGATGGACGGCGCGATCCTGGTATGCTCGGCAGCTGACGGCCCAATGCCACAGACCCGCGAGCACATCCTGCTGGCGCGTCAAGTTGGTGTTCCATACATCATCGTGTTCCTGAACAAGTGCGACCTGGTCGACGACGCAGACTGCTGGAACTGGTTGAAATGGAAGTGCGCGAGCTGTTGTCGAAGTACGAGTTCCCTGGCGACGACGTGCCTATCATCAAAGGTTCGGCACGTATGGCGCTGGAAGGCAAAGAAGGCGAAATGGGCGTGGATGCAGTGTTGCGTCTGGCCGATGCCCTCGATTCGTACATCCCAACGCCAGAGCGCGCTGTTGACGGTGCATTCCTGATGCCAGTAGAAGACGTGTTCTCGATCTCGGGTCGCGGTACGTTGTGACCGGTCGTATCGAGCGCGGCATTGTCAAAGTCGGCGAAGAATCGAAATCGTCGGTATTATCGATACCGTCAAAACGACTTGCACCGGCGTGGAAATGTTCCGCAAACTGCTGGACCAAGGTCAAGCAGGCGACAACGTTGGTCTGCTGCTGCGCGGCACCAAGCGTGAAGATGTGCAACGTGGTCAAGTTCTGGCAAAGCCAGGCTCGATCAAGCCACACGCGCACTTCACCGGCGAGATCTATGTTCTGTCGAAAGACGAAGGCGGCCGTCATACGCCATTCTTCAACAACTATCGTCCACAGTTCTACTTCCGCACGACGGACGTAACTGGTTCGATCGAGTTGCCAGCAGACAAAGAAATGGTCATGCCAGGCGATAACGTGTCGATCACCGTCAAGCTGATCAACCCGATCGCCATGGAAGAAGGCCTGCGCTTCGCTATCCGTGAAGGCGGTCGTACCGTCGGCGCCGGCGTGGTTGCAAAAATCCTCGCATAAGGAAATGTTATGCTTCCACCTGGGGCGTCCTAGGTGGTAGAATAGCACTCCTCGAAAGTTTTACGTAGGGACGTAGCTCAATTGGCAGAGCGTCGGTCTCCAAAACCGAAGGTTGGGGGTTCGATGCCCTCCGTCCCTGCCACCGTCAAGGTGCAGGGCACCGAAAGTAGAAAAATGTCAAATCAATCCGTGCAAACCGTTAGCACGTCGAGTGACAAGATAAAAGTCGCGCTGGCAATAGTGGCTGCGATTGCAGGAGTAGTCGGGTTTTATTACCTGGCAGGCCAACCAGCTCTGGTGCGTGCAAGCGCGCTTGTGGCTGGTTTGGTTATTGCTGTTGCGCTCTTGTATGTCTCGACGACCGGCCGTGAATTTCTCAATTTCGCCAAAGAAGCTGTGCGCGAGACCAAGAAAGTTGTTTGGCCTACCCGCAAAGAAGCCACGCAGATTACTGCGATCGTGTTTGCCTTTGTGTTGGTCATGGCGATTTTCCTGTGGGGCACGGATAAATTGCTCGAATTTTTGTTGTATGACGTAATTCTGGGTTGGAAAAAATAATGAGCGAAAATGTGCATGATGAAGCGGCGGGCGAGTCCGTTCCGGGTGACGCTCCGGTAGCGGATACTGGTGCAGCGCTGAGCGTGCCAGTCAGTAGCAAGCGCTGGTATGTCGTGCATGCTTATTCCGGCATGGAAAAAAGCGTCATGCGCGCATTGACCGAGCGCATCGAGCGCGCGGGCATGCAAGACCAGTTTGGCCAGATCCTGGTGCCGATCGAAGAAGTGGTCGAAGTCAAGAATGGTGTGAAGTCCGTTACCGAGCGTCGTTTCTATCCTGGCTATGTGCTGGTTGAAATGGAAATGACGGACGAGAGCTGGCACTTGGTCAAGAACACCAGCAAGGTTACCGGTTTCATCGGTGGCAAGTCGAATAAGCCGACGCCTATTTCCGCGCGCGAAATCGACGGCATCATGAAGCAGATGCAAGAGGGTGTTGAAAAGCCCCGTCCAAAAACCTTGTACGAGGTGGGCGAGCAAGTACGCATCAAGGATGGTCCGTTCACCGATTTCAACGGCAATGTCGAAGAAGTCAATTACGAAAAATCCAAAGTGCGTGTCTCGGTCACCATTTTCGGTCGCGCTACTCCGGTAGAGCTCGAATTCGGCCAGGTCGAAAAAGTTTAAGGCGGTTCACAAAACCGTAGCGAGCGGATGTGAGTTGTGGCTGAGAGGCGGAGCTGTGCAAATGCACAGTGAGCATCGGAAGCCGCAAATCGCGCCGCGCAGTAGGTTTGAAAGCGCCACCAGGAGCGTTGCGGTTGTATCAGCAAAATCCGGTCAGAGGAGCCCCGCCAGGGTAGGATCGGCGGGGCGCTACTACTCAATCCAAGATAGGAGCCATCATGGCAAAGAAAATCATTGGTTTTATCAAGCTGCAAGTGCCAGCTGGTAAAGCAAACCCATCCCCACCAATCGGTCCAGCTCTGGGTCAACGTGGTCTGAACATCATGGAATTCTGCAAAGCTTTCAATGCACAGACCCAAGGTCTGGAAGCAGGCATGCCGATTCCAGTCGTGATCACCGCGTTTGCGGACAAGTCCTTCACGTTCGTGATGAAGACGCCTCCAGCAACCTACCTGATCAAAAAAGCTGCAGCGATCACCAAAGGTTCGCCGAAGCCACATACCGACAAAGTCGGTACGCTGACCCGCGCACAAGCTGAAGAAATCGCTAAATTGAAAACCCCTGATCTGACCGCTGCCGACATGGATGCTGCTGTACGCACCATCGCTGGTTCCGCTCGTTCGATCGGTATCACGGTGGAAGGTGTTGTATAATGGCTAAGTTATCCAAACGTATCAAGGCTTTGAAAGCCAAAGTCGACCGTACCAAAGTGTACGCTTTCGACAACGCTGTCGCTCTGATCAAAGAGTGCGCAACGGCCAAGTTCAATGAATCGATCGACGTATCGGTACAACTGGGCGTTGATCCTAAGAAATCCGATCAAGTGGTGCGCGGCTCCGTCGTGCTGCCAGCTGGTACCGGCAAAACCGTGCGCGTGGCAGTATTCGCGTCGGGCGACAAAGCAGAAGCTGCTAAAGCAGCTGGCGCCGACATCGTTGGTATGGAAGACTTGGCCGAGCGTATCAAAGCCGGCGACATGCCTTTCGATATCGTCATCGCTTCGCCAGATACCATGCGTATCGTTGGTACCCTGGGTCAGATCCTGGGCCCACGCGGCATGATGCCTAACCCGAAAGTTGGCACTGTTACTCCTGACGTCGCTAC
The DNA here is from genome assembly GCA_000242815.2 of Janthinobacterium lividum PAMC 25724. Classification (GTDB taxonomy): domain Bacteria; phylum Pseudomonadota; class Gammaproteobacteria; order Burkholderiales; family Burkholderiaceae_D; genus Janthinobacterium; species Janthinobacterium lividum_D. Next base: position 3,738 of record AHHB01000015.1, read on the forward strand.
CGCCGTGAAAAACGCGAAAGCTGGTCAAGTTCAGTACCGTACCGACAAATCAGGTATCATCCACGCTACCATCGGTCGTAAATCGTTCGCTGACGCAGATCTGAAGTCGAATCTGGTCGCACTGATCGACGCACTGAACAAAGCCAAGCCAGCATCGAGCAAAGGCGTGTACCTGCGCAAAGTTTCGCTGTCGTCGACCATGGGCGCTGGCGTCCGTGTTGACCAGACTAGCCTGGCAGCTTAAGTAACAGAATCAAGTCCCATGCGCCTTCGGGCGCTGTGGGCGCATCTTTGGGCTGTCTGCCCGGCGTTCGCGCCAGGCAGGCAGACAATCAAAGACCGTTGGGCCGACTGTGATCGCATATGCAGAAGGTTAATAGGCTTGCCGGCAACGGCAAGTGCCCAACGCAGATGGTGTACCCGAACAAGTTTTGTAGTCCTCATGCTGCGTGAATTCATCCGCTCAGTTTAGTACTTCTTGACTTCGGACGCCGTGTTCGAACCGATGCAAGGCGCTCAACCACTCGGTTGTGATTGCCGAACATCATTTAAGGAGGTTGACCGTGAGTCTCAATCTGAATGACAAAAAGGCCGTTGTCGCCGAAGTTTCCGCACAAGTAGCAAATGCGCAAACGATCGTCGTGGCCGAATATCGTGGCATCCAGGTTGGTCACTTGACGCAACTGCGTGCTAAAGCGCGTGCCCAAGGCGTGTACCTGCGTGTGTTGAAAAACACTCTGGCTCGTCGCTCCGTTGAAGGTACCGCATTCGCCAGCCTGGCAGATGCCATGACCGGCCCGTTGATCTACTCGATCTCGGCCGATGCCGTTGCAGCAGCTAAAGTCATCGCTGACTTCGCTAAAACCAACGACAAACTGGTCATCAAAGCAGGTAACTACGCAGGCAAGCCGCTGGATACAGCTGCTGTCACCGCGTTGGCGAGCATTCCTAGCCGTGAAGTCCTCATTTCGCAGTTGTTGGGCGTTATGCTGGCTCCGGTTTCGGGCTTTGCACGTGGTCTGGCTGCCCTGGCAGCGAAAAAAGGCGAAGGCGCCGAAGCTCCTGCAGAAGAAGCAGCAGCAGAAGAAGCCCCAGCAGCCGCTTAATTGCGTGCGCTTTTTTCTCTCAGTACCAATCTGATGTAACTAACGTAATAAATTTAGGAGTTTCAAAATGGCAATTAGCAAAGACGATATCCTGGAAGCAGTTAGCGCCATGTCCGTAATGGACCTGAACGACCTGGTTAAAGCATTCGAAGAAAAATTCGGCGTATCCGCAGCAGCGATGGCTTCGGCCGGTCCTGCAGCAGGCCCAGCAGCAGCTGCTGAAGAGCAAACCGAATTCAACGTCATCCTGGACAGCTTCGGCGCAAACAAAGTTGGCGTCATTAAAGCAGTTCGCGAAATCACCGGCCTGGGCTTGAAAGAAGCTAAAGACCTGGTCGATGGCGCACCAAAAACTGTGAAAGAAGCAGTGTCGAAAGCTGACGCTGAAGCAGCACAGAAGAAATTGGTAGAAGCCGGCGCAACCGCTTCGATCAAGTAATATCTGTACCGGCGGCAGTTAGCGCCCGAGTCAAAGTCTGAGGTTCCCCCTCGCAAGGGGGGGAATCCGACTTTGGCTCCTTTGTCGTCTGCATCGTATTTGTCATGTAGTTGTAGCAGCAGTTTTTATTCGATTCAAGCCGGAAAGCAGAGCCTTGAGGTTTCGTCTGTGTCACACGCAGCGGTGCAAACGAACACTTGCAAAACCTGAATTTTCTATCCTTTCTGTCACTCACGGAGTGTCCATGCACTACTCATTTACTGAGAAGAAACGCATTCGCAAATCATTCGCGAAGCGCGCCAACGTTCACCACGTTCCGTTCCTGCTGGCGACCCAGCTCGAGTCTTATCATAGCTTCTTGCAAGAGGACATAGCACCGTCCGGCCGCAAGAATGATGGCCTGCAGTCGGCTTTCACCTCGATTTTCCCTATCGTGTCGCACAATGGTTTTGCGCGTCTCGAATTCTTGTCGTACGTTTTGGGCGACCCTGCCTTTGACGTCAAAGAATGTCAACAACGTGGCCTGACGTTCGCGTCGCCGCTGCGCGCGAAAGTGCGTCTGGTGATTCTGGACAAGGAATCGCCAACCAAGCCTGTCGTCAAGGAAATGAAAGAACAAGAAGTCTACATGGGCGAATTGCCGCTCATGACGACCACCGGTTCGTTCGTCATTAACGGCACGGAACGGGTTATCGTTTCCCAGTTGCACCGTTCGCCTGGCGTGTTCTTCGAGCACGACCGCGGCAAGACTCACTCGTCCGGTAAACTGCTGTTCTCGGCGCGTATCATTCCTTACCGCGGTTCGTGGCTGGACTTCGAGTTCGACCCGAAAGACATCCTGTTCTTCCGTGTCGACCGCCGCCGCAAGATGCCAGTAACGATACTGCTCAAAGCCATCGGCATGTCGCATGAGCAAATCCTGGCCAATTTCTTTGTCTTCGACAATTTCAACCTGCGCTCCGAAGGCGCGGAAATGGAATTCGTCGCCGAACGTCTGCGCGGCGAAGTGGCGCGCTTTGACATCGTCGACAAGTCGGGCAAGACCCTGGTGCTGAAAGACAAGCGTATCAACGCCAAGCACGTGCGTGATATCGAAGCTGCCGGCATCAAGCACATTTCCGTACCGGAAGACTACCTGCTGGGCCGCGTATTGGCGAAGAACATCGTCGATGGCGACACCGGCGAAGTCGTTGCCTCCGCGAACGATGAGCTGACCGAAGACTTGCTGGGTCGCCTGCGCGATGCCAACATTTCCGAAATCCAGACCTTGTACACCAACGACCTGGATCAAGGCGCCTACATCTCGCAAACGCTGCGTATCGACGATACCGCCGACCAGATGGCCGCGAAAGTGGCGATCTACCGCATGATGCGTCCAGGCGAACCGCCAACGGAAGATTCCGTTGAAGCGCTGTTCAACGGTCTGTTCTACAACTCGGACCGCTACGACCTGTCGGCCGTGGGCCGCATGAAGTTCAACCGCCGCATCGGCCGTGATGAACTGACCGGCGCCATGACCCTGTCGAACGAAGACGTGCTGGCCGTGATCAAGATTTTGGTGGAACTGCGCAATGGTCGCGGCGAAGTCGATGATATCGATCACTTGGGTAACCGTCGCGTACGTTGCGTGGGCGAACTGGCAGAGAATCAATTCCGCGCCGGTCTGGTGCGTGTTGAGCGCGCCGTCAAGGAACGCCTCGGCCAAGCCGAAGCGGACAACCTGATGCCGCACGACCTGATCAACTCGAAGCCGATTTCGGCTGCGATTCGCGAGTTCTTCGGTTCGTCCCAGCTGTCGCAGTTTATGGACCAAACCAATCCTCTGTCGGAAATTACCCACAAGCGTCGTGTATCGGCTCTGGGACCCGGCGGTCTGACACGCGAACGCGCCGGCTTTGAAGTGCGCGACGTGCATCCGACCCACTACGGCCGCGTCTGCCCGATCGAGACACCGGAAGGTCCGAACATTGGTCTGATCAACTCGCTGGCTCTGTATGCCCGCCTGAATGAATACGGCTTCCTGGAAACCCCGTACCGCAAGGTCGAAGGCTCCAAGATCACCGATCAGATCGACTATTTGTCCGCCATCGAAGAAGGCCGCTACATCATCGCTCAGGCGAATGCGACCATCAGCGATGAAGGCACCTTGTCCGATGAACTGGTGTCGGCCCGTGAAGCCGGCGAAACCATCTTGGTATCGCCAGAGCGCATCCAGTACATGGACGTGGCCCCAGGCCAGATCGTCTCCGTCGCTGCCTCGCTGATTCCGTTCCTCGAACACGATGATGCAAACCGCGCATTGATGGGTGCCAACATGCAACGCCAGGCTGTGCCTTGCTTGCGTCCTGAAAAAGCGCTGGTCGGTACCGGTATCGAACGCACCGTTGCGGTCGACTCGGGCACCACCGTGCAAGCCTTGCGTGGCGGTATCGTCGATTACATCGATGCGGGCCGTGTCGTGATTCGCGTCAACGATGACGAAGCTACCGCTGGTGAAGTGGGCGTCGACATCTACAACCTGATCAAGTACACGCGTTCGAACCAGAACACCAACATCAACCAGCGTCCTATCGTGCAAGTGGGCGACCGTGTTGCCAAGCGCGACGTGATCGCCGATGGCGCATCGACCGACCTCGGTGAGTTGGCGTTGGGCCAGAACATGACCGTGGCTTTCATGCCATGGAATGGTCTGAACTTCGAAGATTCGATCCTGATCTCGGAAAACGTCGTCAAGGACGACCGCTACACCTCGATTCACATCGAAGAGTTGTCGGTGGTTGCCCGTGATACGAAACTGGGCGCGGAAGAAATTACGCGCGACATCTCGAACCTGGCTGAAAATCAGCTGGCACGTCTGGATGAGTCCGGTATCGTCTACATCGGCGCTGAGGTACAAGCCGGCGACACCCTGGTCGGTAAAGTGACGCCTAAAGGCGAAACCCAGCTGACTCCGGAAGAGAAGCTGCTGCGCGCGATTTTCGGCGAAAAAGCGTCGGACGTGAAAGATACCTCGCTGCGCGTGCCTTCGGGCATGATCGGTACCGTGATCGACGTACAAGTCTTCACCCGTGAAGGTATCGTGCGCGACAAGCGTGCCCAGCAAATTATCGATGACGAACTGAAACGCTTCCGTCTGGACTTGAACGACCAGATGCGTATCGTTGAAGGCGATGCCTTCCAGCGTCTGGAAAAAATGCTGATCGGCAAAGTTGTCAACGGCGGCCCTAAAAAGCTGGCTAAAGGCGCCAAGATCACCAAGGAATACCTGGCCGATCTGGATAAATACCACTGGTTCGACATCCGCCCTGCGGACGACGATGCGGCGGTAGCGCTGGAAGCGATCAAGGAATCGATCAACGAAAAACGTCACCAGTTCGATCTGGCCTTCGAAGAGAAGCGCAAGAAACTGACGCAAGGCGATGAGCTGCAACCAGGCGTGCAAAAAATGGTCAAGGTGTACCTGGCCGTGAAACGCCGCCTGCAGTCGGGCGACAAGATGGCCGGTCGCCACGGTAACAAGGGTGTGGTTTCCCGTATTGTTCCTGTGGAAGACATGCCATACATGGCCGACGGCACGCCAGCCGACGTGGTGCTGAACCCGCTGGGCGTTCCTTCGCGAATGAACGTTGGTCAGATTCTCGAGACTCACTTGGGCTGGGCTGCCAAGGGTCTGGGTATCCGCATCGGCGAAATGCTGAAGGCGCAAACCAAGGTCGAGCAAGTACGCAAGTACCTGACGACGATCTACAACGACAACGGCCGTCCGGAAGATCTGGATAACTTTGACGACGAAGAAATCATGAAGCTGGCGGAAAACCTGAAAAAAGGTGTTCCATTTGCCACGCCAGTGTTCGACGGCGCCAATGAAGAAGAGATCCGCCGCATGCTGGACTTGGCGTATCCGGACGACATCGCCAAGAACCTGGGCATGACCGCCTCGAAAAATCAGGTGACCATGTATGACGGTCGCACTGGTGAAGCATTCGAGCGCAAGGTCACCGTCGGCGTCATGCACATGCTGAAACTGCATCACTTGGTTGATGACAAGATGCATGCGCGTTCGACCGGTCCTTACTCGCTGGTAACGCAGCAGCCGCTGGGTGGTAAAGCCCAGTTCGGTGGTCAGCGTTTCGGTGAGATGGAAGTGTGGGCACTGGAAGCGTATGGCGCGTCGTATGTCTTGCAAGAGATGTTGACGGTCAAGTCCGATGACGTGAACGGGCGTACCAAAGTGTACGAGAACCTGGTCAAGGGCGACCACGTGATCGACGCCGGCATGCCGGAATCGTTCAACGTGCTGGTCAAGGAAATCCGTTCGCTGGGTATCGATATCGACCTCGAACGCAACTAAAAGACAGCCACCTGTCATTTGGTTTGGGAAACACAAAGCCCGGCTGGGAAACCATGCCGGGCAATGTAGTCTCAGGAATATAGAAATTTAATCACCTCTGGAGTGATACATGAAAGCACTGCTCGATCTATTCAAGCAAGTACAGACCAACGAGACCTTCGATGCAATCAAGATCGGTCTCGCTTCGCCTGAGAAAATCCGTTCGTGGTCCTACGGCGAAGTCAAGAAGCCGGAAACCATCAACTACCGTACCTTCAAGCCTGAGCGCGATGGCCTGTTTTGCGCCAAGATCTTTGGCCCGATCAAGGATTATGAATGCCTGTGCGGCAAGTACAAGCGCCTGAAACACCGCGGCGTGATCTGCGAAAAGTGCGGCGTTGAAGTCACGCTGGCCAAGGTGCGCCGCGAGCGCATGGGCCACATCGAACTGGCTTCGCCAACCGCGCACATCTGGTTCCTGAAGTCGCTGCCGTCGCGTCTGGGCATGGTCCTCGACATGACCCTGCGGGACATCGAACGCGTGCTGTACTTTGAAGCATACGTTGTGACCGATCCAGGCATGACCCCGCTGAAGAAGTGCCAGATCATGTCGGAAGACGACTACGCCGCCAAGTACGAAGAGTACGGCGACGACTTCACCGCCTTCATGGGCGCCGAAGGTATCCGCGAACTGCTGCGCTCGATCGACATCCACCGCGATGCCGAAACCCTGCGCGTGGAACTGAAGGAATCGAAATCCGAAGCCAAGATCAAGAAATACGCCAAACGTCTTAAAGTTTTAGAGGCGTTCCAACGCTCAGGCATCAAGCCTGACTGGATGATCATGGAAGTGCTGCCAGTGCTGCCGCCGGAACTGCGTCCACTGGTACCGCTCGATGGCGGCCGTTTTGCGACCTCGGATCTGAACGATCTGTATCGCCGCGTCATCAACCGTAACAACCGTCTGAAACGCCTGATGGAGCTGCGCGCTCCAGAGATCATCACGCGCAACGAAAAGCGCATGCTGCAAGAAGCGGTCGATTCGCTGCTGGACAACGGCCGTCGCGGCAAAGCGATGACTGGCGCCAACAAGCGTCCGCTGAAGTCCTTGGCAGAGATGATCAAGGGTAAGGGCGGCCGTTTCCGTCAAAACTTGCTGGGCAAACGCGTCGATTACTCCGGTCGTTCGGTCATCGTCGTGGGCCCGCAATTGAAACTGCATCAGTGCGGCTTGCCGAAACTGATGGCGCTGGAACTGTTCAAGCCATTCATTTTCATAAACTGGAACTGATGGGTCTGGCGACCACGATCAAGGCCGCGAAAAAGCTGGTCGAGATTCAAGAGCCGGTCGTGTGGGACATCCTGGAAGACGTGATTCGCGAACACCCGATCATGTTGAACCGCGCACCTACGCTGCACCGTCTGGGTATCCAGGCTTTCGAGCCAGTGCTGATTGAAGGCAAGGCCATCCAGTTGCACCCGCTCGTCTGCGCCGCATTCAACGCCGACTTTGACGGTGACCAAATGGCGGTCCACGTTCCTCTGTCGATCGAAGCGCAGATGGAAGCACGCACCCTGATGCTGGCATCGAACAACATCCTGTTCCCATCGAACGGCGAACCGTCGATCGTGCCGTCGCAAGATATCGTGCTCGGTCTGTACTACGCGACCCGCGAAGCGATCAATGCGAAGAACGAAGGGATGATGTTCCCTGACGTATCGGAAGTGATCCGCGCCTACGATAACAAGGAAGTCGAACTGACGACCCGCGTTACCGTGCGTATTACTGAATACCCGAAGAACGCCGAAACGGGCGAATTCGAGAAAACGATCACGCGTTACGAAACGACGATCGGCCGTGCGATCCTGTCGGAAATTCTGCCGAAAGGCTTGCCGTTCTCCGTCCTGAACCGCGCGCTGAAAAAGAAAGAAATTTCCAAGCTGATCAACACGTCGTTCCGCAAGTGCGGCCTGCGCGCCACCGTGGTGTTTGCAGACAAACTGATGCAATCGGGTTTCCGCCTGGCGACACGCGCCGGTATCTCGATCTGCGTCGACGACATGCTGGTACCACCACAAAAAGTCACGCTGATCGCGACGGCCGAGTCGGAAGTCAAGCAGATCGAACAGCAATACGCCTCGGGTCTCGTGACCGCCGGCGAGCGTTACAACAAGGTAGTCGATATCTGGGGCAAAACCTCGGATGAAGTCGGCAAGGCCATGATGGACCAGCTCAAAGTCGAAGACGTGATCCGCCGCGACGGCACCAAGTCGACGCAAGAATCGTTTAACGCCATTTACATGATGGCCGACTCCGGCGCGCGCGGTTCCGCAGCCCAGATTCGTCAGTTGGCCGGTATGCGTGGTCTGATGGCCAAACCGGATGGCTCGATTATCGAAACGCCGATTACCGCGAACTTCCGCGAAGGTCTGAACGTTTTGCAGTACTTCATTTCGACCCACGGTGCGCGTAAAGGTCTGGCCGATACGGCGCTGAAAACGGCTAACTCCGGTTACCTGACGCGTCGTCTGGTTGACGTGACGCAAGACTTGGTGGTGATCGAGGACGATTGCGGCACCATGAACGGCGCGCTGATGAAGGCGCTGGTCGAAGGTGGTGAAGTCATCGAAGCGTTGCGTGACCGTATCCTCGGCCGCGTTACCGTGCACGATGTCGTCAATCCTGAAACCCAGGAAACGCTGTACGAAGCCGGTTCGCTGCTGGACGAAGACATGGTCGAAGAGATCGAACGTCTGTCCATCGATGAAGTCAAGGTGCGTACGCCACTGACTTGCGACACACGCTTCGGCCTGTGCGCCAAGTGCTATGGCCGCGATCTGGGCCGTGGCATGCTGGTCAACGCCGGCGAAGCTGTCGGTGTGGTGGCAGCACAGTCGATTGGTGAGCCGGGTACCCAGCTGACCATGCGTACGTTCCACATTGGTGGTGCGGCATCGCGTGCAGCAGTGGCATCGTCGGTGGAAGCAAAGTCGAACGGTACCATCCGTTTCACGGCAACCATGCGTTACGTGACGAACGGCAAGGGCGCGCAAATCGTTATTTCCCGTTCCGGCGAAGTACTGATCACCGACGACCATGGCCGTGAGCGTGAGCGTCATAAAGTACCGTACGGCGCGACCCTGATCGTCAAGGACGGCCTGGTCATCAAGGCCGGTACGGCGCTGGCAACGTGGGATCCGCTGACCCGTCCGATCATTACCGAATACGCCGGTCAAGTGCGTTTCGAGAACGTCGAAGAAGGCGTCACCGTAGCACGTCAGGTCGACGAAGTGACCGGTCTGTCCACCTTGGTGGCGATCGATGCGAAACGTCGCGGTTCGCTGACCAAGACCCTGCGTCCACAAGTCAAGCTGATCAATGACGCGAACGAAGAAGTCAAGATCGCTGGCACCGAACACTCGGTAGCGATCGGCTTCCAGGTCGGCGCGCTGATCATGGTCAAGGACGGTCAACAGGTATCGGTTGGTGAAGTGCTGGCACGTATTCCTACCGAATCGCAAAAAACGCGCGATATTACCGGTGGTCTGCCACGCGTTGCGGAACTGTTCGAAGCGCGCTCGCCGAAAGATGCCGGTATGCTGGCGGAAGTCACGGGTACGGTTGCCTTCGGTAAAGAAACCAAGGGTAAGCAGCGTCTGGAAATCACGGACATGGACGGCAACAAGCATGAGTTCTTGATTACCAAGGACAAACAAGTGCTGGTGCATGACGGCCAAGTCGTGAACAAGGGCGAGATGATCGTGGACGGCCCGGCCGATCCGCAAGACATCTTGCGCTTGCTGGGTATCGAAGCGCTGGCACGTTACATCGTTGACGAAGTGCAAGACGTGTACCGTCTGCAAGGCGTGAAGATCAACGACAAGCACATCGAAGTGATCGTGCGTCAGATGCTGCGCCGTGTTCAGATCGTCAATGCCGGCGACACCAACTACATCGTTGGCGAGCAGGTAGAGCGTTCGGAACTGCTGGACGAGAATGATCGCATGGCCGTTGAGAACAAGATTCCAGCGACCTACGAAAACGTCTTGCTGGGTATTACCAAGGCATCGCTGTCGACCGATTCGTTCATCTCGGCCGCATCGTTCCAGGAAACCACCCGCGTGCTGACCGAAGCGGCGATCATGGGCAAGCGCGATGGTCTGCGCGGCCTGAAAGAGAACGTCATCGTCGGCCGTCTGATTCCTGGCGGTACGGGCCTGGCCTTCCACCGCGCACGCAAAGAGAAAGAAGCGTGGGAAGTGGAAGAGCGTCAAGCGCTGCTGCTGGCCGAGAAAGCCTCGATGGCTGGCGAAGCTGCCGAAGCCCTGCAGGACATCGAGACCCAGCAACACCACGGCGACGAAGCGTAATCTACGCTGCTAGCTGACAAGAACGGCACCTTCGGGTGCCGTTTTTTTATGGGTGCGCCCGGCAGGGCGCATTGACTAGACATCGGCCAGCCAGCGCGCCGGATCAAGGCCGTTGTCAGCCGCACCATGCTGGTGCAATCGACTATCGAGCGATCTTGGCCGATATGCCTTGTAAAGTAAGCAGTGGGGCGGTCACTGTTGCAAACTACCTACAGCATCATTTCGCCCCCCTTCGCCCAAGCGCAGCCGTGCAGCAAGGGAGCAGCAAGCACGCTGGAAACGACTACGGTTGAAACTAGACGAACAATTGTCTTGACCGATAGCACTACTTTGCCACACGATCTAGTAGCCGACATCGCGTCTGCGCGTACTTCATTACCTCGATGTTTCAATCCGTCTGACTCCGGGAGCAAACAATGAAAATCGGTAACTTGAAAATCGGCGTCCGTCTGACCGCCGGTTTGTGCGTGACCATCATCTTCATGTTGGGCATCGCCGGCATCGGCGTGAGTAATCTTGGCAAATTGAATGACAACACCCGCGATCTCGCGGTTGACAAAGTGCCCAAGGTCATTCTGGCTTACGAAACCATAGGCGGTCTCAACGATGTCGCGCGCGCCATGCGCAACGCTATGCTCTCCAGCGATCCCGCCGTCGTCAAAGCCGAGCTGGAACGCGTCGACAAGCGCAAGGTGGAAAACGCGGCACGGCTGCAACAACTCGGCAAGCTGATCGACGATGACGACGACAAGGACAGCAAGGCCAAGCTGCAAGCCGTGTTGAGCGCGCGCGAAAAATACCAGCTGGTGCAAACGAGTTTTGTGAACATGTCGGCCGACCAGAGCAAACGCGAGCAAGCGATCGTGTATCTGCTCAGCACGGTGCGCAAGGAACAGAGCGCTTACATGAACGCGCTCACCGAGATGGTCAAATTTCAGACCGCAGCGATCGAGGACACCAGCGCCGTCGCCGAGCGCGCCTATGCCACCTCGCGCAACATGATCATCGTGATGACGCTGATTGCTGCCGTGCTGTCAGGGTGGGTGCTGTGGTGGATCACGCGCAGCATCACGCAGCCGCTCAACCGTGCGGTCGGGATGGCCAAAGCTGTTGCCGGCGGCGACCTGACGATGCGGATGCAGTCCGATACAACCGATGAGACCGGCCAATTGCTGACCGCGCTGATCGAAATGAACGCCAGCCTGGCGCGCACCGTAGGCCAGGTACGCTCCGGTACTGAAACCATCACCAACGCGTCCGGCGAGATCGCCAGCGGCAACCAGCATTTGTCGTCGCGCACCGAGCAGCAGGCTTCCAGTCTGGAAGAGACCGCATCATCGATGGAGCAGCTCACCTCTACCGTCAGGCAGAACGCCGAGAATGCGCACAAGGCCAGCACCCTGGTGGTCGCTGCGTCGGAGTTCGCCACCAGGGGCGGCCAAGTGGTGAGTCAGGTGGTGACGACCATGGGCGAGATCAAGGAAAGTTCAGGCAAGATTGTCGATATCATCAGTGTGATCGACGGCATCGCGTTTCAGACCAACATTCTCGCGCTCAATGCCGCAGTGGAAGCGGCGCGCGCCGGAGAGCAGGGACGCGGTTTTGCGGTGGTCGCCTCTGAAGTACGTACCCTGGCGCAGCGTTCGGCCAGCGCCGCCAAGGAAATCAAGGAACTGATCGGTCGTTCGGTGGAAACCGTCAGCGCCGGCACCTTGCTGGTCGATCAGGCCGGCATCACCATGGACAGCATCGTCACCTCGGTCAAGCAGGTGGCTGACATCATGACAGCGATCAGCGCTGCCAGTAGCGAGCAGAGTATTGGCATCGAGCAGGTCAACCAGGCCATCGTTTCTATCGACGATGCAACACAGCAAAACGCCGCGCTGGTGGAAGAGGCCGCCGCTGCCGCGCAAAGCATGCGTGACCAGGCAGACCTGCTGGCACAAGCAGTCAGCTTGTTCAAGCTGGCCGGACAGTCTGCCTATCTGGCCGCGCCGCCGCGTACCACAGCGCTGGCGTCCGCGAGGTAGGCAAACGCGCTCCAGCCATAACCGCAGCGAGCAAATTTTCAGCGCTTGCCGAGGGTGTCGTATCGACCCATGGCCAGTGCGGCTGGGAAAAATTTAAGCAGAGAACAAGCTCAATGGCTCTGTTGCACACATCCCCGCCAGATACCCCTGGGGCTAGGCGCGGCTGTCACTGTGTTGAAAATGCCGGCCAAACCAAAGCAAGGAATAGAGCAACTGGAAGCAGTACAACGCGGCACTGAAGGCGCGTGTGCCATACGCTCGCTTCAATGATCAATTGCCGCTGGTCGTTGATACTCAGCACATTACCTTACTGCATATCCCGTCAATACTATGAATGAAGCCAGTGCTGCAATTGGCTTTAGAAACTCTCATCATTGTAAAACGTAAATTACGCACTGGATTAGAAACGCCGTAATTTCCAGATGACTGGTTTATGTCTGTCATTTGGTATTGGCAGTGTGGATGAATGGAAGACCAACGATGCATCGAGATTTCTGCCAAGTCTGACTATCAGAAAAGGCCGGGATTGATAATTAATACGCTATGCCATATTCGTGTTTGTATCGATATCAATATGGCCGAATGACTGTTGCATCGGGAATGCTTGAGTTGATGGGCTAAAGCTGGGTCGCCGTTGGCGCAAGACTGGTGGCGATGACGATGGTGTACTGGAGCATCTATGCGGCGTACGCGCGAATTTGAAGTGAGCGCTCACAGCGTAGATTGCTCGTTGCCATTGGGCGGTCCCTCATCACCACATCGCAGCGCATGTGTACGCCAAACCGTTTGCGAGGGCGTGTTGTACTGTCATGCACTATTTCCCTCATCACGCCAGTTTCCAGTTCATTCATGCTAATATTTGGCGCATGATTGCCCAAGCCCTGTTTACTCCAGCCCAGCAGAAGCTGCTGGGCTTGCTGTTTGTCCGTGTCAACGAAGGTTTTCATTTGAATGAGATCATGCGTTTGACCGGGCTGGGCAGCGCCTCGGCGCAGCGTGAACTGCGGCGCCTGCATGAGTCCGGCTTGATCACGTCCGAGCGGATCGGCAATGTGCGGCGCTTCTGGCCTAACAAAGAAAGCCTCGTGTATCCCGAGTTGAGCGCACTGGCGCAGAAAACCTTCGGCATCGTCGGCGTGCTCAGCACGAGTCTGGCGCCTTTGCGTGCCCAGTTGCATTTGGCATTCGTTTCTGGCGCCACGGCGAAGGGCCAGGACCTGCCCGGTAGCGCCATTGACTTGCTGCTGGTGGGCGAAGAAGCCAATTATGGCGATCTCTTGACGCGATTGGCGCCGGCTGAGCGAACCTTGCGGCGTAAAATCAATCCTAACTTATACACGCTGGCCGATTATCGCCGGCGTCTGCGTGAAGGCCAGCCATTTCTGTTGCAGGTATTACAGCAGCCTAAACTGTTTGTCATCGGCGATGCATCGCTATTGCATGCTCTGGCATTGCCGGATTCTGCCGCGCAAGCGAATGGCATGCCATCTATTTTTTAAAGACCAGATCTGACATTCAATTTCTGATTCATGTAATTATTGCTTGGAAAAATACCTGAGGCGGATTGATCGTATGTTGAATAAATTGCAGGCTTTCGGTTTGATTGTTTCCCAGGCAGCGCGCGGAGAATTAAGCTTCCCCACGAGTGTTAATTCCGCCTTGCAATTGCAATTGGCCTTGGCCGAAGCAGATTGCCATATCGACCATGCAATCAAGCTGGTACTGGGCGAGCCCTTGCTGGCGGCGCGCACGGTCGCGCTGGCCAACTCGGCCGTGTATAGCCGCAGCGATGGGGGGCCCGTGACCAGCGTGCGCGCCGCCGTCATGCGCATGGGTTACCGTAATTTGTATGCGCTGGTGGCGGCCATGGTGGTGCGCCAGTTCGGCAGTAAGATCATCGATCCCGTCCTGCGCCAGAAGGCGACACAGCTGTGGGAGCACACGGCGCACGTGGCTGCGCTGGCGCACGTGATTGCACGCCGCGTGACGCACGTCGATGCTGACACGGCGTTGTTCGCCGGCATCGTGCATGAGGTGGGCGGCTTTTATTTGTTGTCGCGTGCCGATGAATTTCCTGGCCTGCTCGACGACGATGGCGATCACTGGATGGAGTCCGCCGAAGAAATCATTGTCCGTGAAGTCATGAAGAAGCTGCTGATCCCGCTTGCCGTGAGTGCCGCCATCGAAGGCTTGCACGATGGCTTGCTGTCGATCCCGCCCGATTCCCTGCTCGACACCTTATTGTTGGCCAAGCAACTGTCGCCCGTGCCGTCGCCGTTGCAGGCGACGTATGTGGAAATGCTCACGCCTTCAGATTCCGTCATCGATTTCATTGTCGATAATGAAACCTTGCAAAGCATACTCGCTGAATCGGCCGAGGAAGTGCGTTCGATGAGTGCGGCGCTGCTGGTGTAGCTGAACATGCTGGCGGCGAAAAAAACGGCAGCCCGTTCAGGATCTGCCGTTTTGCCTTCAGGCGCTGCGTCTTACTTCTGCTGCGCGATCCACCGGTCGACTTTGGCTTCCAGCAGTTTCAAGGGCAGGGTTCCGTCGCTGAGTACGACTTCATGAAATTTCGGCAGGCTGAACTTCTCGCCTAGCGCCTGCTGCGCGCGCTGGCGCAGTTCGACGATCTTCAGCGCGCCGATCTTGTAGCCCAGCGCCTGGCCCGGCCAGGCCATGTAGCGTTCCGTTTCGCTTTTCGCCACGGCGTCATAGCCGAGGGTGTCGCGCATATACTGGATCGTCTGCTCGCGCGTCCAGCCCTTGGTGTGCAAGCCCGTGTCGACCACCAGGCGCACGGCGCGCAGCATCTCGTCGTTCAAGTGACCGAAATACTGCGCCGGGTCCTCGAACAGGCCCATTTCCTTGCCCAAGGTTTCCGCGTACAGGGCCCAGCCTTCCGTGTAGGCATTGTTGCCGCCGAAACGGCGGAAATTCGGCACGTCCATCTCTTGCACCAGCGCCAAGTGGAAATGGTGGCCCGGCTTGCCTTCGTGCAAGAACAAGGTGGTCATGCCCGTATCGCCATAGAGTGTGGGATCGGTGACGACGGACCAGAACACGCCTGGGCGCGAACCGTCGGCTGCGGGCGCCGTGTAGTGGTCGGCGGCCGTGTCGCGGCTCAGTTCAGGCTCCAGACGCAAGTCCAGCGGGGCTTTCGGCACCAGGGTAAATAGCGCAGGCAACTTGCTATCGAGCAGCACGTTCAGCTTGCGGTAGACATCGAGCACTTCCTGCTCCGTCTTGAACGGACGGTATTTCGCCTGTTCCGAGACCCAGACGGGCAAGCCGGCGGCGCGGCCGTTGTAGCCCATCTTCGGGCCCACGATCGCATACTGTTCCTGGATGCGCGCCACTTCCTTCAAGCCGATGGCGTGGATTTGCTCCGGCTTCAGGTCCGTAGTGGTGCTGCTGGCTACGCGCGCCTGGTACCAGGCAGCGCCATCAGGCAGGGCGCTCCAGCCGCTATTCGTACGGCTGGCCGGCAGGTAGTGCTGTTCCATGAAGGTGGACAGGCGCTGTAGCGCCGGCATCAGCTTGTCTTTGATGGTGGCAGTGTACTGTTGCGTCAGGCGTGCCTTGTCCAGCTCCGAAAAGCTGGCCGGTAAGTTCTTGATGGGCGTGTAATAGACGCTGTCCTGCGGCGTGGCGCTGACGAGTTTCTTGAATTGTGGCAGGGCCGACTCCGTCAGCGCCTTCGGCAGCACAATGCCCTTTTGCATGCCGACTTTCATGTTGGCGATGGCCTGGTCTATCCAGCCTGGCAATTGGCCGATACGGCTTAGGTATGCGTCATATTCTTTGCGCGTCGTCAAAGGCTGCGATGCCTCGCCGCCCGCATAATTTGCCAGCGTGACGGGCATGCTGTCCATTTGGTTCAGTGGCAGCAGGTATTCGGGGAAGCGCTCGAAGCGTAGTGCCGTGGCCAGTTCATAGTCGAGAATGTCGTAGTTGATCTGGTCCTGGGGCGACAGCTGCGCGCGTGCAATGCTGCGCAGGGTCTTCTGGTACTGGCGGTACAGGGCGAACTGTTTTACGCGCGCGGCGGGAACGATGGCAGAACCGAGCTGATCATCAAAACGGTTGTCGCCGCTTTCGGTGGCGTTGATAGGCTCGAAACGGGCCAGGGCATCGTAGTATTGATCAGCGACGATCTGCAATCGCTGCTTCGCTTGCGGCGTACTGACGGCCACGGTGTTAGCTGCGGGCTGGGCCGCTTGCGCCAAGGGCGCATAGGCGAGTAACAGGGAGACGGCCAAGGTGCCGAGGGTGCCGGCGGCAATACGATGCTTCATGCGCGATGTCCTTTGTAAGGAGGGGAATGAACGGGGGCGTAGCGAGGTCGGGGTGGCCGCTCGCGAAGGAACAGTCGGGGCGTAAGCATACGCCATCGCCCAGTGCGTTTGGGCAAATTGTATGGAGGAATGTTGCTATTTCGCCTTAGGTGAGACGGCCGCTTTCATCGCTTGCCAATGCTTGCTGGTCGATGCGATGCAGGCGTGCCTGGCAGGGCGTCACGCCGCCTCGGCAAAGCGGCTTTGGTACAGGGCAGCCATCAGGTCGGATTGGCTGATGATGCCGGCCAGGCGCTCTGTTGCGTCGAGGATGGGAATATGCTGATAGCCGGCGTCGGCCATCAGTGGCAGCAGATCGATGATGGGCGTGTCCAGGCAGGCCGTGTGTGGCGACGCCGTCATCAACTGTCCCACCGCCTCCGGCTTGTCGCTGTGGGACAGGCCGCTGCGTTGCAGCAGGTCGCGCAGACGCTGGCGCACGCCCTGGTAATCGTCGAGCCCGCCATGGCACAGGAAATCCGTTTGCGTGATGATGCCGATGACCCTGCGCGCCCGGTTGACGACGGGCAAGGCACCCACCTGGTGGCTGCGCATGGTGCGCCAGGCAACATCGAGCGGCGTGCCAAATTCCACGCTGAGCACGTCCTTCGACATGATGTCGGCGCAAGTGACGACGCCAAAGCGGCGCTGGTAAGCGCGCATTTCAGTTTGCAGGAAGATGGCCTGCAAATCGTCGCGGCTGATGTCGAGTACTTCGCTGTGCTGGCGCAGGACGGCATCGAGGTCGTCCGGCGAAAAGCCCAGGCGCTTGCTGGGCACAGCATCGTTGGTGGCGTGCGGATGTGGTGCGAGCAGTGGCGCGATATGCGGGTAGCGACGCCCCGTCAGGTTGTTGTACAGCACGGCGCAGGCGACCAGCACGACTGAATTGAACAGCACGGTAATGAAGACGAATTCAAAGCCGGCCGCATGCACGCTGGCGCCGCCGATCACGGTGGTCAAGGCCACGGCGCCGCCCGGCGGATGCAGGCAGCGCATGGCGAACATGGCGCCGATGGCCAGGCAGGCGCCCAGCGCCGCCACGCTCACGCCGGACCCCAGCCATTTGACGCAAGCCATGCCCACCAGGCCGGACACCACATTGCCGCCCACCACGGACCATGGTTGCGCCAGCGGGCTGGCCGGCAGGCAGAACAGCAGAACGGCCGAGGCGCCCATGGGCGCGATCAGGTAGACACTGGCGCTATCGGGGGCCAGCAGGAAGTGGCAGATGAGTCCGGTCAGCAGCAAGCCGCAGATGGCGCCCGCGCAGGCGCGCAATTGCTCTCGGCGGCTGCCGTTGTTCGGTTGCGGCAGCCAGCGTGCCAGGAAAGAAGTCGTCATAAAGGAGGGCGCGTTCGGGCCGCGTTGCTCAGTGTTAGCCCGACATTATCCCATGCGTTCCATTTCGCTGCCGGCCGGGAGACGCACTGCGCCGCGCCGGAGGGTGTCTGGCACGCTCAGGCGGTTCCTTCCTGGGGGCGCATAGACGTTTTTCGCATAAGCACAGTGCAATTAAAGTGTGGATCTTTCGCTCAGGCCGGCTTATTCTAGACAATCACACCAGCTGGCAGCTGTCCAGCTGGTTTCACGATTTCTCCCAGGAGCCTGCATGCGCTTTTCCCTTCTTCTGGCCAGCCTGCTGCTGGCCGGCACCGCCATTGCCGCCGCCCCCGCCCCGATATCGGCTAACCCTGTCGCCACGCCGCATTTACCGTATAACGCGGCGGCTGACGCCAAGGCCGACGTGGCCCGCGCGCTGGCCGAAGCCAAGGCGGCCCAGGTACCCGTCTTGCTGATCTTTGGCGCCAACTGGTGCGAGGATTGCCGCGCGCTCGACAAAGCGTTGAAGGAAGGCAAAAACGCCGAGTTGATGCAACAGCATTTCAAGGTCGTCAAGGTCGATGTGGGCAACTTCGACCATAACCAGGACGTGGCGCAGGCCTATGGCAATCCGCTCAAGAAAGGCATTCCCGCGGCCGTGATCGTATCGAGCGACAATAACTCGGTGCTGTACGCCACCAAGGGCGGCGAACTGGCCAATGCGCGCCGCATGAGCGAGAGCGGCATTTATGATTTCTTCAAGCAAGCGGCGAGCGTCAAAGCGCCAGCGATGTAATCGCTTTTAAAACTCTTCCCACGCATCGCTGGCCGGCGCTTTCTGGCTTGCGGCCGGGATCGCCGTTTTGAGTATTGCCGGACGGGGCGGCTTGGACGGCGCGGGCTTGTGGGCCGGTTGCTGCGACGGCGCCGCATGCGCGCTTTCTTCGAGTTTGAAGACGCTCACCACCTGTGCCAGCTTGCCAGCCTGATCTTGCAAGGATTGGGCGGCGGCGGCGGCTTGTTCTACCAGGGCTGCATTTTGCTGGGTGGCGTCATCCATCTGCGTGACGGTGGCATTGACTTGCGCGATGCCCTGGCTTTGCTCCTGGCTGGCCGAAGCGATCTCTCCCATCAGGTCGGCGACTCGCTGTACCGACACGACGATGTCTTGCATGGTGGCGCCGGCGGAGTCGACCAGCTTGCTGCCGGCTTCTACCTTGCTGCCCGAGTCGACGATCAAGTCCTTGATTTCCTTGGCCGCCGCTGCCGAGCGTTGCGCCAGATTGCGCACTTCTGTCGCCACCACGGCAAAGCCGCGACCCTGTTCGCCCGCGCGAGCCGCCTCGACTGCCGCGTTCAGGGCGAGGATATTGGTTTGAAAGGCAATGCCATCGATCACGCCGATAATGTCGGCGATCTTGCGCGAACTTTCCGTAATCGCGCCCATCGTCTGCACTACTTGACCCACGACGTCACCACCCTTGACGGCATGGCTCGAAGCCGATACCACCAACTGGTTGGCCTGGCGCGCGTTATCCGCGTTCTGTTTCACGGTGGACGTCAGCTCTTCCATGGCCGCCGCCGTCTCTTCCAGGCTCGACGCCTGGGTTTCCGTGCGCGCCGACAGGTCCAGGTTGCCCGAGGCGATCTGGCTCGATGCGCTGGCAATGGCCGTGGTACTGTCGCGAACTTCGCGTATCGTCACGTTCAGCGACGCGATGAAACGGTTGAAGGCGGCAGCCAGTGCACCGACTTCGTCTTCTGATTCGACCGGCATGCGGCGGCTCAGGTCGCCGTTCCCGCTGGCGATCTCGCTGAGCATGTCGGCCGCGCGTGCGACGGGCGCGGCGATGGCGCGGCTGATGACATAAATAATGCAAAGGGCGATACCGCCACCGACCAGGCCGGCGATCAAGGCGGCGATCAGGGCCGAACGTGTCACATTGCCCAGCACTTCCGTTTCCGGCACCTCTGCCATCACATACAGGTTGAGTTCGGGCACGAAGGAGGCGGCGACGAACTGGCGTCCTGCAGGCGCATCGTAGATGGCGTACGTGTATTTTTTACCCGTCAGCAGGCTCTTGCTCAGGGTATCGCTAAAGCCCGGCATATCCTTGAGTTGATGCTTGCCGTCGGCCATGGCCGTGTCGTGGTGGATCAAGAAGGTGCCGTCGGCGCGCAGCAGGTAGACATGGCCGGTCTGGCCGACCTTGTAACTGCGGATGGTGTCGGCCATGGCATTGACGCTCAAGCCCATGCCCGCAATGCTGGCTTTGCCGCCGGCCGTCTGGCTGCGCGCATTCAGAAACAGCATGAAACTACCCGAGGTTGGATCGCGGTCCAGATTGATCGCGTACTGTTTATTTTCGTCGAGCATGCTGAAGAACCAATGATCGGCTGGATTTTGCTTGTCCAGTGTGCGGATCAGACCCGCATCGGTCATGTGCCTGGACGCAGTTTGCGAACTCCAGCTGACGATGGCCGCCTTGTTTTTTTCCTTGAGCATCTTGGCGTAGCGCTGGAAAGTGGGCCAGCCGCTTTCCGCCAGGTTCGCGTCTTCCCAATCTTGCAGGAAGACATCATTGGCCATCGTTTGCACCACCGACAGCGGCTGGCTGATCTGGCGCAGCACGTCATTGCGGATCTCGCCCACTTGCGCTGGCAACTCCTGTCCGACGACACGCTCGCGTACATAGTCACTGCTCATGCGCATGCTGAGGAACGATGAAATTGCCATGAAAAGCAGCAGGCATAAGCCCATGCTGAACATCAGTTTTTTCTGGATGGAGAGATAGCGAAGCAGATGCATGGGAGACCCTAGGTATGGGCCCGCGCGACTGGCATGGGTTGTCAGAAATACACAGGCAAGTGCGCAGTATAGCGACGGATGGGAGGTATATAGTCGGTGTATGTCGTATTTAATGAAATGTGTTGCTTTTAGGCAACGATTTCCGTACGTCAACATGTGTAATTTTCATGTACATCGGCGTCGGCTCGAAAAACGTTCAGGTAGTCAAGCCGTGGGCGATCAATTCCAATGGCAGTTCCGTGCTGCACTTGATTTGCTCCATGGAAAAGGCGGATGAAACGCCTGTCAGTTGCGCCGCCTTGATGAGCTTTTTATAGAAAGTATCGTAACCCTTGATGTCGGTGGTGACCACTTTCAGCAAGTAGTCGATGTCGCCGCTCATCCGGTGAAATTCCTGTACCTCTGGCAAGACAATGACGGCGGCGGCGAAGCGCCGCAGCCATTTTTCATCGTGCTGCCCCGTGCGCACGCTGACGAAGACGGTCACTGGCAAACCCACTTTTTGTCGGTTGACGATGGCCACGCGACTCTCGATATAGCCGTCTTCTTCCAGGCGCTTGACGCGCTTCCAGCAAGGCGTATTGGATAGACCGATCTTTTCGCTGAGGGCGGCGATCGACAGGGTGCCGTCCTGCTGCAGGGCCGCCAGAATGGCGCAGTCGAATTTGTCTAGCGAAGTATTTGGTGAATTCATTTGCTTATTTTATCTTTTAGAGTATGAATATGCTGCATATTAGCGTAGTTGTAGTGTCTTTTGGCATATCTTTACGGTGGCATGCAGCTAGACTATTCAAACGTTACAGCCGCTTGCGCTGCGCTCTTTTTATACAATACTCGGACTGCCATCATGAAAGAAATCTACCTCGACAGCAATGCCACTACCTGCGTTCTGCCCGCCGCCATTGCCGCCGCCCGGCAAGCGATGGAGCTGGGCTATGGCAATCCCAGCAGCACCCATGCCACGGGATTGCAGGCCAAGGCCATGCTCGATGGGGTACGCCAGCGCGCCAGCGGCCTGCTGGGCGTGGGCGACGGCCGTCTGATGTTCAATAGCGGCGCTACCGAAGGCATCCAGACGGCCGTGCTGTCGGCCCTGTGTGCGTTGCGCGAGCGGCGCGCACAGGGCAAGCGCATCGGGAGCCTGCTGCTGTATGGCGCGACCGAGCACAAGGCTGTGCCGGAAAGCCTGGCGCACTGGAACCGTCTGCTGGGCCTGGACCTGGAAGTACGCAAGCTGCCCGTCGATGCACAGGGGCGCCACGATCTGCAGGCACTCGACGCACTGATCGGCGACGCCGCCATGCTGTGCACCATGGCGGCCAATAATGAAACGGGCGTCATCAGCGATTTGTCCGCCATCGCGCAACTGCTGCAGGAACGCGGCGCGGACGTTTACTGGATGGTCGATTGCGTGCAGGCGCTGGGCAAGCTGAAACTGAACCTGGCCGCCACGCGCATCGATTACGCGCCGTTCTCCGGTCACAAGCTGTATGCGCCCAAGGGCATCGGCATGCTGTATGTGCGCGCCGGCGCCCCATTTACACCATTGATGATGGGTGGCGGCCAGGAAGCAGGGCTGCGTTCGGGCACGGAGAACATGGCCGGCATCGCCGCCTTGGGCGCCGTGCTGGCCGCGCTGGACGATGACAAGACCTTCTGCAGCCATACGGAACTGGCCGCTTTCCGCGCGCAACTGGTGGCCAGCCTGGAACAGGCTTTCCCAGGCATCGTTTTCAATATGCCGTTCCAGTTGTCGCTGCCGACCACGCTCAATTTCTCGGTGCCTGGCCTGTCTTCGAAGGAATTGCTGGACCTGTTCGATGCGGCGCGTGTGCGCGTCAGCTCGGGCAGCGCCTGTTCCGCCGCCAAGGCCTTGCCCAGCTATGTATTGGAAGCGATGCATGTGCCGCAATGGCGTGCCAGCTCGGCTATCCGCCTGTCGTTCGGCCCCCTGATCGATGCGGCGACGGTGGCCGCCGCTTGCGCGCGCATTACACGCTGCGGTGAAGCGCTGCGCAGCAGCTGTTTGCTGCCGTCGGCGCTGACGCCATCGCAGCAGGACGGCGCGCAGGACGGCATAATCCAGCTGAATGTGGATGGTCAGTGCACCTGGCTGCTCAGCGACGCTGACAGCGCCAGTTGCGTCGTCATCGACCCCGCCGCGGCGCTCGTGCCGCGCCTGGCCGCGTTCATCCGCCGCCAGCACCTGGCCTTGCGCGCCATCGTGCACACGACGGCGCCGACCGATCATGGCGCGGCGCGCCTGGCGCTGCTACAGGAGCTCGCCATCGAACAGGTGGGCCGCATCGATATCGACGGTGAGCTGGAACTGGGCCGGCAGCGTCTTTGCCGGATCGAGTGCGGCGCAACCCATGTGTACCTGCTGGGGCAGCGTTTTGCCTTCATCGGCAGCCTCGCACCCGAGGCGCTGGCGCCCTTGCTGGATGCGGCGCGGATGACGCCCGACACGGTGCTGTGCGGCGCACGCGACGACGGCGCCATCTGCAGCAGCGTGCGTGCCACACGCATAATCGCAGCGTCCACGGCCGAGCTGCAGCTCGATGCGGCCACGTTGCCGGCCTTCTTGCGCCAGCATCGCGACGCCATCCTCGTTGACGTGCGCGAAGCGTATGAACATGCGGCCTGCGTCGGCACGGTGTTCGAGGGCTGCGCCGTGCACAGCGTACCGCTGAGCCGCCTGGCAGGGCAGGTGGCGGCCTGGCTGCAGCAACCACAGCGCCCCCTGATTTTTTTCTGCCGTAGTGGCAACCGCAGCGCGCGCGCCGCCGCCTGCCTGCGCCGCCTGGGCCATGCTGCGGCCTGGCAACTCAACGGTGGCATGGCGATGGCGGAAACGACGCGTCATCCGCTGGCGATGGCAGCCTGACGGGGCTGAAGTTTCTCCCATGGAATGAAACACCGTGTCGCCAATGGCACGGTGTTTCAATTCATTTTCGCGCTTCATTTCCTTCCAGCATTTTTCTGAGCTGCCGCTCGCTGTTTTCTTTAATCACACACCCCTAAAACCTTGGCTACGTACGCTAGCGCACGGTCTTGCGCGCGGGGCGCACCTACGATGAAGTTCAGAAAATCTCCCGATACCCTGAGATTCGTCGCAACGCTCCGGCGCTTCGTCTGCCGTCTTCGCCAGTGTCCGATTGTGTTCTTCCAGACTCGGCCAGCGTGACGCCGGCCGTCTGGCGCTGGCTGCAAGCGCGCACCTAGCGAGGCCAAGTTGAAAAAGTACACCGCAGTAGTCACGCAGCAGATCAAGGAAGGGCTTTCGAAATGCAAGGCAATCTTCCGCGACCGTCCCCATGCACCGGACAGTTTCGACGCCGCGCGCGACGATGCCTTGCCCTGCGCTCCGAATTGTTCAGCGCCATGCAGATGGCCGCCCATGGCAAACATGTCGCTGCCGGCCACGCGGTGGGACGGCAGCATGGCCGCGACCGCCTGCTGGCGCGCCTGGCTGACAATGCGGCGCTGATCACGGCCACCGTCAACGAACTGACCGCCACCGTCAAGAGCGGGCGCCAGGTCACGCCGGCCTCGGAGTGGCTGCTGGATAATTTTTACCTGATCGAGGAGCAGATCCGCACCACGCGGCGCCACTTGCCGAAGAACTACAGCAAGGAATTGCCACGGCTGACCTCCGGCGTGGATGCGGGCTGTCCGCGTATGTATAAAATCGCGCTGGAAATCATCTCGCATGGCGACGGCCGGGTCGACCTGGAAAACCTGCGCCATTTCATCGACGCTTACCAGGATGTGGCAACGCTCACCCTGGGTGAACTGTGGGCGGTGCCCATCATGCTGCGCCTGGCCCTGATCGAAAACTTGCGCCGCGTCGCCGTGCGCGTGGCCGACGACCGCCTGCAGCGCGACCTGGCCAATATGTGGGCCGACCAGATGACAGACATCGCCGAGCGCAATCCCAGCGGCTTGATACTGTTGGTGGCCGACATGGCGCGCTCGAATCCGCCGATGAGCAGCGCCTTTGTGGCCGAATTGTCACGCCGGCTGCAGGGACAAAGTTCGTCGCTGAGCCTGGCGCTGTCGTGGCTGACGCACAAGCTGGCCGAGTCGGGCCTTACCATCGAGCAGCAGATCCAGGCTGAAATCGGACAGCAGGCAGCCGACCAGGTGTCGATCGCCAACAGCATCGGCAGCCTGCGTTTTCTGGGCAGCATGGATTGGCAGGAATTTGTCGAGACCATGAGCGTGGTCGAGCAGACCTTGCGGCTGGACCCGGCCGGCACGTATGGCCTGATGGACTTCGCCACGCGCGACAGCTATCGCCACGTGATCGAGCGCATCGCCAAGTGCAGCGCGCGCAGCGAAGTGGAAGTCGCCGAGATGGTGCTGCAACTGGCGCACACGCATGGCAATGGCAATGATGCGCGTCGCGGCCACATCGGTTTTTATTTGGTAGGGCGCGGCGTGCTGGTACTGGAAAAGCAGGCCGGTGCAAAGCTGCCCTTCATCGTGGCGCTGCAGCACACGGCGCGCGCTGCGCCGCTGGCCGTCTACCTGGGCGCAATCTGCTTCCTGAGCCTGGCGACGAGCGCATTGCTGCTTGAGCGCGCCGTGCGCCATGGCGTGCAGGGCTGGCCGCTGGTCGCGCTGGGTGCGCTGGCGCTGCTGGGCAGCAGCCAGCTGTCCGTGGCCGTGGTGAATTGGCTGGCGACCCTGATGACGTCGCCGCATCCGCTGCCGCGCATGGATTACCAGGCCGGCATTCCGCCGGACGGGCGTGGCATCGTGGTGGTGCCGACCCTGATCTACAGCGAGGAAAACGTGGCCGCCTTGTGCGAGGCGCTGGAAGTGCGTTACCTGGCCAACCGCGATCCGAACTTGCGTTTTTGCCTGCTGACCGATTTTGTCGACGCGTCCGCGCAAACGATGCCCGGCGATGATGCCTTGCTACGCCAGGCGCAGGAGACCATCCGCGGCTTGAACGACAAGTACCGCGTGGCGGGCAGCGAGTTCAAGGAAAACGCCGACCCGAGCGAACGCGAAGCGCTGGGACAGGTGGGACCGTTCCTGTTGCTGCACCGTCCGCGCCTGTGGAATTCGCAGCAGAATGCGTGGATGGGGCAGGAGCGCAAGCGCGGTAAATTGTCCGACCTGCACGCCTTTCTGCGCGGCGGCGCGCGCGACAAATTCTCGCTGGTGGAAGGCGAATTGGGCGGCCTGCACAGCATCAGATATGTGATCACGCTCGACACCGATACGCAACTGCCGCGCGACGCGGCGCGCGAATTCATCGCCACCATGATGCACCCGCTGAACCGCCCCGTGCTCGATGCAGCCGGTACGCGTGTGATCGCCGGCTACGGCATCTTGCAGCCGCGTGTTGCCGTAGTGCTGCCGAGCGCGAATGCTTCACGCTATGAGCTGCTGTGCGGTGGGGAACCGGGCATCGACCCCTATACGCGCACCGTCTCCGACCTGTACCAGGATGTGTTTTATGAAGGCTCCTTCATCGGCAAGGGCATCTACGATCTCGACATGTTCGAGCGCGTGCTGGGCCAGCGCCTGCCCGACAATAAAATCCTCAGTCATGATTTATTGGAAGGTTGCTATCTGCGCGCCGGCCTGCTCAGCGACTCGCAATTGTATGAGCAATATCCTGCCCGCTATGATGCGGACGTGAGTCGCCGCCAGCGCTGGATACGCGGCGACTGGCAACTGATAGGCTGGCTGTTGGGGCGCGTGCCGGGCCGCGCCGGCAAGCGCGAACGTAATCCTCTGTCGATGCTGTCGCGCTGGAAGCTGTTCGACAATCTGCGCCGCAGCGTCGTGGCGCCCGCTACCACCGTGTCGCTGCTGCTGGTGTGGGGATTTTTGCCGCACGTGGCCTTCTGGAGCGCGGCGGTGCTTGCCATCATCTTACTGCCGCCCGTCTTCTCGGCCTTGTACGACCTGTTGCGCAAGCCGCGCGACACCCTGTGGCGCCAGCATCTGGCCGCGTTCGAGCGGCGCTGCGGCGTGCAGTTTTCGCATGCCATGCTGACTCTCGTTTTCCTGCCCTATGAGGCGTGGATCAGCCTGGACGCCATCGTGCGCACCTTGTGGCGCCTGGGCGTGTCACACAAGCATTTGCTCGACTGGCGGGCCTCGAACCTGCATGCGTCTTCCGGCGCGCAGGCCGACAGCTGGCGCGCCATGTGGTGCTCACCGGCGCTGGCGCTGGCCACCTTTGCCGCCTTGCTGCACTGGCGCCCGGCAGCGTTGCCGGCCGCCGCCGTGGTGCTGCTGCTATGGCTGGCCGCGCCCGCCATAGCCTGGTGGATCAGTCGCCCCATCGAACGGGCCGTGGCCCGCCTGTCGCCCGAGCAGGGGCGTTTCCTGCATGGCGTGGCGCGCAAGACCTGGGCGTATTTCGAGACCTTCGTCGGCCCCGACGATCATTGGCTGCCACCCGACAACATGCAGGAGCATCCGAACCTGGTGGTGGCGCACCGCACCTCGCCCACGAATATCGGCCTGGCGCTGCTGGCCAACCTGACGGCCTATGACTTCGGCTATCTCACCATGGGCCAGTTGATCGAGCGCAGCCGCGCCACCTTGCACAGCATGGGCGAGCTGGAACGCTTCCAGGGCCATTTCTACAACTGGTACGACACACAAACGCTCAAGGCCCTGCAGCCCATGTATATTTCGACGGTCGACAGCGGCAATCTTGCCGGCCACCTGTTGACTTTGCAGCCCGGCCTGGTGGAACTGTACGACGCCCCTATCATGGGACTACAGATCGTCGATGGCATTCGCACGACGGCGCAAGTGCTGCAGGAGTTCATCGCTGCCGAAGGCGAAGGCCAGGCGGTGCTTGCATCGCTGGCGCTGCTGCAGATGTCGGCCGTGCCAGCCAGCTTGCCCGAATGGCATAGCTACCTCAGTGCCGTCAATGGCGCGGCCGACGCGCTGCTGTCGTTGAACTTGCGCAGCGAGGATGGCGAGCTGGCCATGTGGCGCGACGCGCTGGCGCGACAGTGCCGCGTGGCGCTGGCCGAATTGCTGCAACTGGCGCCGTGGGCGGCGCAAACGGGCATCGATGCGGCATGGCTGCGCGTGCCGACCCTGCGCGAACTGGCCAACCTGGAGGTGGTGCAAGATACGCCGTTCGAACTGGCAGCATGGCTGGCGCAAGGCCGCGAGCAGGCTGGCTGTCGTATGCGCGACATCGCTCACGCGGCGGGCCAGGCACGCGACTTCGCGCAGATCGAATACACGTTCCTGTACAACCCATCGACCAAATTGCTGGCCATCGGCTACAACGTCGGCGAACGGCGCCTGGACCCCAGCTACTACGACTTGCTCGCTTCCGAAGTGCGTCTGGCCAGCTTCGTTGCCATCGCCCAGGGCCAACTGCCACAGGAGCACTGGTTCGCACTGGGCCGCCAGCTGTGCATGGTGGCCGGCCAGCCCGTGCTGCTGTCGTGGAGCGGCTCCATGTTTGAGTACCTGATGCCGCTGCTGGTGATGCCGAATTATCCGAACACCCTACTCGACCAGACTTATCAATCCGTCATTGAGGCGCAGATCGACTACGGGCGCCAGCGCGATGTTCCGTGGGGAATTTCGGAGTCCGGTTACAACACGGTCGATGCCAGCCTGAATTACCAGTACCGCGCCTTTGGCGTGCCGGGACTCGGCTTGAAGCGTGGTCTGGCTGACGACTTGGTGGTGGCGCCGTACGCCAGCATGATGGGTCTGATGGTGCAGCCGGAAGCGGCGTGCCAGAACCTGCAGCGCATGCAGGCGGCCGGCTACATGGGCCGCTATGGATTTTTTGAAGCGATCGACTTTACTACCGCGCGCCTGCCGCGAGGGCAGAGCAGTGCCGTCATCCGCTCGTTCATGGTGCATCACCAGGGCATGGGTTTCCTGGCCCTCAGCTACCTGTTGCACGACCGTCCCATGCAGCGCCGCTTCGAGTCCGATCCGCTGCTGCAATCGGCCTTGTTGGTGCTGCAGGAACGTACGCCGCAGGCAGGTGCGTTTTACTCGAATACGGCCGAACTGGCGGTGCTGCGCAGCGGCGCCTCCGAGCAGGCCATGCCGATGCGCATACTCACGCAGGCCAACAGCGCCGTGCCTGAAACGCAGTTGCTGTCGAATGGCCGCTACCACGTCATGGTGAGCAATGCGGGCGGAAGCTACAGCCGCTGGAAGGACTTGTCCGTGACGCGCTGGCGCGAGGACATCACGCGCGACAACTGGGGTAACTTCTGCTACCTGCGCGACCTCGACGACGGTGCCGTCTGGTCCACCACGTACCAGCCCACCTTGGCCGAACCGAATAAATACGAAGTGATATTTTCCGAGGGGCGCGCTGAATTTCGCCGTGCCGACCATGGCCTCGACTTGTACACGGAAATCGTTGTCTCGCCCGAGGACGACATCGAAATCCGGCGTACGCGCATCAGCAATAATTCGAACCGCCAGCGGCGCATCGAGATCACCAGCTTTGCCGAAGTGGTGATGGCACCGGCGGCGGCTGACGCAGCCCATCCCGCGTTCAGCAAGCTGTTCGTGCAGACGGAAATCCTGGCGCATGAAAATGCAATTTTGTGCACGCGTCGGCCGCGCTCGAAGGACGAGCAGATGCCGTGGCTGCTGCATGTGATGACGGTGCACGATAGCGAGCACTATACCGTGTCGTTCGAAACGGACCGCGCGCGTTTCATCGGCCGTGGCAATACGGCGCAACTGCCGCAAGCGCTGCAGGAGAGTGGTCCGCTCGGTGGCGGCCAAGGTTCCGTGCTCGACCCCATCGTGGCCATCCGCTATGTCATTATCCTGGCCCCCGACCAGGCAGTGACGGTCGACAGCGTGATCGGCATGGTGGAGCAGCGCGAGGCGGCGCTGCACCTGATCGACAAATACCAAGACCGGCACCTGGCCGACCGCGTGTTCGGCTTGGCCTGGACGCACAGCCAGGTGGTGCTGCGCCAGTTGAATGCCAGCGAGGCCGATGCGCAGCTGTATGCGCGCCTGGCCAATGCCGTGATCTATCCGAATGCGGCCTTGCGCGCCGAGGCCGGCATCCTGATCAAGAACCAGCGCGGCCAATCTGGCCTGTGGGCGTACGCCATCTCGGGCGACCTGCCCATCGTGCTGCTGCAGATACGCGACGCTGCCAATATCGAACTGGCGCGCCAGATGGTGCAGGCGCACGCCTACTGGCGCCTGAAAGGGCTGGTGGTGGATCTGGTGATTTTGTACGAGGAACAGTCGGGCTACCGCCAACTGCTGCACGACCAGATCATGGGCTTGATCGCCTCGGGCATCGATGCGCAAGCGATCGACCGTCCAGGCGGCATCTTCGTGCGCCTGGCCGAGCAGATTGCCAACGAAGACCACATCTTGCTGCAATCGGTGGCGCGCGCCATTATTAGCGACTTGCGTGGCACTCTGGCCGAACAGATCAAGCGCCCGCCGAGCCCCGTGCTGCGCATGCCGCCGCTGTTGCAGGAACCGGTGCGCGATCATGGCGGCGTGCCTCACCGGGCGCAGGCGCGCGAGTTGATCCTGGAAAATGGCCTGGGCGGATTCACGCCCGATGGGCGCGAATACGTGATCACCACGGACGCAGGCAAACAGACGCCGGCACCATGGTCGAACGTGCTGGCTAATGCGCAATTTGGCACGGTGGTATCCGAAAGCGGTCAGGCCTACACCTGGAGCGAGAATGCGCATGAATTTCGTTTGACGCCGTGGCAAAACGACCCCGTTTCCGACTTGTCCGGCGAAGCGTTTTACGTGCGCGACGAGCACAGTGGCCAGTTCTGGTCGCCATCGGCGCTACCGGCGCGCGGCAGCGGCGACTACGTGACGCGTCACGGTTTCGGCTACAGCATTTTTGAACACAGCGAGGGTGGTATCGCCACTGAACTGTGCACTTATGTGGCGCTCGATGCAGCCATCAAATACTCTGTCATCAAGGTGCGCAACGATAGCGACGTGGCGCGCCGCCTGTCCGTCACGGGCTACGTGGAATGGGTGCTGGCTGACCTGCGCGCCAAGTCTGCCATGCATGTGGCGACTGAAGTCGACAGCATCAGCGGCGCGCTGTTTGCACGCAATAACTACAACACGGAGTTTTCAGGTCGTGTCGGCTTTTTCCATACGGATGCCAGCATCCGTTCCATCACCTGCGACCGCAATGAATTCATCGGCCGCAACGGCAGCCTGGCGCAGCCGGCAGCGCTGCGGCGCGTGCGCCTGTCCGGCAAGGCCGGTACCGGGCTGGACCCGTGCGCGGCCATCCAGGTGCCGTTTGAACTGCAACCTGGGCAGGAGCGCGAAATCGTCTTCCTCCTGGGCGTGGGCGGACGCCGCAATGCCGATGCCAGCACCATGGTGCAGCGCCATGCGGGCAAAGGTGCGGCACGCGCCGCCCTCGACGCGGTGCGCGCGCACTGGGAGAGCACACTGAGTGCCGTGCGCATCGAAACGCCCGATCCGTCGCTGGATGTGATCGCCAATGGCTGGCTGATGTACCAGACCATCGCCTGCCGTTTGTGGGCGCGCAGCGGCTATTACCAGTCGGGTGGCGCGTATGGTTTCCGCGACCAGCTGCAAGATGCGATGGCCATGGTCCACACAGCGCCGCAACTGTTGCGCGGCCATTTGCTGCTGTGCGCGGCGCACCAGTTTGTGGAAGGCGACGTACAGCATTGGTGGCATCCGCCATCGGACCGGGGCGTACGCACGCACTGCTCTGACGATTACCTGTGGCTACCGCTGGCCGCTTGCCGCTATGTGATCGCCACCGGTGACGTCAGCGTGCTGTCGGAAGTGGTGCCCTTCATCGAAGGGCGCGCCGTCAAGCCGGAAGAGGACTCGTATTACGACCAGCCCCTGCGTTCGGACGAGTCGGCCGACCTGTACGAGCACTGCGTGCGCGCCATCCGCCATGGCCTGCGCCTGGGCGTGCACGGCTTGCCGTTGATGGGTTCCTGCGACTGGAACGACGGCATGGACAAGGTGGGCGAGCATGGCAAGGGCGAGAGCGTCTGGCTGGCTTTCTTCCTGTATGAAGTGCTGCAGCGCTTCGCCGAGGTGGCCGTGCTGCGCGGCGACGTGGCGTTTGCCCAATTCTGCCGCGACGAAGCCGTCAAGCTGGCGGCCAATGTCGAGCAGCATGCCTGGGATGGCGAGTGGTACCGGCGCGCGTATTTCGACGACGGCACCCCATTGGGATCGCACACGAACGAGGAATGCCAGATCGATTCGATTTCGCAAAGCTGGGGCGTGCTGTCGGGCGCGGCCAACAAGGAGCGCGTGGCCGGTGCCATGCGCCAAGTCGATGCGCGGCTGGTGCGGCGCGACTCCGGCGTGATCCAGCTGCTCGATCCACCGTTCGACAAAGCCGACCTCAATCCCGGCTATATCCGCGGTTATGTGCCCGGGGTGCGCGAGAACGGCGGCCAGTACACGCATGCGGCCATCTGGACGGCGATGGCCTTTGCCCGAATGGGTGATGGCGAAAAGGCGTGGGAACTGCTGCGCATGATTAATCCCGTGCGCCACGGTGTCGACGCGCAGGCAGTGGCGCGCTACAAGGTGGAACCGTATGTGGTGACGGCCGACGTGTATGCCGTGGCGCCACACGTGGGGCGCGGCGGCTGGAGCTGGTACACGGGATCGTCTGGCTGGCTGTACCGCCTGATCGTCGAATCCCTGCTCGGCTTGACGCGTGAAGCGAACATGCTGCGCGTGACGCCGACCCTGCCGGCCGAATGGAGTGGCTTCAAGCTGCAGTACCGCTTCGGCAGCAGCAGCTACGCCATCACGGTGGAGCGGGCGCAGGGGCGGCCTGCGGGGCTGGCGCTCGATGGCGTGGCGCTCGATGGCAACAGCATCACCCTGCGTGACGAGGGCCGCGAGTATGCGGTACTACTGCTGGTCTAGCCTAGCCTAGCCTAGCCTAGCCACGTGTCGTGCTCTGCGCGGCGCCCCTTGGGAGGCGCCGCGCCAGTGCGCATGTCCGCAGGACGACTACTCCCCAATGTTCGAGGCGCATCATGCGTCAATGCCCGCAGCGGCACCAGTGCCGCTGCGGCGCGACGGTATGTGTGGAACTTCCACAACAATGGGCGATTTGAAAACAGACTCGACTTAGAATGCAGTCTGTCCACGACTCCTATAGGGAATGCGCCATGCCGCTTCTTGCCCGCTTGCTTGCCTTGTGTTTGACCTTGCTTGCCCCCTTGCCCGGCCTATGCGCTGCCGCACCCTTCGACGACAAGTTCCGCCAGCTCGAAGAATTGCTGCCCACGCCCAACGTTTACCGCACTGCGTCCGGCGCGCCCGGCCACGCCTATTGGCAGCAACGCGCCGACTATGTGATTCGCGCCACCCTGGACGAAGCGCGTCGCGAAATCACGGCCAGTGAACAGATCACCTACCACAATCGCTCACCCGACAGCCTCGCGTATTTGTGGCTGCAACTGGACCAGAATGGCTTGCGCCAGGATGCCGACCAGCGCCGCGTGCTGAGCGCGCCGTCGCGCCAGGCCTGGCTCAGCGGCAATGAAGACGAAGCGCTCAAATTCGAAGACTTGCGCGCCATCCACGCGGGCCGCGAATTCGACGGCGGCTTCAAGCTCACCGCCGTGAAAGCGGCCAACGGCAAGCCGCTGCCGCATGTCGTCAACCAGACCATGCTGCGCATCGATTTGCCCGTGGCGCTGGCGCCCGGCCAGAGCATCAGCTTTGGCATCGATTGGTCTTATCGAGTCAATGATCAGAAGGTACTGGTCGAGCGCTCCGGCTATGAATATTTTGAAGACGACAAGAACACGATTTTCCAGATTGCGCAGTGGTTCCCGCGCATGGCTGCGTATTACGACGCCGTCGGCTGGCAGCACAAGCAGTTCCTCGGTTCCGGTGAATTCACGCTGGAGTTTGGCGACTATGAGCTGTATCTGACGGTGCCGGCTGACCATGTGGTGGCGGCCACGGGGGAATTGCAGAATCCTTCCAGTGTGCTGAGCGCGGTGCAGCGCGAGCGTCTGGCACGGGCGCGAAATAGCGCCACGCCGCTGCTGGTGATCACGCCCGCTGAGGCGCTGGCGGCGGAAAAGGACCGCGTGGCGGGGACGAAGACCTGGCACTTCAAGGCGGCCAATGTGCGCGACGTGGCGTGGGCATCGAGCCGCAAGTTCATCTGGGATGCGCAGGGCTTGAATAGCGGCGGCAAGCGCGTGATGGCGATGTCCTACTATCCGAACGAGGGCAATCCGCTGTGGCAGCAGTACAGCACGCGTGCCGTCGTGCATGCGATCGAACAGTACAACAAGTACAGTTTTGATTATCCGTATCCGAATGCGATTTCCGTCAATGGCGCCGTGGGCGGCATGGAGTATCCGATGATCTCGTTCAACGGCGGACGCCCGGTGAAGGACAAGAAGACGGGCGAGCTGACGTATTCGAAGACGACGAAATACGATCTGATTGGCGTGATCATTCACGAAGTGGGGCACAACTATTTCCCCATGATCGTCAACTCCGACGAGCGCCAGTGGACGTGGATGGACGAGGGCCTCAATTCTTTCCTGCAGTACCTTGCCGAGCAGGCGTGGGAAGAGCATTTTCCATCCTGGAATGGCGAGCCGCGCAAGATTGTCGATTACATGCGCAGCCAGAACCAGGTACCCATCATGACCAATTCCGAGTCCTTGCTGCAGTTCACGGCGAATGCCTACGACAAGCCGGCCACGGCCCTCAACATCCTGCGCGAGACGATACTTGGGCGTGAACTGTTCGACTTCGCCTTCAAGCAATACGCCTTGCGCTGGAAGTTCAAACGGCCCACGCCAGCCGATTTTTTCCGCACCATGGAAGACGCTTCTGGCACCGACCTCGATTGGTTCTGGCGCGGCTGGTTTTATACCACCGACGCGGTTGACATCAGCATCGACGGCATCAGCGAATATCGCGTGAGTACGAAGAATCCGGAAGTCGAGCAAGCCTGGAAGAAGGCGCAGAAGGCGGCGCAGCCCATCTCGATCTCCGAGCAACGCAACAAGGCGCTGCCGAAGAAGGTTGAGCTGGATCCGACGCTGAAGGATTTCTATAACCGGCACGACGATTTCACGGTGAGCAACAAGGACCGCAACAGCTACGCGGAGGAGCAGGAAGCGCTGGAACCATGGGAGCGAAAATTGCTGGAGCAGCATAAGCTGGGCAAGCATCTGTACCTGGTCGACTTTTCGAACATTGGCGGCCTGGTGATGCCGCTGATCCTGGAAATCGAACTAGAAAGCGGCAAGAAGATCATCGAGCGCGTGCCGGCCGAAGTATGGCGTTATTCGCCGCACAAAATCAGCAAGGTCATCATCACGGATGAGCCGATGGTGGGATTGGTGCAAGACCCGTACTGGGAGACAGCCGATATCGATATCAGCAACAACGCCTGGCCGCGAAAAATCACCGCATCGCGCCTGGAGCTGTTCAAGCTGGAGCGCGACAAGAACAACCTGATGAAGGATTTGAGTACGCCGCTCAAGGCATCCGAGACCAAGCCTGAAGCCCGATCAGAAACGACACAGTAAAACAGCGCCGGCACAGTCCGGCGCTTTTTTCTGCCGGTCCGCGCCGGAAGTGCTATTCTGCGCGACGCCCCGGCGCACACGGACCGGGGCTTTCGCAAATCATTCAAAAGACGACCATGCAAACTTTGACCTTCCTGCGCGCCCTGGGCTGTGCGCTACTGTGCCAGCTGACACTGGCCGCGCACGCCGATCCCCTCAG
Organism: Janthinobacterium lividum PAMC 25724; assembly: GCA_000242815.2. GTDB lineage: Bacteria > Pseudomonadota > Gammaproteobacteria > Burkholderiales > Burkholderiaceae_D > Janthinobacterium > Janthinobacterium lividum_D. The sequence goes on from AHHB01000015.1 coordinate 39,252, forward strand.
TTACGCGCGCTACGACCAGGTGCGCACGCGCGACCTGCAGCTGGACCTGAAAGCCGATTTCAAGCAAAAGACCCTCTCCGGCTATGCCGAGCTGTCGCTGAACTGGATCGACCCGGCGGCACGCACCCTGGTGCTCGATACGCGCGATTTGTCGATCGCGAAAGTGCAGGTGCAAGACAAGCGCGGCGCATGGCAGATGGCGCCGTATCAGCTGGACAAGGCCGACCCGGAAAAGGGCCAGGCGCTGCGCATCACCACCACGGGCCAGCCAGGCAAAGTGCGCGTCTACTATCACACGGCCCCCAACGCCATCGCGCTGCAGTGGCTTACGCCGCAGCAGACCATGTCGGGCAAGCTGCCTTTCATGTTCAGTCAGTCGCAAAGTATCAACGCCCGCTCGTGGGTGCCGTCGCAGGATACGCCAGCCGTGCGTTTTACCTATAGCGCGCGCATCGAGGCGCCGCGCGGCATGCGCGTCGTGATGAGCGCCGAGAATGACGACAAGGCGACCGGCAAGGGCGGTTGGAAATTCAGGATGCCACAGCCGATTCCATCGTATCTGTTGGCCATTGCCATCGGCGAACTGGAAGTGCGCAAACTCGGTCCCCGTTCGGCCGTGTATGCGGAGCCGCCGCGCATCAAGGCCGCCGAATACGAGCTGGCCGACACGGAAAAGATGATCCAGGCAGCCGAAGCGCTGTATGGTCCGTATGGCTGGGGGCGCTACGACATGATCGTGCTGCCGCCATCGTTCCCCTACGGCGGCATGGAAAACCCGCGCCTGACCTTCCTCACGCCGACCATGATCGCCGGCGACCGCAGCCTGGTCGACCTGATCGCGCATGAACTGGCCCACTCGTGGTCGGGCAACCTGGTCACCAACGCGTCGTGGAAGCACATGTGGCTCAATGAAGGTTTCACCACTTACGTCACCACGCGCATCGTCGAGCAGCTGTATGGCAGCGAAGTAGCGCAGATGGGCGTGCAGGTCGATCAGGAAGAACTGGCGGCGTCGATCAAGGAATTGCCGGCGGCGAAAACGGCGCTGATTACGCGCGATGCCGATGTCAACCCGGCGCAAACGTATACGGACGACGGTATCATCTACCCGAAAGGTGCCTGGTTCCTGGCGACCATGGAACGGCGCGCGGGGCGTGCCGTGTTCGACCCCTTCCTGCGCGGCTGGTTCGACCAGCACGCGTTCCAGAGCGTGACGACGGAGCAGTTCATCGCCTATCTGCGCAAGAACCTGCTGGCGCAGCACCCAGAGGTGATGTCGCCAGCGGAACTCGAAGAATGGTTGTATGGCACCGGCGTGCCGGCCAGCGCGCAGCGCGTCGTCTCGCCGCGCTTAGCGCTGCTGGACCAGCACCGCGACGCCTGGTTGAAAGGCGAACTGGCGACCAAAGACCTGGGCATGGACAAGTGGATCGCCATCGAATCGATGCACTTCCTGAACGACATCAACAACAAGGCCAGCGCCGCGCAGCTGCGTGAGCTGGACCAGGCATACGGCGTAGGCAAGAGCGGCAACAATGAGGTGGCTTACCGCTTTTACCTCGCTGCCGTAAACGCCGGTTACGATGTACGCGAGCCGCTGCAGGCATTCCTGATGAGCGTGGGCCGCCAAAAGTTCGTCGTTCCACTGTACAGTGCCTTGATGAAGACGCCGCCGGGCCAGGCCTGGGCCAGGGACGTGTATGCGCAGGCGCGCGCACGCTACCACCCGGTGACGCAGGAAAGCGTCGATAAATTGATGGCCGCGCAAGCACATTGAACCTTCTTAGGACATCCTGACCATGCATACCATGAACCGTCTCACCGCCGCCATCGTGCTGGCGTTTTCCAGCATCACCGTGCCGGCGCTGGCGTTTGACGCCGCTCCCGCCGTTGCCGCTGCTGTGGTCCCCGCGCCCGCGCCTGCCTTCGATCTTGAGCGTGATGTCGCCACCGCCCTGAAAGTATTCGACGTGCCCGGCATGGCGATCGCCATCGTCAAGGATGGCAAGGTCATCACCGCCAAGGGCTTTGGCGTACGCAAGCTGGGCGAACCGGCTGCCGTCGATGCGCAGACCTTGTTCGAAGTGGCGTCCAACTCGAAAGGCTTCACGGCCGCTGCGCTGGCCATGCTGGTTGACGAAGGCAAGCTGGCCTGGGACGACCCCGTCACCAAGCACTTGCCCGGCTTTCAGATGTACGATGCCTACGTGACGGGCGCCATGACCATCCGCGATTTGCTGACGCACCGCAGTGGCTTGGGCCTGGGCGCGGGCGACTTGCTGTGGTGGCCTACCACCACGTTTTCCACCGACGAGATCATCGAGAAGCTGCGCTACATCCGCCCGGCCACGAGTTTTCGCAACAGCTATGCTTACGATAACCTGCTGTACATCGTGGCTGGCAAAATCATCGCCGACAAGGCCGGGAAAAGCTGGGGTGAGGCCATGCATGAACGCATCCTGGCGCCGCTGGGCATGAAGGGCACCACCACCAGCCTGGCCGAGAACGTTGCTAACCCTGATGTCGCCAGTGCGCACAGCAAGATCGATGGCAAGATCACGGCCGTCAAATCGATGCCGGTGCCGAACGCCGTGGGCGCCGTCGGCATTAACACGAATGCGGAAGATATCGCCAAGTGGATGATGGTATTGCTCGACGAAGGCAAGATCGCCGGCGTGACGGACAAGGATGGCAAGCCAGCGCGTCTGTTCAGCGAAAAGCAGGGCCGCGAAATGTGGGCGGCGCAAACGCCGATCAAGATTGGCGAACCGAAGCCAACGCTGGCCGCGACCAAGCCGAACTTCAGCGCGTATGGCCTGGGCTTTCAGCTGCGCGACTACAAGGGCATGAAAGTGGCCATGCATGGTGGCGCGTTGCAGGGTTTTTATTCGCGCGTAGTGATGGTGCCGGAAGCGAAACTGGGCGTAGCTATCCTCACCAATGCGGAAAATGGCGGTTCGATGACGGCGCTGCAATGGCGCATCCTCGACCATTATCTGCAGGCGGCACCGTCGGACTGGCTGGCGCTGGTGGCCAAGGTGGAGCAGGACCAGCATGCCGAAGAAGTCAAGAAGCAGGGCAAGGCATCGAGCGCGCGCGCGGCCAAATCGCAGCCATCGCTGCCGCTGGCAGCGTATGACGGCGAGTATGAAGATGCCTGGTATGGCAAGGTTGTGATCAAGCCGGAGGGGAAAAAACATATCCTCAGCTTTACGCGCACGCCGGACTTGACGGGCGAGCTGGAACACTGGCAGCACGATACCTTCATCGTGCGCTGGAAGGAGCGCAACTTTAACGCCGACGCCTATGTGACGTTCTCGCTCAATCCCGATGGCAGCATCGACAGGGTGAAAATGGCACCGGTGTCGGCCGAGACGGATTTCAGCTACGATTTCCAGGACCTGAGCCTGGTGCCGGTGAAACCGAAGGACACGAAGAAATAAACCGGTAGGTCGGGTTAGCGCGCCGCGCTTAATCCGACGCCATCACCGCCGACGCCATCACCGGCGCCAACGATGTTGTCGGATTACGCGCGGCGTCGCCGCGCTAAGCCGACTTACTTGACGAACTTCAGGGTCATGCGGTCGCTCTCGCCGATGGCCGTGTATTTGGCGCGCTCCACATCCTTGTTGGCGTAGGAGGGCGGCAGGGCCCAGACGCCGTTACGGTGGTCGGCGGTGTCCTTGGGATTGGCGTTGATGTCGGACTTCGCTGCCAACTTGAAGCCTGCGCTTTCGGCCAGCTTGATCACGTACGCTTCGTGCATATAGCCGCTGCTGGCGGTGGCATCCTGTACCTTGTTCGCTGGCAGGCGGTGTTCAACAATACCGAACACGCCACCCGGTTTCAGGCTGTCATACACTTCCTTGAACAGCGTTTGCATGCCGTCCTGGCCGATGGGTATCCAGTTGTGGATATTGCGGAAGGTGAGCACCATGTCGGCCGTGCCTTTGGGCGCAATGCGGTAGGTGGTGGGCGGCGCAAAGGCGCCCAGTTCCACCTTGCCGAAAGCGGCTGGATTGGCGTCGAGTTTTTGCTGGAAGCGCGCCGCGCCACGGCGTGCACCTTCGCTGCTTGACTGCGGGTCGTTGCCAGCGGCGATCAGCTTGCCGTTGTCTCGCAGATAGGGTGCCAGGATTTCCGTGTACCAGCCGCCGCCGGGCGACAGTTCCACTACCGTCATGTTCGGTTTGATACCGAAAAACGTCAGTGTTTCATACGGGTGGCGGGCACTGTCGCGTAGCGCGTTGGCCGGCGTGCGCGCACTGCCGGCGATAGCCGCCGTCAGGGCCGCGTCGCCCGCCTCAGCTGCCAGTGCCGCACTACTGCCGCCACAGGCCAGCATGACCGTCAGGGCCGCAGCCAGGGATACTCGCTTCATCATCATATGCTCCATGTGTGATTGGATCGGTGGGTAAATTGGCGGTGAACGCCGTCAACGCCGATCATCGGGCAAGCACGCTGGCCGGTCAAGCGGATTCCGTACCCCAGGCGGCATACGCAGGTAATTCGCTGTTGGTGAGCGCATCGGCGCTGGCCGCCCTTGGCATGCTGCCGCCGGCGTGATCCTGCGCCACTGCTTTACTGCTGATCTTGCATCCATTGCTTCAAGCCGTTGACCCAGTTCTTGGCCGGCAGATTGAACTGCTTCTTGATGCTGGCGGCGCGTTCGTACAAGTCGCTGAAATCGAGTGACGGCGATTGTTTGAAGGCCAGCACGACGATGTTTTCATCTTCCATTTCCGGTACCCAGACGACGGCGTCGAAGACCAGTTCCATGGCCTGCAAATTCTTGTCGTAGTTGGGGAAGTCGCCGAAGACATTCGTGCACATGATGCCATCGGCTGCTAGGCAGTCGAAGCAAGCCTGGTAGAACTCGGGCGTGTCGAGAACGGGGCCGCGCGCGTCTTCGTCGTACAGGTCCACTTGCAGTGCATCGACCGTGCCGTGGTTGGCCGGATCGAGTACGAAATCGAGCGCATTCATTTCGCGCACGTCGAGGCGCTTGTCATTCGGCGGTAGCGCAAATTGGGCGCCGCAGATGGCGATCACGTTCGGATTGAGTTCGATGGCCGTGACCGTGGCGTCGGGGAAGCGGCGGTAACTGAATTTGGTCAGTGCGGCGCTGCCAAGGCCAAGTTGCACGATGCGTTTGGGCTGCGTCTTGAATAGCATCCACATCATCATCATTTGCACGTATTCGAGTTCGATGGCGTCGGGTTTGTCCAGGCGCATGGCGCCTTGCACCCATTTGGTACCCAGGTGCAGGTAGCGGATGCCGCGGTGTTCGGTGGTGGTGGCCGGCGGGTGGCCCGGGTGGCTGAAAGCGGTATGGCTGGTGGAGGTAAAGTCGGTCGTCATGGCAGCAGTTTAGCAGCCGGCAGACAAAAGACGCCGCAGCGTCTTTTGTGATCGCAACTCAAGATTGCTTGCGGCGTCGCGCCAGGAAGCCCAGTACGCCGAGGCCGGCCAGCAGCATGCCGTACGTTTCCGGTTCTGGGACCGGGGCAAGGGTCAGGTTGAAGTTGCCGCTGTAGCTGCCGCCCTTGCTGTTGCCTTTGACCGTGAGGACCAACGGGGCGTTGAACAGCAGGTTGGTTGGCGCCAGTACCTGGCCCTGGGCATAGCCGAAGACGGTGGCGCCGCCAAAGCCATTGAGGTAGATGTTATTCAGGTTGGCCCAGCTGAAGTTGATCGAGGAAGCATCGCTGCCCGTGACCGACAGGTTGGCCAGGAAGGCTTGCGCGGTCGAACCGAAGGTCGCATTCTGGGAGAAGGTGAAGGTATCGGTAAAGTCGCCGAGCGGATTGGGCGTGGAGTTGAAGCCGCCTACCCACAGGTTGCCCGAGGTGTTGGTCAGGGTGACGTTGTACGCAGCAGCAGATGCATTGCCGATGGTTGCAGCGCCCAGCACCAGTGCTGCGATGAGTGATTTCAGTTTCATATTTATCCTTGCGAGAAAACGATTGATGTTCCAAAAAAACCGTGCCGCTCAGACAAATTATCGCCAAGACAATTCATTGTCAATGAGATATTTTTATATCATTATGCAAACCTAAATAGCTTTTTTCTAACACACGGGCGTGGTATTAATAAATGGCCATATTAATATTTCTAATTATCAATATAGCACCGAAAAATAATGGCGGAATGTGTGATTTAAAAATCGTTAGACGAGGAACTAATTTCCCTCCGGCAAAGGAAGAATGAGCATCACCGCCAGGCCACCGCCTTCACGGTTGGCCAGCGTGATGCGTCCGCCATGCGCTTCGGCGATTTCGCGCGCCAGGGCCAGGCCCAGGCCCGTGCCGCTGCGCTTGGTGGAATAAAACGGCACTAAGGCGTTTTCCAGCACGGCGCCGCTCATGCCCGGCCCCCGGTCGCGCACCTCGATGCGCAGCTGTCCATGCGCCTGGCTGACGTGCAAACCGATATGCTGGAGCTTGGAGCCGGACTCCAGCGCATTCTTGAGCAGGTTCAGCAGCGCCTGCTGCATTTGCGCCGCATCGAACACGGCTGACTGCGTGGGCGGCGTGCCGTCGAGCGTGAAGACTGCTTGCGATGCCAGGCTGCAGAGGAACGGTTGCCATTCACACGGCGCCGGGCGCGGTGCGGGCAGCTTGGCAAAGCGCGCATAGCCGAGGATGAAGGTTTCCAGGTGGCGCGTGCGCTCCTCGATGGTGGCGAGGATTTGCGGCAGGCGTTCGGTCTGGCCGCGGCGCACCAGCTCGGCGCCGGAATGGGCCAGCGAGGCCAGCGGCGCCAGCGAGTTGTTGAGTTCATGGCTGATGACGCGGATGACTTTTTTCCAGGTTTGCACTTCCTGGCGCCGCAGTTCCAGGGTCAGTTGGCGCAACAGCAGCAGTTCATGCTTGCGCCCGTTCAGGCTGAAGCTGCGCCGCGCCAAGTGATACACCTCTTCCTGTTCCCCTTCGCCGCTGGTAAACAGGCCATCGTTGCGGCGCGCCAGCGCCTCGGCCAAGGCCGGTGCCGCCTCGCGCACAATGTCTGCAAGGTGGCGTCCTTCGAGACGGCGGCCGTGGTGCAGCAACTGGCGCGCAGCCAGGTTGGCGTAGACGATGGCGCTGCCCTCGGCCACCAGCAGCATGGCTACCGGAGTGTTTTGCACCATGGTGTCGAGCAGCAGTTCACGCTGCACCAGGTCTAGGCGCTGCTTGCGCAGCACGTCGCCCAGCGCATTGTGGGCCGCCACCAGGTCGGCCAGTTCATCGTTCTGCGGCCAGCGCAAGCTAAAGCCGAAGTCACCGTCCTGGTAGCTGGCGACCGTGCCGCTCAAGGCGCGAAACAGCGACAGCATCGCTTGCAGTTGCGCGCGGATGGTCATGATGGCCATGGGCAGCACGCACAGCAGGGTACCGGCCAGCACCAGCAGCGGCTGGCTTGGCAAAAAATGCGTCAGCAGCAGGGCGATGACGATGCCCAGCACCAGCAAGGTGACGATCAGGGCCGTCCAACGCGTGAGCAGGGAGAGGCGCATGGGGCCGTATGCCATCAGCCGCGTGCGATGCCCAGGCGTTCCATGCGCCGGTACAGCGCCTGGCGCGACAGCCCCAGTTCCTGCGCCGCCTGCGCCACTACGCCGTGCGCGCGCGCCAGAGCGGCGCTGACGCTGTCGCGGTCCGGTTCCGTCGCGGTCGCATCCTGTGGCGTGCGCAGCGATGGCATTCCCGCCAGCGGCAAGCCCGTTTCCTGCGCATGGATGATCGGACCAGCCGTCAGCAGGCTGGCGCGCTGCATGACGTTTTTCAGTTCGCGCACATTGCCCGGCCAGGCGTGGGCCAGCAAGGTGGCCTGCGCCTGCGCATCCAGCGTTTTCTCACTGCCCAGGAAATGCCGTGCCAGCACCAGGATGTCGGCCGGCCGCTGGGCCAGCGGCGGCAGGCGCAGTTCGATCACGTTCAGGCGGTAAAACAGGTCTTCGCGAAAGGTGCCAGCCTTGATCATCGCCGGCAGGTCGGCATTGCTGGCGCTGATGACGCGCACTGTCACCTGCCGCTCGCGGTTCGAGCCGAGGCGCTCGAAGCGTCCCGTTTCCAGCACGCGCAGCAGTTTCATTTGCCCGGCCAGCGGCAGGTTGCCAATTTCGTCGAGGAACAAGGTGCCGCCATCGGCCGCGTCGAACTTGCCATCGCGTGCGCGCGTGATGCCGGTGTAGGCGCCCGCCTCGGCGCCGAACAGTTCCGCCTCGATCAGATCGACTGGCACGGCACCGCAATTGAGCACGACGAAGGGACCGTTGGCGACCTGTGAATTGGCTTGCACGATGGCGGCGATGCGTTCCTTGCCGCTGCCGTTCGGCCCGGAAATGAGCACGGGCACGTCGGCGCGCGCCACCTGGCAGGCCAGGTGCACCACGCGTTCGGTGGCCGGATCTTGCCATACCATGCCGCGCAGGTCGAATTCGTGCTCCAGCGCGTGGCGCTGGCGCTGCTCAGCTACCACGCGCTGGCGCAATGCGCGGTTGGCTTGCCCCAGTTCCAGCAGGTTCTGCACGCTGGCGATCAGGCGCCGGTCATCCCATGGCTTGGCCAGGTAGTCGGCCGCGCCAGACTTGATCAGCTCGACGGCCGCGTCGAGCTGGGTCCATGCCGTCAGCAAGATCACGGGCAAGTCAGGGTAGCGCGCGCGGATGGCGTGGAACAGCGCGCTGCCTTCTTCGCCCGAGGTGGTGTCGGCCGTGAAGTTCATATCTTGCACCACCAGGTCGATGGCGTGGTGCTCGAGCAGATGCAGGCCTTCCTCGGGCGAGGTGGCACGCATGGCGTCGATCTCATGCAGGGAGAACAGCACGTCGAGGGCGATGGCCACGGCGGCATTGTCGTCAATAATCAGTACGATAGGCATGCGCGCAGCATATCACTGAGGTGCCGCTTCAGGTGCTGCGCGTGGCAGTGGCCGGCGAAATGCTGGCCGCGCGCCATGCCGGTCCATACACTGCGCCCACGCCCAGCAGCCAGAACACCAGCGCACCGGCCAGCAGGTAGCCCGGTGGCAGGCGCGCCATTTCCAGCTGGCTCACCAGCAGCTGATTTAAGCCTAGCGCCAGCAGCACGCCGCAAGCCACGCCGACGCTGGTGATCATGAAATTCTCCGTCAAGAAGTAGCGCAGGATATCGCTGCGGCGCGCACCCAATGCGCGCCGCACGCCGATCTGCTTCCTGCGCTGCGTCACCCACAGGCTGGCAATGCCGACGATGCCGCTGGCGGTCACCAGCAGCAGCAGAGTCGATACGGCGATCAGCATCCAGGACAGGCCGCGGTCGGCCCGGTAGCGCAATTGACGGTGCTGTTCCAGGGTGTCGGTACGCACCAGCAGGCGGTCGCTGCTGGCACTGCGGATGGCCTGTTGCGCTTCCTTGATCAGGCGATCGCGCTGGCCCGGTTCGGCACGCACGACATACAGCAGGGAATCGCGCCCGCCCGTCAGGCGTGCCGGCAACAGGAGCGAGTATTCGCCTTCGGCCTTGACCTGGCCGACCTGCGTTTGCAGCCGCTCGACGACGCCGACCACGCGCAGCTCGGGATCGTCGGCGCCGGTGCCCTTGTATAGCGTCTTGCCGATAAAGCTGGTTTCGCCGGGCCAGATTTTTTGTGCCGCCGCGCGCGTCACGATGGCCACCTTGGGATCGCTACCGTCGACATCTTCGTCGATCTCGGACACTTCATCAGGCCGGAAGTCGCGTCCTTCCAGCAGTTGCAAGCCATAGGTCTTGACCAGCGAATCGGGCGTGTAGTAAGTCGATATATTGGCACTGGGCGTGACCTGATTGCGCTTGGCCGCCACGCTGGTCGAGTTGCCGGAGCGTGACAGCACTGCCTGCGACGTTTGCGCCACCGACAGCACCCCCGGCAAGGCGCGCAGCAGGGCTGCCTGGCGTTTCTGCTCCGACAGCTGGCGCTGGTGTCTGCCGCGATCCATGTTTTGAATATTGACGTAAAAAATGTCGTTTTCAGCGGCCACGCCGGTGGGCCGGGCAGCCACCGCCTGGCGCAGGTTGACGATGTGCAGGGCGTTGGCCAGGATGGCCAGGCTGATAGCGATCTGCAGCGCCACCAGGATGGCGCCGGTTTTGCTGCGCATCAGCGCCGACACGATGGGACGGATTTCCATGCTGGACCTCATGTTGGGTAAAGGGGGGGGGCGGCTTCATTGCGACTTGAGCTGTATCGCCGGCGTTACCTGACAGGCGCGCCAGGTAGGCAGGAGGCCAGCGAGCACGGCCGCCAGCACCGACATGGCAAACGTCAGCAATAGCATTGCTATATCCATGTGTGCCACGCTGCCCAATTCTTCCGACTGCTGACTGACCACGGCCAGCGCGCCAAATGCCAGCAACAGGCCGATCACGCCGCCAGCGAGGCCGATCACGCTGCTTTCGATCAGGAACTGGCGGAAGATATCGCGCCGCGTGGCGCCCAGTGCCCGGCGGATGCCTACCTCGCTGGCGCGCACGGAAAACTTCGCCAGCAGCAGGCCGATGGTGTTGACCAGGCAGAGCAACAGGAAGCCGAAGGCCAGCCAGGCTGCCAGCTTGTTGTCGTTGTCGACCACATGCAAATAGTTCATCCATTCGTTCAGGTCGTACAGCCGGTTCGGCGCATTGCGCTTCATGCGCCCCAGCTTGCGCTGCTCGCCCGCATAGGCGTCCAGGTATTGCTGCAACTGGCCGCGTTCGCCGCTGCTGGCCATTTCGAACCAGAACTGCAGCCAGGTGCAGCCGGAAACGAGCCGGCCCTGGAAGCCGGGTGGGACGCTCTGGTCGCTATTGCAGCTCATGCCGCCGTCGTGCTCCGTTTCGTGCCGAATCGCGCTGGCAAACGGGATGAAGAATTCGTCTTCGGCGCCAAAGGCGCCCTTGCTGCCGATGATGCGGTGTGGGCGTGGCACCACGTTCCAGGTCGCCAGCACGCCTGTCACCATGTAGGGACGGCCCAGCAGCGTGACGCGCTGGCCGACCGGGTTGCTTGTACCCACCAGTTTTTCGGCCAGTGCGCGGCTCAGGACGATCACATCGGCGCCGTTGGCATCATCGGCTTCGCTCCACGCCTGGCCGTACAGGAAGGGCGCTTCGAACATGCTGAAAAAATCGCGTGTGGGCGCCATGCCCTGGGAGTTGAAAGACCCGATATCCTTGCGTGCCGGCTCGACCGGACCGGCCACGCCGTACATGACGGTGCGGCGCACGCCCATTTTGCTGGCCATGAAATTACGTGCATCGACATAGCTCATCTGGGCTTGCGAAAAACCCGGCTCTTCGCCGGGGACATAGCCTTTGACGGGCAGTATGTCGATCAGCGGCACGAACATGCGGTCGCTCTTGTGCGGTAGCGGATCGCCGGACATGGCGTGCAAGATGGTGACCGTGGAGACGCTGGCGGCCACGCCAACGGCCAGGGTCAGTATCATCAATGCGGTCAGCGCGCGGTTACGGCGCAGGCTGCGCAGGCCCAGCGTGAAATAGTAGCGAAACATGTTTTCTCCTCAGGCGCTCACGGTGTGCTGCGCCCTGGCAGACAGGGTGGCGCCGTGTTGCACCAGGTCCGACACCTGGCCGTCGATGATGTGTACATTGCGCTGGCTGCGCAGCGCCAGTTCCGGATCGTGCGTGACCATCAGGATGGTGGTGCCTTGCGCATTGATTTCTTCCAGCAGTTCCATCACGCCGCGCGCCATTTGCGTGTCCAGGTTGCCCGTCGGTTCATCGGCCAGCAGCAGCTTGGGCGAGCCGGCCAGAGCGCGCGCGATCGCCACGCGCTGCTGCTGGCCGCCCGACAATTCGGCCGGATAATGCTTCATGCGCGACGCCAGGCCGACCTTGGCCAGCGCTTCCTCGATGCGCTCCTTGCGCTCGGCGCGGTTGAAGCCCCGGTAGCGCAGCGGCACGTCGACGTTGTCGAACAGCGACAAGTCGGGAATCAGGTTGAAGCCCTGGAAGATGAAGCCGAGTTTTTCATTGCGCAGGCGCGAGCGGGCATTGTCATCCATGCCCCTGACGTTGACGCCGTCGAGTATATATTCGCCGTCGGTGAATTCCTCGAGCAGGCCGGCGATATTCAAAAAGCTCGTCTTGCCCGAGCCCGAAGGCCCGGTGACGGTGACGAATTCGCCTTGTTGCACATGGATGTCGAAGCCGCGCAGCGCGTGGGTTTCGATCATGTGGGTACGATAGACTTTGTTCAGATTTTGCATGCGCAGCATGGTGGACCTCTTGATGGAATGAAGTGGGTGCAGCTGACTAATTGAGGGAAACGCGGGCGGCGTTCGCGAAGTTTTCCGTACCGGCGACCACGACCTTGTCGCCCAGCTTCAAACCGTCGACAATTTCCACTGCCGTGACGCTGGTCGCGCCCAGCTTGATGGGGGTGCGCATGGCCACGCCGTCGCGCACCACATAGGCGAAACGACCAGCCTCGGCTTCGACGAAGGAGCCGCGCGCCAGCATCAGTACATTCGGCTTTTCGTCGATCAAGAGGCGCGCCGCCACGCGCTGGTTCTGGCGCAGGCCGGCCGGCTGCGCACCATCGAAACGCACACGTGCCAGTACCTGGTTCTTCACCACTTCGGGCGACAGCGCCGACAGTTTTCCGGTCGCCTTGATGGCGCCCGTTTCGATCTCGGCGCGCATGCCCAGGCCCATGTCGGCCACATAGGTTTCAGGCACCTCGAGCTCTATTTCCAGCTGCGACAGGTCGACCAGAGTCATGAGGGCAGTATTGGCTTGCACCACACTGCGGTTGGCCACCGACAGCGTGCCGATAAAGCCGTTGACGGGAGCGCGCACGGTCAGTTCATCGACCCTGCGCTGGGCGTTGTCGCGGACGAGGCGCTGGCGTTCCAGTTCATTGACCTTGGTCTTCAGTGCCAGGCTCACGTCTTCGCTTTCCAGGCCGGCCGCCTGGGAAGCGTGTTTGCTGCGGATGTCTGCTGAATTTAAGGCATCCTTGGCCTTCTGGTAATCGATCTTGGCGATGATGCCCACCTGCGCCACGCTTTCATAGCGCTCCAGTGTGCGTTGCGCTGACAGGCGCTCGATCTCGGCCGTATCGGCGTCACGCCGCGCCAGCAGTTTCTGCTTCTTGGCCAGGATCTGCTGGCGCGCCACTTCCGCCTCCAGCTGCTGCACGCTCGATTGTTCGCGCTTGAGGGCGTCGGACAGGTCAGGCGACTCCAGTACCGCCAGGATGTCACCCTTCTTGACGGTGTCGCCCGCCTTGGCCTTCAGGGTCACGGTGGCCACCGTGGTCGAATACAGGGTGGGGCTGATCGCGGCGACCACGCGGCCATTCACGGCAGCGTCGCGGATCAGGGTGCCGCGCGTGACGTCGGCGATGCGCAGGCGGCTGCTGTTGACGGAATGCTCGCTGTTGCGCCAGCCGGTCACGACAGCGATGGCGGCGCCGATGACGATGATGGCAGCGGCCAGCAGCAGGGCGCGTCGCTTGTGGCGCTGGCCCGGCGGTGCGGAGAGTAAGGCGTCTTGCGCTGATGTATCGCGGATCATGGTCGGGTCTCGTGGAGAATAGCTTTTGTAATGCACGATCCGTGCCAGTGCTTAAGTAACTGATTTTAATGGTAAAAAATTCAGGTGTCCGGCTGTCCGTCGTGTCCGCGCTGTCCAGTATGTCCGCACGCGCAGCTTGCACTTGATTAATTGGCAATCATCATCATCTGCTTTGCTGATTGCTTCTATGACTATTTTCCAGGCGCCATGCATCCATTTATCCAGCAACTTTTCGCTGCCCGTGCCTTTGCGCCGGCGCTCGACTATCGTTTCGCTCGCAGCGACGTGGCGATGCTGCAGCGGCTGACGGGCGAGCCGCCATCGCTTGATGGTCAGACCTGGAACGAGCTGTTGCTCGACCAGTATGCGGCGCAGCTGTCGCACGAGACCAGCATCTTCGGCCAGCAAGAGCTGCACCGGCGCCTGAGCGGTGGTCAGGCCGATTCTGACTCCATCGCGCACGTCCGGCAATTGCTGGACGATCCGGTCCAGATGGCCAGCCTGCAGCGCGCCTGCCTGCCCTTGCGTCAGGCCGATACGGAGATCAGCGAAACTCTGTTCGGTGCGCCGCTGGCAGCGGCACCCTGGTGGAGTGCCTGGCTATGGTTACTGCCGCTGGCCTTGTTGCTGGCCATCGCCGCCAGTTGGCTGGTAGGCTGGCCAGCGCTGTTTGGTGTGTTGGCCGCCTGCGTTGCGCTGATGACGGTGCAGGTGCGTTTTTACGAAAGCGCCAAGCTATGGGAACGCACGCTCGATACCTTGCGCCACCTGCTGAAAACCCGAGCCGCGCTGGCGCAGCTACCTGTTGGGGCAGCCTTGCCATTGGCTGCCGGCAGCGCGCAGGTGGCCAAGTTGACGCGCGCCATCGAGCGTTCGCTGCTGTATTACGTGCCCTTTGTCGATACGCTGATGGTCGAGTATGGCGACTGGCTCCTGCTGAAAAACGTCAAGCGCTACTTCCGCACGCGCCAGCTAGTGGCGCAGCGGCTGCCATTTCTGCGTGACAGCTTCATTCAGGTGGCCCAGTTGGAGGCGGATCTGGCACTGGCGCGGCAGCTACGTGCGGCGCCCGTGTACTGCTGGGCGGGTACCGGGGCGCCACGCGCACTGGCCTTGCAGGGCATGCGGCATCCCCTGCTGGAGCATGCCGCGCCGTTGTCGTTCGGCGTGCAAGGCAAGGGGGTCTTCATCTCCGGCCAGAACGGTATCGGCAAGAGCACCTTGCTGCGTTGCATAGGCTTGAACGTTGTTTGCGCGCGGGCCTTTGGCTTTTGTTATGCAGACAGCGCTGATGTGCCGCGCCTGGCCGTGTATTCGAGCATGCAGAATGAAGACTCGCTCGATGGTGGAGAAAGTCTGTATATCGCCGAATTACGGCGTGCACGCGAATTGCTGGCGCTGGCCGAGCAGGGCGCGCCGGCGCTATTTTTGATCGATGAAATCTTTCGCGGCACGAACCACCTCGAATCGGTAGCGGCCGCTGCCGCCGTGCTGCATACGCTGGGCGCGCACCAACTGGTGATCGTCTCGTCGCACAACTTGGTGCTGGGACCACTGCTGGAAGACTGCCTGGCGCCGTGGTGCGTGCGCCGCGACGCTACAGGCGCGCTGCTGCTGGCGCCCGGCGTGCTGCAGGCCACGAATGGCATCGCCCTGCTGGCGCAGCGCGGTTTTGACGCTGGCATCGCGGACAAGGCCGGGCGCGTCTTCGACTGGCTCAGTACGCACATGGCGCAACCGGCCGATTGCGCCGGCGTGCTGGAACGGGCCTGATGGCTGCCCTTTATTTGTCCTGCTTCTCCGGCGTGCTCTTGTCGATCACTTCGCGGCAATCGCCACGGATGATGGCGTTGTCGTAGTTGGTCCAGCCGTAGCTGTCGACGTAGCGTTTGTGCTGCTTGAAGCGGGGGCTGGCGATGCTCCATTCGGGCTGTTCGCCGGCAAAGCGGATGTCGCCCAGGTCGAGCAGGGTGTGGAACATGTTTTCCGTCGACAGGCGCGCTTTTTGATGGCGCCGTAGCTGCGTTACCTTGTCCGGATAGTGGCGCTGGAATTGTGGGGAATACCAGACGAAGGCGGGCACGTGGAACTCGAACTGCGTGTTATGGCCGTGGAAGGCCAGGCGGCAGCTGCCGTCATACAGGGTCTGGCCATGGTCTGCCACGTAGACGAGTGAGCTGCGCAGGGCGGTGCGCTGGCCACCGTCCTTCAGCATGCCGATCACCTGCGATAGAAACCAGTCCGTGTACAGGATGGAGCTGTCGTAGCTGTTGTTCAGCTGAGGCTTGATGGCCGTGTTCGTGTAGACGGGTTTGTCGACGCCGAACAGCGACGGTTGCCACTTATCGAAGGACTTCGGATAGCGCTGGCTGTAATTCCAATGGCTGCCCAGGGTGTGCAGCACGATGAGCTTTTTCGGTGCCGGGTCGGCCAGCGCATTCTTGAACGGATCTAACAGGATCTGGTCGAAGTTGGAATTGTTGGTAAAGCCGCCCAGGTTAAGGAATTGCACCACCTCCGCTTCCTTGGCAAACACGGAGACGGGCGTATCGAACTGGCCGAACGAGCTTTGGTTCGATAGCCAGTAAGTCTTGAAGCCCGCTTCCTTGTAGGCGGTGAGGAAGGATTTTTCCGAGAACCCATCCTTGAGGCTTTGTGTGGCCGGCTTGCGCGAAATGATGACGGGCACGGACAGGCGCGTAGCGGAAACGGCCGTGATGACGTCGGCCAGCGGTAGCAGATTGCTTTCCTGTTTCAGCAGGGGATTGGTGTCGCGCTCATAGCCGTTCAGGCTCCAGCGGTCGTAGCGCGACGATTCGCCGATCACCATGACGACCACTTCCGGATGGGGATCGGGCTGTTGCTGGTGCGCGCCGAAACGGAAGCTGCTGCTTTTCTGTCCCAGCTCGGCCAGGTAGCGACGTTCCTTATAGAAATCGAAGCCGCGTGCGCCCAGGCCGAAGGGCCAGGAATTGCTCACGGTATCGAAGCTGTAAGGCAGGCGCGCCCAGTGGGGCAGGCTGGGCCAGCCCAGGCCCGTTTCATCGGCGCCGGCAATGCTGGCGTGCTCGGGCTTGGTGCTTTCTTCCTCTTCTTCGGCTGTCTCGTCGTCGGCCGAGCTGGCGTCGCCGAAGCCGGAGGCGCCCGGCTTGCCGCTGGCCGCCGGTTGGCTGGCCTTGGCGGATGCGGGCGCGCGATGCACAACCTTGGCGTCGAAACCGAATTCGTAGCCATAGCACCAGAAGCCGCCCAGCAGCAGTAGTAGCAGGAAGGTGGCCGGGCGCGTCTTGCCGCGCCAGTCCAGCCCGCGCGTGCGCGTGGCCGCATACCAGCCAAGTAAGTACCAGGCGATTACGCCCAGCATGACGGCACCCATTAGCCATACTTTTTGCCCGAGGAATCCAGCGCTTCCTTGGGGCTAGTTTCGAAGATGATGCCCAGGTGGTGCGTGGAAATGCCCTGGCCATAGAAGATGAACAGGTAGATTTCCGTCGGCAGGGCCAGGAAGGCGGGCAGCAGCAGCCAGTGGAAGTACGCGGGGCGCTTGCAGACGCTCCAGACGGCCAGCCAGGCCAGCAGCTCGAAGGTGAGCATGTGCCACGGATGTTCGGGCGCACGCCCCAGCAGCGCGGGCAGGAAGGGCACGGCCGTCAACAAGGCATATGTCAGGAGCAAGAACAGATAGTGAGGGCGAAGCAAGGAGTGCATAAAGGCAGGCAGCGAAAAATGTCCGCCATTATCAATCCTTTTGTTGTCTTGCGGTCGCATAAGAATGCGCGCCTGTGATGCTTGGTTTCAGGGAAAGAATGTCAAATGATCTAGCGTCGGCAGGTGTTCGTCTCCGCGCTGCGCAGCCAGATATTATTCAATATGCCACGAAATTGCCGCTTTTTTGCCTTTTTTTATAGCAAAAAGCGGTAAACTGATTGACCCCCTGTGGCACAAGGTCTAAACTAGCGAGTTCTCGATTTTATTCTGCTCATCGTTTACGTATTGTCTGGCATTTCATGGCCGCTCCTTACCGAGTGGCTGCGGGCGCCTCCGGTGCGCAGTAGATAAAAGCGGGCGAGGTTTTAGTCGCCGGGCATCTTGCCCGGGTTATTAATCGTAGTTTTTTGTTGGATTTATAACGATGCCAACCATCAATCAATTGATTCGCAATCCACGCGTCGCTTTGACCGTGAAGAGCAAATCGCCGGCGCTGGAAAACAGCCCGCAAAAACGTGGCGTATGCACACGTGTTTACACCACGACTCCAAAGAAGCCTAACTCGGCTCTGCGTAAAGTCGCTAAAGTTCGCCTGACCAATGGTTTCGAAGTTATTTCGTACATTGGCGGTGAAGGCCATAACCTGCAAGAGCATAGTGTTGTGCTGTTGCGCGGCGGTCGCGTCAAGGATTTGCCGGGTGTGCGTTACCACATGGTTCGCGGTGCTCTGGATACCCAAGGCGTCAAAGACCGTAAGCAATCGCGTTCGAAGTACGGTACCAAGCGCGCTAAAGCAGGCAAGAAGTAATAAGTTGTACGCAGCAAACCCAAGTTTCGCTCAGTGGCAACTAGCTAAGTGAATGTAGTCGACCGCATCTGGTCGAGTAAGTGGAAGGCTATGATGGTCGTCCGCGAGTGTGCGAAGAACGCGCGCTCAACTGAAGATTGAAAGGAATTGATATGCCACGTCGTCGTGAAGTACCCAAGCGCGAAATTTTGCCAGATCCAAAATTCGGCAACACTGATGTCGCTAAATTTGTAAACGTACTGATGCTGTCCGGTAAAAAATCGGTTGCAGAAAACATCATCTACGGTGCTTTCGAGCACATCGCAGCAAAATCGGGCAAAGATCCGCTCGAAGTTTTCGCTACCGCAATCAACAACGCTAAGCCGTTGGTTGAGGTGAAATCCCGTCGCGTCGGTGGTGCAAACTACCAGGTGCCGGTCGAAGTTCGCCCAGTCCGTCGTATGGCTTTGTCCATGCGTTGGTTGCGTGAAGCTGCTAACAAGCGCAGCGAAAAATCGATGCCACAACGCCTTGGCGGTGAGCTGATGGAAGCGGCTGAAAGCCGCGGCGGCGCGATGAAAAAACGCGACGAAGTCCATCGTATGGCTGAAGCGAACAAAGCGTTCTCGCATTTCCGCTTCTAATATAAAGCCAGCTACCGCAAGGCGGCTGTCAAGCATCTGTTGTTCGAGGCCGGGCTCATTTTTGCAAAAAAATGCTGCTCGGTTTTGTCCATTCATTTAGGATTAATTATGGCCCGCAAGACCCCCATTGAGCGCTATCGTAATATCGGTATCTCCGCTCACATCGATGCAGGTAAGACGACCACCACCGAGCGCGTCCTGTTCTACACAGGCGTCAACCACAAGCTGGGCGAAGTGCATGATGGCGCTGCTACTACTGACTGGATGGCTCAAGAGCAAGAGCGCGGTATCACGATTACCTCGGCTGCTGTTACGTGCTTCTGGAAAGGCATGGCAAACAACTTCCCAGCGCACCACATCAACATCATTGACACCCCAGGCCACGTTGACTTCACCATTGAAGTAGAACGTTCGATGCGCGTGTTGGATGGCGCTTGCATGGTTTACTGTGCAGTCGGCGGCGTGCAGCCACAATCGGAAACGGTATGGCGTCAGGCTAACAAGTACAAAGTGCCACGTCTGGCCTTCGTGAACAAGATGGACCGTACCGGCGCCAACTTCTTCAAGGTCTACGATCAGATGCGTTCGCGCCTGAAGGCCAACCCAGTGCCTATCCAGATTCCTATCGGCGCTGAAGACGTCTTCACCGGTGTTATCGATCTGGTCAAGATGAAAGCAGTCATCTGGGACGACGCTTCGCAAGGCATGAAGTTCGAATACGGCGACATTCCAGCAAACCTGGCGGCTGATGCTGCCAAGTGGCGCGAAAACATGGTTGAGGCTGCTGCTGAAGCGTCCGAAGACCTGATGAACAAGTACCTGGAAGAAGGCGACCTGTCGGAAGACGAGATCAAGGCTGCTCTGCGCCAGCGTACCATCGCCAGCGAAATCGTTCCAATGCTGTGCGGCACCGCGTTTAAAAACAAGGGCGTGCAGGCAATGTTGGATGCGGTCATCGAGTACCTGCCATCGCCAATCGACATTCCACCTGTCCCAGGTCTGGACGAGGACGAGCAGCCAGTCGAGCGTGCCGCTGACGACAATGAGAAATTCTCCGCATTGGCGTTCAAGATCGCAACCGATCCGTTCGTCGGTCAGCTGTGCTTTATCCGCTGCTATTCGGGCACGTTGAATTCGGGCGATTCGGTCCTGAACTCCGTCAAGCAAAAGAGAGAGCGTATTGGCCGTATCGTTCAGATGCAAGCCAATGAGCGCGAAGAAATCAAAGAAATGCGCGCTGGCGACATCGCTGCCGTCGTGGGTCTGAAAGACACCACCACAGGCGATACGCTTTGCGACGAAAAAGCGAGCGTCGTTCTGGAGCGCATGGTCTTCCCTGAGCCGGTGATTTCGCAGGCAGTCGAGCCAAAAACCAAGGCTGACCAGGAAAAAATGGGCCTGGCACTGAACCGCCTGGCAGCAGAAGATCCATCGTTCCGCGTGCGTACCGATGAAGAATCGGGCCAGACCATCATCGCCGGTATGGGCGAGTTGCATCTGGACATCATCGTTGACCGCATGAAGCGCGAATTCAACGTTGAAGCGACCGTCGGCAAGCCACAAGTGGCTTACCGCGAAACGATCCGTAAAGTGTGCGAAGAGTCGGAAGGCAAATTCGTCAAGCAATCGGGTGGTCGTGGTCAATACGGTCACGTGGTTCTGAAGATCGAACCGCAAGAACCGGGCAAGGGCTTCGAATTCGTTGACGCGATCAAGGGCGGTACCGTTCCGCGCGAATACATCCCTGCAGTTGAAAAAGGTGTGCGCGACACGCTGACTTCGGGCGTGATGGCTGGCTACCCAGTCGTTGACGTTAAAGTCACGCTGTTCTTCGGTTCGTACCATGATGTTGACTCGAACGAAAATGCATTCCGCATGGCCGCTTCGATGGCATTCAAAGATGGCTGCCGCAAAGCATCGCCAGTCATCCTGGAGCCGATGATGGCCGTGGAAGTGGAAACGCCGGAAGACTACGCCGGTACCGTGATGGGCGATCTGTCGTCGCGTCGCGGTATGGTACAAGGCATGGATGAAATTGCTGGCGGTGGCGGCAAGATCATCAAGGCCGAAGTGCCTCTGTCGGAAATGTTCGGTTACGCCACATCGTTGCGTTCGTCGACCCAAGGTCGTGCGACTTACACGATGGAATTCAAGCACTATGCTGAAGCACCTAAGCATGTGACTGAAGCAATCGTAAGCTCGAAAGCTAAGTAATAGAAGTTCCGGGCCGGCTTTCACGAGAATGCCGGT
>AHHB01000014.1 GCA_000242815.2 Janthinobacterium lividum PAMC 25724
GGCTGTTGCACGTAGAGAAAAACCCCGCCAGCAATGGTGGGGTTTTTTTTCGTCTGTTGGTTTTAGTAAAAGCAGCGCTATGCGCTGCCTTTGTCATGTGTGAAACCGGTCACCATCGAGGCGTGCGCTGTGCGCACGGGGGCTTGACTCAGGAGGGTTTGCCGCCCTTGAGCCGCTGCAGCAGCGTGTCCACGCTGTCGCTGACGGGCAAGCCGTGGCGGCGCAGTAGTTGCACGTGCAATACGAGGTTTTCCAGCACCAGCTTGGCCGCCACCGCCAGCAGGGCCAGGTTGCGGTCTTCCGGGCTGAAACTTTCCATGGCATCGGCCATCTCGCACAGGTGGTTGGCGATCAGGCCGCGCAATTCCTGCTCGTCAAAGGGCAGGTCGGCAAAATCGATGGGATCGGCCACTTCCACTTCCTGCATCAGCACGGCTAGTTCTTCCGGGGTAATCGTCATGCCTGGCCTCCTTGTTTACGCTGCTCTATTTTATGCCATGCGTCTTTGTATTGTCGGCAGTCTGGCATTGCGGAGATGAGGAAGAACATCGGCCGGCGGTGTCTGCCCAGTTGCCGCCTGTTTATGCAGTCGGTTTTGCCACGCTGTAGTAGCACAGGAAGATGTCGACAGCCAGTTGCGTCACTTCGTGTTGGCGTGCCGGGCCCAGCAAAGGTTCACCTAGGGTGATTTGCGGCCAGAATGCAAAGGTCTTCAGTGGCGACATCAGCAGGTGTGCCACTTCCAGCGTGTCGCCCGCCTTGATGCGCCCATCTTGCTGCGCCGCACGGATCCAGATATTGAGGCCTGTTTCCTTTTCATTCAGGCGTGCCACCATCGCTTGCGCACGCTCGGGCGAGTGGATGGTTTCGCCACAGATGACACGTGCTAGGTCGATGAATGCCGGGTCGCATAGCAAGACCATTTTCTGCTCGACCAAGGCCAGAACCTGCGGTCGCAGTGGCTGGTCCGCGACGTAGGGTACGGCAGGCTGTGCCACGATGCTTTCCCACATACGCTGCAGGATTTCCGCGAACAAACCGTCTTTGCTGGGAAAATGATTGTATACGGTGCGCTTGGAAACGGCGGCCGTGGCGGCGATCTTGTCCATGCTGGTCGCGTCAAAACCGTGCTCGCGAAACTCGGCGATGGCGGCATCGACGATGGCGACGCGCTTGCGGTCGGTGAGGCGTTGCGGTGCGGCCATGGCGGGAAATCTCCTTTGAAAACAATATTTTACACCTCTCGGTTTACTTTGCCAGAAATGGGAACTGTACTGTGTAGTGCAACTTTATCCCTGTGTTTTATTCATTGCTCGCATAGGCATGCAGCGCAGCTTAGTCTTCGGGTTTCTGATCGTCATGCGTGCTGCCACCTTGCACACTGGGCCAGTGGCACCAACTTCTTCCCCAAGCTCGTCGTTACAACGCCACGCAGGCAAGTTGCACAATTGCGTGCAGATGCACAAGCTCGGTACGGTAGCAATGTTCAAGCTGATATGGATCTGATTTTTTGCGATAAGCCCGACAGCACGCCGCCGGCCCCTGTCGCGCCGGTGCAGGCGCTGAGCTAGGCGGTCGACTTGACGTAGCCGAAGAAGGGGAATAAATGGTGGTTGGCGATGCTGGAAGAGGAGATGGCCCGGTAAAAACGGCTCAGGCCGTCACATTGATCAGGCGGCCCAGACTCTGGCCATAACTGTTCAGCTGGGGCGCACTTTTCGGCGCTGCCTGGCTCAGTTGTTGCGGTATGGCCACTTTGATCGCTTGGTCCAACTGCGGCGCCTTGACGATGCGCGTGTCGCTGTCCTGGGCTTGCCGGCTGCTGCGCTGTGTCCGGCTTAAGGTTTCCTGTTCCCGCGCCAGCGATTGGCGGCTTTGCGCCAGCTGTTCACTGTCGCGCTGTACCTGGTTCTGGCCTTGCTCGACCTTGCGCTGTGCCGTGGCCAGCGAGGCTTGCAGATTATTGACGGACGTTAGCGTGACCATATTGTTCACCTTTGAAAGTAGGCCCAGGTGTGCGCAGAGGGGGAAGGGCAGGCCGGCGAGGCGCGACATGTCGCCAGATAATCTTTACCTGCATCAAGAGTAGGATATATTCTCGCATAGTTCCAGTTAATTATGCTTTCTTGACAATTTTATTGTGCACGTCTTGTATTGCCAAAATAGTATTTTTAAGCCAGTGCGCATCTTTTTAAGTGAGCACACGCTGTCGCTCATAGCTACTGGCTGTATGTCATCGTCGCTGCCATTTTGTGGACGCAGCGAAAATGGCGCGCGTCAAAAGCTACTCTTCAGCGTGTCAATATGTTGTTGTTTTTTTACCATTGTGGTGCTCGGTAATGCCCGGCCTGCTTAGCGCCCTGGGCTATAATTGTCGGCTAGAGTTGGTTTCTTTTGCCATACAGACAGGTAGTTAATACATGAATCTCAAGAGCCTCGCAATTGCCCTCGGCATGTCGAAAACGACAGTCAGCAGGGCGTTGAACGGCTATCCGGAAGTCAATTCCCGCACCCGTGAAATCGTCCTGGCCGCAGCCAAGAAAGTCGGCTACCGGCCCAATCCGCTGGCGCGCAGCCTGGCCGTTGGCCGTACCAATGTGCTGGGCATGATCTATCCCTTGCTGCCCAGCGACCTGGGCGACAGCGTCTTTCTTTCCGTGGTCAATGGCATGTCCGACGCCGTCGAAGCGTCGAAGATGAGCCTCATTATCGCCCCCGTGTCGCCGCCGAACGAACAGCCCTCATATGAAACGATGGTGCGCGGACGCCAGGTCGATGGCCTGGTGGTGGGCCGCACCAAGGTGATCGATGAGCGCATCGCGTATTTGACCAAGGTGGGTTTTCCCTTTGTGGCCAATGGCCGCACGCGCATCGACGCGCCGTACGCGTATTTTGACTACGACCATGACACGGGCATCGACCTGGCCGTGTCCTTCCTGACGGCACACGGCCACCAGCGCATCGCCCTGCTGAGCGCGCCGCTGGAATTGCATTTCGCCTACGAGCGTAAGGAAAGCTTTATCCGCTGCATGGCGCAGGCGGGCTTGCCGCTGGACCCCAATTATCTGCTCGACAATACCTTCGATCGCCGCAGCGGCTACCAGGCCATGCAGCAATTACTGGCTTGCTCGCCGCGTCCCACGGCCGTGATCGTCGACAACCATTTGTCCGGCGTAGGCGTGGTGCGCGCTCTGATGGATGCGGGCATCGAGATCGGCAAGGAAATCTCCGTCATCGTCTGGGGCAATGTGGAAGACACCTTGATCGGCATCAACGTCACCACCATAGCCCAGCCCGACCTGCGCCGCGCCGGCGCCAAGATGGTCGAAATGCTGCAATCCTTGCTGGCCGGCACGCCGCCGGAAAAGCTGCAGGAAATCTGGCAACCGGTGCTGTTGCCGGGGGCGACGGTGGGACGTTGTCCCGACGCATAAAAAAACGCAGAGCCGAGGCTCTGCGTTTTTTATTCAAGCAGCGCTGGCTGCGGGTTTGCTAATTTACGCCACGTGCTTCCTGCCATCGGCCAGCACAGCCAACAATCTCACCTTGTCCTGGCGGTAGGTGGCGACGGCCGCTTCCTTGACGTGGCCGAAGCCGCGGATTTTCTCTGGCAGCGAAACCAGTTCCACGCAGGTCGCCAGGTTCTCCGCAGTCAGGTTGACCAGCAGGCCGGCCAGCAATTCGCGGTATTCGACGATCAGCGCGCGTTCCATTTTGCGCTCGTTTGTATAGCCGAAGACGTCGAAGATGCCGCCCCGCAGACCCTTGGCTTTGGCCAGCAGCTTGAAGGCGCGCCACATCCAGGAACCGAACTCCGCTTTCACCAGATGCCCCTTCGCATCTTTCTTGGCAAATAGCGGCGGCGCCAGGTTGAATTTCACCGAAAAATTCCCTTCGAACTGCTGCTGCAATTGCTCCACGAAATGGCCATCCGTGTACAGGCGCGCCACTTCATACTCGTCCTTGTAGGCCAGCAATTTGAAATAGCTCTTGGCGACAGCCATCGACAGTTTCTGCCCCAGTCCCAGGGTGTTTTCCCGGTCGCGCACCTGTTTTACCAGGGTCAGATAACCGTCCGCGTACGTGGCGTTCTGGTAGGCGGTAAGGAACTCCACGCGCTTCTTGATGACGCTATCGAGGCTTTGCGGCATTTGCACAAGGATGGCTTGCGACGGCGTGGCGATCTGCGTGACACGGCGCACGTCGACGGCGGCGCGGCGGCCCCACAGGAAACTTTTCTTGTTCGACTCTATACCCACGCCATTCAATTCGATGGCGCGCAGCAGCGCCGCTTCTGTCAATGGAATGCGGCCCTTTTGCCAGGCGTAGCCGAGCATGAACAGGTTGGCGGCAATCGAGTCGCCCATCAGCGCGGTAGCCAATTTTGTGGCGTCGATGAAGTCGGCCGCGTCGGCGCCGCCCACGGATTCTTCGATCAACTGGCGCACTTCCGCCGTCGGATATTGCCAGTCGGCATTCTGCGCAAACGTGCCCGGCGGTTGCTCGTGCAGGTTGACGACGGCCAGGCTGCGGCCAGGGCGCATCTTTGATACGGCATCGTGCGCGCCGGCCGTCAGCATGTCGCAGCCTAAAATCAGGTCCGCTTCACCCGTGGCGATGCGCTGGGCGCGGATGTGCGCGGGGGATTTTGCAATTTTCACGTGCGAGGTGACGGAACCGTTCTTTTGCGACATGCCCGTCATGTCCAGCACGGACGCGCCCTTGCCTTCCAGGTGGGCCGCCATGCCCATCAGCGCGCCCACGGTGATGACGCCCGTGCCGCCGATGCCATTGATGAGGATGTTATACGGTGCGTCGCAGGCGGGCAGGACGGGTTCCGGCAGGGGGCCGAAGTTGTCCGTCTCGCCCGTCTTGCCGGCACCCGTCTTGGTTTTCTTCAGGCTACCGCCCTCGACGGTGACGAAGCTGGGGCAAAAGCCCTTGGCGCACGAGTAATCCTTGTTGCACGAGGATTGATCGATTGTGCGCTTGCGTCCAAATTGCGTCTCTTTCGGCAAGATAGACACGCAGTTCGACTGCACGCCGCAGTCGCCACAGCCTTCGCAGACGGCATCGTTGATGACCATGCGTTTGGCGATGTCCGGATACTCGCCTTTTTTCCGGCGCCGGCGTTTCTCGGCCGCACAGGTCTGGTCGTAGATCAGCACGGACACGCCTTGCACCTCGCGCAATTCGCGCTGCACGGCATCCATGTCCTTGCGGTCATGCAAAGTCAGGTGCGCAGGCAAGTTGCTGCGGTCGCTGTAGCGGCTTAAATCTTCCGTCACCAGCGCGATGCGGGCGATGCCTTCGGCTGCCACTTGCTGCGCCATCATCGGCACGGTGATGAGGCCGTCCACCGGCTGGCCGCCCGTCATGGCGACGGCGTCGTTGTACAGAATCTTGTAGGTGATATTGACCTTGGCGGCTTGCGCGGCGCGGATGGCCAAGTAGCCCGAGTGGAAATACGTGCCGTCGCCCAAGTTCTGGAACACGTGCGGCAGTGTGGAAAACGCGGCTTGCCCGATCCACGGCGCGCCCTCGCCGCCCATGTGCGTGGTCAGCTTGTTCATTTCCGGGTAGATCGAGGTGGCCATCACGTGGCAGCCGATGCCAGCCAGGGCCAGGCTGCCGTCCGGCACCTTGGTCGAGGTATTGTGCGGGCAGCCGGAGCAGTAGAAGGCGGGACGGAATGGCGTATTCACGGCCTTTTTCAGGACCGCGTCCTTGGCGTCGAGGAAACTCAATCTCGCCTTGATCAGGTCGCAGGTGACGGGGTCGGAAATCAGGCGCGCGATGCGACTGGCGATGACACGTGCCACTTGCGAGACGGAAAAGTCCACCTTGGAGGTGAGCAGCCATTCGCCGCGCGGCGCCACCCATTCGCCTTTTTCATCGAACTTGCCGATGACACGCGGACGCACGTCGTCGCGCCAGTTGTACAGCTGCTCTTTCAACTGGTATTCGACGATTTGGCGCTTCTCTTCCACCACGAGAATTTCATCGAGACCTTGCGCAAACTCACGCACGCTGTCCGGTTCCAGCGGCCACGGCATGGCCACCTTGAACAGGCGCATGCCGACAGCGGCCGCCATCTGCTCGTCGATGCCCAGCTCTTCCAGCGCTTCGAGCACGTCGAGATAGGACTTACCGGAAGCGATGATGCCCAGCTTGGCGTTCGGGCTGTCGATGGTGGTGTGGTTGAGCTTGTTTTCGCGCGCGTAGGCCAGGGCCGCATAGATCTTGTAGTCCTGCATCAGCGCTTCCTGATTGCGCGCCTGCTGGCCCAGCGGGATGCTCGACAGGCGTGCGTTCAGGCCGCCTTCGGGCATGACGAAATCCTGCGGAATTTTCACTTCTACGCGGAACGGATCGGCATCGATGGAAGCCGACGACTCGACCGTATCGGCCAGCGCCTTGAAGGCTACCGTGCAGCCGGAAAAGCGTGACATGGCCCAGCCGTGGATGCCCAGGTCCAGATATTCCTGCACATTGCAAGGATACAAGACGGGAATCATTGAGGCAGAGAACAGATGGTCGGATTGGTGCGGCAGGGTCGACGAATACGCGCCATGGTCGTCGCCGGCCACCAGCAGCACGCCGCCCAGTTTTGACGTGCCTGCATGGTTCATGTGCTTGAAGACATCGCCGCAGCGGTCCACGCCCGGGCCCTTGCCGTACCACATGGCGAACACGCCGTCGTACTTGGCCGGGCCGATCAGATCGACTTGCTGCGAACCCCAGACGGCCGTGGCCGCCAAGTCTTCGTTGACGCCGGGCACGAACTGCACGTGGTGTGCTTCCAGCTGTTTCTTGGCTTTCCACAGGTTCTCGTCGAGGCCGCCTAAGGGCGAGCCACGGTAGCCGGAAATGAAGCCGGCCGTGTTGAGGCCAGCGGCCTGGTCGCGCAGGCGCTGCATCATGGGCAGGCGCACCAGGGCCTGGATGCCGGACAGGAAGATGGCGCCGGAAGTGGCCGTGTATTTGTCGTCGAGGCTGACGCTGGTCAAGCGGGAAGATTCAAGCGGTGTAGATGGCGCGGCACCGGCGTTTCTAGCGAACGCTGCGGAGCCGTTTTCCGTGGTCACGGACATGGCTGTCTCCAAAAGGGTGTTTCAGATAGCGGCTGTACCAGGGCCGCGCCCGGTAAGGCGCGCGCTGTGCAGACGGGATGGCCGCGTGTGGGCGGCAAATAACTATTTTAAATATAAAATAGTTAATGTGCTCAGTGTAGAACGCGCGTGGGGAAGGAGCAAATACGCTTTGGCGATGGGGGTATAAGAAAAAATGATGGCCTGCCTTGCGCTGCAAGACAGGCCATGCAGCAAGGCACGCTTAGGGTTGCGTCCAGTAAACGGGGCGAGCCCGCTGCGGGTGGGACGCAGGTGTCGCTTCCGGCAAGAGAAGATTGGTCGACTTCAGGGCCAGCGTCAGGGCCTGGGCGGCATCGATTCTGTCCACATTCGTTTTGTTGAACAGTCCTCTGGATAAACGCAGATACACAGGGGCGCCGCCGGCTTCGATATCCACGCTATACGGTTCTGTCGTGAAAGACACTTCGTATTTCCCGGGTACTAATTGCAAGGCAACGTAACTCTTGTAGACGGCATTGTAAGAAGCGAAATTGGTTTTTTCTGGCAAGTGCTGTGCCTTCAGATGGTACGGACGCCCGTAATAAGCATCGCTGCTATGCTTGCTGATGTTGCTGTAGTCGTTGAAGATGATCAGGTTGGCTTTTGTATTCAGGGCCGTGCCGGGAGGTGCGACGGCCGGATCAGCTTCCATTGCCGTGCTGCGGAGCAAGCCGGCGGCGTCCCTGCGCTGCGCCTGGTTTTCTGCCAGTACAGGAATGAGTGCCCTGGAGATCGCCTCCGGTCCCATGGTCGGGCCAGTTTTTTCATCATAGTGATCGGAGAAAATGGCACTGGGAATATTCTGGATAGAGTGCCAGATCAACTTGTTGTCGAGGCGGTCAACGACAGCGATTTCGCTGCTCATGGTGAAGGAAAAAACGCAGGCGATGAAGCTGCAGCTTGACGTTGAGGAGACGTTTTCGATATGCCAATCGACGAGGGCGGCATAGCGGCGTCCCGTCGGGCTCGCTGGCAATGCCAGCGCGGTAGCCAGCGCGGAAGGCTGTTTTGCGCTCGACAACGTGGGGATGAACGCCAGTTTTTGCGTCGGATCTGCGGCCGCTTCCACCAGTGCGCGGCAGGTCCAGCTATGCAGCATGGAAGTATTGTCCATCGCTAAGACTTTACCGAACAGGTTCTTGGTGGTGGCTGGCGTGCATTCTTCCGGTGACATGAAGGCGATGACGTCGATATCCTCATTTTTGATAGGCTGGTTGATATCGCGCACCAGCAATTCGAAGGCGGGCATGGATGTTTCTGGTACGCCCGCCGTGGCGCCGTGCCATGTGCTAAGGGCGCCAGTGCAGACAAACAGGAAAGATAAGGTAGGGCGAAGGAATGGCATAAGGCATTATTATGAAATAGATAATGCAGCATGATATTTCCTTGTGGAAATAATTGATAGTGTTTTTAGTACTTTACTGCACTGCGTGCACGATGCTACGCGGATAGCACGTGCGCCCCCACCCAGCGTCCGCTGCCGCACAGCTCGGCGGCCACTTGCAGCACCAGGTTTTTGACGGCGTTGCCTGCATTCGTCAGGGGAATGTTCTTCGACGCGCACAGCGCCACCGTGCGCGACAGCACGGGGCTGTGGATGGCATAGCTGCGCATGGCGCCGCTGTCCAGTTCGGCCAGCAGGGGCGCGGCCGGCAGGATGGTGGCGCCCATGCCAGCCAGGATGGCCGATTTCAGGATGGCGATCGAGTTGATCTCGATCACGTTCGCTGTCTCCAGGCCCAGTTCGCGGGCGCGGCTGTCGATGCGCGGACGCACGCCATGCTGCAAACCGGGCAGGATCAGGGTGGCGCGCAATGCCTGTGGGAACGATAGGGCCAGGCCCGCAGGCGCGAAGGGCGAATCGCTGCGGCAGATAAAACGCATCTCTTCTTCCACTAAAGGGCTGCAGGCAAAGGGCGTCAACTGGCCATCGTCAAACAGTACGGCCAGGTTGATGCGGCCCGATTTCAATTGTTCGTTCAGGTTGCCCGTGATCTCTTCCGTCAGCTGCAGCGTGATTTCGGGGTAGCGTTCGCGCGCGGCCAGCAGCAAGGGCAGGGCGAGCGCGCCGGAGATGCTATGCGGCAAGCCGAGGGTGACATTGCCGGACGGTCGCGTGGCGCTTTGCGTGACGGCTGAACGGGCGTCGGCCACCTGTTTCAGGATCGCCTGCGCGTGTTCGTAAAAGACCTTGCCCGCATCCGTGCTGAGCACCCCCTGGGCCGAGCGGTGCAGCAGCTGCACCCCCAGTTCTTCCTCCAGTTGGCGCAGCTGCTGCGTCAGGGCCGGCTGCGCCACATGCAGGATCAGGGCTGCGCGCGACAGCGAGCCATGGTCGACGATAGCAACAAAGTAGCGTAATTGGCGCAGTTCCATGGGTCCCAGAAGCGGTGCATGCGCCATTGCCCGGCAAGTTTGCCGACAACAGCGCGGTGACAGGAAAAAACACTATGTTGCGCCGCAGCGCCAAACGTGGCCAGCAGAATAACAATTTTGTTATACTCATTCTAGCGCCTTCGGTGTTCCAGGCGCGCATTTGTGGGATGACAGCATGCTCAAGAAAGTGGATTCGTCTCAGCTAAAAGTGGGTATGTATATCCACGACCTCAGTTGCGATTGGATGACGCATCCGTTCGTGCGCAACCGTTTCCTGTTGCGCAGCGACGAAGAAATCAGCAAGATTGTGCAAGCCGGCATCCACGACGTGGTGATCGATAGCGGCAAGGGCCTCGATGTGGAGGATGCGCCCACCGTGGCGCAGGCGCAGGCCGAGACGGAACGCGAACTGGTGCTGATCGCTACTGCGCCACAGGTGGTCACGCGCGTGTCGCTGGGCATGGAGCTGGCGCGCGCCGCCCAAGTGCGGCGGCAGGCATCGAGCCTGGTGCGCACGGTGATGGCCGATGTGCGCCTGGGCAAGGCCGTCGAGATCGACCGCGTGCAGCACACGGTGCAAGATATCACCGAATCGATCTTGCGCAATCCCGGTGCCTTGGTCGGCTTGTTGCGTATCAAGAGCAAGGACGATTACACCTTCTTGCATTCCGTTAGCGTATGCGCGCTACTGGTGGCGTTTTGCCGCTCGCGCGGTGTCGATAGTGCCACCACGCACCAGGCCGGCCTGGGCGGCTTGCTGCACGACACGGGCAAGGCGCTGGTGTCTGACAGCGTGCTGAACAAACCCGGCCCCCTGACGACGGAAGAATTTGCCCTGATCAAGCGCCATCCGCGCGATGGCTACGACATCCTGTGCCGCGTGCCCGAGCTGGGCCCGATTCCCCTCGACATCACCCTGCACCACCATGAGCGGCGCGACGGCAGCGGCTACCCCGACCAGTTGGCAGGTGATGCCATCAGCGAGTTGGCGCAGATGGCCGCCATCGTCGACGTGTATGACGCGCTGACGTCCGACCGCAGCTATCACAAGGGCATCGCCGCCGCCGAAGCCTTGCGCAAGATTTATGAATGGAGCAAATTCCATTTCAATCCTGTGTTTGCGCAGGATTTCATGCGCTGTGTGGGGATTTATCCGGTGGGCACCATGGTGATGCTGGAATCGGGCCGTCTGGCCGTCGTCATCGAGGCGCACGAGAGCAACCTGCTGGCGCCAAAGGTGAATGTATTTTTCAGTACCAAGAGCAATGCCTACATCAAGCCGGAAACGCTCGATTTGTCGCGCGGCTTCGGCTTCGGCGGCGGCGACAAGATCGTCGGCCATGAGTCGGCTGCCAAGTGGCAGGTCGATCCCATGCGCTTTCTCTCCCTTGCGGACGCCTGATCAGGTTTTTTTGTTTTTGACTGAGAGCGCCTGCAACGCCGCCATGGACGTTTTCTCAGGTGTTCAACACTCAAAAAAATTCCGCTGTGTCATTGGAGGCAATCGCCGATAACAGGCCCTTTTCGACCAGCTCGTCATAGTGGCAAGCCAGGTTGCGGCCATGGCTTTTCGCGTAGTACAGAGCCTGGTCGGCACGCCCGAGAATGATGACGGGCGCCTCGTAGGCATTGAGGCTGACGAAGCCCACGCTGACGGTCACTCTGCCCACTTGCGGGAAGTCGTGTGCTTCGACATTGGCGCGGAAGCGGTCGATGATTTTCTGCGCATTTTCCAGGGTGATCGAGCGCAGCAGTACGACGAATTCTTCGCCGCCGAAGCGGAAGATGCGATCTTGCGAGCGGAACGATGATTGCAGCTGGTTGGCGATCAGGATCAGCACTTCATCGCCATACAGGTGGCCAAACTTATCATTGACCATTTTGAAATGATCGACGTCGATCACGGCCAGCCATTGCCGTTCCGTGTCCGTATGATGGCGCCGTTCTTCATCGACGGGACGCTGCTTCTCCGTTTCCTGTTCACCATGGTTTTGCAGGATTTTCGCCAGTTGGTCGTCGAAAGTCTTGCGATTTAACAAGCCGGTGAGTGAATCGCGTTCGCTGTAGTCGAGCAGGTTCTGGAAATTGCGGTACACGCTGACGATGCCCCCAATCACCTGGATGGTGGCGCCCGTGTAGGGTGTGGGGTTGGTGATTTCCAGGCAGGTGGTGACCTGGTCGCCGATCCAGATGGGCAGCCACAGCAGGTGCCGGCCGTCTGCGCACAAGGTGTCGGCGCTCACCTCATGGCACGCGATGCACGCGGCCAGCGCTGGATAGTCCGACAGCGGTTCCCCCGGCAGCGACGGATCGGGATTATCTTCCATGCGCGCCACGCTGCCGGCCACGATGACGGCCCGCGACCGCACGTATATCTTGCCCTGTAGGGGGGTGAGTGCCAGCACACGGGTCTGCGACGCGCAAGCGAGTTCCTGCACCGCCGATATCACCGAGATGTCGAGCATCGTGTGGTCGCGGTGCCCGGTCATGTCCACCATGTGTTTCAGTAGGGAATCCATTGTCGTTCTCTGAAAAGTAGTCACACAAGTGTTGTCATAACAGCATTGCGTCAAGCAAGAGCATGTTCGCGTCCGTCTACAAGAAAGCAAGATTTATTTGGTGGCATGACGCTCTTTACCGCAGGGCGAGAGGCCTTTCCAAAGGAGAGCTAAGCAGGATAATGTCTTTTTGCCTAATAGGCAATTAACGTATGCAATATTTCATGAAAATACATGAGATTCATGCGCCGCGTTGCAAAAAACTTGCCCTGACGAAGGCTTTCAATCCTGATCGCAGCATCTGTTCGCGTCAGGCTTCATTTCAACGAGGTTTGATAATTTCCATGTGGAAACTTGTGACGCGTCAATTTGCCAAAACGTGGGCGCTTTATAGTCTATGCAATGGCGCAGAAATTTACGGCAGGAAACATGTTAGCTGGAATGAGCAATGTTTTACACCCGATTGTGCCAGGGACTTGTGATTCACTTTTGGGAGTTTGTCATGCATACCTTCCTGTCGGCAGTACAGCAGTTTCTCAAGGATGAGGATGGCATTACGGCCATCGAATACGGCTTGATTGCGGCCGTGATGGCGACCGCTATTACGGCCGGTTTCTTGCTGATCAAGACCAATTTGCTGGCCGTCCTCACCGACATTTCGTCGAACCTGGTATTGACGCCCTAAGCGGGTGCCCGCCGCTGGCCGGCACGTAGTCCGGTGGCGGGTTTTTTTCAGGGAGTGTGCCATGCCTGCAACTGCCTTGTGCGACCTGCTGTTGTTGTGCTTTGTGACGGCTGCCGCCGTCAGTGATTTGATCCAACGCAAAATTCCGAATTGGCTGGTGCTCGCCGGCATGCTGGCCGCGCTGGCTTTGCATTTGTGGCTGTGGCCGCACCGCGTGCCGCAGTTGGTGTTCGGTGGCATGGCGACGGGCTTCTTCCTGTTCCTGCCTTTATACCTGCTGCGCGCGATGGCCGCAGGCGACGTCAAGCTGGTCGCCATGGTGGGTGCCTTCGCCGGTCCGTGGCCCGTGCTGCTGATCTGTTTCGCCACCTTTGTGCTGGGCGGCCTGATGGCCGCGCTGATGCTCACTTACCAGGGAAAATGGCGCGCCTGCCTGGGCAATTTGCGCCAGCTGTTGTGGCCGATGATCGCGCGCCTGGCCGGCATTCCCCTGCTACCCATCGCATTGGGCAGCGGCGCTAGCGTGGGTAATTTGCCGTACGGACTGGCCATTGCCCTGGGCTGCCTGGTGGTGCAAGGGCGACATTATTTCTGATTGTCATTTATTGCTTTGAATCAATGGGTGCCAGTCCCCGCTGGCTAGAATGACTTCTGTTCAATGCAGTCTTAACTGGCTTGGAGGCACAGGATGACCGAGGTCGACTATTCCATCAGCGCCGAGAGTGCGCCGCGTTCCGCCGACGCGAACCTGATGCCGCCCTTGCCGCCGCAGCCGAAAAGCTTGCGCGAAACAGGCCTGGAGCGCCCGCTGGTGGTCGAGCTGATCGCCAAGCTGATGTTTGTGAGCGGCAGGACGCACCTGTCCGCATTGACGACGCGCTTGCGCCTGTCGCTCAATGTCTTGCGCGAAGTGCTCGATTTCATGCTGACCGAGCAGATGGCCGAAGTGGCCTGGCGTGGCGAATCCGAGATCGACGTACAGTACCAGCTGACGGCTGCCGGCAAGCAGCGCGCCAGCGCCTTCCTCGAGCGCTGCGCGTATATCGGCGCCGCTCCCGTCACCTTGGAAGCCTACCGCGCCATGGTGGCGCGCCAGTCGTGGCTGGCGCAGGAGCAGCGTGTGAGCAGCGATGACCTCGCTGCCGTGCTGAGCCGCACCCATGCGGCGCCGGGCATGCTCGATGTGGTGGGGGCGGCGCTGCACTCGGGGCGCTCGCTGCTGCTGTACGGTCCGCCTGGCAGCGGCAAGTCGACGCTGGCGCTGCAACTGGGACACTTGTTGCAAGGGCTGGTCGCCGTGCCGTACGCCATCGTGGTCGGCCAGGACATTATCCAATTGTATGATCCGACGCAGCACTTGCCACCGGCACCGCAGCATGTCAGCCATGCGCGCCAGGCTCTGGAGCGGCGCAGCACCGACATTCGCTGGGTGCTATGCCAGCGTCCCGTGATCCATGTGGGTGCCGAGCTCGACGCCGGCATGCTGGAGCTGCGCCATGACGCCAGCGGCGGCTGTTACCAGGCGCCGCCACATGTGAGGGCAAATAACGGCATGCTGATCATCGACGACCTGGGCTGTCAGCGCCTGGGTGCACCGGAACTGCTGACGCGGCTGCTGGCGCGTGGCAGCGATCAGCTGGGCCTGCCTGGTGGCGTGCAGATTAGCGTGCCCTTCGACAACGCCCTGGTGCTAGCCACGAATGTGGCGCCGGGTGAGCTGTTCGATCCGACCTTGCTGCGCCGCATCGGCTACAAGGTGCAGGTGGGGCCGCTGGCCGAAAGCGCCTATTGCGCCCTGTTCCGCCAGCAATGCCGCCAGGTCGGCATGGCCATCAATGAGGCGGCGCTGAACCATCTGCTACAGTTGCATGGCGCCCAGGGACGACCCTTGCTGGCCAGTTATCCGCAGGAATTGCTGGCACGCATAGGCGACTTTGCTGGCTTTGCCGGCTGCGAAGCGCGCCTGACAGTGGCCACCCTGGAGCAGGCTTGGAGCAGCTTGTTTGCCAGCTGCGACATACCGGCCGCCAGCCTGTGCGAGCGCATCGCATGAAGAACCGGCGCGCCCTACTGATGATGGCCCTGGCGGTTTTGCTGGGCCTGCTTGCCGTGCTGCTGGCCTCGCACTGGCTGCTGCGCCAGACGCCAGCGGGCAAGGGCAAGATCGTCGTGGCCGCCAGCGATGTCAACCTGGGCCAGCGCCTGACGCCTGAAATGCTGCGCCTGGCCGAGTGGCCGGCGGAAAGCTTGCCACAGGGCGCGCTGCAAGACCCGACAAAACTGGCGGGACGGGTGCTGAAAATCAGCGTGCTGCGCGGCGAGCCGCTGAGCGAAGCCAAGTTCGCGCCGGTGGGCACGCTGGGCGGCCTGTCGGCCCTGATTACGCAAGGGCGGCGCGCCATCACCGTGCGCGTCAACGACGTGATCGGCGTGGCCGGCTTTGCCTTGCCGGGCAATTATGTCGACATCATCGTGAGCACCCAGCAAGATGCCGGCGATCGCGCGTTTCCGCAAAGTCGCAACATTTCCAAGATCGTCCTCGAACGTATCCTGGTACTGGCCGTGGCGCAGGAAGTGGGACGCGACGAGACCAAGCCGCGCGTGGTCAATGCGGTGACCTTGGAAGTGACGCCGGAACAGGCGGAAAACCTCGATCTGGCGCGCAGCGTGGGCAGCCTGTCGCTGGTGCTGCGCAACCAGGTCGACCCGCAGCCTGGCGTGACAGCGGGCGCCACCAAGCTGACCCTGCTGGGCGGGCCGCACGAAGCCGAGCCGATTTCCGCGCCTGCCGCCGTGCCACTACCTGCCGTGGTGCCGCGCCCGGTACGCGTGGCGAAGGCGCCGCTGCCGCCACTGCGCCAGTGCAGCGGCGTCATCGATGCGACGCGTCAGTCGCGCGAATGTTTTTAGCTACCTAGCTCAACCATGGACACGCTCATGAACCGCGCCCTGCTGACACTGTGCTGCCTGCTGTTACCGCTTGCCAGCGCGGTGGCCGATCCTGGCCTGCGCTGCGGCGGAGAAGCGGCGACACCCGGTAACTTGCAGTTGCAGGTGGGCAAGTCGAGCATGCTGCGCCTGCCCGAGACAGTGCTCGCGCGCAGCGTTGGCAATCCGGCTGTGCTGCAAGCCATGCTGGTAGCGCCCGATACTTTATATATGCTCGGCGTCGACGTCGGCAGCACCAACATGATCATCCAGGGACGCAGCGGCGTGTGCAGCGTGGTGAACGTCAGCGTCAGCATGGACCCGGCCGGCTTGCAGGCCACGCTGGCGGCCTTGATGCCGGAAGAAAAAGCCATCCGCGTGACGGCCGTGGCCGACACCTTGGTGCTGTCGGGTACGGTACAGGATGCGGACGCCGTGCTGCGCGCCGTCGAGTTGGCGTACGCTTATGTGCGTCGCGCAACGTCGCCGCTGGCGCTGCCCAAGAGCGCCGCTGGCGCTGCCGGGCCGCTGGCAGCCACGGCGCCCGCTGGTGGCGCGGGCAGCGTGAATAGCCGCGTCATCAATATGCTCGACATCAGTGCGCCGCAGCAAGTCATGCTGGCCGTGCAGATCGCCGAAGTGTCGAAGTCCCTGCTGGAGCGGCTGGAAGCAGGCGCTACCCTACGGTTTGCGTCCGGCAGTTGGGCCACCACCTTGCTATCGAATTTTTTGAGCGGTACGGCCAAGGGCTTGCTCGACGTGCGCAAATCGAATGGCCAGCAACTGAGCATCGCGGCGCAGAAACAGGATGGCCTGGTGCGCATCCTGGCCGAACCGACGGTGATGGCGATCAGCGGGCAAGAGGGCAGTTTTTTGGCCGGTGGCAAGATCTTCATTCCCGTCGGTCAAGACAATAACAAGATCACGCTGGAAGAGCGCGAGTATGGCGTCGGCCTGCGCTTCACGCCCACCGTGCTGTCGGGCGGGCGCATCAACCTGAAGGTGGCGCCGGAAGTGTCGGAACTGTCGCGCGACGGGGTGGGCATTTCCGCAGCTGGTGTCAGCGGACGCTCTATTTTGCCCGTCATCACCACGCGGCGCGCCTCGACCACGGTGCAGTTGTACGACGGCCAGAGCTACGCCATCGGCGGCCTGATCAAGAACAACCAGGTGAGTAACATCAGCGGCGTGCCCTGGCTCAGCGAAGTGCCTATCCTCGGTGCGCTGTTTCGCAGCACGGATTTCCAGCATGACCGCACGGAATTGCTGTTTGTCATTACCGCGCACCTGGTCAAACCCTTGCCTGCGGACGCCGTGCTGCCGACGGCGCAGCTGGCGCCTCCTACGCGCACGGACTTGATGTTGGACGGCAAGATGGAAGGGACGCTGGCGCCGGCATCCGTGTCGCCGCCCGTGCTGCAGCCCCTGCCGACAATGCGCGCAGCCAACGGCTTCGAGCTCAAATGAGACGGGGAGATATACCATGCCAAACTCGCTTTTGATGTTGTTGCGGCGCCTGGCGGCGCTGCTGCTGGCGCTGCAGCTGGCTGCCTGTACGCATGGCAGCACGCCGCAGCTGGACCGGCGCTTTGGCGACGCCGTGCGCCTGGCCATGGCGCAGCAGGTGCGCGATCCGTCCAGCGCCGGCAACCGCCTGCCGGCCGATGGCCTTGATGGCCCCAGCGCGCACGCCATCATGCAGCGCTACCGTGCCGCGTTTGCCGAACCGCACGGGCAGGCCCCGCAGCCCGTGCAATTTATGCTGGGAGGCGGCAATGGCAAATAGAAGTCAGCGCCAGCGCGGGGCGATACTGATCGCCTTTTCCATCCTGCTGATCGTGGTGCTGGGCTTTATCGGCCTGGCATTAGACGTGGGACAGGTCATCGGTCGCAAGACGGAACTGCAGAACCTGGCCGACAATGCGGCGCTGGCAGCGGCGGCGGAACTGGTGGGTACGCCCGAGGGCCTGCTCGTTGCCGTGGAAAGAGCCAAGCACAGTGCGGCCGACCGGAGTGTATGGCGGCGCCGCATGGAGGGCGCCATCCTGTCCGATGCCAGCATCCGCTTCGCCAGCGCACCCGACGCGCCCGCCAGTGAGTGGTATGCGGCGGGCGCCGTGCCCGACCCTGCCACGGCGCTGTTCGCGCGCGTCGATACGCAGGCCAATACACCCTCGCTCGGGCAGGTGGCGACGGCGTTTCTGGGTGCCTGGTCGCCGGCGCTGCGCACGCTGGACACGCGCGCGCGCGCCGTGGCTGGACGGTCCAGCTTGCACTTGACGCCACTGGCCATCTGCGCGCTGTCGGGCAGTGCCGCCAGCGCGCGCACGAATGCGGCCCTGCTACCGGCCGTCGAGTTGCTGGAATATGGCTTCCGGCGTGGCGTGGCGTATAACTTGTTGAAGCTTAATGCGCATGGCGCGGTACCCGAACACTTCGTGCTCAATCCGCTGGGCCAGCCGGGCCTGGTGGGGCCGTCGCAGCAGGTCAGCGAGTCGAGCGTGCTGCCGTTTGTCTGCAGCGGCACGGTGCTGTATCGGCGCATCGGCAGCGCCCAGGTGCATGTGCACCGACCTTTTCCCAGCATGCTGTGGCCGGCCTTCAATGCGCGCTTCAACCAGTATGCGGGCAGCGGCTGCCACCCCGTCACGGCGCCACCGGACATGAATATCCGCGCGTATCCGAATACGGCCGCGAACTGGTGGATGATGAATATGCCCGATGCCCCCAGCGCCCTGAGCAGCGGCAACCCGTTGTTGTCCGTGGCCGATCCGGAATCGAACGCGACGCCGCCCGCCGTCGGCAGTTACGGACCGCTGTGGTCGTTTGGCAGGGCGGCCAGGTACAGCAATCCGAAGCCGGCTGGCGGCTACTTGTCGTTTGCCATCAGCGACTGGGCCAAGCTGTATCCCGCGGCCCCGACCGCGCCGGTCGCCAAGTCCCTCTATCCAAGCGATAAAGCGCCGTATCTGACAACGGCTTACCAGACTGCGCCTAGCGGCAACACGGGTGTGGCACAGCGGCGCTTGCTGCACATTGCGTTGCTGGCCTGCCCCTTGCCAGCCGGTAATGACGTGCTGGCGCAGGTGCGCGGTATCGGCCGCTTCTTCATGACGGCGCCGGCCAGCAATGGCATGCTGAGCGCCGAATTTGCCGGCTTGGCGAACGAGGGATCGTTGCTCGGTCCGGCGGAGCTGCTGCAATGAAGCCGTGCCGCCGCGCGCCACGGCGCCAGGATGGTGTCGCCGCCATCGAGCTGGCCTTGATCCTGCTGTTTTTCATAGGGCTGTTGCCTTTCGTGCTCTTGTTCGGGCGCGCACTGCTGGTGTACACGGCCCTGCAAAAAAGTACGCACGATGCGGCGCGCTACCTGGCGACCATGCCGCTGTCACAGATGGGCAGCATTGGCACGGCAACCCAGGGCGTTGCGTTTTCCCGGCAAATGGTGGTCGAGGCGATGGCCGAAAGCTGGCCGCACATGGAGACCGTCCGGGTGATCGTGGACTGCGTGTACGCCGATGAGTCCTATAACTGCGGCAACTTCCCCACGGCACCGCTACAGGTGCGCATCAAGGTCGCCGTGGACATGCCGGTCGATTTCCTGCCCGAGCTGACGCGTAAATGGTTGCCGCAACTGGCGCCTATCCCGCTGCGGGCGAATGCGATATTGCGCTATGTCAATTAACCTGTCTATCGAGCAGCGGCGGCAGCACCAGGGCGGCGTCTTCGCTGTCGAATTCGCCATGCTGGCGCTGCTGTTCTTTTTCTTCCTGTTTGCCATGCTGGAAGTGGCGCGCGCCGTCTACATGTGGAACTTGGTGCACGAGATCACCCGGCGCGCGGCGCGCGCCGCCGCCGTCACCGATTTCAGCAATGCCGCTGCGCTGCAGGCGGTGCGCACGCACGCCGTGCTGCGCACTACGCCGGGCGCGTTGCCGCTCGGTGGCGGCCTTAGCGATGCGTATGTGCGCATCGACTATCTGTCGCAGGCGGGCGGCGGCGCGTTGGCGGCAGTGCCGGTGACGGTCATGCCAGGCTGTCCGCAACGCAACCGCATCAACTGCCTGGACGATCCGCATGGTGCCAGCTGCATCCGCTTCGTGCGCGCGCGCCTGTGCGTGCCGAGCGACGATGTGCGCTGCGAGACAGTGCCGTACCGGCCCGTGCTGCCGCTGCTGGGGATGATGTTTCCCTCCGGCGCAGGGGCCATACGGTTGCCCAGCGCGGCCACCATGGCGGCGGCCGAGTCGCTGGGCTATCCGGACAATCCCGATTTTTGTCCATGAGCGCCGATCCTCCGGCGCAGCCGAATATGTTGCCTTGAATGAAGGAGGGTTGATGAAAGCCTTGATGATTAGCCGCGACGCCGGCTTGCATGATGAAATCGCGGCGCAGGGTGCGGCCCGCATGCCGGTGCTGCGTCTGCTGGAGCGACGCAGCGGCCTGCGCGACGCCGTCGAGCGCATGTTGCCCGAAGCGCCGGAATTGGTGATCGTCGATGCCAGCGGCCTTGACGCCGACGAGGCGGACTTGCTGGAACGGCTGGCGCGCCAGTATCCGCTGGCCGTGCTGATGCTGCTTACGCGCGGCCAGCAGCAGGATGTGCTGATCCGCGCCATGCGCGCCGGCATGCGCGAAGTGCTGCAACTACCGCTGGTGCACAAGGCCTTCCATGAAGCGATGGACCGTGTCGATATCCAGGCCGGCGTGACGCAGATGCGCGATGGCAAGGTCCTCGCTTTCATCTCGTGCAAGGGCGGCAGCGGCGCTACCTTTTTGTCGACGAATTTTTCCTACGCGCTGGCAAGCCTGGCCGGTTGCAAGGTGCTCTTGATCGACCTGCACGGCCAGTTCGGCGACGCTACCTTGTATGTCTCGGACCAGAAACCGGCCATGACCCTGTCCGACATTTGCGCGCAGATCGCGCGCATGGATGGCGCTTTTCTCGCCTCGTGTCTGGTGCATGTGACGCCCAATTTTGGCGTGCTGGCGGCGGCCGACGACCCGGCGCACAAGGTCGATATGCAGCCCGATCACATGGACCGCATCCTGGCCGTGGCGCGCCAGCACTATGATTACATTGTGCTCGACGTGGGGCGCCAGATCGATGCGCTGTCGCTGCGCGCACTCGACAACGCCGACGCCATCTATCCGGTGCTGCAGTTGGCCTTGCCTGACATCCGCGATGGACGCCGCCTGCTCGACATTTTCCGCTCGCTCGGTTATCCGGCCGAGCGTTTGCGCCTGATCGTCAATCGCTATGAAAAGGGCGGGCGCCTGCGCCTGGCGGACCTGGAGCAAGCGCTGGGCGCGGAAGTGGTGCATACGGTGCCCAACGATTACATCGCCGCCACCGATTCCGTCAACCAGGGCATTGCGCTGCTGCGGTTGTCGCGCACCAGCGCCGTGGCGCGCAGCCTGGCCGAATTGGTGGAACTGGTGACGGCGCGCCGCGTGACGGAAAGCCGCGGCCTGTTCGACCGCCTGTTCAGCCGCAGCGAGGTTTGACGGGACGGCAGATGACTGATATCAAGGCTCCCGCCGGGGGCCATCATGGGAGCCGAGATGACTTTACGCGAACGCCTGGCGGCGAATGAAACGGTGCGCCCCGTCAGCAACGGGCAAGGGGCGCTGGCGCTGCACGCCTACCAGGAACTAAAGAAGAGCATGCACCAGACGATACTCGACCGCATC
Source organism: Janthinobacterium lividum PAMC 25724 (assembly GCA_000242815.2). GTDB lineage: Bacteria > Pseudomonadota > Gammaproteobacteria > Burkholderiales > Burkholderiaceae_D > Janthinobacterium > Janthinobacterium lividum_D. Next base: position 21,315 of record AHHB01000014.1, read on the forward strand.
GACCTGGAACGCTTGAAACGCCTGACGGCCGAGCAGTTCAAGCACGAGCTGGCGCTGCTGGTGCAGCGCGTGATCGAGGAAGAGCGCATCGTGCTGAACCAGCATGAGCGACATAGCCTGGTGCTCGATATCCAGTACGAGATGCTGGGCTTTGGTCCGCTGGAACCCTTGCTGGCCGATGCCAGCGTGTCCGATATCCTCGTCAATACCTGCGACAAGGTGTATGTCGAACGGGGCGGGCGGCTGCAGTTGACGGACGTGACCTTTCACGATAATGCGCATCTGATGAAGATCATCGAAAAAATCGTCTCGCGCGTGGGACGACGCGTCGATGAATCGAGCCCGATGGTCGATGCGCGCCTGCCCGATGGCTCCAGGGTCAACGCCATCATTCCGCCATTGGCCGTCGATGGGCCTATCCTGTCGATCCGCCGCTTTGCCGTGCAACCTTTGAGCATCGCCAACCTGCTCGACTACAAAAGCTTGACGCCGCCCATGGTGCAGGTGCTGCAGGCGCTGGGCCAAGCCAAGGTGAATATCTTGATCTCGGGCGGCACGGGCAGCGGCAAGACGACCTTGCTCAACGTGCTGTCCGGTTTCATTCCCGGAAGCGAGCGCATCGTCACCATCGAGGATGCGGCCGAACTGGCGCTGCGCCAGCCGCATGTGGTGCGCCTGGAAACGCGGCCGCCGAATATCGAGGGCAAGGGAGACGTGAGCCAGCGCGCGCTGGTGCGCAACGCGCTGCGCATGCGCCCCGATCGCATCATCCTGGGCGAGGTGCGCGGCGCCGAGGCACTCGACATGCTGCAGGCGATGAACACGGGCCATGAGGGTTCGCTGGCGACCATCCATTCGAACACGGCGAGGGACGCGTTGGCGCGGCTGGAAAACATGGTCGGCATGGCTAATGTGAACTTGACGCCGCGCGCCACGCGCCAGCAGATTTGCTCGGCCGTGACGGTGGTGATGCAAGTGTCGCGTCTGACAGACGGCGCGCGCAAGCTCGTCAGCCTGCAGGAAGTGACGGGCATGGAAGGCGACATCATCGCCATGCATGAAATCTTTCGCTTCGAGCAGACGGGGGTGGATGCCGACGGCAAGGTGCAGGGTCACTTCTGCGCCACGGGCGTGCGGCCTCGCTTCATGGAGCGCCTGCGCATGTTTGGCGCGCCGGTGCCCGATAGTGTCTTCGACCCGGATCGTATTTATGCCTAAGGAGTGGTGTCATGGACCTGGTGTTCTACGGCTTTGCCGTGCTGCTGTTTGCCGCCTGCATCCTACTGGTGGAAGGCGCCTGGCTGTGGTGGTCGGGCACGCATGGCAGCGCGGCACGGCGCATCAACCGGCGCTTGCGGCTGATGGTGGCGCGCGGCGAGGCGGGCGGCGAGCGCGTTTCCATCCTCAAGCAGCGCCGCTATGCGCGTGCGCCCGGCCTGGAGCGTTTGCTGCGGCGCGCGCCGCAGGCGGCGCAGCTCGACCACCTGCTGCTGCAATCGGGCTTGTCCTGGTCGGTAGCGCAATTCATCGGCGTTACCGGCGCCCTGTTGCTGGCAGCGCTGCTGCTGTTGGCAGCCTGCTCCATACCTTTGCCGGGGGCCTTGCTGCTGCTGTCCGGCGCCGTCAGCGCACCGTGCCTGTGCGTGCTGCGCGCGCGCGCGGCGCGGCTGAAAAAGATCGAGGCGCAATTGCCGGAAGCGGCCGATTTCCTGGCCCGCGCGCTGCGCGCCGGGCACTCATTTTCGAATGTATTGCAGATGGTGGGCGACGAACTCAATGAACCGATCAGCGGCGAATTCAGGATGGCGCACGAGGAAATCAATTACGGCGTGCCGATGAACGAGGCGTTGCAAAACCTGGCTGCGCGCATTCCGCTGACGGACTTGCGCTACCTCGTCATCGCCGTGCTGGTGCAGCGTGAATCGGGCGGCAATCTGGCTGAAGTGCTGGTCAGCATCGCGCGCATCATCCGCGCACGCTTGAAGTTGCTGGGGCAGGTGCGCGTGCTGTCGGCCGAGGGGCGCATGTCGGCCTGGGTGCTGGGACTGATGCCGGTGGTGATGATCGGCGTCATGGCGCTGGTAAATCCGCAATACATCCGCCTGCTGTGGACCGACCCTGCCGGCATCAAGCTGCTGTGGTATGCGGCCGGCATGGTGGCGCTGGGCGTGCTCTGGATGCGCAATGTCATGCGCATCCGCATTTAACAAGATGGAGAAAACGTCATGACTGGCCCGCAATTGCTGTTTTTGTTGATCGTCTTTGCCGTGGTGGTGACGCTGGCCCTGCTGGCGTGGCTGATCTTCTTTCCTGGCACCTTGCGCCAGCGCCTGTTTGGCACCATGACGCCGGCCGCCAGCGATGCGGTGGCCGACACTGGGTGGGCCGAGCGGGTGGCGCGCGTGGCGCAGCCGTTCAGCAAGCTGTCGCTGCCGGAAGAAGGTTGGGAGCGCTCGCCGCTGCGCACGCGCTTCATGAACGCGGGCTGGCGGCAAGCGAGCGCGCCAGCCTTGTATTTTGCGGCGAAAACCGTGCTGGCCCTGCTGTTGCCCAGCATGCTGGGGCTGTATGCCGCCAGCGCCATGGCCGCGCAGTTGCGCAGCGTGCTGCTGTTGCTGCTGTGCGTCAGCGCCACCATCGGCTACTACCTGCCCAACCTGGTGCTGGTCAGCACGGCCAAGCGGCGCCAGCGCGATATTTTTGAAAACATCCCCGATGCGCTCGACTTGCTGACCGTGTGCGTGGAAGCGGGCCTGAGCCTGGAGCGCGCGCTGGTCAAGGTGGCGGGCGAAATCCACATCAAAAGCGTGGTGCTGGCGCAGGAATTGCAGCTGGTGCTGATGGAAATGCGCGCCGGCTTTTCCAAGGAAAAGGCGCTGCGCAACCTGGCCCTGCGCAGCGGCGTGGAAGATGTCGACACCCTCGTCGCCATGCTGATCCAATCGGAACGCTTCGGCACCAGCATGGGCGATTCGCTGCGCGTGCATTCGGAAAACCTGCGCAGCAAGCGCAGCCTGCTGGCCGAGGAGGCAGCAGCGAAGATCGCCTTGAAATTACTGTTCCCGCTGATTTTTTGCGTCTTTCCCACCCTGATGCTGGTGCTCATGGGGCCGGCCGTGATCGAAGTCTATCGCGTGCTCGTGCCGGCCATGGCCAGCCGCTGAAAGGAGCTTGCATGCGCTTGACACTCTCCTGCCTGGCCGTCGCCTGCGTCGGTCTGGGCCAGCTTGCCTGTACCACGCAATTGGCCCATGCACCGGTGCCCGCGTGGTCTGATGCCGATGCCGCGTATGTGGCGGGGCGCACGCATTTCGAACGGGGCGACTTGCCTGCCGCGCAAGTGGCCTATGAGCAAGCACTGCGCCATGCACCGCGCCATGTGAATGCGCGCAATGGCCTGGCGGTGCTGCACGCGCAGCGCGGCGAGCACGTCGCTGCCATTGCGCACTGGCAGGCGCTGACGCAGCAAGCGGGCATGGCGCGGCCGCAGCAAGCCTATCTGTTCAGCAATCTTGGCCATGCCTATTATCTGAGCGGGCGCGACGCGCAAGCCTTGCCCGCGCTCGAGCAAGCGTGTTTGCTGGATCCGCTCAATGCACTGGCTTGGCAACACTTGGCGCAGGTGCTGGAACGCCAGGGACAGCATGAGCGCGCCGCCATCATGCGGCGCCAGGCTGCCAGCTTGCAGGAACACGACTTGCGACGCGACATGGCTGTATTGCGCGGCACGGCGCCGCCGCAGTCCGCACCGGCACCGGCCCAGGAGATGCCCGCCATGGCGCGCGTGGAGATCACGCAGCGCGATGGCATGGCCCAGCTGCAGCGCCTGCCGGCGGCGCGCAGCCTGCCCGCTAGCGCCTTGGTGCAATTGTTGCCGCTGCGACCCATGCCGGTGGCAGGCGCGCCGCCGCCGCGCCTGGAAATTGTGAATGGCAATGGCGTGCCTGGCTTGGCCGCCGCCCTGGCGCGCAGCCTGGCAGGCGATCCCGTGCAGGTGGTGCGCCTGGCTAATGAAACCAGCTTCCAGGTGGCGCGCACGCGCGTCGAACATCGTCCCGCGCAAGCGCAGGCGGCGCGCCGGCTGGCCCGGCAACTGGGTGGCCAGGTGCAGACCCTGGCTGCCGATTGCCCTGCCAGCGAGCTGCGCCTGGTACTCGGGCGCGACCTGAGCGATCCGGCCATGTTGCACCGCTATTATTTGCAGCAACTGCAACTGGCGCGCCAGGCGTTGGCACGGCTCGGTTGACACGCCTCTGCTGGCGTAAAAACGCGGCGCCTTGGCGGGCGCCGCCCATGTTGAATATGCCGCTTGGGCAGTGGATCAGGAAAATGCCCCAGCGTCCGAGCACGCCACAGCGCGGCAGCACGTCGTGCAATGCGCGAAAGCAAGCCAGGTCTTCGGGCAGCAGCGTGTCGACGGCGGTAAAATAAGCCATGGCAAACAAACCCCCCACCTTCCCCGGCGCACGCACGGGTCGCGGCCAGGTCCTGGCCGTATTGCTGTCGCACCGCGACCAGTCCGGTGCCGAACCGCTGCAAGGCCGCGTCTCCCTGGCCGCCATCGTCAAGGCGCTCAAACGCAAATACCACTGGCCCATCGAAACGCACAGCTTTCCCGCCAACACGCAGGATGGCCGCGCCAGCTGGGCGACCGTGTACAGCTTGCCGGAAAAAGTGATTTACGCCGCACTGGAGGCCGGTGGCCGCGAGTGGCTGGAGAGCCGGGGAGGGGACGGGCGGCGGTGAGTGTGTCGCCTTGCTGTTCTAGTTACAAACGGTCGACGGTCCTTCTTTGTAATTCGGATCCCGGTAACCGACCAAGATTTCTCCCAGCATGTCGCCGCGCGCCAGCGCCTTGGCCAGTACCCGGTCGGTTCCGCGTTTGGTCAGATACGCATACACGCGTCGTGCGTGACACGCGTCGATCGCAGCAATCTCCCAGATTTCAATCTTGCTGTTGCTCGCACCACCGGCGCGCGTGGTGTCCGTGGCCGACAAGATCCCCCACGGATTGCTATCGAGCGGATCGGCGCCGCCTTCCATTGCAGTGACGGTGGTGCGCGGGAATACGCAGTCATTCGGGCAGTTGGCGACCGTCATCAAGGTGCCGGTTTCCTTCAACACCGTTTTGTTGGTGGCGGTGTCTGTCTGACTTTCCACATCGGGAATGCAGCCATATTGATTCACGGTAGCGTCACCAAAATACTTGCTGCCACGGCCTTTCTGGAACACCAACAAGAGCATGTATTGATGGGGTATGAGCTTATTGGAGGGTTGATCGCTCACGGGGCCAAGCGCGCCGGATGCGCATTTCGGTGAGAGCTGCTTATGAACGATCGGTATTTGCGGCGTTCCTGGCGCGGCGACGGACGCATGGGAGAAGGCTGCAACTAAGGAAAGTGCGGCCAGGAGCTGGCATGTGAAGGATATGGACATGACTTTCCTTGAGAAGGGGAGTTCAAAATAGGGAAACTTAATCATTGAAACATTTTCTATAAGGTAAGACAATGTAATTCTACTGTCGTCTTTTGATGTGCTGACACGGGAGTGCCTGCAAGAAATGTCGCCAGATAAAATGAAGCCTCCATGCAGGATGCGTCGGTTGTTAATTGCCGTTGCGGCTGTTCCCATCCTCGTGCACGGGCGGGCAAGCCCTCGTTTCCACATTGCTTGCCTGTCGTCATCCCGGCAAAGCACGACGGCGTTCGATGCCTTCCAGGCTGCGTTTGGCGCACACGATCCAGCCATGGCGGTCCAGGTGCGCTTTACCCACGCGTTCGCTGACTTTGATCCGCAACGCTTGCGCCATCTTGCGCTCAAGCTCGACGCTGCGGACCCAGATTTGATTCTCTGCTTCGACTTTGATGCGGCGCAGGCGGTCTTGAGCGCGCGCGGAAAAACCGAGATTCCAGTGGTATTTCGTGCCCACGATGATCCCGTCAAGCGTGGCCTCGTCGATAGTTACTCCCGTCCGGGGCGAGGTATGACCGGAATCACTACCTTTCGCTGCATCGACGACAAACTGGTGGAGATCATGCGCGACGCCTTGCCGGCAGCCCGGCGGATTGGTTTTATGCGCGACGCCAGCATCCCCGACGGTGGCTGTCATGTGAAAGCGCAGGAATATGCGCGCAAGCGTGGCGTCGAGTTGCTCGACTACAGTGTGTCGGCGCAGACGGACTTGCCGGCCCTGCTCGCGCGAATCGGATATGCCAAGCCGGACGCCGTGATTGTTTCTGCCACTGCAATAACGTGGAATGGACGCCGTGACGTGATTGCGAAGATGGATGCCCTCGCCTTACCCGCTCTGTATGAGGCGCAGGTGTTTGTCGATGATGGGGGGCTGATGTACTTTGGTGCAGTGCAATCGGACGCTTACATGCGCCTGGCCCGTGCTGTCGCCCATGTCCTTCGAGGTGGCAAAGCCGGTGAATTCCCGGTCAGCCGGCCAGTCCAGTTCGAATTGCTCATCAACTTCAAGGCCAAGCACGCGCATTCCTACGCCCTCAGCGCCGAGATTTTACGCCGTGCCGACCGGATACTCGAGTGAGCTTTCGGCAGCCACTGTTTCGCAAGTACTTGTTGGTATTGACGGGCATGATCGCTGCCACCTTGATTATTGCCAGCGTTGTGCAGACCGCATTGAGCGTACGTGCCCAGCGCGCGCGCGTCGACGAGTTACTCATGGCACAATCTCAGCTCGCGATCGTGCAGATTCAGTCTTTCCTCTCCAGTATTACGGATTCGATGTTGTGGGCGCTCGACTATGACCAACCTGGACGCCCCGTCGACCTCGCCGGCGTGCGAGATGTTATCCACCGCCTGCTGCGAAAAGTACCGTCGCTATTGCAGTTGCGCTACGTCAGCGCCGACGGTTGCGTGCGCATCGAGGTAGCGCGGGTGAGTGTGGATAGCAGTGATGGCTGCGCTAGCATCCCCCTGCTCGAACACGAACGTACTTTGCTGCGGGAAGCACGCCATAGGCCGGTGGCATATGGCCGCGTCTTGTTTCGCGATGGCTCAGAACCCTATGTCGATATCGCAATCGCATCGCGCAGCCGACTCGGTGGTGCGCTGCTGGCACAAGTGGACCTGCGGCAGATCCATTCGACGGTCACTGCGATTCGCGCTGGCGCCAGCGGATCTGCCTATATTGTCGATCAGGACTGGCAGCTGATCGCCCATCCAGACGCCAATCTGGTGCTCCGCCATCTGGATCTTCGTGCCTCCGATGCGGTGGCCGCCGTGCTCTCCGGTGGCTTGGCTACAAGCCCGACTATGACGTATGACTTCAACGGGAACACCGTGCTCTCGGTGGCTGCACCCGTGCGGGGACCGCGGTGGTGGCTGTTCGTCCAGCAGCCGGCGCGCGAAGCATTCCATCCCATTCTGGAATCGCTGGGCGCGACGCTATTTGTGGTTCTGGTCGCTTTGGTTGCTGCGGTGGCGGTGAGCTATCTGCTGGCACGGCGTATGTCCAGCCCCATCCTTGCTGTGCGTGTCGGGGCCGAACGCATCGGTGCCGGGGATCTGCAGACGCGCATCGTTATCGAGACCGGCGATGAGGTGGAGTTGTTGGCGCATGAGTTCAACCGGATGGCCATCGCCCTCGGCGAGAGCCACGAACACCTGGAGGCAAAGGTCAGTCAGCGAACAGCGGCGCTAGAACTTGTCGGGGCCAAGGTACGGCGCCAGGCCGCCGAGTTAGCCGCTGTGAATGCCGAGCTTTCCAGCCGGCTCGGTGAACTGGCGCTGCGCAAGGATGAGGCGGAGCGCGCCAGCGCGGCCAAGACCCGGTTTCTTGCCGCTGCCAGCCATGATCTGATGCAGCCGATGCATGCGGTAGGGCTGCTGCTCGGGGTTTTGTACGAGCGTTTGCATAATCCGGATGAGAGTAACCTGGTTAGCAAGATCCAGGCCGCCGTGCACGGGATGGAGTCGCTGTTTTCCGGCCTGCTCGATATTTCGAAACTCGATTCACACACCGTGACTCTGGATATGCAGACTATCGAGCTTGAAGACCTGTTCGCTTTTGTCGAGCTCAATTACCAGCCGCTGGCGCAGGAGAAAAATCTGAGTTTGCGATTCGCACGCTGCCGCTACGGGGTCAGGAGCGATTCGGCTTTGCTGGAAAGAATTGTGGCTAATTTGGTGAGCAACGCGATCCGCTACACCGTTGCAGGCAAGGTCTTGATAGGTTGCCGCCGAGTGGGTAATACTGTGCGGTTGCAAGTGCATGACACCGGGGTCGGTATCGCGGCGGCTTTGCAAGGCCATATTTTTGAAGAGTTTTATCAGATCGACACCCAGCGGTGCGAGCCCAGACAGGGCTTGGGGCTCGGGCTCTCCATTGTGCAGCGCTCCGCCGCCTTGCTCGGAGTGGCCATCCATTTAACGTCGACGCCCGGGCGCGGTTCAATGTTCGAGATTACCTTGCCATTAGCGCATCGACAGGCGGCGGCCGTATCCCCGGTTCCTGGCTTAAATACGCAGCGCTTACGCGGGGCCTTCATCGTCGTTGTTGATGACGACGTGAATGCCCTGTATGCCATGGAGCAGCTGTTCGGTCTGGTGGGCTGCCACGTCATCGCTGCGCGTTCTACGGCTGAGATTCACGACTTACTGAGCTGTCATATACGCATACCCGATCTCATCGTCACCGACTTGCGCCTCGGTGGTGCTGACAGTGGTCTGCATGCGATTGACTACATTCGTCGCGACAGCGAACAGAGTATCGCCGCTATCATCGTGACGGGTGAAAGTAATCCACCATCGCAGACATCACTGCCTGATCACTGCATGCTGCTGCGCAAGCCAGTCCGGCCAGCGAGCCTGTTTAATGCGTGCATCGCCATGCTCGGAATATCTAACCCGGAAACGCCAGTCCCAGCTTATTTGCTGCAATAACGGCTTGCGTACGAGTGGTAACGTTTAAGGCCCGCAGCGCGGCCGAGGTATGTGCCTTGATTGTGCTGAGCGAAAGATCGAGCTCGCGACAGATGATTTTTGTCGATTTGCCCTGTAAGACCAAGTGCAGCACATCCGATTGGCGCTGGGTCATGCCAAGGTCGGCGCAGGTGCGTGCCCGAGGGGTGGCCGGCGCGCTTGGACCCGGGCTGGGAACGTTCCTGTCAGACAGGAATACCGTTGCTGGCAGATAGACCCCTTTCGCCAGAATCAGCCTTAATGCACCGGCCAGCACGCCGGAAGTGGAACTCTTCGGGATGAATCCCATTGCCCCACCATCGATGGCCTGCATCACGCTCGCCCGATCTTCATTTGAAGACAGCACGACCACGGGCACGTCCGGATGGTCGCGCCGCACAGCCGCTAAGCCTTCAAACCCACTCATGCCCGGCAAACCCAGGTCGAGCAGCACAAGGTCCACTCGGTGCGAATCGAGGTGCTCGAGAGCCTGCTCACAGCTGCCGGCTTCGCTGGTGCTGACATCGTCCATCAAAGAGTGCAACACCAGCGACAGGCCCTCGCGGAAGAGGGGGTGATCGTCAACGAGAAGGATGTTCATAAAGCTCCGAGGAGAGTTCATAGGCTGTTGTACCACAGCTGGCACTCGCTTGGGTATGGGCCAGATAGCCGATCCTTCTGGCCAGTAGCGCTGCGGTTTGGGAAAAATCAGAATGGACTCGTTACTTGTCCTCAAACAAGCAATGTCCTCATCGGATTCACCGTCCACGTTGTTGTGACGGGTGGCTGTGTGATCCGCCTTCATCTCTGCCTTCGGGCTTTCAGTTATTGGGAAAACTAATATGAACTTTTTTGACGATGCCGTCGGAGCCCTCGGTAAAAGCCTTGCCAAATCTGCCACCAGTTATCTGGACGATACCACTGGCATGGATGTGGGCGGTACCTTGGCATTTTTGTTCGGTAATGATCAAGCTGCAGCCGGCCAGGACCTGGGCGACCTGGTCAATAGCATCAGTGGTGATTTCAAGCCGGGTCCAGGAGCTGAACTGACACTGTTGCAAGATAGCTTGAACGCGCAAACGGAGCAGATCGGCCAGATCGCCAGCCAGCTCACGGCGATGGGAGCGGCGATCGCTGATATCTATGGCGAGATCAAGGGTATCGAAGCCATGCTCAAGGCAATCGGACAGGACGTGCTCTACGGCAACTGGTTACAGCAAGATAACAGCATCAAAGCCTATTTGGTACAGATCAGGACTGCATATAGCCAGTACACCCTATACATCGACCCTGCCAATAGCGTCAAGCCGAGGGACATTGCCGACCTCGTCGCGTCCATTCTTGATCCGAATAATGGCGAAGTGACGGCGGCCAATGGCATCAACTCTTTCATGATGTCCGATGGGTCCAATAAAGGCGCGCTCGCGGACTGGGCAAACATGGTCTGCCCGCTGATCGAGGATGGTGCACTCGATTACCGACAAGCGGTCGACCAGTTTCAGGCTTACTATGTCAAGCTGACCTGGGCGCAGCTGCGCGCCACTAACCTGGTCATCGAGGCACACAACTTCAACGGCGATAACATATTAGCCAAGGATGCCTGGTATGCTTATCAGGCGCTGATCCTCGAACAGGAATCGGCGTACATCCAGAATCTGGTTCAGATTGTGCGTTCCGGTCTGGTGGGTTCAACCAAGAGCGGCTATGGTTTCCTGGCGTACCACGCTGCTTGGCAATTCCACCCTGACATGAGTCCGCTGTATAGCGGCAATGTGCGCATTGCGCATTCCTACTATGCGATTTCGCCCATTTTTAACACTGCAGAAGCGCTCTTGGCGCGCTTGGCATTGACCGATCCGGCCGACCGCCGCTTGGTCGTTCACATGACCTATTTCGGTGATGCGTTCAAAACGGCGATCGATGGCGCCACGATGACTCTTACGCCGCAAAGTGCCGAAGCAAATACTGCAGTGGCTCCGGATGACGCGTCACTGGTTGTCGGCCCGATGGGTTCGCCCGAGCAGCATTCCGGCAGCTTCGTGGTCGATCCAATTTGGGTGACGGATTCGACCTTCTATGTAAAGCGGCTGGTCTACAGTGGTTCGGATGACTCGGCGCTGGCTGATTGTAAGTATCGCCTGACGAATCAGAACGGACAAGGTCCGCTGCAAGCAATGCAAACCTACAACGGGGTAGCGACCTCGTTTCAGTCCGACGCCGTTCTCAACTATGAGATGCAAATCAATGCGGCCCAGCCGTTTGATTTCATGAATTTTGGCGCATACTTTGGTGGCTAGTCCAGCGGCCTCTGGTCAGGGACGGAAGTCCCTCATGCGCTTGCTTCTGATCGGCCTGCACACCGCAGGCAGCGGGCTGACTGGCGTCGGGATGAGCTTGGCCAGAGCGCTGTCTGACGGTTGCGAGGTCGGTTATGCCGGCATCGACCCTACGGATGCAAGACAACGCTATGGACAACTACCGCTGCTTGCGTTTGCAGTCACGCTGCGCGGATGTGGTCCGCGTTTTCAGGTTCATCCCGATGATCTGAAGGCAGCTGTGGCGTCATTCCGGCCCACCTTGATCTTGGTCATCGGGCCGCCCTACTTGGCGCGCCCCTTATTGGCGCAACTGCAAGCGTTTCGTCCCACTGTGAAGGTCGCGCTGTACGCGGCCATGGAGGCCGAGCTCACCGACCCCATTGCGCTGCATATTTTTCATGCCTGTGATCTTGTGCTCACTTATAGCGATTTCGCACGCGTATCGGTGGCGCGCCTGGCGGCGCAAAGCGAGAGCGGCCTGTATCTACCGCCGGTTGTGGCGGTTGGGCATGGCATAGGGTCTTGTACTGAGTTTTACTCTTTGCCGGACCAGGCGGGCAGCCAGGGCAACAATGGCGCTTTGCGCCAAAAAATTTTTGACTCGTCGCTTGGCATCAGGCCTTCTTCATTTGTGGTGCTCAATGCCAATCGCGCCTACTTTCGCAAGCGTTTGGATCTGTCTGTTGCCGGCTTCGCGCATTTCGTTTCGTGCACCGATGCGGACGCCCATTTGTACCTTCACGCGCTCTTTATACCGGATCGCGAACGTGCTTCGATCAACTCCCTGGCCGCCGCCGCAGGGCTGGCTGACCGGATTCATCTGATACCCAAGGATGAAGCCGACAATCCGAAGTGCTTGGCCGATCTGAACTTGCTGTACAACGCGGCGGACGTGGGTTTGAACACAGCCATGGGGGAAGGTTTCGGGCTGGTGAGCTTCGAGCATGCGCTGACGGGAAAAGCCCAAGTTGTTCCCGCGCACACGGGATTGCTTGAGGTCTGGCAGGGTGTGGCGGAACTCGTACCCGCAGTGGAACGTCAAGCCATATTTTATGAATACGGCGATATGTTCGCGGTGTCGGCGAGCGCAGTGGCTGATGCCTTGGCTAGGCTCTACGCCGATGAGTCGTATCGCCACAGCCGCGGTGCGGCTGCTCGGGCACTAGCACAGTCAGAGCGGTTTCATGGGATACGGTGGCGCAGCGTATCCAAGGTGCTGTGAACGGTACGGTGAACAACTGCGGTCTGTATTGCGCCTGAAACGTTCGCCGAAAGGGTGTCGTGAAGGTGAAAAAAGAACGCAGTAAAAATGTCCACGGATTGACACGATGTCGAATCTCATGAACTGACTGGTTTAAAAACAACCGCTTAGGTCGATTTGCGTAGTGATGTGCAAAAAGATCGACGCCGCGCATCTTCTTGCCTGCTTAATATGATGCACAGGTGGCTGGCGCAGCGCGAAGGCAGCAAGGATGCCGACCCTTGAGGCCGATACATGAACGAAACTATCCGTTGCCATTTGTCGCATCGGAAAACCACGTCATCTATTTGAAGAAAGGAGTGCCCGAAAATACGACAAAAAATTTGTCCTGCATTTGCGCTGCTAGCAATAACCGTTGCCCAAGGGCGCTGACTCTTGCCGTTATATCACTTTGGAGAATGTATGTTGAAACTTAAATTGGTCGTAGCTACCTTGCTCGTCGCCAGCACCACTGTTGCGCTCGCGGCTGTGCCAACCCCGAAAGTTTGTCACGATGGATTCAAGTTGAAAGGGAAAACGGATACTGCCTGGAAGGACGTGACGCTCAATGCATGGAATGGAAAAATGCTGCCGGCACTCTGGACCGACAAGGGCGGGCATTTTCTGTCGCAGGTCAAGAAGCGCGGCGACCGTGTTGCCATTCAAACCCCGGGTGACCTGGAATCGTTTTTGCGTGGCACCACTGCAGTGCTGGACCCCCAAGACGGACGCTATCACATGGGCAAGAACGAAGGTGGAAAATCAGTACAAGTCATTTTCGATATTAATACCGCGAGCAAAAAATGTGAACTAGTGACCTTTTTGCTCAAGTAAGCAAGCTGAGCCGTCTGCGTCTTGCCTGAGCCGTCTTGAGTTGAGCGGGGTGTTGCGCGATGATGGCATCACGCCGCCGGGAATCTGCGCTGCGAAGTGCTGGGGCAGGAATTCGTCGACCCGGTTGAGCGGGAGGCAGCGATGTGTGTGAGTACATGGCTTAGCCCGGCCTCAAAATCGACGCCATTGAGCTTGGCCGTTCCGATCAACGAGTCGATCGCGGTGCCGCGTTTGATCGGCCGGCTCGGCGCTGGCGCCTGCCCGATCGCGTCGCAGCAGGAACCAGCCCGTTTGGGATGCAGGTGGCGGATCTCATGGCAGCTGGCCCGAGCATGTGCCACGCTTACGCGGGGCTTGTGACGTTTATACGGCCGATGTCGTTTTCCACGTCGGTTCCGCCTGCAGCCAGTCTATGCCCCCAAGCAGTACCGATCCAACATTTGCGCCAGCATGGCCGCGTCTCGCGCACGGCGGCTGTGAACGCGGCGCCACACACGACCGGTCCTGTCGGGGCATTCGCATTTTTTTCGCGATAGCGGCTGCGCAGTTGAGTCGCCTCTCTGTCCGTGAGGTAATATGAGTTGTTTGCTAACACGTAATTGATCTGGACGATGGCAGCCTGACCTCCGCGCTATGATGGCTCGCGCGGCCGAGGTTGTCGTACGTCGTAGCGCGAGAAAAATCACATAATGAGCCATCTTGCACAGACACTGACCGGAGACGCCCCATGTCGTACACCCGCTTTCACAAGAAATCGTTGCCTACGCTGTTGTCCACCCTTGTCTTGTTCGCCGTCGCGGGCCACGCGGCAGCGAGCACCCTGAACCAAAACGTTTCCTGGACCATCGACCGTCCCGGCTCCTCCACCGTCTACCGCGTGGTGGCCTATGGCGATTCGATCTTTGCCGGTTACAACGGCTCCGTCTCCAGCGCCGCCAAGTACTCGGCGCCGACGGTGGACGCGGAATACCTGTCCGCGCTGTGGAACGCCGACATCGAAAGCGTCCGCCGCACCAAGTCCGGCGCGATCGCCTCGGATGTCTACAACAACAAGATCGTGGCCGAACGCTCGTATATGCAGTCGAGTAACACGCGCGTGGTGGCCTTCGAGATGTGCGGCAACGATGGCTTGCAGGCCCGCACCGCCTTCAAAAGCCAATCTGGCACCTGCGACGACAGTGTGCTGACCGCGGCGGAAAACAGCTGCAGGACCTATGTCGAGGCGGCGATGAATTACATCAACGCCAATGCCTATTCCGGCGTCAAGCTCAAGCTGGTGTCGAACTTGCATTACCCCGGCTATGCCGCCGACAATGTCCAAAGCGCGTGCAAGGACCCATCCACCGGCAAGACGGTGAACATGCAGGACAAGTTCCTGCCTTCCCTGGTCAGGATCAACTTCGCGATGTGCGACCTGGCGCGCCAAAAGGGCTTTGCCTGCGCCGACAACTTCGCCCAGTACATGGGGGCCGACTACGACAGCAACGGCGACGGCAAGATCGACTCCGAAGCGCTGCGCTACGTCGCCGGCGAGAGCCAGGCCAGCTATCTGACTCGGATCAGCACCACCTTGCGCTCGACGCTGCGCGACGCCCACACGCACTTTGTGTCGTCCGGCAGCAGCTACGACTACATCCAGTCGGACGACACCCATCCGACCTACAGCGGCAGCACGGTAACGTCCGGCCTGTTTGGCGGCAGCACCGGCAGCGGTGCGCCGCGCTACAACACTTTCTCGGGCGGTAAGAATCCGATCTGGAACCAATATGGTCATGAGCGGATGGGTTGGGCGGTCTCGACCTACAACGTCGCGACGCCTTGATGCCCGGCTGAGCGGATCCCATGGACAAGCCTCCCAAGCGGCCGTCGGATGACACCCCGGGCGCGCACCGCGCCTGGCGTCCGCGCGCCGTCTATCTTGCGGTCGCGCTGGTGCTTGCCGTGATCGGCTGTGGCGTAGTGGTCTACCTGGTGACGACGCCCGATATCGGCGTGGTCGCCGCTGCGCCGTCGCCGGCGTCCGCCGGCGCGGCGCAACCGGCCTGGCCGCAGCCCGCGCCGGCTGCATCAGCCATGCCGCAAGCCGCGGCGCACATTCCATCGCGCGCGCCCGAGGGCGACGCCGATCCCACGCGCGACCTGAAAAGCTACGTCGCCCGAGGCGAAAATCCGACCATGCCTGAAGTGATAGAACGTCTGCATGAGCGTGGCATATACAGCGGCCTGGGTGCGTTTTCGCCGCCGGGCACGCGTCCCCCCATGATCGGCCTGGCGGTACCCGAGGACTTCGAGCTGCCGCCCGGCTACGTGCGCCACCACCAGGCTACCGATGATGGCCAGCGCATCGAGGCCATCCTGATGTTCGCGCCGGATTTCCAGCTGTATGACGCCGCCCATAATCCGATCGACATGCCCAAGGACCGCATCGTGCCGCCGGAGCTGGCGCTGCCCGGCCTGCCGATCCGGCGCATCGTCATTCCCAAGCCGGTGGACCCGGTCGGTCCCGGCCGCTGACCTGCATGCGACAACACCTGAACTCTTCCACCGCGCGCATGGCCGCCGGCATCCTGGCCAGCGCCGTGCTGTCGGCCCTGTATGCGCGCGGCGGCGCCGGCTGGTTGCTGGGCTTCGTGATGCTGGTGCCGTGGCTGCTCACGCTGAACGCCAGCCGCTCGCTGGCGGCCACGCTGGGCTGGGCCTATTTGATGTCGCTGGCCTTCACGGCGGCCGTCTTCCCCTGGTTCGGCACCGCGCTCGGACGCTATACGCAGGTCGGCGCGACCACTGGCCTGGCCGTGCTGCTGCTGGCCGCGCCCTTGTTCCAGCCGCAGTTCCTCGTGTTCGCGCTGGTGCGCCATGCGAGTGGACGCGGGTACGGTCCGCTGTGGCGCGCGCTGGCGGCTGCTGCGGCCTGGGTGGCGGCGGAATGGTTGCTGCCCAAGCTGCTCGGCGACACGCTCGGTCACGGCCTGTATCCATCGCCATTGATGCGCCAGGGCGCCGCCGTGGGGGGCGCTGCAGGCTTGACCGTACTGCTGTTGCTGGCCAATGAAGGCGTGGTGGTGGCGCTGACGCGGCGGCGCGATGGCTGGCGCGCGATCGCCCGCCCGCTCGCCTTGTCCGCACTGGGACCGCTGCTGCTGGCCGGCTACGGGCTGGCGGTGCTCGCGGACAGCGGCGGCAACAGCGACGCCGTCGTCGCCAAGCCGCTGCGCGTGGGCCTGGTCCAGGCGAACATGGTGGACTATGAAGGCATGCGCCGACAAAAGGGCACCCGTGCCGTGGTGCAGGAAGTGCTCGCGACGCACTTTGCCATGAGCTATGACGCGGTGGTGCGGCGCCATGCGCAGGTGGTGCTGTGGTCGGAGACCGCCTATCCCACCACCTTCGGCCACCCCAAAAGCGCAGCCGGTGCGGATTTCGACCGCGAGATCCTCGCCAACGTCCGCGCCTCAGGCGTGCCCTTCGTGTTCGGCACCTACGACAGCGACAGCGACGGTGAATACAACGCGGCCGCCTTCGTGCAGCCCGACGCCGGCCTGACGGGCTTGTATCGCAAGACGCGCCTGTTCCCCTTCACCGAATACGTGCCGGCCTGGCTGGACGGGCCGCGCCTGCGCAATCTGCTGCCGTGGACCGGCAACTGGCGCGCGGGCAATGGCGCGCGCGTGTTCCCGCTGCGTTTGGCCGATGGCCGCGAGATCCCGGTGCTGCCGCTGATCTGCCTCGACGACGTCGATGCCGACCTGGCGCTCACCGGCGCCCGGCTGGGAGCGCAGGCCATCGTCACCATGTCGAACGATTCCTGGTTCAGCTCCGATCCCGAGGGCGCGCGCCTGCACCAGACGGTGGCGGCGTTTCGCAGCATCGAAACACGGCTGGCGCAGGTGCGCGTCACCACCAACGGCTACAGCGCGGTGTTCGACGCCACCGGCGCCGTGCTGGCCGGCACCAGCATGGGCGTGCCCGCGCTGGTGATCGCCGACCTTGTGCCGAGCCGGCCGGCGCCGACCTTGATGGTCCGGTGGGGCGACTGGGTGGGACGAGCCGCTAGCGTGTTGCTGCTGTTGCTGGCGGCCAGGGCGGCCATTCCCTCGTGGCGTGCACCAGCAGCGGACGCGCAGTCGCCTGCCATGCGTTTCCCGGTCAGGGTAGCGGTGTTGCCGCCGGCGGCGCGGCTGGCCGCAGCGCTGCTGCGCACCTTGGCGCGCGCAGGCTTGCTCGGCATCTGTGTGGCGCTGCTGCTCAACGAACCGTTGCGGACCAACACGCTGGCACAGATCCGCCTGTTCTCGGGCCTGTTTCTCGCGCCGGAGATCGCCTCGTGGTGCGTGCTGCTGGCGTTTGCCGCGCAGGCCTCGATCAGCGATACGGCCTTGGTGCTGAGCCGCGGCGCGCAGCGCATCGAACTTGCGCTGAGCGAGATTGCCTCGGTCGAGTTGTGGCGCTTGCAGACTCCTGCCGCCGGCGTCGCGTTGCGCTTGGTCTCGGGGCAGCGCTGGCACTACGGGCTGGCGCTGGCCAACCCGCTCGCCTTCGCCGCAGCGCTGGCCGGCGCTGGCGGTGCGCGGGAGCCCGAGTACTCCGGCGCGGTGATGTGCGTGTATGCGCGCGCCCGCCTGGCGCTGCGTCAACGCAAGCTCGACCTGCCGCTGGCCAAGTTCGTCCTGCTGCCGCTGGCACTGGCGATACCCGCCTTCCATTTGCATCAGCATATCGCCTACGGCAGCGCCTTCGGCGAGTACTACAGCTACGGCCTGAAGGCTTACCTGCTGGCTTTCTCGCTGTGGTGGGCGGCCTGGTCGATCGGCGTCTCCCTGAGCGCGGCCTTGCTGCGCCTGGCGATTGAAATTGGCACGCTGTTAGCGGCGCTGCTGCGTCCGGGACTAGCTATTGAAGTGCGCGGCTGGCTGGAGCGCGCCAGCCGCCTGGCGCTGTATCTCGGCCTGCCCGGCTGGCTGCTGGCGAACCTGTATGGCGCATAAGGGGCGATGCTCGCTGTTTTTATAGCGATTTTTTCGCCACCATTGGCCTGCCCTGCTTGTGCGACGTCGGCTTCGGTAGCTGCCTGCTGACGGCGCAGGTTCACTTCGACTAGCCCACGCCTCAGCTCAGGGGTTTGAGGTGCAGTTCGAGGCGTGTGCGCTTTTAGCGGAGGGATAAGGGAATAGCCGACCAGAAGATGCTGCTGATTTTCCGCACGTTTTACCGAGGTTAAGATACTGGCCATTTTCGCGTTAGTGTCCGCTGCGCAGCACTGGTCAGGCTGGCGGCATCCGTTGAAGGGCAGCTGCTGCATCAAGCAGGCCGTCCAGAATTCTGTCGGCTACCTTTTCCGAAAACCCCACAGGCAGTTCGCTGCGGACCTTTTCTACGATGGTGGGTGTGCGGGCAATGAAATCGAGCAGGAGCGGTTCGGCGTGCGCGCCATAGCCGACCGCTTTTGCAGTGCTATTGAAGTGTCGCCGCTGTATGCCATGCGCGAGGTAGTGCCGGTTGCTTCCGAGTAGTGCCATCGCCATCTTGAGCTTGCGTTCGGACCACTGGTTTGGGCCAGGGCCGATCACAGGGTAGCCGGACATCACATCATAGATGGGCGTCAGCTTGAACCGGCCGGCACCAGCCAAGAGCTGGATACTGAAGTTCTTGGCATGGCCATCGGGTGCGCGCAGCATCCAGAACAGAAGTTGGGAGGCCATCAGCGTGTGCATGTCGGCAGCGCTTTGCTGTGATTGCTGCAGCAGGGTAAACATCTGTTTTAACCCCGGTCCACCGTCATTTTCGTATTTCAGCAGCGGTGATGTTCCCGTCGCCTGGCAAAAATCCTCCTGAACCAGCCGGAACAGCTGCTTGCCATCGCTTGATCGCACGCGGTCAAAACGCTCAACGACGAGTACCCGTTGCGCGCCGAACGTCGCAATCTGGGCGTTTGCCGTGGGCAGTCCATACTCCTTGAACAGCCGCAGGCATAGCCACTCGTTATCGACCGACGTGCTGAAGTCGGCTTTTTTCCCGCCTACCATCCCGATCGGAAGCTTGAAGATGTGCGTTGTGGGCGTCGCGCCACGCGGCTTCATCCATTTCCCATCCCACCACAAGAAGGCGTCTTTTTCTTGTGCGCCAGCGAGCGAAATGCGGAAATCATCGTCTGCATCATCGGTGGCGCCGTGTCGCTCCGAGCTGACCACTTCCAGCAAGTGCCGCTCGATGTTTTCCTCGTCAAGGGCGATGCCATCGACCTGGGCCAGCCCTTCCGGTTTGCCGCCTTCGGGCAGCAGCTGCAAGGCGCCGACGCAGTCCCGGCCGATAGCCGCGAGCAAGTCGAACGGTTCGAGCGAGCCTGTCTTGAAGCGGGTCGCAACGCGTTTGCGAATGATGTCACTGTCCGGCAGCAAGCCCTCAAAGTAGTTTGCAACACGGGCACCCTTGAGTGGTTCATTGCGTAGATTGAACGGCAGCGACAGCGAGATCGGGCGCCCGAGCTTTGAGCTTTGCCAGGACGCATCGTACTGGAGTTCGGAGTCGCCGTTGGCCTTGACCGTCCAGCGTCCTACATAGTCGCCATTTGCCCAAAGATGGAGCGTCTGGCTGTGTGAGCGGCGGCCCATAGCTACCACTCGGCCGAATTGCTTGTGGCGGATGTATCGCGCTCGCCCAACTGCAGCTCTAGCTCGAGCGCGGAGCACCAGCTGAGTAACTGCTTGACGCTGATTTCGTCAGGATGACTCTCCAGGTAGGAGATGCGATTCTGGCTCAAGCCGACGCGCGTGCCTACAGTCGCCTGGGTGATCTTATGCCGTTTGCGGGTCGATGCGAGCAACTGGCCGAGCTGCGACGCCGTGAGGAGACGGTGGGTGGTAGGCGAGAAGGACATGTGTAGTATCCGTTATTCAGATATATCAATATTATCTGAAATGCAGATAAAGTCAAGATATCTGAATAACGGATGTGTCAGAAATAGCTGAGGGACAGATAAAGCGGGGAAGAGATAAGGAACAGTTGGCCGGAAGATGCTGCAGATTTCCTCGCGCTTCACCGAGGTATGCGAGGCACCAAGGCCGACTGTCAAGCGACGGTCGGCCTTGGCTGTTCAATCAGTCGTAGAAAGTGTATTCAGTCTCGTCCGGTTGGAGTTTCAGCAGAAGTCCGGTGTACTTTGCCTGAAAAATCGCGGCGCTGATCGACACTACAAAGAATAGTGCAGTAATCGCGAGAATGTCCGCCCATTCGCCCAAAAGAAAAGGGCTTACATCTCTGTAAGCCCTTGATATTCTTGGTGCCGACTGCCGGTTTCGAACTGGCCACCTGATGATTACAAATCGTTGGGATTTTTATTTCCGATAGTTTCCCATCCATATTGAAAAGTATCTCTGTCATAGTGGGAACTGCATTTTTTGTCATATTGCCAGCGACCAGGCTTGCCGATGTTTTCCCTTAATTTGATAGAATCTGCCTACACAGTGCCTACATGGCGCATACACAAGGGGGAGAAGACAGGTGGCGAAAGTTAATTTCACGGCTGACCGGGTGGCCGTATTTCAATGCGAGGTCGGCAAGCAGCAGAGCATCATGTGGGACGCGAAAACGCCAGGCTTGGGACTGCGCGTGACCGCCGCCGGCGCGCGCTCTTACGTCTTCGAAACTCGCCTGGGGGGCAAAACCATCCGCATCACCATTGGCGACGTCCGGACGTGGACGGTAGGAAAGGCGCAGGCGGAGGCCACGCGCCACAAGGCGCAGACCGACCAAGGCATCGACCCGCGCCAGGTGCGTGCTGAACAGCATGCAGCGCAGGTGGCAGTAAAGGTCGAGACAGCGGCCGCCGCTTTGCGGGATTCCGTTACCCTCGGTACCGTTTGGCCTGTCTACGTCGCGGAGCGCACGCCACACTGGGGTGAGCATCAAATTTCGGCGCATCGAAAAATCATTCAGGCTGGCGGGGAGGGGCGCAAGCGTAGCCCAAAGCCGACCAAAGCGGGCCCACTTTCCGACCTTGCCGCCGAGCGCCTTGTCGACCTGAACGATGCGCGAATCGAGGCATGGGCGAAAGTCGAAGCTCAGACCCGGCCGTCCAGCGCGCGACTGGCTATGCGTCTGCTGAAAGCCTTTTTGAACTGGTGTACGGCCCACCCGCACTATTCGGGCATTGTAACCAGAAACGCAGCCAAAAGCGCCAAGGCGCGCGAAATACTCGGCAAACCGAAGGTGAAGCACGACCTGCTGCAGCGCGAGCAACTGAAGGCATGGTTCGGTGAGGTCCGAAAGATAGGCAATCCGGTCATCGCCGCCTACCTGCAGACTCTGCTACTGATTGGGGCTCGCCGCGAAGAGGTGGCCGGGCTGCGCTGGACCGACGTCGATTTTCAGTGGGGCAGCATGAAGCTGGGAGACAAGGTAGAGGATTTCCGCATGGTGCCGCTGACGCCCTATGTCGCGCACTTGCTCGCCGCTCTGCCGCGCCGCAATGAGTGGGTATTTAGCAGCCCTAGCGCCGAGTCGGGCAAGCTGGCCGAGCCACGCATTGCCCATAACGAGGCGGTGGCCGCCGCCGGCTTGCCGCACCTGACCTTGCACGGCCTGCGCCGCAGCTTCGCAACATTAAGCGAGTGGACCGAGACGCCGGCCGGCATCGCTGCGCAAATTCAAGGCCATGCGCCCCAAGGCGTCCGCGAACAGAACTACATCCGCCGCCCACTGGACCTGCTACGGAAATGGCACGTTAAAATAGAAGAGTGGATGTTGGAACAAGCGGCAATCCAGTTTCAACCAGCGCCAGCAGCATTACGCCTGGTCCCGGCCGCCTGACCGCATCAGGCACGATTTACGCTGCCGCCTACCTTTAGCGGGGGAAAAGTCGGCTCCTTCACCGACCTGGTTGCAGCACCTATTTTCTGAAGGCGTACACCTGAAGGGGTGACAATGAAATTGCCAATGAAGAGCCGATATACGGTTCCTGAGGCTGCATTCCATATTGCTATTTCCACAGGTGAATCTATACGTTCCGACCATATTCTGGATTGGGGCGCGCAAGGTTTGTTTAAACTTTACCTTTCAATGACGCACGTGCAGGTGCGGCAGGGTACTGAGGTGCTTTCGCTACACCAAGTGCAAGTCGAGATTCGGCCGACCGTTGATGAAGCTGCGCAATTAGCGAGAGGCGGACGTATCAAAATCTCTACCTGCTGGCACAACGGCCAGGAAGGTAAGTTTGTGCGTCGCAAGAATGCTGAATATGGCGGCGGGTATGTACTGGACAGTTTGTATTTCGATGCCAAGTCGATAGTCTTGCGAGGTGACGAATTGAGTACTTTTATTTCAAGTATTCGAGATTCAGCGCAGGCAGTGACGCAAGCTGCTCAAAAATCGGCGGCATCGCTATTTGTTGAGCAACAGGAAAAAACTTGGCGCGAAAAGGTCCGGGAAATTGCCGATAAGCTGGATGCGCGTGACGCAGAGGCCGGTGCAGAATCCAGCAAGGGGGATATGGCGGATAGAGTTGCAAAGATTGCGGAACAGGACGGTATTAGGGGGCCGCATGGCAAGCTTACTGCGGGTAATATCCTGCGCGAAGCACTGCAGGGCAGGAAATGGACGCGTGCTGCTCGTATTCCTAAAGCAACTAAAGTCGAAGACAACGGCGGGGAGTTCGGGGAGTTCGGGGAATCCGGGAAATCGTAAAAACGGGAAATTTCCCGGCAGTTAAAAATTGAAAAAAGCCAGCAACCATGAGGGTTTGCTGGCTTTTTGTTTACTCTTGTCGGGAAGTTTTCCCTACCCTTAAGTGGTGTCATCCATCCACGAAAGGGAAACGATGACAACCGTTCAATTGCCACCAGGGTTAGCTCACGTAGCAAGTGGTCGTGACCACATCACCACTCAAGAGTTTGCCCGCGCCATGTGCTGCGCGCCTCAGACAGCGCTGAAAAATCATTGCCTCAAGGGGGAGTGTTACGGCGTGCGGCCCATTAAGCGCGGGAAACTGCTGCTGTGGCCTGTCGCTGATATTGCTCAAGCTCTGAATTCGGGGGCGTAATGGAGCCGCCCCGTAAGCGCCAAAAACGAGGAAGGCCCGGCCGCCGCCAAGCAGAACCGGACCTCTTTGAAACAGCAGTACCTGCTGCGCACTCTACCACACCCGTTCGCTTCGCTGGCACGGACAACCCTCGCTATCTGCGCGCTTTGCATGCATTGCTGCTGCGCCCGGTACCGCGCGAGCATCTCGACCGTGTGGCAGGCTGCAGTAATGGCCCAGCCCTGATTGCTGCGCTGCGCGACTTGGGTTTGGGCATGTTTGGCCTGCCATGCACAATGATTCCCGACCATGACCGCGACGGCCAGCCCATCCGGCGCGGCGTCTATCACCTGGCCGAGACTGGCCGCCGCGCTATTCATGCGTGGATGCGCTCGCGCGACAAGCTGGCGGGTGACTGATGCTGAGGACTGTTTGCGCGCGTCTGTTGCTGGCGCTGCCCTCCTGCCCACCACCGGTACCTGTTGCCGTGATGGCTACGCTACTAGTCTGCGCTGCAGCGCGGGGATGCGCATGACACACGCGCATTTCTTGCGGATGAAAGGTTTGAAGGGCAAGGCCATCATCGTGACTGCGGCCAAGCACAACCTGCGCGAAATCTTGGCCGAACTTGGCGGCGACCAGGGCGCTACCATCGACCCGAGCCGCACGCTGCTGAATTGCATCCTGCGCGGCCCAGTAACTGCCGCCGGCGTAGCCAGCGAGGCACGCGCGCTGATGGCCACCGCTGGCATTGCCACGCTGCGCAAGGATGCATTGCGCGGGCTCGAAATCATTTTCAGTCTGCCAGCCGAAACCACCGTCGACCAGGGCGCATTCTTTGATGATGCGCTTTCATGGGCCGAGCAGTGGTTTTCCGTGCCCATCCTCAGTGCCATCGTCCATAACGACGAAGCGGCGCCGCACTGCCATGTAATTCTGCTGCCGCTGGTCGATGGCCGGATGCGTGGTAGCGAGCTGATGGGCAACCGCATGAAAATCATGGCGATGCAGGGCGATTTCCAAACGAAGGTAGGACAGCGCTACGGATTGGCTCGCCAGGCAGCGCCAGCGCGCCCCAGTGCTGCGCACCGTCAGCAGGCGATATGCGGCCTGCAACGTAACCTGTAACGACTGCAACGCGTTGCAGGTTGCCGCGCTAACCGTTCGAGAACCCTTTCGATACCCATACCAAGCCCCTTGCAAGGACCTCCGATGGGCCTTGTATGCCGGGGCGGCTGCGCACCTGTACATTGCGGAAACCCAGCCGGTTTCTATCCGAATGCGACCGGGATGCTACCCGGTACCCAACCGTTACCGAGTTTTCGGGAGCGGTCATTGACCAGGTGCGCGAGGGTGTCGAGCTATGCGAAACCCGCCGCAACACGACACGCCAGTGCTAGACGAGTGCACTAGCCTTGAGCGCATCGTGTTGACGCTGACCAGATTATTTTCGGCCTAAGCGACTGTTCCACTCGGGTTATTATGTTCGCAGATATAGGGGTAGTGAAAATGCACATAACAACCTTTGAAGCAATGCAACAAGGCTTGCCTGGGGCGGACAGTTGGAAGGGGCTTTTCCATCTTCGATATTGGGATGAGTCGTATCGTGACTACGCGGCGGCCGAGCTATATAGGGAGGCACTCGCAGCTTTTCTCGACACCGTCACTTTGAGAAGTCGAACCTCACTGCTTGAAGAGTACGAGGTCTGGCGGCAATTTTTTAAGGCGCTTCACGACGACCCGGATAGCGTGGGAGGAACGCCTCATTGTCCAGTCACGTGGGAACGAAGGCAGCAACTGAACCTCGAAAACTTTAAGATTGCTGCTGGATTTGAAATTTTTATGAAGGCCCGGTTACTTCAGGAAGGGTACGTCCCAAATGAAATAGATAGGGCGCGGCCTGAATGCCAAGCCCTATTCGGTGCCCAGAAAAGGCGTCCTATCACTGTGGTTGAGTTAACGGCCATATGCCCTTTCCTTTTTGACGGACAGGCAAATTATTGGCCTGCTGTGAGCAGAAAATCGCTGCTGTTTTCTACTTTGACGGAGAAGCCTGCTTACGGCGCCACAATTGGTCTGTCACCACGCCAGCTAACGGTTATTGATGGATATCGCCAGGAGCGCAACGAAATCCACTTGCCCAGTGAAATGACGGGAATCGGCATCAGAATAGATAATTTGCCTGAAAAAATTACATTTTTGGTTGAGTTCATTAACGCGGAAATTATCGACCGGTTCAATGAAATCATTCAACGGCGTAGTATTCGTTATGACAAAGTCGAGCCTCTAATCTAATGGCTACTTGACGTAGGCCCGTCATGCGCCTATGCTAAAAAAGCCCTGAGAAAAAGGGGCGCGGGTTTGGCGACTCGGGAAGCGTATGGCGGACAACCGCCCAAAGGCGGTATTTTTTCGTCCGTTGCACCATTGCGTCCTCTATGAGCGGCAGTGGTGGGGATACCTTCGGGTATGCCGGTTTCCGTATGCACCGGTTCGCCAACCCCACCATTTGCTGCTCACCTCGTTTGGCGACGGGGCGTGCAGTTTCTCAACTGCATATTGGAGGCAACCATGCCAGGCACCACCACACCCCAACATATCCCAGCACCAGCTACGGCCCTGTCAGTCGACCAGCTCTATCAAACAGCGTTCTACAACGGCCGCACCCCGCGTAGCCATGAATACAAGGCTGGCGCTCGCATGGCGCTTGAGCATCGCATCGAGCGCACGGACTTCGATATGCCGTACCAGGTGGGCACGGCCGCCGCTGATGCTTTCTTTGCAGGTATCGAGGAGGGAAAAACCATCTGGCGTGCTGCCGTAGCAAAGATGGGCGGTGCAGCATGAGCGCCGCCGTCAGTATGCTGACCAGCGCCAGAGGCCAAGTGCTGGACGGCGCCGTTATCCGCCAGCATGCGTCTGATATCAGCGCGCACGCGGCCCGGCTGGAAATCTTGCTGCTGGAAGCCCTCGACAAGCTGGACGGCATCAAGCCCAGGGACGAGGTCACGCGCGGCGCGGTCGACGCGGTGGAATGCTTCACCACCTGCGCCCTGCGCAACGGCGCGTTGATGCGCGATGCCGCCGACTACATAGCCGCCTTGGTGGCGGAAGGCGGTGACGCATGAAAACGCCATCGAAAGACGAGGCCGCAGCCCTTGCGCTGGTGCCGCTCGCACTGACCGCCGACGAAAGCACGCTGCTGCAGCGCTACCGCGCCACGGCACCGCACTGGCGCGCCGACATCGTTGACTTCGCCAATACCGTGGCAAAGATGTTCCCGCTGGAAAAGCCAACCACCGCGCCGGCCGCTATCCAATTGGTCAACACCAACAACCAACGGGGGCAGAAATGAACGCCCCGCGCATGCCGCTCGATGGAGGTACTGACGAGCCGCTGTACGATGTGCTCACCGAGCGCGGCGAAGTGCTGGCGCTGGACCTCACACTTGATGCTGCCCATCAATTAGCCTGCGAGCATCAAGCGGCAGGGGATTACCCTGCAAGCGGCGAGTTATCAATCCGCTCGGTGCGCATTCGCCATCAGAGCGAGCAGCTGGCCGCCAGCCGTTACTCGCTGCCCGAGCCGCCGGAAGTGGGCCCGCCACCTGCGCTGGTGTATGGCGGTGGAACTCTTGGCCTTGAGGATGCCCGCAAGGTGACGATTCAAGCACGCGCACCTCGCGGCCTGGTGAGCATGACGCTTGAGCAGGCGCTGCGCTGCATCGATCAATTCGCGGAACCCGGCCGCAGTCGCATCCTGCTTGTGCTGCCCTACCACTTCTACATGCCTGGCGGTCGCGTATGAGCACTCTAGCGGAACTGGCACGCATACGCGCCGAGTATGGGCTGGCGCCGGTGGGTGGCGTCCTGTGGCTGGGCGTCGGCATGTTGCCACCCAAACGCAACGCCATCGAAATCGACCCGGCCAACCTGCCCACGGCGCTGGAGTGCCGCGCGGTGGCCGGCCTGGACGTGGTGCTGATATTCCCCGGAAAGCTGACCAGGTACGGCGCGCTGCGGACGCTGTCCGACCGGCTGTATCAGGCCAGGCCGCGCCGACTGTTGTTGGTTGACGGCGACCACAAACGCACGGCCTTTCTCAAACTGGCGGAATCATGATGGCGGACAAACACATAGATGGCCAGATGGCTGGCTTTACACTGGGCAGGGAGGATGACGCTGCGCGCGCCGCCCGCATCGAGCTGGAGCGCCAGGGAGAAACGGCCCGCCAGTTTGACCGGAGCATGCAGCGCGGCGAGCGTGTGGTGAAAATCCGCTGTGGTGCCGATATCAAGCCGCTGCCCATCATCTGGCTGTGGCCTGGCTGGGTACCGGCCGGAAAGCTGACCATCTTGGCCGGCGCCGCCGGTACCGGCAAGACCACCCTTGCGCTGGCGCTGGCCGGCGTCATCACGACGGGCGGCCGGTGGCCAGATGGTAGCGACTGCAAGGGCGGCGGCAATGTTCTGATATGGTCGAGCGAGGACGTGGCCGACGACACTCTGGTGCCGCGCCTGATTGCCTCCGGTGCCGACCTGGCACGCTGCCACTTCATCGAGGGTATTGCGCAGGATGGCGAAAGCGTGCCGTTCGACCCGTCGCAGGACATACAGGACCTGCGCCGCGCGGTCGATGCCATTGGCGGCGTGAGCCTGCTGCTGATAGACCCCATTGTGTCGGCCGTCGCCGGCGACATGCACCGGGCCAACGACGTGCGCCGCAGCCTGCAGGCGGTGGTGGACTTCGCGGACGCTCACGGCTGCGCGGTCATCGGCATCACCCACTTTGCCAAGGGCGGCGCCGGCAAGTCGCCACAGGACCGCGTTATCGGCTCCCAAGCCTTCGGCGCGCTGGCGCGCATGGTGCTTGTGACGGCGAAGGAAGAGGGCAGCAACCGGCGCGTAATGGCCAGGGCGAAATCGAACATTGCCCCGGATGATGGCGGCGTAGCTTACTCGTTGGAGCTGGCCACCATTGCCGGCGGCATCGAGGCGACGCGTGCGGTATGGGCCGGTACCATCGAGGGCACGGCTCGGGAAATCTTGGGTGACGTCGAGCACGACGACAGCGAGGGTGGCGGCGAGCGCCTGGACGCGGAGCAGTTCCTGCGCGACCTGCTGGCGGATGGGCCGTTACCAACGCGCCAAATCAAAGCTGATGCGGACGGTGCAGGCTATTCTTGGGCGACAGTGCGGCGGGCGCAAAAGTCCCTTGGCGTGGCGGCAATCAAGGGGGGCATGAAAGAAGGTTGGACCTGGAGGCTGTAAGCGGCGAATTTCCGAAGGTGCTCAAAAAACGGCGAAGATGCTCATTAAATTATGTGAGCATCTTCGGGGAAACTGAGCACCTTTGCGTTCGAAAATTAGAGCGCCAGCGACCTACGAGACTGGAGAAAGACAGTGCTTCCCTTTCTCCACCCAAGAAACCATTTTGTTATCGATGCTGCTTAGTGAGCATTCAGCTTATGTTTTCGTTCGGTTATTTCGCGGCTTGTTCATTTCCCAGGCCATTTCCAATCCGTTTGTAATTTGCCTGCGCAGCGGTATTGTTCAGCAAACTGTCCCGTCTGTACCCCTCTGCAAGCCCAAACTAAAAACCTATTCTGATTGTAGAACTGGTCCCATTCCCAGTCATAATCATAGGCCGTACTCGCGTATCCTGTAGCTCCCCCAGCAACAGCGCCACCGCCTCTGGATGATGCGACTAAAGCAGCGCCAGCTAGTACACCAACTCCTATTGCAATGGCCTGATTTCGCTCAAGTCGCGCGCAACTTTCATCGTCTAACCCTCGGCGTTCCACCTCGGCGCGCACTTGAAACTCAAAATAAGAGTCTTCGCCGTTTGCGACAGCGGCAGAAGTAGCGTTTCTCAATGTAGTACAAAGCCGTGTATCACTCACCTCATATCGCTTTTCACGAAACTCTGCAGGAGAAAGTGCGCAACCGCTCAGGAGGCTTGCAATGAGTGCGGTAGTTATTTTTTTTGATGCTGAAAACACAGAGTCCCCGTACGAGAAGAAGGTCATGCTATTTTGATGCTGGAATATTAATATCTCTGGTGCAAGAATGATACTTAATTGTGCTTTTTGGAAAATTTGCAACATAGCTGTTAGAAAACGAACGATTTCTAACATCTACAAACATCAATATAAATCCATGTTGGAAATATAGGGCTTGCTATTTCTAACAGGCAGATATATTCTAACAGTGTTTTCTAACAGTCTTAACCGGAGCAACACCATGGCAACCTTCGCATACGGCCGCGTCAGCACCAAAGAGCAAACCGCAGACAACCAGAAGATGGAAATTGAAGCGGCCGGCCACCAGGTCGATTACTGGTATGCGGATACCATCAGTGGCAAGACCAGCGCCAGCGAGCGCCCGGAGTTTGCCGCGCTGCTGGCACAGATTCGCAACGGCGAAACGCTGGTAGTGGCGAAGCTCGACCGCCTGGGCCGCGACGCGCAGGACGTCGGCGCCACGGTCAAGCTGCTGGCAGCCCGCAAGATTGCTGTCATAGTGCTGCAGTTGGGTAAGCTTGACCTGACTTCGCCAGCCGGCAAGATGATGATGACCATGTTGGCGGCTGTGGCCGAGATGGAGCGCGACTTGCTGGTGGAGCGTACACAAGCGGGCCTCGCCCGTGCCAAAAGTGAAGGCAAGACGCTGGGGCGCCCAGCGAAGACTAACACCGAGCAGCGCGCGGACATAATCGCAAGATATGCCGCTGGTGAGAGCGTCAGTGCCTTGGCGCGGGCGTATGCGGTATCACGAGCAAACATCTTGGGTGTGGTTAAGCCCACTTAAGCAATGCGAACTTATGGCAGTTGAATGCCAAATATTGTCAAACCGTTTCTTTGCCAGTTTGGCGGCAAGTCCTTTTCATAGTCCAGATATCCAGCCAAAGCCTTAACGTTTGCCAGCGTCTGCTTTTGCGCTATCACCATTCGATGGACGAGGTCCAATGTAGTTATGAATGGGATTTGCAGGTCTCCTGCAACCCATCCCATTCCGCCGTCGTCACTCACTGCGGTAGTCGGAACGCCTGAGTTGGTAAACACATACGCATGAGCTAGCACCTCGCAATCGGTGGTCGATGGCAGCGTGTATCTATTTGCCTTTATAGCAGTTACGCTATTAATCGAATGAGCTTTGATATTGGAGCGCATCATCTTTATTTGGGAAGACTTTGCTGCGTCCATCGGGATCAGATTTTGTCGACGATTCAATGCGTATGGAGGCTGGCCAGCCCAGTGGAATTTAGTCTGCAGGCGAGGAGCCCTAGCCCATTCTAAATGCACCTCTGGAGTAACTACGGCCTTTTCAGGCGCTGGATAAAAATTGGTTCCAAGCAGTGGATTGATGCTGTAAGCAAGCCGAAGATATGAACAAGTGTCAAGTAAATATAGCAACTTAAACTCAGCAGTTATTATGAGGCGTCGCCGCCGAGTGCCAAGTACATTTCTTTGGCGTCGAGGATAGACGTTTCGAGCACCTCGGCAAGCCATCCCGGACCTTGCGCAGAGTCTCGAAGGTATGACACCAAGATATCAAAAAATGGAGTGACAAAAGCTTCCTTTGTAGTGGCAATATAAGTCGCCGCATCCGGCGCGCCCTTTGGGAATAACAAACGGGTCACAGTGGGGAATTGCTTTTCAAAATTCTTCATCGCGCCAAAAATGCCGAACTTGAAAACTGGCAGCCCGTTATGCTTGGCATAGTTGTTAATCGCCAAGTACACAGTGTACGGGGAAATAACACGTTCTTGCGCAGCTGCTTTTATCAGGTTGACCGACACACCATCGTGTTTTCCGGTTAATTGTTGATATAACATTGCTGCGCATGCACGAGGGTAAAGTAGCGCCCCAGCGAAGGCATCGGCGAAATCTTCACCTTCGTTCGAGCCTGCCAAATCAGGTGTGAAAACATGCGCAAGCTCATGTGCCATCCAGAAATTAAAGTCGCATACGTTCGCGTCTAGATTTAGATATACCCACGTGGCGTTAGATTCCGGCAGAAAAATATGCAGTGCGTTGCCGTGTTTCTCTCTTTCCCCCCACATGACCGGAACAAGTACCGCGCCAAGCTCATTGAATTTAGCGATGAGATTGCCATAACTAATAATTGATTCATCGGACATACCAAGGGATTTGCGCAGGTCGCTCACTACCTGCTGGATGTAGTTGTAATCCTGAGACGGTTCGCGGAAAGTCGCCGCCTTAACATGACGATTGTCCAAATAGTTCGCCAGGGGACGAAGCAGTCGGCCTTTAGTTCGAGCGAGTTCTATCTCAACTTCTGTCGTTATCTTCTGCGCTTTTCTACGATACGCAACTACAGGCTCCGGGAGCTTTGGAGACGAATTCACGACCATGTCGTCGAAAGACATGTTCAAAATGAAAGAAAGCTTTAACAGGCGATTTGCTGCTGGGAATGCCTCACCAGACAGCCATTGCGTCACGGCGGCAGGTACGACCTCCAGCCGACGCGCTAAGTCGTCGTAGCTCAGATTTAGAGCTTGCACCGCGCGCGCAATCTGAGGGGTATTTAAACGAGAATTCATTGTGTCAGTATGAGGTCGAATAGCAAATTGTCAAGTTAAATCAACAATTTACGCAATTCTGCCAAGGATGGTTGCCACTGAGCAACATAAGGTAAATAAGGCGAATTTGCCTACACCGTGCCTACACAGAATCTGCAATGAAGACGTGAGCAAAAAAGGGTTACAGAAATACTTCTGTAACCCTTTGATTTTCCTGCTGAATTCTGGTGCCGACTGCCGGTTTCGAACTGGCCACCTGATGATTACAAATCAACTGCTCTACCAAATGAGCTAAGTCGGCAAAAACTGTGCGTTGCGAATTATACGCTATTTAATGCGTGTCAGGGTCGGGCGGCCACCTTTTTTTGGTGGCTCGTCGTCGCCGGGCGTGGCGCTGTCGCGTTGTTCGGCGGAACTGGTCGGCACGGACGACAGGGTCGGGGTGCTGGCGGCGGGGGTGAGCACGGGTGGCGGGACGTCGGCGGAGGCTGGGCTGTCCGTCGGTTGCGCGTCGGGATCATCGTTGCCCAGCACCGGCTCGAATGCCATGCCCTGGCCGTTTTCGTTGGCGTAGATGGCCATCACGTTGTCGACCGGCACGTAGATTTCGCGCGAGACGCCGCCAAAACGGGCGTGGAAGCGGACGGCGTCATTATCCATCTTCAGGCCGCTGGTGGCGCCAAAGCTGATGTTGAGCACGATTTCGCCCTTTTTCACGTATGCCATCGGTACCGTGGTGCGCGAATCGACTTTGACCGCGAGATATGGCGTGTAGCCGCTGTCGGTGCACCACTCGTAGATGGCGCGCAGCATATAAGGTTTGGTTGAGATTTCAGACATGATAGGCACTGTGAGGCGGGAGCGCCCTCATCAAGCATGAGGCGGGCGCACCGGTAGTTCAAAAGACTGGGATAGCGCAAAAACAACGTTAGTACCTGGCCCAAGATGCCCCAGAAAGCGTAGCGAGCTGGCCCTATATTGGCCTCGGTAACGCAGCCGTACCGAAGTACGGTGAGTAACGCCAGGTTAAGAGCGGGCTGCGCAGTCGCTGAATGGGGATATCTTTTAGCGGCGCATCACTTTCTCGGATGGCGTCAGCGCTTCGATGTATGCAGGACGCGAGAAGATGCGTTCGGCGTATTTCATCAGCGGTGCTGCCGTCTTCGACAGTTCGATACCGTAGTGGTCCAGGCGCCACAGCAGCGGCGCGACAGCCACGTCGAGCATCGAGAATTCGTCGCCCAGCATGTACTTGTTTTTCAGGAACAGCGGTGCCAGGGTCGTCAGGCGGTCGCGGATTTCCGCGCGTGCCTTGTCGTGGGCCTTGTCGTTGCTCTTGGCGCGTTCGCTTTCCAGCACGTGCACGTGCACGAACAGTTCTTTTTCGAAATTGAACAGCATCAGGCGCGCGCGGGCACGCATCAGCGGATCGGCCGGCATCAGTTGCGGATGCGGGAAGCGCTCATCGATGTACTCGTTGATGATGTTCGATTCATACAGGATCAGTTCGCGCTCGACCAGGATAGGCACCTGGCCGTACGGGTTCATGGTCGAAATATCTTCCGGTTTGTTGAACAGGTCGACGTCGCGCACTTCAAAGTCCATGCCTTTTTCAAACAGGACCAGGCGGCAGCGTTGCGAAAATGGGCAGGTTGTACCCGAATAGAGAACCATCATTTTTTATAGTTCCTTAGAAACAAAGGGGGTGAAGCCGCGAACGGCTCACCCCAGGTCGCTTGTCCACTCATGCGGACAATGCAGAAACAGGCATAAACCGGCCTATGGCCGGCGCCTCACTTATTTGACTTCCTTCCAGAACGACGCGTTAAGGCGCCATGCCAGCAGAGCAAAGGCCGACAGGAACAGCAGCACCCAAACGCCCAGGCGCTTGCGTGTTTGCTGTGCCGGTTCGGCCATCCACTCCATGTAGCCGACCAGGTCGGCTATCGCATTGTCGTACTCGATCTTGTTCAACGTGCCTGGCTTGACTTGCTCGAAGCCGGCAAATTTGTGGATCTTCTTGCCAGCTTCGTGTGGATCATTTTCTTCCACGAACTTGGCAGTCTGGATACCTTGCAATTCCCATAATACATGCGGCATGGCGACATTCGGCAAGACCATGTTGTTCCAGCCGGTCGGCCGAGTGTCGTCTTTATAGAACGTACGCAGGTAAGTATACAGGTAGTCGCCGCCTGTGCCAGCGGAAGATGATTTCGCGCGCGAAATTACCGACAAATCGGGCGGTACGACGCCAAAGAAAGCCTTGGCATCCTGCGGTGCCAGGCTAGTTGTCATCAAGTCGCCGATTTTGTCCGCGGAGAACAACAGATTTTGCTTGATCTGGTCTTCCGTCAAACCGAGGTCGCGCAGACGGTTGTAGCGCATCGACACGGCAGCATGGCAATTCAGGCAATAATTGACAAATAATTTGGCGCCATGTTGCAGCGCAGCCATGTTGGTCTGGCGATCAGGCGCCTTGTCCAGCGGAAAGCCGCCTTCGCTGGCGAGAGCCATGGCGGGCACGAAGGCCAGGATGGCGAGCAGTTTTTTTGAAAATTTCATGTAAGGTCCTTTGAGCGTGGCGTGAGAGCGGCTTAGTGCGGGTGAAACGTCACACGCGACGGCACGGTCTTGAACTTGCCCATTGCACTCCACCATGGCATCAGCAGGAAAAAGCTGAAGTAAATCAGTGTGCACACTTGCGACACGATGGTTTTCGTATCCGTTGGCGCCTGGGTGCCGAGGTAGCCCAGGATCAGGAACGACAGGCCGAAGATGGCGTACACATATTTGTGCCAGGTCGGACGGTAGCGTATCGATTTCACGGGCGAATGGTCGAGCCATGGCAGGAACGCCAGGATCACGACGGAGCCGCCAAAGAACACGACGCCCCAGAATTTCGCATCGAGCACCTGCGGCAGCATGCCGATGATGGCGACGATGGCGATGCCAGCGATGACGGACTTGACGCTCGTCGAGAGGCGCGACTTGAGCCAGATGAATACCACGTAGGCGGCTACGACACCCATCAGCACGTACATGAAGTCGGCCGTGGTAGCGCGCAGCACCGAGTAGAACGGCGTGAAGTACCAGGTTGGCGCGATGTGCAGCGGGGTTTTCAGCGAGTCGCCAGGCAGGAAGTTGTTATATTCGAGGAAGTAACCGCCCATTTCCGGCGCGAAGAACACCACGGCGCTGAAAATGACGAGGAAGATCGACACGCCGAACAGGTCATGCACGGTGTAATAAGGATGCGAAGGAATCGAATCGACCGGGTGGCCATCGGCGCCCAGGTTTTCCTTCACTTCGATGCCGTCCGGATTGCTCGAACCGACTTCATGCAGGGCGATCAAGTGCGCTGCGACCAAGCCCAGCAGTACCAGCGGGATGGCGATCACGTGGAAGGCGAAGAAGCGGTTCAGAGTCGCGTCGGAGACGACATAGTCGCCGCGTATCCACAGCGACAGGTCAGGGCCGATGAATGGAATGGCGCCAAACAGGTTGACGATCACTTGGGCGCCCCAGTACGACATCTGGCCCCATGGCAGCAGGTAGCCGAAGAATGCCTCGGCCATCAGGCACAGGAAGATGGCGAAACCGAACAGCCAGATTAGCTCACGCGGCTTGCGGTACGAGCCATACATCAGGGCGCGCGTCATGTGCAGGTAGATGATGATGAAGAAGGCGGAGGCGCCTGTCGAGTGCATATAGCGCACCAGCCAGCCCGACGGCACTTCGCGCATGATGTACTCGACGGAGTTGAAGGCCAGCGCCGCATCCGGTTTGTAGTGCATGGTCAGGAAGATGCCGGTGACGATCTGCAAGACCAGCACCAGCATGGCCAGCGAGCCAAAGATGTACCAGAAATTGAAGTTTTTCGGGGCGTAGTACTTGCCCCACTGATCATTCCACAGCTTGGTCAGGGGAAAGCGGTCATCGACCCAGCCCAGCGCTTTTTCGGCGACGGGAGCGTCTGCCGGGAATTTCGTTTCTTTAAAAGCAGCCATGATCAAGCCTCGCCTTTCTCGTCTTTACCTATCAGCAATTTGGTGTCGCTCAGATACATATGGCGCGGCACTTGGAGGTTGTCCGGCGCCGGCTTGTTCTTGAACACGCGGCCTGCCATGTCGAAGGTGGAGCCGTGGCAAGGGCACAGGAAGCCGCCTTCCCAGTCATCGGGCAGCGACGGTTGCGGGCCGGGGGCAAATTTCGAGGAAGGGGAGCAGCCCAGGTGGGTGCAGATGCCGACGGCGACGAGAATTTCAGGCTTGATCGAGCGCGCTTCGTTCATGCAGTATTCAGGCGTGAATTCGGCGGGATTGCGTTGCGAGTTGGCATCGGCGACTTTACCGTCGGTCTTTTTCAGGGACGCGATCATTTCCGGCGTGCGCTTCAAAATCCAGACCGGCTTGCCGCGCCATTCAACGGTGCGCATTTCGCCCGGTTGCAAGGTGGCGATGTCTACTTCGACCGGCGCGCCCGCCGCTTTCGCGCGCTCCGACGGCTGGAAGGTGCTTACCAAGGCTCCCGCGGTTGCCAATCCAACTACACTGCCCGCCGCGCACGTGGCGACGAGCAAGCCGCGACGGCCTGAATCGACCTGCTTTTCGTTACTCAT
Source organism: Janthinobacterium lividum PAMC 25724 (assembly GCA_000242815.2). Lineage (GTDB taxonomy): Bacteria > Pseudomonadota > Gammaproteobacteria > Burkholderiales > Burkholderiaceae_D > Janthinobacterium > Janthinobacterium lividum_D. The sequence continues at coordinate 57,805 of AHHB01000014.1, forward strand.
GCAAACCCCAATCAGTCAAAATGCGAATCTTTATTATGACTGGCAGCCGCGAAAAATCCGTCGCCGAAGCTCTTTCCCACTGATTGCCGCAATCCGCATCTTTGTGCAGTAAAGTGGCAATATCCCTGCGGAACTTCGGACTATGGCGCAGCCCATGCCAGTTTCTTGTTGATTATCCGGAAGTAAAAAAGCCACTTCTAGCAACCGCAAATTATAAGTGAAGCAAACAACGAATAGAACAAAAACGTTGCTTGTACCATAATTTATATACTTTTGCAGGAGGTGGCTAGTTCTTTCGAACTAGATGCGCTTGGCTGTATCCGAATTGGTCTTCTTAATAACCATAAGTTGGTGGCACCCGGAATCAATAGTATGATCGGCATGTTTTTTTTACATATTTGAAGGAGAAATTCATGGCAATGATGAAGGAATTTAAAGAATTTGCAATGAAAGGCAACGTTGTCGATCTGGCGGTCGGTGTCATCATCGGCGGCGCCTTTGGCAAGATTGTCGATTCCTTGGTGCAAGACGTGATCATGCCGCCCATCGGTCGCGTTTTCGGCGGCCTTGATTTCGCCAATTACTACCTGCCCTTGAACGGCCAAGCCACGACGATGACACTGGTGGAAGCAAAAAAGGCGGGCGCGGTGCTGGCCTACGGCAACTTCCTGACCATTTTGCTCAACTTTATCATTCTTGCCTTCATCATCTTCCAGATGGTGCGCCTGATGAACAAGGCCCGCCGCAGCGAACCGGTCGCACCGGCACCGGCGCCAGTCACGCCGGAAGACATCGTGCTGCTGCGTGAAATCCGCGATTCCCTGCAGAAGAACGGACAGAGTAGCAACGATCTGGCAAAATAAGGCGTTCCGGCATCGGCTGGTTGACCTCGATAGGGCTCTATGCGGCGATTTTGGTTATTGTTTGCGCAAACCGTGACCATCGCGTTGGCGCTGTACTTTGTGTACGGCGCACTGCGCCCGGCCAGCCGGGTACAGCAGCTAGGCTCTGCCGCCAAGCCGGTGCCCGTGGTGGAAACGGCGTCGAGCAGCCTGGCGCCCGGTTCCTACCGCGACGCGGCAGCGCGCGCCATGCCCGCTGTCGTCAACATCCTCACCCTGCAAGTATCCAAGCGCGGCGCCCACCCGCTGGCGCGCGATCCCTTTTTCAAACGATTCTTCGGCGAGCGCGACCTGGATGGCGAGGATGACGCTGACTTGAAAAACAGCCTCGGTTCGGGCGTCATCGTCAGCCATGAAGGGTATGTTCTCACGAACAATCATGTGGTGGAGGGCGCCGACGAAATCGAAGTCGTGCTCACCGATGGGCGCAAGGCGCCGGCCAAGGTGGTGGGCCTGGACCCGGAAACCGACTTGGCCGTGATCAAGATCGAACTCGACAAACTGCCCGTCATCGTGTTGGGCCAGTCGGAACTGGCGCGCGTGGGCGATGTGGTGCTGGCCATCGGCAACCCGTTCGGCGTAGGCCAGACGGTGACCATGGGCATTATCTCCGCCTTGGGCCGCAACAACTTGCACATCAACAGCTTTGAAAATTTCATCCAGACGGATGCGGCCATCAATTTCGGTAATTCGGGCGGCGCCCTGGTCAATACGCGCGGCAACTTGATCGGTATCAATACTGCCATCTATTCGCAAAGCGGCGGCTCGGTCGGCATCGGCTTCGCCATTCCGGTCTCGACGGCCAAGGCGGTGATGGAAGCCATCATCAAGGATGGTCATGTGGTGCGCGGCTGGATCGGCGTGGAAACGCAGGACATCACGCCCGAGCTGGCGCAAAGCTTCGGCTTGCAGCGCTCAAGCGGCGCCATCATTGCCGGCGTGGTACGCAATGGCCCGGCCGACAAGGCCGGCATTGTGCCCGGCGACATCTTGCTGACGGTGCAAGGCAAGGCCGTGGGCGATACCACGGAAATGCTGAATCTGATCGCCCAACTGCCACCGGGCGGAAAAGCTAAAATGACGGTGCTGCGCAAGAATCGCGAAGCGGCACTCGACGTGATGGTGGGCAAGCGCCCCCTTCCGAAAGAGCTTTCCAAATAGTTGCTGATCGGAATTTGACACATGCATGTGCGTGATTTGACCCAATTTTTACGTGAACTGAGCGACAACAACAACCGTCCCTGGTTTGTCATGAACAAGCCCCGCTACGACATCCTGCGCGAGGAATTCCTCGCGCTGGTCACCAGCCTGATCGGTGAGCTGGGCAAGTTCGACCCGGCCGTGAAGTACTGCAACCCGAAGAAGGCCTTGTTCCGCATCAACCGCGACGTGCGTTTTGCGCACGACAAAAGCCCGTATAAAACGCGTTTTTCGGCCGCCATCGCGCCAAACGACATACGCCGTCCCAGCAAGGCGGGCGGGCCCACTTACTATCTGCAGATCGATGGCCAGGGCAACTTGCTGTTCGGCGCCGGCGAGTACATGCCGCCAGCTGGCCGCCTGAAGGCGCTGCGCGAGCACATGCTCAACGATGCGCCAGGTTTTTCCAAAGTGCTGAAAAATAAGCGTTTCAAGGCCCGTTTTGGCAGCTTGCAAAATGAGGGCAAGTTGCAGCGTCCGCCCAAAGGCTTCGATGCGCAGGCCGAACATATCGAATTCATTAAGTTGAAGAGCTTTTTTGTCTGGACCGAAGTGCCGCTGCCCGTGAACGAACCCGAGAAACTGCTGTCGACCCTGGCACAAGGCTTGCAGGATGCGTGGCCACTGGTCGAGTGGATGCGCGGCGCGAAAGAGCCGGGAGAAGTCCCCGAGTAATTGCTGAAATTGCTGAAGGAGCACATGATGGCACTGGAGCACGCAAGTTCAGGACAGGTGATCGAGGTGCTGCGCAGGGATGACGACGAGCTGTCGCAGTTTTCCGCCATCGCGCTGGCCAAGACGGACGAACTGGAATTGATCCGCATGTGCATGCCCAAGGGCAAGACCATGCCCGAACATCACGTATTCGGTGAAATCACCCTGCTGTGCCTGCAAGGGCAGGTGGCGGTGACGGCGCATGGCGGGGAGCAGGTGCTGGGGCCGGGGCAGATGCTGTATTTGCGCGGCGGTCAGGCGCATGCGCTGGCCGCGCGCGAAGATAGTGTGGTGCTGCTGACGATACTGATGGCCAAGGCCTGGCGCTAGGGCCGTGGGTCAGGCCGACTCAGCGCGCGGATCGCGCGACAGCAGCTGCTGCACCATCAAGTGCGGCAAATCGCCATCGAACAGTACGCCGGCCACCGCATTCGTGATCGGCATGTCGACATCCATGCGGCGCGCCAGTTCGCGCACGGCCTTGGCGCAGGGCACGCCTTCGGCCACGTGACCGAGTTCGGCCACGATGGTCGCCAGCGCCTTGCCTTGCGCCAGGGCCAGGCCAACCTTGCGGTTGCGCGACAGGTCGCCGGTGCACGTGAGTATCAAGTCGCCCATGCCCGTCAAGCCCATGAACGTTTCTGTCTGGCCACCGAGGGCCGTGCCCAGGCGCGTGATTTCTGCCAGGCCCCGCGTGATCAGTGCGGCGCGCGCATTCAAGCCCAAGCCCAGACCATCGGCCACGCCGGTGGCAATCGCCAGCACGTTCTTGATGGCACCACCCACTTCCACGCCGACCAGGTCTTCGCTCGCATACACGCGGATGGTGCCGCCATGCAATGCCGAGACGACGGCGTCGCGCAAGGCGGCACTGTGCGAGGCGATGGTCAGCGCGCACGGCAGGCCGCGTGCCACTTCCTGCGCGAACGAGGGCCCCGACAGGGCGCCGCCGGCGACCGTGTCGCCCAGCACCTCTTGCACGATCTGGTGCGGCAGCAGGCCCGTGCCGCCTTCAAAGCCCTTGCACAGCCATACCAGGTTCGGGATGGCCTTGCCCTTCAGTTGCAGCAGCAGGGGCCGCAGGCCTGCAACCGGGCAGGCGGCGATCAGCAGACCCCGTTCGCCATTCGCGTGCGCGAGGGCGGCGTCGAAATCGGCGACCAGGCGCAACTGCGGCGGTAAAGCAAAACCGGGCAAATAGCTGTTTTCGCCGCTGGCGGCCATGGCGGCCATGGCGTCGCTATTGCGGCCCCACAGCAGTACGTCGTGGCGGCCGGCCAACGCCATGGCGACGGCTGTACCCCAGGCGCCAGCGCCCAGCACGGTAATGCGGCGCGGGGCAGCTGTAGCGGTGGTATCGGGAGTGTTTTCAGGGGAAACTTGCATGCAACCTCAGTCTGGCAGGGGGAGGGGCGCGGCGCGGTTGGCCGCTGCCCCGATGAATCTGGCGGTGCTTAGAGCCTATCCCAGTAGGGGATGTATTCATCTACTGGGATAGGCTCTTACAAGCCCCACACTTCGCTGGTCTTGACATAGCCGCTCTGGCCATCTTTGTGGCGCACCTTGAGCCAGCCCGAGCTCGGCTGCTCGCTCATTTCCAGCAGCACGTTCTTGTCGACGAGGATAATCGGGGAAGCGCTGTCATCGGGGCTGACGCGTACCTTGAGGTTGGCGGCGCGCGCCACGACGTTGCGCTTGGCCGACAGACCCTTGGCTTCGGTCCAGGCCATTTCGCCGCTGGCGTCGCGCACCTTGACCCATTCGCCGTAGCTGAGCACGACTTCCAGCGGCATGCCGCGTGGCGCCACGTACAGCTTGCCACCCTTGGCAGACGGCGCGTCGTACAGGATCACGGGGGTCGCGCCCACCGTTTTGAAATCGACGGCGTGGCTGGCGGCGGTGGCCAGCAGCAGCATGGTGCCGGCTATCCAGCGCAACTTGCTCGAGAGCGCACTTTTCAACATGATATTTTTTGAACCTTAACGAAACACGGCGGCCAGGCCGCCGTGTCAGGCCAGCCTTGACGGCCAGCGGGGTCTTGCATAGCTTAGTGCGTTTCGCTGGCTGCTGGCGCTGCGGCAGCGGCGTCAGCAATAGCTTGCAGACGTTGTTGGTAGAACACTTCGAAGTTGATCTCGGCCAGGTGCACTGGCGGGAAGCCGGCACGCGTGATCACGTCGGCGATGTTGGCGCGCAGGTAAGGGTAGATGATGTTCGGGCAGCCGATTCCCAGCAGCGGATCGAGTTGATCGGCAGGAATGTTGCGCGCTTCGAAAATACCAGCTTGCTTGCCTTCTACCAGGAAAGCAACTTTGTCGCCGACTTTGGCGGTCACGGTGATGGTCACGGTCGCTTCGAAGATGCCATCGGCCAGAGGCGCAGCGCCCACGTCCAGAGCCACTTCGATCGCCGGTGCTTCTTGTTCCAGGAAAATAGCTGGGGAATTTGGTTGTTCCAGCGACATGTCTTTCAGGTAGACGCGTTGGATTTGGAAGACTGGTTGCAGATTTTCGTCAGACATGGAACGCTTTCGTTGTAAAGGACAAGAACGGCACACCGTTCAAATATGGTACTTGCGGTATGTCAACCGTGCCGGATAGGCACGGCCAGATCAGATGCGAGGGCAATTGTATCAAAACAATACGACAAGAAACCAAGCAATTTCTCGAACCGCCTTTATATCAGGCTGCCGTGCCATTTAACAAGGGGTCGAGCTTGCCGGCTTGATCGAGCGCATACAAATCGTCGAATCCACCCACGTGGGTGTCGCCCACATAGATCTGCGGCACCGTGCGGCGGCCCGTGCGTTCCATCATCTTGATGCGCTCTTCCGGGTCGAGGTCGACGCGGATCTTTTGCACGCTCACGCCCTTGGCTTCCAAGAGGCGCTCGGCGCGCACGCAATACGGGCACACGGCGGTGCTATACAAAATTACAGGTACGGTCATGATCATTCCTTCAGTTAAAAACATCGAACCAAACCTGCTGCACGTCGTGATTTGCGGTCTGTGATGCTCACTGTGCATTCGCACAGTTGCGCTTCTCAGCCACAACTCCCACCGGCCCGCTACGGTTTTGTTGGGTGTTGCAATACGGACTTATTTCGCCAGCGACAAAGTTTTCAATGGCAAACCTTGCTTTTTCCATTCGTCGATGCCGTCTTCCAGGCTGGTGGCTTCGGCGAAACCTGCTTTGCCCAGCAGGCCGACGGCCGTTGCCGAACGCGAACCTTTCTGGCAAACCACTACAATGGGGCGCGTTTTGAATTTTTCCAGCTCGCCCAGGCGTTTTGCCAGTTCCGGCAACGGCATGTTTTTCGCGTCAGGCAAGTGGCCCGTGGCGAATTCTTCCGCGCCGCGCACGTCGACGATGATGGTCTTGCCACGGTTGATCAGTTGCGTAACTTCCAGCACGGTCGCGCGCTTGCCGCGCATCGACAGCAGCGGCCAGAGGAGGGCGCCGCCGGAAATAATGACGATGGCAAACAGAAAAATATGGTCGATAATGAATTTCACGTAGGGTCCAATGGTTTAAGTCAATCTGCGCATTATAAAATAGAAGCTGGACGAGGTCTTTTTACGTTTTGCTTTTTTGATTTGAACCCCTTGAGAAGATAGAACTATGTACAAAATCGTTTTCATGCGTCACGGCGAGTCCACCTGGAACCTCGATAATCGCTTTACCGGCTGGACCGACGTCGATCTGACGGAAAAGGGCGTCAACGAAGCCAAGGCCGCCGGCCAGATCCTCAAGCAGGAAGGTTTTACGTTCGATGTGGCCTACACTTCCGTCTTGAAGCGCGCCATCCGCACTCTCTGGCTGGCGCTCGACGAGATGGACATGATGTATTTGCCGATCAAGAACGACTGGCGTTTGAACGAGCGCCATTATGGCGCCCTGCAAGGCCTGGACAAGGGCGAAACGGCGGCCAAATATGGCGACGAGCAAGTACTGGTCTGGCGCCGCAGCTATGACACGCCGCCGCCGCCACTGGCGCAAGACGACGAGCGCGCCTCGTTCAACGATCCGCGCTATACCGGCTTGCCGCAAGCCTCGATTCCCCTGACTGAATGCCTGAAAGACACGGTGGCGCGCGTGATGCCGGCCTGGGATGAAGAAATCGCCCCGGCCATCCGCGCTGGCAAGAAAATCATCATTTCGGCGCACGGCAACAGTTTGCGCGCCCTGATCAAGATGTTGGACGGCATCAGCGACAGCGACATCGTGGGCCTGAACATTCCTAACGGCCAGCCGCTCGTGTATGAACTGGACGCCGACCTGAAACCGATCCGTCATTACTACCTGGGTGACCCGGCAGCGATTGCGGCAGCGCAAGCGGCCGTGGCGAACCAAGGGAAGGCCAAGTAACTTGTTGTCTTTCTTCCGCGGCACAGCGATCGCCCCCTCTGCTGAACGACCCCTGCCGGCGTGGCGCGCCGGTGCCATGCTGTGCGCAGCGCTGCTGCTATCGAGCGGCCTTGCTGCCGCTGCCAAGCCCACCGAGCGCAGCAAGCAGAAAGCGGCCGCGGAAGCACAACGTGCTGGACTGCAACAAAAGCTGACGGCGCTCAAGCGCGACATCAGCCGCACGGAAAGCGCCAAGGATGACGCGGCCGATACCCTGGCCGAGTCGGAAGAAGCCATCTCCAACGCCAACCGTGCCTTGCGCGACCTGGCGCAGGAGCAAAGCGAGACTGGCGTGAAACTCAATGCTCTGGGGCAAGAGCATCAGCAATTGACGGCCACTGTCGAAAAACAAAAGGCACAGCTGTCCAAATTGCTGCGCGAACAATATGTCGCCGGCAACGAAGACCGCATCAAGCTGCTCTTGTCGGGCGACAATCCGAACCGCATCAACCGCGACTTGCAACTGATGGCCTATGTGTCGCAGGCCCAAGCGCGCTTGCTCGACGCCTTGCGCGCCAACTTGCTGGCGGTGGAGAAAAACCAGGCGGACGTGCAGAACGCCAAGGATGAACTGGAAGAAATCGCCCAGGAAGAGCGCGATCAGAAGGCCCTGCTGGTGCAGGAAAAGGCGCGCCGCGCCGCCTTGCTGACTAGCTTGTCGCAGCGTTTGGTAGCGCAGCGCAAGGAAGTGGGCAATGTCGAACGCGACGAACAGCGCATGGGTAATCTGGTCGACAAGCTGGCGAAACTGATCGAAGAGCAGGCAGCCGCTGCGGCGGCCGAAAAGAAACGCCAGCAATTGCTGGCCGAGCAGCGCGCCGCAGCGAAAGCGGCCGCCGATGCCAAGATCGCCGCTGAAAAGCGCGAACGTCTGCTGGCCGCGCGCGCCAAGGCTGCGCAGGCGCAGGCTGAACGCGAACGCATCGCGAAAGAGCAGCAAAACAAATCGGGCAAGATCAAGCCGCAGACGCCGCCACCGCCCGTCAAGCTCGAACCGATCGATGACGATGTGCCGCCGCAGGTGGCCAACGTGGCGACCAAGCCCGAACCGAAGCCACAACCGGAGCCGGCACGCCCAAGCCTGAGCCCGGACGTGCCGGCCGGCGCCTTTGCCAGCCTGAAAGGGCAGCTGCGCGCGCCCGTGGCGGGCAAGATTGCCGCCCGTTTCGGCAGCAAGCGCGGTGACGGCCCCAGCTGGAAGGGCGTCTTCATCCGCACCGGCGAAGGCAGCGAGATCCACGCCATCGCCGGTGGCCGCGTGGTGTTTTCTGACTGGCTGCGCGGTTTCGGCAATTTGATCATCGTTGACCATGGCGGTCAGTACATGAGTATTTATGGCAATAATCAGTCGCTGCTGAAACGAGTGGGTGATGCCGTCAAGGGCGGCGACGCCATTGCCAGCGCGGGCAACAGCGGCGGCAACGAGGAATCGGGGCTATACTTTGAATTGCGTCATCAGGGCCGCGCCTTCGACCCCGCCACCTGGGTGAAGTTTTAAGTCCCCACCATTGCTGCGGCAGCGAATTTGTAGATTGCGAATAATACATGGGTATCAAAGTCAAAAGTATCGGCCTGATCGGTCTGGGCGTACTGGCCGGCATCGGCATGTCGCTGCAGTTCCCGGCCGTGGCGCAGAAAATCACGAATACCCCGCTGCCGCTCGACGAGCTGCGCCAGCTGTCCGATGTCTTTGGCTTGATCAAGTCCGATTATGTCGAAAAGGTAGAAGACAAGAAACTCTTGACGGAAGCCATATCCGGCATGGTCTCGTCGCTGGACCCGCATTCCGTCTACCTGGATAAAAATGCCTTCAAGGAAATGCGCGAAAGCGTGCAGGGCAAGTTTGTCGGCATCGGCATCGAGGTGAGCATGGAAGACGGCTATGTGAAAGTCGTCTCGCCCATCGAAGACAGCCCTGCCGCCAAGGCCGGCATTCTGGCCGGTGATTTGATCACCCGTCTCGATAACATCGCGCTGAAAGGCTTGCAGCTGGAGGAGGTCATCAAGAAGATGCGCGGCCAGCCGAAAAGCAAGCTGGTGCTGACCATTTCCCGCAAGGGCGAAAGCCGCCCGCTGGTCTTCCCCATCGTGCGCGAGGAAATCCGCGTGCAAAGCGTGAAGGCCAAGATGGTCGCGCCCGGCTATGCCTGGCTGCGTATCGCCCAGTTCCAGGAACCGACCGTCGATGATATGGTCAAGAAAATCAATGCGCTGTATGCGCAAGACCCCAAGCTCAAGGGCTTGGTGCTGGACTTGCGCAACGATCCTGGTGGCGTCGTGCCGGGCGCTATCGGCGTGGCGACAGCATTTCTTCCGGGCAATTCCGTGATCGTCTCCACCAAGGGCCAGTTGCCGGAATCGAAACAAGTGTTTTATGGCCGCCGCGAATTCTATGCGCCGCCAGGCGCCAAGACCGATCCGTTGGCCAAGCTGCCGGCCGCGCTGAAAACCGTGCCACTGGTGGTGCTAGTCAATGCCGGCTCCGCTTCCGCCTCCGAGATCGTCGCCGGCGCCTTGCAAGATTACCAGCGCGCCACCGTCATCGGCACGCAAACGTTTGGCAAGGGGTCCGTGCAAACCTTGCGCCAGATCACTGCCGATACGGCCGTCAAGCTGACCACGGCCCGTTACTACACGCCGAAAGGTCGCGCCATCCAGGCGCGCGGCATCGTACCCGACTTGCTGGTCGATGAAACGGCCGAAGGCGATGGCTGGAATAGCCTGCGCGTGCGCGAGGCGGACCTGGAAAAGCACTTGGGCAGCGACGATGGCAAGCCGGAAGCGGCCAAGCCCACCATGGAAGGCATGCAGCAACAGCTCGATGAAGAGCAGCGCCTGGTCGCCACGGCGAAAAAGCGCAAGCCGCTCGAATACGGCGCCAAGGACGATTTCCAGCTGCAGCAAGCCTTGAACCACTTCCAGGGTTTGCCGGTGCAGCTGGCCAAGCTTGATGCCAAGGGCGAGAAGATCAGCGCCAAGCCGGAAATTGCGGCCGACATCAAGGCCGATGACAAGAAAATCCCTGTGCAGAAACCGTGATGCTTAACCCAATGCAAGTGCCGGGGTCGGACCCTGAGGGTCCGACCCCAGGGTTCGATCTGGGTTTGCAGTAGACGTAAAACCATGAACGACAATCAACTGCTGCGCTATTCGCGCCATATCCTGCTGGATCAGATCGGCATCGAAGGCCAGCAGGCCTTGCTCGATGCGCATGTGCTGCTGATCGGCGCGGGCGGGCTCGGTTCACCGGCCGCCATGTATTTGGCCGCCAGCGGTGTGGGCAAGCTGACTGTGGTCGACGACGACATGGTCGACCTGACCAATCTGCAGCGCCAGATCGCCCACACGACGGCCCGCGTGGGCCAGCCGAAAGTGCTGTCGGCGCGAGAAACCTTGATTGGCATTAACCCCGAGATTGACATCATCGCCTTGCAAGAGCGCCTCGACGGCGCGCGCCTGGCTGAACTGGTGGCCTGCAGCACCGTGGTGCTCGACTGCACGGATAACTTTGCCACGCGCCACGCCGTCAACCGCGCCTGCGTGGCGGCGCGGGTGCCGCTGGTGTCGGGCGCCGTGATCCGCTTCGATGGACAAGTGAGCGTGTTCGACCCGCGCACGGGCACGCAGCCGTGTTATTGCTGCCTGTTTCCGCAAGAGCAGCAGTTCACGGATGAGGCATGCTCGAGCATGGGCGTGTTCGCGCCACTGGTGGGCGTGGTGGGCGCCATGCAGGCGGCCGAGGCGCTGAAATTGGTCATGGGCGTGGGGCAATCATTGGCCGGACGCCTGCTGTTGCTCGACGGCTTGCACATGGAATGGAGCAGCATGCGGGTGGCGCGCGACCCGGGCTGCGCCGTTTGCGGTGACGTGCTCTAGCCGCTCTGAGAAGCGGCGCAGAAATTTTTCCCTATATGACAGGCTTTGTCATATTTCCGCTTTATACTCTGCATTCATTACTTACCTTCTTCTTTCTTTCCTATGCAAAACGCAGCAAACCATTCGACCCGTCAGCGCCGCGCGCGCGGCTTCACCTTGATCGAAATCATGGTCGTGGTGGTGATCATGGGCATTCTCGCCTCGCTGGTGGTGCCCAAGCTGATCGCCCGCACGGGCGAGTCGAAAGTGGCGGCAGCGAAAGTCGACATCGCCACCGTGATGCAAGCCTTGAAATTGTACCGCCTGGATAACCAGCGCTACCCGACCACCGAGCAGGGCTTGCAGGCGCTGATCGAGAAACCGAGTGCGGGACCGGCCGCGAATGGCTGGAAGGCGGGTGGCTACCTGGAAAAAATGCCCAAGGATCCATGGGGCAACCCCTACCAGTTCTTGTCGCCGGGCGTGAAGGGCGAAGTCGACATCATTTCGCTGGGCGCCGATGGCCAGCCTGGCGGTAGCGGCGACGATGCCGATATCGGCTCCTGGGAACTGTAAGTTTTCCATTGCATGCCTGCCATGACCAACGGTCGCGCAGTTCACAGGCAATGCGCCAGCGGCTTCACGCTGATCGAATTGCTGGTGGTGATGGTCATCATCGGCGTCACGCTGGGCCTGGTGTCGCTGAACGCCATGCCCAATGGCCAGCAAGCACTGCAAAAAGAAGCCGAGCGCATCGCCCTGCTGCTGCAGTTGGCGCGCGATGAAGCCATCGTGCGCAGCCGGCAGGTGGCATTCGAGGCTGACGAAAACCAATACCGTTTCCTGGTGCTCAATGAAAAGCTGTGGCAGCCCGTGACGCAGGACGATTTGCTGCGCGAGCGCGCATTTGCGAACACGCCCATGCTGCTCAGCGTGCAGCCGTCGAACAGCGTGGCCCAGCCACTGCGCATCATCTTCGGCCGCGAACCGGTCGACAAGCCTTTCGTGCTGACCCTGGCCAGCGGCGAGCGCAGCGTCGCCATCCGCGCCGACGGCATCGGCCATTTTACGGTCGAGCAATGATGGCTTTCTTCCGACCACGGCGCCCGCGCTGCGCTCACTTCGGCTCGCCGTACGGCTCGCCCTACGGCTGCCAGCGCGGCTTTACCTTGCTCGAAGTGCTGGTCGCCCTGGTCATTGTCGGCACGGCCCTGGGCGCCTCGCTGCGCGCCGTGGGCAGCCTGACGCAAAACAGCGACGGCTTGCGCAGCGCCATGATGGCCACCTGGTCGGCGGAAAATCACCTGGTGCGGCTGCGCCTGGCAAAAACCTTCCCGCAGACGGGCAAGCGCACGCTCGACTGTCCGCAAGGCGATTTAAAACTCATTTGCGAGGAGGAAGTGGTGGCCACGCCGAATCCCCGCATCCGGCAAGTGCGCGTGAATGTGTACGACGTGAAATATCCGGCCCGGCGCATCGTGCGCTTGGTCTTGCTGGCGTTCAACGACTGATGGCGCGCCGCAATCACTGCGCCGCAGGCTTCACCTTGATCGAGCTGCTCGTGGCGATCGGCATCCTGGCCATGGTCGCCGTACTGGGCTGGCGCGGCCTCGATAGCATCATGCGTTCGCGCGAAGTGTTGACCAGTCAGCTGGAGCAGGCGCGCGGCATGCAGCTGGCATTTGCCCAGATGCAGAGCGATTGCGATCACCTGGCCGGTGCCGGCCTGACGAACAAGCTGCTCAATGGCCGCACCAACCTGAGCGCAGAGACTGACCGCCTGACTCTGGTGCGCCTGGCCGCGTCGGAACAGGAGCCGCAACAGTTGCAAGTGGTCACTTACCGTCTGCGCGGCGGCGTGCTGACGCGGCGCGAATCGAACGGCACGCGCGACCTGGCCGTGCTCGACACCCTGTGGCAGGCGGCGCGCGACGATACCGATAGCGCCAACGCCGACGTGGCCCTGATGCGCGGCGTCGACAGCATGGTCATGCGCGGCTGGAACAATGGCGCCTGGAATGTGCTGACGGCTGGCGCCAGCATCTCCACGCAAGTGCCGGGCCTGGAAGTGACCTTGCAAATGCCGGGCCAGGACGCTGGCCTGTCCAAAGTGTTCTTGCTGGGGCCGGGATGAAGCGCTTTTCCTGTCCTCCCCGCCAGCGCGGCGTGGCTGTCATCACGGCCTTGCTGCTGACGGCGCTGGCCATCACGGTCGTCGCCAGCCTGTTCTGGCAGCAGCAGGTGCAAGTGCGGTCGATGGAAAACCAGCGCCTGCGCCTGCAGACGCAATGGGCCATGCGCGGCATGGTCGACTTCGCCCGCTTCTGGCTACGCCAGGACAACCCCACGCTGACGGCCGCCGACGGCGTGTGGGCTACGCCGATCGAGGAAGCACGGCTTGACGATTACGTCGACCGCGAAAAGGTCGATACAGAAAAATTTGACGCCACCGTCTCGGGCCGCGCGCTCGATGCGCAGGCGCGGTTTAATATCACTAACCTGGTCGCCGCCACGGGCGGCATCAATCCGAAACAGGTGCTGGCCTACCAGCGCCTGTTGTCAAACATGAAGCTCGATAGTTCGCTGGCGCAGGCCACGGCCGATGCTGTGCTGCGCGCGCAGCCGAAGCCACGCACCGCTGACAGCGACAGCGATGGCAAGACAGCTGCCGCCCCGCCCGCCTCGGGTGGCAGCAGCGAGCCGGTAGCGTTCACGCAGGTCGAGGATTTGCTGTCCGTGCCCGGCTATACGCCGCAGATGATCGAGCAGCTGCGCGATGTCGTCATTATCTTGCCGGAGATCACGGGTGTGAACGTGAATACGGCCCCGGCCGAGGTACTCGCTGCCGTGACGATGATGTCGCTGTCCGAGGCGAGCGCCCTGACTTTGAGCAATCCGCGTAAAAAGTTTGTTGATTTGGCAAACTTCAAGAATAATATTGATAGTAAGCAAGTGATTGAAGATGTGGAACTCGATGTGAAGAGCCGCTACTTTCTCACCGTCATCCGTGTGCGGCTGGACCGTGCCGCCCTTGATGCCGTGGCGCTCATCAATCGAAAAACGGATCCGCAGCGCACCACCAGCCTGGTCTGGTTGCGGGAAAATTAACAGCTGAAAGCGAGTCACTTTGACAATATTGTATATCCGTCACCCGGCCAAGGCGTCCACCGACAGCGCGCCTGCCTGCTCCTTCGTGCTGGCCGGCGACGGCGGCGTCCTGCTGCAGCAAGGCAGTGCGCCGCTGGGCAGCCTGGGCCAGCTGATCGCTGGCGCGCAGCAGGTGGTCTTGCTGCTGGCGGCTGCCGACGTGACTCTGCTGCGCCTGAAAACCCCGCCGCTGGCCGGCGCCCGCCTGCGCGCGGCCTTGCCCGGCCTGGTGGAAGAACACATCCTCGGCGACACCCAGGATTGCCTGTTGGCCGCCGGCGCGCCCGACGCTGCCGGCATGCGCACGGTGGCCGTGGCGCAGCGCGCCTGGGCCGAGGTACTCGTGCAAGCTTTGCTGGCGCAGGGCGCGCGCAAGGTGGCGCTGCTGCCATCGCAGCTGTGCCTGCCCCTGCAGCCTGGCAGTGTGACGGCATCCCTGCACGCGGTCGGCAACGGCCTGGAACTGGCTTTGCGCCAGGCGCCGCAAGAAGGCCTGGGCCTGGTGTTGCCGGCCCAGCCGCAGCAAGCGCTGCTGACGACGCGCGCATTTGCCGGCGACGTGCCGCTGACGCTCTACGTGGCGCAGGCTGAGCTGGCGCAATATCAACAGCTGGCCGCCGATATGCAGGGCGTGACGCTGGAGAGCGACCATTGGGCGCACTGGATCGCCGGCGCAAAAAACGCAGGACTGGATCTGGCGCCGGCGCTGGGCACGGCCACGGGATCGGCCACCGAATGGCGGCGCTGGCGCTGGCCGCTGCGCCTGGCGCTGCTGGCCGTGATCGTCAACCTGGCCGGCATGAATATCGAATGGATGCGTTTGAAGCGCGAGGCGGCCACCGTGCGCACGTCGATGCAGCAAACCTTCAAGGCCGCGTATCCGAATGAAGTGCCGGTGTATGGCCTGGAAGCGGAGCAGATGCGGCGCAATATCGCTGCCGCCCGCCTGCAAAGCGGGCAAGCGAGCATGGACGATTTCACCAGCATGAGCGCGGCGCTGGGCGAGGCGCTGGGCGGCCTGGCCGGGCGCGGCGTGGTGGCCTCGCTGGAATACCGCGAGCGCAGCCTGATCGTCAAGCTGAAACCGGACACGCTCGACGCCAGCGCCCAGGCGCAGGTGCGCGATGGCCTGGCCGCGCGCAAGCTGACCTTGAATGAAACGGCGCCGGGCGTGTGGAAGATCACGCCGGCCACGGGAGCAAAAGTATGAGTGCAGCAGTCAACCAAGCGCGCGCCGCATTGACGCGCCAGCAGCAGGCCGTGCAAGCCTTCTGGGCCGAGCGCACGCAGCAGGAGCGCAAGCTGCTCTGCGTCGGCGCTGTGGTGGCCGGCCTGGCCCTCGTCTACGCAGTGTTTTTCGCGCCGGCCTGGACGGGGCGCATCGCCTTGCAAAAGAGCTTGCCCGAGCTGCGCCAGAACGCGGCCCAGCTGCAGTCGCTGGCGCGTGAAGCGGGCGAACTGGCGCGCCAGGCGCCCGTGCAGGTCGCTCCCATGGGCCGCGACAGCCTCGATGCTTCCTTGAAAGCGCGCGGCCTGGCGCCGCAATCGCTGTCGCTGACGGGCGAATATGCGCGCGTGCAGTTAAATGGCGTGCCGTTTGCCAGCGTCATGCTGTGGCTGGACGGCTTGCGCCGCGAAGGCCGCGTGGCGGTACAGGAAGCGAAGATTACGGCGCAGGTGCAGGGTAAGGCGGGGCTGGTCGATGCCAGCCTGACCTTGCACCAGAGCGCGGGCGCGGCACGATGACGCGCCAGCTTGCCTGGCTGCTGGCCATCATCGTCAGCGTGTGCGTCACCGTGCTGATATTTTTTCCGGCCGGCTGGGTCGCGGGCATCGTGGAAAAGCAGACGGGCGGACGTTTGACCTTGGGCGACGCGCAAGGTACCCTGTGGCGCGGTTCGGCCTTTATCGGCGGGGCGGCCAGCGCGAATGGCGCCGTGACGCCTTTGCTGCCGGGGCGCTTCAGCTGGCGCATTTCGCCCTCGGTGCTGTGGGGATCGGCGGACCTGGAACTGCAAAACCCGCAGGCGCTGTCGCAGCCGGTGAACTTGCGCGGCTCGTGGTCGCACTGGCAGGTCAGCCCGGCGGCCCTGCTGCTGCCGGCCGATGGTCTCGGTGGCCTGGGCGCGCCGTTAAATACCGTGGCGCCGACGGGCAGCATGCGCCTGTCATGGAGCACCTTGGAATTGGCTTTGGCGCAGCGGCAGTTTTCCGCCGTCGGCCGCACCACCTTGCAGATGACGGACATGGCATCGCGCCTGTCGTCCTTGCGTCCGCTGGGCAGTTACGAGCTCGATTTTGATTGGCAGGGGCAGCAGGCGACGTTGACCTTGCGCTCCATCAAGGGACCGCTGCTGCTCGATGGCAGCGGCAGCCTGCAACAGGGGCGCATGCAGTTTTCCGGCCAGGCCCAGGCCGCAGCAGGATATGAAGAGACCTTGGCGAGTTTGTTGAATTTGCTGGGACAGCGCCGTAGCAATAGCGAAAAAAACATCATCGCCTTAGAGTTCAGACAATGAAAAAACCATCCGTGAGCCGCAATACTTTCTCCTTCTCGCTGCGCCGCCTGTCGGCTGCCGCCTTGTTGTGCTGTTCCGTGGCCGGCATGCCGGCACCCGCCTGGGCCGCACCGGGCGATGAAGCGGCGCTCAATTTCGTCGGCGCCGACATCGAATCGGTGATCAAGGCCGTGGGCCATTACACCAACATCAATTTCGTCATCGACCCGCGCGTCAAGGGCACGATCACCCTGGTGTCGGAAAAATCGATCAGCAAGACACAGGCCTTCGGGCTGCTGGCCTCGGCCTTGCGCTTGCAAGGTTATGCGGTGGTCTCCGGCGACGGCTACGCGAAAGTGCTGCCGGAAGCGGACGCCAAGCTGCAATCGGTGCCGACCCAGGTGGGCAACGGCGCCAGCCAGGTGAAAGGCGACCAGATCGCCACCCAGGTGTTTTACCTCAATTACGAATCGTCGGCCAATCTGCTGGCCGTGCTGCGCCCTTTGATCTCGCCGAACAACACGATCAATGCCAACCCGGGCAACAACTCGTTGGTGATCACCGATTACGCGGATAACCTCAAGCGCCTGGCGAAGATCATCGCCGCGCTCGACGTGCCCGCCGCGACGGACCTCGATGTGATCCCCGTACGCTATGCGATCGCTTCCGACCTGGCCTCGATGGTGAATAAACTGATGGAAGGCGGCAATGCGGGCGCTGGTGCGGGCGCCGACACGGGCAAGGTTTCCGTGCTGGCCGACCCGCGCACCAATTCGCTGGTGCTGCGCGCGCCGTCGACGGCGCGCGCCAATCTGGCCAAGTCGCTGATCTCGAAGCTGGACCAGCCCACCACGCAGCTGGGCAATGTGCATGTGGTGTACCTGAAGAACGCGGATGCCACCAAGCTGGCGCAGACCTTGCGCTCGGTGGTGACGTCGGACGGCACGGCCGCTGCGCAGCAGCAGGGCAGCAGCAACCCGGGCACGAACAACCAGATTAACCAGAACAACAGCGGCATCAATAGCAGCGGCATGGGCGGCAATACGCAAAGCGGCGGCACGGGCGGCGCTTCGCTGAACAATGCGCCGCAGCAACTGTCCTCGGGCGGCGCGGCCGGTTTCATTCAGGCTGACGCTTCGACCAATACGCTGATCTTGACCTGCAACGAGGCTGTCTACCGCAATCTGCGCGCCGTCATCGACCAGCTCGACGTGCGCCGCGCCCAGGTCTACATCGAGGCGCTGATCGTTGAAGTGACCTCGTCCAAGGCTTCCGAATTCGGCGTGCAGTGGCTGGGGCTTTCCGGCGACAGCGGCAGCAACTACCGCGTGGGGGCGCTGCAGTCGTTCGCCTCCGGCACCAGCAACAACATCGGCGCCATCGCCCTGGGCGGCGGCAAGGTCTTGCCGACGGGCGGCCTGACGGTCGGCATCTTCAAGCAGATCAACGGCGCGCTGGGCCTGGGCGCCGTGGCGCATGCGCTGGAATCGGACGGCAACGCCAACATCCTGTCGACGCCAAATCTGATCACCCTGGACAATGAACTGGCGACCATCAAGGTGGGCCAGAACGTGCCTATCCTGACGGGCCAGTACACCAGCACGGCCGGCACCAACACCAATCCTTTCCAGACTATCGACCGCAAGGAAGTAGGCCTGACCCTGAAGGTGCGCCCGCAGATTTCCGAAGGCGGCACGATCAAGCTGGGCATTTATCACGAGACGTCGAGCGTGGACAAATCCACCGCGTCGGCCGTCAGCGGCATTACCATCAACAACCGCGTGATCGAAAACAATGTGCTGGCCGACGATGGCCAGATCATCGTGCTCGGCGGCTTGATCGAGGACAGCACCGGTGACAATGCGGAGAAAGTGCGCGGCCTGGGCGATATCCCCCTGATCGGCAACCTGTTCAAGTACCAGACGCGCGAGCGCAAGAAAACCAATCTGATGATCTTCCTGCGCCCCGTTATCGTGCGCAACAAGGAGCAGAGCGGCAGCCTGGCTGCCGACCGCTATGACTACATGCGCTCGGCCGAGGCGGCCGCCGTGCCGGCGACGGGCAATCTGATGCTGAAAGACCTGGGCACGCCTGTGCTGCCGGCCCTGCAGGATGGCCAGCCGCTGGGCGGCAACATGGTGACGCGCCCGGTGCCGCCGGCACCGACGCCGCCGCCAGGCGCGCCGGCCAACGCGGCCACGCCAGCGCAGACGCTGCTGCAGCAATACCAGCAGCAGTCACAGCCGCAGTCACAGCCGCAGCAGAAGTGACGGGACAGCCATGAGTAATCTGCTTCCCTACGCCTACGCGCGCGATTTCAGCCTGTTGGCGCGGCCCGGCGCGCTCGATGGCGCCCCGGTCGACGTGCTGGTGGCGGCATCGACGGCACCGGCGGCCATTGCCGAAGTATCGCGCCGTTTCGGCCAGATTCAATTGACAGTGCTGCCGCGCGGCGAACTCGATGCTGCCATTGCCGCTGCCTACGCGGGCGGCGGCGGCGATGCTTCGCAGATGGCCGATGAATTCGACGCCGACCTGGACTTGACCAAGCTGCTGCAGGACGTGCCGGCCATCGAGGACTTGCTCGAATCGTCCGACGACGCGCCCGTCATCCGCATGATTAACGCGCTGCTGACGCAGGCGCTGCGCGAAGGCGCTTCCGACATCCACATCGAGCCGTTCGAGCAGACCTCTGTCGTGCGCTTTCGCATCGACGGCAGCTTGCGCGACGTGGTGCGTCCGCGCAAAGCCATCCACGGTTCGCTCATTTCGCGCATCAAGATCATGGCGCAGCTCGACATCGCTGAAAAACGCTTGCCGCAGGACGGCCGCATCACCCTGCGCGTGGGCGGCAAGCCCGTCGACGTGCGCGTTTCCACCCTGCCCACCGGGCATGGCGAGCGCGCCGTATTGCGCTTGCTGGACAAGGAAGCGGGCCGCCTCGACCTGCAGCACCTGGGCATGAGCGCGCCGATGTTGCAGCAGTTCGATGGCCTGATCACGCAGCCGCACGGCATCGTGCTGGTCACCGGTCCCACCGGTTCGGGCAAGACGACGACTTTGTACGCAGCGCTGTCGATGCTCAACGCCACCACCACCAACATCCTGACGGTGGAAGACCCGATCGAATACGACCTGGCGGGCGTGGGGCAAACGCAAGTCAATCCGCGCATCGACATGACATTTGCCAAAGCGCTACGGGCGATTTTGCGGCAAGACCCCGATGTGATCATGATCGGCGAGATTCGCGACCTGGAAACGGCGCAGATCGCCGTGCAGGCTTCGCTGACGGGCCATCTGGTGCTGGCGACGTTGCACACGAACGATGCGTCGGCGGCTGTCACGCGTTTGCTCGACATGGGCATCGAGCCGTTCCTGCTGTCGTCGTCCTTGCTCGGCGTGCTGGCGCAGCGGTTGGTGCGCAAACTGTGCGGCTCGTGCAAAACCTTCGATGGCGAGTACTGGCAGGCGGTTGGCTGCGAGCACTGCGGCCAGACGGGCTACCAGGGCCGCGTGGGGGTGTATGAATTGCTGCGCACGACGCAGCAGATTCGCGCGCAGATCCACAACCGCGCCTCGGAAGCGGAGGTGCGCGCCGTCGCCTTGCAGGACGGCATGATGAGCATGCGCGAGGACGGCGAACGCTGGCTGCGCGACGGCACGACTACGCAGGCTGAATTGCTGCGCGTGACCAAAGACTAGGCCCGCCACCATGCCCGCATTCCGTTATGAAGCCGTCGATGCCCAGGGCGCCACCCGCAAGGGCGTGCTCAATGCCGACAGTCCCCGTTCCGCGCGCGCCGAACTGCGCGTGCAAGGCTTGGTGCCGCTGGCCGTCGAAGCGATCGCCGCGCAAGTCGATGCCGCCGGCGTGACCAAGCGTCGCGGTTTCGGCGAGCGCCTGTCGAGCACCGAGCTGGCCCTGTTTACGCGCCAGTTGGCCAGCCTGCTGGAAGCGGGCCTGCCGCTGGAGCAAGCCTTTTCCGCGCTGCTGGAACAGGCCGAGCGGCCGTATTTGCGCGACCTGATCGCCTCGATCCGTTCGGAAGTGATAGGCGGCGCCGCGTTTTCCGACGTGCTGGCGCGCCATCCGCGCGATTTCGCGGAAATTTACCGGGCGCTGGTGGCGTCGGGCGAGCAGATCGGCCACCTGTCGCGCGTACTCTCGCGCCTGGCCGACTATATCGAGCGACGCAATGCGCTGGTGCAGAAGGTCAAGCTGGCGTTCACGTATCCGGCCATCGTCACGGTGGTGGCGTTTTCCATCGTGATTTTCCTGCTCACCTACGTGGTGCCGCAGATCGTCTCCGTGTTTGCCAATACCAAGCAGAAGCTGCCGTTACTGACCGTGATCATGCTGGCGCTGTCGGACTTTGTGCGCCACTACGGCATCGTCGTGGCGATTGCCCTCGTCGGCGCCTGGTTTGCCTGGCGCCGCGCGCTGCAGCAGCCGGCCTTGAAACGGCGCTGGCATACCTGGCTGTTGACCGCGCCCCTGTACGGCAAGTTCGAGCGCAGCCTCAATACGGCGCGCTTCGCCAGCACCCTGGCCATCACCACCGGCTCGGGCGTGCCTATCCTGCGCGCGCTCGACACTAGCCGCGACACGCTCACCAATGTAGCGATGCAGGAACTGGTGGCCGAGGCCAGCGGCGCCGTGCGCGAGGGCGTCAGCCTGGCGCGCGCGCTGTCGGCGCAAAAGCATTTTCCACCCATGCTGATCCACATGATACGCGCAGGCGAAATCACGGGTGAACTGCCAGCGATGCTGGAACGCGCCGCCAGCGCGCAGGAGCAAGACCTGGAACGTCGCACCCTGACCATCGCAGGCCTGCTCGAGCCGGCCCTGATCCTGGCCATGGGCGTGGTGGTGCTGCTGATCGTGCTGGCCGTGCTGATGCCGATTATCGAAATTAATCAGCTGGTGCGTTAAGAGACATAACAAGGAAACCATGAAGCGTTTGCCACAATTTGTAAGTTTGCTCGCCGTCGTGGCGCTGTCCGTCTCGCTGGCCTACTGGGCCATGCAGCTGTTCAAGGCGCCGCAACGTCCGATCAATCCGCCCGCCGCAGCGGTGGTGCAGGATGCCAGCGTGGAGGCGGGTGCCTCGCTGTTCGGCGGGCAGGTCAGCGTCGCCACGGCCAGCAACTATCAGCTCAAGGGTGTGGTGGCCGCCAGCAATGGCCGCGGCAGCGTGGCCATCATCTCGACCGATGGCAAGCCTTCCGTGGCCTTGCCGGAAGGCGCCGAGGTGGTGCCCGGCGTGACGGTGCTGGAAGTGCATGCGCGCCATGTGCTGCTGCGCGATGGCGGCGTGAGCAAGCGCATCGATCTGGTGGCCGACGACAAGGCGCTGGCCTTGCCGGCGCAGGTGGCTGCCAGCCCGGCGCCTGCCGCCGCCCCTGCAGCGGTCACAAATCTGGTGCCGCCGCCGCTGCCGATGGAGCAGCAGCGTGCGGCAACCATGATGCCGGCACCGCCGCAGGTGAGCAGCACGCCGCCGTCGAATTGAGCTGATTTTCGTCACTACCCGATTACCATCATGCTGATGGCGCCGCGCCGCCATCGCGACAGGAGTCCTCATGTTTTCGATCCGTGCCGTCCTGGCAGCAGGCTGCGTGGCGGCGCTGTGCGCCTTGCCGCACGCTGGCGCCAGCGACAACTCTCCCCCTGCTGCCGTTTCTTCCCCGGCAGCCGCTCTGGAGCTGTCCGCGCCCGCGCGCCCGCGCATCGCCCTGGTGCTGTCAGGCGGTGGCGCGCGCGGTCTTGCGCATATCGGCGTATTGAAAGTACTGCAGGAGCTGCATGTGCCGATCGACATGGTGGTTGGCACCAGCATGGGTGGCGTGGTGGGCGGTGCGTATGCGGCCGGCGCTTCCGTGGCGGACCTGGAAACGATGGCGCGCGAGACCAACTGGGCGCGCGTGGTAGCCGACCGGCCGCCGCGTGACGAACTGGCGTTCCGCCGTCGTGAGGAAGATTTATTGTTGCCGTCGCGCTTGGAGTTTGGCACCAGCCGCAACGGCATTTCCACGCCGCCGGCGGCGGCCAGCAATGCGGCGCTGGAAATGGCGCTGAACCGCTTGCTGCCGGCCGGCATGCGCGATCGCCCGGCCAGCCAACTGCCGCTGCCCTTTCGTTCGGTGGCCTCCGACCTGGTCAATGGCGAACTGGTGGAACTGGTCGACACGCCGCTGTTCCTGTCGATGCGCGCCTCGCTTGCCGTGCCGGGCGTGTTCGCCCCGGTGCGCGTGAATAATCGCCTGGTGGTCGATGGCGGCCTGGTGCGCAACCTGCCCGTCGACATGGCGCGCGCCATGGGCGCGGACATTATCATCGCCGTCAACGTGGGCACGCCGCTGGCGCCGGAAAAAGAGTTGGGCAGCGCCATCGGCGTGGCGCAGCAGATGCTGCAGATTCTCACGGAGCAGAATGTGCAGCGCTCGCTCAAGGAACTGGAGGCGCAAGATATCCTCGTGGCGCCAGATCTGACGGGCGTGAGTTTCCTCGACTTTGAGAATTACGCGCGCGCCATGCGCGCCGGTGAACAGGCGGCGCAGGCCTTGGCTTCCCGCCTGGCACCGCTGTCCCTGCCGCCGCAACAGTACGCAGCGCGCGAGCAGTTGCGCCTGGCGGCACCGGCCTTGCTGGACGTGGCCCTGCCGCTCGTGCGCCTGGCCGTGGAGAGCGAAGGCGATATCAATCCGCGCATCTTGCAGGCGCAATCGGGCCTGGTGGAAGGGCAGATGGTGAACCAGGAAGATGTGCTCAAGGTGGCGACCAAGCTGTATGGTCGGGGCGACTTGGCGCGCGTCGAGACGCAAGTGGTCGATGCTGGCGACCAGCGCGCCGTGACCATCAAGGCAGTCGAAGCACCGTGGGCCAGCAGCCGCCTGCGCGTGGGCCTGGAAATGGCCAGTGATTTCAGGGATAGCAATACCTTTGCCCTGAAGCTGTTGCATGTGCGCTCGAATTTGAACAGCTGGGGTGGTGAATTGCGCAGCATGGTGCAGATCGGCACCACGCGCAACTTCGGGGTACAGTACTGGCAGCCGCTCGGTGCCGGCAACCCGTGGTACATCGCCCCGTCGATCCAGTACAGCTCGCAGGCGGTCGATCTGTTCGACAAGGGACGGCGCAATGCGCGCGTCGCCTACAGCGGCCAGAGCACCAGCCTGGTGCTGGGGCACCAGTTCGGTTTCTGGGGCAATCTGCAGTTGGGCGTCACGCGCAGCGAAGTCAAGGCGGACATTAGCATCCCCGCCGACCCTGCCTATCCCAAGGAGCGTTCACTGGGCACCAACCAGTTCGTCCAGTTCCGCGTTGACACGCTCGATTCGCCCGGCTTCCCCACGCGCGGCGCGCTGTTGGATGCCACCTGGACGCGCGCCTCGACCACCGGCTCGGGCGAGTCGGGCCTGGGGCGTTCCGCCATCACCGGCCTGCAGGCGTTTGGCAGCGGCAACTGGGCCGGCCACGTGTATGGCGAATGGGCGCGTGCGCAGCGCGGCGAGGCGCCGCTCAGCCTGGGCGGCTTCCTGCGCCTGTCCGGTACGCAGTTCGAGTCGGTGACTGGGCGCAGCGTGGCCCTGGCGCGCTTCGTGATGGCGCGCCGCATCGCTTCCCTGCCCAGCACCCTGGGCGGGGCCGTGCGAGCCGGCTTTTCATTGGAAATGGGCGGTGGCTTTGATCAGAGCGAGCGCTGGAAAGCCAGCAAGTTCACGCAGGCCAGCAGTGCTTTCATTTCCGTCGATACGCGCTTCGGTCCTGTGTACGTGGCGTCGGGCGCATCGAAGGGCGGCGAGAGCACGCTTTATCTATTCCTGGGCCCGGTCTGGTAAGGCGCCGCCGGGGCGGTAGGCGCCGTGCTGCGGCGCAGGGCCGTGAAGGCGGCAAATTCCCATGAGCGAAAGCCCAGTAGCAGGGTAAAGCCATCGCGCTCGGCGGGTGCCAGGCGCCGGTCATTCTGGTGCAGTCGCGCCAGTTCCTCGGCCAACTGGCGTATCTTTTGCACCAGCTCCTGCGCGCTCGACAGTGACAGGCGTGCCGGAATGCACATCAGGGTTTCGCCGGCGCCGTCAAAATGCCCGCTGAAATAATCGGCCACCACGTGTGCGCGGAAGTACTGCTGCACCGGACCGTCGGCCAGCCAGTGGAAGGCGTTCGAGACGCGCAGGCTGTAGCGGTTCAGCGGTTTGAGTTCGATCAAGCCCAGCCGGTCCAGTTCGGCCAGGCAGACGATGCATTCGGCCTGCGTCAGCGCATACGTTTCCACCACCTGCTCCAGGCTCCAGTGACCGAGGCAGCAGATTGCCACCAGCAGCAGGCGCGGATGCGCCACCAGCGACTTTTCCTGCACCAGGGTGAGCGTGTCGGCATGCGGCGTGATGTCGGCCGCGTCGCGCAGCACGTCTTCCATGGCGATGCCCGATGTCTTGCAGATCAGGGCCAGGCGCGACAGCGACATATCATGCTGGCCAAACATGCGTTTGACGCTCGATTCGCTCATGCCGATGCGTTCGGCCAGTACCTTGTACGTGATGCCGGCGGCGCGCAGTTGGGTGCGCAGCACGCGCAAGACCAGCTCAGGTGAACTCACGAGATATCCTTTTTTACAAGTTTGGTAGCGGGTGACGCTACAAAATGTAGCCCTTAATGACACTTTGCACAAGATGATAGTACTTTTTGGCAAAAGCGATGACACTCCCGCTTGTGGCTCGCGCAGCGCGCTACAAGCAGGCAATGCGTACACTGGCAGAGCTTATCTATCAAGGTCGATCGCTTGGCTTGGGCGGCGGTTCAGACAAGAAGAACAAGGCAGGCCTGAGCTGCGGCATCGGCGCGGCGTATGCGCTGAACCAGAACGGGTCGCTGCACCTCGACTGTGACCACGTGCCCGTCAAGTACAACAGCATGCAACGACGAAGGTCGACATTTTTCGCTGGGCGCTTCCTACCGTTACTATGGGGGGCGGTCAGCAGACGATGGCCTGATGGCGGACGCCCTTGAACGGGGTGTCCGCAGGCGGCCTAAAGTGACCAAGGCGGCGTTGCACGGCCTCGCCGTATTATCCATACTGTCTTCGTCCATGCGCCTTGTCCTGGACATGTTGAGATCAGTCTTTGACGTCGACTTTCAGCAGCAATTTCGCCAGCAGGCGTTTTTCCTGCTGGCGCTGGCCCGATACGCTTTTCACGTGCGCCCCGGCGGCGCGCTTGCCGGCGGCAGTGGCGACCGGATTGCGCGGCTTTTGCGAGGGTTCGACGCGGAACTGTATTTTCTGCCGCGTCGCCAAGGCTTTGTTTGCCACCGGGTTCCCCCTTCCTTCTTACAGCACGTAGCGCGACAGGTCCTCGTTGACCGACAGCGCTTCCAGGCGTTCATTCACGTACGCGGCATCGATCAGCAGCAGGTTTTCCGTGCTGCTGCTGCCTTCGCTGGCCGTAAACGACACTTCTTCCAGCAGCTTTTCCATCACCGTATGCAGACGGCGCGCACCGATGTTTTCCGTGCGCTCGTTGACCGAATAGGCGATTTCCGCCAGGCGCGTGATGCCTTCCGGCGCGAATTGCAGCGTCAGGTTTTCCGTCGCCAGCAAGGCTGTGTACTGCATCGTCAGGCAGGCGTCAGTGCTGGTCAAAATGCGCTCGAAATCCGAGATCGACAGCGATTCCAGTTCCACGCGAATCGGGAAACGTCCCTGCAGTTCGGGAATCAGGTCCGACGGTTTCGACAAGTGGAAGGCGCCCGAGGCAATGAACAGGATGTGGTCGGTGCGTATCATCCCGTACTTGGTGTTGACGGTCGTGCCTTCGACCAGCGGCAGCAGGTCGCGCTGCACGCCTGCGCGCGAGACGTCGGCACCGCCCGATTCCGAGCGCGAGGCGATCTTGTCGATTTCATCGAGGAAGACGATGCCGTTCTGCTCAACGTTCTGGATGGCCTTCTGCTTGAGCTCATCTTCGTTGACCAGCTTGGCCGCTTCTTCCTCGACCAGCAGTTTCAAGGCTTCTGCGATTTTGACCTTGCGCGCTTTCTTGCGCTGCCCGCCCACGCCCGAGAACATGGACTTGATCTGCTCCGTCATCTCTTCCATGCCCGGCGGTGCCATGATTTCCATCTGCGGGCCCGCCTCGGCCAACTCGATCTCGATTTCCTTGTCATCGAGTTCGCCCTGGCGCAGGCGCTTGCGGAAGGTCTGGCGCGTACTGTCGCCGCTGCCGCTGCCGCTGTCCACGGCGGCTGGCGTATTCGGCGTGAAGCCGAAGTCGCGTGCTGGCGGCACGAGGATGTCGATGATGCGGTCTTCCGCCGCATCCTCGGCGCGTGCGCGTACTTTCTTCATCTCCAATGCGCGCGTCTGCTTGATGCCGATGTCGATCAGGTCGCGGATGATGGTGTCGACGTCGCGCCCCACATAGCCCACTTCCGTGAACTTGGTCGCCTCGATCTTGATGAACGGTGCCTCCGCCAGCTTGGCCAGGCGGCGCGCGATTTCCGTCTTGCCGACACCCGTCGGGCCGATCATGAGGATGTTCTTGGGCGTGATTTCATGGCGCAGGGGCTCGGCCACCTGTTGCCGGCGCCAGCGGTTGCGCAGGGCGATGGCGACGGCGCGCTTGGCCTTGGCCTGGCCCACCACGTGCTTGTCGAGTTCGGTGACGATTTCCGACGGTGTCATGTTCATGATCATAATTGGCTTTCTATTCTTTGCTCAGGCACGCTCAGGTTTAGTCTAAGGTCTCGATAATGTGGGACATATTCGTATAAATGCACAGCTCGGCGGCGATGGTCAGCGATTTCTTGACCACTTCGGCTGGCGATAAGTCCGTGTTTTCCTGTAGTGCCTTGGCGGCCGACTGGGCGTAGGTGCCGCCCGAGCCGATGGCGCCGATGCCATCTTCCGGTTCCAGCACGTCGCCATTGCCCGTGATGACCAGGGTCGACTCGCTGTCGGCCACCAGCAGCATCGCTTCCAGGCGCCGCAGCACGCGGTCGGTGCGCCAGTCCTTGGCCAGTTCGACCGAGGCACGCAGCAGGTTGCCCTGGTGTTTTTCCAGCTTGCCTTCAAAACGGTCAAGCAGCGTGAAGGCATCGGCGGTGCCGCCGGCAAAGCCGACCAGGACTTTGCCCTGATACAACTTACGCACTTTGCGGGCCGTGCCCTTCATGACGATGTTACCCAACGTTACCTGGCCGTCGCCGCCCAGCGCGACTTGCTTGCCGCGCCGGACGCAGAGGATGGTGGTGCCGTGAAATTGTTCCATAGTGACCTCAAAAGATTCGTGCCGATGCGTGCAGCGTCATGCGGTGCGCGCCCATGGCATAAAAATGGGGATGGAAAAGGCAATTGCAAGCGGCACTTGCCGCTGCCCGGCCTGCTACCGTGTCGTCGGCGCAGGACGAAAAAAAAGCACGCAACGCAGGTTGTGTGCTTTTTCGCCATTGCGCGGTCGACGGGGCGGTTGCGCAAGGGAGGGGCGATCAGTCGCCGTACAGTTTTTGCTTCAGTTCGCGCCGTTGCTGGGCTTCCAGCGACAGGGTGGCGGTCGGACGGGCGATCAGGCGCGGGATGCCGATAGGCTCGCCCGTTTCTTCGCACCAGCCATAGTCGCCGCCATCGATGCTGGCGATCGATTGCTGTACTTTCTTCAGCAATTTGCGTTCGCGGTCGCGCGTGCGCAGTTCCAGCGCATGCTCTTCCTCGATGGTGGCGCGGTCGGCAGGGTCCGGGACCAGCACGGTTTCACGCAAGTGTTCCGTGGTTTCGCCGGCGTTTTTCAGCAAGTCTTTTTCGAGCTGCTGCAGGCGCGCCTTGAAGAATGCCAGTTGTGCCGGATTCATGTAGTCATCTTCGCTCATGGCGCGAATTTGGTCTTCGCTGATGAGAGGGATGTCTTGGTTGGCGGCCGGGGTCGATTTATTAGTTTTGGTCATAACTTCGCTTACCTTCGATACGACAGAGTTTTCAAATTGATCAGTTGATGCGGCGATGCCGAGCAACTGTACAGGTTCCGCTGGGCATTGCTGTCCGGATGTACTGCTTGCGACCTTGGCTTGCCGGCGAAAGCCAGAACTACTGGCCGGCTATGGTGCCATGTTGATAACTTTTTACCGCTCTATGCCGGTCGCGCTATGCGCGCGACAACGCGCGTGTTGGGTGGATCGCTTGCATGCCTGGCATGTGGCCAGCGGCAGTTTGCCAGCATTTCATGACAGGCCTACGACATGGGCCGTTTTCGTCGCTGATTTTGGCACGCTTTGCCTTATATTGCCATCCCGATTTGTTGACTAGCCGATCAGAGACGGCCACTTGTTGGTTTATGCCAGCAAGATGGGTGCCGGGTGGCGGGAAAGCGTGCTTAACTTTCCCTTTTGTTTCTGCTTTGCAAACGATACTTTGCAAAACCCGGCTAGTTTATACCAAACATTGTTCGAGTCCGCGAATAAAAATGTCTTTTGGTAGATTCTTGCCAATAAATACCATTTTGCTGCCACGTACTTCATGCTCGCCCCATTTGGCACCCAGGTCGCTACCCATCAGCTGGTGCACGCCCTGGAATACCACCTTGCGTTCGGCGCCCTGCATCAGCAGCACGCCCTTGTAGCGCAGCATGCGCGGGCCATACACTTGCACCAGGCCGCCGAGGAACTCATCGAGTTTGGCGCTGTCAAATGGCTGCGTGCTCTTGAAAACAAAGGCGGCGATATCGTCGCTGTGCTGCGCATGGTGGTGGTTCGCGTGGCCGCAATCGGTGGCGCAGGCCGCAGTGTGCTCATGCTGGTGTTCGTGAGCGTGCTCATCTGTGTGTACATGCCCATGCTCGTGCGCTTTGTTTGCATGCTCGTGCGCTTTGTCGTGATCATGTACGTGCGCCGTTTCCGTGGCCAGGAAATCCGGGTCCAGTTCCAGCTTTTCATTCAGGTTAAAGCCGCGGATGTCGAGCACTTCGGCCAGCGGCGCGCGGCCGAAATCGACCTTGGCGATGGGCGCGCGGGGATTGATGCGCTTGAGGCGGCGCGTCAGCGTGGCCACGTCGGCTTCAATGACGAGGTCGGTTTTCGACAACAGCAGCTTGTCGGCAAAACCTACTTGCCGTTGGGCTTCCTCGTATTCATCGAGTTGCTTCATGGCATGGCGGGCATCGACCACGGTGATAATGGCGTCGAGCATGTAGTGGCTGCCCACTTCTTCATCGACAAAGAAGGTCTGCGCCACGGGACCGGGATTGGCCAGGCCTGTCGTTTCGATGACGACGCGGTCAAACGCCAACAGGCCGGCGTCGCGCTTGCGCGCCAGTTCCGTCAGGCCCACGATCAGGTCGCCGCGCACGGTGCAGCAGATGCAGCCGTTGTTCATCTCGATGATGTGCTCGTTACTATCTTGCACCAGGATTTCATTGTCGATGTTTTCCTGGCCGAACTCGTTTTCGATCACGGCGATGCGCATGCCATGCTCTTCCTGCAGTATGCGGTTGAGCAAGGTGGTTTTGCCGGCGCCCAGGAAACCGGTGAGGATGGTGGTTGGTATCAGTGCCATGAAGGATGCCTATGCTGTAATCGATGGTGCCACCGCGCAAGCGGAAGAATGCGGACGATTATGCCGGAATTTTGCAAAGGCTTGCAAATACGCGCCCATCCGCTTGATATTGATCATGCTAGCCCGTGGGGGCAAGTGCCTACTTGAGCTTGGCGCGCGGGTGCGCCTGGTCATACACGTGCGCCAGGTGCTGGAAATCGAGGGCCGTATAGACCTGGGTCGAGGTGATGCTGGAATGGCCCAGCATTTCCTGCACGGCGCGCAAGTCACCCGACGATTGCAGCATATGCGAGGCAAACGAGTGGCGCAGCACGTGCGGGTGCACGTTCGCGGGAATTCCGGTGGCCAGCGCATGCGCCTTCAGGCGCAGCTGCAGCACGCGCGGCGAGATGCGCGTGTTGCGCGTGCTCAAAAACAAGGCAGCGCTGCCATCCCTGGCGGGCGGGCGCACGGCCAGCCAGCCGAGCAGCGCGACCAGGGCGGCCTTGCCGACAGGCACCTTGCGCATCTTGCTGCCCTTGCCCGTGACGACGACTTCGAAGCTGGCCATGTCTAGCCAGCCCAGCGAGGCGGGCTGGCCATCGCCTGCCTTGCAGTAATGGGTGTCCAGGCTGGTCAGCTCGGACACGCGCAAGCCGCTCGAATACAGCAGCTCGAACATGGCGCGGTCGCACAGCCGTTCCGGCTCGGCGCTAGCCGGTTGCTGTTGCGCGGGCGCCACGAGGCGCACGGCATCGTCCACTGAGAGTGCTTTGGGCAAGGTTTTGGCCCGCTTGGGCGCGCGGATGCCGTCGACGGGATTGGCATCGAGTGCCGTTTCACCGCTGAGCCAGTTGAAAAAGCCCCGCCACGACGATAGCTTGCGGGCGATCGAACGTGGGTCGAGGCCGCCAGCGTGCAGCTTGGCCGTGTAGCGGCGTATTTCGTTGTGCGCGAGGGCGGTCCAGCGAGTATCACCGCTCAGTTCCAGCAAGGCGCGCAAGTCGCGTCCGTAGGCGTCCAGCGTGTGCGGTGAGAGCTTGCGCTGAGTGGCCAGCTGCGCCAGGTAGCTGGCCAGCCATTCGACCTTGCTGCGCGCTCCGTCCACCGCGTTCTCAGGCGCGCAGTGCTGCCAGCGCAGCGCTGGCCGTGGCACCGATGTGCACCAGGAAGTCCGTGCCCATGCTGTAGGTAAAGCGTTCGCTGTCGGGCGAGCCGAGCACCAGCAAACCGAAGGTGCCTGTGGTGCCGGGCGCGCGCAGGGCGATCATGACGGTCGATTCGATTTTGTCGGCCTGCAACCAATGCACGGCTTCGAAATCGCGGTTGCTGCCGCAGTATGGCGCTTGCAGGCTGTTGGCGAACATGCGCACGTCGGCCGTGACATCTTGCGTGAACCAGCCGTTGGCGTGTTCCGGCAGCACTTGCCATAGGCGCAGGCTGACATAGGGCACGTCGAAATTGCTTTGCAAGGCATCGACCAGTACGCGCGGCATGGCCGCATCGCTGCGCACTTGCAGCATGGCCTGGTTCCAGCCGTGGAACTTGCTGGCGATGTCGCCATTTTCCTCAGCCAGACGGCTCAGCTTGGACATGCGCAGTTCCAGCGCCTTGTACTTGTCACGCATCACTTCCATTTGCCGCTCCTGCAGCGAGATGGTGCGTCCCGTCAGTGGGCTGCTCAGCTTGACCTCACCGAGCAGCGCGGTATGCTCTTCGAAGAAAGTCGGATGCTCGCTCAGGTAATGGGCGACGGTGCTGGAATCGAGTGTGGCGGTCATTGATAGTGAGAAGAAAGAAGGATGAACGCTTCATTCTAACCGAGAGTGCGGCGGCATAGGCGCAAAGGGCGCGGTGCCTGCGCATTTTCGGCGCGCGCATGAAAAAAGCGGCATGGTTGCCCATGCCGCCTTGTCTTCCTGGTCAGCTGTCACCCGCAGACGATGACAGGCCGGCCATTAGAAGTTGTGATGTACGCCCAGACCGATGTAGGTCTTCGAAACTGCGTCCTTGCGGTTCGAGATGTCTGCGTACAGGTAAGTGCGCTTCGACAGGTTGTAGTCGTAGCCCAGCGATGCTTGCTTGGTCTTGGTGACGCCATCCGGCGTTTTTTGACCGTAGCCAGCGCGGATCTTGCCTGGGCCGACATCATAGTTGGCGCCAACCAGCCATGCCTTGGTGTCGGTATTGATGATCTTGAACTTGCTGTCATCCTGGTGCTGGTACGACGCCATCAGTTTCAGTTCCGTCACTGGATTGAACGATGCGGCGACCGACCACAGTTTCGCTTCCAGCGCATTACGCTCGTAGGCGGCCATGGCGGCGAATTGTGCGTTGTTGTACGTGGCCGAAATCGAGTACGGGCTCACCTCTGGCGTTGCATTGAGCGGTACGGGGCGGTTGCCTGCCGTGGCAACGACGGCAGCGTTGTTGTTGGCTTCCTTGGCGGCGACAGTGGCGTTGATCTGGAAGCCGCTAAATACTGGCGAGTTGTAGAACACGGCATTCGAGAAGCGGTTACGCGAATTGCCCGTCGCGCTCAGTGGATCGCTGCTGTAGGCGGCTACTGTGATGTCGGTTTGGAAGCCGGCAGTCGTCGGCATGCCCGACCATGGTTCGAACGCGGTGCTCGCTTCCTGGAACGCGGTCAGGCCACGGCCCAGGCGTACGGTACCGAAGTCGCCTTGCAGGCCAACGCGGCTTTGACCCTGGAACAGGGGACGCGCGTTGCTTTCCAGCGTGCCCGTATCGGCTTCATAGCGAATTTCCAGTTGGAAAATGGCTTTCAAGCCATTGCCCAGATCTTCCGAGCCCTTGAAACCCAGTTTGTTATTGTCGCGCTTGGTGACTTTGGTGGTTTCACCAGTCAATTTGCCCAGGCCAGCATCGATCGTGCCGTAGATTTGGACGGACGACTGCGCTTGTGCGGTTGCGGCAAAGGCGCCGAAGAGTGCGAGGGCAACGAGTGATTTTTTCATGTTTTATTCCCTATTAAAAGTGAGTTTCGTCCGAGATCCGAGCAGATCGACATGCGCAGACTGTTACGTTTGGATGAATGAACCTTAGTTCTTCGGCGCGCAAGACGTGCGGTATTGGTCAAATATGCGTGAAAAGATTGGTGAAAAGCGTCATATATCGATGGCCCTGTTGTATTTTTGTAACGCCCGGTTTTTGTCTATTTTGCGCTCATGGCCAGCATTCTCCCCTCGTCACGGTGGCTGCGCCTTGCCATATTGGCGTGTTCTGGCTGGGACATTGTTGCGTTGAATCAAGTTCTTGAGCCGGCTTAGGCGGATTTATGACACAAGGACGTTACACTAAGAGACGGCCTGCACTGATGGGCCCGGGGACGACATACTATTTTTAGAATCATTGACTCAATATCGAGAATCGATGGCAAATCGTGAAACATTAGGATTGATCAAGGGCGCACGTGCCGGCGATGTCGCTTGCCAGTTGGCGCTGGGAAGGGTGTATCTGTTCGGACAAGGTGTGCCGCAGAGCTTGCCGACCGCCGTGCACTGGCTGGCGCGGGCGGCCCAGGAGGATAGCCAGGAAGCATGCTTGCTGATTGGCGCGCACGTGCCGTTCGAAGTGGCGCAAGCGGCAGCCAGGACGCTGATTCCATATTACGCTCAGGCGTTCGATGCTGGTCTGGTGCAGGCGGGCCTGGTGCTGGCGCAACTGGTGCTGGGCAACCCTGCCGGCAATTGTGAAGCCTTGCGTGCCAAGGCGCGCGGGGCGCTGGACGCCGCCGTGCATGCTGGCTTGCCCGATGCGCAATGGTTGTTATCCATGCAAGAAAAATCGTCCTCAGCCTCCATGCAGCATACCGGCATCGCTGGCGAGCATGCGCTTGATCGCGACACGCCGCTGTACGCCTGGCTGGAGCAGGCCTGGAACCAGGGTAACCAGGCCGGCTTCCTGTCACAAGGCTTGCCGCTGGCGCGCGAGCTGTTGCAGCGCCAGGCGGCCGGGGCGCGTGCCACCACCCTCGACGCGCAGCAGGTGCTGTTGCTATCGCGTTGCGCCCAGGCATTGGCGCCAGGCGGCGATGCCGAGGGTTGGCAATGCTGCGAGCTGGCCGCGCATGGCGGCGACCGCACGGCGCAGCTAGAGTTGGGACTCGGCTATGCGCGCATGGATGCGCATGGCCGGCGGCTGGCCACGCGCAATGGCGCGGCCAATTTTAAGCGGGCCGTGCGCTGGCTGACGCAGGCTGGCGAGCAGGGCCTGGCCGAAGCCTGGTTCGTGCTCTCGCGCATCTATACAAAACCGGAGTTTTCTCAGCGCATGTGCTCGAAGCCCATTGCTGCCTGGAGCGTGCCGCCGACCTCGGGCACGGCCCGGCCCAGCTCGAGTGCGGCATGCATGCCTGGCGCAATCGCCGCGACGGCGTTAACAATGATGTGCGTGCCGCTTATTGGCTGCTGCAGGCGCAAGCGCAAGGCAGCAATGAAGCGGAGGCGGCGCTGGCGAAGATCGCGCCGCGCGGCCAGCCCGGCGACTGGGGGCAGTGCGCCGCTCTGCACGCCGATGGACACCTGCGCCAGCTGGACCAGGGCCACCCTTTGCTGGCGGCGCGGCTGGCGCTGGCGCGCTGCTTCCATTTATCGCGTGCCGAGGCGCTGCTGCTCGATCTGCATGCGGCTGACCAGGGGCATTGCCTGCTGATCGATATCAGTGCCACGCATGGGCGTGGCAAGCGGCGCCTGGCGTTGATCCGCACGGCGCAAGAGCGCCAGTTGCTCGACCAGGTGATGCGCCTGTTCGAGCGCGTCGATTGCGGCGTGACGGGGCCGGAAGGCAATTACCGGCAGCGCCTGTACCGCTTGAAGTGCTATCTGGCCGAACTCGGTGTCGCGCAGGAGCAGCAATTCCTGGCGGCATGATCGGTTGCGGCTTGGCGCTTTGATTACAGCTCGATCGTGCCGTCGAATACGGTCACGGCCGGGCCCGTCATCAGGACCGGCTGACCCGGACCTTGCCAGGCGATCGACAGTTCGCCGCCGCGCGCGCTGATGCGCACCGGGGAATCGAGCAGGCCGCGCATGATGCCGGCCACGGCAGCGGCGCAGGCGCCCGTGCCGCAAGCGAGCGTTTCGCCCGCGCCCCGCTCATACACGCGCAGTTTCACGTGATGGCGCCCGATCACTTGCATGTAGCCGGCGTTGACCCTGCGGGGAAAGCGTGGATGGTGCTCGATGCGCGGGCCCGATTGTTCCAGGTCTTGCGCGTCGACATCGTCGACCACGTGCACGGCATGCGGGTTGCCCATCGACACGACAGATACCAGCACGGGGGCACTCTGGCCCGGCAGCGCCAGGTCTAGCGGCCACACCGTGTCTTCGCCCTCGGCCACGCCATCGAGGCCGTCGGCATCGAACGGCACCAGCTTTGGCTCCAGTACGGGCGCGCCCATGTCGACCGTGATGCTGCCATCGGGCTCCAGGCGTGGCGCAATGATGCCGGCCATGGTTTCCACGCGGATGCTGGTCTTGCTGGACAGCCCCTTTTCGCTGACGAACTTGACGAAGGCGCGCGCGCCATTGCCGCATTGTTCGACTTCGCCGCCATCGTTGTTATAGATGCGATAGCGGAAGTCGCAGTCGGCCAGGCGCGGCTTTTCTACCACCAGGATCTGGTCGGCGCCGATGCCGAAACGGCGGTCGGCCAGGCGCTGCCATTGGGCCGGCGTAAAGTCGATATCTTGATTGATGGCATCGATGACGATGAAGTCATTGCCGGCGCCATGCATCTTGGTAAAGTGGAGTTTCATGTTTTGCCGTATCACTTGTGCTAGTTATGCTGGTTATGCTGGTCATATAACGACGCCTCGCCTGCCGGACGCGTCTTGAAGCGTTTATGCGTCCAGAAATATTCGGCCGGCGCTTCGCGCACGCGTTCTTCGATGAATGCGTTCATGCGGCGCGTGGCGGCCGTGATGTCGTCGCCCGGATAATCATCCCAGGCCGGGTAATAGGTCACTTTCCAGCCCTGGTAATTGGGCAGGAAGGTGGCGATGACGGGAATCACCTGCGCCTTGGCGGCCAGCGCCAGGCGCGCCGTGGCCGTCAGGGTGGCGGCGGGCACGCCGAAGAAGGGCACGAATTCGGCATCCTTTTCGCCGAAATCCATATCCGGCAGCATGAAATACGGCAAGCCGTCGCGCAGCGCGCGCAGAATCGTCTTGATGCCGTCCTGGCGCGTAAACAGCTTCGGTGGCTTGAAGCGCGAACGGCCGTTGCGCAAGGCTTGGTCGAAGGCGGCGTTCTTTTGCTGCACATACATGGACGAGGCGGAAATTTGCATGGCCGTGGCGGCGCCGGCCACGTCGAGGCAGACGAAGTGCGGACACAGCAAGATGGTCGGCTTGGCCGCGATCTGCTGGCCCGGGAAGGCAGGCACCTTTTTGATCAGGCGGTTCAGGCGCGCTTCCGACGACCACCACAGGATGCTGCGCTCCCACACGCTGCGCGAATAGCTTTGAAAATGCTGGCGCGCCAGGGTCACGCGTTGCTTTTCCGTCAATTCTGGCATGCACAGGCGCAGATTTGTCAGGGCAATCTTGCGCCGCTTGGGCATGACGATGAATAGCATGCTGCCGACGGCTACGCCGAAGCGGCCGAGGATGGGCAGGGGCAGCCAGTGCAGCAGCCACATGAAGCCGATCAGCAGCCTCATGCCTGCTCCTTGGCGGCAGTCGGCGTCGCGGGCGTGGGCGGTGGCGCGCCGCGCGGCACCTTGTAGCGGTTGTAGCTCCACAGGTATTGCGCGGGGCTGCGGGCGATCAATTGTTCCATCGCCATATTGATGCTGCGCGCCTGTTCGGCCGAGTTACCGTCGAGCGACACGGTGAAGGGCACGAAATGCACGACATAGCCGCGTCCCCCGGGCAGGCGTTCGGCGTAGGTGATGATGACTTCGGCGCCGCCCATCTGCGCCAGCTTGGCCGGCAGGGTCATGGTATAGGCCGGGCGGCCGAAGAAATCGGCCCACACGCCTTCGCCTTCTTGCGGTACCTGGTCGGGCAGCAGGCCGATGGGCTGGCCTTTTTTGAGGCATTTGGCAAAGATGCGCACGCCCGACATATTGGCCGGCGCCAGCATCAGGTTTTTGCGCGCGCGGGCACCTTCAATCAGCGGTTTCAGGGCGGCGCGCTTGGGCGGGCGGTACATCACGGTGAGCGGCGTGCGCAGGGCGATTTGCTGCGCGACGATTTCAAAGCAGCCCAGGTGCGGCGTCAGGAAGACGATGCCGCGGCCGTGCTGTAGCGCTTTTTCTACCAGTTCCCAGTTTTTCACGCTGGCATGGCGCGCCACGCGCTCGGCTGGGGCGCACCAGATGAAGGGCAATTCCAGCACACTCTTGCCCGCTTCGGCCACGGCCGTGTGCAAGTGTTGCGAAAACCCCGCACCCTGCATGTTTTCGCGCATGCGGCGCCGGTAGGACGGGGAAATGGCGTAAATCACCCAGCCGAGAGCAGCGCCCAGGCCATGCAGGACGGGCAGGGGAAAGAGGGATAAGAAGCGGAAAATTGGGACTAACATGAATAAGCTGTTTCCAAGAATGACGTGTTGCTGTGCCAAATTTTTTAAGAAGCGTAAAATACCACGTATGTAGTAACCGCTGAGTTAATAGACAACTTGCGAAGCGGAATATAAGTATCGCTAAAGCGTCGCAGGCAAAATCCTCTTTACTGCGACAGAACATTCACACAGTAACCAGGAGCTTGCAATGTCAAACGACTATCTCTTCACTTCCGAATCCGTCTCCGAAGGTCATCCTGACAAGGTTGCCGATCAAATTTCCGACGCCATCCTCGACGCCATCCTGGCCCAGGATCCGAGCGCCCGCGTGGCTGCCGAAACCCTGTGCAACACCGGCTTGGTGGTGCTGGCTGGCGAGATTACCACGCACGCCAATGTCGATTATATTCAAGTTGCGCGCGAAACCATCAAACGCATCGGCTACGACAATACCGAATACGGTATCGACTACAAGGGTTGCGCCGTGCTGGTGGCCTATGACAAGCAGTCGCCCGACATCGCGCAAGGCGTCGATGAAGGTGCAGGAATCGACCTGGATCAAGGCGCTGGCGATCAGGGCTTGATGTTCGGCTACGCCTGCGATGAAACGGCCGAGCTGATGCCTGCCGCCATCCATTACGCACACCGCCTGGTCGAGCGCCAGTCGCAGCTGCGCAAGGATGGCCGTTTGCCATGGCTGCGTCCAGATGCCAAATCGCAAGTAACCCTGCGCTATGTCGATGGCCGCCCCGTTGGCGTGGATACGGTCGTGCTGTCGACCCAGCATGCACCGGAAATGACGCACAAGCAGATCGAAGAAGCCGTCATCGAAGAAATTATCAAGCCCATCCTGCCGCGCGAGTGGTTGACGGAGACGAAATTCCTGGTCAACCCGACGGGCCGTTTCGTCATCGGCGGTCCGCAAGGCGATTGCGGCTTGACCGGGCGCAAGATCATCGTCGATACCTACGGTGGCGCAGCCCCGCACGGCGGCGGCGCGTTCTCGGGCAAGGATCCATCGAAAGTCGACCGTTCGGCAGCGTATGCGGCCCGCTACGTGGCGAAAAACATCGTCGCCGCCGGCCTGGCGCGTCAATGCCAGGTGCAGGTCAGCTATGCCATCGGCGTGGCCAAGCCGATCAACATCACCGTCTACACGGAAGGCACGGGCGTGATCCCTGACGCGGAAATCGCCAAGCTGGTGCTGGCCCACTTCGACCTGCGTCCAAAAGGCATCGTGCAAATGCTCGACCTGCTGCGCCCGATTTACCAGAAGAGCGCCGCCTACGGCCACTTCGGCCGCGAAGAGCCGGAATTCACGTGGGAGCGCACCGACAAGGTGGCCCTGCTGCGCGACGCAGCCGGCTTGAAATAAGCTAGTCCGCTTGCAACAACAGCGCCCCAGCCCCCGGCTGCGGGCGCTTTTTTTTAGGCGCGTGCCTGTGGCGGTGTTTGCTGCACTACGCTGCCTGGGCGATACGTTACAGTTGGTAGTCAATAAATTAATTGGAGAGTTCCATGACTTGCTTGCGCGCATGTTCGTTGTTGCTGGTTCTGGCCGCTACATTGGGCCTGTCCGTTGTCGTGGCGGCGCCCGCCACGTTGACGCTGGGGCAATGGCTGGACAAGGCCGAGGCGGGCGATGGTCATGCCGTGCTGATCCTGGCAGCGGCCGGCAAATTTGTTTTCCCCGATGGCTCGCTGGCAACGCCGCTGCAGATCCGACCCGAACTGACCGAATTGATGGGGCAAATGTCGGCACGCCAGGCCTTGCATGTGCTCACCGTCTATGCGGACAGTGGTTTTCTCGCCACAGATCGTGATGCCTGGCGCGCCAATATCAAGCCCGATCCCGTGATCACCTGCAAGTGGGCCATGCGCGCCGCGAACTACCCGACCGACGGCAGCTTGGCCGATAAAGAGCTGCTGTCCGTCCTGCGCACCCTGGCCGAGGAAATGGCGCAGCGCCTGGATGCCGACGAGCGCGCCATCTGCCTCACCGAGGGCAAGAACTGGCCGCGGCAACCCTAGGGCGCCAGTGCGCATCGCGGGCCTGCCAGGCGACCGATTTACTTGACTAGTGGTTGCCGTTGGCGCGTGGCCAATGTTATGATAGTGCGTCCGAGGAGCGTTGCGACGAAGAAATTCGCCAGGCTCGGAATATGGAACTGCGCTCACGTACTTTTTTCAACTGAAAGGAGGGCGTGATGAACGCCGTACTCAAATTGCAACACGACTACACCATCGCCGATATCACTCTGGCCGCATGGGGCGACAAAGAAATCAAGATTGCTGAAACGGAAATGCCAGGCCTGATGGCCATCCGCGAGGAATTCGCGGCAGCGCAGCCTCTGAAAGGCGCGCGCATCACCGGTTCCATCCACATGACTATCCAGACCGCTGTCCTGATCCAGACTTTGGAAGCACTGGGCGCGCAAGTGCGTTGGGCATCGTGCAATATCTACTCGACACAAGATCACGCTGCCGCCGCCATCGCTGCTGCCGGCACGGCCGTGTTTGCCGTCAAGGGTGAATCGCTTGATGAATACTGGGAATACACGCACCGTATCTTCGAATGGCCGAGCGTCGACGGCAAGGCTGTCTACTCGAACATGATCCTCGACGATGGCGGCGACGCGACCCTGCTGCTGCATCTGGGCGTGCGCGCCGAGAGCGATATCTCGGTGCTGGCCAACCCTGGCTCGGAAGAAGAGATCTGCCTGTTCAACTCGATCAAGCAGCGCTTGCTGGTCGACCCGACCTGGTACTCGAAGCGTCTGCCGGAAATCCTCGGCGTGACCGAAGAAACCACCACCGGCGTGCACCGTTTGTACCAGATGCACAGGGATGGCAAGCTGGCTTTCCCCGCGATCAACGTCAACGATTCCGTCACGAAGTCGAAGTTCGACAACCTGTATGGCTGCCGTGAGTCGCTGGTCGATGGCATCAAGCGCGCCACCGACGTGATGATCGCCGGTAAAGTGGCGGTGATCGCCGGCTACGGTGACGTCGGCAAGGGTTCGGCCCAAGCCATGCGCGCCCTGTCGGCGCAAGTATGGGTGACGGAAGTCGACCCGATCTGCGCACTGCAGGCGGCGATGGAAGGCTACCGCGTGGTGACCATGGATTACGCCTGCGAACACGGCGACACTTCGTTACCGCTACCGGCAATTACCACATCCTCACGCACGATCACCTGACGCGCATGAAAGACCAGGCCATCGTCTGCAACATTGGTCACTTCGATAATGAAATCGACGTTACTTCGTTGA
This sequence comes from Janthinobacterium lividum PAMC 25724, assembly GCA_000242815.2. Lineage (GTDB taxonomy): Bacteria > Pseudomonadota > Gammaproteobacteria > Burkholderiales > Burkholderiaceae_D > Janthinobacterium > Janthinobacterium lividum_D. Next base: position 98,849 of record AHHB01000014.1, read on the forward strand.
AGCAATACGAGTGGGAAAACATCAAGCCGCAAGTCGACCACATCATCTTCCCGTCGGGCCGTCGCATCATCCTGCTGGCCGAAGGTCGTCTGGTCAACCTCGGTTGCGGCACGGGCCACCCGTCGTACGTGATGAGTTCGTCGTTTGCCAATCAGACGATCGCCCAAATCGAGTTGTACGCGAATACGGCCAATTATCCGGTCGGCGTGTACACCTTGCCAAAACACCTGGACGAAAAAGTCGCTCGTTTGCAACTCAAAAAGTTGAATGCGCAGCTGACGGAACTGACGCAAGAGCAAGCCGACTACATCGGCGTGCGCACGGAAGGCCCGTATAAACCTGAGCACTACCGTTACTAAGATGGTTGCCTCATGAACCTACTGCGCGGCGAATCCGCTCGCTACGGCTCCTGAGGCAACAAGACTGATCGGTAATCTTTGTGCCGGCTGTTGCCGGCCTGAGTTTCTTTGACAGGCTGGAGAAATGCGCTTGCTACTAAGTTGGTTTATCAATGCGGCAGCCCTGTTTGCCGTTCCTTACCTGATGCACTCGGTGACGGTGAGCAGCGGCTGGACCGCCCTGCTGGCCGCTGCCGTGCTGGGACTGGTCAATGCGCTGATCCGCCCCCTGCTGATCTTGCTGACCCTGCCCGTGACATTTTTGTCCCTGGGCCTGTTCATCCTGATCATCAATGGCTTCATGTTCTGGCTGGTGGCGCAGATGATCGGCGGTTTCCATGTCGCCAGTTTCTGGTCTGCCGTCGGCGGTGCCATTCTGTACAGCATCATTTCCTGGGCCTTGTCGACCTTACTTTTGAGTAATGACGATGGAAAAGCATAATTTCAGTATTGAGTTTTTCCCGCCGAAAACCCCGGAAGGGGCGGAAAAGCTGCGCGCCACGCGTACCAAGTTGTCTCAATTGCAGCCGAAGTACTTCTCGGTGACGTTCGGTGCCGGTGGCACCACGCAGCAGGGTACGCTCGACACCGTGCGCGAGATCCTGGCGGCCGGCGAACAAGCTGCGCCTCATCTGTCTTGCGTCGGCGGCTCGCGCGAATCGATCCGCGCCGTGCTGGCCGACTTCAAGGCGGCCGGCGTGAGCCGCATCGTGGCCCTGCGCGGCGACTTGCCCAGTGGCTACGGTGCCTCGGGTGAGTTCCGCTACGCCAACGAACTGGTGGAATTCATTCGCGCCGAGACGGGCGAGCATTTCCACATCGAAGTGGCGGCCTATCCGGAAGTGCACCCGCAAGCCCGTTCGCCACAGGACGACTTGAATGCGTTTGCGCGCAAGGTGCAGGCCGGTGCCGATGCGGCCATCACCCAGTACTTCTACAATGCCGACGCGTATTTCCAGTTTGTCGAGCAGACGCAGAAGATGGGTATCAACGTGCCTATCGTGGCCGGCATCATGCCGATCACGAATTACACGCAGCTGATGCGCTTTTCGGACATGTGCGGTGCGGAAATTCCACGCTGGGTGCGTCTGAAACTGGCCAGCTTCGGCGATGACAGCGCGTCCATCAAGGCCTTTGGGCTGGACGTGGTGACGGCCCTGTGCGAGCGTTTGCTGGAAGGCGGCGCGCCAGGCTTGCACTTCTACAGCATGAACCAGGCCGCGCCCACGACCGCACTCTGGCAGCGCCTGGTGAAGTGAAGTAAACCGTACTGATTGAGTTATAGCAGATCGCCCTCGGTCATGATGTGATCGAGGGCGATGTCGTATTCGCCGTCGGGAAAACTGGCCGCCAGGCAGGCATAGGCGATGCCCAGCGTGCGTGGACGCGGCGTGGTCGCCAGCGTACGGTCGTAATAGCCGCCGCCATAGCCGAGCCGAAAACGCTCGCCATTGAATCCCAGGCAAGGCACTAGCACAGTGGCTGGCGCCGGGCCCAGGCGCAACTGGGCCGGTACGGCCACGCCCATGCCATCCTTGAGCATCGCTTCACCGGGTGTCCAGGCAGAAAAGGCCAGCGGTGCATGCTGTGCCAGCACTACCGGCAAGCATAATTTTACGCCGCGCGCGGCCAGCTGCGCATAGGCGGGGTGCAAGTCCGGCTCGCCGTGCAGTGGCCAGTACACGCCCAGTTCTCCGATGTTTTCCTGCGCGCACCAGTCGAGCAGACGCTGCGCAATGGCCGCATCCCACCCGGCGCGCGTGGCGACGGGCAGGGCGCGCCGGGCTGCCAGCAGAGCCTTGCGCAAGCGCGCTTTGTCGTGTGGCGCAATGGGTGGCCGCGCAGCCGGATCGCATGTTATTCTAGGGTCGCTATTCATATCACCATCAAGTTAAGATTGAGAGCCGTACATTGATTTCCCCACTGAAATGGATTGCCGGCACGATGCTGTGTGTTGCATCGGCCTTGTCTCCCCTGGCCGCCCTGGCCCAGATATCGGCCAGCGTCGCTCCTGCCGCACCCGATACGCGCAGCGAGGACGATGCCTTCCTGCTGCTGCGCGACGCCGCGCGCAAGGATGACGCCGAAAAAGCCGATTTTTATGCGGGACGCCTGACGAATTACCAGATTGCTGCCTATGTTGATTATTATCGGCTGAAACCGCGCATCAAACAGCTGACCGAAGCGCAATTTCGCGATTACCTGAATCGCTACAAGGGCAGCGCCATCGCCGACCGTTTCCGCAACGACTGGCTGCTGGAGCTGGGCCGCAAGCGCGACTGGGTCGTGTTTGACGAGCAATACCCGCAATTCGCTCTCGACGATGATACCCAACTCAAATGCTATGCGCTGCTGTCGCGCGCCGCCAAGGGGCAGAACGTGGCGCCCGAGGCGCGCAATCTGCTGCTGTCACCGCCTGGTTATGGCGAAGCGTGCGGCAGCCTGATCGCCGTATTGGCGCAAAATGGACAATTTGACGCCAATGAGCTGTGGGCGCAGATCCGCCTGGCGGGCCAGACGAATGCCACCGGCCCGGCGCGCCGCATCGCGCTGCTGCTGGGCGCGTCCGATGCGAAGATGGCGCAAGCGATCGACTTGCCCGCGCTGACGCTGGCCAAGGGCCCGGGCCCCAGCCGTGCCGAGCATGAAATGTACCTGGTCGCCATCGGCCGCATGGCGAAAAGCACCTTGAAACTGGGCGTCGTGGCCCTGCAAAAGGCCAGCGGACAACTGACGCCGCAAGAGCAGGCCATCGGCTGGGCCAACCTGGCCTTGCAGGCATCGTATGCGCTGGCGCCGGAAGCGTTTGAATATTGGCAAAAATCGAATGGCGCACCGCTGACTCTGGAGCAGATGCAATGGAAAACGCGCATTGCCTTGCGCGAAAGCAATTGGCCCATGGTGAAATCGACGATTCAAGCCATGCCCGCCTCCCTGCGCACGGACCCCACCTGGGTCTACTGGCTGGCGCGCGCGCTGCAGACGGAAACGCCGGGCCGTGCGAACACGCAGGCCGATACCCTGTATCGCACGATTGCCGAGCAGTCGAATTTCTACGGCTTGCTGGCCAATGAAGAGCTGGGTAACCATCTGTTGTTGCCGCCGCCGGGCCAGCCTGTCAGTCCTGCGGAAATCGCCGCCATGGCGGCCAATCCGGGCTTGCAGCGCGCCTTGAAGTTTTTCAATATGCGCTTGCGCTTCGAAGGCACGCGCGAGTGGAACTGGGAATTACGTTCGATGACGGATCGGCAACATCTGGCGGCGGCGGAATTTGCGCGCCAGAACAATGTGCTCGACCGCATGGTCAACACCTCGGACCGCACGCGCCTGGAAGTGGACTATACGCAGCGCTATCCGACGCCGCATGACGACGTCATGCACCCGGTCACGCAAACCCTGGGTCTGGATAAAGCCTTGGTGTATGGCTTGATTCGTCAGGAATCGCGCTTCATCATGGATGCGCAGTCGCATGTGGGCGCCTCCGGCTTGATGCAGGTAATGCCATCGACGGCCCGCTACGTGGCCAAGAAAATCGGCCTTACCGATTTCGTCACGGAAACCTTGAGCGATGTGCGCACCAACGTCTTGCTGGGCACGAATTACCTGAACATGGTGCTCGGCGGCCTCGACGGTTCGCAAGTGCTGGCCAGCGCCGCCTACAATGCCGGGCCGGGACGCTTGCGCATCTGGCGCGCCAGCATGACGCGTCCGCTGGAAGGCGCCATCTTTGCCGAAACGATTCCGTACACGGAAACGCGCGGCTATGTGAAAAACGTGATGGCCAACGCCACTTACTATGCGGCTCTGTTCGACAAGCGCCCGCAATCGCTGAAGGCGCGCCTGGGCACCGTGGGACCGAAAAACAGCGCCATCGCAGCCGATTTGCCTTGAACCACACCTTTGATACCCGACCATGCAAACGACTATCCTCGACCCTAGCCTGACGCAAACCCTGGCCGCCGCGCGCGCGCCGGGCCTGACCCTGATCATCGGCAACAAGAATTACTCGTCCTGGTCGATGCGCCCGTGGGTGGCCATGACAGCGTTCGGCATTGCGTTCCAGGAAGTGCGCGTGCTGCTCGACCAGAGCGACACGGCGACGAAAATTGCCGAGTATTCGGCCTGCGGCCGCGTGCCCGTGCTGCTGGCGGGAGAAATGACGATTTGGGATAGCCTGGCCATTTGCGAATACCTGGCCGAGCAGTTTCCTGACAAGCAGCTGTGGCCGCAAGACGTGGCCGCGCGTGCCATGGCGCGCTGTATCTGCGCGGAAATGCATTCCGGTTTTGCCGGCTTGCGCACCGATATGTCGATGAATATCCGTGCGCAGTTGCCGGGACGGGGCCGCACCGCCGCGGCGCAGGCCGACATAGGCCGCCTCAGCGAAATCTGGGAAGAGTGTTTATCGCGCTTTGGCCACCACCAGTTCCTGTTTGGCGAGTTTTCCATCGCCGATGCGTATTTTGCCCCTGTCGTGATGCGTTTCCGCACGTATGGCGTGTCGCTGGCGCCGGCGCTGAACGCCTATTGCGAGCGCGTGCGGGCGCACCCGGCCGTCGCGCGCTGGATCACGGAAGCGCTGGCGGAGACGGAAGTTGCTGCCAAGCACGACGCGCAATTACCCGATTAAAGAGAAGTTGATGATGAAGATATACACGGTCGGTGGCGCGGTGCGCGACCAACTGCTGGGCTTGCCCGTGAAAGACCACGACCATGTCGTCGTGGGCGCCACGCCGGAAGACATGCTGCGCCAAGGTTTTCGGCCCGTCGGCAAGGATTTCCCCGTTTTTTTGCATCCGAAGACGCAGGAAGAGTATGCCTTGGCCCGCACGGAGCGCAAGACGGCCCCCGGCTACCGTGGCTTTGTCTTCCATACGGCGCCCGACGTCACGCTGGAAGACGACCTGGTGCGGCGCGATCTCACCATCAACGCCATCGCCATGGCCGAGGATGGCAGCCTGACCGACCCGTTCGGCGGTATGCACGATATTGAGAATAAAGTCTTTCGCCACGTCTCCGAGGCATTTGGCGAAGACCCCGTGCGCATCTTGCGCCTGGCCCGCTTTGCCGCCCGTTTCGACGCTTTTACGGTGGCACCGGCCACCCTGGCCCTGATGCGCCAGATGGTGGCGGATGGTGAAGTCGATGCCCTGGTGGCCGAGCGCGTATGGCAGGAGGTGGCCAAGGGCTTGATGGAAAGCCATCCTTCGCGCATGTTGACGGTGCTGCATGAGTGCGGCGCGCTGGCGCGCATCATGGGGGAAATTGCACTCAGCGAGCGCTTGCTGAAGGTAATCGATCATGCTGCCGCGCAAGGTGTTGAATTGCCAGTGCGCTACGCCGTCTTGATGCTGCATGTGAGCAAGGCTGCCATCGAGCAGCTGAGTGAGCGCCTGCGCGTGCCCAATGAGTGCCGCGAACTGGCCGTCATGGCGGCGCGCGAACGCGACAATATCAACGCTGCGCTGGACTTGAGTGCTGCAGCCAGCGTCGCCTTCTGCGAACGCTGCGATGGCTTGCGCAAGCCGCAGCGCTTTGCGCAACTGCTGCAAGCGGTGGCTTGCGATGGGCTGGTCAGCGGCGACTTTGCGCCGGCGGCACGGCTGCAGGGCGCGCTGGATGCGGCGCGTGGCGTCAACGCGGGCGCGCTGGCGCAAGCCTGCGCGCAGCCGAAACGCATCCCCGAAGTGATCCACGAAGCGCGGGTAGTCGCCGTGCAAGCATTCCTGGCCCAGGCTTGAGGGGCGGGAATAGGCTACAATAACGCCATAATGTTGCACCGCACAATATCGGCCTGACGTGCCGCAGCACCGTCCCCAGGAGTCGTCGTGACCTTACCAAAGCTGTTCCAAAATCTGTTTCGCCGCTGGCGCAATCGTAGCGGCGGCGCGCGCCCGAGCGTGTTGGTCAAGCAGTTGCATGAGCGCGACCGGCGCCGCATGATGAAGCATTTCCTGTCGCTGGAGAAAAGTGACCGCCTGCTGCGCTTCGGCAGCGCCTTGCCCGATGAACTGGTGGCGCAGTACGTGCAGAAGATGGATTTCTCGCGCGACATGATTTATGGCGTCTATAACAGCTTGTTCAAACTGGTGGGCGTGGGGCATCTGGCGTTCGCGCCGAAGGACAAGTCGCCGGCGAAAAGCGTCGTCACGGACAAGGAGCAGGTGGCCGAGTTTGGCGTATCGGTGTCGAAATCCATGCGCGGCATGGGGGTGGGCTCGAAATTGTTCGAGCGGGCGGCTATCCACTGCCGTAACAACGATGTCGATACCCTGTACATGCATTGTCTGTCATCGAACAAGACGATGATGCATATCGCCAAGAAGGCGGGCATGGAAATCCAGCGCGACTATGGCGAAGCCGATGCTTATTTGAAATTATTGCCGCCGAACCCATCGAGCATGCTGCAGGAAGCCGTGCAGGAGCAGTTCGCCATGTTCGACTATACGTTCAAGGCCAACGCGCGCGCTGCGTATAAGCTGTTCGAGCGCTTGCCGGGGCGCAAGAAGCCAGTGCCGCCCGCATCTGCGCCGCCAGCCGACTGATTACAGCAGCGGCAGCGCCGTCGTATCCTTGATGCGCTGCAAGGCAAAGCTTGATTTGACGTCCAGCACGGCCGGGTGGCGCAGCAGGGTCGCCATCATGAAGCGCGAAAAATGCTCCATGTCTTCCACGTGCACGCGCAGCAGATAATCCATTTCCCCCGTCATCGCATAGCAGGCCAGCACTTCCGGCCATTGCGCCACCGCCACGGCAAAGTCGGCACGTGGCGAGGTATGCGTGACCAGATTGGGCGCCAGCACGCGCGCCGTGCTGTGGGCAGTGTCGCCGCTGTGCTTTTCCAGCCGCACATTGACGTAGGCCAGCAAGCCCAGGCCGATCTTTTCCGGGTCCAGCAGGGCCACATATTGGCGGATGACGCCTGCTTCTTCCAGCCGTTTGACGCGGCGCAAGCATGGCGACGGCGACAGGCTGACCTGTTCGGCTACATCCTGATTCGACAGGCGGCCATCGGCCTGCAGGACCGCAAGGATCTTGCGGTCCGTTTTATCCAACGTAATTTTGCTCATGCTTCCTCCGGTGGTTCTCGTTCCACGCAATATTATTGCGCAAATCATGGTTGTTCGGGAGATCTTTGGCATTTAATGCCCGTGACCCACGCCTATACTGTGCTTTACTTTTTGGAGGAGACATCATGCAATTTCAGCCTTGGGATAACCCGATGGGTACCGATGGTTTCGAGTTCGTCGAGTATGCAGCACCAGACCCAAAAGCATTGGGCAAGCTGTTCGAGAACATGGGCTTCACGGCCATCGCGCGCCATCGCCACAAGGATGTGACCCTGTACCGTCAGGGCGACATCAATTTCATCATCAATGCCGAACAAGATTCGTTCGCGCAGCGTTTTGCTCGCCATCACGGCCCGTCCGTGTGCGCCATCGCCATCCGCGTCGACGACGCCGCCTTTGTGTACCGGCGCGCGCTGGAACTGGGGGCCTGGGGCTTCGACAATAAAACCGGACCGATGGAATTGAATATCCCCGCCATCAAGGGCGTGGGCGATTCGCTGCTGTACTTCGTCGACCGCTGGCGCGGCAAGGGTGCGGACAAGGAAGGCGCGGCTGCACCGGGCGGCATCGGCGACATCAGCATCTATGACGTCGACTTCGTCGCCATCCCAGGTGCCGTCGCCAATCCTGTCGGCCACGGCCTGACGTATATCGATCACCTGACGCACAATGTGCACCGTGGCCGCATGAAGGAATGGGCCAGCTTCTATGAAAGCCTGTTCAACTTCCGCGAAGTGCGCTATTTCGACATCGAAGGCAAGCTGACGGGCCTCAAATCCAAGGCCATGACTTCGCCCTGCGGCAAGATCCGCATTCCGATCAACGAATCGTCGGACGACAAGTCGCAGATCGCCGAATATCTGGACCAGTACCACGGCGAAGGTATCCAGCACATTGCCCTGGGAACGGACGATATCTACGCGTCCGTGCAAGGCCTGCGCGATACGGATATCGTTTTCCAGGACACGATTGAAACTTACTATGAGCTGGTTAACCGCCGCCTGCCGAACCACGGCGAGCAACTGGAAGAACTGCGCCGCCTGCGTATCTTGATCGACGGCCACAGCACGGAAACGGAACGCGAACTGCTGCTGCAGATTTTCACGCAGACGGTGATCGGCCCGATCTTTTTTGAGATTATCCAGCGCAAGGGCGACCAGGGCTTCGGCGAAGGCAATTTCCGCGCGCTGTTCGAGTCGATCGAGCTGGACCAGATCAAGCGCGGCGTGCTGACGGCTGCATAAACGTGCCGGGGTCAGACCCGTCGGGTCTGACCCCGGCACTGCGCTGATCTGACCAAAAGTAACAAAAAATGTATCCCCACGGTAGTGCAGCGCAGCAAAGAATTGCGCGCATTCCTGTGGTAGTCTATAAAAAACAAGTCATTTTTCCGCACCGGGACGCTCACAAAGCGCCACCGGTACGTGTGAGTTCAACCGACTTTGCACGCGTAGCACAGAGAATAATGGAGACAAGTAATGAATGCACCAATCAAGGGCTCGAGTCTTGAGCCGGGCGCGCACGCGTCCGAGATTTCCCTGAACGACAAATACACCCTGCAGCGTGGCCGCGCCTTCATGACGGGGACGCAAGCGCTGATTCGCCTGCCCATGCTGCAGCGTGAGCGCGACCTGAAGGCGGGCCTCAATACGGCCGGCTATATCACCGGTTACCGCGGCTCGCCCGTGACGTCCGTCGACATGACGGCGGTCAAGGCCAAGAAATACCTCGATGAACACCATGTCAAATTCCACCCGGGCCTGAACGAAGACTTGGCCGCTACGGCCGTCTGGGGCACGCAGCAAACGAATCTGTTCGAAGACGCGAAGTATGACGGCGTGTTCGGCATGTGGTACGGCAAGGGCCCTGGCGTCGACCGCTGCGGCGATGTGTTCAAGCACGCCAATAACGCCGGTTCTGCCAAGCATGGCGGCGTGCTGGTGCTGGCCGGCGACGACCATGCAGCCAAATCCTCGTCCACGGCGCACCAGTCCGACCATATCCTGAACGCCTGCGGCATCCCCGTGCTGTACCCGTCGTCGGTGCAGGAATACATCGATTATGGCTTGCACGCCTGGGCCATGAGCCGCTACACGGGCCTGTGGGTATCGATGAAATGCGTGACCGACATCATCGAGTCGGGCGCCGCCGTCGATTTTGACCCGGATCGCGTGCAGATCACCTTGCCGCTTGACTTCGAGATGCCGGCCGGTGGCCTGAACATCCGCTGGCCCGACACGGTGCTGGAACAAGAAGTGCGCATGAATAGCTATAAATGGTATGCGGCGCTGGCGTATGCGCGTGCCAACAAGCTCAATAAAATCATCTGGGACAGCCCAAAGGCGCGCATCGGCATCATCACGGCCGGTAAATCCTACCTCGATACGCGCCAGGCGCTGGCCGACCTGGGCATCGATGAGCAGACGGCGTCCGACATCGGCATCCGCCTGTACAAGATCGGCATGACCTGGCCGCTGGAAGCGGACGGCGTGCATGAATTTGCCAAGGGTCTCGATGAAATCCTCGTGGTGGAAGAAAAGCGCCAAATCCTCGAGTACGCGCTCAAGGAAGAGTTGTACAACCTGAAAGATGGCGAGCGTCCGCGCGTGGTCGGCAAGTTCGATGACACGGGCGAATGGAGCAACCAGAAGGGCACGGGACACGGCGACTGGCTGCTGCCGGCCACGTATGAGCTGAACCCGGCCATGATCGCGCGTGCGATTGCCAGCCGCATTTCGCGCTACTACGCCGGTCATCCGGTGGAGCAGCGCGTGAAGGAGCGCATCGCCTACCTGGAAGCCAAAGAGAATGTGCTGAAAGCCATCAGCGTGAAACCCGATCCGCAAAAAGACCGCACGCCGTTCTTCTGTTCCGGCTGTCCGCACAACAGCTCGACCAAGGTGCCGGAAGGTTCGCGCGCGCTGGCCGGCATCGGCTGCCACTACATGGTGCTGTGGATGGACCGCGAGACGTCGACGTTTACCCATATGGGTGCCGAAGGCGTCACGTGGGTTGGGCAGGCGCCGTTCACGAATGAAAAGCACGTGTTTACCAACCTCGGTGACGGCACGTATTTCCACTCGGGCATCCTGGCCATCCGCGCCGCCGTCTCGGCCAAGGTGAATATCACCTACAAGATTCTGTTCAACGATGCGGTGGCCATGACGGGCGGCCAGGAATTCGACGGTCCGCTGTCGCCGGCCATCATTTCGCGCCAGATCGCCGCCGAAGGCGTCGGTCCCATCATCGTCGTCACAGACGAACCGGAAAAATACCCGAAAGATTACGCCTGGGCGGAAGGCGTCACCGTGCGCCACCGTTCGGAACTGATGGACGTGCAGCGCGAACTGCGCGACTTGCCCGGCGTATCAGCCATGATCTACGACCAGACCTGCGCCTCGGAAAAACGCCGCCGCCGCAAACGCAATGAATACCCGGACCCAGCCAAGCGCGCCGTCATCAACGACGCCGTCTGCGAAGGTTGCGGCGACTGCTCCGTGCAATCGAACTGCCTGTCGGTGGAGCCGCTGGAAACGGAACTGGGGCGCAAGCGCCAGATCAACCAGTCGTCCTGCAACAAGGATTTCTCTTGCACGACGGGCTTTTGCCCAAGTTTCGTGACGGTGGAAGGCGGCGGCTTGAAAAAGCCGAAAAAAGCGGCCAGCGCCGACAAGGACGCACCGGCAGTGCCAGCCTTGCCGACACCAAGCATTCCCTCGACGGCGCAACCGTTTGGCATCTTGGTGACCGGCATCGGCGGCACGGGCGTGGTCACCGTTGGCCAGATCCTGGCCATGGCGGCGCATGTGGAAGGCAAGGGCTGTTCCGTGCTCGACATGAGCGGCCTGGCGCAAAAGGGCGGCCCCGTGATGTCGCACGTGCGCCTGGCGGACCGCCAGGAAGACATCCACTCGACGCGCGTTGGCACCGGTGCGGCCGATCTGGTGATCGGTTGCGACTTGATCGTCACGGCCAGCCGCGACGCCTTGTCGCGCATGGGGGAGGGACGCAGCTGGGCCATGATCAATTCGACCAGTTCGTCGACGGCCGCCTTCGTGAAAAACCCGGACTGGCAATTCCCCGGCGCTTCCGCGCGCATGGAAATTGAAAAGGCCTGCGGCAGCGACCACGTCGACTTCATCGACGCGGGCCAGATCGCCACGGCGCTGATGGGCGACTCGATCGCGACGAATATGTTCATGCTCGGTTATGCCTGGCAAAAGGGCAAAGTGCCGCTCACCGAAGCGTCGATCATGAAGGCGATCGACTTGAACAATGTCTCGGTGGCGTTCAACAAGGCCGCCTTCAACTGGGGCCGCGCCGGCGCCCATGATACGGCCAGCCTGGTGCGCATGACGACACCGGCGAAAGTGGTGGAATTCAAGCGCATCGACACGCTTGACGACATCATCGAAAAACGTGTGGTCCTGCTGACGGCCTATCAGGACCGCGCATATGCGCAGCAGTACCTGGACTTCGTCGCTCAGGTACGCGCCGCCGAAAGTGCCCTGAATGGCCCGCAGCTGCGCCTGACGGAAGCCGTGGCCCGTTATTTCTACAAGCTGATGGCCTACAAGGACGAGTACGAAGTGGCGCGTCTGTACTCGGACGGCGCCTTCCAGGCGAAGATCGCCGCCATGTTCGAAGGCGACATCAAGCTCAAGTTTCACCTGGCGCCACCGATCATGGCGAAAACGGATAGCCAGGGCCATTTGGTCAAGAAGGAATTTGGCCCGTGGATGATGAAGGCCTTCGGCGTGCTAGCCAAGTTCAAGGGCTTGCGCGGCACGGCCTTCGACGTGTTCGGCCATACGGCCGAGCGCAAGATGGAGCGCGCGCTGATTCTTGAGTACCGCACGACGGTCGCTGCTTTGCTGCCGAAACTGACGACGGCCAAGCTGGCGCAAGCGGTGGCAATTGCCAGCATCCCGGAAGACATCCGCGGCTATGGCCATGTGAAGGAGCGTCATTTGAAGGCGGCGAAAGAGAAGGAAGCGAGTTTGCTGCTGGCCTTCAATGCGCCAACGCCGCTGCCGCCAGTCGTCACAGCGCCTGTGGCGGCCAGCGTAGCGTGATGGCGTGATGGTGAGCGAGTGATGCTGTACTAATGGCGCCTGCGGGCGCCATTTTTTGTATCAAAGAAAACAAGGTCTGTTTGTAAAACGCATTATAATTTTTAGATAATTTCTTTTTGGAAAGTTTATCATGCGTTCCCTGCGTTTTTCCGCCCTGGCTGTGCCCTTTGCTTATCCTCTTTCTCTGTCGCTGGCATTGCTGTTGAGTGCCTGCGGCGGTGGTGGCGCCAGCAGCAACGATAGTGTGGCCGTCGTCCCTCCCGTGACGCCGACCGGGCCGGCGGCGCTGGTCCCTTCGTTCACGGTCGCGTACCGCTGCGAGGCGCCGCGCAGCGGCAGCAGCATCGATATGCAGGGTACCTTGCTCGATGAAAAGACGTGGGTGCGCAGCTGGATCGACGAAAGCTATCTGTGGTACCGCGAAGTGCCGAGCACGTACCAGCCGCAAAGCTTCGCCACGCCCATCGCGTATTTTGACGTACTGAAAACCACGGCCACGACGGCGTCCGGCAAGCCCAAGGACCAGTTCCATTTCAGCTTGCCGACGGCCGAGTGGGAGGCGGCGCAGAATGGCGTTGAACTGGGCTACGGCATGCTGCTGGCCGTGACGCGCAAAGCGCCACCACGCCAGGCGGTGGTCTCGATCGTCGAACCGGGTTCGCCGGCGGCCTTGATGGGTTTGCAGCGGGGCGACTTGCTGCAAACCATCGATGGCGTCGATTTCATCTACGCCGCCGATACTGCCAGCATGAATATCATTAACGCGGGACTGTTCCCCAAGGCGCAAGGCACGCACACGCTGGGCTTGAGCCGCAACGGGACGCCCATTTCCGTGAGCCTGACGGCGGTGGAAGTGAGCACCAGCGCGGTGCAGAACGAGCGCATCATCGACACGCCTACGGGCAAGGTTGGCTATCTGACCTTCAATACCCACAATAATGTCGCCGAGCGCCAACTAGTCGAGACCATGCGCCGCTTCCAGGCGGCCGGCATCAGTGACCTGGTGCTCGATGTGCGCTACAACGGCGGCGGCTATCTGGATATCGCCAGCGAGCTCGCTTACATGATTGCAGGTCCGCAAGCGACCACCGGCAAGACCTTCGAGCAGTTGCTCTTCAATGACAAGACCAAGCCGCAAGCGCCCGTGCCATTCCATACGCAAAGCCTGGGCTTCCCGGCCCCGAATCGCCTCGCCCAGGGCACGCCCTTGCCCTCCCTGGGCTTGAAGCGCGTGACCTTGCTCACTACCAGCAATACCTGTTCCGCCAGTGAAGCCATCATCAACGGCTTGCGCGGCGTCGACGTGCAAGTGAATCTGATCGGCGGCACGACGTGCGGCAAGCCCTATGGCTTTTATCCTGCGGCCAATTGCGGCACCACCTATTTCGCCGTACAGTTCCAGGGCGTCAACGCCAAGGGCTTTGGCGACTTTGCCGATGGCATCGCGCCGACCTGCGACGTGACGGACGATTACCAGCACCAGCTGGGCGACCCTGCCGAAGGCATGCTGGCGGCAGCGCTGCGCTACCGCAGCAGCGGTAGTTGCGTCCCGGCCACGGGCGCCACCAGGCTATCGAGTGCCATCGAGAGTCCGTTTGACACGGCGACACGCCTGCTGCGCCCGGCCTACAAGGAAATTGCCATCCTGCGCCGTTAAAGCGCAGGCTTTTGCCAGGTCCTGAGGGAGGGGCTTGGCGTTTTCCTGCTCATTGATTGTTTTATATAACAATTTTGATATTTGGAAAGTTGAATCCATTCGTTCTGTAATTGCTGGCATCTTGATATCTTTCGCTTACTCCCTAACCTTGAGAAGCGCAAAGATGGCTAAACCATTCAAGTTACCACCGCTCAGCGTAGCCGTACTGGCCATCCTGGGCGGCACCGCATGGCAGGCGCACGCGCAAACGCAAGTGCCCGCAGCGTATCAGCAGGCAGCGGTGACCCCGCCAGCCGTCGTCGTCACCGGTTCGCGCATTCCCCGCGCCAGTCTGGAAGGCCCGTCTTCGGTCACCATCCTGACCGGCGATGAAATCACCAAGCAAGGTTACAAGAACGTCTTCGACGCCCTGACCAACCAGGTGCAGAACAGCGGCTTTACGCAGGGCGAAGATTTCGGCAATACCTTCACGCCGTCGGCCAATACCATCAGCCTGCGCGGCCTGGGGCCGAACCACACCTTGATACTGCTCAATGGCCGCCGCCTGGCCGACTTCCCCATCGCCTATGAAGGCACGGTCAACTTCACCAACCTGGCGAATATTCCGTCCAGCATTGTCGATCGCATCGAGATCCTCAACGGCGGCGCTTCGGCCATCTATGGCTCGGACGCGATCGCCGGCGTGGTCAACGTCATCCTGAAAAAGCAGACCGAAGGTTTTGATATCAACGTCAAGGCGGGCGGCACCACGCGCGGCGGCGCCGGCAACCAGCGCGTGCAGCTGACGGGCGGCGCTAATTTCGACAAGCTGCATACCCTGTTCAGCGTGGAGCTGAGCCAGCGTGATCCGCTGTCGAGCCTGCAGCGCGACTTCATGGCCACCCGCTCGGGGACGCCGACCAATATCGCGTCGCGTCGCGTGGTGCAAGCGGGCACCTCCGGCACTTATGTGGACTTGGGCGACACCTGCAAGCAGTTCGGCGACCTGTTCGGCGCCAGCGTCGTCAAGTACCAGGCGAAGAACGGCAGCTATTGCGCCAGCCCGAAAGTAGGCCCCACCTACTGGACCACGCAAACCAAGAACCGCAGCCAGAACGTGTTCGGCAGCGCCAACTACGCGCTGTCGCCGGAAACGACTCTGTTCGCCGACCTCTTGATCGGCAAGAACTCGACCGAGAACAACACGCGCGGCCCGACGTGGACCTCGTCGTCGACGGGCAGCAGCTATTTCCGTAACCAGAGTAGCAATCGCTACGAAGCGTGGACGCGCTATATGTCGCCTGAAGAAATGGGCGGCGTGGAGCGTTACAACCGCCAGTGGGACGACCTGGCCACCGCCATCTCGCTGGGCGCCAAGGGCCGCATTCCCGGCACGTCATCGTGGCAGTATGAAGCCAATTACAACGCCTCGGTGTACAAGAGCGAAAGCCACACGCCACGCGCGCTGGCCAATATCGACAGCTTCTTCCTGGGGCCGAAACTGGGTACCGACGCTGCCGGCGTGCCGATCTACGCACCGGACCCGGCCCGCTTGTCGCGCCGCCTGACGGCGGCCGAATTCGACAGCATCACGGGCAATGCCAATAGCGATGACAAGGCCTGGACGAATACCCTGAGCCTGGCCACCAATGGCGACCTGTTCCAGTTGCCCGCTGGCGTGGCAAAGATCGCCAGCATTGCCGAAGTGGGCAAGCAGGGCTTCAGCAATGTGCCCGATGCGCGCCTGAACGACGGTTACTTCAACGTCGCCACCAGGTCCGACATTACGGCTGGCACGCGTACCCGCTATGCGCTGGGCGCGGAAGTGAACCTGCCGTTGCATGAAAAGCTGATCGCTACCCTGGCTGGCCGTTATGACCGCTACAGCTTTGCCGGCCGCCATGAGGGCAAGTTCACCTACAACGGCGGCCTGGAACTGCGTCCCGCGCCTGAGCTGCTGTTACGCGCCAACTACGCCACCAGCTTCCGCGCGCCGGACATGAACTATATCTACAAGGCGCGCGGCACCGGTTACTATTCAAGCACCACCGATTACTACCGCTGCGGCGCCGCAGGTCAGAGCATCGACAAGTGCGAATTTGCGAACAAGTCGCCGGGCGCAGACTATGTGCAGAACGGCAGCCGCGATCTGCAATCGGAAAAAGGCAAGTCCTTCGGCGTGGGCGCCGTCTGGTCGCCAAGTTCCAATTTCGACGTCTCCATCGATTACTGGAACATCTTGATCGACGACCTGGTGACGAATCTGAGCGCGGACAAGATACTGCGCGACGAAGCGGACTGCCGCCTGGGCAAGCTCGATGTCGCTTCGCCTACCTGCGTCGATACCCTGGGCCGCGTCGCGCGTTTCGCGGCCACTGCCCTGAACCGCGCCGGCGAGATCAGGACCATCACCGTCAATCCGATCAATGCGGCCAAGCAGAGCAGTAGTGGCATCGACATCAGCGTGAAGTATTTGCTGCGTACGGCGAACTATGGGCGCTTCGCCTTCAAGGCCAATTACGCCAAGGTACTGAGCAATAAATCGCAGCAATTTGTCGGCGACGAAGAGATTGACGAGCTCAAATCGCTCAACAACTCGGATTGGCGTGACAAGCTCAATCTGAGCGTCAACTGGGGCGCAGGGGATTGGTCGAATACCTTGCTGGTCAGCCGCTACAGCAAGATCCCTAACGCCGCCGGCAAGGCCTACCTGACGCCGACGGCGCTGGCCAACATCAGCAGCGTGTATCGCATCAACGACCGCGCCACCGTTTCGCTGATCGTCAACAATGTGTTCGACAAAATCAAGCGCGACGATAGCGGCGGCTGGCCGTACTATCCGGTGGGCAGCTACAGCCCGCAGGGCCGCCAGGGATGGGTCGAATTTAACTATCACTTCGGCTCGTGACATCACGCCACGGTTTCTGGCATAACATCGGCCAAAGGCCAGCATAAAAAATAAACCGGAACAGCGCATGCTGTTCCGGTTTTTTCATTTCCAGCTCGGTTATTGCGTGACCACGCCTCTATAATTGCCCGCTTGTCCCTCTTGATGGAGCTAGCCCGATGCTACGCCATGTCCTGCTGTCCGCCGCCGTGTTTTCCCTATTTTCTGTCAACGCGCATGCCGCACGCGATACGCGGCAGTTTTCCCTCAAGACGGTGGCCGAGTACTCGGCTTTCCAGCAGACGGGCCGCTACGCGGAAGTCGAAGCCTTGTGCCAGCGCTTCCAGGAGCACTATCCGAAACAGGTGCGTTGCTTTGAATTTGGCCGCACGCCGGAAGGACGGCGCATGCTGGCGCTGGCCGTTTCCAACACAGGCGCGCTGACGCCGGAAGCGGCCACGCTGCGCAAGGTCCCGGTGCTGCTGGTGCAGGGCGGTATCCATGCGGGCGAAATCGATGGCAAGGATGCCGGCTTCCTGGCCCTGCGCGAAGTCTTGGAAGGCAAGGCCGCCAGCGGCGCGCTGGACAAGCAGGTGCTGTTGTTCGTGCCCGTGTTTAATGTCGATGGCCATGAGCGTTTCGGAGCCTGGAACCGCCCGAACCAGCGCGGGCCGCAGGAAATGGGTTGGCGCAGCACGGCGCAAAATTTCAATTTGAACCGCGACTACATGAAGGCCGATTCGGCCGAGATGCAGCACATGCTGGCGCTGGTCAATGCCTGGGATCCGCTCGCTTACGTGGATTTGCACGTGACGGACGGCGCCCAGTTCGAACCCGCCATCTCGATCCAGGTCGAACCCGCGCATGCGGGCGATGCCGGCTTGCGCCTGGCGGGGACGGCGCTGCGCGACGGCGTGCTGGCCGACCTGGCAAAGCAGGGCACCGATCCGAAGCCGTTCTATATGTCGTTTGCCGAAGAAGACAATCCCCTCTCGGGTTTTGTCGATACGACGCCGAACCCGCGCTTCTCGCACGGTTATTTCCTGTTGCGTAACCGTTTCGGCGTGCTGGTGGAAACCCATTCGTGGAAGGATTATCCGACCCGCGTGCGCATCACGCGCAACACCATCGTCTCGCTGCTGTCGCAAGTGGCACAGCACGGCGCGCAGTGGCGGCAAGTGGCGTTCGAGGCCGATGCGCGCGCCGCGCAACTGGCCGGCAGCACCCTGGCGCTCACGTATAAAACCACGGACAAGAGCCGCATGATCGCGTTTCGCGGCTATGCCTACACGCGCACGCCGTCCGAAGTGTCGGGCGCGCTGATGACGCGCTATGACGAAAAGACGCCGCAAGTGTGGAACGTGCCGCTGCGCGACGAGATCGTGCCCGATCTGCAAATGGCCGCGCCGAAAGCCGGCTACCTGGTGCCCGCCGCGCAGGTGCAGATGGTGGCGGCCAAGTTGCGCCAGCATGGCGTTGCCTACCAAGTGCTGGGCACCGCGCCGGGCAAGCTGCCGGTCGAAACCTTCCGCGCCACACAAGTGAAGTTTGGCGCGCAATCGTTCGAAGGACGCCAGACGGTGGCGCTACAAGGCGAGTGGCATAAAGAGGAGCGCGTGGTCGATGCGGGCGTGCTGTACGTGCCCGTCAACCAGCCGAAGGCGCGCCTGGTGGTGGCGCTGTTCGAGCCGCGCGCGCCCGACTCGCTGCTGGCCTGGGGCAGCTTCAACACGGCGTTCGAGCGCAAGGAATACATGGAAGACTATGTGGCCGAGGATGTGGCGCGCGCGCAGCTGGCGGCCGACCCGGCGCTGGCGGCGCAATTCCGGCACAAGCTGGCCAGCGATCCCGCGTTTGCAAACAATGCGCATGCGCGCCTGGAGTTTTTCGCCCGCCGCCACCCCTCGTGGGATGAGCGCTTGAACCTGTATCCGGTCATGCGCGTCGATGTGGCGCCCGTCGGCTTCATGGATTTACCACGCCCGTGACGACTGTGACGGCCGTTGTGGGCACAGAGGGGGCGCCGTGGCGCCAGCACATCGACGCGTCGCAGCGCTGACCCCCGCAGGGGCACCACTTCAGGCATGATTGCGATTCCAATCACGTTTTTCCGGAATCCGCATGGAACACCACAGCTTTCTCATCAACATACTGTTTTACCTGGTGGCCGCCATCATCATGGTGCCACTGGCCAAGCGCCTGGGCATGGGCGCCGTGCTCGGTTACCTGGTCGCTGGCGTCATCATCGGCCCCTGGGGACTGGGCTTGATCAAGAATGTCGAGGTGATTCTCAGCTTTTCCGAATTCGGTGTGGTGTTGCTGCTGTTTTTGATCGGCCTGGAGCTCGAACCTAAGCGTTTATGGCTGCTGCGCCGGCCCATTTTTGGCTGGGGCGGGGCGCAGGTGGGCATCGTCAGCGCGGCACTGTGCGCCGTGGCCATGGCCTGTGGCGTGGACTGGCGCACGGCGCTGGTGGGCGCGCTGGGATTGTCGCTGTCGTCGACGGCGATAGTGCTGGCCACCTTGGGCGAACGAAAACTGATGAGCACACCGGCCGGTTCCGCCGGTTTTTCGATTTTGCTGTTCCAGGATATCGCCGCCATTCCCATGATCGCGCTGGTGCCGCTGCTCGGCGGGCTGGTCACGCATAGCGGCGAACCGGGCTGGCTGCGCGTGGCCAAGCTGGTCGCCGTGCTGGCCGCCTTGGTGATCGGCGGGCGTTTCCTCGTCAACCCCATCCTGCGCTTCATCGCCAGGACGGATTTGCGCGAAATTTTCACGGCGTTTGCGCTGCTGCTGGTGATCGCCATTTGCGTGCTGATGGAATCGGTGGGCTTGTCGATGGCGCTGGGAACCTTCATGGCGGGCGTGCTGCTGGCCGATTCCGAATACCGGCATGAGCTGATCAGCGACCTGGAACCGTTCAAGGGCCTGTTATTGGGCCTGTTTTTCATCGCCGTCGGCATGTCCGTCGATTTCGGCGTGCTGCGCGCCCAGCCCTTGCTGATCCTGGCCCTGGTGGCTGGCCTGCTGCTGGTCAAGATCGCCTTGCTGTACCTGTTGTCGAAGTTTGTCGACATTCCCCGCGCCCAGCAGTTGTTCTTTGCGCTGCTGCTGTCGCAGGGTGGCGAATTCGCTTTTGTCGTGTTTGCCGCCGCCGAGGCCGCGCATGTGTTTGCGCCGCAGACGGCGGCGTTGCTGGTGGTCGTCGTGACCCTGTCGATGGTGGCCACGCCATTGCTGTTGCTGTTGCATGACAAATTGCTTGCACCGCGCCTGCAAGGCGAAAAGAAGCGCCGACCCGACGAGCATATCGAGGCGCAGGACAACCCCATCGTCATTGCCGGCTTTGGCCGCTTCGGCCAGATCATCGGCCGCCTGCTGGCGGCCAACAAGATCGGCGTGACGGTGCTCGACCACGACCCGGATCAGATCGACCTGCTGCGCAAGTTCGGCTTCAAGGTGTTCTATGGCGACGCCACGCGTGTGGACCTGCTGGTGGCGGCCGGCATAGAGAAGGCCAGGGCGCTGGTGATCGCCATCGACAATGTCGATGACAGCCTGGCGCTGGTCGACGCCGTGCGCCTGCGCCTGCCCGCACTGACGATCCTGGCGCGCGCGCGCAACGTCACGCATTACTCTGAATTGATGAAGCGGGGCGTGACCCTGATCGAGCGCGAGACCTTCGCCGCCGCGCTGCTGCTCGGTGAGCAGACTTTGCAGCAGGTGGGCTTCAGCGCGGAACGGGCGCAACGCGCGGCCGGCATCTTTGGCCGGCATAACCTGAAAACCTTGCTGGAAGTAGCGCCGCACTTCCAGGACCAGCAAAAAGTCATGTCGCTCACGCGCCAGGCGCGCGAGGAACTGGAAGACATGTTCGAGAGCGATGCGGCAGCGTTTGCTGCCGAGAAGGTGGCAGAATCGGACTCAGCGCCTCGGCTCTGACGCCGACGCCGAGTCCTCGGCCTTGACCTTGACTTGGCGCGAAGCTGACTTCCTCGGCTGGCCGTGATTCGCGACGCGCTGCTGCAGGGCGCGTGCGGCTCAGCCCTGTTGCAGGGTAATGGTCGCGCCAAACGTCGTCGGCGTCGAGCAGGGCTCTTCGTCGAAGGCGATGTCACCCATGGGGTTGGCCATGCCGTCCGCCTTCAAATCCTTGAAGCCGAACAGTTTCGGGTCCATCAGGTGCGACGGCGCCACATTCGACAGCGCCGAGAAGATGCTTTCCACGCGGCCGGGAAATTTCTTGTCCCATTCGCGCATCAGCCCCTTGATCTGTTTGCGCTGCAGGTTTTCCTGCGAACCGCACAGGTCACATGGGATGATGGGAAAGCCCTTCACTTGCGCATAGCGCTGCGTATCTTCTTCTTTGACATATGCCATCGGGCGGATGACGATGTGCTTGCCGTCGTCCGATTGCAGCTTGGCCGGCATGCCTTTGAGTTTGCCGCCGAAGAACATATTGAGGAAGAAAGTTTCCAAAATATCATCCCGATGGTGGCCCAGGGCGATCTTGTTCGCGCCCAGCTCGTCGGCCACGCGGTACAGGATGCCGCGACGCAGGCGCGAGCACAGCGAGCAGGTGGTCTTGCCTTCCGGGATCAGGCGCTTGACGATGCTGTAGGTATCCTGGTTTTCGATGTGGAAGGCCACGCCCAGCTCTGTCAGATAGGCTGGCAGGATTTCCGGTGGAAAGTTCGGCTGTTTCTGGTCCAGGTTGACGGCAACGATGTCAAAGTGAATCGGCGCGCGTTCGCGCAAGGTCATCAGGATGTCCAGCAGGGCATAGCTATCCTTGCCGCCCGACAGGCACACCATCACCTTGTCGCCGTCTTCGATCATATTGAAATCGCCGATGGCTTGCCCTACCAGGCGGCACAGCCGCTTGTGCAGCTTGTTATTTTCCAGGGCGATCTTTTCCGCCTTCTTGCGCGCCAGTTTCTGCGCTTCCACGTTGGCCGGGAATTCCACGGCCGTTGCCACCGCTTCCATCACTGCTACGCTCATGCTTCATCCTTGATCTTGAATGCTTCCACGCCCACTCCTTCGCAGTCGGGATAGACATCCGGCTTCATGGACGAGACGCGCGCGGCGCGCACGCGTGGATGCGCCAGCATGGCTGCCAGTACGTCGTCAACCAGGCTTTCCTGCAGTTGCACATGGCCTTGCGACACGCGCTTGGCGATGGTGTCGCGCATGAAGTCGTAATCGACTACCTCTTCCAGCTGGTCATCCTTCGGCGTCGACAGGGCCAGGGGAATATACAGGTCGACATTGATGAGGACGCGCTGCTCGCCCTTTTTCTCGAAGTCATAGACACCGATGTTGATGAAGATTTCGTAATTGCGCAGGAACAGGAGGCGGCAATCGGCCAGGCGAGGGTGGGACAGGGTGGACGACATAGTTTTACCTTTAAGGGGATGCTGGAATGCTGGTTGTTGGGGTTGGCTGCTGATTATTTGGTCAAAAACATGACATCGCGTGGCAAGCCGATCAGATGCTGGCCGCCATCGACCAGCAGCGTCGTGCCCGTCAGCGCACGCGCGCCGGCCACATAGCAGACGCAGTCGGCCACATCTTCTGGCGTGCTGGAACGTCCCAGCGGCGTGTTTTCATGCGCCTTGGCAAAGCCCGCTTGCGTCTGCTCGCCGGAGACCATAGTGATGCCTGGGGCAATGCCCACTACACGCACTTTTGGCGCCAGCGCCTGGGCCAGCATGGTGGTCGCCGACAGCAGCGCCGCCTTGGACAGGGTGTACGACAAGAAATCAGGATTGAGATTGTACAGTTTTTGATCGAGCAAGTTGATGACCACGGCTTGCTCTCCGCTTGGGGTGGCCTGGTACAGCGCTTGCGCCAGCAGGATAGGGGCGGCCAGGTTGGCGTGCATGTGGGCGTCGAGCGCGGTAAAGGAAAAATCGCCCGCATTGTCGTATTCAAACAACGATGCGTTGTTGACGACGCAAGTAAGCGGTCCCAGCGCCGCCTGTACCTGCGGCAACAATTGGCGTACAGCCTCTTCCTGTGCCAGGTCGCAGGGGAATGCCTGCGCACGGCGCCCCAGCGCCGAAATTTCCGCCACCAGGCTGAGCGCTTCATCGCGCGAGTCGCGGTAATGCACGGCGATATCCCAGCCGTCGCGCGCCAGGCCCAGCGCGATGGCGCGGCCGATGCGGCGTGCTGCGCCCGTGACGAGGGCGACCCGGGGTGTGCTGTGTGGCAGTGTCGATGCTGGAGTCATGTCTTTATTTTTACAGTGCTTGTGAGTGAAGTAGGCATGGCCGCCGTGGCCGCCATGGCTGATACTGGCGCCGTGGCCCGCCAATTCGCTACAATGCTGGAATGTCTCTTCCCGCACCCGATAGCGACGCGCTGGCCGCGTCCCATGCCTTGCAGCACCAGATTGCCGCTGAAATTGCGCGCAATGACGGCGCCATTCCCTTTGTTCGCTTCATGGAGCTGGCGCTGTATGCGCCGGACCTCGGCTATTACAGCGGCGGCGCCGCCAAGCTGGGCAAAGATGGCGATTTCATAACCGCGCCGGAGATTTCGCCCCTGTTCGGCGCCACTCTGGCCCACGTTGCAGCCTCTATTATGGCGCAAACTGCCCCGCGCATCCTTGAATTCGGTGCCGGCACCGGCAAGCTCGCTTGCGATATCCTGACCGAAGCGGCCAGCGCCGGCATCGCGATAGAGCAGTATGCGATCGTCGAGTTATCCGGCGAATTGCGCGCGCGCCAGGAACATGCGCTGGCCGCCTTCCCGCAAGTGGTGTGGTTCGATGGCTTTCCCGACAGTTTCGAGGGCGTCGTGTTCGGCAATGAAGTGCTCGACGCCATGCCCGTCAACCTGATTAGCAAGACGCCGGCCGGCTGGTGCGAGCTCGATGTCGGCATTGCCGATGGCCAGTTTGTCTTTATCGAGCGCCCGGCCGGTGCCGACGTGGCCGCGCAGATTGCAGCCCAGGTGCCCGAAGCCGATGCCTTGCCGGTGGGCTATGTCAGCGAAATTCATGGCGTCGCTTGCGGCTTCATGCGCTCGCTGGCGCGCATGCTGACGAATGGCAAAGGCGGCGCGGCCGTGTTGTTCGACTATGGCTTCCCCGCACACGAGTATTACCTCGATATGCGTGCCACAGGCACCCTGATGTGCCATTATCGCCACCACGCCCATGCGGAACCTTTTTATCTGCCCGGCTTGCAAGACATCACGGCCCACGTCGACTTCACTGCGATGGCGGTGGCGGCGCAGGACGCTGGCCTCGATGTGCTCGCGTACATGAGCCAGGCTTCTTTCCTGCTGGGTGCCGGTATCGGCGACTTGTTGCTGCGCACCGATCCGGAACAGCTCACATTGTATTTGCCGCAGGCCAGTGCCGTGCAAAAGCTGGTCTCGCCGGCCGAGATGGGGGAATTGTTCAAGGTGCTGGCGCTGGGACACCGCGTGGAGTTGCCGGAAGCGCTGTTGTCCGCTGACCGCAGTCACCGCTTGTAAGCGCTGCAATTTCCTGTCCGCCGGTGGTTATTATCTTGTCATATCGGATATGATGACCGGCACAGCACGGTTCCAACCTGTAAGAACCCGTCGCCGCGCACCGATTTCAAGATAAAACGATGGGAAAGATACACACACACTACGACAATCTGAAGGTGGCGCGCCTGGCGCCGCAGGAAGTCATACGTGCTGCGTACAAAGCCCTCAGCCAGAAATACCACCCTGACAAGAATCCCGGCGACGAGAAAGCCGCGCGCATCATGGCGATCCTCAACAGCGCCTATGGCACTTTGTCCGATCCGCAACGCCGCAGGGAGCACGATGAGTGGATCGCTGCTGAGGAGTGGGAAATCGAATGGCTGGAAAGCACACAGCAGGAAGAAGGCAAGAGCCGCGATGGTCGCGCGAAAGGCCACTCTCAGCCGCATGAGCAGACCTGGGCGCAGGATGTGCCACCATCGAAGGGCAAGCCGCGGCAAGGCTTGCAGCCCGTCTGGCGCAACTGGCGTTGGTGGTTGAGCCTGCTTGTTTGCCTGTTGCTGGGCTGGCTAGGTGCCTGGCTGGTGCTCGATACTTCCCAGCCCGCGCCCGCCGCGCTGGCATCGGCGTGGAGCGGGCTGGCCCGCGATGGCGCCAAACCCCATGCGCTGACGGTTACGCCAGCGGCCGGTGCTGCGCCAGCGTCATTGAAAGGCGAGACCCTGGCAATCGATAGCTGGGCGGTTGGCAAGCCGTATGCAGCGGAACCCCAGGAAGCGAAGACGCCCGAGATTCGCGTGCTCGCTGTTTCCCAGCTGAACCTGAAAGCCATCCAGCCGGCCTGCGATGGCGCAGCCAAGACAGAGTCTGCATCGCTGGTGGCGCCGAATGGCGAACCCTGGCCAGTGCGTTCCGGCTATGTCGATGGATTCCCGATCGGTAACAAGGGCGAGGAGCTGGCCGTGAGCATCGACAACAGCAATAATGCCGCGCCCGTGTTCGTCAAACTGTATGACACGGAGCGGCGCTCGAACGTGCGCTACCTGTACATTGTCGCGAACGACAAGTTGCTGGTGGAACAGCTCAGCGCAGGCAAGTATGAAGTGCGCTACCAGGCAGTCGGGCCGGGCCAGGACAATTGTGGCGGCACCACGCGTGGCGGTGCGTCGGCACCCGCGCCGGCCGTTGGCGAAGATGGTGCGAAGAATCCTGTTGTAAGCAACATCTAATGTGATTATGCTTGATATGCGTCAACGTGGCGTCCATATCGACCTTATTCATTAGGAGTATCCATGACCGACCTCAAAGCCGATGCAGATGATAACTGGCTGCTCGACGAGGATGAGCCGGTGGCCAGCCCTGCCGGGCTGGCCGCGCCCGACCAGCGCCTGTGGCGTGTCTTGATCGTCGATGATGACGTCGATGTGCATGCGGTCACGCGGCTGGCGCTGCGCAATGTCAGTTTCAAGGGCCGCGAGTTGGAACTGTTCTCCGCCTATAGCGGCAGCGAAGCGTATGACATCTTGCGCGATACGCCCGATATCGCGCTGGTGCTGCTCGACGTGGTGATGGAAACGGATGATGCAGGCCTGATCCTGGCCAAGCGCATCCGCGCCGATCTGAACAACGCCATCGTGCGCGTCGTGCTGCGCACGGGCCAGCCCGGTCAGGCGCCCGAGCAGCGCGTCATCATCGAATACGATATCAACGATTACAAGGCCAAGACGGAACTGACGACGCAGAAGCTGTTTACCACCATCATCTCGGCTTTGCGTGCCTACGAGAGCCTGATGATGCTTGAGCGCAGCCGCATAGGCCTGGTCAAGATCCTGGCCGGCGCCACCAATCTGTACCAGATCCGTTCGCTGCGCGAATTCGCTTCCGGCGTGCTCAACCAGGTTAGCGCCATCCTCGACGTGGGTGCCGACGGCGTGCTATGCCTGATGCAGGGCGGTGCCGGGCGGCCCGAGGTGGTCGCCGCTACGGGCACGTATGCCATGCTGGCCGAGACGGCAGCCCTGCCGATTGACCATGCGCTCACCCCCACCATCGCCAAGGCATTTGCGGAAAAGCGCAGCCAGTTCGAGCATCCGGCCAATGTGCTGTTCATCCATACGGAAGGCAACCGCGAGCTGGCCATCTCCGTCACGCCGCCCTGGCCGCTGGCGCAGATCCAGCGCGACTTGCTGGAAGTATTTTGCCAGCGCATCGCCGCTGCCTTCGACAACCTGTACATGTTCGGCCAGCTGCGCAAGGCGCAGGAAGCGACTGTGGTGGCGTTGGCCGATCTGGCCGAGTTCCGCGACAGCAACTCGGGTGGCCATGTACGGCGGGTGCAGCAATTATCCGACGCCATCGCCCGACGCATGCATCAGCGCGGCGTGTATGCCGACGAACTCACGCCGCAGCTGCTTGACATGATCGGCCTGGCCAGCATCTTGCACGACGTCGGCAAGGTGGCCACGTCGGACGCCTTGCTGCTCAAGCCGGGCAGGCATACGGACGAGGAGCGGGCGCAGATGCAGCTGCATGCCAGTGTCGGGTGCACCATCCTCGAGCGCGCCGCCAATATGGTCGACGGCGTCAGTTATCTCACGTATGGCGCGCAGATCGCCGGCGGCCACCACGAACATTTCGATGGCGCCGGCTATCCGAACGGCCTCGTGGGGCGCGATATTCCGGTGGCCGCGCGCATCGTTGCCGTGGTCGATGTCTTCGATGCCTTGCTGCACGAGCGGCCTTACACGGAGCCATGGCCGTATCCGCAGGTGCGTGCATATATCGAACAGCGCAGCGGCAGCCAGTTCGATCCGGAAGTGGTGACGGCGCTGCTCGATCTGATCGACCACGAGCCGCAACTGTGGCATCCGGAGTACGCCGCCGCTTGAGTTGCAACTGCCTGGCCAACTTCGTCGGCGTTTTTCGGTGCCACACCATTCCCTTGCACGCGGCGTCGTCATATACTCGGCAGCCTCATGCTGGCCGGCGCCACGCACCAGTGTGGCGCGCCGCTGAGTTTTCGGACATCACGACATGAAAGAACTGAAGGGCCTTAGCGCACTGATTATCGAGCCGCATCCGGGCATGCGTGCCAGCCTGCACAATATGCTCAATCTGTGCGGCCTGGCAATGATCGATGACGCAGGCAGCTCGGGCCAGGCGATCCGCATGCTGGCTGGCAAATCCTATGATTTGATCCTGTGCGAATATGACCTCGACGGCGGACAGGATGGCCAGCAGCTGCTGGAAGACTTGCGCCACCATAGGCTGATGCATGCGTCGACCATGTTTTTCATGGTCACGGGCGAGGGCAGCTTCGCCAAGGTCGTCAGCGCCGTCGAGCTGTTGCCCACTGATTACATCCTCAAGCCGTTTACCGCTGACAACATGTTGGAGCGCATAGCCCGCGCACTCGACAAGCGCAATGCCTTCTTGCCCGTGTATGAATTGATCGACGTGGGCAATGAGCGTGCGGCGATTGCCGCCTGCGCCGAGGGCGCCAGCCTGTACCCGCGTTACGCGACCGATTTCCTGCGCCTGCGCGCAGAATTGCATTTGCTGCTGGGCGAGGCGGCCGACGCGGAGCCGATTTACGCAGCCCTGTACGGCGCCAAGGCCATCGGCTGGGCGCGCCTGGGGCAGGCCAAGACGCAATTCCTGCTGGGCGAGTACGCAGCAGCGCAGGGCATGCTGGAGGGGCTACTGGAAAACAATAAGCGCTTTCTCGACGCCTATGACTGGCTGGCGCGCACGCACTTGGCGCAAGGCAAGCCGGAACTGGCGCAGGCCGCCCTGAGCGATGCGGTGGCCCTGTCACCGCATGCCGTGCGCCGCTTGCGCCGGTTGGGCGAGGCGGCCCTCGCGGCCGACGATCTCGAGATGGCGGAAAAAGCCCTGAAGCTGGTGGTCAGCAAGGCCAAGTATTCAGAATTTCGCGACCCGGAAGATCATGTGCGCCTGGTGCAGACCCTGGTACGCAAGGGTGACCCCTTGCAGGTGGGCGCCGTGATCCGCGACCTCGACAAGTCGATGGGCAGCCAAAAGAATGCGCCATTGTGCAGCGCCCTGTGCAGCGCCATGCTGCACGCGCATACGGGCAACGAGGAACGCCTGCAGCAATCGCTAGTCGCCGCCCTGGCCGCCAACCGCCTTAGTGTCGGCGGCTCGAATGCCTTGAAAACGGAGCTGGCGCGCCATTGCCTGGCGCACGGGCACGAAGACGGCGCCGCCGAGGTGATGCGTGAAGTCATGCGCAATGCGCCCGACAGCGCCGCCATGACGCGCGCCATGGCCGTGTTCGAGCAGGCGGGGCGCGAGGAGTTGGCCAAGGTGCTGGCGCGCCAAAGCCGCCAGGAAGTGGCCGACATGGTCGCGGCGGGCGCCGCCAAGGCGGGAGACGGCGATTTCCGCGGCGCGGTCGATCTGATGGGCGAGGCCGTCACGCGCCTGCCCGATAATCCGCAAGTGGTGTTCAATGCAGCCGTGGCCGTGCTGAAATGCCTGGAACACGAGGGCTGGGATGAGCGCATGGGGCAGCAGGCGTTGACTTTTATTGCCGGTGTGCGCCGCCTAGACCCACGCAACCCCAAATTGCCCGTGCTATCGGGCTTGCATCAGCAGTTATTGCGTAAATATAAGCCGCTGGGCAACTCGTGGATGCATCCGTCTGACGCCCGGTAAACAGGAAAAATGGGGGGCGAATGACGGAAAAATGCGGCTTGCAGCCAGGGTGGATAAAAAAATGCGAAAAAAAGTCGACTTTTTCACGCCAACCCTTGCACATTCTCAAATCGAGAGCTTATAATCACGCCCCGAAGCAGCCAACTTCTTCTTTATACGCAAATGCAGCAGTCAGGCATCAGTAAATAAGGTTGACAGTTGTGAGTAGATGCTTCATACTCTGCGGTTCCCGCGGAGGGGTGGCCGAGTGGTTAAAGGCGACAGACTGTAAATCTGTTCTCTATGAGTACGCTGGTTCGAATCCAGCCCCCTCCACCAAGTCTTTGCAACAAAAACTGGGTAGCAGCAAGCAAGTGAAGATAAGTGAACGATACCTCGCGGGTGTAGCTCAATGGTAGAGCAGAAGCCTTCCAAGCTTACGACGAGGGTTCGATTCCCTTCACCCGCTCCAGTTCCGTTCAGATGCTAATGCATCGCATGCAACAAATTACAGCCCTTGTAGCTCAGTGGTAGAGCACTCCCTTGGTAAGGGAGAGGCCACGTGTTCGATCCACGTCAAGGGCACCAGAATTCGCAGCAGGCAGCACAGAAGCAATTCAAACCAGACCGTCGGGCGTGTGCCTGAGCAATCTAATCAAATCATTAGGAGTTCAAAATGGCAAAAGGTAAATTCGAACGGACCAAGCCGCACGTCAACGTCGGCACCATCGGCCACGTCGACCACGGTAAAACCACGCTGACCGCTGCAATCGCAACGGTTCTGTCGAAGAAATTCGGCGGCGAAGCTAAAGCATACGACCAGATCGATGCGGCACCAGAAGAAAAAGCGCGCGGTATTACGATTAACACCGCCCACGTCGAGTA
>AHHB01000013.1 GCA_000242815.2 Janthinobacterium lividum PAMC 25724
GCTGGGTGTGGAAGTGCAGTAATGCATTAAGCTAACCAGTACTAATTGCCCGTACGGCTTGTCCCTATAACCTTAGCAGGTACAGAGGATAAGACGGTACAACGTTGTGAGTTTGTTGATACCATTCATTACCCAAAAATCTTTGCTTCTTCCAGATTCAGGCCTTGTTGCTCTACCGAGAACAAGTGCCAGTACAAGTTATGCCTGATGACCATAGCAAGTTGGTCCCACCCCTTCCCATCCCGAACAGGACCGTGAAACAACTTTGCGCCGATGATAGTGCTGCAACCAGTGTGAAAGTAGGTTATCGTCAGGCTTGTTATTTGGTGCAACAGCCCCCGGCTGTTCCACCTTGAGAAAAACCCCGCCAGTGATGGTGGGGTTTTTTTTCGTCTGCTGGTTTTAGTGAGCCCAAGCGAAGGCTGGGGGGGCGACCCCGGCTGTTCAGCGCTACAGTGTTGCATAGACCATAAGCACATATACGGATGGATTATCAACATCTCTGCGCCCAGCGGCCCATCATCGTTGCCTATCTGCTGTCTAATCGCAGCTGAATTGTAAGTGTTAGCGCATATTTTTGCGTAATTAAGGCGAAGTTAGCCGAAGTTGTCGACTAGATTTACTTTTTACGTATGATGTCAGTGGGGTTTAGCGGCAGCCCCCGCTGGTAGCCATGGTTTCAAAGTAAGCAATTTTCATATACACCTTATGGTCTGCCTGGATTGCTTCTTTTTTGATGTATCTGTTGTAGAACTTGCTTTGGGGCCAGGACGCGTTGGCTTGGAACGCAAAATTACGTCACAATCGCCCTGTTGAGTTGTCGTTTCATATAAAAACAGGAGTTCCATGAACGAGCAGATTGCGAGAGAAGTGGTCTTGGTCCGTGCTATTGAAACGGCCGACCAGAAAAAAGAAGTCCTTAGCGAGGATGACCGCATGTACGCCAGCCGCAGCGCGCGCGAACTTGCTCAGTGGCAGGCTTCGGGTAAGCAGGCCGAAGTCACGGCTGAGGACTTCCTGCAGCAGCGCTCCGAGCTGATCATCAAGCGTATCACCGAGCGCACCCCCGCCTTCGCTGCCTTTGCGAAGCGTCGCCCAGGTATGAAGACTCTGGCGCTGACCTTGCCGTTGTTGGGCCTGCTGTTGGGGGCCGGACTTGACCGCATCACTGATCCCCACCGCGTCGACCTGCTGTCGGCGCCTTTGCTGCTGATCATCGCCTGGAACGTGCTGGTCTTCCTGAGTTTGTTGATCTGGCTATGTATTTCCTCGCGCTCCCTGAGTTGGCCGAAGGCGGGGCTGGTGCGCCACCTGAGCGTGGGCCGGCTGGCCCTGCCGCGCAAGTTGCCGCACGCCTTGTCCTCGGGCTTGCTCAGTTTCATGGGGGAATGGGCACACTTGAGCGCTAAGCTGACGGCAGCGCGTCTGAGCCGTACCATTCACTTGAGCGCCGCCATGTTCGCTATCGGCGCCGTCGCCTCGCTGTACACACGCGGTTTCCTGTCACAGTACGCGGCTGGCTGGGAAAGTACTTTTCTGAATGCCGGCCAAGTGCATAGCCTGCTTTCGACTCTGTTTGCACCAGCTATTGCCCTGTTCCATTTACAAGGTTTTTCGCTGGCGGAAATCGAGGCGCTGCGTTTCCCGCAAACGACGACCGTGGAGGGCGGCGCGCGCTGGGTGCATTTGTATGCGGCAACGATTTTCTTGCTGGTTGTTGTTCCCCGCCTGATCCTGGCCCTGCTCAATCATTGGCGTGCCGCCCGTTTAGCCAAGCACTTTCCAATGGATCTGGATCAACCATATTTCCGCAAGCTCAATGAAAGCATCGGCGTGGCCACGGGTGGCATGCTGCGCGTCTTGCCGTACAGCTTCACTGTCGATGAGGCACGCCACAAGGGCTTGGGCGAGCTATCCATCATGCTGTTTGGCGAGCAGGGGCGCATGATGTTGCGTCCATCGACGTCGTATGGCGAAGAGCCGCAGGACGTCCTGCCCGGCACCAACTTGGACGATCCGCAAGTCAATATTACGGCCGTGCTATTCAATCTGACGGCGACGCCGGAAAAGGAAAATCATGGCGCCTTCCTCGATTACCTGGTGCAATCGTCAACACGCGGCATCGCCGTCCTGATTGATGAGTCCAGTTATCTGGAGCGCGCTGGCGAGCAGGTGCAGAATGCCGCCCGCTTGGCGGAAAGAGTCGCGTTGTGGCAACAGTTCTGCCTCTTCCATCAAGCCCCGGCCACCTTGGTCAATTTGCTCAATCCTGGCTTGCACCCGCTTGATGCTGGTGTTGGCTTGAAAGTATCGGCCGTAGCATGAGTGTGAATGTGAGTGTGAATGTAAATAAAGAGGGACAGGATGATGCGGTGCAAATTCAGTTTGCACTGATTTCACATACGAATAATGGTAAGACCACCCTGGCACGCACCCTGGTGGGTGTCGATATCGGCGAAGTGCGCGACGCCGCCCACGTGACCGTGTTTGCGGAGTCGCATACCTTGCTGGCGACCCCGCAGGGCGATGTCCTGCAACTGTGGGATACGCCCGGCTTTGGCGATTCCGTGCGCCTGCTCAAGCGCTTGGGGCAGGCTGGCAACCCTATCGGCTGGTTCTTGCGCGAAGTATTGGACCGTTATCGCGACCGTCCGTTCTGGCTCAGCCAGCAAGCGTTGCGCACGGCCAAGGATGCTGCCGACGTGGTGCTGTATCTGGTGAATTCCTCGGAACATCCTAAGGATGCGGGTTACTTGCCGGCAGAAATGAAAATCCTCGAATGGCTGGGCAAGCCCGTGGTGGTTTTGCTCAATCAGATGGGGCCGCCACGTCCAGGTAATGAGGAGCACAGCGAGCAGGCGCGCTGGCGCGAACATTTGCAGCAGTATGGCATTGTGCGCGACGTCCTGGCGCTCGATGCCTTTGCCCGCTGCTGGGTACATGAGCGCGTGTTTTACGAAGCCGTGGGTAAATTGTTGCCACAGCCGCAGCAAGTTGGCTATGCGCGTTTGTTTGCTGCCTGGCAAGCGGAGAATATGGCGCGCTTCCAGCAGGCCATGCGCTTGCTGGCTGTGCAGCTGGCCGTCGCAGCCCAGGATCGTGACGCCATCGAGCCCGTCTCCAAGGGCTTGTTGAAATCGGTTTTGCAGGTAGTGGGTATAGGCAAGAATGCAGAGCAGCAACGTCAGGAAAAGGCGATGGCCAGCCTGGTGGCGCGACTCAATACGCACAGCAGTGAAACGACACGCGAGCTGTTGATCTTGCACAAACTCGACCCCACCGATGCGCACAAGATTAATGCGCGGGTACGTGACAATTTTACCGTGCGCGCGCCGATCGACAAGGCGCAAGCGGGGCTATTGGGGGCTATGATTTCCGGTGCGGCAACGGGCTTGTCGGCCGACCTGATTTCTGGCGGCCTGACCCTGGGCACGGGGGCTTTGCTTGGCGGTGTGGTCGGCGCATTGACGTTTGCCGGCGCAGCCTGGGGTTTTAATTCCGGTACAGAGCGTAATGAACCCAGCATGCAATTTACCGATGCTTTCTTGCGTACCCTGGTGGTGGCGGGCGTGCTGCGTTACCTGGCGGTGGCGCACTTTGGCCGTGGCCGCGGCAACTTTGTGGAAGGCGAGGCACCGACATTTTGGCAAGATGAGGTGGAGCAAGCGGTTGCGTGCCACGATGCTGCTTTGCTTGAGTTGTGGAAAGATGTGCGCCGGGACAAATCACCCGAGCAAGCCACCGAGCGCGTCCACGCCGTGATTACCACCATTAGCTCCGATACTCTGGCGCGTCTGTATCCAGATGTGGCGCGCCTGGTGTAACTAGTCAGGCGCGGGCCTGCAGCGACTGCGGCAGAAATTGTGCGCAGGCCCTGACCTTGGCCGAGTTCGACAGCCGCCAGATGGCCATCGCATAGATATAGGTAGTCCGTTGATAGGCGGGCAAAATGCGCAACAGCTAGTCTAGCGACAGGCTGTTTTCCACAGCCTGTGTCGAGTGCAAGAGGATGCCGTGGTGTCCAGCCTCCATTGATGCACGCTCTTGCCGTGACCACTTATGCTGACCCGGCGCGTGCTTCGATGCAGCAAACGCACTTGCAGCGCCACTTCCAGCATGCTGATGCGCTTGCTGACTGCCTGGTTCTCGCGCCGTGGCGGCGAAACGGGTCTTATGGGTGGCCAGGAAAATCGGCGTAGACCTTTCAGCGGCGGTGTATTTTTCATCGATTAATCACCCAATGCGGATACCGCAATTGTGAACTACCTGCTTGTATTCGGATGTGGCGCCAGTACCATCAACGCATCCATCGACATCCTGTTCGACCTTGGTTCCGCTTGGCTGGGAACATTGTTGAAATAAAGCTTGCCGCCTATGGGCAGCTTTGCTATAGTTCGCCTCCCCAATGAGACGCACTAGTTTGCTGCACAAAAGGGACAGCCTTCAAGGGCTGGGTAGTAAAAAAGAAGGTTGACGGATTTAGCGAAATGCTTCATACTCTTTCTTCTTCGCAGCTGACAAACACAACGCTTTGTCGATAGCGCGAGAGTGGTAAATAAGTAGTACCGAATACGTTCTTTAACAATTAACAGTCGATAAGTGTGGGCATTTGATGTAGGTGCAGCAGCGATCTTCGGATCGCTGTAAAACTTAAAATATCAAATGTTCACAAGAAATAATGAAATAGGATACTTCTTCGGAAGTAGCCTGTCAGTTTTTTGAGTGAGCGACCCATCAGCAATGATGGTGCCTGTAAAACGGCAAAGTAACAGAGATTAAACTGAAGAGTTTGATCCTGGCTCAGATTGAACGCTGGCGGCATGCCTTACACATGCAAGTCGAACGGCAGCACGGAGCTTGCTCTGGTGGCGAGTGGCGAACGGGTGAGTAATATATCGGAACGTACCCTAGAGTGGGGGATAACGTAGCGAAAGTTACGCTAATACCGCATACGATCTAAGGATGAAAGTGGGGGATCGCAAGACCTCATGCTCGTGGAGCGGCCGATATCTGATTAGCTAGTTGGTAGGGTAAAAGCCTACCAAGGCATCGATCAGTAGCTGGTCTGACGAGGACGACCAGCCACTACTGGAACTGAGACACGGTCCAGACTC
>AHHB01000012.1 GCA_000242815.2 Janthinobacterium lividum PAMC 25724
AGCGCAACCCTTGTCATTAGTTGCTACGAAAGGGCACTCTAATGAGACTGCCGGTGACAAACCGGAGGAAGGTGGGGATGACGTCAAGTCCTCATGGCCCTTATGGGTAGGGCTTCACACGTCATACAATGGTACATACAGAGCGCCGCCAACCCGCGAGGGGGAGCTAATCGCAGAAAGTGTATCGTAGTCCGGATTGTAGTCTGCAACTCGACTGCATGAAGTTGGAATCGCTAGTAATCGCGGATCAGCATGTCGCGGTGAATACGTTCCCGGGTCTTGTACACACCGCCCGTCACACCATGGGAGCGGGTTTTACCAGAAGTAGGTAGCTTAACCGTAAGGAGGGCGCTTACCACGGTAGGATTCGTGACTGGGGTGAAGTCGTAACAAGGTAGCCGTATCGGAAGGTGCGGCTGGATCACCTCCTTTCTAGAGTTTGCACGAATCAGCAATGATTCACGCATCAAATGTTCACACTTATCGGCTGTTTAATTAAGAAGAAACAGTAGTCGTAGTAGCACCGCGTTGGGGCTGTAGCTCAGCTGGTTAGAGCACCGTGTTGATAACGCGGGGGTCGTTGGTTCGAGTCCAACCAGCCCTACCAGCAAAAAAAGCCTTACCAGCTAATTAGTACATAATTCCCGGGGGATTAGCTCAGCTGGGAGAGCACCTGCTTTGC
>AHHB01000011.1 GCA_000242815.2 Janthinobacterium lividum PAMC 25724
AGCACATCAATCAATGTCCGGTGTCATACCCATTCCCGAACTGATCTTATAGGAAAGCAATCAGCCTAGCCCACTTCAGTTTTCATTTTTGGAATTTTACAAGGATGAACATTGCCTAATAGACACATACCTACTACCCGGATACACTGAACCGCCGATAAAAAACTTAAAAAAAAGAAAACATGAATCCAGAACCGTTCCGTAAAAGCCCTATGTGCATCGTTTTGATGGTTGCCGTTGCCGTTCTTGGCATCGCTACTGTCACCCTCGCAGTTCTGTACGGTCAGGCAAGCCAAAACCTCGAAGCGCAAAAAGCAACCGTAGCCACGCTACAGATGGACATTGCCAAGGAAGCGTCTCACGCTGCCGAGTTGAAATCAGACCTCAATGCTGCCCGTACTACCGCAGAAACGCTTGCCACCAAGTCGGCACAGTTGAAGTCGGAAGTGGAAAGCAAAGAGCAAGACCTAGCAGCAGAGAAGGCCAAGACAGAATCGACACAAGCCGCACTGGAACAAGAAAAGGCAAAGCTGCCTGCTGTCCCGGTACGCATCCAAATGCGACCTTCCGCAATGGGCCGTGGACTCGTTGCCATGTTCACCAACACATCAGCACGCCACCTGTCGCTACTCATGGCTACCAGCAACCCAACCACCCAAGCCGTCAAGCAGCTATCGTTGCAAGTCGCTCCGGGCGCAAAGGTTGAAATCGGCTTTCGTGAAGGTGTTCAATTTGCATCGGGCGATCAAGTAATGCTGCGCAGTGCAGGGTACGAGGATTTGCACTACACGGTGCAGTAAATGCTCGTTTGAAGCTGCTTACTTATCGCTTACTTATCGCTTGCTTGGAAAGTCCATGAGCAACTCAACGCCAAGTAAACATCGGAAATTTCGATGCGAATCGTTGATTTTATTGAAGATTTTTGGTGCGGCTGGCGGGGATCGAACCCACGACCCTTGGCTTCGGAGGCTCGTTAGACGATTACGAAAACTGGCCTATTTTACTGTAACTCCTTGAATCTACATCATATTCCCACCTGCAGAATTAGGCAAGCGAAGGAAAGGTTGGGAAGAAAATCGGGGATAATTTTTCCCAAGATTTTTCCCAAGCTCCCACTGCTACCAAGTTGCTCACCAGAAAGACGAGTAGCGGCTAGAAACGCATCTTAGTAGGCTCCGAGCAGAGACAATGCCGAATGCCGAATAGCACAGAACTGGGCAAAAAACTGCGGACTGCCTAGGAGGAAGTCAAAAGAACGACGGGCTTCAGATTCCCTTCATCGTGCTCAAACACACTATTGCCACATGGAAATAATGCATATATGCTGGCGAAATAGGCAACACAATCACTTCAACCAACATAACTAAAACCATGTCCAGCGCCCCCAACAATGCAGACCCTCTTCGCTCATCAAAAACCGACCTATTAGTTAAGGTCGTGGTTCCCATTGTCACCTGTGTCGTCGCGGCTATAACGCTCCATTACACTGTATTGCGCGATGCTGACCAGTCCCGTGACAAGAAAACCGAATTGCAACAAAAGGAAGCTGACCTCTTCAATAAACAAAGCGACCTGCAGCGCGCCAAGGACGTAGGCAAGGCCGACTTTCTACAGAAGAATATGATGCTCCTGCCTCCTCCCAGCCAAGCGCAATGCGACAGGCTGAAGCACTGATCGATACGACATTTGCCTCACCAGAGGATGCTCTCGATGTCAAAACCAAAGCACGCCATATTCATGAAAGTGCGATCGAGCCAACCTCCCAGGTTGCTAACGGCACTGGCCAGCTTAAAGCACTCGGCTTTCAATATGCTGATGGAGGCTATTTCGCCGAAGCAGCGCTTAGCTTCAGAAGTGCCGTTACGCTAGCGCCTGATGATATCCAAGCTTGGAACGCACTCGCTTATGCGCAATTGCGCCTCGATGAAATAGACGAGGCGTTCCAGAGCATCAGTCGTGCCATTGAGCTAAAACCCACAGAGGAAAATCTGAGCCGCGTGGTCGTGATTAACGCCACGAAAATTCTATGTGCGCAAGGCAAAGAGGACCGTGCACGTACTTATCTCAACGTTGCAATCGGTATGAATCAGCAACTGCTTTCGGCAGCCAAAGGCGATGGAGAACTGTTGCGTATATGCGGATTCCATTTCAGTAACGTCCCTTGGCGGTCGTTATCCGACAAAGGAACACACCTATCGAAGTGCCCGTCATGATGAAGAAAGGTCATATTACGCTTAGCACGAGAAGCGAGTCCAATGTCCTCTGTGTAAATGACCGTGGCATCCCGTGCAATAGCCATAGCAATGATCTGCTAATCGAACTTCACTTTTTGCCTTCGTTTCGCTTTCCAGAACAGCATGAAGTCTCTACTCCCACTACTTCAGTAGGCATTCCGTCCCTATGCCGGCCGAGCCCCCATCAAGCACACAGCAATTTTTGATGTAACCTCAGATGTGGTACTGGTTCCCTAATCAAAGCTTGACTAACGCGGCTAGAAACCTCGAAATAATAGTCGCATATCCGTTCCATTCCTATATTTTCATATAGCATCCAGATGTCGGAATTTTCGTTGACTGGGACCCTTAGCTCCAGTAGCATTAAATAAATTTCGTAGCTCACGATGTAATTTATTATTACTATGAAATAATTATAATCATCTACGTAATATAAGAATAGAGGAGTAACTAATGATATTCGTTGCCGGAATTCAAGGCGCAGGAAAAACGACATTCTGCCGGGCCCTTTCAGAGGTATTGGACATACCTAATTTCTCCGCCAGTGAGCTTATAAAATCTTGGAGAAAAACATATACCTGGGAAAATGAAAAAGCAGTACATCAGATCGATGAAAATCAGACGGCACTTATATGTTCGGTGCATGAATTAAAAAAACTCAAACCTACTTTTATAGTAGACGGCCACTTTGTATTATTAGATTCATCCCTGAAATATGTTAATGTTGAATTTTCGATATTCGACAAATTAGAAATTCGTGGAATAATTTTGATTGAATCGAGTCCAGATATTGTCGCTATGCGTCTTAAATCACGAGACAAGACAAATTGGGACGTCGGACTGATTCAAAAAATTATGATGGCAGAACGAAAACGAGCACTTGAATATAGCAAGTACAGTGGGGTGCCATGCGTAATAAAACAAAACGATGAAGAAATTAAAATTGAAGGTAGCTTGCTATATGAAACATTAAGTTGGAAAAATAAATAGTCTAAGGAGCTAGGAATTGAAAAACCTCAAGTACGAAAAATTTCAAAACATTGATATTCATGAAGAATTTTTTTCCTCTCTAAAAGAAGACTATTCCGAATTTGAAACATGGTTTGACAAAAAATCTGGTGATGATGCAGAGGCTTACGTATTCTTCAACTCTCGTCAGCGCCTTGATGGCTTTCTTTATCTAAAGCGGGAAGATCAGGTTGATCCAGCAATTTCTCCATCACTGCCCATAGGAATTAGTATAAAAATTGGAACATTGAAGATCAATGCGCATGGCACAAAGCTTGGAGAGCGCTTTATATAAAAAGCATTTGATCACGCCATGGTCGAAAATGCAGATTACATGTACGTAACCATATTTGAAAAACATCACTCTCTAATTTCCTTATTCGAGCGGTATGGCTTTATAAAGTATGGCACTAAAAATGGAAACAATAGGCTCTGAAATTAGTCTACGTTAGAACGCTAAAAAATATCACAGGCAACATCGTGAAAGACTTCCCCCATTTTAGTCTTCGTGACAGAAAATACTATCTTCTGGCTATCTATCCAGAATTTCATTCTGCGTTCCTCCCAGATTCCATTTTAAATAACGAAAATCATGACATTGTTCAGGACGTTTCGCATACAAATAGCATACACAAAATATATATTTCTGGAATATCTAGAACAAAAGGTATGAGACCTGGAGATGTCGTTGCTATTTACCGTACGTCAGACGGGAAGGGAAAAGCATTTTATCGTTCAGTTGTTTCTTCAATCGGGGTGGTCGAAGAAGTTAGGCAAATAAAATCATTTGATTCCGAGTCACAGTTTATTAAATACACAAAACCTTATAGTATATTTACCATAGAACAATTAAAAGAATACTTTACTAATAAAAAGAAATCATATATAATAAGGTTTACGTATAGCGCCGCATTAAAAAAACGAATTATTCGTGGTCGCCTGATTGAAGAATGCAATATTAGCACGCGAACCAGGTGGGATTTTATCTCTCTCAATGAAAATCAAATTAGATGGATCGCGGAGAAAGGTGAAATAAATGAAAGTATTATTATCGATAAAGCCTGAATACGCACAAAAAATTCTTAGTGGTGAAAAAAAGTTCGAATTTCGAAAAGTCGGCTTCACCGATAGCAGCGTAAGGTCTGTTGTTATTTACGCGACAAAGCCGGTCGGTAAATTAGTGGGGGAGTTTGAGATTCTAAGAATTTTAGTAGATTCTCCATCACAAATATGGGAACATACAAAGAAACACGCTGGCATAGATAGGCATTTTTTCGATTCGTACTATCAAGGAAAAAAGCAAGCATTTGCCATTGCCGTTGGTAAAGTAGAGTCCTACGCTGAGCCAAAATGTCTTTCAGAGCTTGGAGTTGGAATTACTCCACCTCAATCTTTTCGATACGTCCCCAATAACGATGTCATAGATTATAAGCAACGAGAGTTTGAGTTATAACATGACCAATGATTCAGTACATACTATTAGTCCCGAACTTAGTCTGATACTTAAGGCTAGTAAGATCATAGATCGTAATTTTCTTCTAGCCAACCCTGTGGCTTTAGAGGACATAAGTAGCTTTATTAGATCATCATTATTTGGATTATCTGACTTCTACCCTCTGTTTGATCGATGGCTAAAGACAAAAGTTTTACCTGGGTTAGTAACAGGTGAACGCAGTATTCTACTGGAGCAAAATCGTGGTCGATTTTCTGGTTTGGCAATCGTTAAAGATGATGGATTAGAGAAAAAACTTTGCTGCTTGCGTGTTATGCCTGAGTTTCAAGGGTCTGGTGCGGGCCTTAGGCTTTCGAAAGAGCATTTGAAACCTTAGATAATGATATGCCACTTCTCTCTACTGCAGAAGAGCAAAAAGATACTTTTAATAAATTGTTTTCTTATTATGGTTTTGAGTTGGCAAAGAAATACAAAAATCATTATCGGCCATTAAAAGATGAGCTTAGTTTTAATGGCCTAATAGAGGTCAATATTTTGAACCTATTTCCACAAAAAATCACCGATCCCCTAGCGGTTTGATTCTCCCCAAGCGCTAAGCTTAGGCACAACCAAGTTCCATAGGTATTTAAGAAACGGCATTGTGCATATCATCAGCGCGCAAAAAATTAGTATGAAAATATAGTCTTATATTTACGAGTACATGTAACACTTCGGGCACCTGTCTACAAACACACAAGATGTACCTATATCCCAAACACCACTACCTGTTGCTCCCAGAATAATCACCAAAATGACAAATCTTGCAATTGACCAGTAGTTAGAGCGTAGTTTAGTAAAACGTCCTAATACGATCAAATCTTTGGCGTATGAATCGTCCTCTTTACCGGCAGAAGCCGTCCATTGGTATCCCAGATAATTTCTTACATTATTTGAGCTAGAGATTGCCACAGAGCGGTCAAGACGAATATATTCATTCCAAACATCTTCATCCATCAGCGAACGGTAACCTTTATAATTATTAGTCACTGAGGCACATTCTTCATCTCTCAAAGTAGTAAGAAAACAATGTATTCGTTCAAATTTTGGAAAGCTCAACGGTATGCTATTTGTTATTAGCTCCTCTGGAACTCCACGTAGAACATTAATACGGAAATCGATGATACGTGTCTCATTATTAGAACTAATAAGGGCCCTGTCCCTTTGATTGAATTTTAAAGAGTAAACTGACGGTGGTATATTTCGAATACGAAATCGAATATATGCAGACTTTCGCATGTCTTCAGATTTTACTAATTTCATATCTATTTCAGGTATTTTTACTGTAAGCCGAGTGCAACACCCACTGTCAATCCGATATGTTTGCGTAATACTAAAAGAGTTTGAATTCAGCCTTAAAAGTGAAAAAGGTTTATAATCAAAAACCATCTTTTCTAAAACTTATATTCGCAAAATTTCCTTCAGCAAAACCGTCGTAATGAACAACCTCATTGAAGATAGCGGCGACACTTTTCTCGCCATTTAAACGTGCGCCAAGATCACTAACATGTTTCTGATCTAACTCCC
Source organism: Janthinobacterium lividum PAMC 25724 (assembly GCA_000242815.2). Taxonomy (GTDB): domain Bacteria; phylum Pseudomonadota; class Gammaproteobacteria; order Burkholderiales; family Burkholderiaceae_D; genus Janthinobacterium; species Janthinobacterium lividum_D. The sequence continues at coordinate 6,259 of AHHB01000011.1, forward strand.
AAGGTAGATCGACTACAACGGAATCGACCTCTGATCGCATACCGATCATCACTCCGATATCGAGGAAAGGTCCATGATGTCCCTTTCCTGTTTCCCATAGGTTAACATGCAGCTCATCTTTCCTAAAATTAGCTGGCTGGGAAGCTTGCAGGTCAGAAGATTTTACATCAACCTCTTGCGTATCGTTTTTAGTAAGGGGTTCGGTGGTTTCCTTTTTTTTAAAAGATAACGTACCAAAATACCAGAGAATGAGTGATCCACGGGGTCCCTTCCGTCGCGAGTTGAAATTTTTACAATGATACATATGACTACAATAATCGTCAATGTTTACTCAATATTTTATATTTATTGCAATTTACAGTTGGGTCAGTGAAATTTATCAGTTAAGTTAATTTAACCTTAAAAAGTCAATTTATTGACATTGTTCATGTAACACCAGCGCTGCTGACCTTTACTGGGTACCTCTCAATTTGAAATATTTCCTTTTGAAGGAAAGACTTTTACTGGCCCTCCCCTCCCCCGTGACGGACTATTTCGATAGGTATGATGTCACTATCGCTGGTATTCAATGACACGCGAAAGACAGTTGTTTTCTGAAGAGTTTATCCACCCGTGGTTCGAAACCTTATCGACGCTGGCCGCTTTTGCAATGAGAACCCTGTTGCACGGCTGATACAGGCCGACGGTATCCCGGCATAAGAGCCATCGCACACCAGGGCAGCTTGAAATGACACTGCACGCAATTACGCCCAATAGGCTATACCGGCAGTTTGAAGCTACTGGCCCCAATCAGAAGTGAGCACGTGCACGAACGGCGGACAAGCATGGAGTGACGCGGAAGACCACCTGTCAGCCATCATCAGGAAGACAAACGAGTTGTTTTCCAGCCACCTATCTTTTCTTTGTATGACATCTCGAGTCTGATAGATGAGAGCAGGCTGCGTCGCTCACGGACTGTTTCAATCACCTTGCTGACAATGACCAGTCCTTCAGCCTCAGCCCTCAAAATTCGTGTTCAACATTTTTCAGGGCCGCACCCGGCATTTCGCGCTACTACCTGAGCGATGATCGCCATATTTTACTTTCGCGCTATGCCTAATACCACATCAACGGGAAAGAGCTACATGAACACCGAAATCTTCATACCTCCGATGGAAGACCAACTCGCCACTCTTGAACTGCGCCAGGCGGCGTATCACTAGGCTGGACACCACGCCTTGTACCGGCGCTACGGCGGCGATGGCGATGCATTTATTTGGAAGAACACAAGCGGCGATCCTTATGAAATGGCATGGATTGGTCATTTTCGTCCGCGCACCTGCCCACAAGCGAGGCATGATCTAACAAAAATCCATGGACGGCCCCCGGCCGATCTGCCTAACAACTGGAGAGTGTTATACGGCATGGTAGCGGAGGAAATTCTGCGCGGCGACACAATCGATGTCGATCTTATCCATGAGAACATCTATGAGCGAATCTGTAACGGCGATGGCTCAGTATCAGACCTCTCCTCGATGAACATACACGAATATAGTCGATTTTGAACTGCTGTGGTCTAATTTGCCCGGACACCTCAATAGGTGGAAAATCCACCATCTGAGGAAAAAGCATGACAACAAGAAAACGTAGAACCTTCGAGCCGAGCCTGAAACTGGAAGTGGTCCGGCTGATCAATGAGCAGGGCCAGAGCGTCCAGAACGTCAGCGAAAGCATGGGCATCGGCCAGACCGCGATCCGTCGCTGGCTGCAGCAGTACAGTGCCGAGCAAAACGGGCAGCCCGGCATCGGCAAGCCGCTCACTGCCGAGCAGCAAAGAATCCGCCAACTGGAGCTGGAAAATCAGCAGCTACGGCAGGACGTCACCATCTTAAAAAAAGGCCTCGGCCTTCTTTGCCCGCGAAATGAAGTGACCCATACGCTTATTCGCCAGCTGCAAAAGGAGGCCATCCCAGTCCAGCACAGCTGTCGCCTCCTGGACGTGAGCCGATCTGGCTTTTACGAGGCGCAGCGTCGTTCTGCTAAACCAGTTTTGTGCAAAGCGAGCGTTCATCTGCGGGCCGCGTTTATGGCGAGCCATCAGAGCTACGGAAGCCGCCGACTGGTCACTGCCATGGCCAGCGCAGGGTTCGACATCGGGCGCTACAAGGTGCGCAGTTTGATGCGCCAGCAGGCTTTGAAGCCGGTCTGGAAGCGCAAGTTCGTCCATACGACGGACAGCAAGCACGACCTGCCAGTGGCCGCCAACGTGCTGAACCGACAGTTCAATCCTAGCGCGCCGAACCTGGCGTACGTCAGCGACATCACGTACATCCGTACCGGTGCGGGCTGGCTGTATCTGGCAACCGTGCTGGACCTGTACGCGCGCAAAGTGGTGGGCTGGGCCATGGCACCAAGCATGCCAGCCAAGCTGGTCTGCGATGCGTTGACGATGGCCATCCAACAGCGCCGGCCGGCAGCTGGACTGATCGTCCATTCCGACCGGGGCAGTCAATATGCGGTAATCCCCCCATTTTTAGAGCGCTCTAAAAGTAGAGGTCAAGCGGCCAAGGCAAGCTTCTGTTTTGGTGTGATGCCGCCAAGTGCCATGTTGGGCCGGTCGTGATTGTAAGTCCACAGCCAGCGAGTTGCAAAATCCTGGATCTCATCGAGTGTTTCGAACAGGTGATGTGCCAGCCAGTCGTAGCGCACCGTGCGGTTATAGCGCTCGACATAAGCATTCTGCTGCGGCTGTCCAGGCTGGATGAAGTCGATGCGAATGCCGCGTTTGGCGGCCCAGGCCAGCGTCACGGCGCTGATGTACTCCGGGCCGTTATCACAGCGAATGACCTGGGGTTTGCCACGCCATTCGATGATCCTGTCGAGGGAGCGGATGACGCGTTCGGACGGCAAGGAGAAATCGACCTCGGTGCCGAGCCCCTCACGGTTGTAGTGTAAGCGTAAAGCCAGCGCCGTCTTGAGACCGGCAATGAATTAGAAGATGATGGCATCACACCGCTGGGAAGCGGCGTGTTTTTAAGCCGAGGGAAGCGGCGTGGCGCAGTTCCAGGGCAGGAAGTCGTCGACCCGGTTGACCGGATGATCGGCGATGTTGGTCAGCACATGGCGCAGCCAGGCCTCGGGGTCAACACCGTTGAGCTTGGCCGTGCCGATCAGCGAGTAGATCGCGGCGGCACGCTCGCCGCCGCTGTCGGCACCTGCGAACAGGTAATTGCGGCGGCCGATGGCGACACCGCGCAACGCCCGCTCGGCGGCCGAGTTGTCGATCTCAATGATGCCGTCGTCGCAGTAACGCAGCAACGCCGGCCATAGGTTCAGCGCGTACTGGATTGCCGCCGCCGTGTCCGACTTGCGCGACAGTTTTTCGAGCGTGGCGCGCAGCCAATGGTCTAAGTCGTCGAGCAAAGGGCGCGCTCTTGATTGGCGAACCAGCTGTCGTTCGTGCGGTGGTTTGCCGCGAATCTCGGCTTCGATCACATACAGTTCGGCGATGCGGCGCAACGCCTCGGTCGTGATGGCAGATGGCTGGCCGCGTGCAGGTCGTAGAATTTTCGCCGTGCGTGCGCCGAGCATGCCGCCTCCTGGATGGTGCCGTCGACGTACAGCGCATTGAAGCCGGCATAGGCGTCAGCCTGCAGCACGCCGCTGAAGCTGGCCAGGTGGGTTTGCGGATGGATACCCTTGCGGTCCTGCGTGTAGGCGAACCAGACCGCAGCCGGTGTCGTGTCGCCCGACGCGCTATCGTCACGCACGTAGGTCCATAGCCGCGCTGTTTTCGTCTTGCCATTGCCGGGCGCCAGGACCGGAATCGGGGTGTCGTCGGCGTGCAGCTTGGCGCCAGCGAGCACATAGCGCCGGATCGCCTCGACCAGCGGGCGCAGCAGCGCGCTGGCCGCCCCGACCCAGTTCGCCAGCAGCGCACGTTCCAGTTCGACACCTTCGCGGGCATAGATGACAGACTGCCGGTACAGCGGCAGATGGTCGGCGAACTTGGCCACCAGGATATGGGCCAGCAGCCCCGGTCCGGCAATGCCGCGCGCGATCGGCCGCTTGGCGCCGGTGCCTGCACGATGGTGTCGCAGCACTTGCACGCCAGCTTCGGACGTACATGGACGGATCACGCGGAAGCTGGCCGGACGAACTCCAGTTGCTCGGCGACGTCCTCACCCAACTTGCGCAGCCCGCCACCGCACGCCGGGCAAGCCTCGGCCTGCGGTTGATACACGCGCTCGTCGCGCGCCAGGTGCTCCGGCAGCGGTTTGCGCGCCGACTTGGTGCGCGGTGCCTTGTCTGCCGGCGGCCGCTCGCGCTCGGCCTCACCCTCGGTCGCTTGCAGGTCTTCCAGTTGTAGTTCCAGCTGTTCGATCTGGTGGTCCAGCTTCTCGGATTTGCGACCGAACTGCATACGACGCAGCTTGGCAATCATGAGCTTCAGATGCTCGATCTCGACCTCGGTCGTCGTCAGTTGCGCGCGCAGTCCTGACACCAGCTCGTCGTGCGCGGCGATGACGGTGTCGCGCTCACGCAGCGTCTGCTCGGCCGCCAGCAGCAACGCCTTCAGGGCATCGATGTCGTTGGGCAGATCGGCTGAATTGAGCATGGGCCAAGTTTACGCGAGGGCGCCGACGTTTACAAGCCCGACGATGGTTGCCAGGTGCGTACCGGCTGGCGCCAGTCGATGCCTTCGAGCAGCATCGACAGTTGGGCCTGCGTCAGCGTGACCGTGCCGCTGCTGGCCTGCGGCCAGATGAAACGGCCCCGTTCAAGCCGCTTGGCCAGCAGGCACAGGCCGTCGCCAGTCCACCACAGCAGTTTGATGATGTCGCCGCGCCGGCCACGAAATACAAACACATGGCCGTTGAATGGATCGGCCTGCAGCGTCGTCTCTATCTTGGCGCCAGGCCGTTGAAGCCGCAGCGCATGTCGGTGATGCCAGCGACGATCCAGATCCGGGTGTGGGCCGGCAGGCCGATCATGGCAGCAGCCGCTGCAACACTAGGTGCAGCACGGCAGTGTCAACGGCGCCTTCCAGCCGCAGCCGCGCTTTGCCAACGGTCAGTTCGATGATGCCGCCGCACGCTGGTGCCTGCTCGGCCACGGGCTGTGCTATGACCGGCGCCACCACCGTCACCGGCAGCAGTGTGCAGACATTATTGCCAGATTCCTGCTGGCCTTCTCCGAACAGTTTACGCCAAGCGAATACCTGATTGGCGTTGAGGTTGTGCTGGCGGGCGATGCGCGAAACGGATGCGTCAGGCAGCAGCGACTGGGCGACGACGGCCCGCTTGAATTCATCGGAGTGGCGCCGGTAGCTGCCACGTTTTGAGGGTCTTGCGACTGGTTGAATTATTGTGTCCATAATCGAGTTTGTGGACACAATCGATTTGTGTCTCAACCTCAAATCATGCTGGCAGGAGTAGTCGAGGTAAAGACGGCGCTGGCTTTACGCTTACGTTGTAGTCGTCGATCACGTTGAACAAGCGGATGCTACGGCCATCGGCCAGTTGGTCGTGCATGAAGTCCATCGACCAGGTGTCATTGATCTGTGCAGGCACGGCCAGCGGCAGCGGTTTTTCTCGCACTAGGCGATGTCGCGGCTTGATCCGCAGGTTCAGTTCCAGCTCGCGATAGATTCGGTAGACGCGCTTGTGATTCCATTTAAAACCCTTCACGTTGCGCAAATACAGGAAGCACAGGCCGAAGCCCCAGTTGCGCTGGTTGTTGGTCAGGCGCACCAGCCAGTCGGCCACCAGGGCGTTCTCGGCATCGAGCTTGGCGCGATAGCGATAGCAGGTCTGGCTGATGCCGAACGCCTGGCAAGCCAGTCCTATGGTGGCTGAACGCTGGGCCACGGCCCATTGCGCCATCTCCCGCCGCTGAGATGGCGCTACCATTTTTTTGTCAGGGCCTCCGCGACGATCTCGGCCTTCAAGCGCTCCTCGGCATACATTTTCTTCAGGCGCCGGTTTTCGTCCTCCAGTTCCTTCATGCGGGCCATCAGCGAGGCATCCATGCCGCCGAACTTGGAGCGCCATTTGTAGAACGTGGCGTTGCTGATGCCGTGCTCGCGGCACAGCTCTGGGACTGGCGAGCCGCCCTCGGCTTGCTTGAGGATGGCGATGATTTGGCTATCGGTAAAACGGGACGTCTTCATGCAGAACTTTCAAAAAATCTGAGTTTGGAAAATTCTACTTTTAAACGCGATCATTTGGTGGGGGGATTACCCTAGCTTCGCTGGTGTGGAATGATATTGATCTGAAGAAGCAGACTGCACACTTACCTAAAACAAAGACCGATGTACCTCGCACAGTTCCGTTGTCAAAAGCTGCAATAAAATCGCTAATGGATTTAGGTGTAAAAAAAGAAGGACCTGTGTTCGCATTACAAGCGGAATCAATGAGCCAGGCTTTTGAAAGAGCGTGCGAATGTCACAGAGCGAATATCTCAGGGATTCGCTTCCATGATTTGCGCCACGAAGCTACAAGTCGCCTATTTGAAAAAGGACTAAATGTTATAGAAGTAGCGTCTATTACTGGCCACAAAACTCTTGACATGCTTAAACGCTATACACATCTTAAAGCGGAAGATCTTGCAAAGAAAATTGGATGAAAAAATATACCCTAAGCGGCAGCAATATCAACTTCCATCATCCCGATTGCTTTTTCTGCAATCATTTTAAAATGTGGGCAACGATCAATTATTCTGGCAATATTCTCAGATGCAACCATTGAAATCCTCACATAATTTGAAACGCTTTTATTCGGCGATTTGATTTTTTGAGGAAATGGCTTTTTTCTAACAACTAAATAGTCCAGGTGCGCAAGCCTCTGCTGAATAGAATTATTTGATTCTGGCGCTACGTCTTCATCAGATAGACCCGCTACAAGCCAAGACTCAGTTGACTCCACTGCTGGAGCAATGATATATCGTGGATCATTTACTAAACCATCAGGCCATAGCCAATTAGCGACGGTTCCATAAATAAAACTTCCTCGTACTAAAGAGTCCTCGTTTATCTGCGGGACAGGCAAAGTTGTTTTGTCTCGGATTTCGTCACAAATATCTGCATCCATATGAACCAGCAGAGCCGAGCACCGAAACTCGTCCATGTCATCGGCAAACAAACCCTTACTAAAATACTTATTCTCTCTCTCAACTGGGTTGTTAGATAGACACCACTTATAAACTAACAACCAGCCGCCTTCGGAATAACCAGATTTGGAGGTATTATCCACATACGGTTGAAGGCTCTTAAAAGACAATAAGCAATCCTTAATTTCTCTCGACGCAACATAAGTCCCTAAAAGATTCTTAATTACAACATAATCTGATGGCCCCTCGGCAACAACTCCCAATGTTATTTCTCTCATATGCCAAGAGCACCCTTAATTTTGCCTTCTATCCACATTTCCGACAAATTTTTCCCATTTGACGCCTGAATCCAATCGGCCTTCGTCGTGCCATCGGGTGGTCTTAGTCTTGTAATCTTTGATGATCCGTCTAAAGGATCTCGCATAACAACAAAAATACGTTGATCATCATCAAAAATATCAAATGCATCCAAAGATGTCGGATTATGACTAGTCAAAAACAATTGCTCAATGCCTATGCTATCGCTTCCACTTTTACAAGTTGAATTTATAACTGTCTCTAGTAATTTTCTTGTTATCTTTGGATTTAATGCACTATCAATATTATCAATAGCAAGCACGCGTGGCGACTCGGGATGCATCAACAACACAACCATAAACAATAAATATAGAGTTCCTTCTGAGCTATCATATGCCGACAATTGATTCCGAGTTAAGTGCATATGTTTATCTATAAAGTACAAAGCTGCATCCGAAGCCTTGACTTGTGAAGAAACTATACTTGGATTTAATGGATTAACGGTAATCGATTTTGTCCAGCCTGGCATCCAAACCAAATTTAATATGTCTATATGTTTTTGATACAAAACCGGATCTGTTCGCTGCAGCTCCGTCAATAAAGTCATGATAGTTCTTGTCGCCTTTGGCAGTCCCCCACCATTTAAGCCAAGAGGCTTTATAGTTGTGCTCTCAATATCTGTCCCACGCAAAAAAGCAGTCTGCGGAGAATAGATTGCATACTGAGACAGCTTTTCAAACTCGCCTTGAAGAACCGTTTTAATATTTGTGGGAAGCAAGTGATGAAACACATCCCAAATTCCCCGTGTGTTTCTAATTTCATCCTTAGCTACTGTAGGCAGTCCTAAATTCTGAACACTTGGCACACTAAATCCATGTGGACTTCTTCCAAGTATTTTCTTATCATTCAGAGAAATATACTCACTATGAAAATATAACTCCTCAGACAAAATCCCCGCTGACACAGAGACATCATAATGAATATTAGAGTCCCATTTAGCTTTCAAGTCAAAGTTCGAACGTAACTTATGATTTTTAAATGCAGACTTAAAAAGTGTCGGAACTGACAATCTGACACCTTTCTTATTCAATTCGTCAGAGGTAATCTCGCGGCCGACGCAAGCACTGAGGATACCGATTGCCTCAAGCACATTTGACTTGCCCACGCCGTTGCCACCAATGAACAAGTTGACCTTGCCAAACTGGATAGTCGTCTCCTGACGGATCGACTTAAACCCGTGAATCGTTAGCTCTCTTAGCACAAAATTCCCCGGATGTACAAAAATAATCTATTAGATCACAGAATGCATGAAGCGCTAAGAGCGCCACCCCACGAATTCATCAAAAAAAGTGAAGAAATCGCGCAAAACGTGTCATGAACGAGTCTTCTAGCCTTCACATGCCGTCCTGGAAGGCCACAACAACACACTTGTGATGTGGAGGGTCAGACACCTGAGCGATGCAAGCCATCACTACGCCGGACCAGCAATCATAATTGGGACAACGACAGAGTACACCTTGTCTAGATGCCCCTGCCAACATCATGTGTAATTTTTCGCCTCCGCGAAAATTCAATACTAATCTAGGAAAAACCACTCAAAAACCATTTCAAAAACGGGAGAGATAGTCACCTATCGACGTGTCCATAGAACCGCTCCGCCTCTTGAAAAGAGCGGTCAATTCGCAAGCAAGAACGTCGTTCGGAGGTTCACTTTACTCGGCTACAGAACCAATCTTTATGTTAAGAGCACCGGCTAAAGCCGAGCGCCGCAATCACGCGAATGACGAGCGGCCCGACAAGGGTTAGCAACCACGCAGCAATATTCATGATTTGAGCGACTCTGCGAAAATCAAGGCAGCGGCGGCAGCACCGCACGCGAGAAACAACGGCGCAAGCACAGTCATAAGGTCACAGAACGGGCCATAGCTAATCACTGATGTCTTGCCGAACATCTGGAACGTAATAGGCGCTGGACAGCCTGTAGGGGCTGCAAACACCGTTGGAACAAACGACACTGAGACAGACTGCTTAGAAATTTGATCGCCATACGCAGGAATTGACCAATCCAAAGTCGGCCCCGTGATTGGGGGCGTGTCATTACCACCTGCAGGAGGCGTCACGGGAGCAGTTGCCGAACTTGGCAAAGCCCATGGGGACGCACCGCTAGACCCAGATGCAGAAGACTGAGGCGAAGTTATGTCGCCAACGGTTGGCCAGCTAGCAGGATTAGCTGACTGCATGGTAGAGGCATCTGCGGAAGTAATAGGATTTGAGGAGTCGTAGGGGATTGCAGAACCGCCAGACTGGAGAGTATTGGCCCAGCGCGGATCGTTAGAAGCGAACCCACGCTTAGACATATTTTTTTCGATCAGCCCAGCTACTGCACGCTGAGTTGAAGTTGCAGGTAGAACTTGGGCATATGCAAGCCCAGGCAACATGAGAGCGACTGCCAGCCATCGTACAAACCACTTTTTCATGTGGACTCCCCTCTTCCCCAATTAATGGTGTCAATGATTTTTTACCTGCATAAATGACGAGCCAGAGGCCCAACAACGCAGATACGATTACTTCCCCAGCCTCGCGCCACGCGGGTTCTTGACAGGGTGAATAAGTGATTGCCTGCTTCGCAGTAGTGCTGCTTGATGGAGATCCATCTACAGGTGTTGAGATAATGTCGAGAACAACCACCATCTCTCCACTGTTGGTAAGCCCAATCCACCGATAAGTACGAGCCGTCAAAGTCGTCGTGTGCGAGGTCGATTCGAGAAATCGAGGGCCGGATGGCCACTTTAGTTAAGAACTCATAAAGACGCTTCTCCCAGTCTGCAAGTGCATTCGTACAGCCTTGCCCTGATAGCATGATCAACATAGTCCGGTTTTGCTTTCCGAAGCAGACAAAGCCCATGCCGTCGCCCAGGACCCACGAATCGGCATACCAGTTCAACTTCATACCTCTATGCGTCGTAACGCCGAAACCAAAAATTTTCTCAAGTTGACGACTGGCCTCTTCGATATACTCTTCATCGGCAATTAGTGTTCGTCCTGCTGTCTTTGACCACGTGTCTTCTGATACTGTGAAATTCAACCAGTCAATCACGCAGCACTGAGCTGATGAAGGAAGACGGACCAGCAGGGTCTTGGTTTCACCCTTGCCAGTCAGCACCAGTTTCACCTCACCAAAATCCTCATCACAAACACTTTCCCAGTGCTCGGATTGGGCGCCCTCTAGGTTTTTCCCCATGTTATTAAAGGGATAACATTCTGTGGCGCCTACATGCGATATTTTCGGCACTAACTGGGCGTTTTCGGCAATCGCGCTGCTCCGCACCGGCAGCGCTGGCGCGCTGTCGGCACGCTCAGCGCGACCTGGCGAAGGTTCGCCGACGCCATGTACTTGTGACTGGGCAGAGCGAGATTGTGTCGAACAGCCGGATGCCTCAGCATAGGGATTGAATGCCTCCTTACGACGGCTTTTGATAAGAGAATTGCGTACTGGTCTCATGGGCGCACCTCTGTTTTCCGAGGACGACCACGACGCTTAGGTTCATTTGACGCCAAGAGAGAAACGGATTGGGTAACGTGCAGACTATGCTCAACGCAACCGGCAAGCCAAGCATTCACATCTTCTACTCGCCACAGCAAGCGGCGCGATCCTGGTAGACGGCAGCGTGGCGGTAAAGCTAATGGATTCCTCGATACGTCACTGCGGATAGATGGAACTGTTTTCCTTAACAATGCTGCAATTTGTGATACGTCTAGCAACTCAATCATCGAAGGCTTCCAGTTCTGCAGTGACAACAACCGTCACAAGATTCATAATCGGCATGAATTGAGCCAAAACACGGATGCTCACCGTGAAAAGTAATAATCTGCCGTAATATTTATATTTATGCCGTATTTACGGCACAAAACCCATAGTAACGGCATCATTTCTCATCGTCAAGCAAAATTGCTATGAAAAAATTCTCATTCGAAGTCATGCCGATGTCAGCTCGCTTAAAAGCGGTGATCGTTTTTGAAACTGATGTATCAGGAAGGTTTGGTTGGTTACAGAAAAAGACAGGAATTTCGCGCAATACTTGGCAAACCTGGTGGGATAAGGAGGACGCTGTACCCAGCGGGAAGATGGTCGAAACAGTCGCCAGGCTATGGCCAAAGTATGCATATTGGCTGGCAACTGGAAGCACTGATGAGGAATATGGCCACAAGGCTCCGAAGTTGGTGCAGAACTCAAGCACCTGGCCAGAGTATGGCGGAGTTCATTCCGCCAGCAGCAGCGAGTATCTTGAACACTGCATAGCAATGCAAAATAAGATTGCAAGCGACGAATCTTACGTAGGCAGTAAAGAGTGGGAGCGCGACTGGGAGCAACTAGACTCGATCTCGTGGGACAGAGAGATCAAAATTCATTCGATGAGACTAATTTTTAGTACCTACGAGGAACGACTTAGAACTCGTCCGGCAAAGGTTAATCCTTGGATGCCTGACGAAGGAGATGGGATCCATCCCGACAGCTGAGCAGCGCCATTGCCAATGTTGCTTGAGTTCCACAGTCTTGGCACAAATTTGGCACACTCGTTGTGCCAAATACTGCAAAATATTGCATCACAACGCAATATTACGCACTGCTTAACTGATTGAATTTATTGAAAAATCTTGGTGCGGCTGGCGGGGATCGAACCCACGACCCTTGGCTTCGGAGGCCAATACTCTATCCACTGAGCTACAGCCGCGTAGGGGGAATTTCTGAAGTGAAGCGAAGGATACCGTTTTTCTTTACCTACGTCTACGGAAACTGTCGTATCGCCGGCAATTGCATGTCACTGCTCAATTTTTGTGCCTATAATTATGGGATACATAAAGGTTTACATACAAGCATGTAAAAATGCTACCTTACACGGCATCAGTTTCAAATCTGGACTAAGGACATCATGAGCGACGCACATAACGAACAACAATCAGCGATCAAAACGCCTAAACAGTTGCTTGCCGCCGTAGCAGGCTTCTTCCTCATCACCGTCATCGGCATCATCTTGCTGGTGCAGTTCGTCACGGCGCAAAAACTGACGGGCGCCGGTACGGACAGCCAGTCGCCGGAAGCCATTGCCGAGCGTTTGAGCCCTGTGGCTAATGCGGGCTTTACCTTCAAGGATGCCAGCGGTCCGAAGGTGCTGCAGGGCGGCGAAGCCGTCTACACGGCGACCTGCGTGGCGTGCCATGGCGCTGGCGTGGCCGGTGCACCGAAATTTGGCGATGCGGGCGGCTGGTCGGTTCGCCTCGCCCAAGGCTACGATACGCTCGTGAAACACGCGATCGAAGGCTTGCGCGCGATGCCTGCCAAGGGCGGCAATCCGGACCTCGACGATGTGGAAGTGGCGCGCGCCGTGGTCTACCTGGCCAACGCGTCGGGCGGCAAGTTCAAGGAACCGGAAGTGCCGGCACCGGCAGCAGCCGCCGATGGCGCCGCTCCTGCGGCCGAGCCTGCCAAATAATTGAGCCAGTGCGCTGAACCAAGAACCGCCCATCTGGGCGGTTTTTTTTCGCCCGCAGTTTATGGCAGATCACACGACGTAAAAAAACCGCCCGGCTTGCGCGGGGCGGCTGGCAACTGATGCCTGGGACTAGCGTCTTACCACATGATGACGCGGTCTTTCGGTGGCAGATACATCTTGTCGCCCGGTTTTACGTCGAAGGCTTGGTAGAAGCCGGGCTGGTTGCGCATGGTGCCATTGGCGCGGAACTGGCCTGGCGAGTGCGGGTCCGTTTTCAGCAAGACCAGTTGCTGCGCTTCGCGCATCTTCATGCGCCATACTTGAGCAAAGCCCGCATAGAAACGCTGCTCGCCCGTGAAACCGTCGATGACGGGGGCTTTCTTGCCATTGAGCGACAATTTGTACGCTTTATAGGCGATCGCCACGCCGGAATTGTCGGCGATGTTTTCGCCTAGGGTCAGTTCGCCATTGACGAATTGGCCCTTGACGGGGCTGAAGCTGTTGTACTGCGCCACCAACTGCTTGGTTTTCTTGGCGAAGTTTTTATGGTCGGCCTTGGTCCACCAGTCGCGCAGGTTGCCATCGCCATCGTACTGAGCGCCCTGGTCGTCGAAGCCGTGGCTGATTTCGTGGCCGATCACGCCGCCGATGGCGCCATAGTTGACGGCATCGTCGGCGTTGGCGTCAAAAAACGGCGCTTGCAGGATGGCGGCCGGGAAGACGATTTCGTTCAGCTCAGGGTTGTAATAGGCGTTCACGGTTTGCGGCGTCATGCCCCACTCGTCGCGGTCGATAGGCTGGCCCAGCTTGTTCAATTCGCGGTTATAGTTGAGCAGATGCGAACGCTGGATATTGCCGATCAAATCATCCGGCGCCACCGTCAGGCCCGAGTAATCGCGCCATTTGTTCGGATAGCCGATCTTGGTAGTGAACTTGGCCAGCTTGATCTGCGCCTGTTTCTTGGTGACCGGGCTCATCCAGTCGAGCTGATCAATGCTTTGCTTGTAAGCCGTCATCAGGTTTTTCACCAGCGCTTCCATGCGCACTTTGCGTTCGGCCGGGAAATATTGCTCCACGTACAGCTGGCCCACGGCTTCGCCCAACGCACCTTCGACGGCGCCCACGCCACGTTTCCAACGCGGACGCATTTCCGTCACCCCCGTCAGGGTAGTGCCGTAGAACGCGAAGTTTTCATCGACATAGGCTTTCGGCAGGTAGCCAGCGTTGGCATGCAGCAAATGCCATTGGAAATACGCTTTCCACGTCTGCAGCGGCGTCTTGTTGGCGATCTCGGCGAAGCCTTTCAGATAGCTGGGCTGGCTGACGATCACATACTTGACCTTGCCGGCGATGCCAGTTTCCTTCAGGTAGCGAGCCCAGTCGTAGCCTGGCGCCATGGCGGCCAGTTTCGCCAGCTCGACCTTGTTGTAGTTCTTGACGGGATCGCGGTTCTGCACATTGCTCCATTGCGCCTTGGCCAAGTCCGTTTCCAGCGCCACAATGGCTTTCGCATTCGCGGCAGCGTTCGCGTCGCCGGACAAGCTGAGCATTTTTTCCACGTGCGCCAGGTATTTCGCGCGCGTATCGGCCTTGCCCTCTTCCAGGTAATAATCGCGGTCAGGCAAGCCCAGGCCGCTTTGCACGATGTCAGCCACGTATTTGGTGGAATCCTTGGCGTCCTGGTGGATGCCAAAGTCGTACGGCGAGGTCACGCCCAGCTTGCTGAAGTGGGCTATCACGGCCGGCAATTCGGCCTTATCCTGGAGCGCGGCGATCTTCGCCAGCTCGGCGTTCAATGGCGTCAAGCCCAGGCTTTCCAGCTTGGCTTCGTCCATGAAGCTGGTATAGAAATCACCGATTTTCTGGGCATTCGACCCGGCCGCGCGGGCCTTGTCGGCGGCCGCGCCTTCGACGATGCCGCGCAACTGGGTTTGCGTATCGTCGGCCAGCTTGGCAAAGCTGCCCCAGCTCGACTTGTCGGCAGGAATCACGGTTTCCGCCAGCCATTTCCCATTCAAATGCTGGAACAGATCGTCCTGCACGCGCACGGCAGGGTCGACATATTCGATGGCGATGCCGGACGTCAGCGCCGCCGGCGCGGCAGCCTTGGCGGTGACAGGCGCCGCAGCGGCTTTCTTGGCGGCATCGGCAGCGCCAGCCATGCCGGACACGCCGGCCAGCAAACTCAGGGTCAGTGCACTTAACAAATAACGATTCACGGTAATCCTCAATATTGTATTGTGTGGAAATATTAGGGTCAGAATGCCCGAGGCTTCTGGCCCGGTTTTTGACTGTAGCATACCAGCCGAAACGCCAGAAAAAACTTTGTCCAAAATACAAAAAAGACCACGCGAGGTGGTCTTTTCTGTTGCTACGAGATTACGTTTTCATCACGGCAGGGCTTACCAGATGATGACGCGGTTTTCCGGGGCGACATACATCTTGTCGCCCGGTTTCACGTCAAACGCTTCATAGAAGCCTGGCTGGTTGACCATGGTGCCATTGGCGCGGTACTGGCCCGGCGAATGGGGATCGGTCTTGATCTGCACGATTTGCTGCGCTTCGCGCATCTTGCTGCGCCATACCTGGCCAAAGCCCATGTAGAAACGCTGATCGCCCGTCAAGCCATCGAGCACGGGTGCCGGCTTGCCGCCCAGCGAAATCTTGTAGGCTTTGTACGCGATCGCCACACCCGAGTTGTCGGCGATGTTCTCGCCCAGGGTCAGCGCGCCATTGACGTGGTAGCCAGGCAATGGGCTATAGCCGTCGTATTGCTTGGTGAGCGCATCGGCCTTGGCCGAAAAATTCTTGCGGTCGGCCGCAGTCCACCAATCGCGCAGATTGCCATCGCCATCTGACTGGCTACCCTTGTCGTCGAAACCGTGGCTGATTTCATGGCCGATGACGGCGCCGATGGCGCCATAGTTGACCGCATCGTCGGCGTTGGCGTCAAAGAACGGCGGCTGCAGGATGGATGCAGGGAAGACGATTTCATTCATCGTCGAGCTGTAATAGGCGTTCACCGTTTGCGGCGTCATGCCCCACTCTTCGCGGTCGATCGGCTTGCCGAGCTTGGCTACCTGGCGCGCCGAAGCGAAGTTCGCTGCACGCATCATGTTACCCACCAAGTCACCGTGCACGATTTGCAGCCTCGAATAATCACGCCATTGGTTCGGATAGCCGATCTTCGGCGTAAACTTGGCCAGCTTGGCTTGCGCTTCTTTCTTGGTCTCCGGGCTCATCCAGTCCAGCGTGTCGATACTGTCTTTGTAGGCGGCCAACACGTTTTTCACCAGTTCCTGCATGCGCGCCTTGCGCTCTGCCGGGAAATATTGCGCCACATACAGTTTGCCTACGGCTTCGCCCAGTACGACTTCAACAGCGCCCACGCCACGCTTCCAGCGCGGCTGGTTTTCCGTCGTGCCGCTGAGCACCGTGCCATAGAAGGCAAAGCTTTCATCGACGAAGTTTTTCGACAGATAGCTGGCGTAGCTGCGCAGCAATTGCCATTCGAAATAGGCTTTCAGGGTATCCAGGTCGCTTGACGCCAGCACCTTGTTGTAGCCGGCCAGGTAGCTCGGCTGGTTGACGATGACGTAATCAACCTTGTTGGCGATACCCTGGGCGGCCAGGCCTGCTTTCAAGTCGTAGCCGGGAGTGAGGTCGTTCAGCTTGCTGATGTCGGTCTTGTTGTAGCGTTTGACGGGGTCGCGGTTCTCGACCTTGGTCCATTGCGCTGCCGCCAGCGATGTTTCCAGGGCCACCACAGCCTTGGCGCGCGCGGCGGCGTTCTTGTCGCCGGCCATGGCCAGCATTTTTTCCACGTGCGCCTGGTATTTCTCTTTGACGCCAGCCTGCTTGGCTTCCAGATAATAGTCGCGGTCGGGCATGCCCAAGCCACTTTGGCTCACATACGCTGCATATTTCGTCGAGGCACGGGCGTCCTGGCCCACATACACGGCGTAGGGCGTCGACACACCCACCTGGCTCAGGTGCGCGATCAGGGCGGGCACGCCCTTCTTGTCGCGCAGCGAGCGAATACGGTTCAGTTCGCCTGCCAGCGGCTTCGTGCCCAGCGCATCGAGGCGGGCTTCATCCATGTAGCTGGCGTACAAGTCGCCGATTTTCTGCGCTTCGGAACCGGCCTTCTTGTGCTTGTCCTGTTGCGTCGACTCGATGATGCCACGCAACTGTGGCGTAGTGTCATCGCGCAGCTTGGCGAACGAACCCCAGCTCGACTTGTCTGCAGGGATCTCGGCCGTGGCCAGCCACTTGCCATTCAAATGGGTGAAGAAATCGTCCTGCACTCTGATGGCTGGGTCGATGTATTGCACATCGATGCCGGAAACGACACCAGCGGCGGCAGGCGCGGAAGGTGCGACACTGGGCGCCACGGTCGGTGCCGACACGGACGATGCGGCCGATGCCGGTTCGGCGGCATGGGCAAACGCAGCCAACAGGCTCAGGGTCAGACTGCTCAAGAGATAGCGATTCACGGATTGTCCTTATGGGGCATGTCAAAAAGACCGGGCAGATAGCTGCGGGCGGATAGCCCACCGCGCCAGGCACTGCAGGAATGTAGCACGCGGGCAGGACATTTGACCATCCTTGCCCCGCGCACTGCCCCCCAAAGAGTTGCCGGCTTTTACCCTTCGCTTGCTGCCACAGGACGGTTTGATTCGCTTTGCACTGCAACGCCGTCCTGAAACATCGGCGACAAAAGTACAATGTATGGCGAGCTGAGTCCCATTTTTACGCCTAAAGTGGTGTCAGCCGAGCTTTTTCCACGGCCGAGCCACGCCGCCAGAGATTCAGGTCTATACTTTCACCAAGAAGCGCTGCTCCACGGGGACTGGCGCTTGTGCAAGACACGCTAGCTGCAAAGGTGCAATGATGGGCAAACTCAAAAATACCGGCTTGATCGGCCTGGGCGTGGTGGCCGGCGTCGCCGTGTCGCTGCAATTTTCAGCCATGGCACAAAAAACCGTCGAGCCGCCCCTGCCGCTGGCAGAGCTGCGCCAACTGGCCGATGTGTTTGGCATGATCAAGTCCGACTACGTCGAGCCGGTGGAAGACAAGAAACTGCTGGAAGACGCCATTGCCGGCATGGTCGCCTCGCTCGACCCCCATTCCGCCTACCTGGACAAGAAAGCCTATGCCGAGCTGCGCGAAGGTTCCGAAGGCAAGTTTGTCGGCCTGGGCATTGAAATTAGCCTGAGCGAAGACGGCTATATCAAGATCGTCTCGCCCATCGAGGACAGCCCCGCCTACCGCGCCGGCATCAAGGCCGGCGACCTGATCACCCGCCTCGATGGCCAGCCGGTGAAAGGCGTCAGCCTGGACGACAACGTCAAGCGCATGCGCGGCGAACCGGGCACCAAGGTCTCGCTGACGATTGCCCGCAAGGATGCACCGCAACCTTTGGCCTTCACCATCACGCGCGAGGAAATCCATCAAAAAAGCGTGAAGTCGAAAATGATAGAGCCCGGCTACGCCTGGCTGCGCGTGTCGCAATTCCAGGAACCGACCGTCGACGACATGGCCGCGCAGATCACCGCCCTGTACCGGCAAGATCCGCAGATCAAGGGCATGGTGCTCGACCTGCGCAACGATCCGGGCGGCGTGCTGCAGGGCGCCATCGGCGTCTCGGCCGCCTTCCTGCCGAAGGACGCGGCCATCGTCTCGACGCATGGCCAGCTGCCCGATTCAAAGCAGGTGTTTTACGGCCGCGCCGAATACTATAGCTTCCGCTCGGAAGGCGATGCGCTGGCAAAATTGCCGGCAGCTATCAAGAAAGTGCCGCTGGTGGTGCTGGTCAACACGGGTTCGGCCTCGGCCTCGGAAATCGTCGCCGGTGCGCTGCAAGACTACCAGCGCGCCACCATTATCGGCACGCCAACCTTCGGCAAGGGTTCGGTGCAAACCGTCCGCCAGTTGACCGCCGACACCGCCGTCAAGCTGACGACCGCCCGCTACTACACGCCGAACGGCCGCTCGATCCAGGCCAAGGGCATCGTGCCCGACTTGCTGGTAGATGAGAATGTGGACGGCGACGGCTTGAACGGCTTACGCATCCGCGAAGCGGACCTGAGCAAGCACCTGAGCAACGACCGCGGCCAAGGCAGTGCCAACAACGGCGCCAAGGCCGCCCCCGTCAACGACGAGATGGAAGAGCAATTGCGCATCATCGCCCTGGAAAAAACCCGCAAGCCGCTGGAATTTGGCAGCCAGGACGATTTCCAGCTGCGTCAGGCGCTGAACCACTTGAAGGGTTTGCCGGTGCAACTGACCAAGGCCGAACCGGTGGTGGTGCAAGCCAACGTCAAGAAAGAACAGAAAAAATAGGCAGTTTGGGGGCAGACCCGCCGGGACTCGGCGTCCCTGTCTGCCCCCATCACACGCCGCCCCCCGGCCACTGTCCACGCGACAAAAAATCATCTTCCGCCACACTTCCTGCTCTGCCGCAACACGAAACTCTCTACAGTCGAGTCTGTTTGTGTAAAATTTGCTCCACTTATCGGCAGCGCGTCGATTGCCAAATTTGAAAGTTTAATTATGAAACAAGTCGTCATCAGCGGTACCGGACTGTATACGCCGCCATTTTCGATCTCCAACGAAGAACTGGTCACCTGCTTCAATGCCTACGCAGAAAAATTCAATGCCGATCACGCCGAGGCGATCGCCGTGGGTACGGTGACGGCGATCGAGCTGTCGAGCGTGGCCTTCATCGAAAAGGCGTCTGGCATCAAGTCGCGCTTCGTGATGGAAAAGGCCGGCATTCTCGATCCGGCACGCATGGTTTCGCGCATTGCGGAGCGAGGCGATGACGAACTGTCCTTACAAGCCGAGATGGCCGTGGCTGCCGCGCGTGACGCCTTGGCGCGCGCCGGCCGCACACCGGCCGACATCGACATGGTGCTGGTGGCCTGCAGCAATATGCAGCGCGCCTATCCAGCCATGGCGGTGGAAGTGCAGGATGCGCTGGGCATCGATGGCTATGGTTTTGACATGAACGTGGCGTGCTCGTCCGCCACCTTCGGCATCCAGCAAGCTGCCGCTGCCGTGCAAAGCGGCCAGGCGCGCGCCGTGCTGGTCTTGAATCCCGAAATCACCAGCGGCCACCTGAACTGGCGCGACCGCGACAGTCATTTCATTTTCGGCGACGCCTGCACCGCCATCATCGTCGAAGCCAAAGACACGGCCGTGTCGCAGCAGCAGTTCGAAATCATCGGCATGGAACTCAAAACGCGCTTTTCGAATGCCATCCGCAATAATTTTGGCTTCCTCAATCGTTTTGACGAATCCGGCATGGGCAAGGCCGATAAGCTGTTCCGCCAGCAAGGCCGCAAAGTCTTCAAGGAAGTATGTCCAATGGCAGCCGAGATGATCAAGGCGACCCTGGCCAAGGCCGGCGTGGAAGTGGCGCAAGTGAGCCGCTACTGGCTGCACCAGGCCAACCTGAACATGAACCTGCTGATCGCGCGCCTGATCCTGGGCCGCGACGCGCAAGAAAACGAAGCGCCCGTGATCCTCGACACCTACGCCAACACCTCGTCAGCCGGTTCCATCATCGCCTTCCATAAATACCAGGATGATATGGCGGCGGGTGCCACAGGCGTGATCTGCTCGTTTGGCGCCGGCTATTCGATTGGCTGTGTGGTCGTGCGCAAGGTATAAGCGCGGCGCAGTGGCGGTGCCTGATTACATCAATTAGGCGAGGATGACGGTCGATGGCATACGTTAGCGACTGGACGGACGAAGATGGTGCGATTTTTGCGCAAAAAAACGGCCGGGAAATTCCCGTGCAGCTTTGTTGCGTTTATACTCAATCGCTCAACATCCTCTTTTTCCAGCCACACGTCCGCACAAGGAACCCACCACGCATGCCGCATGACATCAGTCTGATCACCACCATCGCCGCCGCCCTCGGGTTCGGCCTCATCTTCGGCTTTATCGCCGCGCGCCTGAAACTGCCGGCCCTGGTCGGCTATCTGGCCGCCGGCATCATCATCGGACCGGCCACGCCCGGTTTTGTGGCCGATGCGGAACTTGCCGGGCAATTGGCGGAAATCGGGGTGATGCTGATGATGTTCGGTGTCGGCCTGCACTTTTCCATCAAAGATTTGTGGGACGTACGCAAGATCGCGCTGCCCGGCGCCATCTTGCAGATCGGCGTCGCCACGGCGATGGGCATGGGCCTGGCCCACTGGTGGGGCTGGACACTCGGTGGCGGCTTGATCTTTGGCCTGGCACTTTCCGTGGCCAGTACCGTGGTGCTGCTGCGTGCGCTGGAAGAGCGCGGCATCCTCGACTCGCTCAATGGCCGCATCGCCGTCGGCTGGCTGGTGGTGGAAGACCTGGTCACTGTATTGGTGCTGGTACTGCTGCCGGCGTTCGCCGGTGTGCTCGGTGGCAAGGTCGCGCCGGATGCCGAGGCCGTCAGCCTGTGGCACACCCTGGCCGTGACCTTGGGGCAAGTGACCGGCTTCGTCGTCTTCATGCTGGTGGTGGGCCGCAAGCTATTCCCATGGATTTTGTGGCAAGTGGCGCGCACCGGTTCGCGTGAACTGTTCACCCTGTGCGTGATCGCCGCTGCCGTCGGCATCGCCTACGCTTCCACCAAGCTGTTCGGCGTGTCGTTTGCGCTGGGCGCCTTCTTCGCCGGCATGGTGCTGCGCGAATCCGAACTCAGTCATCGCGCAGCAGAGGAATCGTTGCCCCTGCGCGACGCTTTCGCCGTGCTGTTCTTCGTTTCCGTCGGCATGCTGTCGAGCCGACTATTCTCATCGACAAGCCGCTGCAAGTGCTGGCCGTGTGCGCCGTGATTATCTTCGGCAAGTCGATCGCCGCCTTCCTGCTGGTGATCGCCCTACGCTATCCGCCAAAAACAGCCATCATCGTCTCGGCCAGCCTGGCGCAGATCGGTGAATTTTCCTTCATCCTGGCCGCCTTGGGCCTGTCGCTGGGTCTGATGCCGCAGGAAGGGCAAAGCCTGATACTGGCCGGTGCCATCCTGTCCATCGGCCTCAATCCACTTGTGTTCAGCATGGCCAAGCCCTTGCTGCGCGTGCTCGGCAACAGCGATTTTGCGCGCAAGTTTGAACGCACCGCCGACCCGCTGGCCGAGCTGCCGATGACGGTGCCGCAGGAAAAGCTGTCAGGCCAAGTCGTGCTGGTCGGTTATGGGCGCGTGGGCCGGCGCATCGCCGCCGCCCTGATGGAACGGGGCATTCATTTTGTCGTGGCCGAGGAAAACCGCGACATCGTCGACCAGCTGCGCAAGCAGGGCATTCCGGCCGTGGCCGGCAATGCGGCGGAACCGGCCGTACTGATCCAGGCGCACATCACGCACGCCACCATGCTCGTCATCGCCACGCACGATACCTTCCACGTGCGCGCCATGATAGCGACGGCGCGCGCACTCAACCCCGGCATCATGACGCTGGTGCGCACCCACAGCGAAGAAGAGGCGCAATTGCTACGCGCAGAAAACGCGGGCAAAGTTTTTATTGGCGAGCACGAGCTGGCCAATAGCATGGCCGAGCACGTGCTGCAGAGCTTTGAGGCGGTGAAGAAGGGGCATGGCCATTAAGGTTCTTTGATGCCGAACCTCTTGCCGGGGTCGGTCCCTGCGGGATCGGGATGTGCCCCACTGGGGCGCATCCCCCCGCCGGGTCTGACCTCAGCCCTCAATTTACAAACTCGCGGCCAGTTGCGCGCCTTCCCGGATGGCCCGCTTGGCGTCGAGTTCCGACGCCAGCGCGGCGCCGCCGATTTTGTGGAAACGCGGGCCGCCCGCCTGTACTGGCTTGCCATTCTGGTCGACCGGTGGCATGAGTTCCGTCAGGCTGTCCTGGCCGGCGCAGATGACCACGTTGTCGACTGCCAGCAAACGCTGCTCGCCGCCCACGGTGATGTGCAAACCCTGCCCGTCGATCCTGTCGTAGCTGACGCCGGCCAGCATGGCCACGCCATTCCTCGCCAAGGCCGCGCGGTGTACCCATCCCGAAGTCTTGCCCAGTCCCGCACCCACTTTCGACGTCTTGCGCTGCAACAGGAAAATCTGCCGCACGGGTACAGACGCTGCGGGTGGCACCAGACCGCCGCCGCTCGCCGCGTCCAGGTCGACACCCCACTCGCCCGCCCATGCCGCCACGGTTTGCGGCAGCGTATGCGCCGGGTCGTGCAACAGGTACTCGCTCACGTCAAAGCCGATGCCGCCGGCGCCGATGATGGCGACGCGCGCGCCGACCGGCTTCTTCGCTTGCAGCACATCCAGATACGACAGCACTTTCGGGTGATCGATGCCGGGAATGGCCGGCAGGCGCACCTTGATGCCCGTGGCGACGATAACGTCGTCGTAGCCGCCGGCCAGTAATTGCTCGCGCGTCACGCGCTGGCCCAGGCACAGCTTGATACTCGACAAGGCGATGCGGCGGGAAAAATAACGGATGGTTTCCGTAAATTCTTCCTTGCCAGGTATCTGCATGGCCACCTTGAACTGGCCACCCACGCTGTCGCTGCTATCGAACAGGGTTACCTCATGCCCGCATTCGGCGGCCACGGTGGCGGCAGACAGGCCGGCCGGCCCGGCGCCGACGACGGCCACCCGGCGCGGCACAGCCTTTTTCGCGTACACCAGTTCCGTTTCATGACAGGCGCGCGGGTTGACCAGGCAACTGGCGCGCTTGTTGGCAAAGGTGTGGTCCAGGCACGCCTGGTTGCAGCCGATGCAAGTGTTGATCTCGTCCGCGCGTCCGGCGGCGGCCTTGGCGACAAAGTCAGGGTCGGCCAGGAAGGGGCGCGCCATCGACACCAGGTCGCAGTCACCGCGTTCCAGGATGGCGTTGGCCTCGTGCGGCATGTTGATGCGGTTCGACGCCACCACGGGAATGCTCACTTCGCGGCGCAAACGGCCCGCCACGGAGGCAAACGCGGCGCGCGGCACGGAGGTGACGATGGTGGGCACGCGCGCCTCATGCCAGCCGAAGCCTGTATTGAGGATGCTCACGCCAGCGTGCTCCAGCGCCTTGGCCACCGTCACCACGTCGTCCCAGGTATTGCCGCCCTCGACCAGGTCGAGCAGCGAGTGGCGGTACATGATGATGAAGTTGGGGCCGACGGCGGCGCGGATGCGGCGCACGATCTCCACCGGCAGGCGCATACGGTTCTCGATCGTGCCGCCCCAGCGGTCCTGGCGCAGATTCGTGCGCGCACAGAGGAACTGGTTCAGCAGATAGCCCTCGCTGCCCATCACTTCGATGCCGTCGTAACCGGCCTTTTGCGCCAGGCGCGCGCAGCGCACATAGTCGCAGATGGTGCGCTCGATGCCCCGTTCGCTCAAGGGACGCGGGCGGAACGGGGAAATTGGCGATTTTTTCGCCGACGCCGAGACGACAAACGGCTGATAGCCATAGCGACCCGCATGCAGGATCTGCATGACGATCTTGCCGCCCTCCTCGTGCACGGCGCGCGTTACCTTGCGGTGATTCGGCACGTCGCCGAGGAAATTCAAGGTGCCGCCGAACGGCAGCAGCCAGCCCTGGCGGTTTGGCGAGATGCCACCTGTGACAATCAGGCCCACGCCGCCGCGTGCCCGCTCGCGGTAAAACGCGGCCAGCTTGCCATAATGATAGAAGCGGTCTTCCAGGCCCGTATGCATGGACCCCATGATGACGCGGTTGCGCAAGGTGGTGAAGCCCAGGTCGAGCGGGGCCAGCAAATGGGGATAGGCAGTCATGGTCGGTCCGATAGGTAATGGTATGCAAGCCGTACGGTAACAAGCATTGCTGGCCACCGCAGTGTATTTCTCTAGACCGGGAGTTCTAAATCGCCAGTCGCGCTCGCCGGCGATGCGTACCGCTTGTGCCGGGCGCCAGTTTCCCGTAGCCTAGGTAGCATGACGCGACTCTTACTCTGCCTACTGATGTTATGCGCCGTCCCCGCCAGCGCGCTGGCACAGACGGTACGCCAGGAGAAGCTGAAGGTCGAGGTCAAGCGCATCGAGATCGACGGGCAGCGCATGTATGAAGTCGATGCCAGCGGCAGCGTGCAGGCGCCGCCGGCCTCCGTCTGGAAGACGCTGACCACCTATGAACGCATGCATGAATTCGTGCCCGACCTCAGCTCTTGCCGCGTGCTGTCGCGCAACGGCAATGAAGTCATCATCGAGCAGCAGGGCATGGCGCGCTTCCTATTCATGAACTACGCCATCCACCTGGTGGTGCGGGCCACGGAAACGCCATCCACCAGCATCGACATCGCCCTCATTTCCGGCGACATGCGCCATTACGAAGCACGCTGGAATATGTATCCCGTCACCGAGACGGGCGGCACGCGCATCGTCTTTTCCAGCCGGCTGATGCCGGGTTTCTATGTGCCCGACATGCTGGGCACGAGCATGATACGCGGCGATATCGAACGCATGATGGCGGCCGTGCTGGCCCGCATCGACAGCCATCAGGGCGGAAATCAGGCTAAGTAGGTATCGCGGTCGCGGATTTCCGCAAAGTTTTCCAGGCTGCCCAGTTTTACCGTGACGGGGTTCAGGCTGGCCTGCGGCTGCATCGAGCGCCAGGCGAACAGCCATTCCTGCTCGGGCGCTTCGGCGCGCGTCTTGGTAAAGGCGGCGCCCAGGGCCGCCCGCTGGCCATACTCGACGACGCCGTCAATGCCGGCCCAACTGGGTAAGGTGCGCTGCACGGCGCGGTGCAGACGTTCGCCGAATTCTTCCGTATTGTGGATGATCAAACAGGCATCGGCCGGGGCGAATAGGTCGAACAGTTGCTTATCCCACACTTGCGAAAAGCTGAGGGTCAAGCAATTGCCCGCTGGCACCAGACGGAACTGGCCCAGGCTCAGCGCCAGTTCAAGTTCGCTGCGCTGGCCGTAGCGGTGCAGGGTGGGGGGACGTTTGTAATCGTGCATGCTGGACTCGTTCTTCAATGGTAGGGTAAACCGGCGCGCCGCTTAACGTGGCGGGCGGATATGGCGCCGGATGCGCTGGGCCGTCGCGGCCAGGTAAATTTCGCGCAGTAAGTAAATAAAACAGCCGATCAGGCAAATCACGGCCAGCACAAAGAACACGGCGATGTATTTGTCCAGGGTCAGGTTCAAAATGTCACCCAAAAACAGCATGGCGATGATGACGCAGACAAAGAAACCGCAGGCCGTGCTGAGCGAAATCGAGTAATTGATCAAATGGGTACGCCGATACAAGGTATCGAGCTCATCCATATAGAAATCGTTGTAGCCAATGTCGAGCCGGTCTTCCAGCACGCGCGTGCGGTCGATGATGCGGCCCAGGCGGTTGGTCAGCACCACCAGCATGGTGCCGATACCGGTCAGCAGGAAAACCGGCGCAATCGCCAGCTGGATGATATGGCCGATGTCGCCGATCTGTATATTCATGGATAAAAAGTCGTGGGTTCACTCCGGCGCCCGACCCTGGCGCCAGCACAGGCCATAGTGTAGCAGGTGGCGCACGCCGGCTGGCCGCTTTGCCGACCAGCAAGGTTTGACGTCATGCGAAGCCACGCCCGGGCACGAAGCGCTGGGTGGCGCGCACCAGCGCCGAAGCGATGCCATGCTCGAGCGCGCCATGGCCCGCGTCCGGGATCATTTCCAGCTGCGCGCCGGGCCAGGCTTGCTGCAGGCGGTAAGCCGACAGGGGCGGGCAGATGGCATCGTAGCGTCCCTGCACGATGACGGCCGGCAAATGCGCGATGCGCGCCATATTGCGTATCAGCTGGTCTTCCTCGAAGAAACCGAGATTGGCCATGTAATGCGATTCGAGCCGGCCCACGCCAAGGTCCAGCGCATCGTTGGGCGCCTCTTCCGGCTGCGGCATCAGATACACGCGACGGCCCTCGAAACGGCTCCAGGCGCGCGCGGCCGGCCAGTACACGGCAGGATCGCTGCTGAGAATGCGTTTCACGTAGGCCGCCAGCAGATCGCCCCGTTCTTCGAGCGGGATGGGGGCGGCAAAGGCGTCGTACAGTTCCGGATAGAACCAGCGCACGCCTTCGATGAACCAGTCGATTTCCGCCTGCGTACAGAGGAAAATGCCACGCAGCACGAAACCGAGACAGGCTTCGGGGTGCGCCTGGCCATACGCCAGCGCCAGGGTCGAGCCCCAGGAACCGCCAAACACCAGCCATTGATCGATGCCGAACTGGGTGCGCAAGCGTTCGATATCCTCGATCAGCAACTGCGTCGTATTGTTGCGCCATTCGCCCAGCGGCGTGGACTTGCCCGCGCCGCGCTGGTCGAACAGGATCACGCGATAGCGCTGCGGATCGAAAAAGCGGCGGTGCTGCGGCGACAGGCCCGCGCCGGGGCCACCATGCAGAAACAGCACGGGAATGCCGTCGGGATTGCCACACTCTTCCCAGTAAATGCTGTGGATGTCATCGACCGCCAGCATGCCGTGCCGGCGTGGCGTCAGGGCGGGAAACAGCGGCGACAGGGGCGACAGGGAGTCAGGCATGGCGGTCCTCGTAGACAGTCTGGAGGCCAGGCAGCGGCTGCCTGGCAAAGACCCAATTATAGTGCGCCGCCGGCGCCTCAGGCCAGCGGCAAGGGCAAGCGGTTTGACGACTTGATTTCGCGCATCGACAGGCTGGACTGGATTTCCGCCACGCCAGGCAGGCGGCGCAGTACGGTCGATACGAACTCGCCATACGCTTCCAGATCGCGCGCCACCACTTGCAGGAAATAATCGGCTTCGCCTGCCACATTGTGGCACGACAAGATCTCGGGTATCGTCGCAATCGCTTGCTCGAACTGCGACGGCTGCTCGCCGCCATGGTTGGCAAACACGACGCGTACAAACGCCACCAGGCCGATGCCCAGTTTCTTGCGGTTGAGCAAAGCCTGGTAGCCGGTAATAAAGCCTTCCTCTTCCAGGCGACGCAAGCGGCGCCAGACGGGAGTTTCACTGAGCTTCAAACGCTCGGCCAGGCGCGCATTCGACAGCCGTCCTTCATCCTGCAACAGCCTGAGTATCTGCAAATCGGTGGCATCGAGGCTAACTTCTGAAATTTTCATCTATTTTTTGTTTTTATAGGAGTGGAATCTACCCAAATACTAGGGCATGGAGGGCAGGAAAAGCAAGCACATTTCATCACAGCAAGAACATAATGGTGCCCGGCGAGCAAGCTGCACGGTGCGCGTGCTCCCACTTTCCTTTTCGACTGAGCCATGTCCGATTCTACCTTCCTGATGTACCTGCTGGCACTGGCTGGCGCCTTTTTATTGCCGGGCCCGGACATGGCACTGGTGCTGGCGACGGGCGCTGCGCGCGGCGTGACGACGGCGCTGGTGACGGCAGTGGGCATCGCCGGCGCCCGCGCGGTGCATGTGGCGCTGTCAGGCGCCGGCCTGGCGGCGCTGATGGTGACGCATCCGCAAGCCTTGCAATGGGTCAAATGGGCGGGTGCCGCGTATCTGTTATACCTGGCGCTGCGCCTGCTGCAGTCGGCCCTGTCGAAGAAAACGGCGCAGGAAGATGCCGCTCCCGCCACGGCGCACAGCGCCCGCGCCAGCCTGGTGCGTGGTTTCCTGACAAATCTGCTCAATCCAAAGGCACTGCTGTTTTGCAGCATGTTCCTGCCGCAATTCGTCACCGGCAGCGACAGTGTCGGCATGCAGTACCTGCGCCTGGGTGCCGTCCTGGTGCTGTTGGGCCTGCTGTTCGACGCCGTGTACGCCGTGCTGGCCGCACGCCTGGCACGCCGTCTGCGCGGCAAACCTTCGCCTTACGGCAAGTTCGTGCTGCCCTCCGTCTTCGTGCTGCTGGCCGGACGGCTGGTGCTGGGCTAAGCTTCCAGCCGCAGCGATGGCGCCATGGCCCACCTCGCATGCCAGCGGCACCAGGCATGCGACACACCGAATTGCCCCCGCAAGGCCTCGCCCGGATCCTGCTACCCGGCCCGCCTGTTTTGCTTGCACCATAAAAAAAGACAGCCGCAGCTGTCTCTTTGTTGTACCTGGGTAGCGATTACGACATGTGCTGGCCGCCGTTGATCGAGATATTCGCGCCCGTGACGAACGCTGCCTCGTCGGAGGCAAGGTAGGCTACCAGGCCGGCCACTTCTTCCGGCTTGCCCAGGCGCGCCATCGGAATTTGCGGGATGATTTTGCTGTCGAGCACTTCCTG
Source organism: Janthinobacterium lividum PAMC 25724 (assembly GCA_000242815.2). Classification (GTDB taxonomy): domain Bacteria; phylum Pseudomonadota; class Gammaproteobacteria; order Burkholderiales; family Burkholderiaceae_D; genus Janthinobacterium; species Janthinobacterium lividum_D. The sequence goes on from AHHB01000011.1 coordinate 35,296, forward strand.
TGGAATCGCCATGACCATCTTGGTGCCGATGTAGCCTGGCGAAATGGTGTTGACGGTAACGTTCTTGCGCGCCACTTCCAGCGCCAGCGACTTGGTGAAACCGTGCATGCCCGCTTTCGCAGCCGAATAGTTGGTCTGGCCGAAGGCGCCCTTCTGGCCATTGACGGACGAGATATTGATGATGCGGCCCCAGCCGCGTTCCACCATGCCGTCACAGACGGGCTTGGTCATATTGAAGACGGAATCAAGGTTGGTGCCCATCACGGCGTCCCAGTTCGGCTTGTCCATCTTCTTGAACGTCATGTCGCGCGTGATGCCGGCGTTATTCACCAGCACGTCGACAGGACCGATTTCCGCTTGCACCGCCGCCACGCAGGCAGCGGCCGAATCGTAGTCGGCGACGTCGCACGGATACGCCTTGAAGTCATAGCCCATGTCCTTGGTCGTCGCCAGCCACTCCGCGACCTTCTGATTGCCTGGAGAATAGGTCGTGACCACGCGATAGCCGAGCGCCGCCAGCTTGAAACAAACCGCTTCGCCCAAACCGCCCATGCCACCAGTTACCAATGCAACTCTTGCCATTTTTATCCCCTCAGTATCGTTCTATTGCTAAAAAGTTAATAATTTAATTGCAGTTATCCAGCATCGCCGCGTGATAACGGCAAACCGCAGCGAACCCCGGCGTCACGTACCGCACGCAACGACCTGGGTTCAGCGTCAGCGATTAATCGCGTTCGATGGCTAAAGCGACGCCCATGCCGCCGCCGATGCACAGCGCAGCCAAGCCTTTCTTGGCGTCGCGGCGTATCATTTCGTGGATCAGGGTGACCAGGATGCGCGCGCCGGAGGCGCCGATCGGGTGGCCGATGGCAATCGCGCCGCCATTCACGTTGATCTTGCTGGTATCCCAGCCCATTTCCTTGTTGACGGCAATCGCTTGCGCGGCAAACGCTTCGTTAATTTCCATCAAGTCCAGTTCTTCATGCGTCCAGCCGGCTTTTTTCAAGCACAAGCGCGAAGCGGAGACGGGGCCCATGCCCATCAGGGCCGGATCCAGGCCTGACGAAGCGTAAGCCTTGATGCGTGCCAGCGGCTTCAAGCCCAGTTCTTTCGCTTGCGTAGCGGACATCATGATGACGGCGGCGGCGCCATCGTTCAGGCCGGAAGCATTGCCGGCGGTGACGGTGCCATCCTTGGCGAACGCGGGACGCAGACCGGTCAGCGATTCCAGAGTCGAGCCGGGCTTGATGTATTCGTCGCTGTCGAAGACCACCGTGCCTTTTTTGTTGGCGATTTCCAACGGCAGGATTTCATCCTTGAACTTGCCGGCCTTTTGCGCCGCTTCCGCCTTCAGTTGCGACTGCAGCGCGAATGCATCCTGCTCGGCACGCGTGACTTCGTATTTCTTGGCGACGTTTTCCGCCGTGATGCCCATGTGATACTGGTTGTACACGTCCCACAGACCGTCGACGATCATGGTATCGATCATCTTGAAGTCGCCCATGCGGAAACCGTCGCGCGAGCCGTTCATGGCGTGCGGCGAAGCACTCATGTTCTCCTGGCCGCCGGCAATGATGATGTTGGCGTCGCCGCACTTGATCGCTTGCGCCGCCAGGTGCGTGGCCTTCAGGCCGCTGCCGCATACCTTGTTGATGGTGAAGGCCGGGATGGAACTGGGCAAGCCAGCCTTGATGACAGCCTGGCGCGCGGCGTTCTGCCCAACGCCAGCCGTCAGCACCTGGCCCAGGATCGCTTCGCCGATCAGGTTCGGGTCGATGCCGGTTTGAGCCAGCAAGCCCTTGATTACATGCGCGCCCAGTTCGGACGCAGCAATCTTGGCCAGACTACCACCGAATTTGCCGACTGCGGTACGGCCGGCGGCCACGATTACGACATCATCCATTTATTTCTCCGATAAGCAGGCCACGAAGGCCAAGGTCAAGGTCAAGGTATTAATACAATCCAATGAATCCGTGAAGACATAGCAAGCTGTCATTCATTCTAGCGTGGCATGCGCCGCAGTTCCAGCGCCGCACCGCAGGCGGCGAGACAGCCGGCCTGGCGCGGCGGATAAGCGCTCACTAGCCGCAAGGCACCTGTGTTTGACGAGCGGCACACGTGTTTTTATTTTTATCATACCCTTCATCGGCGCCGCCGAAAGTGCTTTTTAGAAAATTATTAAAGGGAATAATCAGAGGCACGGGCGTTTGCTTTACCACCTGCAGTAGCTCGCCAATTTTTTGATGCGACGCAGCAAACTCACCCTTTGTCACAGTATCGAATTTCTCTTGGGTTTCTTGGACAACATCCTTTGCCTGACGGCCATATGCGCCGATGCGTTCGATGGCCAGTTGCGACTGCGTGCGCGACAGTTGCAGCAGTGCTTGTGGGTCTTTCACGGACAACAGCTGATTGCCCGCTACCGTAGCGGCGGCCAGCGCCGCGCGGGCGGCATCGAGCTGCCAATCGAGCACGCTGGCACCGCTGTCGACTGTGGCCTCGGCATATGCTTGCACACTGATCAGCTGTGCTTCCAGCACGGCCTTGCCGGCGCGTGCCCATTGTTCGGAAAATGAAAACATGTCCTTCCTCCCCAAGAGTGGACGGCGCCATGTTGCGCCGCACAGTACTCGACTGTAAGCGGTGGTTCATTACTGAACCTTGATATTTATCAAGCTTTCCTGTTTCCAACTCAACGTTGATCAGGACAACAACTTGATACCGTCCAGCGAGGCCGCGCACTGCTCGCGTATCACGCTGACGAAATCGCGCACATACGCCTTGTCTTGCAACGGCTTCGGCACGGACACATACAGATCGCTCCACAAGCCGTGTTCGCCCACCGGGCGCGCCACCACATAATCGTAATCGACGTAATTTTTGATGGCCCAGTTGGGCAAGGCGGCAATGCCGCGCCGGCTCGCCACCAATTGCAGCACGGCCACCGTCAATTCGGCCGTGCGGCGCTCGAACTCGATGCCGGCGGGCTTCAGCACTTCACGGATCAGGTCGATGCGCTCTTCCGGCACCGGATAGGTGATCAGGGTCTCGCCCGTAAAGTCGGCCGCCACCAGCCGGCGCTGTGCCTGCAGCCGGTGCTTCTGCGCCATCACCACCAGCATTTCAAAGCGAAACAGGGGAAACACGGTGAAATCGGGGCCGTAAGGCGAACCGATCACGAGATCGGCCTCGCCCGAGCGCAGCAAGTCCGCCGGTTCGCTGTGAAAGCCTGACACCAGGTCGATTTCCACTTCCGGCCAGCGCTGGCGGAACGCATCCATCACCGGCATGAGCCAGTCAAAGCAGGTATGGCATTCGAGCGCCACGCGCAACTGCCCCTTGTCGCCCTGCGACAGGCGCGCCACGTCGCGCTCGGCCAGCTCGATCTCGGGCAACAATTTATCGGCCAGCTCCAGCAGGCGGCTGCCCGTGGCAGTAAAGGCGATCGGCATCGACTTGCGCTCGAACAAGGGCGCCTGGTAACGCTCTTCGAGCAAACGGATCTGGTGTGATAGCGCCGACTGGGTCAAATTGAGCAGCTGCGCGGCGCGCACCAGGCTGCCGGAGGAACGCAAGGCACTCAGGGTGCGCAGGTGGCGAATTTCTAGCATCGGGAAATAGGGGTATGCACGTGAAATATTTTCATGTTATTCGGCAAAATGTTTCGTTTTGATTATAGATCAAGTAGCCGCACACTTTAGCGCATTCACATTAAATCTCGATGACATCATGACCATTCGTACGCACATCCTTGGCTTTCCCCGTATCGGCGCCGCGCGCGAACTGACATTGGCGCTGGAAAGTCACTGGGCTGGCGAACTATCCGAGGCTGCGCTGGAAGAGACAGGCCAGCAATTACGCGCGCGCCACTGGGCGCAGCAACGCGACGCCGGGCTCGACTACGTCAGCGTGGGCGACTTCGCTTTTTACGACCAGATGGCCAACCACATCCAGTTGCTGGGCTGCGAACCGGCGCGTTTCAATTTCGCGCCAGAGCAATCGCCGCTGTCGCGCTATTTCACGATGGCGCGCGGCCACCATCATGCACAGCATACGGACAGCACCAGCAAGCCCGCGCTGGAAATGCGCCCCTGGTTTGACAGCAATTACCATTACCTAGTGCCCGAATTGTCGCCGCAGACCCAGTTTTCGCTCGCTTGCGAGCGCCTGCTGGCGGAAGTGGCCGAGGCGCAGGCGCTCGGCCACCAAGTCAAGGCGGCCCTGATCGGCCCCCTCACCTTCCTCTGGCTGGGCCAGGAAAAGACAGCCGGCGAGTCGGGCTTCGACCGCCTGGACTTGCTGGAACAATTGCTGCCCGTCTACGGCGCCCTGCTCGACCGCCTCAAGCAGCAAGGCGTGACGTGGGTGCAGGTGGATGAACCGATCCTGGGCCTGGACTTGCCCAACGCCTGGCGTAGCGCCTTCGAGAGCGCCTACTGGCAGTTGAACCAGGTGGGTGTCAACATCTTGCTGGCCACGTATTTCTCGCCGCTGGAAGAAAACCTCAGCTTGAGCTGCCGCCTGCCCGTGGCCGGCTTGCACGTGGACGGCATCTGCGCGGCGCATGAATTGATCAGCGTGACGGACTGGCTGCCCGCGCATAAAGTCTTGTCGATCGGCATCGTCGACGGGCGCAACATCTGGCGCACCGACCTCGACGCGGCCCTCGCCGTGCTGCAGCCGCTGGCCGCGAAACGCCAGGGCCACCTGTGGCTGGCGCCGTCGTGCTCCTTGCTGCACACACCGTTCAGCCTGGAAGCGGAAATGGCGCTCGACGGAGAAATCCGCAGCTGGCTGGCGTTTGCGACGGAAAAGCTGGTGGAACTGTCCCGGCTCAAGGGGGCACTGGCAGGCCAGTCCGACGCCGCCGCGCTAGCCGCGCTGGCAATGTCTCGTCTGGCCATCGCAGGGCGGCGCGCCAGCCCACGCGTACACCGCTCCCCGGTCACGCAGCGCCTGCAAGCGCTCACGCCCACCGTCGACCGCCGCGACTCGAGCTTCCCGCAGCGCCAGGCCGTACAGCGCGCGCGCCTGCAACTACCGGACTTTCCGACAACGAGCATCGGTGCCTTCCCGCAGACGACGGCCACCCGCGCCGCCCGCGCCAGCTATCGGCGGGGCGAATTGGCAAGCGCAGAGTATACAAAGCAGATGCACGCCGACATCGCCCACGCCGTAGAGCGCCAGGAAGCGCTGGGCCTGGACCTGCTGGTGCATGGCGAAGCGAAACGCGACGATATGCTCGACTACCTCGGCGAGCAACTCGACGGGTTCGCCTTCACGCGCCTGGGCTGGGTGCAAGCGTACGGCGCGCACTGCGTCAAGCCGCCCATCGTCTACGGCGACGTACAACGCCCGGCCGCCATGACGGTAGCCTGGACGGTGCACGCGCAAAGCCTGACGCAAAAACCCGTGAAGGCCATGCTGACGGGCCCCGTCACAATCTTGCAATGGTCGTTCGTGCGCGACGACCAGCCGCGCGCCACGACGGCGCTGCAGCTGGCGCTGGCCATCCGCGACGAGGTGCAAGACCTGGAAACGGCCGGCATTGGCATCATCGAGATCGATGAGCCGGCCATCCGCGCAGGCTTGCCGCTGCGCCGCGGCAAGTGCGACGCCTACCTGGACTGGGCCACGCGCGCCTTCCGCATCGCCGCCTGCGTGGTCAGCGACACGACGCAGATCCACACGCACATCTGCCATGCGCAGCGGCACGACATCTTGCCGCAGATCGCCGCCATGGACGCCGACGTGGTCACGCTCAAAACGTGCCGCTCGGAGATGGCGTTGCTGACAGACTTTGGCCCATTCCAGTATCGGCACGAAATCGGCCCCGGCGTCTATCACATCGACTCGCCGCGCATGCCCTCAACCGTCGACATGCTGAAATTACGGCAAAAAGCCAGCGCCGTGATGGCACCAGCGAAGTTATCGGGCTATCCCGACTGCGCCCTGAAGGCGCGCGCTCGGGTGGCAACGGAAACGGCCCTGAAAAATACGCTGGCAGCGGCACAGCAGATGCGCGCGGCTTAATCCAGGACAACAGCGTCAGGGCGCATGTCCGGCTGCTTTCAGGGCGGCGCACCGGTTTTCCGGGGCGCCGCCCTGATTTTTTGAGAAGAAGTCACTGTTGCCCTGCGCAACAGCACACGCCAGGCCCCTGACGGTGATTTTTTTGCAGTAGAATGCAAGAAATTTACTGCTCCCCATTGTTGCCGTACGGAACAGTTGGCCTGCCGCAGTTTCACTTTGATAAATTTTTATGCCCAAAAGCCCGTCGCAGAAGCCTATCGAAATCAAGATTTCCACCGTCGTCGCTGTCTCCGCCATTGTGCATAGTGCCGATACGCAGGCACTCGATGCCGCCTTGCGCGACATGACGGGAGGCGTGGCGGACTTTTTCGAGGACGACTTGGCCGTGCTGGACGTGGCCGACTTGCCGCCAGGCAGCGTACCGGTCGACTGGGCCGCCCTGGTGGCCCTGCTGAAAAAATACCGTTTGAATGCCGTCGCCGTGCGCAATGCGTCGGCCGAAATGCATGCCGCCATCCTGGCGCAAGGCTTGAGCCTCGACAGCGGCAAGACGCGCGACGATGCGCCGCCCAAGGATGGCCTGAAGGATAGCGCCACGGCCGCAGCCCAGGCCGGTGCCGAAGCGCAAGTGATGGTGATCGACACGCCAGTGCGGGCCGGCCAGCGCATTTATGCGCGCGGCTGCGACCTGATCATCACGGCCGTCGTCAACAATGGCGCCGAAATCATCGCCGATGGCAGTATCCACGTATATTCCTCGCTGTACGGCCGCGCGCTGGCGGGCGCCTCGGGCAACGCCCAGGCACGTATCTTCGCGCTTTCCATGGAACCGGAGCTGGTCTCGATCGCCGGCGTATACCGCACGTTCGAGGATGGTTTTCCAGTAGAAATGGCGCGCGGACCATCGCAAATTCGTTTGGCTGGAGACAGAATCGATATACACTCTGTCAATCCGGTCACTCCCGTGAACCGCTCTTAAGCTGCACAATTCAAGAGATATCTGAAAAGGATTATTTGTGGCAAGAATTATTGTTGTGACGTCCGGCAAGGGCGGTGTCGGCAAGACGACCTCTAGCGCCAGTTTTTCCACTGGCCTGGCCATGCGCGGCCACAAGACAGCCGTGCTCGACTTCGACGTGGGCCTGCGCAATCTCGACCTGATCATGGGTTGCGAGCGCCGCGTCGTGTATGACCTGATCAATGTGATCAATAAAGAAGCGACCCTGAACCAGGCCTTGATCAAGGACAAGCACTGCGACAACCTGTTCATTCTGCCTGCCTCGCAGACGCGCGACAAGGATGCCTTGTCGGAAGAGGGCGTGGAACGCGTGTTGAACGACCTGATCAACATGGGCTTCGAATTCATCATCTGCGATTCGCCGGCCGGTATCGAGCATGGCGCGCTGATGGCGCTGACGTTTGCCGACGAAGCCATCATCGTCACCAACCCGGAAGTGTCGTCGGTGCGCGATTCAGACCGCATCCTGGGCATCTTGCAAGCCAAGTCGCGCCGCGCGCAGACGGGCGGCGAGCCGGTCAAGGAACATTTGCTGATTACCCGCTATTCGCCGAAACGCGTGGAATCGGATGAAATGCTGTCTTACCAGGACGTGCAGGAAATCCTGCGCATCCCGTTGGTGGGCATCATTCCCGAATCGGAACAAGTGCTAGCCGCCTCGAACCAGGGCAATCCCGCCATTCATTTCAAAGGGACGGACGTGGCGCAAGCCTATGAAGACGTGGTCTCGCGTTTCCTCGGCGAAGAGGTCGAGTTGCGCTTTACCAACTATGAAAAGCCTGGATTACTTCAGCGCATTTTTGGGGCGAAGTGATATGGCCTTGCTTTCTTTCCTGTTTCCCCCCAAGCCTAAGACGGCCACCGCGGCCAAGGAACGCCTGCAAATTATCATCGCCCGCGAACGTAGCGGACGCGACGGTCCGGACTTCCTGCCCGCCCTGCACAAGGAATTGATCGCCGTCATTTCCAAGTACACCAAGGTCAATGCCGAAGACATCAAAATTTCCTTGGACCGCCAGGGTAACCTGGAGGTGCTCGACGTCAACGTGGTGCTGCCGGACGCATAAGAGCCTGTTCCAGTAGATGGATACATCCCCTGCTGGGATAGACTCCGGGTCTACTCCGGCCTGACCGTGAGCAATTCCTGCGCCACTGCGGCGCAGGCATTCACGTGCTGGTTGCCGATCTGGCGGAACACGGCGTAGCCGATGACGGCAGCCACCGCCTGGCCGGCGAACGGCACGAAGCGCGCCACCTGCTTGCTGGCGATCTTGACGCCACTGTGCTTGAGCAGCTGGAGTATCAGTTCGCGCGACACCAGTTTTCCCACCAGCATGCCACCCATGCCAACCGCCGCGCGGTAGGCCATCATCTTGAACTGCGGATTGAGACGCTCGATCTGCTCGGGCGTCAGGCCGAATGCATGATTGATATCGTTGATCAGCATGGAAAACAGCCCAACATCGGACATCAGGTCGATGCCGGGAATGGGAATGGCCGAAGCGCCCGCCGACAGCATGGCGCGCCGCTGCACCAGGTGCCGACAGCGCTCGCGCACTTGCTCGATTTCGGCGCGACTGGCCGGTATCAGGGTCCAATCGGTGCTGCTCTTGTCTGTCATGGCCATTTCTCCGCGGTAAGGGCTAGGTGAAGCAGTGTAACGTAACGGCCGGCCCTCCGATTTCACTGGACACAGTTGCAATCTCTGTTATATTTCACTTCAGCATTCCTTAACATTACGATAAGCAGATCGAACCGTCTGTTTGTTGCTACACATTCCAGCCCATTATGCGAATTGCCGTACTCGATAGCGACCATAGCCAGGCAGAACTGATCTGCCAGGTGCTCACCGCAGCCGGCCACGCTTGCCACGAGTTTCAGAGTGGCAAGGAAATGCTGGGGCAACTGCGCAAGGACAGTTGCGACATGCTCATCCTCGACTGGCATGTAAGCGATCTGGACGGTGCCGAAGTATTGCGCCGTGCCCGGGAAAAACTGGCGCCGAAGGCACCCGTGTTGTTTATGACCAACAGCTCGGGCGAAGACGATGTCGTGGCCGGTATGACGGCTGGGGCCGACGACTATATGATCAAGCCCTTGCGGCGCAGTGAGCTGACCTTGCGCACCCAGGCGCTGCTGCGCGTGGCCTACCCGGCGCAAAATGGCGCCGAGCACTTGCAATTTGGTCATTATACGTTTGAAACTCGCCCCGCCCGCCTGCTCAAGGATGGCGCAGTGCTGGACGTGACGCACAAGGAATTCGCCCTCGCGCTGCTGTTTTTCCGCAACCTGGGCCGTCCCCTGTCGCGCGCCTACATCCACGAAGCCGTGTGGCAGCGCGACACGGCCCTGCCCTCGCGCACCATGGATACTCACGTCTCGCGCGTGCGCAACAAGTTGCAGCTGAAACCGGAACACGGTTACCGCCTCGTGCCCGTCTACAGTTACGGCTATCGCCTGGAAAAACTGGGCGGCTGAAGCCCACCGAGCCGCAGCAAAACAGGCGGACTGCTCAAAGAGCGGGCACAAGGCGTTATAATGTGGCATAAGAATTCCCAACAGCCCTGAAATGCAACTGCTCGCCGTCGGCCTCAACCATACCACTGCTCCAGTGTCGCTCCGCGAACAGCTGGCGTTCGCGCCTGAGCAACTGGGCCAGGCGGTGATGGCGGCGCGTTCCTGGTTCCAGCGCATCGACCTGCGCGACAACGACGAAGCGGCCATCCTCTCGACATGCAACCGTACCGAGCTGTATGCGGCCAGCCGTGTGCCTAACCCGCTCGACGCGGGCGCGCATTTCCTGGCCGATTATCACAAGCTCAATTACAGTGAGCTGCGGCCCCATCTGTATATGCTGCCGCAGCACGATGCGGTGCGCCACACCTTCCGTGTCGCCTCCGGGCTCGACTCGATGGTGCTGGGCGAAACCCAGATCCTGGGACAAATCAAGGATGCCATCCGCACGGCCGACGAAGCGGGTGGCCTGGGCACGTATCTGCACCAATTGTTCCAGCGCAGTTTTTCCGTCGCCAAGGAAGTACGCAGCAGCACGGAAATCGGTGCCCACAGCGTTTCCATGGCGGCCGCCGCCGTGCGCCTGTCGCAGCGCATCTTCGACAAGATTGCCGAGCAGAATGTACTATTCATCGGTGCCGGCGAAATGATCGAATTATGCGCCACGCACTTTGCCGCGCAAAACCCGAAAAGCATCACCATTGCCAACCGCACCATGGAACGCGGCGAGGAACTGGCGCACCGCTTCAATGGCAAGGCCATCCGCCTGGCGGACCTGCCGGAGCAACTGCACCAGTTCGACATCGTCATCTCATGCACGGCGTCATCGTTGCCGCTACTGGGCCTGGGCCTGGTCGAGCGCGCCATCAAGGCGCGCCGCCACAAGCCCATGTTCATGGTCGACCTGGCCGTGCCGCGCGACATCGAATCGGAAGTGGGCCGCCTGAACGACGTTTTCCTGTACACGGTCGACGATCTGGGCAAGGTCGTGCAGACGGGCCTGGAAAGCCGGCAAGCGGCCGTGGCGCAAGCCGAAGCCATCATCGAGACGCGCGTGCAATCGTTCATGAGCTGGGTCGATGACCGCGCCATGGTGCCCGTCATCCAGCATTTGCATGAAAACAGCGAAGCGCTACGCCTGATGGAAGTGGAACGGGCGCGCAAGATGCTGGCCAAAGGCGCCGACATCGATGCCGTACTGGAAGCGCTGTCGAAAGGCTTGACGGCCAAGTTCCTGCACGGTCCGCAACAGGCGCTGCACCATGCGCAGGGCGACGAGCGCAAGCAACTCGTTAGCCTGCTGCCGAAACTGTTCCGCCCCCGCCGTTAGCGCAGCCCCGCTGGCCGCCCGCGCGGCCGCCCCCTGCCCGCCTGCCGGGCTTGCCGTAGCCCTACCATCCCTACACTCTTTTACCGCGAATCGCTATGAAACCATCCATGCTGGCCAAACTCGATCAACTGGCGAACCGCCTGGTCGAACTCGACGAACTGTTGATGCACCCGGACGCCACCTCGAACATGGACAGCTACCGCAAGATGACGCGCGAGCACGCCGAGCTGGGCCCGCTGGTGGCACTCTACCGTTGCTACCAGGAAGCGGGCGACGATATTACAACAGCGCAAGAGATGCTGGGCGATCCGGACATGAAGCAATTCGCGCAAGAAGAAATCGAAGCGGCGAAAGCGACCATGGCGCGCCTGGAACGCGAATTGCAAACCATGCTGCTGCCGAAGGATGTCAATGACGAACGCAATATCTTCCTGGAAATTCGCGCCGGCACGGGCGGCGACGAATCGGCCCTGTTCGCCGGCGATTTATTGCGCATGTACTCACGCTTTGCCGAGCGCAACCGCTGGCAGGTCGAACTGGTCTCGTCGTCGGACTCTGACCTGGGCGGCTATCGCGAAGTGATCGTGCGCGTGGTTGGCAATGGCGCGTATTCGAAACTGAAATTCGAGTCGGGCGGCCACCGCGTGCAGCGCGTGCCGGCCACGGAAACGCAAGGCCGCATCCACACCTCGGCCTGTACGGTGGCGGTGATGCCGGAAGCCGATGAAGTCGAAGACGTCAACATCAATCCGGCCGACTTGCGCATCGACACCTACCGCGCCTCGGGCGCGGGCGGACAGCACATCAACAAGACCGATTCGGCCGTGCGCATCACCCACTTGCCGACCGGCATCGTGGTCGAATGCCAGGATGACCGCAGCCAGCACAAGAACAAGGCGCAAGCGATGAAAGTGCTGGCCGCGCGCATCAAGGACGTGCAATTGCGCGAACAGCAGTCGAAGGAAGCGGCCACCCGCAAGAGCCTGATCGGCTCGGGCGACCGCAGCGAACGTATCCGCACTTACAACTTCCCGCAGGGTCGACTGACGGATCACCGCATCAATTTGACGTTATACAAACTTGATTTCATCATGGATGGGGATTTGACGGAATTGACGAATGCGTTGGCGGCAGAACACCAGGCGGAGCTACTTGCAGCGCTGGGCGATTAAGTAACCCAAAACAAGGACTGGGGTCGGACCCTAAGGGTCCGACCCCGGATTCTGCCTTTGGGTTTAAGTAGCGGCTAAGCAATAAATATCCGGCCTTGTGCGAGAATGCGTAGCCCGATTCCATCCACCTCACCGTGTCGCCCATGAAAAATTCACGCACCGTACTCCTGTTGATCGCCGCCCTGTGTTTCCTGATGCTCGGTGTGGCCATGTATTTGCAGCATGCCATGAACATGGCGCCATGCCCGCTGTGCGTGATCCAGCGCTACCTGTTCCTCGCCATCGGCATCGCCTGCCTGGCGGGCGCGGTGGCCACGCAGCCGAAAATCGGCGCCGGCATCGGCCTGCTCGCGGCCCTGGGCGGCCTGGGCGTGGGCGCCAAGCATTTGTACGTGCTGGCCCATCCCGGCTTCTCGTGCGGCATCGACCCGGTGGAAACGGCACTCAACAAGATTTTCACGGCACAAGTCATGCCCTTCATGTTTGAAGCGTATGGCGCCTGCGAAGACGCCGGCGCGCCGTTTTTCGGCCTGTCGATCCCGCAATGGGCGTTCGTCTGGTTCGCCCTTTTTACCGTAGGCCTGCTGTGGACACTGCTGCGCCGCAAAAAATAATAGACTATTCATGCCAGAAACATTGATCCCCGCCGGCAGCACTGTCGGCGCCCTGCAAATGCGTCCGCTGCTCGACCCGCTCGACAATCGTATCCTGCTGGGCCACGCGCTGGGCCTGTCGCGCGTCTCGCTGATCACGCAATCGGAGCGTGTGCTGACGAACGACGAAGCAGTATGCCTGTCGGGCTTGCTGGCGCGCCGCCTGCGCGGCGAGCCGATCGCCTACATCGTCGGCCAGCGCGAATTTTTCGGCTTGCCATTCGAAGTGAACGATGCCGTGCTGATTCCCCGTCCCGACACCGAAGTGCTGGTGGAACTGGCGCTTGAACGCCTGCCCCCTGGCGGACGAGTACTCGACATGGGTACGGGCAGCGGCGCCATCGCCGTGGCGCTCGCCTACACGCGGCCCGACGCCGTCGTCACGGCCCTGGACGTCAGCAGCACCGCCCTGGCCGTAGCGCGCCGCAACGCCAGCGCCAACGGCGTCAACGTGACCTTCATGGCCAGCGACTGGTTCGAAGCGCTGGGCACGGAAAAGTTCGACCTGATCGTCTCCAATCCCCCCTACATCGCCAGCGGCGACCATCACCTGGCCGAAGGCGACCTGCGTTTTGAACCCACCGGCGCGCTGACCGACCACGCGGACGGCCTGTCGGCCTTGCGCACCATCGTCGCTGGTGCCGCGCGCCACCTGGCGTCAGGCGCCTGGCTGCTGCTGGAACACGGCTATGACCAGGCAGTGTCCGTGCGCGGCTTGCTGGCCGAGGCCGGCTACAGCAAAGTACAAAGCTGGCGCGACTTGGCCGGCATCGAAAGAGTCAGCGGCGCCCGCCTGGGCTGACCCCCTCGACGCGCGCGTTGCTTGATCCAGCAACGCGCCAGATCTCCCGCAGTTTGTTAAAATATCAAGCGAATTCCTGACCGAAGCGCCGTCCCCGTTCACCAGGGCGAACGCTGGCAACGCGGCGTTTTTTTGGCCGGTGCCGACGCATTTGCCAAAATTCGGTTAATCTCAGCACAAATAATTTATCTGCTGCACAAGAAAGGAAGCTCCAATTGCCCAACCTGTTGACTCGCCGCCTGGCATTGCTGACTAAAGATGCCAACCGCGCGCTGCTGGGCGGCTTGCGCGGCATCGAGCGTGAAACCCTGCGCGTCGACCATGCCGGCCATCTGGCTTCCACGCCCCATCCCGCCGCCCTGGGCTCGGCGCTGACGCACCCTGAAATCACCACCGACTACGCCGAAGCGCTGCTCGAATTCATCACGCCGGCTGAAAGCGACATCGCAACGACATTAAGCAAGCTCGATACCGTGCACCGCCATGCCTACAGCCGCCTCGGCGACGAGTTGCTGTGGAGCCAGTCGATGCCTTGCCAGCTGCCGCCCGAAGCGCAGATCGCCATCGCCAACTATGGCAGCTCGAACATGGGCATGCTCAAGCACGTCTATCGGCGCGGCCTGGCCTTGCGTTACGGCAAGGCCATGCAATGCATCGCCGGCATCCACTACAACTATTCGCTCGACGAGCAGCTCTGGCAGGTATTGCACAGCAATACCGCTACCAGCGCGCAACATGGGACGGCGACGCCGAAGGATGTGCAATCAGAAAGCTACCTGGCGACGATCCGCAATTTCCGCCGCTACAGCTGGCTGCTGATGTATCTGTTCGGCGCCTCGCCGGCCCTGTCCGCCGGCTTCCTGCGTGGCCGCGCGCACAAGCTCGACACCTTGTCCGACGACACCCTGTTCCTGCCCTATGCCACCAGCCTGCGCATGAGCGACCTCGGTTACCAGAACGATGCCCAGTCCGGTCTGCGCCCGCATGAAAATAGCCTGGAAGACTACGTCAACGCCCTCACGCACGCCGTCAACGACCCATACCCACCGTATGCGGCGCTGGGCACAAAGAAAGATGGCGAGTGGATACAGCTATCGAGCAACGTGCTGCAGATCGAAAATGAATACTATTCGACCATCCGCCCGAAGCGCGTGATCCGCACGGGCGAGCGTCCCATCCAGGCGCTGTGCCTGCGCGGCGTGCAATACATCGAAGTACGCTGCATGGATGTCGACCCATTCGAACCGGTCGGCATCAGCCTGGAAACAGCCCGCTTCCTCGACGCCTTTTTGCTGTTTTGCGCGCTCGACGACAGCGCGCCCATCTCGGCCGAGGAAAGCGCCTGCTACACCAATAATTTCGCCCGCACCGTCAAGGAAGGCCGCACGCCGGGCTTGCGCCTGCGCCACAATGGCGAAGACATCACCCTGCAAGCCTGGGGCGAACAATTGCTGGCGCGCATCGCACCTGTAGCGGCTTTGCTCGACGCGCGCGAGCAAGGCAGCGCACATGCGGACAGCCTGGCGGCGCAAGCGGTCAAACTGGCCGACCCGGACGCCACGCCATCGGCAAAGGTATTGGCCGAGCTGCGCGCCAACGGCGGCTCGTTTGCCGCCTTCGGCCTGCGCCAGAGTGAACGCCACGCCGCCTACTTCCGCGCGCAGCCGCCGACGCAGGAACAAAGCGCGTATTTCGAGCAGTTGGCGAGCAGCTCGCTGGCCGAGCAGCATGCCATGGAAGCGGCGCCCGCCGGCAGCTTCGACGATTTCGTCGCTGCCTACCGCGCCAGCACCCTGTGCCCGCACACCTGACCTTGCGCAAAGTGCCCCGATGCTGACCTTCTACAACGAATTGCACAGCCAGCACCGGGGCCGCTACGAAATGTTTCGCGGTGCCATCGTGCCCTGCTTCGAGACGCCCGAGCGGGCCGACATGGTGGTGGCCGAACTGGCACGGCGCAACCTGGGCCGCATCGTCACGCCGCACGGCGTGCCGCTGACGTCACTCGAACGCATCCACACGCCGCGTTACCTGCATTTTTTGCGCCACGCCTGGCACGACTGGCTGGCGCTCGACCCCGACAACGCGGGCAAGGACGCGCTGCCGTCCGTGTGGCCCGTGCGTACCTTGCGCCACGACATCGAACCGGACAACTTCACGGCCAAGCTAGGGCTGTATTCGATGGACAATGGCACGCCGCTGACGGCCGGCACCTGGACGGCAGCCAAGACGGGCGCCGACTGCGCCGTCAACGCGGCGCACGCGCTGCGCCTGGGTGAACGGGCCACGTTTGCCCTGACGCGCCCACCGGGCCACCATGCGGGCAGCGATTTCTTTGGTGGCTACTGCTTCCTGAACAACGCGGCCCTGGCGGCGCAGCATTTGCTCGACGACGGCGCCCGCAGGGTCGCCATCGTTGATATCGATTATCACCACGGCAACGGCACGCAAAGCATTTTCTATGCGCGCGACGACGTGCTGTTCGCCTCGATCCATGCCGATCCGCGCAGCGAGTACCCGTTTTACCTCGGGCACGCCGATGAAACGGGCAGCGGTGCCGGTCTTGGCTACAACGTCAACCTGCCGCTACCGGCCGGCAGTTCCACGGCCAACTGGTTCGCGGCGCTGGAAACGGCCTGCCTGCGCATCAATATGTACGCGCCGGACGCACTGGTGGTGTCGCTCGGCGTCGATACCTTCGTCGGTGATCCGCTCTCGCACTTCGCCCTGCAAAGCGGCGACTACCTGCGCGTGGGCGAACGCCTGGCCCATCTGGGCCTACCCACCGCCTTCATCCTCGAAGGGGGCTATGCTGTCAAGGAATTGGGCATCAATGTGGTAAACGTGCTCGAAGGTTTTGAGACGGCTGAGTAAGTCTGGGGTCAGAATTCTGGGGTCAGACCCTCAACACCGCTAACGTCAAGCTCAGTGCCAACACAAACGGGGGGCTGACCCCGGCTTTAGCAGCTCTACATATTGCGAAACAAACTCATGAACGGCTGGCTCACGGCGAGGATCTCCCGGCGTGTTTTCAGGCGCAAGGCACCGCGCCCCACCTCGTCGCGCGTGACCGACGCCACCATCTTCATGTTGACGATGGTGGAGCGGTGGATCTGCTTGAAAATGGCCGGATCTAGCACGTCGAGCAATTCGCGTATCGGCTTGCGCAACAGCGCCTCGCCGTCCGCCGTCATGACGGCCGTGTACTTGGTGTCGGACTGAAAGTAGGCAATATCTTCCACCATGATCAGGCGCGTATCCTTGCCGCTGCTGGCCGTCAGCCACACCAGCGGCGGCGACTTGGCCGCCGCCGGCAAGGCGCTGCGCAATTGCTGCAGCAGGCCGGCCAACGCGCCATCGCCCGCCGTCACCTTGCCGGCACGCGCCTGGACGCGCTGCAAGGTCGCTTGCAGGCGCTCGCGGCCGATAGGTTTCAATAAGTAATCGACGGCACCCTTGTCAAAGGCATCGATCGCGTACTGGTCGTAGGCGGTGACGAACACCACTTGCGTGCCGGGACTGGCCTCGAGCGCGCCGGCCGCCACTTCCAGCCCCGTCAGACCCGGCATGCGAATATCGAGGAAGGCGACATCGGGCTGCAAGGTGGCGATGGCGTCGAGTGCCGTGCCGCCATCGTCGCAAGCGGCGACGATGCGCAGCGACGGCCACGCTTCAGCCAGCAAAGCCACCAGCGCATCACGCAACAGGGTTTCGTCTTCGGCAATGACGCAAGTCATCTCAGGCTGATGCATACGCCCCTCCTTGCGCCGTGCCGTCCGGCAACGTGATGGTCGCCGTCACGCCATCAGGGAAATTGGCAACAATGGCAAACGCGGCGGCATTGCCATAGATCAGGCGCAGGCGTTCGCGCACATTGCGCAGGCCGATGCCCGTGCCAGCGCCGTCGTCACTGAAACCCTTGCCATCGTCGGCCACCGTGACAATCACCGTGCCGTTGCCGCTGCGCGCCATGATCCACACAGTGCCGCCGCCGCTCTTCGGCTCCAGGCCATGCTTGATGGCGTTTTCCACCAAGGTTTGCAGCATCATTGGCGGCAGCTCCACCTGGCGCAGGTATGGCGGTACCTCAATTTGCAGGTTCAGGCGCGCACCCATGCGGATTTTCAAAATATCGAGGTAGGCGCGCGCCCGTTCCAGCTCCGTGCCCAGGGTCGACATGGCTTGCTCGGTGCGCGGCAGCGAGTGACGCAGGTACAAAATCAGGTTGCCCAGCATCTCGTCGGCGCGCACCGGGTCGCTGCGCGTGAGCAACTGCGCGCTGGCCAGGGTGTTGTACAGGAAGTGCGGTTCGACCTGCGCGTGCAGCAGGCTCAGCTTGGCCACCGTGAGTTCCTTTTCCGTCACCGTCTGGCGCGCCTCGGCCTGCTCGCCGCGCCGGCGCTGCGCCACCCGGCGCGTCATCGCCCGCGTCACCGCTTCCGCATTTTCCAGGTTGCTGCCATGGTCGACGAGAAACCAGTCGGTCCACGCACTGCGCGCCGGCTCGCAGATCAGGGTCACGCTGCCCGCCTCGCCATTCGGCGTGACGGTGGCGAGGATCTGGTTCGGCCGCGGCTCGATGAATCCCAGCAAGCGCATGCGCGGCAAGCCCGTGTGCGTGTACGGCGCCGCGCGGCGCACGCAGGCCTGCACCTGCAAGCTGTCGCGCGCGCTTTCGACCACTTCGCTGCCCGGCAATTCACGGATGGCCGCGTCGATCATGTCGAACACCTCGCCCGCCTCGAACGGGATCTCGATCTGGCGCCGCTGGCGGCTCGACAAGGTGCTGGCGTTGACGGTGCCGGCGATCAGGCGCACGCGGCGTACATGCGAAAACGCATTCGTGATGACGGCGCTGGCCAGCAGCGCGCCGACGATGACAAAGAAGCCTTCCGTGTGTTGGAAGATGTGGCGCAGAAAGGTCTCCACCAGAAGGGCGGTGGCGATGATGTAGGTGAGCATCGTGACTAGGCAGATGCGCAGGATAAAGAAGAGGCTAGTCATGATTTTTCCTTGGGGTTTGAAGTGGGCCCAGCATAACCATCGCCCCCGGCGACGCTGGCCATTATGCGATGGAAGGGCAATACTGGCGACAAAGGCAAAAAAATAAAGCGCAAATATACGTCGCGTCAAAATAAAATAGCTTGCAATTAAATAGTGCGCGATATATATTGTGTGCATGGACGCCGGCAATTACTTCTACAGACGGGCATCCTGGGGCCACGGCCCACGAAACAAGTAGCACACTATTTAGTAGTCACCTATTTATCTATCTAAAGGAACCATTATGTCGATCAAACAAGTACTGTACCGCGCGCAAGCTACCGCCACCGGAGGCCGCGAAGGCCGTGCCGTGTCGTCCGACAATGTGCTGGACGTCAAGCTGACCACGCCAAAAGAACTGGGCGGCAATGGCGCCGTGGGCACCAATCCAGAACAACTGTTCGCCGCCGGCTACTCGGCCTGCTTCATCGGCGCCATGAAATTTGTCGGTGGCCGCGACAAGATCGCCTTGCCGGCGGACCTGTCCGTCGAAGGTCACGTCGGCATCGGCGCCATCGACACGGGCTTCGGCATCGAAGTGGAACTGAAAATTGCGCTGCCAGGCATGGAACGCGCCGCCGCCGAAGCGCTGGTCGCCGCCGCCCACATCGTGTGTCCGTACTCGAACGCCACGCGCGGCAACATCAACGTCACCCTGACGATCGTCTAAGAGCACCTGGCATAGGCTGTAGCGCGTCGCGCTTCGCCATCCAAACCGCACTGTCTTTATGGCAATGCGGTTTTTTGCGTGCACCGTTAAAATAGCGCTCTTTGACTCATTTTTCGGAGCACGCATGATCGCCTGGCAATGGAACACTTTCGACGAACTCGGTCCCCGCGATTTGTACCAGGTGCTGCAATTGCGCCAGCGCGTGTTCATCATCGAACAGCAATGTATTTATCCGGACCTCGATGGCTACGACCAGCAAGCCATGCACTTGCTGGGCTGGCAGACAGTCGATGGCCAGCGCCGGTTGGTCGCGTATCTGCGCGTGTTGGCGCCGGCCGCCAAATACGTGGAAATGTCGCTGGGCCGCGTGCTGACGGCGCCCGAAGCACGCACCACGGGCGCCGGCAAGCTGCTGCTGGCGGAGGGCATCGCACGCGCCGAACGCCAGCACCCTGGACACGCCATCCGCATCGGTGCGCAGCACTACCTGGAGCGCTTCTACCAGTGCTTCGGTTTTGTCACCGTCAGCGCGCCCTACGACGAAGACGGCATAGCGCACATCGACATGCTGCGCACGGCGAAAACAACAGCATGACGACGGCCCTCATTTCCTGGAGCGGTGGCAAGGATTCCTGCCTCGCTCTGTGGCGCGCACGCAACGCCGGCATGGCCGTGCCACTGCTGATCACGGCCATGGATGAAGATGGCCGCAAATCGCGCTCGCACGGCGTGCCGCCGGCATTGCTCGAAGCGCAGGCGGCCAGCCTGGGTGCACGCCTGCAGCGCTATCATGCCAGCTGGGCCAGCTACGAAGAGAAATTCATCGCCATGCTGCGCGCGGCGAAAGCCGAGGGTATCGCGCACGCCATCTTTGGCGACATCGATTTGCAAGCACACCGCGACTGGGAAGAAAAAGTCTGCGCTACGGCAGGCCTGACCGCCCACCTGCCCCTGTGGGGCGAAGCGCGGCGCGCGTTGGTCGACGAGTTTCTCGCCGCCGGCTTCAAGGCCATCGTCGTCTGCATCAATGGCCAGCACCTGCCACGCGATTTTTGCGGGCGCGAGTTCGATGCGTCCTTCCTGGCCGACCTGCCACCCGGCGTCGATGCCTGCGGCGAAAACGGCGAATTCCACACCTTCGTCTACGACGGCCCCGCGTTCAGCGCACCGGTGGCGCTGCGCCGCACGCAGGTACTGCAATATGACGCGCCAGCCACGCTGGGCGGCGCCACGTATTACTTCCAGGAACTAGCCCCACCCGAAGCGTAAACGGCCGCCAAAACAGCGATTCCGTGGAATCGCCCTTGGTCGCTGCGCCTTGCGCGTGCTTATTTTTTCGTCACGCCGATCAGCTTGACTTCGAACAACAAGCCGGCATAGCCGGGAATTTTCGGCGGGCTGCCCGCCTTGCCATAGGCCAGGTCATACGGAATGGCCAGCGTGCGCGTACCACCGACCTTCATGCCGACCAGACCGCGGTCCCAGCCCAGGATGACCCGGCCAATGCCCAGAACGAAATCAAAACCGGCTCCTGCCTGGCTCGCATCGAACTGCGCGCCCTTGTTGCCTGGCTTGCTGGCGTCATACAGCCAGCCCGTGTAAGTCACCAGCAGCGTATCGCCCGCTGCCGCTACCGTGCCGGTGCCATCGACTGGATTGGTAATGGTGAGCTCTTTTACCTGTGTATTCGGGTCGAGCACGACCGGCTTCTCGGTGTTGGCAGCAGCACCGCAAGCGGTCAGGGCCACGGCGCAAGCAAACGTGGCGATCAATTGAAATACCGATTTCATGGTTTCCCTTTAAATATTGGTGTATGACTCAAGCCCGTACGGTGCGGACCGGTGCGGGCTGCAGTTTAACAGGTGTCGCCGGGCGCATTTGTAAGCAGACGTAAGCCCGGCGCTCAATGCGGCAACAATACAACGTTGCCACTATAACCAAAATATCTAAATTTCCACCTGCGTGCCCAGTTCGATCACCCGATTGCTCGGGATCTGATAGTAGTCGGCCGCCGTGCGCGCATTGCGCGACATGGTGACGAACAAATGCTCGCGCCACGGCATCATGCCGGCACCCGGCGTCGAGATGATGGTCTGGCGCGCGATGAAGAACGACGTTTCCATCATTTCGATATCAAGTCCCTGCTCGGCGCAGCGGGCCAGCGCCGCCGGAATATCAGGTTCATCCTTGAAGCCGTAATGCACGTTCACCTGGTAGCACTGGTGACCGAGACCCACCACGCGCACCTGCTCGGACGGCACCACCCACGGCTCCTCATGCATGAAGACGGTGAGGAAAATGACGCGTTCATGCAACACCTTGTTGTGCAGCAAGTTATGCAGCAGCGCGTGCGGCACGCCATCGGTCTCGCCGCGCAGGAAGATGGCCGTGCCGGGCACGCGCAGCGGCGGCGCGATGAATAGCGACGAGAGGAAGTCCTTGAGCGGGATCGCATGCTTCTCCAGGTTCTGGAACACCAGCTGGCGCCCCCGCTTCCAGGTCAGCATGATGGTAAACAGGATGGCGCCCAGCAGCAGCGGGAACCAGCCGCCGTGGAACAGTTTCAGGGCGCTGGCCGAGAACAGGTTGACGTCGATGATCAGGAAGAAACCGGTGGCACCCCAGCACAGCAGCAAATTCATCTTCCAGCGGTAGCGGATGACGAAGAAGGTCAGGATCGTGGTGGCCAGCATGGTGGCCGTGACGGCGATGCCGTAGGCGGCGGCCAGCTTTTCCGACGAACCGAAACCGACGACGGCCATCAGCACCACGGCCAGCTGCAGCCAGTTCACGGCAGGAATATAAATCTGCCCGATTTCACTTTCCGATGTGTGGCGCACGCGCATGCGCGGCAAAAAGCCCAGCGCGATGGCTTGCTTGGTCATCGAGAACGTGCCGGAAATGGTTGCCTGCGAAGCGATCACGGTAGCCATGGTCGACAAAATCACCAGCGGATACACGCTCCAGGCGCCCAACTGCTGGTAGAACGGATTGGAAATGGCTTCCGGGTGCGCCAGCAGCAGGCCACCCTGGCCCAGATAGTTCAGCGCCAGCGCGGGAAAGGCGATCAGGAACCAGGCCATGCGAATCGGCTTCTTGCCGAAGTGGCCCATGTCGGCGTACAGCGCCTCGGCGCCCGTCAGTGCCAGCACCACGGCGCCCAGCGACAGGAAGGCGATACGACCGTTGTCCATCAGGAAAGCGACCGCGTGCAGGGGATTGACGGCGGCCAGGATGGCTGGCGACTTGATGATATTGACCACGCCCATGCAGGCGAGCGCGACAAACCATATCAGCATGATGGGAGCGAAGAAGCGGCCGATGCCGGCCGTACCGTGTGACTGCACCGAATACAGCGCCACCAGCACGGCGATCGTCAGCCACACCACGTACGGGCTGAAGGCAGGCGTGGCCACTTCCAGACCTTCGATGGCAGAAAGCACGGAAATGGCAGGCGTGATCACGCTATCGCCATAGAACAGGGTGGCGCCAAACACGCCGATCACCATCAGCGGCACATGCCAGCGCGAGGACTTGCTGACGGACGACAGCACCAGCGCCATCAGGGCCATGATGCCGCCCTCGCCGCGGTTGTCGGCACGCAGCACCAGGGTCACGTACTTGAGCGAGACGATCAGGGTCAGGCCCCAGAAGATCAGCGAGACGATGCCCAAAAGGTTGTTATGCGTGACAGACAAGCCGTGGGCCGGGTCGAAGACCGTTTTCAGGGTATATAACGGACTAGTGCCGATATCGCCGTAGACGATGCCGACGGCAGCCAGTGTCAAGCCAACCAGGCTGCTTTTTTTATGTTCCGACGTCAAGATTGCACCCGTTTTTGTTTTGTTGCATCGCACAATATGATAGGTATTAGCAAATAGCAAGAGTATTTTTGCATGGTTCCGCAGCTGCCCCAAGGTCATGGTTTTGTGCCGCTCCGCCTTGCTGCGCGGGCTTGCGGCCATCGATTTGTTGCCATTCTACGCTTCGCTGGCGGCGCCGGGCAGCCCCCGGTGTTTTCAGCCATAATGACAGGCTGTCTACTCTCAAGCAAACCCCACCATGAATCCAGGCATGCTCTACGCCTCCCTCGCCTTCCTGTGCTGGGGTCTGTTCCCCCTGTATTTCCACGCTATTGATGAGATCGCACCGCAAGAAATCCTGGCGCACCGCATGGTCTGGTCACTGTTGTTTCTTGGCATCGTGCTGACCGTGCGCCGCCAATGGGGCTGGCTGGGCAGCCTGAAAGCACGGCCCAGGGTCGTGGCCAGCTTCGTCGCCAGTGCGTTTTTGCTATCGACCAACTGGTTCATCTATATCTGGGCCGTCAATAACGGCCATGTGGTTGACGCCAGCCTCGGCTATTTTATTACACCGCTGGTCAATGTCATGCTGGGGTTTTTGCTGCTGCACGAGCGCCTGCGCCGACTGCAGTGGCTGGCCATCAGCCTGGCCGCCTGCGGCGTAGCCTGGCTCACTTGGCAGGGTGGGCAAGTGCCCTGGATCGCCCTGCTGCTGGCGGCCACCTTTGGCGGCTATGGCTTGCTGCGCAAGACAGCCGCGCTCGGTGCGCTGGAAGGCCTGTCATTCGAAACGCTGATCCTGTTCCCTCTGGCCCTGGCCTACATGCTGTGGCTGGCCTGGCACGGCCAGAGCGGCTTCGTCAATACTGACGCGTCCGCCACCCGTGCACTGCTGCTGGCGTCCGGTCCCATCACGGCCATTCCCCTGCTGCTGTTCGCCGCCGGCGCGCGCCGCCTGCCGCTCGCCGTGCTGGGCTTATTGCAATACATCGCCCCCACGGGCCAACTGCTGATCGGCGTATGGGTCTTCCACGAATCGTTCACCCCAGAGCGCATGCTGGGCTTCCTCGTCATCTGGACGGCACTGGCTCTGTACGCTGCCGAAGGGCTGTGGACGGCCCGCAAGGCGCGCGCCAGCGCCTAGTCTTGCCCCTGGCGTCCGTTTCCACAGCGCGCAGCGCTGGCCGGAAGCGGGCGTTTACCGTATCCTGTGCATCTTTGTATATCACCCGAGATTTCTAATGGCAAATTACGTCTACACCATGAATCGCGTGGGCAAAATCGTTCCGCCCAAGCGCCAGATTCTGAAAGATATTTCCCTCTCCTTCTTCCCAGGCGCGAAGATCGGCGTGCTGGGCTTGAACGGCTCCGGCAAATCGACCCTGCTGAAAATCATGGCAGGCATCGACACCGACATTCAGGGCGAAGCGGTGCCGATGCCGGGCTTGAACATCGGCTACCTGCCGCAGGAACCGCAACTGGATCCGGAAAAGACCGTGCGCCAGGAAGTCGAATCAGGCCTGGGCGAAGTATTTGAAGCACAAGCCAAGCTCGAAGCCGTGTACGCCGCGTATGCCGAGGAAGACGCCGATTTCGACGCCCTGGCCACGGAACAGGCACGCCTGGAAGCGATCATCTCGACTTCCGACGGTGGCAATTTGAATTTGCAGCTGGAAATGGCCGCCGACGCACTGCGCCTGCCACCATGGGACGCCAAGGTCGGCGTGCTGTCGGGTGGTGAAAAGCGCCGCGTGGCGCTATGCAAGCTGCTGCTGTCCAAGCCTGACATGCTGCTGCTCGACGAACCGACCAACCATCTGGATGCGGAATCGGTCGACTGGCTGGAACAATTCCTGCTGCGCTTCCCCGGCACCGTGGTGGCCATCACCCATGACCGCTACTTCCTCGACAATGCGGCCGAATGGATCCTGGAGCTGGACCGCGGCAGCGGCATTCCATGGAAGGGCAATTACTCGACGTGGCTGGAACAGAAGCAAGCCCGCCTGAAGCAGGAAGAATCGACCGAATCGGCGCGCCAAAAAGCGCTGCAGAAGGAATTGGAATGGTCGCGCCAGAATCCGAAAGCGCGCCAAGCCAAGTCGAAAGCGCGCCTGGCCCGCTTCAACGAACTGTCCGAGCACGAATACCAGAAGCGCAACGAAACGCAGGAAATCTTCATTCCCGTGGCCGAACGCCTGGGCAATGATGTCATCGAGTTCAAGAACGTGTCGAAAGCGTTCGGCGACCGTTTGCTGATCGACAACCTGAGTTTTACCGTACCACCGGGCGCCATCGTCGGCATCATCGGCCCCAACGGCGCCGGTAAGTCGACCTTGTTCAAGATGATTACCGGCAAGGAACAGCCGGACAGCGGTGAAGTGGCCATCGGGCAGACGGCGCGCGTGTCCATCGTCGACCAGAATCGCGGCGACTCGCTGTCGGACAGCAAGACCGTCTTCCAGGACGTGTGTGGCGGCGCCGACATGTTGACGGTCGGCCGCTTCGAAATGCCGTCGCGCGCCTACCTGGGCCGCTTCAACTTCAAGGGCGGCGACCAGCAAAAAATCGTCGGCAATCTGTCCGGCGGTGAACGTGGCCGTCTGCACCTGGCCAAAACCCTGCTGATGGGCGGCAACGTCCTGCTGCTCGATGAACCGTCGAACGATCTGGACGTGGAAACCTTGCGCGCGCTGGAAGACGCCTTGCTGGAATTTGCCGGCAGCGTCATGGTCATTTCGCATGATCGCTGGTTCCTCGACCGTATCGCCACGCACATCCTGGCATTCGAAGGCGATTCGCAGGTCACCTTCTTTGACGGCAACTATCAGGAATACGAAGCCGACAAGAAGAAACGCCTCGGTGACGAAGGCGCAAAACCAAAACGTATCCGCTACAAGCCATTGACGACCTAAGTTTTACGGTTGTCCATGCAAAAAAGGCAGTGACCTCGCGGTGGCTGCCTTTTTTTTAAGCACTTCTAAACCTTTAGAAGTTGTAGCGTGCGCCTAAGGCCAGGCCGGTAGCCTTGCGGCCCTGGTCGGCGCTCTTGCCGAAGTGTTCCACTTCCGCCGTCAGCGAGACTTTCTCGTTGAGCGCGTACTGGGCACCGACGGAAGCGTACACGCCCGTCTTGTTATTGCCGCTGATGCCAGTCGACAGGCCTGTGCCGCTCAAGCTATTGTTGACCTTGGCCACGCCGAGCTTGCCGAACACGCCCACTTTATCGCTGACGGGCATGCTGACCTTGCCGGCCAGGTAGTAGCCGTGCGAATCGCTTTTTACGGAACCGTTGCCAGCGCCCGTGACATAGCTGTAATCCTTGCTGCCGAAATCGGCGTAACCGCCCTCGACCGCCCAGGTTTTATCGAAGTCGTAACCGGCGAAGACCTTGGCCCCGGCCTTGTAGCCGCTGTGATTATCGGCGCTGGTGGCGCCGGGAATATCAAAATTGTAGCGGTTGCCCGTGATGCCGGCGCCCACATACGCGCCCTCGGCGTGTGCGGCGCTCATGCCGGTCAGTGCGGTGACGGAAGCGATCATTGCAAACAGGATTTTCTTTTTCATCATGTTCTCTTTCAATTGGTTGACGTGCCTGGATTCGCAGTTCAGGGAAGTGCGATGACTACACAATAACAGCCGAAAAAAGCCACGTCTTTCCTCATTGCGTAAGAACTGTGACAAGATGTAAGCTGAAATTGCGAAGTGCCAATAACGTCAAAATGTACGTAGTTGAAAGAACTTAAGCTAGACTTAAGAGCATTACGGCGCTGGCGAATGTGCCGGCACGTACCATTGGCTCACCCTGGAATACGCGGGCAAGGCACATGCCCTGCGCCGGCTGCAGCCGGTCGATGTCTTGCAGGCGACGCAGCCTGCGGAGCAAGGCGGTGTCAAGACTTTGCTGCGCGCCATCGATGGCGATGCGGCAGCAATGACCGTGGCGCAGGCGCGCGCACGGCGTTCTACGGTCGCCCCCGCCTCAACGCACAGGCGATGGCGCTGCGCGGCCTGGGGCTGCTATTGGCATCCATGATGCAGGCCGCATCGCGGCCATGGCGGCACTGGGCCTGGCCAAACGTTGCGCCAGTTGCCCGTGGGCACTGCATCACATCAGCGTGAAAGCAGCTTGATACAGATTAAGCGTAGGCTTCGGCCATCGACATCACGCGCGGCGCGATCGTGATCCCATATTGCTCGAACAGGGCCGTGATGGCCGCCAGGTTCTGCGTGCACTCTTCGGTTTTCCAGCCCTTGAAGAGATCCGTGCCATCCTTCTGGAAATGCAGGTCCAGCACCTTGCCCTGATCCTTGTGCAGGTAGGGTGAACTATAGGTGTTCTCGTAGCCGAGCGCCTTCAATTGTTCCAGCAACACATGCGGCGGATGATCGGGATCAGTGGCGAGGAAAATGCCAAAGGTCTTGCCCGGTGGTTTGGCGGCGATATCAACTTCATAAATGCCGGGGGCCTTGCTGACAGACGTACTCTTTAAAAATAACATACAACACTCCCTGCGCGTAGTGTCCTGCGCCGAAAACGAGCGACAAGACAGGGGCGATGCGCAATGATTCCCATGTTTAAATCTTATTGCTAATTTGCATCTTTGTCGACAAATCGGCACTTTTATTTGGTGAGTCGTGGTTATCTTGTCGCGTTCGCCATGGAAGATTATTAATAATGCAAGTTATTATGGCGCCAATACTTGGCCTGCTGCCGACTTCCGGCTTGCTTGAAGAATGCCCTCAACCAAGCGGCTTGGGCCAAGATTCGCAGGCCCTGGTCACGACGTGCATGCGGCCTGATTCATCCGCCGCGCTTGCGCCTGGCCAGATCTTGCGTGGGCGCCACCAGCGCCCGGTACATTTCGCCCGTGGCGGCATCCCAGCTTTGCACCGCCTGCTGCTGGCGTTGCACGGTGGCCACATCGCCGCGTGCGATAGGGCCGGAAAGCGCGGGCGCGGCGCCCAGACGGAATACATTGGCCACCGCTTCCGTCACCAGGGGCTGCGCCAATTCGCGCGCCACCGCCTCGGGAATGCCAGCGGCCTGATAAGCGCGCAGGGCGGCATCGAGCACGGTCACCAGATAATTGCTGGCAAACACGGCAGCGGCGTGATACAGGGTCTTGGCAGCCGGATCGATGGGCACCGGACGCGCACCGATGGCACTCAAGGCGGGCATCAGGAAGGCCAGCGCCAGCGGAGCGCCTTCGACGCCGCAAAACGTGCCCTCAAAGGTGGCGGCCACCTGTTGCGGGTCGGCAAAGCTGCGAATCGGATGCGCGCTGGCCACCGAGGCGCCGGCTTGCGTCGCGGCCAGCAGCACGTTCGACGCCAGCGCGCCGCTACAGTGAAACACGATGGCGCCCGCCTGCCGTCCTTCGGCCACCAGTGCCGCGCAGGCCGGGCCGATCTGGTCGTCCGCCACGGCCAGCATGGTGACGTCGGCGCCGCGCAAGGCGGCATAGCTGGCGACGGCGGTGCCGGCACCCATAAAATCGACCGCTGCCTGCGCCGACGCCATCGAGCGCGTCAGTACATCTTGCAGCACGATGCCATCGACACCGGCGAACAGGCGGCCCAGTACGCGACCGACATGGCCGGCGCCGATGATATTGAAGGTCAGGTTCATGGCAAACTAAAAACTCGATCCTGGCTGGCGCAGGAATTCAAGCTCTTCCGGCGTGGAGGGCCGGCCGAGATTGGCGTTGCGGTGGGGGAAGCGGCCGAAGCGGGCGATCACTTCCTGGTGCCGCTGGGCATAATCGAGCATGCTCTCAAAACCGGGCTGCGTCTGCGATAGCAGCTGGAATAGCTCGACGGCGCGCGCCTGCATGGCCAGCTCTTCGGCATGTTCGAATGGCAGGTAGGCGAAGGCGCGCAGCATGGGCGGCAACTGCTGGTCCTGCCCTGCTTGCGTCAAGGACACTGCCAGCGCCAGCGCCAAGGCGTCGCCGGCAAAAGCACGCGGCGTGCCGCGGTAGACATTGCGCGTGAACTGATCGAGCACGATGAGGTGCGCCAGCGCACCGTGCGGCGTCGCGTTCCACGCGCGCAAGCCACCGTCAATGGCGGTATCGATCAGCGCACCGAAACGCGCGCGTATGCGCGCATCAAAGGCATCGTCCTTGCGGAACCATTCCATGCGCGACTGAGCATGGCCACGGTGATCGGGCGGCAGGAACCAGAAATCGAGTACGTCTTGGGCCTGTGCATCCATGTCCATCCTTTTCAGTTGCGTGCGTGCGACAGCTGGAAGCCGGCGATGCCTTCAAAGGCGGCCAGTTCGGCCGACATGGTCGACAGGCTGGCGCCCGTGTTCTTGCCATGCGCGATGGCGACAAAGCGCCACTCCTGCATGCCGTCGGTACTGCCGATGGAAAGCGAGCCACCGGCGATGTCGTAGCCGCGCTTGGCGGCCATGCGCCGCAGTGCCTCTTCGCGCGGAACAAATCCTGGCTTGAAGCGCATGGTGATCGCCACCGCGTGGCGCGACGGCAGCCAATTCTCCAATTTCGACAGAAAAATCATCGCCATTGCGCACAGGAAAGCCAGGCCCATGGCCGACAGATAAAAGCCGATACCGACCATGACGCCGATCACGGACGAAGCCCAGATCGAGGCAGCCGTCGTCAGACCGCTGATATTGAAGCCCTCGCGCATGATGACGCCGGCGCCCAGAAAGCCCACGCCCGTGACAATACCCTGGATAACGCGCGTGGGGTCGCTGCCGACGATGGCGCCATGGCCGCCGTACCAAAACTCCGGATAGCCGCCCAGCACCGTCAGCGCGGCCGAAGCCATGCAGACCAGGCTGTAGGTGCGCATGCCCGCCGCGCGCCCGTGATACGAACGCTCGTAGCCCACCAATAGACCCAGCAGCAGCGCGCCGAGCAGGTTCAACAGGATCACGCCATTCGTTGCCAGCTCGGCCGGCGACCAATAGGCACGCAGGAAGTCTATGGTCGGCATCTAGGGCTTTTTCGTCAGCTGCTTTTCAAACGCCACATCGAGCTTGCTGACGCGGCGCGCCTTTTGCGGTCCCAGCCCATTGACGAAGGCGACAAAGGCATCGAGTTCCAGTGGCGCGCACAGGGGCGGCAAGCCCGGGCCTTCGGTGAGGAAGAACAGTTCATCGCCGGTGCGCGCCATCGTGTAGAGACGATGGCCGGTGCGTTCCTTGAGCCGCTCGATGGCGGAGGTGGCGCGGGTCGAGCGCATCAGATGGCTCCCGTGCGCTGTTCCAGCCACGCCAGCGCATCACCCGCCAAGTGCGGCGCCAGACGCGCGCGCACGCTGGCGTGGTAGTCGTTGAGCCAGGCCGCCTCGTCGTCGCGCAGCAGCGAGCGCTCCACGCAGCGCGTGTCGATCGGGCACAGGGTCAAGGTTTCGAAGCGCAAGAAATCACCGAACTGCGTCGTCCCTGCGGGAACCGCTGGCACATTCAGCACCAGGTTTTCGATGCGGATACCCCACTGGCCGGGACGGTAGATGCCCGGCTCGATGGAAGTGATCATGCCGACCTCCATCGCTGTCTGCGGCTCCGGCATGGCGGACTGCGAAATCGATTGCGGGCCTTCATGGACATTCAGGAAAAAGCCTACGCCGTGTCCCGTGCCATGGCCAAAGTCGATGCCCTCGGCCCACAGCGGTGCGCGGGCGATAGCGTCCAACATGGGTGACTTCACGCCGCGCGGGAACTGCGCGCGCGACAGGGCGATCATGCTGCGCAAGACCAGGGTGAAATCGCGCCTGTGTTCAGCCGTGATCGTGCCGACGGGGACCACACGCGTGATATCGGTGGTGCCGCCAAAGTACTGGCCGCCCGAATCGATCAACAGCAAGCCATCGCCTTCAATGGTCGCTTGCGTATCCGCATGGGCGTGGTAATGCATGATGGCGCCATGTGCGTTGAAACCGGCGATGGTGCCAAAACTGGGGCTAACAAAACCGGCGCGACGCGCGCGCGCGGCAGTCAGGTGTTCGTCGACGCCGATTTCCGTCAGTGGCGCGCGCTGCGGGTCGGCCAGGGTGCGCTCTAACCAGCTGAAAAACTCGCACAGGGCGGCGCCATCGTGCTCCATGGCGGCGCGCACATGCGCCGCTTCGCTATCCGTCTTGCGCGACTTGGCCAGGGTGGTCGGATTGATCGCTTCCACCACCGGCACCGATTCAGGCACGGCCTGGCGCGTGCCGAACGTGATGCGGCGTGGGTCCAGCAGCAAGGTGGCGCTATCAGGCAGGGCGGCCAGCATGCTGCCGGCGCCGTCATACGCGGCTACGTCCACGCCTTGGCTCTCGAGCGTGGCGCGCAGGGAAGCGGACAGCTTGCCATCGGCCACGAACAGGGTGGCGCGCTGCGGGCCAACCAGCGCATGCGCGAGGAAGACGGGGTTATAGCTCACATCGGCGCCACGCAGGTTGAACAGCCAGGCGATATCGTCGAGGGTGGAAATGACGTGATGGCTGGCGCCGTGCGCAGCCATGCTGGCGCGCAGGGCCGCCAGTTTTTCCATGCGCGACAGGGCCGGATACGCCGCCGCATGTTCAAACACGGGGGCGGCAGGCATGGCAGGACGCTGCGACCACACGGCTTGCAGCAAATCGATATCAGTGCGCAGGGTCACCTGCGCGCCCAGCGCCTGCTGCAGCAGGCGTGCATTGGCCAGGCCCAGCACGGCGCCATCGACGGCCACCGTCTGCCCCGACTGCATGGTCTCGCCCAGCCAGTCGATAAACAGCACGCTGGCGCCGGACGGGATTTTTTTCAGGACGATGCCGCTGCCGGCCAGTTCCGTTTCCGCCTGCTCCCAGTAGCGGCCATCGGTCCATACGCCGGCGAAATCGTGCGTCACGACCAAGGTGCCGACCGAGCCCGTAAAACCGGACAGCCACTCACGTCCCTGCCAGCGCGCCGGCAGGTATTCGGACAGGTGCGGGTCGGCCGATGGCACGATGCAGGCGTCGATGTGCTGCGCGCGCATGGCGCTGCGCAGTTGCGACAAACGGGAGGCGGGAGTGGATTGGTCAGGTGTCTGCATGGGGCCGAAAAGAGCGGTGCTGGGAAGCGCCTATGATACCGCGATTAGCCTGCGGACGGCGCTGCCATCCCGTCGTGCCCTGGCCATGCGCGCCTGGCCAGGACGTTTTCGCCGGTTTCAGCTTGCGTCAGCGTTTTTTCCTGGTGCCCGCGTGGCGCAGCTGATACGCTACCGTGCAGCGAGCTTGCCAACGCCGGCAAAAACAATTGCTGGTGCTGCTGCGTCCAGTACCGCACGTCGTCCATCGCCACATCATTCGCCATCATCAGCCTCGTAGCGCCGCAAGCCTTCCAGGTCCAGCACGCGGATGCCGCCATAATCGAGGCGCAGCAAGCCCTTTTTTTCAAGCACCTGCAAGGCCTGGTTGGCGCGCTGGCGCGAAGAGCCTGACAACAGACCGATTTCTTCCTGCGACAGCTGCACCAGCGTATCGACGCCAGGATACAAATGCGAATTGAACATCGAGGCCAGGCAGCGCGCCACGCGCGTATTGAGGTCGAGCAGACGTTCGTTTTCCACCATGCCGATGAACTGGCCCAGACGCTCATTGAGTTGCATCAGCAAAAAGCGCGTGAACGGCAGGCTCGTTTCCAGCAGCCAATGGAAGGTGGCACCAGGCAGGCGCGCGACGCGCGTATCGCGCAGCGCCATGGTGTCGTATTTACGGATTTCGTTTTTCAGCAGCGAGCCTTCGCCAAACCAGCTGCCGGGCGGCACGCCGATGAAGGTCATGGCCTTGCCCGAGGCGGAAAAATTATTCATCTTGACCATGCCGCTGATGACGCCGATCCAGTTATCCACCGGCTCGCCCTTACGGCAGACAAAGCCGCCTTTCGGCACCGACGTTTCAAACACATCCGCCTCGACCCTGGCCATTTGCACGGGATCGAGCAACTGCGCCCAGTTGGCCGCGCGCACGGCATCCTTCAGACTGATATCAGGGTAGGTCATTGTGCGATGCACCATCGAAAAGTGGGTAAATGTCCCCGAAAAGACAACTCGGCAAACTAACGCAAGCTACTATCATTGCACAAACGCCTCACACATAAAAACACAGAGCGCCATCCAACGAGGTGGTACCTGAGACAAGCAACAGGGAGACACTGGTGCAAACGACTACCGCAACGACGATGCCGACTTTTCCACGGCGCTTATTGCAACACGGGTCCGTACGACCCGACAAGCCCGCATTCCGCGAAAAGCACCTGGGCATCTGGCAAACCTGGACCTGGTCCCAGGTCAACGACGAGGTGCGCGCCCTGGCCTGCGGCTTGGCAGCCATCGGCTTCCAGCGCGGCATGAACCTGGCCATCATCGGCGACAACCGTCCCCGCCTGTACTGGGCCATGCTGGCCGCGCAAAGTCTGGGCGGCGTACCCGTGCCACTGTACCAGGACGCGCCAGCCGCTGACATGGCCTACGTGCTGGAGGATGCGCAAATCCGCTACGCCATCGTCGAAGACCAGGAACAGGTCGACAAACTGCTCGAACTTAAAGCTGTGTATCCGCACCTCACCCACATCGTTTACGACGATGAACGCGGCATGCGCCATTATCGCCAGCCGGAGTTGATGTCCTTTGCCGCCCTGCAGGTACTCGGCAGGGCCTACGATCGCGAACATCCGGGCTTTTTTGATGCCGCCGTGGCAGCGGGCCAAGGCAGCGACTCGGCCGTCATCCTGTACACCTCGGGCACCACGGGCAAGCCGAAGGGCGTGTGCCAAAGCCATACGGCGCTGCTGGCCGCCGGCGTTGGCGGCGTGGCCTTCGACAAGCTGACCGACGCCGAAGACATCCTGTCCTACCTGCCCATGGCGTGGGTGGGCGACTGCCTGTTTTCGCTGGCGCAAGCCATGGTGGCCGGCTTCACCGTGAATTGTCCCGAATCGGGCGACACGGTAATGATCGACATGCGCGAAATCGGCCCCACCTGCTACTTTGCGCCGCCGCGCGTGTTCGAAAACATGCTCACCAGCGTGATGATACGCATGGAAGACGCCAGCAGCATCAAGCGCCACATGTTCAGCCATTTCATGGACGTGGCCAAACGCTGCGGCGCGCAGATTTTGGATGGCAAGCCCGTGTCGCTGGCGGATCGCCTCAGCTACAAGCTGGGCGAGCTGCTGGTCTACGCTCCCCTGAAAAACGTGCTGGGCCTGTCACGCGTGCGCGTCGCCTATACGGCCGGCGCCGCCATCGGCCCCGACCTGTTCCGCTTCTACCGCTCCATCGGCGTCAACCTCAAGCAATTGTATGGTTCCACCGAAACTTGCGCCTATGTGTGCCTGCAGCCGGACGGCAATATCAAGTTCGACAGCGTGGGCTTGCCGGCACCCGGCGTGGAAGTCAAACTGGCGGCCAATGGCGAAGTGCTGGTCAAGTCGCCGGCCACCATGAGCGGTTACTTCAAGCGTCCCGACGCCACCGCCGAAGTGATCGATGCCGACGGCTACTTCCATACCGGTGACGCGGGCGTATTCGACAGCGAAGGTCATTTGAAAATCATCGACCGCGCGGCCGACGTCGGCAAGCTGACGTGCGGCGCCATCTTCGCGCCCAACTACATCGAAAACAAGCTCAAATTCTTCCCCTTCATCAAGGAAGTGGTGGCCTTCGGCCATGCACGCGACCAGGTCTGCGCCTTCATCAACATCGATATCGAAGCGGTGGGCAACTGGTCCGAGCGGCGTGGCATCGCGTATGCCGGCTACACCGACCTGGCGGCACGCGCCGAAACCTATGGCCTGATCCGCGACTGCATCGAGCAAGTCAACGCGGAACTGGCGACCGACCCACTGATGGACCGCACTCAGGTACACCGCTTTTTGGTGCTGCACAAGGAACTCGACCCCGACGACGACGAGCTGACGCGCACGCGCAAGGTGCGCCGCAAATTCATCGCCGAAAAGTACGCGGTGCTCATTTCCGCGCTGTACGAGGGCAAGACAACGCAATACATCGAGACCCAGGTGAAATTCGAGGATGGCCGCCTTGGCTCGACCAGCGCCGACCTGCAGATCTGGGACAGCAAAACGTATCGGCCCCAAGGCCTGGCCGCATGATGGAGCACAGCACGATGCAAATGAACGAACCCGACGCCCATTTTGGCACGGCCCGCAAGACCGGTCCCGTGATCCTCGACCTGAAGAACATCTCGCTGTCGTTCGGCGGCGTGAAAGCGCTGACCGACATCTCGTTTGACGTCAAGCAGCATGAAATCCGCGCCATCATCGGCCCGAACGGCGCAGGTAAAAGCTCGATGCTGAACGTGATCAATGGCGTGTACCGCCCGCAGCAAGGCGAGATCATTTATCGGGGCGAACACCGGCGCGGCATGGATTGCTATGCGGCCGCCAAGTCCGGCATCGCGCGCACCTTCCAGAACATCGCCCTGTTCAAGGGCATGACGGTGTTAGATAACATCATGACCGGGCGTAACCTGAAGATGAAGTCGAATTTTCTCCTGCAGGCGCTGTATTGGGGCCCGGCCCGGCGCGAGGAAATCGAGCACCGCAAAAAGGCCGAAGAAATCATCGACTTCCTGGAAATCCAGGCCATCCGCAAGACGCCTGTGGGGCGTCTGCCCTACGGCTTGCAAAAGCGCGTCGAACTGGGTCGCGCGCTGGTGGCCGAACCGGAAATTTTGCTGCTCGATGAACCGATGGCCGGCATGAACGTGGAAGAAAAACAGGACATGTGCCGCTTCATCCTCGACGTCAACGACCAACTGGGCACGACCATCGTGCTGATCGAGCACGACATGGGCGTGGTGATGGATATCTCCGACAGGGTGGTGGTGCTCGACTACGGCAAAAAGATCGGCGACGGCACGCCCGACGAGGTGCGCAGCAACCAGGATGTCATCAACGCGTATTTGGGTGTCGCGCACTAGCACCAGACAAGGGATAGCAATGAATATCAATTTTTTCTTTGAAGTGCTGATCGGCGGTCTGCTGTCGGGCGTCATGTACGCGCTGGTGGCGATCGGTTTTGTCCTGATCTACAAGGCTTCGGGCGTGTTCAATTTTGCACAGGGAGCGATGGTGTTTTTCGCCGCCCTCACCTGCGTCGGCATCATGGACAAGTTCGGCCTGTCGCTGTGGCTGGCCATCCCGCTGACGATGCTCACCATGATCGTCTTGGGTATCGCCATCGAACGGGTAGTCTTGCGGCCCCTCGTCAACCAGCCGGAAATCACGCTCTTCATGGCCACCATCGGCCTGACTTTTTTCATCGAAGGCCTGGCGCAGCTGATGTGGGGCTCGCAAGTACACAAGCTGGACTTGCCCATCGAAGACGTGCCGATGCAGTTCTTGATGGACCGCTTTGACATCAACATCTCGCAGTTCGACCTGATGGCGGCCGGTATCTGCGCGCTGCTGGTGATCTGCCTGGCCCTGCTGTTCTCGAAAACCAAGGTGGGCCGCGCCCTGCGCGCGGTCGCAGACGACCATCAGGCGGCACTGGCGGTTGGCATCCCGCTGCAGCGCATCTGGGCCGTGGTGTGGGGCGTGGCGGGCTTGGTGGCGATGGTGGCCGGCTTGCTGTGGGGGGCGCTAACGGGGTGCAGTTCGCCCTCACCTTCATCGCCTTGAAAGCGCTGCCAGTGCTGATACTGGGCGGCTTTACTTCCGTGCCCGGCGCCATCGTCGGCGGCCTGATCATCGGCGCCTCGGAAAAGCTGGCCGAAGTCTACCTGGGCCCCATGGTGGGCGGCGGCATCGAAGGCTGGTTCCCGTATGTACTGGCGCTGCTGTTCCTGCTGGTGCGCCCGGAAGGCCTGTTCGGCGAAAAGATCATCCGGCGTATTTGATATTGCATGACTTTTTTACCCCAAAAACAAACCCCGGGGTCGGACCCTCAGGGTCCGACCCCAGTATTGAAGCCGTTGGGTTGACGCTCAACAGCCAGCAAAGGACACGCCATGATTTACCGTGAAGCAGGACAATTCAAGACCAGCTATCAGGCTGACAGCCAGATTTTTCCGATCCGCCAAGACCGCCTGGCGCTGACAGCCACGCTCCTCGTCGCCGTCTTCCTCCTGCCATATTTTGCCTCGCCCTACATGTTGTCAGCGATCCTGATCCCCTTCCTGATCTTCGCGCTGGCGGCACTGGGCCTGAACATCCTGACCGGCTACGCGGGCCAGCTGTCGCTGGGTACGGCCGCCTTCATGGCCGTGGGCGCGTTTGCCTCGTATAACTTCATGGCTCGCCTGCCAGGACTACCACTGCTGGTGTCGTTCATCCTGGGCGGCCTGTGCGCGGCCATGGTGGGCATCGCCTTCGGCCTGCCCTCCTTGCGTATCCGCGGCTTTTATCTGGCCGCCTCCACGCTGGCGACGCAGTTTTTTGTCGTCTGGTGCCTGACCAAAATCCCGTACCTGACCAACTACAGCTCCTCGGGCGTGATCACGGTGCAGAAAATGAGCATCCTGGGCTACCAGTTCGATACGCCGCAAAGCAAATACCTGCTGGTACTGGCCATCGTGGCCGGCATGGCATTAATGGCCAAGAACATGATCCGCTCGAACGTCGGTCGCTCGTGGATGGCCGTGCGCGACATGGACATGGCGGCCGAGGTGATCGGTTTTCGCCTGATGCGCACCAAGCTGCTGGCGTTCGCCGTCAGCTCGTTCTACTGCGGCGTGGCAGGTGCGCTGTATGCCTATGCCTACCTGGGCACGGTGGAACCGGAAGCATACAACCTGGACCTGTCCTTCCGTATCCTGTTCATGATCATCATCGGCGGCGTCGGTTCGATTTTGGGTTCCTTCTTGGGTGCGGCCTTCATCGTACTGCTGCCCGTGTTCCTGAACACGATTGCGCATGGCCTGGCATTGCCGACCAGCGTGGCCTCGAACCTGGAACTGATGGTGTTCGGCGCCCTGATCATCTTCTTCCTGATCGTCGAACCGCACGGCCTTGCAAGGCTGTGGCAGATCGCGAAAGAGAAATTACGCCTGTGGCCTTTCCCGCACTAGGAATTTGTACCTTGCAGTCTGATGTCGCTTGACTTGAAATCAAATAAACAAGAGGAGACACACAATGAAACACATCAAATCGCTCATGCTGGCCGCCGCTATCGCCAGTGCCGCACTCACCATGGCCGGCAGCGCGCAGGGTCAAGAAAAAAGCCAGGACAAGGAACAGTACATCGCCCTGCCGTCCTACCGCGTAGGTCCTTACGCGGCCGGCGGCTCCGGTTTCTACGGCGGCATCATCGATTACTTCAACCTGGTCAACCAGGCTGGCGGCGTGAATGGCGTGAAAATCAGCTGGGAAGAATGCGAAACCGAATACAACCCATCGCGCGGCGTCGAATGCTATGAACGTCTGAAAACCAAGCAGGGCGGCGCCACCCTGGTCGAAACCCTGTCCACCGGCGTCGCCTACGGCATTCTGGACCGTGTGGCACAAGACAAGATCCCGATGACGATGATCGGCTACGGCCGCTCGGACGCCGCCAACGGCAAGGTCTTCCCGTATGTCTATCCGCTGATCTCCAGCTACTGGAGCCAGGCCGCCGCCATGATCAAGTACCTGGGCGACAAGGATGGCGGCATGGACAAGCTGAAAGGCAAGAAGATCGTCCACCTGTACCACGACTCGGCCTTCGGCAAGGAGCCGCTGCCGGTGCTCGAAGCCCTGTCGAAACAGTACGGCTTTGAACTGGTGAAAATTCCCGTCGCACCGCCCGGCAGCGAGCAGCAATCGCAATGGCTGCAAATCCGCCAGGCCAAGCCGGACCATGTGATCCTGTGGGGCTGGGGCGTGATGAACTCCGTTGCCATTAAAACGGCGCAGCGCAATGGCTTCCCGCGCGACAAAATGCTGGGCGTCTGGTGGGCTGGCTCCGAGGAAGACACGATTCCATCGGGCGATGCAGCCAAGGGCTACACGGCGATGACTTTCAATACACCGGGCAACTACCCCGTACTCGACGACATCCGTAAAAAACTCTACAGCACCGGCAAGGGCAACCTGTCCGACCAGTCGCGCATCGGCTCCGTCTACCACATGCGCGGCGTGACGGCCGGCATCCTGTGGGTGGAAGCGATCCGCGTGGCGCAGGAAAAATTCGGCAAGGGCAAGCCGGTCACGGGCGAGCAGATGCGCTGGGGCCTGGAAAACCTGAACGTCGACGATGCGCGCCAGAAGGCCATCGGCGCGCTGGGTATGTTCCCCAGCGTGAAGACCAGTTGCGATGACCATGAAGGCTCGGGCGCCGTGAAAGTCCAGCAGTGGGATGGCAAGAAATGGACCGCCATCACGCCGACGTGGATCGTCGGCGACAGGGCCCTGGTACGCAAGCTGGTCGAGGAATCCTCAGGCAAGTACGCCGAGGAGAAGAAGATCACGCCGGCGTGCATGAAGTAAGCAACTAGAACCGGACCGGTGCCAGCGCGCCGGTCCCGTGTTTAACATTTTAAAGAAGCAGCCATGAGCCACACTGCCACGCAATCCACGATCAAGACCGAGGCGCCGCCGCCCTACCTATCGGTCAACAATATCGAAGTCATTTACGACCATGTGATCCTGGTCCTGAAGGGTGTGTCGCTGCAAGTCCCGCAGGGAAAGATCGTGGCGCTCTTGGGCGCCAACGGCGCCGGCAAGTCGACCACCTTGAAAACCATTTCGACCCTGCTGCGCGGCGAACGCGGTGACGTTACCAAAGGTGAAGTCCAGTTCAAGGGCGAACGCGTGGATCAATTGACGCCAAATGAACTGGTCAAGCGGGGCCTGTCACAAGTGATGGAAGGGCGCCACTGTTTTGGCCACCTCACCATCGAGGAAAATCTCTTGACCGGAGCCTACACGCGCAGCCTGTCGCGCAGCGAACTGAAGGACGCGCTGGAGAAGGTGTATCACTATTTTCCGCGCCTGAAAACGCGACGCAGCAGCCAGGCCGGCTATACCTCCGGCGGCGAACAGCAGATGTGCGCCATCGGCCGCGCGCTGATGGCCAAGCCGTCGATGATTTTATTGGACGAACCGTCGATGGGGATCGCGCCGCAGATCGTCGAAGAGATCTTCGGCATCGTCAAAGACCTGAACCACAAGGAAAACGTATCTTTCCTGCTGGCCGAGCAAAATACCAACGTGGCACTGCGCTACGCCGACTTCGGCTACATCCTGGAAAACGGCCGCGTCGTGATGGAAGGGCAAGCCCAGGAACTGGCCAGCAATGAAGACGTCAAAGAGTTTTATCTGGGCGTCTCCAGCGCAGGGCGCAAGAGCTTCCGCGACATGAAGTTCTACCGCCGCCGCAAACGCTGGCTGGCCTGACACAGGAGCAGACGTGATGGACATGGAGCGAGCGAAGCAGGTGTGCCGTGCCTTTCCCGGTGCGACAGAAGACATCAAGTGGACGAACGTACTGGCGTTTTCCGTCGGTGGCCGCCTGTTCGCGCTGTGCAGCGCCGAAGCGCACAACACGCGCGGCATGAGCTTCAAAGTCGATGCGGAACGCTTCCTGGAATTGACTGACCGTCCCGGCATCGTCCCGGCGCCCTACCTGGCGCGGGCCAAATGGGTGCATATCGCCAGCCCCGACGCGCTCGACGACAAGGAAATGGCGACCCTGCTGCACCGCTCATACAGCCTGATTTTTGCCAGGCTGACGAAAAAACTGCAACGTGACATTGGAGAACCAGCAACATGACCGATACGCTCGACAGTCTGGAAGCACGCGCCCCCGAAGAACGCGAACGCGAATTGATGGCCGGCCTGCCGCAGTTGATCGCGCACGCGCAGGCGGCGCCGGGCTGGGCCCGCATTCTCGATGGCGTCAACGCAAGCGATATCAACAGCCGCGCCGCGCTGGCGCAACTGCCGGTGACGCGCAAGTCCGACCTCAAGCAATTGCAGCATGCACAACTGCCGTTCGGCGGCTTGAATACGACGCCAAAAAATGCCCTGTCGCGCGTCTTCGTCTCGCCCGGCCCGATCTTCGACCCAGAAGGCCGCGGCCCCGACTGGTGGCGCTTTGCGCGCCCCATGTATGCCGCCGGCGTACGTGCCGGCGGCTTGCTGCAAAACTGCTTTTCGTATCACTTCACACCGGCCGCTTTCATGGTCGAAGGGGGCGCCGCTCGCATCGGCTGCAGCGTCATCCCGGCCGGCATCGGCCAGACGGAAATGCAGGTACAGGCGATGGTCGATCTGAAGCCCGATACGTATATCGGGACGCCGTCATTCCTGAAATTGATCATCGAAAAAGCGCGCGAGATGGGCGCCGACATCAGCAGCGTCACCCGGGCCTTAATGGGCGCGGAAGCCTTGCCTGAATCCTTGCGCAGGTGGTTTGCCGAAAACGGCGTGCCGCATGTGTTCCAGACCTACGCCTCCGCCGATATTGGCAGCATCGCCTATGAAACGGCCAGCAATGGCAAGCTCAATCCGGGCATGGTCATCGACGAAAACGTGCTGCTCGAAATCGTCCATCCGGGCAGCGGCATTCCCGTCGCAGCAGGCGAAGTGGGTGAAGTCGTGGTCACTGTCTTCAATGCAGACTACCCGCTGATCCGCTTCGCCACGGGCGATTTATCGGCCGTGCTGATGGACGCGCCGAATTCGCCGTGCGGGCGCACGAATACGCGCATCCGCGGCTGGATGGGACGCGCAGACCAGACCACAAAGGTGCGTGCCATGTTCGTGCATCCATCGCAAGTGCATGAAATCACGCGCCGCCACCCGCAGATCAAGAAAGCGCGGTTGGTGGTATCGGGACGCATGGCCAACGACGAGATGGCCTTGCATTGCGAAGTCGATGATCCGAAGGATGCCAGCAATATCGAGGCCATCATTGGCTCGATCCGCGAACTGACCAAATTGCGTAGCGATGTGGTGCTGGTGGCCGTCGGCAGCCTGGCGCAAGATGGCAAGGTGATTGACGACATGCGCGATTACAAATAAGGCCGATTTGCGGGATAATACTGGCATTGACCATCAGCCTATTCATCGCCATGCAAGAGTCCATGCAAGAATTTCACCATAACCGTGCCCGTGACCTGATCAAGAACGCGGAACTGCTATTCGACCAAGATACCGTGCAGGCGTCGATCACACGCATGGCCGATGTACTGAACACGCGCTTCAACGCCAAGGACTCGAAAGAGTTCCCGCTGGTGCTGGGCGTGATGGGCGGCGCCGTCGTCTTTACGGGCAATCTGCTGCCGCAACTGAGCTTTCCGCTCGAATTCGACTACATCCATGTGAGCCGCTACGGCGACGACGACAAGGGCGGCGAAGTGGTGTGGAAAGTCATCCCTCGTTCCAACGTGGCGGGCCGCACCGTCATCGTGCTCGACGATATTCTCGACGAAGGCGAAACCCTGGCGCACGTCAAACAACGCTTGCTCGACATGGGCGCTTCGGAAGTGATCCTGGCCGTATTTGCCGACAAGGCCATCGGCAAGACAAAGCCCGTGCAGGCGGACATCGTCGGCCTGGTGATCCCGAACCGCTTCGTCGTCGGCTTCGGCATGGATGCGTACGGCTACTGGCGCAATCTGCCAGGCCTGTGGGCCATCAAGCCTGAGGATTTGAAGCAGGAGTGATTGTGGTGTTGTCGGATTACGCGCTGCGCGCTAATCCGATCTACCCATGGTTGACGCGGCAGGTCGTACGTCGGTCGGATTAGCGCAGCGTAATCCGACACCACCACCGCAGCACCCGCGTTACAGCTTCAGCCGCGCGCGCGCCGCATCGTATTCGGCCTTCAGGCGCGCCACCATCTCTTCTACGCTTGGCACGTCGTCCATCAAACCCACGCCCTGGCCAGCACCCCAGATATCGCGCCAGGCCTTGGCGCTGCCCGAGCCAAAGTTCATCGAACTCTTGTCCGCTTCGGGCAAGGCTTCCGGATCAAGTCCTGCAGCGACGATCGATTTTTTCAGGTAGTTGCCGTGCACGCCCGTAAACAAATTCGTGTAGACGATGTCCGCAGCGCTTGAATCCACAATGGCGTCGCGGTAACCGTCGCTGACGTTCGATTCCTTGGTCGCCAGCCAACGCGAGCCTATGTAGGCAAAGTCGGCACCCATGGCTTGTGCTGCCAGCACGGCGTCGCCCGTGGCGATGGAGCCGGACAGCGCCAGCGGACCGTCAAAGAATTTGCGCACTTCGCCCACCAGCGCGAATGGCGACAAGGTGCCTGCATGGCCGCCAGCGCCGGTGGCCACCAGTATCAAGCCGTCGACACCGGCCTCCAGCGCCTTTTTTGCGTGGCGGATCGAAATCACATCATGCAGCACGATGCCGCCATAGCTGTGGATGGCGTCGAGCATTTCTTTGGGCGGCGCACGCAGCGAGGAAATGATGATGGGAATCTGGTGTTTCACGCACACTTCCACGTCATGTGCCAGGCGGTCATTCGACTGGTGCACGATCTGGTTGACAGCAATCGGCCCCACTTTTTTGTCGGGATTGGCGGCCTGGAAGGCTGCCAGCTCGACTCGCAAATCCGTGAGCCAGGTGTCGAGCAATTCAGCGGGACGCGCGTTCAGCGCCGGAAAGGAACCGACGATGCCGGCCTTGCACTGTGCCGCGACGAGGGCCGGGCCGCTGGCGATAAACATCGGCGAGGCGATAACGGGTAAGGAAAGGTTTTGCAACGCAACAGGCAATGCCATGGCGGACTCGCTGGAAAGTTGATCGGGATGAAAGACACACTGAACGTTAATTATAGTGCAGAAAAAGTACGGTCGTGCTGAATTTGTTAGCTATCCGTGTCTAGGCTCATTGAGCAAGTACTCACCCTCGACATGTGCCGCGCAAGCTCTGCATAGCTGCGCGACAGCCCACTCGGCCAACGCAACCGTCTCCTGGCGCAGGAAGCGCCGGTTGGCCTCTTCGAAGATGGGCATGCCGCGCAACAGCGCGGGTATCGTGGCGATGGCGATGCGCTGACGCTCGAGCAGCAAAAATTTCAGCAGCACCTTGACCGCATTCTGCGCATTGCGCACGGGGTCCGACGACAGGTAGTCGAGGCGCGAATAGGCGCGCTGCAGGGCCCCGGCGGCATCCTGGAACGGCCGCCCGTGGCCGGGGATGACGACGCGCACGTCCAGGCTGGCGATCAGGTCCAGCGTGGCGCGCGCCTCGCTAAAACCGGAGCGGCCGTCGAGTTCGGGGAAGATCACGCCAAAACCGTTTTCCCACAGGGCGTCGGCGGAAATGAGGATGCCCTCGTCGGCGCAGTAAAAAATCAGCGAGTGCGGGTCGTGACCCGGTGCACCCAGCGCCTGCCAGGCCATATCGGCCAAGGTCAAGGTGTCACCGGGAGAAATGGTGGCATCAAAGCCGAAGCGCGGGCATTGCTGGCCCGTGGCCTGGAAGCTGAGCGCATCGACATCCCACACTCGCACCTTGTCCGCTTCGGCTACCGGAATGGCGGTGTGGCAGCCATATTGGGCTTGCAACAGTGCGTTGCCGCCGCAATGGTCGGAGTGCAAATGGGTGTTGAACAAGCGCTCCAGCGGGCGCCCATGCAAGCTATGGCGCAGCAAGGCCAGCGTTTGCGGCGCATGCGTGACATAACCGCTGTCGATCAGGGCCGTGTCATCCTTGCCCTTGAACAGGATGTTGTTCGACGATAGCCAGCCGCGTTCGAACACCTGAATAGCATCGGGGAACAACGCTGGCGATCGCGGCATGGGTTTCCTCAGTAATCGGGCTCGAAATCGAGCAGGGATACACGGCCCGGC
This sequence comes from Janthinobacterium lividum PAMC 25724, assembly GCA_000242815.2. GTDB lineage: Bacteria > Pseudomonadota > Gammaproteobacteria > Burkholderiales > Burkholderiaceae_D > Janthinobacterium > Janthinobacterium lividum_D. The sequence goes on from AHHB01000011.1 coordinate 80,081, forward strand.
AACTGGGCCAACACGGCGCGCTTGAAGTCGTCATCTGCCTTGCTCCAGGCGATGATCTCGTCGAGCGTGCGCATACAGCCTTCGCACAAAGCGCTGTTGGGATTGATCTTGCACAGGCTGACACAGGGCGAAGGCACCGGTGACGGCAGGGGGAGCGGAACGGCTGGCGGAGGTGGGGTAGCGAACATCATGGAGCGGCATCGGTCAACGTCGAGGCTTTCATTATGCCGCGAAACCAACCTGGCGAGGCGATGGCATCGCCATGCAATGTTTCTGTAAATATATTGACAAGAAAAATCATATCAAAAAATCATCCTCCTGAAATTTTTTACAGTCCATACTCACTCTACGGGTATCCGTCCTACAACACGATCAGGCCAAATCCTGCTTGACTTAAGATATTTCATAACTATACTACCATCCATACAGATGGCAAATGGATGCCGCGGAGAGTTTTTGGAGACTTATGGCCAAGCAAGACAGCAAACCCAAAATTGGGGAATCCGAAAAAATCACGATCAACCTCGGTTTGATCGACCTGGGGCAGATCGATTTGCTGGTCCAGGAGGGTTTTTATTCCAACCGCACGGATCTGATCCGGACGGCGATCCGCAACCAGCTGGGCGCCCACGCCGACGTGGTCAAGCAAACCGTCGCCCGTAAAAGCCTGGTACTGGGCATGCAGCATTATTCGCGCGCCGACCTGGAAGCGATCCAGGCAGCCGGCCAGCGCCTGCAAATCCAGGTTCTGGGACTGGCCAGCATCGCCAGCGACGTCTCCGTGGAACTGGCACTGGCCACCATAGAGTCGATTTTCGTATTAGGTGCCCTGCATGCCAGCAGCGTCGTCAAGACCGCGCTCGCAGGGCGAATTCACTAGCGTATTGGTTCGTGGCGATGCCCCGACCGATGCGCAGCACCGTTAAGGATAGTCATGAAACTCCCTCTCAACATGTTGGCGCAGATGCGCGCCGCAAGCCGTAATCTGATGGGCCAAAGTCCCGCCGCCGCCGCAGCCATCGAGCAGGCGCTGGCCGCGGCTGGCCTGGTGCCGCAGGCAGCGCCCAAACAGCAGCCGTCACCACAGCCCATGCGCGATATTAATCAGCCACCTGCGCCATCACCGGCACCAGCATCAGCGCAGGCCCGAGCCGCGCAGCCGCAAGCCGATGCTACGCCGGAAACGGCTGCCGTGCCGCCCACGCCCGCGCAGGTGGCCCAGGAGTTCGCACAAGATTTCATGGCGCGTCTGGGCGTGCCTGCAGGCCTGAGACAGCATAGCTTCGACATGCCCACCTTCGAGCTGCCGAATTTCCATCCGCCCGGTTTCAATGCGTCAGCGAGCACGCCGGCGCAGGTGCCCGCTGGCGCCCAGTTCATCGACGGCGTATACCGCAACCATGCGGGTACGCGCTCCTACAAACTGTACATTCCCAGCAGCTATCATGGCCAAGCCATGCCGCTGATCGTGATGCTGCATGGCTGCACGCAAAATCCCGACGATTTCGCGGCAGGCACCCAAATGAATGCGCTGGCCGAAGAAAAGGAATGTTTTGTCGTCTACCCGGCGCAAACACAGGGAGCCAACAGTTCGCGCTGCTGGAACTGGTTCAATGCCATCGACCAGCAGCGCGACCAGGGCGAACCGTCGCTGATCGCCGGTATCGCGCGGCAAGTGATCGACGACTACCCGGTGAATGAACGCGAAGTGTTCGTCGCCGGCCTGTCGGCGGGCGGCGCCATGGCCGTCATTGTCGGCACCTTGTACCCGGATTTGTTCGCCGCCGTCGGCGTGCATTCGGGTCTGCCGTTCGCCTCGGCACAGGACTTGCCGTCGGCGCTGGCCGCCATGAAAGGCGGCGCCATGCCCAATGCCCAGCGCAAGGCACCGGCAGGCGGCGTGCCCATCATCGTTTTCCATGGCGACCGCGACACCACCGTCAACCCGCGCAATGGCGATGAACTGATTGCCCAGGGCGTACGCAGCCAAGCTGGCGGCAAGGCTGCCAAGGCCGCTTCCATCGATGGCAGCGTACCAAATGGCCACCGCTACACGCGCACCACGCATAGCCAGGCAGATGGATCACCGCTGGGGGAACACTGGGTCATCCACGGCGCCGGCCATGCCTGGTCCGGCGGCAGCGGCAACGGTAGTTATACAGACGGCAAAGGCCCGGACGCCAGCAGAGAGATGCTGCGCTTCTTCAAAACCGTCAGCTGACCACTTATCTTGAGCTGAGATGCACGGTGCCGGCCATGCCTGGTCCGGCGGCAGCGGCAGTCCTAAGCAGACGGCAAAGGCCCGGACGCCAGCCGACGACCGTAAAATGCTGCTGCGCTTCTTCAAGACCGTCAGCTGATGTTTTCGACGAACGGCGCGATTTGCCGCTGCTTGTCGGCGATCTCGCAGATACCGTCGGCATAGCGGCTGGAGATGGCGATGAACTGGTCCTGAATTTCCAGGAAAGCATCGACGATCTCGGCGTCAAAGTGCGAACCGCGACCCTCGATGATGATCTGCACGGCCTGCGCATGCTCCATACCCTGCTTGTAGATGCGTCGGCTGATCAAGGCGTCATAGACGTCGGCCAGCGCCATCAGGCGTGCCGAAATCGGAATTTCTTCGCCTGCGAGTCCTTGCGGGTAGCCGCTGCCATCCCATTTTTCATGGTGGCTATAGGCGATCTCCTTGGCGTACTTGAGGAAATCGACTTCGATGCCCAGCTCTTGCTCGGCTGCCAGGATGGCGTCGCGCCCCAGCGTGGTGTGCGTCTTCATGATGGCCATTTCGTGCGGTTCAAAACGCCCCGGCTTGAGCAAAATATGGTCGGGGATGCCCACCTTGCCGATATCGTGCAGCGGCGCAGTCTTGAACAGCAGTTCGATATTCTTGTCCGTCAAAAAAGCCCGGAAACGTGGCAAGCCGCGTACCTTCTCTGCCAGCGCTTTCAGGTAGTGCGAGGTGCGGCGGATATGGTTACCCGTTTCACTGTCGCGCGTCTCGGCCAGCGAAGCCATGGCGTGGATGGTGACATCCTGCAGCGCCTTGACTTCCTGCACCCGTCGCTCCACTTCCGTTTCCAGATACTGGTTCTGGTCGCGCAAGAAATCCTGCATCTGCTTCATCGCCAACTGCGTCTTGATGCGCGCCAGTACGATGGGCGACGAAATCGGCTTGGTGATGTAGTCGACGGCGCCCAAAGCCAGGCCCAGCTGCTCGTCGGCCACCTCGCTCATGGCAGTCACAAACATGACGGGTATGCCAGCCGTGACGGGATCGGCCTTCAGCGCGCGGCACACATCGTAGCCGCTCATGCCCGGCATCATGATGTCGAGCAGAATCAGGTCCGGCTGGTCGCCGCCAGCGGCGATCTTCAGGGCGCGCTCGCCATTGACGGCAATCTTGGTCCGGTAATCGTCTTCCAGCACCGCACGCAACAGGTCGATATTGTCTGGCGTGTCGTCGACCACCAGGATGGTTGGCTTGCTTGCTGGCGCTTTCATATCTGTCCTTCGTTCTGCATATCTATACCTGTCACAGTGTCAGCTCCAGCGCCTCGGCTACCTCACCGAGCTGCGCCAGCGCACCTTCGAAATCGTATTGTCCGAGCATGCGCTTCAACTGGCGCGCATGTTCCGCCTGCCCGGCCGCGGCCAGTACGGGAGCGATACCGTCAAGATGCCTGACGGCCTGCGCATCGTCCTGCTGCAGCAGCTGTGACAGTTCGCGCAAGCCCGCCTCCAAGTGTGCCCGCTCCACTGGTGCCACGACAGCGTTGCCTGGCTCGGCCACATTGCTGCGCGACTGCATGGCCAACACAATCTTCGGCACCAGTTCGTCGAGCGCCAGGGTGCAGGCCGCAAGCGCCTGCGGCAAACCGTCATGCGATCCCAGACTAAGTAAATGCTCGACCCGCGCCGCGCTGTCGGCCAGGCCACCGGCACCGATATTGCCAGCCAGGCCCTTGAGGGTATGCGCTTCTCGGATTGCCGTCTCGAGCTGGTTGTTCTCGATGGCGGTGACGATGCGCTGCATGGCATCGAACTGTGTTTCCACAAAACGCTCCAGCAGTTTTCGCATCAAAGGAATATTACCGCCCACGCGCCGTATGGTCTCCGCCATCTTTAGGCCGGCGATCACAGGCAGCTCCGCTTCAGGCTGCGGCTGCGGCTGCGGCTGCGCCGCCGTCGCCTCCTGAGGCGCAGCCGGCGTGATCCAGCGCGCCAGCGTACCGAACAGCTGCGCCACGTTGATCGGCTTGGCAATGAAATCGTTCATGCCGGCGTCCAGGCATTTTTCCTTATCGCCAACCATGGCATTGGCCGTCATGGCGATCACGGGCAAATTCGAATAGCGGGGATCCTGGCGCAGCTTGCGGGTAGCCTGGTAACCATCCATCACCGGCATCTGGCAATCCATCAGCACACCGTCATAGGCATTTTCCTCGATCTTCGCCAACGCGATGGCGCCATTGCTGGCGATGTCAACACGAATACCGGCGTCGTTGAGAATTTGCTGCGCCACTTCCTGATTAACCTCATTGTCTTCAACCAGCAGCAGCCAGGCGCCGCGCAGGGCGCGCTCGTCATCGCGGTAGCTGCTCTGGCGCTGCGTCTTGCGGCTTTGCCCTGTCACGCCGCCAAACACGAACGATATCTGGTCAAGCAAGGTCGAGGCGCTGACCGGCTTGTTCAATACGCCATCGAGCGGCAATTCGCGCTGGCGTGCCGCCTCCAGCAGCGCTTCGCGATGGAAGGCCGTGACCATGATGCAGGCCGGCGTCGCATGGATGCCGGCGGCATCGGCGCGGATACCAGCCAGCGTATCGAGGCCATTCATGCCTGGCATTTTCCAGTCCATCAGCACCAGCCCGTACGGGCGCCCCTCGGCACGCGCCTGCGCCACGGCGCCGATGGCTAGCACGCCGCTAAACACCGCACGCGCCTCGAAACCGAGCGCTGTCAGCATGCTGACGAAGATTTCCCGCGCGCTGGGGTTGTCGTCAACCACCAGCACACGCAGGCCCTGGAACTGCGGCACCACTGGCAGGCTGTCGCGCGGCACGGCGGCCAGGCCGAAACGCGCCGTAAAGAAAAAAGTACTGCCCCTACCCGCTTCGCTGACCAGGTCAATCTCGCCTTCCATCATTTCCACCAGGCGCTTGCTGATGGTCAGCCCCAGGCCGGTGCCGCCATGGTGGCGCGTAGTCGACGTGTCGGCCTGGGTAAATGCCTGGAACAATTTGCTGCGCTGGGGCGGAGTCAGGCCGATGCCGGTGTCACGCACGTCCACGCGCAAGACGGCCGCATGTTCCTCAAGCTGTTGCAGACGGATGCTGACGACGATCTCACCCTTGTCCGTAAACTTGATAGCGTTATTGGTCAGGTTGATCAGTACCTGGCCCAGGCGCAGCGGGTCACCCTGCAATGCATTTGGTACGTCGGGGGCGATGTCGAACAGCAGCTCGAGCCCCTTGTCCTGCGCACGCATCACGGACAGGTCGGCGATCTGCGCCAGCACGTCCTCGAGAAAAAAATCGACTTTTTCAAAGGCCATCTTGCCCGCCTCGATCTTCGAGAAATCGAGGATATCGTCGATGATGGCCAGCAGGTTCTTCGAAGCCGACTCGACCTTCTCGAGGTAGTTGCGCTGGGTCGAGGTGAGCTCGGTCTGCAGCGCCAGGTGGGTCATGCCGATGATGCCGTTCATCGGCGTGCGGATCTCGTGCGACATATTGGCCAGGAAGTCCGACTTCATCTTGGTCGCATCTTCGGCCACTTCGACGGCATGGCGCAGGTCCTGCTCAACGGCCAGGTTGGTGCTCATGTTTTTCAGCGCCTGCAGCAATTCGCCCGTCTCGTCGCGCGACGTCACTTCAATGACGGAACTGAAGTCGCCATCGGCCACGCGCGTGGCGATCGCCACCGCCTCGCCCAGCGGGCGCGTAATCGAGCGCGCCGACCAGGCAAAGGCCAGGCCTATCAGCAGGGCTACCAGCCCGATGCCGCCCATCAGCATCAGCGACGTATCGATATCGTTGCGTATCCCGGCGGCGCTGTCGCGTATCAAGTGCTGCTGCAAGTCATCGAGCTGGCCCACATGCAGCAGCACTTTTTCCAGCACCGGCAAGGTTTGCGTCTGCACGGCCAGCTCTGCGCCAGCATCGTCACCGCGCTCGGCCAGTTCGAACGTCGTCTTGAGCGTCACGTAGTAATCGGCGCGTGCAAGGCGCATCTGTTCGAGCAGGCGCCGTTGTTCCGGCCGCGTATCGAGACCATCAAGAATGCGCACCTGCTCGTCGATGGCTTGCTTGATCGCTTCCAGGCGCGCCTGATTCGCCTGGCGGCGTGCCAACTCGTGCTGGTTCGGCAAGCTGCCTATGCGCGCGGCAGCCTCGCGCGCTAGCCCATAGATCTTGCTGGTGGCCTTGGCCGCGATCCAATCGCGCTGCAAAATATCGTCGGTCTCGGCGCGGATGGCATAGATACAACTGCTCGCAAGGGCAATGACGACCAGCATCAGCACGATCAAAATGGCATAACCGGCATTGATACGCACGCCGATGCGGATATCCCTGAAGCGCATGACTTTCCTGTCAGAAATTCTTAAAAATCGAAGTCTGAACGTATTCCCCTACGGAAAGCAAGGTTTATTACAAAGCAATTTATACTGCAGCGCTTAATCAGCCAACGTGACCGCTATTGCGAGCGGGGCAGGGTGGCGATATGCGCTTGCAGGCAGGCTGGGCACCAGCAACCGACGACGCGACTGCCGGGCACGGGTATGGCGGGCGGCAAGGCCATGCACCAGCATGCTGCGCCGGCCTGCGGGTCAGTCTGGCCGCACTGGAAGGTGGCGCCGCAGAGAGTGCACTGGCTCATGGCTGTGTTTGAATTAACAAGTGTGTGTCATGCTGCACCGGGGTGTGACGCAGATGTAACGGGCAGTAAAAGGGCTGGCTGGCGGACATATCGGACCAGACTATAGGATCATCAGGGAAAATACAACAAGATCGCCCTATAATGCCGCCAAGATTTTCTTCTTCACTGTAAAATCTCACAAATCTATTTTCCGGACTCGCCATGAATCAACTAGCTAACTTGAACCTGGACATGAATGACGACTTGACGGCGGTGTCGCCACAAATCAAGGCGCAGATTCTGGCCGAGGCCCTTCCCTACATTCGCAATTTCCATGGCAAGACCATCGTCATCAAATACGGTGGCAATGCCATGACGGACGAACGCCTGAAGCACGGCTTCGCGCGCGACGTCATTTTGCTCAAGCTGGTCGGCATGAACCCGGTCGTGGTGCACGGCGGCGGACCGCAGATCGACAACGCACTGAAAAAAATCGGCAAGCAAGGCACCTTTGTGCAAGGCATGCGCATCACAGATGAAGAAACCATGGAAGTGGTGGAGTGGGTACTGGGCGGCGAAGTGCAACAGGATATCGTCATGCTGATCAACCATTACGGTGGCCAGGCAGTTGGCTTGACGGGCAAGGATGGCGGCTTGATCCGGGCGCGCAAGATGCAGATGCCAGACCGCGAACATCCGGGCGAATTCCTCGACATCGGCTTTGTGGGCGAGATCGACGCGATCAATCCGGCCGTCGTCAAGGCGCTGCAGGACGATGCCTTCATTCCCATCATCTCGCCTATCGGTTTCGGCCAGGATGGCCAGGCCTACAACATCAACGCCGACGTCGTGGCGGGCAAGATCGCGGAAATCCTGAAAGCGGAAAAGCTGATCATGATGACCAACATCGCCGGCGTCCAGGACAAGCAGGGCAATCTGGTGACCGACCTGTCCGCGCGCGAAATCGACGAGATGTTTGCCGACGGCACGATCTCGGGCGGCATGCTGCCAAAGATCTCGTCCGCGCTCGACGCCGCCAAGTCCGGCGTCAACACGGTGCACATCATCGATGGCCGCATCGAACACTCATTATTGCTGGAAGTGTTGACCGAGCAGGCTTTTGGTACTATGATCCGTTCGCACTAAAGATTAATTCGGCGCAATTCACCCAGCGCCGATTTTTTATGCCCTTGTAGCTCAGTGGTAGAGCACTCCCTTGGTAAGGGAGAGGCCACGTGTTCGATCCACGTCAAGGGCACCAACTTTATATCCCCGTATCTGAAAAATGTCCATGGCTGCGTTGCCTCGCCTCGCCGACCATGCGTACTGTCTTCGGCTCGACGCCTTGCCCTGAACACTTTTCATCTACTCTGCCGCGTGTTTTGCGCGGCTGAGCTGCCATCATCGCTTCTGCCGTTCAATAAATCCGCTCGACCTTCAAGCCCTTTTGACGCAACAAGTCCGGCACGCTTTTCGTTCCCACCAAATGCAGTACGCCGATGGCGGCCAGGCTGTGCTTTTCGCGCGCCAGTAGTTGCGCGATGCCCTCGGCGAGGGCCGGGTTGCGGCCATCTAACAACACCTTTTGCACGAACTGCGCGGCAAACGACGGGTCTTGCGCCGCCTTTGCCGCCAGCGTATCGAAGGCCGCCGCGTCGGCCGTACGCCAGGCGTCGGCGATCGCGCGCGCTTCCTGACTTTGTTCCTGCTCCTCGATCGAGACTACGCTGTCTTCCAGGAAACGACACTGCTCAAGCGGTGTCATGGCGCCAAACAGTGCCATCTGGCCTTCCATCGATTCGAGTGCCAGCACGGGAATCTTGCGCGCCTTGGCCTGCTGCGCCAGATAATTGTCGACCGCCAGGTCGGAGCGGTAGCCGAGGCTGGAAAATTCGCCGATGGCCAGCATGCTGGCTAGCATCCACGGCTTCATCGGCGCCACCGATTCGGCTGGAATCGCGTATTTTTGCAACAGCGGCGCCAGACGCGGTGCCAGGGTCTGACGGCAATCAGCCGGCACTTTGCTGCCCGGCGCCTCCATGCCATATTTCAGTATGGCGCCCACGGCGGCGCGCGGATCGGCGCCGGGATCGATCTCCAGCGCCAGCGCCCCGGCGTCTTCCAATGCCTGCGTCACCAACGGCTCGAGCGGATAGAAATCAGGCGCGCCGACATGGATGGTGCCGAACAGATACAGAGTGTGGCTGGCGTCCTGCACCTTGAACAAGGCGCCCCGATTTTGTACCAAGGGCGACGCGTCGGCGAGGGCCGTCTGCAACGGCAGCAAGAATAATCCGCAAAACATCACTATAATCTGGCGTCGCATGGTTTTCCTGATTGTTGAATTTTTCATCTTCTCTCGCTAGCAAAGACTCTTGTGCCTGTGTCCCATCTTAACCGCTCGTCGCCGGTCTGGCTGTTTGACCTCGACAACACGCTGCACAATGCATCGCATGCCATTTTCCCCACCATCACGGCCAATATGAACACGTATATTGCCCGCGTACTGGGCGACGGCGTGACGCCGGCCGACGCCGCCATCGTCAATGCGGCGCGCGCGGGCTACTGGCGCCGCTATGGCGCCACCTTGCTGGGCATGGTCAAGCACCACCAGGTGCAGGCAGCGCATTTTTTGCACGAGACGCATACCTTCGACGATTTGCGCGCCATGATACGCGCCGAGCGGGGGCTGGGGGCTTTACTCAAACGCCTGCCTGGCCGTAAAATTTTGCTCACCAACGCGCCGCTGCGCTATTCGAGCGACGTGATGCGCCACCTGGGCTTGCAGCGACACTTTGCGCAGCATATCGCCATCGAGGCGATGCATGTGCACCGCCAGTTGCGGCCCAAGCCATCGACCCTGATGCTGCGCAAACTGATGCGCAAACACCACATCCGCCCTGGCCGCTGCATCCTGGTGGAAGACACCCTGGCCAACTTGCGGGGCGCAAAAAAACTGGGGCTGCGCACGGCCTGGATTACGCAATACCTGAAAATGGCTGATCCGATCGGCGTGGCAAAGTTGCCAAAGGCGTTAAATCGCCCCGCTTACGTCGATGTCAAAGTAAAATCTGTCCGGCATTTGGCACGCCGCCTTCACCGTCTTCGCTGAAGGCGGCTCCTAGGCTTCCGGTTGACGCCGGGGGCCGCACCGCTAGCGGCGGTGACGGACCTCCTCATCAAGGCAGCATTTTTTTAACGACAAGAGAAAATATGGCAAGCACACCGCCGGGCCAACGCAGGCTACAAATTCTTCAGGCCCTCGCCGCAATGCTGGAGCAGCCGAAAGGCGAAAAAATCACCACTGCCGCACTGGCCGCCAGACTGGCCGTGTCGGAAGCGGCCCTGTACCGCCATTTCGCCAGCAAGGCGCAAATGTTCGAAGGGCTGATCGAGTTCATCGAGTCGAGCGTCTTCGGCCTGATCAACCAGATCGCGGACAAGCACAGCGACGGCATGACGCAGACGCGCGACATCATCGGCATGCTGCTCAATTTTGCCATCAGCAATCCGGGCATGACGCGCGTGCTGATCGGCGATGCGCTGGTGAATGAGGACGAACGCTTGCAAGTACGCATGAACCAGTTCTACGACCGCGTGGAGCTGGCGCTCAAGCAGGCCTTGCGCGTGGCCGCCGCCGAAGGCCATGGCAAGGAAAGCGAAGTGGCGGCGCGCGCCACCCTGATCATCAGCTTCGTCATCGGGCGCTGGCACCGCTATGCCAAGAGCGGCTTCAAGATCAATCCGTCCCAGGAAGCGGCGCTGCAAATCGCCATGCTGCTGGGATAAATCATCGCCGCCGCTGTCCCTATGCACACCGACTGTTTCGCCCTGCTCGATGACGCCAGCACGCCAGGCGCCAGTTCGCGCCTGTACACGGGTCTGGTAGAGGTCTTGCAGTGCACCGACGGCGATAGCTGGCCAGCCCTGCTCGAAGGGCTGCAAGGGGCCTTGCAACGCGGCCAGTACGCCGTCAGCGTGTGCAGCTATGAGCTGGGGGCGCACTTGCTGGCCATGCCACCACGTGCGGCAGGCATCGACGCCGCGCCGCTGGCGCAGGTGCTGGTCTTTGAACATTGCAGCCAGCTGTCACAGGATGCGGTGCTGCAATGGCTGGCTGAACGGACGCCGGCGGCGGACACGCCGGCCGGTATCGCCGGCATACACGCAAATGTGGATCACAGCCAATTCACGCGCGCACTGAACCGCATCCACGACTACATCGTGGCTGGCGACACCTACCAGATCAACTACACATACCGTTTGCGCTTCGACGCCTTCGGCTCGCCCTTGGCGCTGTATGCACGGCTGCGCGCGCGCCAGCCGGTGCCGTATGGCGCGCTGATAATGCTGCCCGATGGCGGTGCCCTGCTGTCGCTGTCACCAGAGCTGTTCGTGCGCCATGCGCAGGGCGAGCTGACGGCGCGTCCCATGAAAGGCACGGCGCCGGCCGCCCCTGCCGAACAGGTGGAAGAAAACGCGCGTCGTGCCAGCGCCCTGGCCAATGATCCAAAGAACCGCGCCGAAAACCTGATGATCGTCGACCTGCTACGCAACGACATCGGCCGCATCGCCGTCACGGGTTCGGTCAAGGTGCCGGCATTGTTCCAGGTGACACGCTACAGCAGCGTGCTGCAAATGACGTCCACCGTGCAAGCGCGTTTGCGCGACGATGCCAGCCTGGCTGATATCTTCCAGGCCTTGTACCCTTGCGGTTCGATCACGGGCGCGCCCAAGCGGCGCAGCATGGAAATCATCGCCGAACTGGAAGCGGCGCCACGCGGCATCTACACGGGCGCCATCGGCTGGTTCGATCCGCCAGCCATCGGCGCTGTCCACGCGGTGGGCGACTTCTGCATGTCCGTACCGATCCGCACCCTGGCGCTGCAGCCGGCTGGCCCTGGCGCTGGCAGTATCCGGCGCGGCGAAATGGGCGTGGGCGCCGGCATCGTACTCGACAGCGATGCGCAAGAGGAATTTGCCGAGTGTCAGCTCAAGGCCCGCTTCCTGACCGGCTTGAGCAACGACTTTGAACTGTTCGAGACCCTGCACGCCAGCCGCGCCGATGGCTGCCGCCAGCAAGAGCGCCACTTGGCGCGCCTGGCCGCTTCCAGCGCCTACTTCGGTTTTACCTGGGATGACAATGCTGCCCGCGCAGCACTGCAGGCGGCATGCGCGCAACGATCCGACGATGCGCCATTCCGCCTGCGCCTGGCGCTGCGCCAGGACGGCAAATATACGCTGCATAGTGGTGCTCTCAGCGCCTTGCCGGAGAGCGTAACAGTCATGCTGGCCCCCGAGGCCACCACGGCAGACGACCTGTTCCTGCGCCACAAGAGCAGCCTGCGCACGCGCTATGACGCCGCCTGGCGCGCTGCCGAAGCGCAGGGCTGCTTCGACATGCTGTTCTTTAACGAGCGGGGAGAGCTGACGGAAGGTGGACGCAGCAATGTCTTCGTGCAGCTCGATACGCGCTGGCACACGCCGCCGCTGTCCTGCGGCGTGCTGCCCGGCGTGCAGCGTGCAGCCATGCTGGCCGATCCCGCCTGGAACGCGCAGGAAACCATCATCACGCGCGCCATGCTGGCGCGCGCCGAAGCCATCGTCGTGTGCAATGCGCTGCGCGGCGCACTGCCGGCCAAGCTCATCGATTAAGCGTCTATCCGCATCGTGTCACCACCGCAGGATGGGCTTGCGGTAGGAGACCCCAAGGCCATCGACATACGCCATGATGCTCTGCTTGCCGCTGCTTGTGACTAAGCCGGACAAGCAGCGCCGGCCAATGGTGGCAAACCAACAGGCACAGCATCAAAAAAATGCAGGCGCGCAGGCTTGCTGGTATAGCGACAACTTACAGCGCCAGCGCTTTTTCTACGGCACCCAGCAGTTTCTTGTCGTCCGGCGTCACCTTGCTGGGGAAGCTTTCCGCCACTTTACCGTTGCGGTCGATCAGGTATTTATGAAAATTCCAGCCCGGCGTCTTGCCCGTCTGCTTGATCAGCTCCGCGTACAGCGGATTCGGTGCCGGCCCCGATACCACCGATTTGGCAAACATGGGAAACTTCACGCCATAGGTGTTGTAGCAAAGATCAGCGATTTCCTTGCTGTTGCCAGGCTCCTGCTTGCCAAAATCGTTCGACGGGAAGCCCAGCACCACCAGACCCTTGCTGCCATATTTGGCGTACAGCGCTTCCAGCCCTTGGTATTGATTGGTAAAACCACAGTAACTGGCCGTGTTCACCACCAGCACGACCTTGCCCGCGTACTGGCACAAGTTTTGCGGCGCTTCATCTTGCAAGCGGTTGAAGGTCTGCTTGAGAATGGCGGGACAGGCGGGCGCTGCGGCAATCGTGGCAGCCGCGGTTTCGGCAGCATGGGCCGGCACGACCAGACTGGCGCTGGCGGCAAGGGTGGCGAAGGCAAAAAACTGGGCAAGGGTCTTGGACATGAGGGGCACCATGGTCGAAAAGTAAAAAAACCATTCTATGCCAAACGCCGCACACGCGTATGAGGGCCACCGCAACAGCGATTACTTGAGCGATTACTTGAGCGATATCAAGAACGATGCAGTACTTGCCCAAGGCACAGTTTTTTTACCTATGCTCGGCCTTCCTGCCCTTGCCCCGTGGAGTAGCCATGTCCTTCCTGCACCTGAGCGCATTACCCACCACCGTGCTGGCCGCCAGCCTGCTCGTCCTGGCGCCAGACGGCGCGCACGCTGCCAAGGCTGTCACGGCCGTCAAGGCGGCTAGCGCGCACAAGAACGCCCCCGCCCTGCCCGCCTACCAGGCCGACTTGAGCCAGACCAGCGTATCGGGCCTGTCCTCGGGCGGTTTCATGGCGGCGCAATTTGCCGTTGCCTACTCGGCCACTGTGGCCGGCGCCGGCATCATCGCTGGCGGGCCATACTTCTGCTCGGGCCAGCCGGGCCGCTTCCCTTTCATTGCCTACCTGACCAATGCCCTGACCACCTGCATGAATCCGGGCAGCGCGCAGGTGGCGCCGCCCGTGGCCAGCGAATTGCTGCGCGCCGCGAACGATTTTGCGCGTGCCCGTCTCATCGACGATACGGCCAACCTGAAACGCCAGCGCGTGTATCTGTTTAGTGGCACGAAAGACCAAACCGTGACGCGGCCGGTGGTGGAGCAGGTGGAAAAGTTCTATCAACTGGCGGGCACGCCAGCGGCGCAGATCCGCTTCATTGACACGCTAGTCGCGGGCCACGCCATCCTGACCGACAGCAATCAGGACAAGCCCTGCGCCACAACGGAATCGCCGTTCATCAACGACTGCGACTACGTGCAGGCAGGCGACATCTTGCAGCACCTGTACCCCGATTTGCAGCCCGCGTCGAGCGCACTGACGGGCAAGCTGATCGCCTTCAACCAGCGCAGCTTCATCCAGAGCGCGTACTCCAGCATGCACCATACGGGCTACGCCTACATCCCGAAAGCCTGCGACAGCGAGAGTTGCCGCGTGCACGTGGTGTTCCACGGCTGCCTGCAAACGACGCAAGCGATCGGCGACCGTTTCTATACCAGCACCGGCTACAACCAGGTAGCCGATGCCAACAAGATCATCGTGCTGTATCCGCAGGTCGAACCGAGCCCGGTCTACCCCTACAACCCGAAAGGCTGCTGGGATTTTTGGGGCTACACCAGCATCAATCCGATCGACCCGAATTTTTACCGCAAGAGCGGCACGCAGATGGCAGCGGTCAAGGGCATGCTCGATCGTTTGGCTGCGCGCCGCGGCTCACGCTAGCTTGCCTTAAATACCGCCCATGCAGATATATTTGATGACCAGGTAGTCATCGATACCGTAGGTCGAGCCTTCACGGCCCAGGCCCGATTGCTTGACGCCGCCGAACGGTGCGATCTCGTTCGAGATCAAGCCGGTGTTGACGCCAACCATGCCCGTTTCCAGGCCTTCGGCCACACGCCAGATGCGACCGATATCGCGCGAATAGAAGTAGGCGGCCAGGCCGAATTCCGTGTTGTTGGCCAAGGCGATGACTTCATCATCGGTCTTGAAGCGGAACAGCGGTGCCAGCGGGCCGAAGGTTTCTTCCGTGGCCACGCGCATGTCATTCGTTACGTCGGCGATGATGGTCGGCTCGAAGAAGCCATTGCCCAGCGCATGGCGCTTGCCACCGGCCAGCAGGCGGCCGCCCTTGGCCAATGCATCGGCCACGTGCTCTTCCACCTTGGCGACAGCCTTGCCATCAATCAGCGGGCCTTGCGTGACGCCCGCCTCGATGCCATTGCCGACCTTCAGCTTGGCGACGGCGGCCACCAGCTTCTCGGCGAAGGCGTCATAGACACTGTCTTGCACGTACAGACGGTTGGCGCAAACGCAGGTCTGGCCAGCATTGCGATATTTGGAGGCGATGGCGCCTTCCACGGCAGCGTCCAAGTCGGCGTCATCGAAGACGATGAAGGGCGCATTGCCGCCCAGTTCCAGCGACAGCTTCTTGATCGTTGGAGCGCATTGCTCGGCCAGCAAACGGCCCACCTGGGTCGAGCCCGTAAACGTCAGCTTGCGCACGATGGGGTTCGAGGTCATTTCGCCGCCGATGTCTTTGGGCGCACCGGTGACGATGCTAAATACGCCCGCAGGCACGCCAGCACGCTCGGCCAGCACGGCCAGCGCCAGCGCGGAAAATGGTGTCGCTTCGGCCGGTTTCAACACCATCGGGCAGCCGGCGGCCAGGGCCGGACCGACTTTGCGGGTGATCATGGCGGCGGGGAAATTCCACGGCGTGATGGCAGCACACACGCCGATAGGCTCTTTAGTGACGACCAGGCGACGGTCCGGCCACGGTGATTGCAGGGTCTCTCCCGCGACGCGCTTGCCTTCTTCGGCAAACCACTCGATGAACGAGGCGCCGAACTGCACTTCGCCTTTCGCTTCCGGCAAAGGCTTGCCCTGTTCGGTGGTCATGATCAGCGCCAGGTCGTCGGCGTTTTCCAGAATCAGGTCATGCCAGCGGCGCAGCACGGCCGCGCGCTCCTTGGCCGTCTTCTTGCGCCAGGCAGGCCAGGCGACATTGGCCGCCTCGATGGCGCGGCGCGTTTCGGCAGCACCCATCAGGGGTACCGTGCCGATATGCTCGCCGGTGGCGGGGTTGCTCACGTTAATCGTCTGGCCAGCGTCGGCATCCGTCCAAGCTCCATTCACGTAAGCCTGGTGGCGCAACAAGGTAGGATCTTTCAACTGCAGCATATGCATCTCCGGTCTGGTTTGAATTATCGACGAGAGATACTATGCCACAGCACGGTCGATTCCGCAGGCAAAGTACGGAACTACTCGACCTTGAAAGATGACAGTTTCGGCACCGGTGGCGGATAGCCCAGCTGCATGCCCTGTAGCGTTTCCAGCAGCAATGAAGCCACCACCAAGTTGCGCTGGGTCTTGGAATTGGACGGCACCACGTACCACGGCGCGTGATCGGCGTCGGTCTCGCGGATCGCCGTTTCGTAGGCACGCTGGTAGCCATCCCACTTCTTGCGCTGGGCAATATCATTAGGGTCGAACTTCCACTGGCGGTCGGGGTCATCGAGCCGCTCCTGCAGCCGTCCCCGCTGTTCCTCCTTGGAGATATGCAAGAACACTTTCAGGATGACGGTGCCCGTTTCGCTCAGCATGCGCTCGAAATCGCGGATCTGCGCATAACGGCGCTGACATTCTGCCTTGTCGATCATGTCCTGCACGCGCGTGATCAGCACATCCTCGTAGTGGCTACGGTTGAAGATGGCGATCTCGCCCTTGACGGGCACATGCTGGTGTACGCGCCAAAGGTAATCGTGTGCCAGCTCGATATCGGTGGGCCCTTTGAATGCCACGGCACGGATGCCCATCGGATTGATGTTGCTGAAAATCGCCTTGACGGTACCATCCTTGCCCGACGTATCCATGCCCTGCAACACCAGCAGCACCTTTTTCTTGTGCTGTGCGTACAGCATGCTCTGGCACTCGGCGATCTGCGCCGTCAACGCCATGGTTTCCTCGATATCGAGGGCCTTGCACTGGGCCGCCGTCAGCTTTTTATTCGCCGCCTTGGAAGCAGCACCCAGCAGGCGCTTGCCGGCGAATTCCTCGTTCAGGTGCAAGCCCTGGCCGGCACGGAATTGCTTGCGCGCCTTCATGCTGCCAGCGCCAGCTTGCGGTGCTCGATTTTCGTGCAGTGATCCATGACTACCGCCAGCCCAGCGGCCCGCGCCAGTTGCGCCGCAGCCTCGTTGATAATATCGAGCTGCAGCCACAAACAGCCTGCCTTGACGGCGATGGCTTCCTCGGCGATGGGCACGATATCCTCGGACTTGCGGAAACAATCGACGATGTCGATGCGCGCCGGAGCGACAAAGGCAGCAGCTTCGCTCAGACTGGCATGAACACGCTGGCCCAGCACTTCCTTGCCAGCGAGTGCAGGATTGACGGGCAGTACACGGTAGCCATGCTGCAGCAAGTAGTCAGCTACTTCGTGGCTGGCGCGTTCGGGCTTGTCGGACATGCCGACGATGGCGATGATGCGGCTGTCTTGCAAAATGCGGGCGATGTTGGACATATTCTGGTCGTGGTTAGGCGTGCGACATTGCCCGCCTAGCGTAGCAGAATTATCCCGCTGCGGGAGCTAGCAAGAAGATCCTGCCGTGCGCAGCAACGCCATCTTTGCCACAAATTCGGACGCGCGATCCTGACACGCGGGCCCGTCGGCTGCACAGCCACGCCGAAAGCCGGTGCCGACTTCAAACTGGACGTGATCGCAGCCTGCTTTATCGGCGGCCTTCGACATCGGTTTTCAGCAGGTGATCAAGGCACTGGTGCTGCTGGTGGCCGATTTTTCGATATGCTCCACAAGCACGAATAAGCCGGTTCGAGTAATCGGGGGCCCTGGCCTGCGCTTGCGCTAGCCTCTTTTTATGCGGCGTCTTTTACTTGCACCACATCTTGCACGATATGTCCCTGCTGCAGCACTACCACTCGTTGTGCCATCGCAATCGTTTCGGGCCGATGGGCTACGATCACGCGCGTCAGCTGAATCTTTTGAATGGCCGCATTGACTGCCTGTTCATTCCACACGTCCAGATGACTAGTTGCCTCATCGAGCACCAAGAGTTTCGGATTGCTGTACAGGGCACGCGCTAGCAGGATGCGCTGTTTCTGGCCGCCGGACAGGCCGCTGCCGATGTCGCCCACCAGAGTATTGAAACCCATCGGCATGGCGGCGATCTCCGCATGCACGGCGGCCAGGTGCGCGCAGGCTTGCACCTGCTGGTAATTGGGGGAGGGGGCAAAGAAGCTGATGTTGTCGGCGATGGAGCCGGCAAACAGCGTGTCTTCCTGCATGACCGTGCCCAGCAATTGCCGGTAGTTCGTCAAGCCCAGGCTGCCCAATTTGATGCCGCCGATGAGGATTTCGCCTTCCGTCGGTTCCAGCAAGCCCAGCAGCAACTTCATGAGGGTCGTCTTGCCGCAGCCGGACGGGCCGGTGACGGCGATGCACTGGCCAGCGGGAATGTGCAAATTGAGGCCGCTCAATACATTCGGTTCGCTGGCGGCGTAGCGGAAGGTGAGGTTGCGGATCTCGATCGATGGCGAAATATCGTCCATATCGACCTCGACGTCGCTGCCGTCTACTTCCGCGTCGGTCAGGACGATGTCTGCCACCCTCTCGCCATGCAGGCGCAACATGCGCAGCTCGAAGAGTTTGTCGATCAGGCTGGCCATGCGCTGGCTGAACTGGTCCTTGTAGCTGATGAAGGCGAACAGCATGCCCACCGAAAAGCGGTTGTCCAGCACGGCCAGCGCCGCCATCCAGATGACGATCACCCGTTCGGCGCTGAACAGCAGGGTATTGGCCGTCTGGTAAGACACGGACAGTTTGGCGATGCGCAGGTCGGCATTGAACTGGTCGGCCAGCGCGTTGGTCCAGCTGGCGCGGCGCTCCGCGGCGCGGCCGAACAGTCGGATGCTCTGGATGCCGCGCACCGATTCGAGAAAATGCGTCTGCTGTTTTGCCGCGTGGATGATCTGTTCGGCCGTCGCCTCGCGCATGGCATTGAACAAGGCCCAGCGCAGCAAGACATACAACAGCACGGCGATACAGGCCACGCCCGCCAATAGTGGGCTGTAGAACAGCATCATGCCCAGGGTGGCCAGCACCAGCACGCCGTCGATGGCGCCTTCGACGAATTGCGTCGTCAGGCTGCGCTGCATGGTCTGGATGGAATTGAAGCGCGAGACGATGTCGCCCGTGTGGCGCTTCTCGAAGTATGGTAACGGCAACTTCAGTAAGTGGGCAAAGGCATTGCCCAGCCATTGCAGATTCAAATTCGTGGCCAGCACGGTGGTGATCCAGGAACGCACGGCGCCGATGGCCGTCTGCACCAGCACCAGCAACAAGAAGCCGCAGCCAAGCACCGTGATCAGGTCGCGGTCGGCGGCCAGCAGCGCCTCGTCGACCAGCCACTGCATGTAGAACGGCGCTACCAGCGCGCATACCTGCAAGGCCAGGCCCAGCACCAGCAATTGCAGCAGGCCGCGCTTCAGGCCCACCACGCGCCCCATTAGCGACAGCAGCGAAAACTGCTGTTTTTCCTCGGCCTTTTTGAATTCGGCGGTGGGCGTCAACTCCAGCGCCACACCCGTAAAGTGTTTCGCCACTTCCGCCAGCGGCAGGCGGCGCTCGCCCACGGCCGGGTCGTGGATCACGGCATGGCTGCCGGAGACGGACTTGAGGACGACAAAATGGTTCAAGTCCCAGTGCAGGATGGCCGGCAGTTTCAGCTCGGGCAAATGCTGCATGTCGAGTTTCAAGGGCCGCGTATGCAGTGCCAGCCCCTGCGCCATCGCCATCAGCCCTTTTAAAGTGACGCCCTTGAGGGAGACGGAAAAGCGCCGGCGCATGCTGGAAATGTCGGTCTGGTGGCCCCAGTAGCTGGCCACCATGGACAAACAGGCCAGGCCGCACTCGGCCGCTTCCGTTTGCAGCAGGATGGGCAGGCGCTTGCTACGCCAGAATGACAGGTGGGCGAGATCGGGAAAATACATGAGGCGCAGACGTAAAATATTGTGGGAAATCAATACTGGTGTGTCAGTGCAGGCGTACTACAAGCGTCCAGAAATGCCGAATAGGGGTTCGAGCACCCACTCATACAGGCGCCGCCGCTCCAGCAGTACGCTGGCGTCGACCAGCATGCCTGACTTCAAAGGCAAGGTTTCGCCATACGCCTGCACGCTTTGGCGCTGCAGAGTCAGGCGGATGCGGTACAAGGGTTCGCCACTGGTACCGCTGACGGCGCTCGGCATTGACAGCTCTTCGGGCCGCAGCGAGGTGCTGGCCACTTCGCGCACCAGCGCCGGATACTGACCGAATTTTTGATATGGATAAGCCTGATAGCGCAGCAGCACCGTCATGCACGGCATGATGAAGCCAACCGAGCGCGACGGCGCATAGATTTCCGCCTCCAGTTGGGCGCCTTGCGGCAGCACGGAGGCGAGCACGCTGTTGGCCGCCACGGTCTGGCCCAGTTCCGTGGTGATGGCCGTGACCATGCCATCCTGCGCCGCGCGCACCAGGATTTCGCGGCGCGCCTCGTTCTCCGTCAGGTCTTGCTCGATGGCGGAGACATTACGCTGCAAGCCTTCCGTATCGCGCTGCGCCTGCACCTGCAAGTCGCGCACATCCGCTTCGGTAGTGGCCAGGTCGCGCTGGCTGGCCGACTTGATGCGTTGGAGTTCGGCCAAGCGTTGATGCTGGTCCAGCAGTTCGGCCTGCTTATCCTGTAGTTGTGCCGATGAAATGTAATTGGTGGCGTGCAGGTCGCCATAGCGCTGGTAGGATTGTTCCGCCAGGGTAATGCGGCGCTGCTGCAGCGCGATCTGGTCGTCCATGCGACCGATTTCCGCCGCCAGGTCGCTGGCGCGGCGCTGGCCCGCCGCCACGCGCTGGCGCGATTGCAGGCGCGACTGCTGCAATTCCGCGTCATAGCTGTCGCGCCGGCTTTTCAGCAGGCTTGATACGACTTGCTGGGGCGCCCCCGCATTGGTGCTGCTGCGCTCGCCCGACAGCACGAACAGCACCTCGCCCGCGCGCACGGCCTGCCCTTCCTTGACGCGCACCCCGGCAATGACGCCCGCCTGGCCCGGCATGACGCGGATCACGCCGCTGGTCGGCAACAGCACGCCCTGCGATTGCGCCTTGCGCGTGGTGCTGAAGAAGATGAAGAAAGCGATGATGGACAGCGCAATGGCGAGGAACAGCCAGGTCAGGAACAGATGGCTGACGGGCCGCGCCAGCAGCACCGTGCCGTATTGTTTAGTGCTGAGAAATTCGATGGCCTGCTGGCGAAATAATGACTGTACCGATGGGGCAAAATTTTCTCGTAACGTCATGGCATCGAATTTATTTTTCAAAATAATCCACCTTTTAAAAAATACCAAATAAATTCCACAAAAATTAATTTTACACATCAATATTAAACAGTAACATCTCACAAAGAAAATATTTCTATTTAAATTTTATTAAGTATAGTACTTAATTAGCCCAAAGCACATTGATTAAAAACATATCATTCCTATTTTATAAATAAAAAAACCATGATTTACATTAATTTTACTCATAAAATATCATATAAAAATAGTCCCTACGCTATACTTAATCCGCTACTCATGCATAATTCTAATATACTGTCCACCAATTAAACTGGACTAAATCAACATCTCACTCTCAATGTGTATCATGAATTTTCTGGGATGTTCTATATCTTGCCGAGCGCGAAACATTCCATGTATTCACTCTTCTTTGCTATATGAAAAAATATTCCCCCAGCTTACTCCACACTATCTCCGAAAGATCAATTCTGTCTAGGCGTAATTTATAAATTTTAGCAACAAAATCTTCCTTTTATTTATAAATATTTCTTTAGGAGGCTTCTACGAAGTTTCCACAAAGAAACATATCCACCACTTACGACTAAAATATCTCCCTCCTCACTTATCCTTATATTTCCCTCTTCCCAACGAAGCAATCTTGGTAAATTCTGCCGATATACTACTATTTTATTAAACCTTTTTTCCTCAACATAATTCATTCTTAAAAGACGGACTTCAATTTCATCAAGCATACCCAAACCGTTGTCTCTAACCATGAATTTAGCTGGGAGTACAGCCATCAAAGAAAAAGTAGCCCCTATCGCCGCCCCCAACAATACTCCTTCAAGGGGAATATTGTCGTCTCCATCTAAAGAAAGTAAATAAGTTATGAAGACCATACAACCAAGCACTGTAACAATCCAAGATACCGCTTGTGCTTTTGATTGAAAAAGAAAAAAATAGCGCCATTTTTCTAATGGAAAAAAAATAGCAGTAACACTATTACTGATTTTTTTCATTCTGGACTCTTGAAATTTATTCATCCATAACTCCAAATTTAGAATTTTTATGGCATAACACAGCAATTCGCAGTGCCATGCCAATTTTTAAAAAATTAATTCATAAAATATTTGAAATATCCATAGCTAACACCTGCACCAAACATTGCACCAGCAACGCCGCCGATTGGTCCACCTACCGAAAACCCAATTGCAGCAAAGCCTGCGGTAGTGCCGGCGGAGGAAAGTACCTGTGCCAAACCAGCTCCAGAAACCTGATCAATTTCAGAAATAGAAAAAATTTCCATTTTTAGCTCAAAAGTTAAATTTAAAAGTAACCTACGCTCAAGCCATACAGCCGAACGTAGGTTTATTATGTTTCGGGATAAAATAAAGAAGTTGACAATAGTCATGTAATGTGGATTTTCAAAACAATTCCCGACAAACACTCAAAGTCAGGAAAATAGTGCACATATACGTTCACCGCCCGGGAACCATCATGCAAAAGCGCTTCTCCGATCTTGAATACGCAGCCAGGAAGAAGCAGACGAGGCGCGACCGCTTCCTGCCCGAGATCGACAGCGTGACGCCGTGGGGCAGGCTGCACAAACTGATCGAGCCGTTCTATCCGAAGGTCGAAGGCGCCGGCCGGCCACTGATCGGACTGGCGCGCATGCTGCGCATGTATGTGGCCCAGCAATAATTCGGCTTGTCTGACGAAGGCATCGAAGACGCGATCTACGACAGCCAATCCATTCGCTCCTTTGTTGACATCAATCTGGGCCGCGAGTCGGCTCCGGACGCAACAACCATGCTGAAGTTCCGCCACCTGCTTAAAGCCAACGGGCTGACGCGCAAGGTCTTAGATACGATCAACGGACATGATGATGCGCGAAGGCACCATCGTCGACGCCACGCTAATCGCCGCGCCGCCGTCGACCAAAAACAAGGACGGCAAGCGCGATCCAGAGATGCACCCGTCGAAGAAAGGCAATGACTGGCACTTCGGCATGAAGGCCCACATCGGCGTCGATGCCGCTTAGGGCCTGGTGCACACCGTCATCGGCACGGAAGGAAACGTCGCCGACTCGACGCATGCGCTGCCGTACGGCGACGAGAGCGCCGCGCTCGGCGACGCCGGCTACCAGGGCGTAGAAAAGCGGCTTGAAAATATCGGCAAATCGGTGGTGTGGCATGTGGCCATGAAGCGCTCCAAACGCAAGGCGCTGCCCAACAATAAACTGGGACGCTTGACGGAAAAGCTCGAGCATCTGAAGGCCAGCGTCTGGGCGAAAGTCGAGCATCCGTCCCATGTCGTCAAGAACCGGTTTCGTCATCAAAAAATGTGTTATCGAGGCCTGGCGAAGAACACCGCACAGCTCTATACGCTGTTCGCCTTTGCCAATCTGCTGCTGGTCGGCAGGCGCTTTACGATCACCGAATCCCGTAGTCCGTCCTGATGACAGAAAGACGCGAAACATCGCGTCGAATGGAGCGAGAAATGGGCTTGAGCAACTAGTCAGTCGACCATTTGGCACACCAAAGTCGCTACGAAAGCGAATTGATCAGTACTTCCCTAACGCCAATCGATGATCTATGCCAGCGAGGGAGTCAAACTGGCACGCACGCCGCTGCGGTTGCTGGTAGGATGGTTGATAAACTGACTGCCATAGCCGAGAAGCAGTATCTCGCTCTTGATCGGGTATTCCTCAGACACCTTGAGCAAGAATCCGGTACTGCTTTCAATCTGTCATGCAGTCGCCAAGCGCGCCGCCCTGTCCCCCCACCACGCCGCTTCCTCGAACACGGAAAATCCCGACAGATCGGCATGCGCGAACAGGATGGCGCCATCGTGTTCGCGCAGCGCCTTCAGGCCCGCATTGCTGCGAAATCCCGGCAAGGGAGCAGCCATGGCGTGGCCGCGCACGGTGATGTCGACGCGCTCGACGCAGCTGGCAAAATCGCGTCCATACGCCGTTTTCAGGTCGACGCTGGCCAGCGCCAGCAATTGCTCGGGGCTGGCCGTATCGAGCCACTTGCGGGCTTCCTGCGGCGTGCGGTCGGACAGCGCCACGTAGGCGCTGAAAACGGTTTTCTCGGGCGGGCGCACGCGGATATCCTGGTGCGTGGAGACGACATAGCCGAGGCCCGGTTCCTGGTACACCACGTTGTCCCAACATAGCGGCGCATGCGGTAGTTCGTCGGGAAAGCGCTTAAGCAGAAAGTTGGCCACCAGCCACGGCGCATACGCGGGCGTATCGCGTTTGACGTCGAAGCCATAGTCGGCGATGTTGTTCACCACGCGCGCCGCCACATACAGTGGCATGGCGCAGATGGCCTTGCGTGCCTTGACCAGATAAGTGCGCGGCTGGCCGTCGACCAGTTCCAGGCAAAGTGCTTCTACGCCCTTGTCAGTCGTCTGCACGGACACCACCGTGCCCGCCTTGCGTCGCACGCCCGACGCCTGCTCCATGGCTGTGGCCACGGGCTGCATGCCGCCCGGCCAAGTCAGCCAGGCACCATTGCCGGCATTCGCCGCCTGTCCCCAGCGACTGCAGTAGTAATGCAGGCCGGCCCAGGCCGAAACCTGGTCATAACGCGTACCGTAATCGTCGCGGCAACAGTAATTCAGATACCAGTGCAGGGTGGGCGATGTATAGCCTTCGCGCTCCATCCACTGCTTCAAGGTGATGGCGTCGAGCGCCTGCCAGGCCGGGTCCCGCGACGATTCCACGGTGGGAAAGACAAAAACGCGTTTGCCATCGTTGCCGCGCGCCTGACGCAAACGCCGTACCTCGGCAAAGAAGCGTGCGTGCTGCGCCAGCTCCTCGGCAGAGACGCCTTCGGTGGGAATGAAACCGTCCTGCCACTGGCCGTTGAACAGCAAGCGCTCTTCGGGCGCGTGCAAAATATAGCGCTCGTCGTAAGTCGGCTTTTCCGCCTGCGGATTGCGCTCGATGATGCCGAGGTCAAACAGGATCTCGCGCACATGCGTGGACTCGGGCGGGGGCAGCGGCAGATAATGACCACCGGTCGGATAAGCCAGTTCGCCGAAGTGGCCGCCTGCCGCGTTGCCATATGGCTGCGGCCCATCGATCATCAGGAAGTCCTGCTTCCCAAGCTTGTTCAGGCGCCATGCAGCCGTCAGGCCCGCGATGCCGGAGCCAAGAATGGCAACATCCGTGCTGACGCTTTCGAGGGCGGTGGCAAGGCTTTGCGCTCGCGCAGCAGGTCGCGCATATAGTGTCCTTCGCTGCGGCCCGGATACAGCACCTTGGGCGTGATTTCCTGCCAGCGCAGATACGCGCCTATGCTGCCGATGCCGGCGGCGGCCGCCGCAGTACCGCCGGCAGCCCACAACATGAAGGAACGGCGCTGCATCAGCGGATCACCCGGTTCCAGTCCTGCTCGAATTCATGCACAAGCGACTGGGTGTTGAGGCGATTTGGCGCCATCGGCAGCGGCTGCATGTCGGGCGGGAAGATGAACATCTCGCGCGTGGTGTCCGCATTCAGGTAGCGCATGGGCAGGCGATAGCTGGTGGGCGGTTTGTAGTCGAGCTGGGGCGAAGCGAGAATAAAACCCCATTCGCCAAACGAGGGCACGTAAGCGTGGTAGGGCCAGGTGCGCATGCCCACTTCGCGCAGGGTCGAATTGATGGTCCAGTAGGCGTGCGGGGCAAAGAACGGTGACGTCGATTGCACCACCATCAAGCCCTTGGCCGCCAAGTGCTTTTTCACCAGGTCGTAGAACGGCACCGAATACAGTTTACCGAGCGCGAAGCTGGATGGATCTGGGAAATCGACGATGGCCGCGTCAAACATATCGCCGTTATTGCGCAGCCAGACGGCGGCATCGGCATTGACGACGCTGACACGCTTGTCCGAGAACGCGCTCTTATTTAACGTTGCCAGCTCCGGGCGCGTGGTAAACGCGGCCGTCATGGCGGGGTCGAGGTCGACCACGGTGACGTGTTCGATCTGTGGATAACGGAGGATTTCGCGCAGCGCAAGGCCATCGCCGCCGCCCAGCACCAGCACGCGGCGCGCCCACGGCAAGGCTTCCAGCACGGGGTGCACCAGCGCCTCGTGGTAACGGTACTCGTCACGCGAGGAAAACTGCAGGTTGCCGTTGATGTACAAACGCGTATCGTCTTTCCAGCGCGTGATCACCAGGCGCTGGTAGGGCGTGGTGGTGGAATACACGATCTGATCGCCGAACAGGCCGTGTTCACCCCAAGCTACCATGCGGTCCGACATCGCAAAGCCGGCGATCAGCAGCAGCATCACGGCGCAGGCGCGCAGAAAGCGCCCCGTGAGATTCTTCAGCTCCGCGCGAAATACATAAATCGTCCACAGGCCCACGCCCACGTTGAGCATGCCGAACAGGAAGCCCGTGCGCACCAGGCCCAGATACGGCGACAGCACCAGCGGGAACAACAGCGAGACAGCCAGCGCGCCCAGGTAATCAAAAGTGAGCACACGGCTGACCAGTTCAGAAAATTCCGTCTGGCGCGAATTCAGGGCGCGCATCACCAGCGGCACTTCCATGCCAACCAGTGCGCCGATCAGGAACACCATCACATACAATAAGGTGCGAAATGGCGCGGCCATCCACGAAAATGTCATGAACAGAATGGCGGCCGACAGGCCACCGATCAGGCCTACGGCCAATTCGATGTCGACGAAGCGCGAGAGCACATCATCATCCTGCACATACTTTGAAAAGTGAGCACCAACACCCATGGCAAACAGGTAGCAGCCAATGATGGTGGAAAACTGCAGGATGGAATCGCCGAGCAGGTAACTGGACATGGCGCCGGCGATCAGCTCATACGCCAGGCCGCAAGAGGCGACCACGAAGACGGACAAGATCAGAATCTTTTTGTTCATTGGACTTTTTTGTTCTAATATGCGTTGACGTTATCAAATACTCATTGCAAGGAAAGCCGTGCCCGCCATCCTAAACTATCTGATCCATCTTATACTGGCTGCCGGACTGTTGATTGCCTTTTTTATCATCTATACGCGCGTCACGCCGTATAAGGAAGTGCTGCTGATCCGCCAGGGCAATCAAGCGGCGGCGCTATCACTGGGTGGTGCCCTGCTGGGCTTTTCCGCCACCATCGCCTCGTCCCTGATGCACACGGCCGACTACCAGCAATTCTTCGCCTGGGCCTTCGGCGCCATGGTCGTGCAGTTGCTCGCCTATCTGGTCACCACGCGCTTGCTGCGCATGTCGAAGGATCAGATCGAATCGAACAACAGCGCCTTCGGCGGCCTGCTGGGCGCCATTTCCCTGTCGATCGGCGCCATCAACGCCGCCTGCATTTCCTGACACCGCATTATTTTATTCAAGGACATCCATCATGAGCCTGGGCAGCTTTATCAAGAAGCAGTTTATCGACGTACTGCAGTGGAACGAAGAGACAGAAGGCGTGCTGGCATGGCGTTTTCCCATGCAGGACTTCGAAATCCAGAATGGCGCCATCCTGAATGTGCGCGAATCGCAGGTCGCCGTCTTCGTCAATGAAGGCAAGATCGCCGACGTCTTCGGTCCTGGCACGCACAAACTGACAACGCAGACTTTACCGCTGCTGACCAACCTGAAAAACTGGGACAAGCTGTTCGATTCGCCCTTCAAGTCGGACGTGTATTACTTCAGCACCCGCGTACAGACGGGCCGCAAATGGGGCACGCCGCAGCCAATCACCATCCGCGACAAGGACTTCGACATGATCCGCGTGCGCGCCTTCGGCATGTACTCGTACCGCATCGCCGATGCCCGCACCTTTTTCACCGAGATCAGTGGCACGCGCGAAGTCTATACGCGCGACGAGGTGGAAGATCAGTTGCGCGGCATTTTGATGTCGAGCATGGCCAGTTCCTTGGGCGGCGCGAACGTCCCCTTCCTCGACATGGCGGCCAACCAGGCGCTGATGGCGCAAGAGGTCAAACATGGCCTGGCGCAGGCGTTCGCCCGCTATGGCGTGGGCCTCGATGAATTCAACGTGGCCAGTATCAGCCTGCCCGAGCAATTGCAGACGGCACTCGATGAGCGCATTTCCGCCGGCATGAAGGGCGGCCTGGGCGCCGACAAGATGAGCGGCTACACCAAATTCCAGGTGGCCAATGCGATCCCGCTGGCGGCGCAAAACGAAGGCGGCATGGCCGGCATTGGCGCAGGTCTCGGTGCCGGGCTGTCGATCGGCCAGGTGATGGCGCAAAGCATGGGTGGCGCTTTGCAGCAGCCCGCCCCGGCACCAGCTCCGGCGGCACCACCCGCCCCCGCGGAAGAACCGATCGAGGCGCGCCTGGAAAAGCTCAAGGGCTTGCTCGACAAGGGCCTCATTTCGCCAGCCGACTACGACGGCGCCAAGGCTGAACTACTGAAAAAACTGATCGGCTAAATATTAGCGAAATACGACTGCATGCAAACTGTTTCCTGTCCCAGCTGCGGCGCGGACGTTCGTTTCCGCTCGCACGCTTCCGTGCTCGCCGTGTGCGAGTACTGCCACAGCAGCATCCTCAAGGACGCCGACTCCGTCAGGGACGCAGGCAAGATGTCGGCTATCCTGGAAGACTATACGCCGATCCAGATCGGCACGGCCGGCGTGCACGATGGCGTCCACTTCACGGTCGTCGGGCGTATCCAGCAGCGCTACAGCGCCGGCACGTGGAACGAGTGGTATGTGCTGTTCGACGATGCCAGCACGGCCTGGCTGGGCGACTCGTCCGGCCTGTACACCCTGACGCGTGTGCGCCCGACGCAAGATGCCCTGCCCGCCTTTGGCGAGCTGGCGCCAGGCAAGCGCTACACCATTTGCGGCGAGCCGTACACGGCGGCCGAGATCCGCAATGCCGAATGCATTGCCGGCCAGGGTGAATTGCCGTTCAAGGTGGGTGCCGGTTGGCGCATCCAGGTGGCAGACTTGCGCAACTACGCCAGCTTTGTCACGCTCGACTACACGGATGGCCCGCAAGCGGTCGTCTACCAAGGCGTCGCTGTCACCCTGGATGGCTTGCAATGCCAGCTGCTGCGCGACGACGACGCCATCGCCAGGAGCGCCGGCAAGTACCGTGGCAAGCTCGATACCCTCGACTGCCCATCCTGCGGCAGCGGCATCCAATATGTGCCCGGTGCGGCGGCGCAGCTGGTATGCCCTGCCTGCCAGGCGCAGCTTGATGCCAGCGGTCCGGAAGCGCAGGTGCTGGCCGTCGGCAAGCAGGTGCACGACAACGCTGACATCACGCTGGAGCTGGGCGCCAGCGCGAAGATCAGCAATGTCGATTTCACGGTCATCGGCATGATGCGCCGCGCCGACGATGAAGGCAGCGAATGGAATGAATACCTGCTGTACAACGCGCGCGCCGGCTTCTTCTGGCTGGTGGAAACGAACGATGGCTGGTCGCGATCGAACGTGCTGCCGAACTGGCCCACTTGGCCATCCATGGATGCCGAGCGCTGCACGCTCGATGGTGCCACCTATGCCAAGCTATATGACTACGACTCACAGGTGGTGTATGCGGCGGGCGCCTTCAACTGGCAGGTAGCCGTCGGCGACAGCACGCGCGTATTTGAATTCGAACAGGGACAGACCAAGCTGGCGGCCGAAATCAGCGGCGAGGAAATGACCTGGTCGCGCTCCGTGCCCGTCGCCTATGACCAGATGGCCGCCTGGTTCGGCGCCGCCTTCCATGGCGCTCCAAAGAAACAAAATATTCAACTGAGCCATTGTGGCATCGCCAAGGTCTTCATCGTCATCGTGCTGGTATTGAATGCGATCCCGATGTTCGTCTCGTTCTCCAGCACCTTGATGTGGAGTTTGCTGGGCTGCCTGGCACTCTTCCTGCCAGCCCTTTTTCTCGATAAAAACGCAAAGAATACTCCATGAGTAAATACATGATCTATGCCTTGATGGTGACGTTTTCCGTCACCACCGCCAATTGGGTGCGCATGTTCAAGGTGGCCGGCAGTGGCGGCAGCGGTGGCAGCGGTGGCAGCAGCTGGAGTTCGCGCACGGGTAGCGGCGGCGGCAGCTACGGCGGCGGTTCCAGCGGCGGCAGCCACAAATAAGCATGGCAGAGTCACCGCATCTGCCCCTGGGCACCCATTTGCTGGCCGACTTATCGGGCATCGCAGCAAAACGCCTGCGCGATAGCGTAGCGCTCGAACGCCTGCTGCGCGAGGCGGCCGTTGCGGCCGGCGCGCAGGTACTGCACAGCCATTTCCACAGCTTTGGCGCGGGCCAGGGCATCACTGGCGTGGTGTTGCTGGCCGAGTCGCACATCTCCATCCACACTTGGCCGGAATGCAGCTTTGCCGCCGTAGATATCTTTATGTGCGGCGCGGCGCGGCCGCAAGTGGCGCTCGACCTCATCAAGGACGCCTTGCAGGCGACGCAATGCCAGTTGCAATCCGTGCGGCGCGCCCCGCCCGAGCATGCGTAGCGCCGCTGGTGGATCACAAGGCGATCGCTTACACTGTCGGCTCATTTCCCCAACCACTGCCTGCCATGCGCCGCTCCACCTTGTCCCTGCTGCCACTCCTACTGCTCGTCACCGCCTGCGATGACTACACGGCGCCCAGCCTGTACCAGGCCACCACGCCAGAGTGCAAGACATGGACGGAAGGTTCGCGTTTCGAGCTGCCGCGCGGCATCAGCGTGTATGCCACGCCGCCCGTCACGCTGAAGGAAGGCGGCACGGAACTGGCGCTGATCTTCACCTTGCCCGTCGGCACGCAAGCGAGCTTCACGCGCCTGTCCTTCCTGCTCGAAGAACCACACAAGCCACCATTCGGCGAGGCCAAGGTGCTGACCATTTACCAGCGCGGCATGAACCGGAAGGCAGAGATAGTCGACGTCATCGAAAAGCTGCCTATCATGTTTGCCGCCGTCGGCAACAGCAAGGAAACCCAGTGGCGGCTGCGCCTGCAACTGCCGCGCCAGTTGCCGCAGCGTTTTGATTTATCGATGCCCGACATGCTCGTCGCCGGCAAGCGCTATCCGGTGCGCACGTTTACGTATCGCTATTTTCCCGAACGCAGCGCCTACGGCATGTGCAGCTGAGTCACACCGTCTATTGACGCCAGCGCATGTCGCTGGTGCACTGACGTTTTCCATCACTCAGCAGGAACAGACAACATGCGCCATTCGAACGCTGCCATGCTGTCGGCTGCCCAGTCACTGTCCTGCCCTGCCCTGCCCTGAGCCTGGCCAGGTTTTTCTTCATCGCATTCGATTTTGCGCCACTGCGCCTTATCGTGCAGCAGCTGAACTGCATAAAAAAAGGCAGCCCGAAAGGCTGCCTTTTTTTCTGCTGCTTGCTAGCGAATTAATGCTTGCGCAGCTTCTGGATCGCTGCCAGCTGCGCAATTGCGCTGGCCAGCTCGGCTTGCGCTTGCGCGTAGTCGATGCCCGAATCCTTGTTGTGGATATTTTCTTCCGCCAACTTCTTCGCTTCCAGCGCTTTCGCTTCATCCAGGTCGTGACCGCGGATCGCGGTATCGGCCAGGACGGTCACGGTGCCCGGTTGCACTTCCAGCAGACCGCCAGCAACGAAGACGAATTCTTCTTCAGCCTGGCCGACTACCTTGATGCGCACGGCGCCCGGACGGATGCGGGTAATCAAAGGCGTGTGGCGTGGGTAGATACCCAGCTCGCCCTGTTCACCCGGCAACGCGACGAATTCTGCTTCGCCTGAAAAAATCAGTTCTTCAGCGGAAACCACGTCAACGTGAATTGTGTGTGCCATGTGTGTCCTATCGGGTTGAAGAACCCCGCCTTGTAAGGGGCGGGGTTAGGCCCAGACTTAACTTAGTTAAGTTTCTTGGCTTTTTCGATTGCTTCTTCGATCGTGCCGACCATGTAGAACGCTTGTTCCGGCAGGTGATCGAGTTCGCCCGAAGCGATCATTTTGAAGCCCTTGATCGTGTCTTTGAGCGAAACGTATTTACCAGGCGCGCCGGTAAAGACTTCAGCGACGTGGAAAGGCTGCGACAGGAAACGCTGCATCTTACGTGCACGGGCGACCAGCAGTTTGTCTTCCGGTGCCAGCTCGTCCATGCCCAGAATCGCGATAATGTCGCGCAATTCCTTGTAGCGTTGCAGGGTCGTTTGCACGGCACGCGCGGTGTCATAGTGCTCTTGACCAACGATCAACGGATCGAGCTGACGCGAGGTCGAATCGAGTGGGTCCACGGCTGGGTAGATACCCAGGGAAGCGATGTCACGCGACAGCGCAACGGTCGAATCCAAGTGAGCAAACGTGGTAGCAGGCGATGGATCGGTGTAATCATCGGCAGGAACGTAGACGGCCTGGATCGAGGTGATCGAACCGGTCTTGGTCGACGTAATACGCTCTTGCAGACGGCCCATTTCTTCAGCCAGGGTTGGTTGGTAACCCACAGCCGATGGCATACGACCGAGCAGTGCCGATACTTCGGTACCGGCCAGCGTGAAGCGGTAGATGTTGTCGACGAAGAACAGAACGTCCTTGCCTTCATCACGGAACGATTCAGCGATCGTCAGGCCGGTCAGCGCAACGCGCAGACGGTTACCTGGCGGTTCATTCATCTGACCGTAGACCATCGCAACTTTGGAGTTCTCTGGATTTTCCAGATCGACCACTTTCGCGTCAGCCATCTCGTGGTAGAAGTCGTTACCTTCACGCGTACGCTCACCAACACCGGCGAACACGGACACGCCGCTGTGCGCTTTAGCGATGTTGTTAATCAGTTCCATCATGTTGACGGTCTTGCCTACACCAGCGCCGCCGAACAGACCAACTTTACCGCCTTTTGCAAACGGGCAAACCAGGTCGATCACCTTGATGCCGGTTTCCAGCAGTTCTTGCGATGGCGACAGTTCGTCGTATGCAGGAGCGGTGCGGTGGATCGACGCGACTTGTTCGTGCGACACTGGGCCGCATTCGTCGATCGGGTTACCCAGCACGTCCATGATGCGACCCAGGGTTGCTTTACCGACTGGCACCATGATAGGTTTGCCGGTATTTTGAATCATCATGCCGCGACGCAAGCCATCGGACGAGCCGAGTGCAATGGTACGGACAATGCCGTCGCCCAACTGCTGTTGTACTTCCAGGGTCAGTTCCGAGCCTGCCATCTTCAAGGCATCAAATACCTTAGGCATCGCGTTGCGGGGAAACTCAACGTCCACCACAGCGCCGATACACTGAACGATTTTGCCATCAGCCATGTTCGTTCCTTCAATATAGTTAAATTCGTTTAAACCGCAGCCGCACCGGCGACGATTTCGGAGAGTTCTTTGGTAATCGCAGCTTGACGGGTCTTGTTGTAGATCAGCTTCAATTCGCCGATCACACTACCCGCGTTGTCGCTTGCAGCCTTCATCGCGACCATCCGTGCCGATTGCTCGGACGCCAGATTCTCCGCGACTGCCTGGTACACCAGCGCTTCTACATAGCGCTCCAGCAATTCGTCGATCACGCTTTGCGCATCCGGCTCGTAGATGTAATCCCACGTGTGGGCGCTCTTGTCAGCGACCATCTTGTCGGCCGTCAGGGGCAGCAATTGCTCCACGACTGGTTCCTGTTTCATCGTATTGATGAATTTGGTGTAGCACAGGTACACTGCATCGATCTTGCCTTCCTGGAACTCTTCGAGCATGACCTTGACGGGTCCGATCAATTTGTCCAGGTGGGGCGTATCACCGGTTTGAATGGCGTGCGCGATAATCTTGACGCCGATGCGATTCAAAAAACCCAAACCCTTGTTACCGATGGCGACTGCTTCAATCCGGTTGCCAGCTGCTTCCAGCTCGCGCGACTTGCTCGTCACCTGACGCAGGATGTTGGTGTTCATGCCGCCGCACAGACCCTTGTCGGTCGTGACAACGATGAAACCCACTGCCTTTGCTTGCGTAGCCTGGGCAGCTGCCAGGAACGGGTGCGTGTATTCTGGATTGGCGGTCGCCAGATTGGCGGCGATATTGCGAATCTTGTCACTATAGGGACGGGCGGCCCGCATCCGGTCTTGCGCCTTGCGCATTTTGGACGCGGCGACCATTTCCATCGCCTTGGTGATCTTCTTCGTATTCTCTACGCTCTTGATCTTGCCTCGTATCTCTTTGCTTGATGCCATGAGTCCTTACTCCTTCTGCGCGTAGGGCGGCGCCTCACTCGAGGTGGGCGCCGCCTGGCCGCTTAATATGCGCCGGATTTCTTGAAATCAGCAATGGCCGCCGACAGAGTTGCTTCGCTGTCTTTGTCGAGTTGCTTGGTTTCTTCGATCTTGGCCAGCAGAGCAGCTTGCTTGGTCTTCATGTAAGCGTGGACACCAGCTTCGAACGACAGCACTTGCTTGACTGGCACGTCGTCCATGAAGCCTTTGTTCACCGAGAACAGCGATACGGCCATCAGCGAGATCGACAGTGGCGAGTATTGGGCTTGCTTGAGCAATTCCGTTACGCGGGCACCACGGTCCAGCTGCTTGCGGGTCGATTCATCCAAGTCCGAAGCGAACTGCGCAAACGCGGCCAGTTCACGGTACTGCGCCAAGTCGGTACGGATACCGCCGGACAGGTTTTTGATGACCTTGGTCTGGGCGGCGCCACCGACGCGCGATACGGAAATACCGGCGTTAATTGCAGGACGGATACCGGCGTTGAACAGCGACGTTTCCAGGAAGATCTGACCGTCGGTGATCGAAATGACGTTGGTTGGAACGAATGCGGACACGTCGCCAGCTTGCGTTTCAATGATCGGCAGTGCCGTCAGGGAACCGGTCTTGCCTTTAACGGCGCCGTTGGTGAACTTCTCGACATAGTCGGCGTTCACGCGTGCTGCGCGTTCCAGCAGGCGGCTGTGCAGGTAGAACACGTCGCCTGGGTACGCTTCGCGACCTGGTGGACGGCGCAGCAGCAGCGAGATTTGACGGTATGCAACAGCTTGTTTGGACAGATCATCATAGACGATCAGTGCATCTTCACCGCGGTCACGGAAGTATTCGCCCATGGCGCAACCGGAGTACGGCGAAATGTATTGCATGGCGGCCGATTCCGAAGCGGAAGCGGCGACAACGATGGTGTATTCCATCGCGCCGTGCTGTTCCAGCGAGCGCACGATGTTCTTGATCGACGAGGCTTTTTGGCCAATCGCGACGTAGATACATTTCATGCCCTGGCCTTTTTGATTGATGATCGCATCAATCGCCACAGCCGACTTACCGGTTTGACGGTCGCCGATGATCAGTTCGCGCTGGCCGCGGCCAACTGGAACCATCGCATCGATCGACTTCAGGCCGGTTTGCATAGGTTGCGACACGGACTCACGAGCGATCACGCCCGGTGCGATTTTTTCAATCGCGGCCGTCAATTTGGTCTCGATGGCGCCTTTGCCGTCGATTGGCTGACCCAGCGCGTTAACAACGCGGCCGAGCAGTTCAGGACCGACTGGCACTTCCAGAATGCGGCCGGTGCATTTCACCGTGTCGCCTTCGGAGATGTGCTCATAGGCACCCAGAATCACGGAACCGACGGAGTCGCGTTCCAGATTCATTGCCAGGCCAAACGTGTTGCCTGGGAATTCCAGCATCTCGCCTTGCATCACGTCCGACAAACCGTGGATGCGGCAGATACCGTCGGCGACGGAAATAACCGTGCCTTGATTACGCACTTCAGCGCCGCCGTCAAGACCTTGGATCCGGCTCTTGATCAACTCGCTGATTTCAGATGGGTTGAGTTGCATACTAACTCCTAAAAGTGTTTCTCTCAGCTTGCGCGAGGGGTAAGGGTCTGTCTAAGCTGGCCTGCCGAAGCGCGTGTCTTACGACACCAATGCAGCATGCAGTTGCTGCAGCTTGGCGCGCACCGAGGTGTCGAGCACTTGGTCGCCAACAACCACGCGCACGCCGCCGAGCAGCGATGGATCCACTGTGACGGCAGGGTTGAGCTTACGACTGAATTTCTTTTCCAGCGTTGCGACCAGCTCGGCCGTTTGGCCTTCGCTCAGATCGAAAGCGCTCGTGATCTCGGCGTCAGCCGCACCTTCCAGACCGTTTTTCAAGGTGTGGAATTGCGCGCCGATTTCCGGCAGCAGGCTGATGCGGCCATTTTCGATCAACAACGTGACGAAGTTTTTCACTTCCTCATTGAGCGGCGATTTCAACAACGACAGGATGGTGGCGGCGACGTCGCTTTCCGAAACTTTCGGATTGCGCGCGTACGCCTGTACCTCGGGGTGGCTACCGATCTGTGCCAGTTCGGACACCAGTTCGGACCACGCCGCGAGGTTGCTTGACTCCTTACCAGCTTGGGCTACGCGGAACAAAGCTTCCGCGTAGGGACGGGCGACGGTTGCGAGTTCTGCCATGATTACAGCTCGACAGCAAGACGCTGCAACATTTCGGCGTGAGCCGTAGCGTTGACTTCACGCTTCAAGATCTGCTCGGCACCCTTGACAGCCAGGTCAGCCACCTGAGCGCGCAATTGTTCGCGTGCTTTCGACAGTTGCTGTTCGGCGTCCGACTGGGCTTGCGCAATGATACGCGCAGCTTCAGCTTGTGCATTTTGCTTGATCTCTTCAGCAACCAGCTGCGCGCGCTTTTCAGCGTCCGCAACGCGTTGCGACGCTTCTTCACGTGCACTGTTCAATGCCTCTTGCGCACGCTTTTCAGCGACAGCCATCGAAGCTTGACCTTGATCGGCCGCAGCCAATCCATCCGCGATTCGTTTGGCACGCTCATCCAGCGCACTGTTCAGCGCTGGAAATACGAACTTCATCGAGACCCAGACCAACACCGCGAAGGTGATCATCTGGCCGATGAGCGACATATTGATGTCCATACCTTTGCTCCTGACTAAAAGTTTCTCCTAGGATTGGAGCGAATTACTGAGCAACAGCAGCCATCAATGGAGCCAGGAACGGGTTAGCGAACGTGTACAGCAGAGCGATACCAACGCCGATCATCGAGATAGCATCCAGCAGACCAGCGATAACGAACAGTTTGGTTTGCAGTTGTGGCATCAGTTCTGGTTGACGTGCCGAAGCTTCCAGGAATTTACCACCCAAGATAGCGAAGCCCAAAGCGGTACCGATTGCGGCCAGGCCGATGATGATTGCTGCTGCCAGAACGGTCATGCTTTGTACTTGTGCGATCAGAGCTTGCATAAAATTCTCCTAAATTTAAAAACGAAAGGTACTAACAAAAAAACAAAATATAAAGTTGCTGATTAATGCTTCTCAACCGCAAGGCTCAGATACACAACCGTCAACGCCATAAACACAAAAGCTTGCAAAGTTACAATCAAGATATGGAAAATTGCCCATGGACCACCCAACGCCCACTGTGCCCACCAAGGCAACAACGCGATCAAGATGAAAATCAGTTCGCCGGCATACATATTGCCGAACAGTCGCAGCGACAGGGAGATCAGTTTCGCAACCAACTCAACCATTTGCAGCAAGAAATTAATTGGTGCCAACAAGATCGTGCCGATGATGCCGCTTGCGTGGAACGGCGCGGTGAACAATTCCTTGATCCAGCCGCCCAGGCCCTTGGCCTTGACGGAAAACGCGATAATACACAGAACCACCGACAACGACATGCCAAAAGTATGGTTCACGTCGGCAGTTGGCACAACGCGCAGGTTATATACGCCAAACCAGCTCAAAATCATCGGCAGCAAGTCAACTGGCAAGAAGTCCATCGCGTTCATCAGCCAGACCCACACGAAAATCGTGATGGCCAGCGGTGCGATGATCTTGCTTTTTGCGTGAAAGGCCCCATTAATGGTTTCATTGACCATTTCCATGATCATTTCGACGAAGTTCTGCAGCTTGCCGGGAACACCGGCCGTCGCGCGGCGCGAAGCCATGTAGAAAACGGCAAGGAAAACAAAGCCCAGAAAGGCAGAAATCCAGAAGGTGTCCAGATTGAAGGTGCCAGTGGCACTTTTCAAGTGGGTCAAATGGTGACTGATGTATTCTGTGGCGTTGGCCGGGGCAGCATGGCCCGCTTCAATAGCGTGTTCTGTGGTCATAATGAATTTAGATTTGTCGTTTCAGAGCACAACAGGCCCCAAAACCAATGATTAAACAGCGAGCAATGAAAACCAGTATGCTAAGGTTGCCACCGCGAAACCCAAGATCAGCCATAACCAGGCGGCCGACTGAAACAACACCAGTGCCAATATAAACAGCACCGCTGTGATAAATATTTTCATCACTTCTGCGCGCAAATGCGCCCGGAATGCCATTTTAGCGTCGCTAGAACCGCGAACCACCAACATGGCATATACCAGGCTACCGATGACTGCGATAGCACCGCCGTATGCGGCGGACCAGCCTCTGACACTGCCACCGAAAAACAGGGTGACTGTGGCAAAACTGATAGCGATTGCTAACTGCAATGCAACTACTTTGTAGACGGGTTTGGCAATACTTTGTTGTGAATCACTCAATTGCCAGGTTCCCAGAAAAATCTACACACGCAAAGACACGGGATTATAGTTGGCTTTGATCTATAGAGTCAAACGTTGCTGCGCCGCAGCAGGGCGATTGCGGCGTGAAACTGACGCTTTACCGACTATTCCCTGTCACTTGCACCACTATATGGCAAAGTTGCTTGTCTGGCCGATTTCTGGCGTGTTAACAAGCAATCCCGTGGTAGATCCGGGAAGTATGGCCAGATTGTCTGCACGCACACTCCCCAGATTTTTGCAACTTGCTATTTAACCACGCAAGCGGGTCAGCACGCCATCGAGCACGTCAAGATCGGCAAAATCGATCACCAGTTGACCACGGCCTTTGTTGCCCATTTTAAATACCACGGGTGTCGCTAGCGTATCGGACAACTCTTCTTCCAGGCGCGCGATGTCGCCGGACTTTTCCTTTTGCCGCGGTTCGACGGGATTGGTCGCTTCCTCGACGGTGCGCGTCACCAGCTTTTCCGTTTCGCGCACCGACAAGCGTTTGGCCACGACCTGGTTAGCCAAGTTGATCTGGCTGGCTGGATCGACCGCCAGCAAGGCACGCGCATGGCCCATGTCGATATCGCCGGCCATCAACATGGTCTGCACGGGACTGGCCAGGTTCATCAGGCGCAACAGGTTCGACACCGCACTGCGCGAGCGTCCCAGCGCAGTGGCCGCTTGCTCATGCGTAAAATTGAAGTCAGCGATCAGGCGGTGGATACCTTGCGCCTCTTCCAGTGGATTAAGGTCTTCGCGCTGGATATTCTCAATCAGCGCCATGGCCGCGGCGGCCAAGTCGTCCACATCGCGCACCAACACCGGCACTTCCGTCAAGCCCGCCAACTGCGAGGCGCGGAAACGGCGTTCACCAGCGATAATTTCATATTTAATCACACCGCTCAGGGTGTCTTGCCCGATCGGGCGCACCAGGATGGGCTGCATCAATCCTTGCGCCTTGATCGAAGCGGCCAATTCGTTCAGGGCTCCCTCGTCCATGCGCGTGCGCGGCTGGTACTTGCCAGCTTGCATTTGTGACACGGGTAAGCTGGAGGGTTGATGCGTGTCCGGACTGGCGAAATCGCCGCCGCCGCCCAGGAGGGCGTCGAGTCCGCGCCCCAGTCCTTTTAATTTTTTCGTAGCCATACTGTCCTAATAATCTTATCTATATTGCCATTTGCCTTTAACCCAACGGCAAATGCTGGGGTCAGTTCCGGAGGAATCGGAATGCATCCCATTGGGATGCATTCCCCCGGCGGGTCTGACCCCGGGCTTGTTTACATATGTTTGATACGTTCGACCATCTCGGCGCCAAAGGCGATATACGCCTGGGCACCTTTCGAACTAGGGTCGAAGGTCACGCCTGGCAAGCCGTACGATGGCGCTTCGGCCAGTCGCACATTGCGCGGAATGATGGTTTTGAAAACCTTGTCGCCGAAGTGCTGCTCCAGTTGCGCAGACACTTGTTGCGATAATGTCATGCGCGGATCGAACATCACGCGCAGCAAGCCGATGATCTTCAAATCCGGGTTCAGATTGGCGTGCACCTTCTTGATGGTGTTGACCAGATCGGACAAGCCTTCGAGCGCGTAGTACTCGCACTGCATCGGAATGATCACACCATGCGCGGCGCACAGGCCATTCAAGGTCAACATCGACAGTGCCGGAGGGCAATCAACCAGGATGAAGTCGTATTCGCTGTCCACTTCGGCCAGCGCTTCCTTCAGGCGGCGTTCGCGGTTATCCAGTTCGACCATCTCGACTTCTGCACCGGCCAGTTCGCGGTTCGACGGCAAGACATCGAAGCGCCCTGCTTCCGAACGTTGGCGTGCCGTCTTGACATCGGACTCGCCCAGCATGACTTCATAGGTGGACGCCTTCAAGCCGGCCTTGTTGATGCCGGCCCCCATGGTCGCATTGCCCTGCGGGTCGAGGTCGACCAGCAGCACGCGCTGGTTCAGCTTGGCCAGACCGGCGGAGAGATTGACGCTTGTTGTGGTTTTACCAACACCACCCTTTTGATTTGCTACACAAAAAATTTTGGCCATGTATCTTCTAGTCGTAAAGAAATGCAAACTTCATCGTGCGCCCCGGCATCCGACCGAAACGATTTATATTGTTTATTTTATTTATACTATTTATATGGTATAAATTGTTTATACGGTTTATATAATTTATACCGTATAAATTGTTTATATGATTTATACCGTTTAATTTACCAGCCCTTACAATCTTGCTATAAAGATCAGATGACGCTCCGCATTTAGCCCTGGCACCTGGATAGGCCGTAATTGCGTTATTTGCCAGTCTGCCGGCAGTCGCTCGCGCTCGTCTGGTGGTGCCACCCCTTTCAAGGCGATGAATTGCCCCCCCTCGGCCAGCACATGGTTCGACCAGTTGACGAAATCGGACAGGTCGGCAAAAGCGCGCGAGGTGATGACATCGAATTTCTGCTGCACTTCCAGCTGTTCCACGCGCTTGGTGTAGACGGTGACGTTGGCCAGACCCAGTTCGGCCTTCACTTGCGTCAAAAAAGCCGTCTTCTTATGCACCGTGTCGATCATCGATACTTTCACATCGGGCCGCGCGATAGCCAGCACCATGCCCGGCAAACCGCCACCGGCGCCCACGTCGAGCACGTTTTTCGCGTCTGCGAACGCTGGCACGGCGGCCAGCGAATCGAGTACATGCAAGGTCAGCATCTGCATGGGATCGCGCACCGACGTGAGGTTATAGACGCTGTTCCATTTGGCCAGCAGGGCCAGGTAGTCGAGCAGTTGTTCCGTCTGATCCGCGCTCAGGTCCAGCTCCAGCGCGGCGATGCCTTCATTCAAAATGGGGGCCAGTGCGGCCCGGTCAAACTGCTTCATTCAACAACCTCGTCCTTTAAAGTGGTAGTCTGCGCGGCACCGAAACCACGCTTTTTCAAATGCACCAGCAGCAGCGAAATCGCCGCCGGGGTCACGCCGGAAATGCGCGATGCCTGGCCCAGGGTTTCAGGGCGCTGCTTGTCGAGTTTTTGCCGTACTTCGACCGACAACGCGCCGATATCGAGATAGTTGAAACCGACAGGCAGGGCCAGGTTTTCATAGTGTTCATGACGCTCGATTTCCTTGCTCTGGCGCTCGATATAGCCCGCATATTTGAGCTGGATTTCCACCTGCTCGCGCACGGCGGGATCTTCTACTCCGGGGCCGGCCAGGGCCTGGCCTTCCATGCCCGTCATGCTCATCAGGGTATCGTAGGCCACGTTCGGACGGCATAGCAGGTCGGCCAGCGAGTATTCGCGCTCGATGGCCTGGCCGACGATGCGTTCCGATTCGGCCGCCGCCAGTATGCGCGGATTGACCCAGGTAGAACGCAGGCGCTGCAGTTCCAGCGCCACCGCTTCGCGCTTGATTTCGAAGGCTTGCCACTGGGCATCGCCGACGCAGCCCAGGGTGCGACCGATTTCCGTCAGGCGCATGTCGGCATTGTCTTCGCGCAGGCTCAAGCGGTACTCGGCGCGGCTGGTGAACATGCGGTACGGTTCCTGCACGCCCTGGGTGATCAGATCGTCAACCAGCACGCCAAGATACGCCTCGGAGCGGCCCGGTACCCAGGCTTGCTTGTCCTGCGTCAGCAAGGCTGCGTTCAGGCCGGCCAACATGCCTTGCGCGGCCGCTTCTTCGTAACCGGTAGTACCGTTGATCTGACCGGCGAAGAACAGACCAGCCACGGCCTTCGTTTCCAGCGACGCCTTCAAGCCGCGCGGGTCGAAATAATCATATTCGATGGCGTAACCGGGGCGCATGATGTGGGCGTTTTCCATACCCTTCATCGATTGCACCAGGGCGATCTGCACATCGAACGGCAGGCTCGTGGAGATGCCGTTAGGATAGAACTCATGCGTCGTCAAGCCTTCCGGCTCAAGGAAGATCTGGTGCGAGTCCTTGCCCGAGAAACGGTGGATCTTGTCTTCGATCGAGGGGCAAT
Organism: Janthinobacterium lividum PAMC 25724; assembly: GCA_000242815.2. Lineage (GTDB taxonomy): Bacteria > Pseudomonadota > Gammaproteobacteria > Burkholderiales > Burkholderiaceae_D > Janthinobacterium > Janthinobacterium lividum_D. Next base: position 122,741 of record AHHB01000011.1, read on the forward strand.
AGCGGGGACCCACGCCTTCGATGACGCCCGTGTACATGGGGCTGCGATCGAGGCCGGCGCGGATAATGTCATGCGTCTGCGTATTCGTGTGCGTGACCCAGCAGGGCACCTGGCGCGGATGCATGGACGTGTTGCCCATCACCGAGAAGACGGGCACGGGAGCGAGATCACCGGCCTGTTCTTGCATCACGGAAAAATCGATCGTGCGCCCATCGATGCGCGGCGGCGTGCCCGTTTTCAAACGCCCTTGCGGCAGTTTCAGCTCTTTCAGGCGGGCGGACAGCGAAATGGCGGGCGGGTCACCGGCGCGACCAGCCGAGTAGTTATTCAAGCCCACGTGAATCTTCCCGTCAAGGAAAGTACCAGCCGTCAGCACCACGGCGCGCGCCAAAAACTTCAGGCCGATCTGCGTCACGGCGCCGACGACACGGTCGCCTTCGACGATCAAGTCGTCCACGGCTTGCTGGAACAGCCATAAATTCGGCTGGTTTTCCAGACGTGTACGGATGGCGGCTTTGTATAAAATGCGGTCAGCCTGGGCGCGCGTGGCGCGTACTGCCGGACCTTTCGAAGAGTTCAGGATGCGGAACTGGATGCCGGACTCGTCGGTGGCAATTGCCATCGCACCGCCCATGGCATCGACCTCTTTGACCAAATGGCCCTTGCCGATGCCGCCAATCGAGGGATTACACGACATCTGGCCCAGTGTCTCAATATTATGCGTAAGCAATAGCGTCTTCTGCCCCATGCGGGCGGAAGCGAGGGCCGCCTCGGTACCGGCGTGACCACCACCGACAACGATAACGTCGAATTCTGTAGGAAATAACATAATTAATAGGTAACAGTGCAAGTAAAAATGCGGGAAGAGAGCCCGATTATAGAGTCTTTTTGCGAGCGTAACCTTCCATGGGCCAATTTTTGCTTAATTTTTACTCAGCAGTAGAGCGGAAGAGGGCATTTCTGTTTCACGTGGAACACGCACCGGACTCGCGTGTGCGCCGTCATCCCCCTGCTGTACGCCATCCGCTGCCAGTGGCCTTCCACTCTCTCCATCCTCTCCATCCTCTCCATCCTGTCCATCCTGCTAAATAGCGAGGTCGTCCTCCTGAAGTCTAGGAATGCGAACGTCAGCGAACTTGGTTTGCCGGTTCTCTTGGCCGTCATGGACTTTTGGAGGATATTGGCCTTCGGCCGGTCATCCGATAGGCAACACGGCATTGATGGATGCCCCCGTTCCCGTTCCACGTGAAACACACGCGGGACGGAAAAGCGGAGTAAGCTTGGCACATGACTCGACTGCCAGGAGTATGCATGCCCGCCTTCCAGTTCCGCACCGTGCCGCATCTGATCGTTGCGCCAGGCGCCGCCACCCAACTGGGCGCGCACGTCGCCCATCACTTCCCCACCGTGCGCCGCGCGCTGCTCGTCACCGACGCTGGTTTTCTAGGTACGGGACTTGCAGATGATCCGCTGCATAGCTTGCGAACGGCAGGCATTGAGGTGCATGTCTTTTCCGATGTGCAAGCGGATCCGTCGGAAGCGGTCGTGCTTGCAGGCGTGAGCCGAGCCCAAATGTTTCACGTGGAACTCATCATCGGTCTCGGTGGCGGCAGCTCGCTGGACGTGGCCAAACTGGTCGCCGTGCTGGCAGCAGGACACCAGGATCTGGCGCAACTGTATGGCATCGGCAATGTCCACAGCCAACGCCTGCCCCTGGTGCAATTACCCACTACGGCAGGCACAGGTTCCGAAGTGACGCAGATTGCCATCGTCACCACAGGCGCCAGCAGCAAGATGGGCATAGTCGCGCCGCAACTATATGCAGACTTGGCCATCCTCGATGCCAAGCTGACCCTGAGCTTGCCGCCCGCCGTGACAGCCGCCACCGGCATCGACGCCATGGTGCATGCGATCGAGGCGTACACCAGCCGCCTGCTGAAAAATCCCTTGTCCGACATGCTGGCTATCGAAGCCTTGTCGCTATTGTCCGGTAATCTGCTCACGGCCTGCCGCGATGGCAGCAACTTGCCGGCGCGCGAAGCCATGCTGCTAGGCGCCATGCTGGCCGGCCAGGCGTTTGCCAATGCGCCCGTGGCCGCCGTGCATGCGCTTGCCTATCCCATTGGCAGCCTGTTCCACGTGCCACACGGCCTGTCGAATGCGCTGGTGCTGCCACACGTGCTGCGCTTCAATCTGTCCCACGCAGCGCCCCTGTATGCGCAACTGGCGAGCGTCGTGCAACCGGGCATCACGGGCAGCGAGAAAGCACGGGCCGAGGCCTTGATCGACGCCATGCAGGACATTAGCGCTGCCACCGGCATCGCGCGTACGCTGCGCGAAGTGGGCGTCATGACCAGCGACCTGGACCGACTCGCCGATGACGCCATGCTGCAGACGCGATTGCTGGGCAACAATGCGCGCGTTGTCACACGCAAGGATGCCCGCGCCATCTATGCGGCAGCGCTATGAGACTCAGTTGGGTACATCCACCACCGTGCCCGTCACGCTGATCGCATTACCCGCCAATGGCGTTGCCGCTATCGCTGGCACGTTGACATTCGTGATCAAGGTCGACGCGTCAGCGCGTGTCACCGCGCGCACCACCTGCGAGGGCGGCAACGCTTGCTTGACAGACAAATGCGCAAACATCGCGTCGAGTGCCCGGTTCAGGTACACATGCAAGGGCACGATCAGGGTCGGCAAGGCGCTGCTGAAGGAATCGAAGTGGTTGGCGTTAGTCACCTCCACATAGCGCAGTTTGCTGTTGCTCCCTTCCACGGCCGCGTTCAGGCCAAGATAGGCGCGCGAGGCTTGATTGACGGGAATCAGGGTATCGCTGCGGCCATGCACGATGATGGCTGGCTTGCCATGCAATTTTCCGCTGGCAGCTACTTCGGCCATGCCTGCCCGCACGCGCACGCTTTGCCCTTCCAAGGTGCCCTGCAAGTTGGCGCCGCTGACGGCATCCTTGCCTATCGCCAAGCTGCGCAGGCACAGAAAGCCATCGAGCGACTGGTCCGCAATGTTGCTTGAGGGCGACACGCCAGCCGTGTAGCCCTTGGCGCCGCCCACGCTGTTCTCGTAGACGACACTGCCGGGTATACCGTTTTGCGCCGCAAAACTGGCCGCCCTTTGCGCCGAGGTAAAAGGAATCGGATTAGCGCTGCCATCGGTCTGTGCAAACGTGAAACCGCATACCTTGTCGGTCACGGAAAATTTTCCATAAGCATAGGCGTACGTCACGGCCACCAGGATATTCGTGCCCGCATGCGCGGCCTGCAGCGGATCGGAATCGACCAGCCAGCCATACGCGCGCAAGCGTTGCTTCGCATCCGCTTGCTGCGCCGCCAGGTCGGCGCCGTTCAACAGCCCCTTGGCAAGCAGCGCCGTGCAGCGTCCCGCATTACTGGCGACGGAAGCCACGCAAGGCTGATACAAGGCTGCATAGGTAGCGTAGTCGAACAACGCGCGGCCCGGATTGGCAAGCTGCACTCCGCCTTGCCGCACGCTGTAAGCACTAGACGCCGCCGGCTGAATCTGCGGCTCACTGGCGACGACGCCGCTGATCAAGTCCTGCGTATCGTGTTCCGCCGCCAGCAGGGCCGAGCCGGCACCGTTGGAAATGCTCGATGCTATCGTGATGGTGTTCTTCGGCGTCAACCGCACGATGCGCGAACTGCCGTCGCGCGCCAGTACGCCATAACGTTGGTTCAAGACATAATACGCCATCTCGACCGCCTGCAAGGTCACCTTGCCCCAATCCTTCTCCGGGTTTTGCTGCGAGTGCGCATGCTTGAAGGCGATGCGGTTCGGATAGGCGCTAGACCAGGCCAGCCGGTCGGCATCGCTTAAGTCGGGCACGAAGAGTGCATTCTTGCCGGCAGCCACCCTGCCCGCGCGCGCGCCGTTCTGCAAATTGACGCTGTCGTCTTCAAACACATACAGCCCTGTGCCGGAACCTTTGTCCGCATACGCCACGGCGCAGCCCTTCTTCAAACCCCACTCGCCCGAACTGCCGATGGCGCCATAGATGCCGCGCGAGCCGCTCGACGTGCCCGTGACGATGCAGGCACGCTCAGGATCGAAGCTGGCCGGTACCTGCACCATCAAGCTGACATTCTTCTTGCCCGTACCATCGTCGGCGTAGGCGATGTATTCACTGCCGGCTACCAGGCCCTCGCCCGCGCCCACGTTCCCGGACGCATCGACGTTCGGGCCATACAGGGTGCCATAGCCGCTGTTGGCGGCAATATCGAGCACGGCGCGATAATTGGCGTAGATGGCATTGCGGCGCAGTTCGAGCGGCGTCGGCTGCTCCGCATTCGCATACGCGGGCGTGGCGCCCGCCAGCCCCGTCTTGCCCAGACCTGCCGTGAGTAAATCGTTCGTCTTGCCGTCGTAATCAGCGCGCGTGATCATGCCCAGGTAGCTGGGCAATTGATTCAGTTCTTCCGCTGCATGGTTGCTGCCGCAGCCTGCCAAGGCCAGCATGGCGCACAAACTCATGCCAGTGCCCGCCCGCGTGATCGTGATCATCGTTTGCATGGAGCTTCTCTCCGTTCTAGTAACAGTGGGTGCCGAATGAAAAACGCCGGACTATCGGTCCGGCGTTGCTTGAAAATCAGACAGCGGCTTTGGCCGCCCTGCCGCCGAAGCGCGCAATGGCTTCGCCGACGATGCCGCGCCGGAACAGCAAGACGCAAATGACAAAGATCACGCCAGTGACCATACCCACCGATTCGCCCAGAGTGCCAAACCACTCGATACCCGTGTGCGTGGCCAGATACGTGCCAACATCGCCCAACTTGTTTTCCAGCGCGATGATCAATACTGCGCCAAGGATGGGACCGGACAGCGTGCCCATGCCACCGACCAAGGTCATCAGCACGACCAGGCCGGACATGCCCCAGTAGACATCGGTAAGGGTTTCAAAGCCCAGCACCAGCGTCTTGGTGGCGCCGGCCAGTGCCGCCAGCGAGGCCGACAGCACGATGGCCATCAGCTTGTACTTGTTGACGTCGTAACCGAGCGAGATGGCGCGCGGTTCATTTTCCTTGATGGCCTTGAGTACTTGGCCGAACGGCGAGTGGATGGTGCGCACGATCAGGGCGAAGCCGGCGATGAAGATGGCCAGCACCACGTAGTACAGCACCGTGTCATTAGCCAGGTCTATCATGCCCAACAAGGTTCCACGTGGAACACCCTGCAAGCCATCCTCGCCACCGGTGAACGGCAGGCGCAAGGCAAGGAAGTACACCATCTGCGCCAGCGCCAAGGTGATCATCGTAAAGTAAATGCCTTGACGGCGGATCGCCAGGCCGCCGATCACCAGGCCTAGCAAGGCCCCCGTGGCAACGCCGGCCAGCAAGCCCAGTTCCGTTGGCCAACCCCAGGTGCGCAGCGCGTAGCCGGTCACATAGCCGGCACCGCCAAAGAAGGCGGCATGACCGAACGACAGCAGGCCGGTATAGCCGATCAGCAAGTTAAAGGCGCAGGCAAACAGGGCAAAGCACAATAACTTCATCAGGAAGACGGGATAACCGTAAAACGGCGCCGCCAACGCCAGCAGCAAGGCAATGGCGTAGCCTACATTCTTATTCATCGTGGTAGCTCCAATACATGACTGATGAGGATTACTTTTCTTTGCCGAACAGGCCGGCGGGACGCAGCAGGAGCACGATGACCATCACCACGAACACCACGGTGGCCGAGCCTTCCGGGTAGAACACGCGAGTCAGGCCCTCGATCACACCCAAGCCCAGGCCCGTCAAGATGGAGCCCATGATGGAACCCATGCCGCCGATCACCACCACGGCAAACACGACGATGATCAGGTTCGAGCCCATCAGCGGCGACACCTGAATGATGGGCGCCGCCAGCACGCCGGCGAAACCGGCCAGTGCCACGCCAAAGCCATACGTCAGTGTCACCATCAGCGGCACATTGATGCCGAACGCTTCCACCAATTTCGGGTTTTCCGTGCCGGCCCGCAGGTAGGCCCCCAATTTGGTTTTTTCAATGACGAACCAGGTGGCCAGGCACACGGAGAGCGAAGCGATCACCACCCAGGCGCGGTAGTTCGGCAATATCATGAAACCCAGATCGGTTGCGCCAGCGAGCGCTTCAGGCACGGCGTACGGCTGGCCCGAAACGCCATAGAAGGAGCGAAACACGCCTTCCATGATCAGGGTGATGCCAAAAGTCAGCAGCAAGCCATACAGGTGGTCGAGCTTATACAGCCAGCGCAGCATGGTTTTTTCGATCACGATGCCGACCAGGCCGACCAGGATCGGGGCAATGACCAGCATGGCCCAGTAATTGATGTCGAAGTAACTGAGGCCCATCCAGGCCAGAAAGGCGCCCATCATGTACATGGCGCCATGCGAGAAATTAATGACATTAAGCAAGCCGAAGATGACGGCCAGACCGAGGGACAACATGGCATAAAACGAGCCGTTGACAAGACCCAGCAGCAGCTGGCTCATCATCGCTTGTAATGGAACGCCGAAAATTTCCATGGCATCACAGTATAAAAAGCACCGCCACAGGACGGTGTCATATCAAGGGAAACACGCCACCGCAGACCAGGCTGGCGCGGCGGCGCAAGGCGAACCCTGCGCGCAAAGAGCGTACAGGACAGAGCGCCCGCGCGGTGGCGGGCAAGCTGTAGATATTGCTACAGCCTTACTTCCACAGGGAACACTTCGATTCGGCCTTGGTCACAAACGCTTGCGCACCAGGCACGGTGGCGACCACCTTGTAGTAATCCCACGGGTATTTCGACTCGGATGGCTTCTTCACTTCCATCAGATACATATCGTGCACCATGCGGCCATCGGGGCGCACTTCGCCATTGTGGGTAAACATATCGTTGATTTTGGTCTTTTTCAGGTGGGCCATGACCTTTTCGGTGTCGTCCGTGCCCAGCGCCTTGACGGCATTGAGGTAGTTCGCCGCAGCCGAATAGTCGGCCGCCTGCAGCATCGACGGTTCCTTCTTCATCTTTGCGAAATAGCGTTTCGACCAGGCGCGCGTTTCCGCATTCAAGTCCCAGTACCAGCCGTCCGTCAAGTACATGCCTTGCGTCAGGTTCAAGCCCAGCGAATGGATGTCATTGATGAAGATCAGCAAGCCGGCCAGCTTCATCGTTTTCGTCAAGCCAAACTCATTGGCCGCCTTGATGCTGTTGATGGCATCGCCGCCCGCATTGGCCAGGCCCAGAATCTGCGGCTTGGCAGCCTGCGCCTGCAACAGGAACGAGGAGAAATCCGAGGCGCCCAACGGATGCTTGACGCTACCGAGTACCTTGCCGCCAGCCGCCTTGACGACCTCGGCCGTGTCTTTTTCCAGCGAGTGGCCAAACGCGTAATCGGCCGTCATGAAATACCAGCTCTTGCCGCCCTGCTTGACGATAGTGCCGCCCGTCCCGCGCGCCAGCGCTACCGTGTCGTAGGCGTAATGCACGGTGTAAGGCGTGCATTCTTCATTCGTCAGGCGCGAGGAACCGGCGCCGATGGCGATGAAGATTTTTTTCTTTTCCGCCGCAACCTTGGCCATGGCCAGGCTGGCACCGGAGTTGGTACCGCCGATCAGCATGTCGACGCCTTGCTGGTCAAACCACTCGCGCGCCTTCGAGGCGGCGATGTCGGCCTTGTTTTGATGGTCGGCAGAGATGAATTCCACCTTTTTTCCGGCCAATACCACGCCGGCATCGGCGATCGCCATCTTGATGGCTTCGGCGCCACCGAGGCCGTCGACGTCGGAATACACGCCGGACATGTCGGAAATGAAGCCGATCTTGATGGTGTCACCCGATACCTGGGCGTGCGCGGCGCTGGACAAGCCCAGTGCCGACAAGGTACACAGAGTGGCGGTGGCAATGGCGATAGCGTTACGTTTCATAGTGTCTCCGTTGGGATTATTGTTGGCTATTTAAACGATTGCTCGATGACGATACGGAACTACATGGGCATTACACGCCAAGCAGCTCGGTCAATACCGGCATCTTGGCTTCCAGTTCGGATGCAGCAAAAGTCTCGACAATCTGACCGTGCTCCATCACATAAAACCGGTCCGCCAGCGGTGCGGCAAACCGGAAATTCTGTTCCACCATGACAATGGTGTAACCTTTCGCTTTCAGGGTGGTGATCATGCGCGCCAGCCCTTGTACGATGACAGGTGCCAAGCCTTCGGATATTTCATCGAGCAGCAGCAGGCGCGCACCGGTGCGCAAGATACGCGCCACGGCCAGCATCTGTTGTTCCCCGCCCGACAGGCGCGTGCCCTGGCTGTGGCGGCGCTCCTGCAAATTTGGGAACATGGCATAGATTTCCTCGACCGACATGCCCTTCCCGCCGCTAGCCAGAGTCGGCGGCAACATCAGGTTTTCCTCGGTCGACAGCGATGAAAAAATACCGCGCTCTTCGGGACAATAGCCGATGCCCAGGTGGGCGATTTTGTGCGTGGCCAAACCTATTGCTTCAACACCATTGACTTTGATGGAGCCCGTGCGTGCGCCCGTCAAGCCCATGATGGCGCGCAAGGTGGTTGTCCGTCCGGCGCCATTGCGGCCCAGCAAAGTCACCACTTCGCCCTGCCCTACTTTCAGATTCACGTCGTGCAAGATGTGCGATTCACCGTACCAGGTGTGCAGTTGTGTAATTTCCAGCGCCGGCGTGCCTGTCTTCGATTGCGTCGTCATCAATGCGCCCCTTCCAGCTCGGCGTGGGTGGTGCCCATGTACGCTTCCATCACCTGTGGATTACGCGACACTTCCGTATAACTGCCTTCGGCCAGCATGGCGCCGCGCTGCAGGACAGAAATCTTGTCGCAAATGCCGGAGACCACGCTCATATTGTGTTCCACCATCAGGATGGTGCGCCCAGCCGACACCTTTTTGATCAGTTCCGTCACACGATGCACGTCTTCATGACCCATGCCCTGCGTCGGCTCGTCGAGCAACATCATTTCCGGCGCCATTGCCAAGGTGGTGGCAATTTCCAGCGCCCGCTTGCGGCCATACGGCATATCGACCGTGATGGTGTCGGCAAACTCCGTCAGGTCGACTTCGGCCAGCAAGGCCATGGCACGGTCGTTGAGCTGGCTCAGGGAACGTTCGCTTTTCCAGAAATGAAAGGAAGTGCCCAGCTGGCGCTGCAAGCCGATGCGCACATTTTGCAGCACGGACAAATGCGGGAAAACGGCGGAAATCTGGAAGGAACGAATCACGCCCATGCGGGCGATTTGCGCCGGTTTGGCAGCCGTGATGTCTTTCCCATTGAACAGGATCTGTCCGGAAGTGGGGATCAGGAATTTGGTGAGCAAGTTGAAGCACGTGGTCTTGCCGGCGCCGTTGGGACCGATCAAGGCATGGATATGACCGCGCTCTACCTGCAGGTTCACCTCGCTCACTGCGGTGAATCCCTTGAATTGCTTGGTCAAATTTCTTGTTTCCAAGATGACGTTTGACATCATGTCTCCTAGTTGTACTTTTTGTACTATTTAGTCATTTTTATAATACACAACTTAAATTTAACGCACAATACAGTATAACTACGGGGAATTTTCGCCAGCCCGAATGGCGCAAAGCCATGCTGGCACGTACTCATTTCCAGGCCGCATGTATCATTTGCGCTGCTTTTTCCGCGATCATCACGGTCGGTGAGTTGGTATTACCAGAAGTAATGTACGGCATGATGGAAGCATCGACGACGCGTAAACCTGCCACGCCGAGCACGCGCAATTGGCTGTCGACGACGCTCGATGCATCGCTGGCAAGGCCCATGCGGCAAGTGCCCACCGGGTGAAAGATGGTGGTGCCGATCTGGCTGGCCGCCTGCGCCAGTTCTTCCTCGCTCTGGAATTGCAAGCCAGGCTTGTATTCCTGCGGCGCAAATTTTTTCAAGGCGGGCGCGGCGGCAATGGCCCGCGTCAGGCGCAAGGCGTCGGCCGCCACGCTAAGATCGTGCTGCGTACTGAGGTAATTAGGCACGATGTTTGGCGCTGCATAACTGTCGGCACTGGCGATTTGCACATGGCCGCGCGAGGTGGGGCGCAAATTGCATACGCTGGCCGTAAACGCGGGAAACGTGTGCAGCGGCTCGCCGAATTTGTCGAGCGACAAGGGCTGCACATGGTATTGCAGATTCGGCGTGGCTTGCTGCGGATCGGACTTGGCAAACGCACCCAGTTGCGACGGCGCCATCGACATGGGCCCGCTCTGAAACAAGGCATATTGCAAACCAATCTGCATCTTGCCCAGCAAATTGCCCGCCATTACGTTCAAGGTTTTCACGCCCTGCACTTTAAATACCATGCGCAGCTGCAGATGGTCTTGCAAATTGCCGCCCACGCCAGCGATATCGAGCACGGGAACAATGCCATGCTGCTGCAGCAAGGCGGCCGGGCCAATACCGGACAATTGCAACAATTGGGGTGAGCCGATGGCGCCCGCCGTGAGCAAGGTTTCCCGCTTGGCCGTCGCCTGCCACTGCGTGCCACCGCCGGTAAACACGATACCCGTGCAGCGCGCTCCCGTTGGCGTCGTTTCCAGCAGCAGACGTTCTACGTGACAACCCGTCATGATGGTCAGATTCGCACGGCGGGCGGCCGGTTTTAAAAATGCTTTCGACGTATTCCAGCGGATGCCGCGGCGCTGGTTGACGTCGAAATACGCGCTGCCGCTGTTGTCGCCCCCATTGAAATCACTGGTTTTTGGAATGCCGACCTGCTGCGCCGCGTCGCGAAAAGCGTTCAAAATATCCCACGATAGCCGCTGTTTTTCCACCCGCCACTCGCCGCCCACGCCATGGTTTTCCGAGGCCCCGCCGTAGTGATCCTCGCTTTGTTTAAATAGCGGCAAGACTTTGTCCCAGCGCCAGGATGCATCGTCCGTCAAGTTGGCCCAGTGGTCGTAATCATTGGCCTGTCCGCGCATATAAATCATGCCATTGATGGAAGAACAACCGCCCAGCACTTTGCCGCGCGGATACATCAAGCTGCGCCCACCGAGTCCCGCCTCTGCCTGCGTGGCATACAACCAGTCCGTGCGGGGATTGCCGATGCAATGCAGATAGCCTACAGGGATGTGTATCCATACATAATCGTCCTTGCCACCCGCTTCCACGAGTAAAACGTTGGCGTCCTTGTCGCGTGTGAGCCGGTTGGCCAGCACGCAGCCTGCCGTACCGCCGCCCACAATGATGTAGTCGTATTCGCCTGCTGATTCCAATGAAGCTCCTTTTGGTATGCCATCAAGCTGTCGCGCGGCGTGTCTCCCCACCGCGTGCCTTTACCAGAGTCTGTCTTTCTTCATGCGTGCATAGCTGTTGCGCCACATTAAGGTTACCACCAGTGCTGCACCAGGGCGACATTAATCGCCGCCAGCGACAAGAGCAAACGCGACAGCGAGCAAAAAAACAGGGCAAAACGGCGGTCGCAGGCTGTGGATAAGCGTATGGATATCCACAGGGACGATATGTGTGTAAACGAAAAATTTTTTCGGCGGCGTTTTTTTGTTCAGAAACCATCCCACGCAGATACACCGCTTACTCAGCGCTTATCCGTACGCCAAGCACTTGTTTACAAGGATAAATCAAGACTTATCCACAGAAAATGTCAGCGTTAACTACTATTACTATTCTTGTATACGTACTTGTTAGAGTAAACCCGACGACACGCACTTTGCTTGCCGTTCACCGTCAACGGCATCAGCCAACCTGTCTTCAAGAAAATGCGGGCAAGCTGCTCATGCTGTCAAAAAAAACAGCCAACAACTGAGCGACGAAAACCAGCGCAACCGGCATCACGCACACAGCACTGCAAAACCGTTATGCAAAATGTCAACGTCAACATGCCTGAACAGGCACAGTGCCAGCACGCGGTTCGATGTAGAAAAAAGAGAGGATTTGCATCGACTGTGGATAAGTCACTTGATATCCACAGGATGACTTGTGAGTAAACACGAAGTTATGCGCAGGCCGGCATTTTATACAATTTTGCTCCTCGCGTGATACAACGATTATGCACGTTTTATTTTTCGCGTAAACAGTTGATCCTGTTGAAAAAAAACGACTTATCCACAGAAAAAACTGCGTTTACTATTACTACTATTTTTATATATAGATTTATTGTAAACCAATGAAAAAAGCGGAAGTCCACGGATATTTCCAAAAAACATGCATAAAACGTCAAAGCCAACGACGACATCACGACCCACTACCAAACCGTCTGCCAAGAATCCACTCGATGCCAGCATTCGCGAAGGAACGACATTCGTGGTCGCTCAAGTCTGATTGCCAAACAAGCGTCAGAGCATGTGAAACAGGTCAAACATGCCACTACGGCAAAAAAAACTCTGATTTTCGCTAGGCACTGTGGATAAGTGTCTGCATATCCACAGGACGAGATGTGGGAAAAGTCGTTCTTTGTCCACAGCTCAATTTTTATCCCAAACAAGTCCTACGTAGATACAATGCTTGTGCGCCTACTTTTTTGTGCGCTAAGTCGATGATTCTTCAACGGTATACCGACTTATCCACAAAAAAATGAGCGTTTACTATCACTACTATTTTTATGTATACATCTTTATTTAAAACACAGAGACAAACGCAAACGGTGGAAAAGTCGCCCAAACAGGTGTTTTCACCATAAAAACAGTCTTGCAATCCAAAAAACCTGTAAAGACAGCATGAATTCAAGCAAAAAAATGCGTTTAGGCATCATTAGTGCCTTACACGAAGAACAGCAGGGGCTGGTAGAAGCCATGCAAGGCCCCCGGAAGCGTTCGCACGGCATGCGTGACTTCACCCTAGGCACCCTCTGGAATATCGACGCTGTGTGCGTCCTGTCGCGTCTGGGCAAGGTTGCCGCTGCCATGACAGCGTCTATCCTTGTGGAAAAGTACGCAGTTACCCACATCGTCTTCACCGGCGTCGCCGGCAGCGCCGATCCACACGTCAACGTCGGCGATATCGTGGTGGCAGAAGCGCTGCTGCAGCACGATATGGACGCGCGGCCTTTGTTTCCCCGCTTCGAAGTGCCGCTAACGGGCTTGCAACGCTTCGCCACGGATCTTGAATTGAGTACGCAACTGGCCGGTGCGGCAAAAGATTTTTTGCGCGATGAACTTGCCAAAGTAATACAGGCGTCGGAAAGGCAAGAGTTTGCGTTACAGCACGCGCAAGTCCACCGCGGCTTGATCGCCAGCGGCGACCAGTTCATCAGCAGCGCCATGCACGTGAAACAGCTGAAAGCGGATATTCCCGATTTGCTGGCCGTCGAAATGGAAGGCGCCGCCGTGGCACAAGTGTGTTTTGAACTGGGCGTGCCGTTTACGGTCATGCGTACCATTTCCGATAACGCTAACGAAGAGGCGGCCGTCGACTTCATGCGTTTTGTGCAAACGGTCGCCTCGCCGTATGCGTTTGCCGTGATTCAAAGACTGTGTCAGCGCCTGGCGGGCTAACTCCTGGGCGCAGTGTAAAAAAAAGGGCAGAACCAATGGTTCTGCCCTCTTTTGTTAGCTGCCTGCTTAAATTTTAGACGCTGAGCATCATCAAACTCGCATTGCCGCCGGCTGCCGTCGTATTCACGCACAGCGCCCGCTCAGCGACCAGGCGCCACAGAGGGATGACACCCTCCTGGGTAGTGGCGATGGTGCCCACCAGAGCCCCTTCCAGGGACGCCAGCAGCGGTTTGAGCTGGCCAGCGAGGCTAGGCTCGATCATGGCGATCTGGAAATCATGCTTGATCGATGCCAGACTGCTGATGACCTGAATACGGTCCTTCAGCGCCGCAGGTAAATCGCCAGGGATCAGATCCGGCGATTGCGCCAGCACCAAAGCCTGGTTACCGGTGGCCAGTACGGCTGCCAATTGGTTCATCAGGGTGCCGGAGGTGGCCGCCGCGCACAAAATCGTGCCCCGTGCGGCAAAGCTCAGGGTATTGCGTTCACCGGTCGGGCCTGGCAAGACGATGGTGCTGCCCAGCAAAGTGGTACGTGCATAGTCTTGCGCCAACTGCTCGACTTGGTCGTGGCCATGCATCTTTGCCCATACGGTCAGCGCATCCAATGCCGGCGGCGCCTGGCGCTGGTGCTGTGCGCCGGTCGGTGCATTGTGTTGCAGACGTTTCAGATACAGCGGGCCGCCCGCCTTCGGGCCAGTGCCCGATTTGCCTTCGCCACCGAACGGTTGCACGCCGACGACGGCGCCGACGATGTTGCGGTTGACATAAATATTGCCCACATGCGCGCGCTTGGTGATGAAAGCGATGGTTTCATCGATGCGCGTATGAATGCCCAGGGTCAAGCCGTAACCGCTGTCGTTAATCGATTGCACCAGTTGCGGCAGTTCGGAGCGTTTATAGCGGATCACGTGCAGCACGGGGCCAAAGACTTCTTGCGTCAATTGCGCCAGCGACTTAATTTCCAGCACGGTCGGGGCGACGAACGTGCCTTTCACGGTAGGCAAATCGAGCGAAAAATGATTGATGGCGACGCTTTTCATCTTGTTGATGTGCGCCAGCAGATTGCTTTGCGCTTCTGCATCGATGACAGGACCGATATCGGTCGCCAGTCGGTCAGGATTACCTACGCGCAATTCCTGCATGGCGCCCTTGAGCATATGGATAGTCTTGTCGGCGATTTCCGACTGCAGGAACAGCACGCGCAAGGCCGAGCAGCGCTGGCCGGCGCTGTCAAAGGCCGACGACATGACGTCTTGCACCACTTGTTCCGGCAAGGCAGACGAATCGACGATCAAGGCGTTCTGGCCACCGGTTTCGGCGATCAAAGGAATGTCGATGCCTTCGGCCACGGCACGCGCAGCCAAGTTGCGGTTGATCAATTGCGCTACTTCTGTCGAGCCCGTAAAAATCACGCCTTTGACGCGCGCGTCATTGCACAGGCCGGCGCCTACGATTTCGCCACTGCCAGGCAGTAATTGCAGTGCACCGCGCGGCACGCCTGCCGCATGCAACAGTTGCACGGCGCGGTAGGCGATCAATGGCGTTTGCTCGGCCGGCTTGGCCAGCACCACGTTGCCTGCTGCCAGGGCGGCGGCCAGCTGGCCCGTAAAAATGGCCAGCGGGAAGTTCCATGGACTGATGCAGGTGACGGGACCGAGTGCCACGGTGTTCGGCGCATGTTCTACCTGCGCTGCGTAGTAGCGCAGGAAGTCGACGGCTTCGCGGATTTCCGCGATCGCGTTCGGCAAGGATTTACCCGCTTCGCGTACGGCCAGGGCCATCAGCTCGATGTGGTGCTCTTCAAACAGGTCGGCCGCGCGTAGTAACGCTTGTGCGCGGACCGATGGTTCTGTCGTTTGCCAGTCCATGGCGTAAGCGCTGGCGCTGGCCAGCGCCGTTTCTACGTCGGCCGGACCGGCTTGCATGACTTTGCCCACGACATCGTCGTGTTGGGCCGGATTATGCAGCAGCTGTGTAGGGCTATTGAGGCTGACGGCGCCATCGATCAACGGCGCTGCCTGCCATTGCTGCTGTTGCGCCAGGCCGGTGGCCAGCGTGCGCAAGGTGTCTTCATTCGACAGGTCCAGGCCGGCCGAGTTCCTGCGTTCGCTGCCAAACATGTCCAGCGGCAAGGGGATCGATGGATGTGGCAAGCCGCCCTGCAGACGTGCCTGCTCCAGAGGATCGCGGATCAGGCTATCGATGGCCACGCTTTCGTCGACGATCTGGTTGACGAACGAGGAGTTGGCGCCGTTTTCCAGCAAACGGCGCACCAGGTAGGCCAGCAGGGTTTCATGCGAACCGACGGGCGCGTAAATGCGGCACGGCTTGTCCAGGTTATCGGGACCGACGACTTGGTCATACAGGGTTTCTCCCATGCCATGCAGGCACTGGAATTCGTAGTCGGTAATACCGTCGCGCTGTGCCCAGGTGTAGATGGTCGACAAGGTTTGCGCGTTATGCGTGGCAAATTGTGGATAGATCAGGCTGCTGGCGTCGAGTAATTTTTGTGCGCACACAAGGTAAGAGACGTCCGTGTAGACCTTGCGCGTGTAGACGGGATAGCCGTCCTGGCCATCGACTTGCGCGCGTTTGACTTCCGCATCCCAATACGCGCCCTTGACCAGGCGTACCATGAACTTGCGGCCGCTGCGGTGCGCCAGGTCGATCAGGAAATCGATGGCGTAGGGGCAGCGTTTTTGATACGCCTGCACCACATAACCGATGCCTTCGAAGCCTGCCAGGTCTGCATCGAAGGCAAGTGCTTGCATCAGGTCCAGCGACAGCTCCAGACGATCCGTTTCTTCCGCATCAATATTGAAGCCGATGTTGTACTGTTTGGCCAGCAACAGCAGCGCTTTGACTTTTGGCAATAATTCTTCCATGACGCGGGCCCGCTGGGCGCGGCTGTAGCGCGCGTGCAGTGCCGACAGTTTTACGGAAATGCCAGGGCCGTTGCGGATGCCGCGACCGTTCGACGCCTTGCCGATCGCGTGGATCGCGGTTTCGTACGAGGCGTAATAGTTGGCGGCATCCTGTTGCGTCAGGGCCGCTTCGCCCAGCATGTCGTACGAGTAGCGGTAGCCGCGGGTTTCATTCTCGCGGCTGTTTTTCAAGGCTTCTTCGATCGTCTGGCCCGTGACGAACTGGTTGCCCAGCATGCGCATGGCCAGGTCGACACCTTTGCGTATCAGCGGTTCACCGCCTTTGGCGATGAGCTTGCTCATGGCCGAGCCGAGGCCCGATTCGCTGCTGGTACTGACTAGTTTGCCCGTGATCAGCAAGCCCCAGGTGGCGGCATTCACGAACAGCGACGGCGATTCGCCCAGATGTTTGCGCCAGTCGCCCTTGCTGATTTTGTCGGCGATCAAACGGTCGGCCGTTTGACTGTCGGGTATACGCAACAGCGCTTCAGCCAGACACATCAATGCAACCCCCTCTTCAGACGACAGTGAGAACTCGTGCATCAGCGCATCGACGCCGGATGCGCGTGTGCGTTTGTGGCGCACGTTCGAGACCAGGCGGTGCGCCAGGGCTTGTCCCTCGGCCGTCGTTTCGGTGCTGCTGGGGCGGACTTGTTGCAACAGCCACTGCACGGCGGAAACCTCATCGCGCCTATAGGCGGCGGTGATGGCGGCGCGTTGTAGGGTCGCTTCGGGCAGGATTTCTGCCTGGAACGCAGCAAAAGGAATCGGGGTAAAAGCCGAGGGGCCTGCAGGGTGCATAAGTGCTCTTTACAAGGAAATGGGGACGAAAACCAAGGTAATTCTTGCTCTTTTTTTGTGCAAAAAAATACGCAAAGTCGGACGCTAAGATGATTTGATTGTAAAGGGGATTCTTGTGGATTAATTCTGGTAATACAGGGGACTAGCAATAGATAGTTTTTGATGCGACAATTTAACCAAATAATATTAATTTTGGGGGTGACGGTAATGCTGGACAAGATCAGTAAGAAAATCTTGATGGAATTGCAAAGCGATGGACGCATCAGCAATGTGGAGCTGGCCGCGCGCGTTAACCTGTCGCCGGCCGCTTGCCTGGAGCGCGTGCGCAAGTTGCACGAATCCGGTTACATCATGGGCTATACGGCACAGTTGAACCCGCAGCTGCTCGACGTGTCGCTGTTGGTGTTCATCGAAGTCGTGCTCGATCGCACGACGCCGGAAGTGTTTGACGCCTTCAAGCATAGCGTACAAATCATTCCAGAGGTACTCGAATGTCATATGGTCGCTGGCGGCTTCGATTACTTGGTCAAGGCACGCGTCAAGGACATGGCCGCCTACCGCGAATTCCTGGGCAAGACGCTGTTGCAGAAAGGTGTGCGCGAAACCCACACTTATGCCGTCATGGAAGAGGTAAAAAATACCACCAAATTGCCGATTAAGTGAGCGTATTGCAGCTAGCCAACTTTTATGATTGAGCTATCGGAGCAAATGTTGTAGGGTAGAGCTACAATTCTGCTATCCGGTAGCCGCCTGAAACGCCGCGCAGACGTCACGTTCAGGGTGCAAGGTGGGCAATCGTGCCCAGTCGCATACGGCTATAGCACGTTCCCCTGGGGACGTGACGGGTTCGTGCAGCGGGGGACAAATGAAGCAGTTGCAGCATCAGCTGGTGCGTATCCTTGTGTTGACCATCCTGGCAATGGCCGTGGCCTGTTGTCTGGTCTTTCTTCTGCTGCTTTTCGGCGGCGACCATCCGTATCTGATTGCCTGCTTGGCCGCTGCCATTGGCGCTGCGCTGCTGGCGTTCGACGGCCGCACGCGTGCTGAGCATGGCTTGCACCAGTTTGCCGACACGGTGGGCAAGGCCATCGACGCTATCATGATAGGCGCCGCAGAAACCTCGTACTTTGTCGATTCCGTCAAACAAAAGGTGGAACTCGATGTGCGCACCGCCAGTGAGATCGCCGACAGCTCCGCACAAAATGCCGTGACGACGGAAAAGATCGCCGCCAACGCGGAACGTGCCGCCAAGGTAGCTGCCGGCGTGCGCGTGGAAAGCGTGGCGGCGCGCGCCGAAGTGGACCAGGGCTTGCGCCGCATCAATAAGGCACGCGAGGAAGCACAAGGCGCCTCAGGCACCATGCTGAGCTTGCAGGAAAAATCCAAGCGCATCACCGGTTTTACGGAAGCCATTTCCGATATTTCTGCACGCACCAATTTGCTGGCGCTGAACGCCGCCATCGAAGCTGCGCGCGCCGGTGAACACGGGCGCGGTTTTGCCGTAGTGGCCGGCGAAGTGCGGCAACTGGCGCAGCGCACCAAGGAAGCTTCCGATGAAATCAGCGTGATGGTGCGCGAAATCAATGAGCAGTCGGAAAAAGCGGCGCGCGGCATGAGTTTATTGGCGACGGGCGTGACGGAAGCGGCGCGCAATGTGGAAAGCGTGCATGCCTCGCTCACCCACATCGAGGAATCCTCGGGCGTGTCGGAAGACGAGATCGGGCAAATCGCCCATGCCTCGCGCGAACACGTCGATACGACGCAGCTGATCGCCGACGCCATCCTGAAAATCCGCGACAGCATGCTGTCGACGAATGTCGAATTGCCGCGCGCCACGCAGTCGGCCATGGCCTTGGCCGAGCGCGCCGAAGTGATCGCCGGCGCCCTGGGCGAATCGGGTGTGAGCACGCCGCACGATGAGATCCGTATCGCGGCACAGCGCGCCGCGCGCGAGGTGGGCAAACTGTTCGAGCAAGCTATCGCTGCCGGGCGCATCACGCGCGAAGCCCTGTTCGACCGCCACTATCGCCCTATCCCGAACACCAATCCGCCCAAGCACAACACGAAGTTCGACGCGTTTACGGACAAGGTATTGCCGGACCTGCAGGAAAGCGTGCTGGCCGCCCTGCCCTACCTGGCGTATGCGGGCGCTGTCGACAACAATGGATATTTTCCAACGCACAACAAGAAATTTTCGCAGCCGCTGACGGGCGATTACGCCATCGATATCGTGAATAACCGCACCAAGCGCATCTTCAGTGACCGCACTGGGTCGCGCTGCGGCAGCAATACCAAACCGTTCCTGTTGCAGACGTACAAGCGCGACACGGGCGAAGTCATGCATGATTTATCTGTGCCCATCCACGTCGATGGCAAGCATTGGGGTGGTTTCCGAATCGGCTATCGCTCCAGCAACCACGCATAGCAAAACGCCTGATGCATCCTCATCAGGCGTTTTTTCTTGAGCCGGTTACGCTTTATTCCATATGCGGCTTGGCCGCCACACCGCCGCCGGCCGCCGTGGCCGTGCGCAGGGTGGGCGTGTTCATGCTTTCCAGATGATTACGCAGCCATTTGTGGGCGGGGCTGCGAGCGTCGCGTTCGTGCCATAGCATGTCCAGGTGGACGGCTGGCAGGGTCAGCGGCAGGTCCTTGTGCAGCAGCGATTCCGTCATGCCCGTCGAGGCGATCAAGTGGCGCGGCAAGACCGTGATCAGGTCGGAATTGGCCACTACGCGTCCGGCCGTGAAGAACTGGTTGACCGTCAGCAAGATGCGCCGCTCGCGATGGATTTGCGACAGCGCCTCGTCGATCAAGCCATGCGCGCGGCCGGAAAAACTCACCAATAAATGGTTCGCTGCGCAATAGTTATCCAAGGTCAATTCTTTGTCGGCCAGCGGATGGCCACGCCGCATCACACACACATATTTACCGGAATACAGGCGCTCATGGCGGATGGGCGAACCCGTTTCGCTCGACAATTGCGCCGCCACGCCGGGGAAGAAGCCCACGGCCAGGTCGATATCGCCGCGCAGCAGCATGGGACGCGGTTCGCGCGTAGTCAGTGGCATCATGCGCACATTCACGCCCGGTGCCTCACTTTCGATCGAGCGCATCAGGGAGGGCAGCCAGAACGCGGCGGTCGCGTCGGCCATGGCCATGCGGAAGGTGGCATGTGTTTTCGACACGTCGAAGGTTTCCGGCGTGACGGCCGCTTCCAGGCTGGCAAGGGCCGAGCGCACGGACGGCCACAGCGCTTCGGCACGGGGCGTCGGTTTCACGCCATACGCCGTGCGTATCAGCAATTCGTCACCGAGGCTTTCGCGCAGGCGTTTGATGGCATTCGATACCGCCGGCTGCGTCATCGCCAGGTGGCCGGCTGCGCGCGTCAGGTTTTGTTCCGTCATGACGGCGTCGAAAACACGCAGCAAGTTCAGATCCAGCGTCAGAAAACTCATGGAAAGCCCAAGGTAAAAGTTGAATTGATTACTTAGGAGTGTAAACCGCGCCGGGCGCAAAAATTTTCACTCACAAAAAATATTACAGTTTTCCATTCACGATTCATATAATTGGTATCAGGAAATGGAATTAGATTTATATGTTGCACTGCACTATAGTACTCACAAATTCTATAATGCACAGGAACAGTATGTCCACCTTCGCCTCCGCCTTGTACGCAGTATCCGCACCCGTGCTGGAGATTTCCCTGCTGAACACCCTGCAACTCGTGCTGGTGATCGTCGCCGTGGGCGCATTCTCCCTGCTGTTCAAGCCTTTGCTGGTGGGCATCGCCCGCGCCATGGTACTGCTGGTGCGTCCCAAACTGAGCCGCGAAGAGCGTCAGGCGCGTCAACAGATGCGCGAAGCACGAGCCTTGCAACGCACCCTGGGCAAGATGGATGGCGTGTCGCCCAGCAATGCCGCCGAATTGCGCGCTCTGTCGACACGCGCCTGAGCGATAAACTGTTGCACAATGATACGCCGGCGTGAGCCGGCTTTTTTACGCCCGCGTTTTTGTTCAGGCCACGTCGCCCAGCAAATGCGTGCGCAATACGGCGTCAGCCGGCTGGCCACCGATCCAGATTTTCAGCAGCGCAGTGTAAAAGGCCAGCTCCGGCACCGTGTCGTCCAGCTTGACCCCGCCTACCTCGACGGTCAGTGCAGCTTGTGTGACGGCGGCGCACAGACAGGCACAAGCCAGGGGGCGGCCCAAACGGGATGTGCTGATGTGCATCTTCTACCTCCGTGGAAAGCATAGACTGTGGAGATGTCAGCACGCAGTGTAGAACGGTTGGCAGCGCTGCGCGGGCGGCGCTGAGGCGCTGGAGCAGTGCTTAGGCCTTCGTCGCAGGCAGTTCCGCCTGCAGGCGTTCGTACTTGGCCATCAATTGCTCCGGGCTTTCGCGCCAGGCGGGATTGAAGGGGATGCAGCTGACGGGGCACACTTGCTGGCATTGCGGCTCATCAAAGTGTCCCACGCATTCGGTGCATTTGTTGGGATCGATTTCGTAGATTTCCGCGCCCATATAGATCGCATCATTCGGGCACTCTGGCTCGCAAATGTCGCAATTGATGCATTCGTCGGTGATCAGTAATGCCATGATTTCACTCTTACTTATTGCGATGATGCAGCGTTGGCAGCAATCTTTTTTTGCAGCCAGCGGTTCACCGAGGGGAAGACAAACTTGGAGACGTCCCCGCCCAGCGCCGCGATTTCGCGCACGATGGTGCCCGAAATGAACTGGTACTGGTCGGACGGCGTCAGGAACATGGTTTCGACATCGGGCAGCAGGTAGCGGTTCATGCCTGCCATCTGGAATTCGTATTCGAAGTCGGAAACGGCGCGCAAGCCGCGCACGATGACTCTAGCTTCGTGCGTGCGCACGAAATCCTTGAGCAGGCCGGAAAAGCTTTCCACCTGCACATTCGGATAGTGACCCAGCACTTCATTGGCGATTTCCAGGCGTTCGTCGAGCGAGAAAAACGGTTGCTTGTTCTTGCTGTCGGCCACACCGACGATCAGCTTGTCAAACAGACCCGATGCACGGCGCACCAAATCTTCATGACCGCGCGTGAGCGGATCGAACGTTCCTGGATAAACGGCTACAACCATTGCGGCTCCCTAACGATGCACCAATATAGACGCGCATTATGCCTGAAATTGGTGCTGCGCCCGGGGCCAGGAAGCCATTTTGCCTCATTTATAGGCAGATTCAGGCAGTTGCCGGCACTTTGTTGTAAGTTAGCAAATGATAATAAACGGTGCCCGCCTTGTCGGCGCGGATGACTTCCCACCCTGCCATCCACTCTGGTTTTTCCAGTGTGCTGCTGTCATCGAATACCAGCGACAAGCCCGATTCCGCGTAAATCATGCCGCCTTCCTTGAGCAGCTTGGCGCACAAAGGCAATACCTTGGCCAGGAAATCTTGCTGGTATGGCGGATCGAGGAAGATCAGGTCGAAACGCTGGCCGCGCGAGGCCATGCCTTGCGCCGTCAACAGGGCGTCGCCGCGCAGCAGCTCAACGTTGTCGGCGCGTAATTTCACCTTGTTCTGTTCCAGCTGGCGGATCACGGGTGTGTGCGTGTCGACCATGGTGACGGCGGCGGCGCCGCGGCTGGCCGCTTCGAAGCCCAGTGCGCCGCTGCCGGCGAACAGGTCCAGCACCTGGGCGTTGGCCCAGTCGCCATCGCGCAAGTGGTTGATCCAGTTAAATACGGTTTCACGCACGCGGTCCGGTGTCGGGCGCAAACCGAGTGCCTGTAAAACAGGCAGTACGGAGCGTTTCCACTGGCCGCCGATGATGCGTACCTGGTTCGGTGGCGGCGCGTGGTGGACAGGGACTTTGGCGGGTTTTTTTATCTTTTTTTGCATGGGGATTTCTTCAATTCGATGGCGGCCACTATAGCATAATGCCCCAGCTCCCCTGCTGGCGCTGCCTGTCTATTTGGGCTGTGCCGCCAGGGAATTGAAATCGTCGATCCAGCCCTGCATGCGCTTGATGGCGTGGGCTTTTTGCGCCGGCGTGGTGATCTTGATCAGCGTCAAGACCATCTGCGCCGTGCTCGCTTCGTAGCTGTCAAAAAAAGCCTTGTGCTCGGAATGTTCCAGGCGCTCGAAACTGTCCTTGATCAGCGTCGTGAGCAAGGCTGTGGCGGCTTCCTTGCCGAGTTTTTCTTGCTGGACTTTCTTGACTAGGCCCAATACGTTCTGTTGACGCCGCATGCGTTCGTCGAGCCAGATGTCATTGTTCAGCGGGCGCGCGTCCGATGCTTTGCGTATGATGGCTTCCTGCTCGCTGCTGAAGCTGCCGAACCACAATTCGAATTGCTCCATGGCTTTCTTGTAGCGCAGTTTCTGGCGCTTGTCTTGGTCACCGCTCAGATATTTCTTGCGGTAATCGTCATTGTTCGACTTGAACTTTTTCTCCACCTGCGCGATCTGCTCGGGCTTGAGTGAGCGTGCCAGCTCGGCCAGCTCGGGCGCCGCTTTCAGCAGCAGCGCCTGGGTGCGTTGCTTGATCTCGCTGTAATCGGCCATCAGGTCCGCTTGCGTGATATTGCCTTGCAGCTGCTTCTGGCCCGTGCGCAAAATTTCCACGTAATCCTTCAATTGCGTCTTGCGGTGCCAGTCAAACAGCTTGTCGATGTCTTCGCGCACCCAGCCTTTCTGGTCGCGGTCCAGGTCGACATAGGCGTTCAGCCACCAGTACAGCACGGTATCGCCATTGTTGTAGGCCAGGCGCAAGCCGCTGCAGCCGGCCATGACAACCAGCACGATGGCCAGCACGGCATAAGTAATGCGCTTGAAGGGCGTGGAAGACGGGGGCTGCGTGTTAAACTTTTTCATATTATTAACTTATAAAAATTACGCACTATGAACGTTGTCATTCTCGCTGCTGGTATGGGCAAACGCATGCAGTCGGCACTGCCCAAGGTATTGCACCCGCTGGCTGGCAAGCCGCTGTTGTCGCACGTCATCGACACGGCGCGCAGCCTGGCGCCGTCTCGATTATGCGTGATTTATGGGCATGGGGGCGCAGCGGTCCTGAAGTTGCTTGACAGCTACAACGCCAGCCACGCCGTACAGATCGACGCCGCAGAGCAGGCCCAGCAGCTGGGCACCGGCCACGCCGTCCAGCAAGCGCTGTCTTTGCTCGATGACGCCGTGCCGACCCTGATCCTGTACGGCGATGTGCCGCTGACCAGCGCCGCCTCCCTGCAGCAACTGGTGCAAGCGGCCGGCAAGGACCAGCTGGCCATCCTGACCGTGGAACAGGACGATCCCTTCGGCTTGGGCCGCATCGTGCGCGAGCACGGCGCCATCGTGCGTATCGTCGAGGAAAAAGATGCCACGCCGTCCGAGCGGGCCATCCGCGAAATCAATAGCGGCATCATGGTCGCGCCCACTGTGGCGCTGAAGAAGTGGCTGTCGTCTTTGTCGAATGACAATGCCCAAGGGGAATATTATCTGACCGATATCGTCGCCCAGGCCGTCGCTGATGGCGTAGCCGTCACCTCGGCGCATCCGGCTGCCGTGTGGGAAGTGGCGGGCGTCAATAGCAAGGTGCAGCTGGCGCAGCTGGAACGCATCCACCAAAACAATATCGCGCAAGCGTTGCTGGAGCGGGGCGTGACCCTGTTTGATCCGGCCCGCATCGATGTGCGCGGCGAACTCATCTGCGGCCGTGATGTCAGCATCGACGTCGGCTGCGTGTTCGAAGGCCGCGTGGAATTGGGCGATGGCGTGCGCGTCGGTGCCAACAATGTCATCATCAACGCCACCGTGGCCGCTGGTGCGCACATCAAGCCGTTTTGTCATATCGAGGACGCCGTCGTCGGTGCTGCCTCTCTCATCGGCCCTTACGCGCGTTTGCGCCCGGGTACGGTATTGGCAGAAGACGTGCATATCGGCAACTTTGTCGAAGTGAAAAATAGCCAGGTCGCCGCGCACAGCAAGGCCAACCATCTGGCATACATCGGCGACGCCAGCATCGGTTCGAGGGTCAACATCGGCGCCGGCACGATTACTTGCAACTACGATGGCGTCAACAAGTTCCGCACCGTTATCGAAGACGACGCCTTCATTGGCAGCGACAGCCAGCTGATCGCACCTGTTACCGTCGGCAAGGGGGCCACCCTGGGTGCCGGCACGACGCTGTCGAAAGATGCGCCGGCCGGCAAGTTGACGGTCTCGCGCGCGCGGCAAGTGAGTATCGAGGGTTGGACGCGCCCCGAGAAAATCAAGAAGTAAGCTGCGCCGTCCACTGTTGCACACAGGCAGGCCTTGCAGCCCGCCTGTGGATAACTATGTGGGTAAATTGTCGCACAAGTGGCGCACAAGCCTGTGTACAAACCCGTGCATAAGCTTTAGCCAGATCTCTCTCTACCGCTTGGCGCGCGCCTCGTGCTGCCTTTTTCTTCGATTGTCGCTCGCTGCCAGCGGTGCAGCGGTGTTTATCCCTGTATTGTGGACAAGTCTGTGCATAAGGGTGCGCATAAGCGCTGTAATGTCGGTGTATAAGTAGGGATAACTGTACTTCAGTGCCGTTTATCCACGCATGGCCGTGGATAAGCCTGTGGAAAAGTGTGTGCATCGCCGGTGGATAGCGTCGTGGAAATTGGACGTTGAGCGAAGCTCAGCGATTTGCGATTAATGCAATCGGGAACGCGGGCGCAAACGTGGGCGAAAATCAGGCGGGCAGGCGCAAGGCGAAGCTGATGGTGCCGTTGTTGCCGGCGCTGTCGAGGGTGACCTGGCCGCCGTGCAATTTGGCGATGCGTTGCACTAGGTACAGGCCCAAGCCGGCGCCAGGCTTGTGCTGTGCAATGCGGCCGCGGAAGTATTTCTGGAACAGGCGCGGGATTTCATCTGCAGGCACGGGCTCGCCCGCATTGCTGACGATGATCTGTACGCGGCCATCATCGAGTGTGACAGCTTGCACACGAATTGCCTGGGCCTGCGGCGCATACCGGTCAGCATTGCTGAGCAGATTGCGCAGGGCCACGCGCAGCAGGCTGGCATCGGCCATGATGCTGTCGGGCAGCGCCTGCACATTGGCGTCGATGCGGCCATCGGGCCATTCGGCCAGCACGGCTTGCAGCAGGGCGCGCAAGTCGCATGGCTGCTGACAGAGCGTCGCCGCGCTCGTTTCCATGCGGTCGGCGCTCAGGTATTCATCCACCAGTGCCGCCATGCGGCTGCTTGCTGCGCGTAAATTCTGGCAGCGCTGCAAGGTTTTTTCCCGTGGCGCTTCCGTGTTGCGGGCAATTTGCTGGGCCGTGGTGTTGATGATGGCGAGCGGCGTGTGGAATTCATGCGACACCATGGCAACGAAATCCTGCTGTTCTTCGCGCGTGCGGGTTTCCACTTCCAGGGCAGCCCGCAATTCTCCTTCGAGCACGGCGCGCCGGCCGATTTCCTGTTGCAGCGCCAGCGTGCGCTGCGCCACCTGCTCTTCCAGGCGTTCATTGAGTGCGCGCACGGCATGCACAGCCTCGGCCTGTGCCCTGTCTTTGGCGCGGCGCAATTCGGCGTAACGTCGGTTCAGGCGCAGGCTCATCAGCATCATGTGGACAAAGGCGCCCAGGGTGGCTGCATGGTTGCTCCAGAAATTCGGCGGCACCAAGGCCATGTTGCGCAAGAAGCTGATGATGACACCGGCGTAGAAAATGCCAAAAATGAATAGAAAGGCACGCGCCGGGCGATGGCCGCGCAGCGCCAGCCAGCTGGCCAGGCAGGTCAGTAGTGCGATCAGCGGCAAGGCTGTCATTTGCACCATCAGCACGCCTGCGGCATAGTCGCCGTGCAGTACCAGCAGCGCCCCACACAGGGTGGTGGCGGCCGTGATGCCCACCACCGCGCGGCTGAAACGCGGATACACAGCGGGCAGCTCCAGTTGCAAGGTGGAAAAACGCGCGCCGGCGGCAAGCGACATGGCCATCGATATGCCCAGCATGGGGTCGGACAGCTGATTTGGCATGGTGAAGATTTGCTGGGGGATGGCGATGGTCAGCGCCTCCGTGATGGCACTCGTCGTTACATATAACAGGTACCAGCCGCTGTGGGCCTCGCGTGTCATGCGCCAGAAAAAGATATGAAACAGGATCAGCAGTAAATAACTGCCGAACTGCAAGCCGTAATACAGGTATTCGCGGCGCGAGGAAGCGTCGAAGCTGGCGCTGGGCAACAACGTCAGCTCGGTCGACATGGCTTTCTTGCTGGTCAGCCTTACCAGCCAGCGCTGCGGCTGATCCGGCTGCAACTGCACGGGAAACACCACCTGGCGCGCATCGATGGGCCAGGCGTTGCGGATCACGTTGGCACCCGCCTGTTGCAGCAGCCAGTGTCCAGCCCTATCCTGGCGATACAGGCGTACGTCATCGAGTCCTGCGTTGCTAAAGCGCAACACCCATTCATCGGCTGACTGCGCCGCGCGTGTTACCTCTAGGCTCAACCAGATGGCATCTTGCGTATAGCCGGCACTCACGGCGCCAGGCAGTGGCTGCCAGCCTGACGCGGCCAGCGCGGCCTGCGGATCGAGCTGTCCGGAAGTGTCGCGCAGCATCTGCATATGGCCGCTGGCCGACACGGGCTGACCGCTGGCCGGTAGCGTGAGTGGCGCCGACATGGGCGCGGCCAGCCCGGCCAAGGGTTGCAAGGTGGCGAACAAGAGGGCAAGGGCGAACAGGATTTTCATGGCGCAGGAGCTTATCATGCGGTGCATGAAGCCCTTGCGGCTTACTTCTCGGCAGCATGACGATCGGTTATCCTTGCGCCATGTTGAACCTCATTTTGCTTGAAGACGAAGCCGTGCTGCGGCAGGAATTGGCCGAGTTTCTCGGCGACTGCGGCTACCGCGTGACCGCCGTGGCCGATATGGCGGCGTTTCATGCCTGTTACGCACCGGCGCTGCACCGCATCGCCGTGATTGACTTGGGCTTGCCCGACGGCGAAGGCATGCTGCTGGTGCGCGCCTTGCGGGAGCAGGGGCGGCCCATCGGCATCGTCGTGTTTACGGCGCGCGGCACGACGCGCGACAAGGTGAACGGGCTCAGTGGCGGCGCCGACTATTATCTGCCCAAGAGCGCCGACCTCGACGAACTGGCCGCCACCCTGGGCGCGCTGGTACGGCGCCTGGGCGAGCCGGTCGCTGCTGTCAGCGTCGCGCCCGTTACGGCCTGGGTGCTGGAATTGGGGCCACGCCGTCTGCTGCCGCCCGGTGGCGAGGCCATCGCGTTGTCGCAACAGGATGTCACGGTGTTGCACGTCCTGATGGCGGAACCGGAGCACATCGTCAGTCGCCAGCAGATCGTCCAGTCCATGGACGAGGATTTTCTCAGTTATGACCAGCGCCGCCTGGATACCCAGATCAGCCGCCTGCGGCGCAAGGTCGAGCAGGCCTGCGGCATGACCTTGCCCATCAACACCGCGCGCAATGCCGGCTACCGGTTTTATGCCGACGCGCAAGTGTGTCTCTGAGTTTTTCGCCTGTGAAGGCTGTGGATAAACCTGTCGACAAGTGGTGCAAAAGCCTGTTGGCAAGCTGTGTGAAAGCGGTGTAAAAGTCACTCTAGCAATGCCTTGCTCTGCCGGCATGCATGAGCAGTACTGGCTTGCCGGGTGCGGCGTCGTCGCGTCTGGAGATGGTGGCAGAAAAATGCCGATGCCATCACTCATGCAGCGTAGCCCGCTTGTGCATAAGCCTGTGCAAAAGTGCCGTATAAGCGGTGTGCAAGATGCGTACAAACATGTGGGTAAGCGGTGGATAATCGGCTGTTGCTACATCAGACGGCGATGCGCGTCTCGAACTTGCTGCGCAATGTGGAAAAATAGCTTTTCACATTGCGCACATTCGCGTGCGCAGCAAACAGACGGTGCGCCAGCGCATGGTAGGCGGGCATGTCGGCCACCTGCACCATCAGCACGAAGTCGGGGCCGGGCGAGACGCGGTAGCACTGCAGTACGGCCGCTTCCAGCGCCACAAGTTGTTCGAATTCGGCCATGCGTTCAGCCGCTTGCACGTCGAGCGTGATTTCCACGATGGCCGTCAGGCGCGCCCCCACCAGTTGCGGCGCGACGATGGCCACCTGCCGCTCGATGACGCCGCTTTCCGTCAAATGCTTGACGCGCCGCAAACAGGTGGGCGCCGAAACATGCACCAAACGCGCCAGCTCACTGTTGGTCTGCGATGCATCAATTTGCAAGGCGTTCAGGATGCGACGATCAATTTCGTCGAGGATGATGTTGTGTTCGCTCATGATTTTGATGAATTGGAAAATATATCGAGTCTAAATGAAATAATATTTCACCGCAAAATAGTCATGAAATATTTGGTCAAAAATATACCTATTTAGAAAGCATATTTCATGCACTCTGCATTAGCATGCGTGCATTGATGAATTTTTAGACAGAGGTTTCCATGTGCGGCATCGTCGGCGCGGTAGCGCAACGTAATATCACTCCCATCCTGCTCGAAGGCTTGAAGCGCCTGGAATACCGTGGCTACGATTCCTGCGGCATCGCCCTGCATGCCGATGGCCGTTTGCAGCGTTCGCGCTCCACGTCGCGCGTCGCCGAGCTGGAAAAGCAGATCGGCGAAGAAGGCTTGAGCGGTTTTACGGGCATCGCCCACACGCGCTGGGCCACGCATGGCGCCCCTGTTTCCTTCAATGCCCACCCGCACTTTTCCCCAACGGAAGAAAACGCCCGCGTAGCGCTGGTGCACAACGGCATCATTGAAAATCATGATGAATTGCGCGCCGAGCTGACGGCCTTGGGTTACGTCTTCCAGAGCCAGACGGACACGGAAGTGATTGCCCACCTGGTCGAACACATGTACAACGGCGACTTGTTCGAGACCGTGCAGCAAGCCGTGAAACGCCTCGATGGCGCGTATGCGATTGCCGTGTTCTGCCGCGACGAGCCGCACCGCGTGGTGGCTGCGCGCCAGGGCTCGCCCCTGATCGTCGGCCTGGGCAATGGTGAAAATTTTGTCGCCTCCGACGCCATGGCGCTGGCCGGCACGACGGACCAGATCATCTACCTGGAAGAAGGCGATGTGGTCGACCTGCAACTGTCGCGCTGCTGGATCGTCGACGTCGATGGCAAGTCCGTTGAACGCGAAGTGAAAACCGTGCATGCGCACACCGGGGCAGCCGAGCTGGGTCCGTACCGCCACTACATGCAAAAGGAAATTTTTGAGCAGCCGCGCGCCATCGGCGACACGCTAGAAGGCGTGACCGGCATCATGCCGGAACTGTTCGGCGACAACGCCTATGCCATCTTCAAGCAGATCGACCGCGTGCTGATCCTGGCCTGCGGCACCAGCTCGTATGCGGGCATGACCGCCAAGTACTGGATCGAAGCGATCGCCAAAGTGCCCGTCAGCGTGGAAGTGGCCAGCGAATACCGCTACCGCAACAGCGTGCCGCACCAGAACACCCTGGTGGTGACGATTTCGCAGAGCGGCGAAACGGCCGATACCCTGGCCGCCCTGAAGCATGCGCGCAGCCTGGGCATGCTGCACACCTTAACCATCTGCAACGTGGCCACCAGCGCCATGGTGCGCGAATGCGCGCTGGCCTACATCACGCGTGCCGGTGTGGAAGTGGGCGTGGCGTCGACCAAAGCCTTCACGACGCAGCTGGCGGGCCTGTTCCTGCTGACCTTGTGCCTGGCGCAAGTCAACGGTCGCCTGAGCGAAGAACAGGAAGCGGCGCACCTGAAAGCCATGCGTCACCTGCCCGTCGCCATCGCGTCCGTGCTGGCGCTGGAGCCGCAAATCATCGCCTGGTCCGAAGAATTTGCGCGCAAGGAAAACGCCCTCTTCCTGGGCCGCGGCATGCATTATCCGATTGCCTTGGAAGGCGCGCTAAAACTGAAAGAAATTTCCTATATCCACGCCGAAGCGTATCCGGCCGGCGAATTGAAGCATGGCCCGCTGGCCCTGGTGACGAATGAAATGCCGGTCGTCACCATCGCACCGAACGATGCCCTGATCGAAAAGCTGAAATCGAATATGCAGGAAGTGCGCGCCCGTGGCGGCCAGCTGTACGTCTTTGCCGACGTCGATTCGCGCATCAGCTCCGGCGAAGGCTTGCACGTCATCCGCCTGCCCGAGCACTACGGCGATTTGTCGCCGATCCTGCACGTGGTGGCGCTGCAATTGCTGGCGTATCACACGGCACTGGCGCGCGGCACGGATGTGGACAAGCCGCGCAATTTGGCCAAATCGGTGACGGTGGAATAAGATCTGCCACTGCCTTACAAGGCAGTGTCAATCAATAAAAAAGTTTGACACAAACTAAAAATGTTTGTCGCGAATGGCGCAGTCCGTAATGGGCTGCGCCATTTTTCGTTGCTGCCGAGTTCAGAGCGCGAACGCGACCATGCCGGCATCTGTGGCCATTGCTGCACGCCGCCTGGCCGCACGGTTCTGGCGCCGCAGCGACTGGTATACCGACCGATTACAAGATACTATGAGTTAATTGTTTGGAAGACATGTTAGCATCGTGTACCCCTTCGATAAGGATAGCCATGCTGCAACGGAGACTTGGTTCGCAGAGCGCAAAAGTCGCCCTGTTCATTGCGCTCATTGGTGTACTGGCGGTGGCGGCCATGCTGACCTATCAAGCCGGCGAACGCGAACGCCGCCAGATACTAAGCGGCTACGCTGCGCGGATGAGCGCCTCCGTCAACCTGCGCAGCGAAACCATCTCTACCGCGCTGGCGTCGATGCGCCGCGATGTAGTTTTCCTTGCTAACGTGCCGCCGGTCGGCGGTGTCACACGCGCCATCGCCCATCATGGTTACGACCCACAGGAGGCATCCAGTGGCTTCCTGTGGGAACGGCGCCTGGGGCAGATCTTTGGCAATTTCATGCAAGCCAACCGGGAATTGACCTGTATCCGCTTTATCGGCCTGGCAGACGGCGGCAAGGAGATTTTACGCACGCAGCGCCTCGGCCAACAGGTCAGCACCGTGCCGGCCAACGCGTTGACGCGTCATGGCGCAGAAGATTTTTTCCTGGCTGCGAGCAAACTCGTGGCGGGACAAGTCTATCTGTCGGAATTGCGCCTGGAAGCACCGAGCGGCTGCTCGTATGGCCCTGATCGGCGGGTGATCCACGCCGCCACGCCGGTGTTCGGTGCGAACGGTGCGGTTTTCGGGATGGTGGTCATGAGCGCGGATGCGGATGCCATGCTGGCCAGCCTGCACAGCAGCCTGGGGCGAGAGTTCCAGTTGTTTCTTACCGCCCCCGATGGCAGTTATTTGATAGCCCCTCGCGCCGCGTTGCCGCGCACGCGCTGGCAACGCGACTACCAAACCGTCCCGGATCAGGCCGATAGCGGCCAGGTGTTGTATCGGCTCGCCGGTCCGGAGGGCATCCTGCACGCCTTCAGCGCGCCGGTGCGACTCGACCTCGACGCCCCGGCACGCAACCCGACCTTGACGCTGGCCTTGCCCGACAGCGTGGCCGAGACGGCCGCAGAAGCGGCACGCTGGTCGCAGCTGCGCATCGTAGCGGGCCTGTGCATCGCGGCGGCGCTGGTTCTTTACTTGCTGCGCACGATGCGCCGCCGCGCCAGTAAACAGATTGAAGAGCTGGCGGCCATCGTGCGCAGCTCGCACGACGCCATCATCGGCCAGACATTAGACGGCCGCGTAAGCAGCTGGAATGAGGGCGCCCAGCACATGTTCGGCTATACCGCCGAGCAGGCAATCGGGCACCCTCTGGCCGAATTGATCGTCCCCGACTTCGCGCTAGCCCAGGACGCTGCCATCTTGGAGCGGGTAAAAAACGGCGAGGTCGTGACTAACCAGCATACCCGGCGACGCCGGCGTGACGGCACGCTGCTTTATATTGCGGTGACGGTCTCTCCCATTCTTGACGCCAGCGGCCGCGTGATCGGCGCTGCCAAAACCGCCCGCGACATCAGCGAACAAACCGCAGCGCAGGCGCGCATCTTGGAACTGAACCGTTCTCTCGAAATGCAGGTGGCCGAGCGCACTGCGCAAATACGACAGGTCTCGGCCATGCAACAGGCGATATTCCAGCATGCTGGCTACGCCATCATCGCCACCGACCTCGAAGGCAAGATCATCACATTCAATCCGGCAGCGGAAAGACTGCTCGACTACCGGGCCGCTGACCTTATCGCACAACACACGCCCGCCTTGTTCCACGACCCGGCGGAAGTGGCGTCCCGGGCGAAGGAATTCAGTTTGCAGCTGGGTGAGGAGATTGAACCGGGGTTCGAGGTGTTTGTCGTCAAGGCGCTGCGCGGGCTGCCCAACGAGCACGAGTGGACGTACCTCCGGCGAGATGGCAGTGCGGTGCCGGTGCTGCTGGCTGTCACGACGCTGAAGGATGATACCGGTGCGCTCATGGGCTACCTCGGCATGGCCGCAGACCTGAGCGCCCAGCGCGCGGTGGAGCAGCAGCTCGTCGCCAACCATCGTTTCCTCAACAGCCTGGCCGACAATATTCCCGGCATGGTGGCGTACTGGGACGCCGACTTGCTGTGCCGCTTCTCTAACGGCGCATACCTGAAGTGGTTCGGCCGCAGCAAGGCCGAGATGTCGGGCATCCACTTGCGCGCCTTGCTGGGCGACGAAATCTTCCAACGAAATGAAAACTATGTGCTGGCCGCCTTGTGCGGCGAGCCGCAGCGATTCGAGCGCAGCCTGACCATGAGCGATGGCGCCCAGCGCCATACCTGGGCCCATTACATCCCCGATGTCGAGGGCGAGGACGTGCGCGGCTTCATTGTGCTGGTGTTCGACGTGACGGAACTCAAGCAAGCCCAGCTGGATCTGGAATTGCTTAACCGTACGCTGGCCCAGCGCACTGCCGAGGCCGAGCAGGCCAGCCGCGCCAAATCTGAATTCCTCGCCAACATGAGCCATGAAATCCGCACGCCGATGAATGCGATCCTGGGCATGCTGCAGCTGCTGCAGCGCAGCGGCCTCGCTACACGCCAGTCTGACTATACCAGCAAGGCCGAAGCGGCCGCGCGCGCATTGTTGGGCATTCTGAATGACATCCTGGACTTTTCCAAGGTCGAGGCTGGAAAGATGGCTCTCGAACTACAGCCATTCAATATCGACCGTCTGCTGCGTGAGATCGGCGTTATCTTGTCGACCAATCTGGGCGAAAAACCGGTGGAGTTGATCTTTGAACAGTGCGCCGACGTACCGGCCTGTATCGTCGGCGATGCCATGCGCCTACAGCAGATCCTGATCAACCTGGCGGGCAACGCCGTCAAGTTTACCGATGCGGGCGAAATCCATGTGCGGGTGGCGGTGCTGGAAACGCGTGGTGACGAGCTCGTTCTGGAATTTTCCGTGCGCGATACCGGCATCGGCATCGCGCCGGAGCAGCTGGAGCGCATTTTTGACGGCTTCGCCCAGGCTGACGCCTCCACCGCGCGCCGTTACGGCGGATCCGGCCTGGGTCTGGCCATTAGCCGACGCCTGGTGTCGATGATGGGTGGGCAGCTTGAGGCCGACAGCCAGCGCGGCAGCGGTAGTACATTCCGCTTCACCATCGTTTGCCAGCGCGATCCGGCGTATCACCCCACCGACGTGCTGCAGAAAATGACCGGCCTGCGTTGTTTGATCGTGGATGATCATGATGGCGCCCGCAGTACGTGCGCAAACATGCTTCAGTCCTTGGGCTGGCAGGTGCGGCAAGCTGCCAGTGGCCGCGCTGCGCTGGAGTTGGCGAGTCGTGCTTCCTACGACGTCATCCTGCTCGATTGGCGCATGCCCGATCTGGACGGCCGCCAGACTGCCGAACGGCTGCGGTGCCTGGACCTCACGCCAACCCCGATCCTGATCGCGCTGACGGCGGGTAGTGGCAGTGAAGAATGCGCATTGCTGCAGGAAGCACAACCGGCGTTGTTTGATGGTGCCGTCAGCAAGCCGCTGACGGCGTCGGCCCTCTATGATGTCGTGGCAGAATTGCGCCTGGGGGCTTCGCCCACGGCAGCGCCCGAGCCACATGGCGCAGGCCAGCTTGCCGGCCTGCGCCTGCTGCTGGTGGAAGACAATGCCATCAACCAGCAGGTGGCGCGTGAACTGCTGTGCTCGGAAGGGGCGACGGTGGTGGTCGCCAATGATGGTCTGGCGGCGGTGGCCATGGTCACTGGCAAAGACGATGCCTATGATGCGGTGCTGATGGATGTGCAAATGCCCGGCATGGATGGCTACAGCGCGACCCGCGCCATACGCCAGCGCGCCGATCTGGCGAACTTGCCCATCATCGCCATTACCGC
The DNA here is from genome assembly GCA_000242815.2 of Janthinobacterium lividum PAMC 25724. Lineage (GTDB taxonomy): Bacteria > Pseudomonadota > Gammaproteobacteria > Burkholderiales > Burkholderiaceae_D > Janthinobacterium > Janthinobacterium lividum_D. The sequence goes on from AHHB01000011.1 coordinate 158,213, forward strand.
CAACGCCATGGCCAGCGATCGTGCCGAGGCGCTGGCCGCTGGCATGAACGATCATGTGGGCAAGCCTTTCCAGTTGGCAGAACTGGTCAGCGTGATCCGCCACCACTGCCAGTCCGGCCGGCATCTGTCCTACGCCCGCGAGCCCGCAGCGGCGGTGGCGGCTGCAGCGCAGCCAGAGCCACTGGTATCGGCGTGGAACGAAGCGGCCGCGCTGGCACGCTTGGGCGGAAACCAGGCCACCTATGCGCGCGCCTTGCAAGCCTTTCCGGGCGAATCACGCACCTTGAGCGAGCGCTTGCGCGCCGCCGCATTGGAGGGGCAGCGCAGCAGCGCGGCCCAAATCCTGCATAATCTCAAGGGCATCGCCGCGCTGGTGGGCGCCGAGGCTTTGGCGACACTCGCCGCCGAGGTGGAACACGCGCTGTTGGCATCGACCAGCCAGCCTTGGCCATCGCTGGACCCCTTGTTCGATGCCTGTGTCAGTGCCGCCGACCACGCAGGCCAGCGCGCCGCCTTTTACAGTCCTGCCGCCCTTCCGCCACAGGCACCGGACCAGCCGCTCCTGGCGGCGCAGCTTGATCGGCTGGCGCAACTGTTGGCCGCCTCCAATATGCTGGCCTTATCCGTCTTTGACGAACTCGAAGGTATGCACTTACCTGCTCATCAGCACACTCTCGATGCGCTGGGCCAGGCGATACGTGCACTGGACTTTAGCGCCGGCCTCGAGCTTTGTACGGCCCTGAAAGGCGCGCTGGCTGAGGCCGCTTAATTGCGACCAACTCAGACCGGTCCAGTTTGCCCGGCATCATCGGCATCGCCGTGCGGACGCTGTTCGCTAAATTGCTGGCCGCAGACGCGCGCGCGCCCGCTTTGTTTGGCGCAGTACAACTGGGCATCGGCCGCCGCCAGCAGTGCGGCGGCGCTGCCGCCCTCGCTCGGCCTTCCCACCGCCACGCCGATGCTGACGGTGACGACCGGCGCGGCTTCGGAGTCTGGATGCGGCAACGCCAGCGCACGCACCCGCTGTTCCAGCATTTTGCTGAAAATCAAGGCACCATCGAGCCCGGTGGCAGGCAGCACGCAGGCGAACTCTTCGCCGCCATAACGCGCCAGCAAGTCGGACGAACGGATAATTCGCTGTTGCAACGCTTTAGCGACCTGTTGCAAGCAATTGTCTCCCGCCAGATGTCCAAAGCGATCGTTATACCGTTTGAAAAAATCGACGTCGATCATGATGACCGCCAGCTCCTTGCGCTCTCTGGCCGCCCGTCGCCATTCAATTTCCAGCACCGCGTCGTAGCGACGCCGGTTGGCCACGCCGGTCAAGCCATCGACCATCGCCATGGAGCGCAGTTGATCGGCCTGTCGTTTGACGGTCAGCTGAGTTTTGACGCGTGCCTTGACCACGGTGGCGTGAAAGGGCTTGATGATAAAGTCCACTGCGCCCGCCACCAGCCCGCGCGCCTCCTCCTCGGGATCGTTGTTGGCCGTGACAAAAATCACCGGTATATCGGCGGTGCGCGCCGATTCCTTGATGCGCTTGCAAACGGCGAAGCCACCAATATCGGGCATCACAATGTCAAGCAAGATCAAGTCGGGCTGGCGTTGCTCGATGAATGCAAACGCAGCCTCGCCCGAAAGCGCCATGCACACTTCGCAATCGTCCTTGAAGATATCGAACAAGACCTGGATGTTGCTCGGTTGATCGTCCACGATCAGCAATAGCGGTCGGCTCCCTTCCCTCGCGTTGCCGCTCCCTTCCGGTTCGCTATCGATGCTCATTGCCTCTCTCGCTTCCGTGCGCTCGTCGCGCCTTGACTGTCGTGTTTTAAATTAAGCCGTGAGATCGTCGTCCGGCGGCACCCATTACTGGCTTGGCCAGTGCGCCACGTACCCCCTTGCAGCGCCCGCTAAGTCGGCGCATCTATGCCAGCGAACTGCTCCAGCTCGGACAAGCTGCGCTCGGTCAGCTGCGTCAGGGCTGCCAACGATGGCCCATCGCCATCCTGCCCCGTTCGCCAACAGGTCTCAAGCTCTGCTGCACATTCCTGTAGCGACACCGCTCCGATCACGCCAGCGGCGCTTTGGAATGCCTGCAGGCGCTCTGCGCCGGCGCCCAGCATATTGTGTCGCTGCGCCAGGCGCAGCGCCTTGAGCGTGCTGCTGCATTCCTTTTGGAACGACTGTACCATGCTCGCATAACGCTGTATATCGCCTCCCAGACGCGAGAGCGCCAGCGCGCTGTCGATCACCGGCGCCCTTGCCGCTGACAGAGCGCCAGCGACGTCGCCGACAAAGGCAGAGTCAAGCTGCCGAGCTTTGCAGACGCTGAGTAAAGTGCGCACCAACTCGTCTTGCGCAACCGGCTTGCCCAGGTGTGCGTCCATCCCTGCGGCCAGGCTGGCGGCGCGGTCGCTCTCAAGTACATTGGAGGTGAGCGCAATGATAGGCAGCTCGGCGGTCCGCGGGTCTGCGCGCAGTCGTCGCGTGGTCTCCAGACCATCCATGTCGGGCATTTGAATATCCATCAGGACGGCGTCGTAGCTGCGATCACCGCGCTGCGCCAGCGCGATGGCCGCCAGCCCGCCCTCGGCACACTCGGCATGTGCGCCTTCCCGCTGCAGTAATTCGCAGGCTACCTGCAGGTTCATCGGATTGTCATCGACCACCAGTATGCGCAGGCCCGCCAGACGTGCATAGTCCGCGACGCTAGCGCTGCGCTCGACCTCGAACGCAGCCGTGACTGCTTCCCGCAGCAGCGATAACGTCACCGGCTTGCTCAGATAACCATCGATCAACGCGCGTTCGGCATCGCTGCGGGCCGCCAGTTCAATACTGCTGCAGCCAGTCACCATGATGATGACGGGGCGGCTCTGTCCGTGTCGCATCGCCCGCAAGTGCGCAGCGAGCTGCCATCCATTCATGTCCGGCATGCGCCAGTCGAGCAATACCACGTCAAATCCAGCGCCATCCTGCTTCTGCTTCTCCAGGCACGCCAGCGCTTGCGCGCCGCCGGCTACTGCCTCGCCACGCCAGCCGGCGACCTCGACCATGCCCAATATCGCCTCCCGCGCCAGCGCATGATCGTCGACTACCAGCACCCGGTAGGGCGCTGTCTGCGCTTCGGTCATGGCCAATGCGCCCGTCGCCAGGCGCAAGCGGAAACGGAACACGCTGCCAACGCCGGGCTCACTGGCGACTTCAAGCTCACCGCCCATCAGTGCCACCAGGCGACGGCTGATGGACAGTCCTAGGCCGGCGCCGCCGTAGCGTCGGGTCGTGGCGCTCTCGGACTGCCTGAACTGTTCGAAGATCACGTCGAGGTGTTCTGCGGCGATGCCAATGCCGGTGTCGCGCACGCTAAACTCAAGCTCTGCGGTCTTGCCGTCGGTGTGCAAGCAGTTGACGTCGACGACGACCTCGCCGTGCTCGGTGAATTTCAAGCCGTTGCTGGCTAAAATCAACATGACTTGGCGCAGGCGCGCGCCGTCCCCTATCAGCATTGCCGGTACGCCAGGGGCACAGCGGATCACCAACTCTAATGCTTTGCAGCCGTGTAATACGCGCAGCCGGATCGCCATATCGGTGAGGACGGTCTCGATCTCGAAAGGCGCCGCCTCGATCTCCAACGCATGCATTTCAATGCGGGAAAAATCGAGCAAGTCGTCCAGTAAGGCGAGCAAAGACTGCGCCTCCAAGCTGCTCTTTGCCACGTAGTCCTGTTGTTGCTTTGTCAGCCGGGTATAGCGCAGCAATTGCAGCATGCCCAGCATGCCATTCATCGGTGTGCGCAATTCATGGCTCATGTTGGCCAGGAACTGGCTCTTGGCGACATTCGCTGCCTGTGCCAGGTCGCGTGCCGTCGCCAGTTCGGTCACGGTCTCCTGTAATGCAGACTCGGCGCGTCGACGTTCTTGCACCTCGGCACTGATGGCGTTGTGCGTCTGCGCCAATTGCTCAGTCATCGCATCGAACCGATGTGCCAGAAAACCGATCTCGTTGTCCAGGCTTAGCGCGACGCGTGGCGTCAGATCGCCTTGCGCCACCCGCTCCACCACCAGGCGGATCAGCGTGACTGGCAGCAACACCCGCCGTCGCAGTATCATGTACGCCGAGGCGATCAGGCCAGTCAGCAGGGCCAGGGCAAACAGGACCACCTGGTTATACCGGGCTTGCGCGCGCTGCAAATCATCGCGGTTCATGCGTATCAATTCGAACGCGTCGCTTGCCATCTGCTCGGTGGTCAGGAATAGCGCGCTGACGGCCGACGCCGTGCGCGCACTGTCGGTCGCCCCCGTCAAACTATCAAACAGCCGTTCGATCACGGCCAGATTGCTGCGTTCGCGGTCGAGCAGCGCCCGCTGCCTGCCCTCACTGTAACGGTTCGCTGCCAGTTGGCGGCGGAAACTGTCGACACGTTGGCGCCACTGCTGGCCCGAACGCGCTTCGCGATACAGCGCCGTTTCCATGATGAGATAGCGGAAATTTCCCACCGCCCTGGCGGTGCTTTCCGCCATCTCGCTCTGCTCGGTCTGCCTACGCACCTCGCTGGCCGCACTCATGGTCACGCCGGCCAGCAGCAGCAGTGCCAGAACGGCGAGCCAGGCCAGCAATGTCGATTGTCGCTGTAGTGTCATACGCGCCTACCGGATAATTGAAATCGCACTGGGCAGCACCGCCTGCAATGGCTGGGGACGCAGGTAGTCCAGGTAGTTCGGCACCGCACGGTTGGTGATGATTTGCCGCTGGCGCGCCCAGCGCGTCTGATCATCAAGAGCGAGCAACAGGGATTGATCCAGTGACAGTCCATAGTCGACAGGCTCGAAGAAACTCGACATCAGTTCTGGCGGCAGCCCGACGGCGGCAGCCACGGTCTGGCGGGCGTCCAACGGTTGGTCGAGCATATATTGCTGAGTGTCGGCCAATGCCGCCAGCAGCCGTTGTATTTCTTGCTGATGGCTGTCGATAAATTCGACTTCCCGACCAACAAAAAACGATACACGAACAGGTCTTGCTCAAACAGGGCGGCGACTTTCTTGCCTAGCGCTTGCTGCAGCCTTGCCAGCTCCGGTTGCCAGGTAGTGATGGCATCGACCTCGCCGTCACGCATGGCCGTGAGCAACGCTGCCGGGGCGTAATCGACGATGCTCACTTCATGCGCGGCTATGCCCTGATGTTCGAGTAATTTATCGAGGAAATACTGGGCATTGGTGCCAAATACCGTGCCGATGCGGCGCCCACGCAGGTCGGCTGCGGTACGCATGCCACGGTCGGCGCGCACCAGCAGCGCCGCCGTCTTACGCGAGCCAAAGACCGTGCTGACCACCGCGACCTGGTTTCCTTTGGCGATGGCCAAGACAAAGGGGGTATCGGCGACGACCGCCATGTCGGCCCGTCCCTCGATCACCGCTGCCAGTGCCTGCTTGCCGAGCGCATAACGCTGGGTCTGCAAAACCAGACCATGCTGCGGGAACAGTTGCCGCTGCTCGGCGACGAAGAAAGCGCCGCTGGCCGCCTGTACCGGCAAGGCTAGCGTCAATGGCAGCGGCGCCACTACCGCGGCAGTTGGCCGCGTATATCGCCAAGCCAGCGCGATGAGCAGCGCAAGTAGCACTCCAGTTGCGATCACGCCGAGTATGCGTTGCCGCGAGGACCAAGGCCGCCCAACCCGCAGATTTTTCATCAAGTTCACACTCCTGTGTGCCAGCGGCGCGGCGCCGCCGACTGGTTCACGCCGGCACTGGCGGCAAGCCAAAGATCGTTTCGTGGCCAAGCAAGGTCAACATTTCTTCGAACGGCACAGGACGACTATACAAATAGCCTTGCATGATCGTGCACCCCATCGCCAGTAGCAGATCAGCCTGGGCCTGCTGTTCCACGCCCTCGGCCACCAGATCCATGCGCAAGCTGCTGGCCAGACTGATAATGGCTGAGATGATGGCCGCATCGCTGCTGTCGGTGAGCATGTCGCGCACGAAGGATTGGTCGATCTTGAGTACATCGATGGGAAACTTTTTAAGATACGATAGGCTCGAATAGCCGGTGCCGAAGTCATCGATTGAAGTCCGTATTCCCAGCTCGGACAGCGTGCGCAGATTCTCCAACGAGTGTATGACATCTTCGATCAGCGTGCCCTCTGTGATCTCGACCTCCAGCAGATGGGTGGGCAAATCATGGCTGGCCAGCGTCCTGGCGATGTCGGCGGCCAGCGCCAGATCGTCGAACTGCTGCCCCGCCAAATTGATGCTGATCGGCACTGCCACCTGCGCGTCGACCAGCCGGGCCAAGTCGGTGCAGACCTGGTGCAGCACGAACTGGCCCAGCGGGACGATCAATCCACACTCTTCGGCCAGCGCAATGAAACTGGCGGGCGGCACCATTACGCCGTGATGACGCCAGCGTATCAGTGCCTCGAGCCCGACCACGCGCCCCACTCTGGCATCGACTTTTGGCTGGTAATGCATTTCCAGCCCGCCATCCTCGATTGCCTTGCGCAACTCGCCGATCAAGGCATGCCGGGCCAGCAGTTTTTCCTCCAACTCGGCCGAGAAGAAGCAGAACCGGTTCTTTCCTTCTTGCTTGGCCCGGTACATCGCAGAATCGGCATGCCGGTACAGGCCATCCTGATCATTGCTATCGCCGGGAAACAGGCTGACGCCGATACTGGCGGACAGATCAAAGCGCTGGTTGCCGACCATAAACGCCTCCACCAGCACCGCGAGCAGCTTGCGCGCGACGACCCCGGCGTATTCCACATCATCGAGAGCGCTCAGCAAGATGATGAACTCGTCGCCCCCCTGGCGACAAATGGTATCGCCGGCGCGCAGCGCCTGCTGCAGGCGTAAAGAGACTTGCTGCAACAGCGTATCGCCAACGGCGTGCCCGGCCGTGCTGTTGATCACCTTGAAATTGTCGAGGTCGATCAGCAGCATCGCCACATGCTGATCTTGGCGCGAGGCCTGCTCCAGCGCCTGTGTCGTGCGGTCCCGCAGCAAGGTGCGGTTGGGCAGATTGGTCAAGGCGTCGTGCTGGGCCAGATGGGTCATCTTGTACGCCATCGCGCGCGCTTCGCTGACGTCGTGGAACACGATGATGGCGCCGCTCTGGACGCCGTTGCGGTCACGCACTGGCGCCGCTGAATCTTCGACCATCAGGCGCCGTCCATCGCGCCGCACCAGCACGCAGTCTAGCGCCATGCCGACGATGCGGTCTTCGCTCAGGGCCAGTCGCACCGGGTTGCGCGTCACCGCGCCGCTGTCGCCGTCGATCAAGGGCATCACGTGCTCGATCAGTTGCCCTACCGCCTCCTCGCTGCTCCATCCCGTCATCTCTTCGGCGATGGGATTGAGAAAGGTGACGCAACCGTAGCGGTCCGTGGCGATGACCGCATCGCCGATGGAATTGAGCATGATGCGCATGCGCTCTTTTTCATCGTACAGGGCGAGCTCGGCTTGCTTGCGGGCGCTGACATCGGTGATCAGCAATAGAAAGCTGCTGTCCCGTTTGCCGCGCTCGCGCCGCACCACTGATGCCTGGGTATGCAAGGTGCCGCCGTCAGCGTTGTGGAGAGACATTTCAAACGCCGGCGCGGCGTCCGGCGGGCCTACATACAAGCGGCGCCGTATCAGCAAGGCGTTCGCGCTACCCACCACTTCGGGCAAGGCCATGCCCTCCATCGACGCCGCAGTCACACCAAACCACCTGCCGGCGACATCGTTACAAAAACGGTTCAGATGCTGGTCGTCCCAATAACTGACAAAGGCGGGCAGGTGCGCGACCACATCGGCCAAGTCCTGGCGTGCCTGTGCCAACGCACGCGTCTGCATTCTAATCCTTAAATGATTGAATACCCGCGCCCGCACTACGGCCAGATCCAGCGGCTTTTGCAAGTAATCCACCCCACCCTGTTGCAGCGATAGCAACTCACGGTCTGCGCAGGTGTAACCGGTGACGAAAATCACGGCGCAGTCGGCCGTGAGCGGATCGGCCTTCAACGCTTCACAGACCGCGTAACCATCCATGCCCGGCATGGCAATATCGAGCAAGACCACGTCGGGACGACAATGGCGGGCCAACGCCAGGCCGCTCGCTCCGCTGGTTGCAAAAAATACTTCGGCCAGCCCATCGACAGCATCGCGCAACACCGTAATGTTGCTGGTCATATCGTCGATGATCAGGATCGCCATGGGCGAAGTTTCTTGCATGGTGAACATTCTGGTGCCTAGTCCATGGATGATGTGATCGTGCAATGATGCTAACTCTGACGCCTCCATGGCGCAAGCGCTATCGTGAAGGCAGGCGCATGCCTGCGCCGCCCCAGGCAAGAGCGAGCGCTTCGCATTCGCGTAGACTGTGTGCGACCAGGGTGGGCAAGCCCGGCAGCCTGCTTCGTTCCCCCCTCGAACTGCTTTGTGTGCAGGGTGCCCATCGTTGCGCGTAGCGTCGCGTATGCGCGTGCCATGTCGTCAAATTGGCCGGCTTCCAAGTGCCGGCGAGCGCTGGTGGCTGTCTGCATGGCGAGGCGCTCCCTTCAACGGCGCCGATGTTGCGAATTGACAACACCGGCAGGCATGCAATGACGCCCATCGGCAGCGCGCGCCCAGGCTGGCGAGGCTGGCGCCCATCGTTGCATGCTGGCCAGCATCTGTGCCAACGCCAAAGGCTGGGCGATGCCAACGTCGATGGACCCGCCGGCTTAGCCCTTGTCAGGCGCCACACCTGACCTCAGTGGCAGATGGACGGTAAAGATACTGGCGCCGCCGTGCACCAAACCCATTCTCTTGCCGATCAGTGGCGGGACACGGATGGATAAGCGTTTTGGCGTGCTGACGCCATTTTCAGCTATATTGACGAGCCATACGCCCAGCTGGCGCCATATGTGCGATGGCGACACCATTGCCGTTGCGCTTGACGCGTCTGCGCACGACATCACCCCTGTTTTCTGACAGTACTCATTTCTCCAGCCATAGGTCAGCATGACTTCTTTCCGTCTCCGTTTTTTCCCCTTCCTGCTGGCGCTGTTGCTGGCATGCTCGCTGGCCGCACCACCGGCCTGGTCGCAGCCTGTCGACGATGCCGCCACGGCCGACCAGCGCCTCGATGGCTTGCGCAAGCAGATCACCACCATCCAGAAGGCGCTCGATGGCGAGGCCGATCTCGATGACGCAGCCCTGTCGCAGATGCGTGCCGATGCGCTGGCAGCGAGCGCATCGGCGGACAAGGTGGCCGATGCGCTCGCGCCCACCCTGTCGAGCGTGCAGGCACGGCTGGCCGAGCTGGGCAAGCCGGCGGCGGGCATGAAAGATGCCCCTGACGTGGCGGCGCAGCGCAGCTTGCTGGACCGCACCAGCAGCGCGCTCGATGCGCAAGTGAAGCTGGCGCGATTGCTCGCGGTGGAGGCGACGCAGGCGTCCGAGCAGGTATCGACGGTACGCCGCGCACAATTGCAGGCGCGCCTGGGCGAGCGCACGGCGTCGATTTTGGCCGCTTCGTTCTGGCAACAGCTGCATGCCGAATTGCCGCAGAATTTGCAACGCCTGCGGGTGCTGGGGCTGGAGTTGGCCCACGCGGCAAGCGCGACGCCGTGGTCGGCCTGGGGCGGCTTGCTGGCCGGTATCGTGGCCGTGATCGCCGCCAGTGTCTGGGTTTCGCGCTATCTGCTGGTGATCACGGCCACACGCGTGCCGCACGGCCGTTTGCGCCGTTCGCTGCATGCGCTGGCCGTGCTGGTGCTGGCGCTGGCCACGCCGGGGCTGGTGGCGGAATTGCTGGCCATGGGCTTGCGCTGGGATGGCGGCCTGTCCGAAAAAACCGCGACTTTTCTCGGTAGCTTGATCGGTATCATCTGTTTTGCCGGTTTTACGGCCGGTCTCGGCCATGCGCTGCTGTCGCCCTGGCGCGTGTCGTGGCGCTTGCTGCCCTTGCCCGATGCGCTGGCGCACCGCTTGCGCCATTTTCCCTCGATATTTTCCTTTATCGTGGTGCTGGTGTGGGCCACGGAACGCGTCACCATCGTCATCAATGCGGGCCTGTCGACGGCCGTGGCTGTCAACTGCATCGTCGCCCTGGTGATGAGCACGACCATCGCCTATGGCTCGATGCGCGCCGAGCGCAGCTGGCGCCTGTTGCGCGAGGCCGATCCGGCCACCCTGGTCACGCCTTTGTGGCTGCGTTGCGTTACGGTGCTGCTATGGCTGGCGCTGGCGTCGAGTGTCATCAGTTTGCTGATCGGCTATGTGGCGTTTGGCAGTTTTATCGCCAAGCAAATCGCCTGGGTTATCGTGGTGGTGGGCAGTACCTATCTGCTGACGGTGCTGGTCGATGATATCTGCATGCTGCTGGCCTCCACCCCGCCGCCGCCGGATGCCGTCAATCCCGTGCTGGCCACGCCCAAGGCGCGCGACCAGGCGGCCGTGCTACTGTCGGGCATCGGCCGCGCCATCGTCGTGCTGCTGGCCCTGATGCTGTTGCTGGCGCCGTTTGGCGAAGGTCCGGGCGAGCTGTTCCAGCGCATGGGCAAGCTGCAAGATGGCCTGGCCATCGGCGAGGTGGCGATACGTCCTGCCGCGCTGATCCAGGCCCTGCTGGTGCTGGTCGTCGGTTTCGTGGCGCTGGGCCTGTTCAAGCGCTGGCTGCAAAATAGTTATTTGCCGACCACCAATCTCGATTCCGGCATGCAAGTGTCGTTCATCACCCTGTTCGGCTACATCGGCGGCGTGCTGGCCGTGGCGTTGGCCCTGTCGGCGGCCGGCATCGGCCTGGAACGCATCGCGTGGGTGGCGTCGGCCTTGTCGGTGGGTATCGGTTTTGGCTTGCAGGCGGTGGTGCAGAACTTCGTGTCCGGCCTGATTTTATTGGCCGAACGCCCCGTCAAAGTCGGCGACTGGGTTTCGCTGGGCGGCGTGGAAGGCGACATTCGCCGCATCAATGTGCGCGCCACGGAAATTCAATTGGGCGATCGTTCCACGGTGATCGTGCCGAACTCGGAATTCATCACCAAGACGGTGCGCAACGTTACGCACGCCAATCCCCTGGGACTGGTACAGGTCAAGCTGCCGTTGCCGCTGGGTACGGATGCGCAGGCGGCGCGCGCGCTGATCCTGTCCACCTTTGTCGACAATCCCGACGTGCTCGACACGCCGGCGCCCAGCGTGCAGCTCGACGGTATCGACAATGGCCTGTTGCTGTTCAACGCCACCGGCTATGCTTCGTCGCCGCGCCTGACGTCGGGCATCCGCAGCGCCCTGCTGTTCGAGCTGCTCAAGCGCCTCGACGAGGCGCACATTGCGATTGCCAAGCCCAGCACGATGGTGCTGAGCACCGTGCCGGCGCAGCCGCAGACGCCGGCCATCTCGGCGGCTGTACCCGCACCGACGGCGGCACCCGCACCCGTGCCGCCAATGACGAGTTAGTCAGCGCACCGTCGACCACAGCGCCGCCGCCAGGTACAGACCGATGCCGAATGCCATGTGGGCCATCAGGCTGCGCAGGCGGGCGGCGGTCGGATGCGCCGTCTTGCTGGCGGCGACACCGGCACCCATGCCCGGTTGCAAGATGAAAAACGGCGCGGCCACGCTCACGAGACCCGCCAGCAGCGCCGGCGCGAACGTCGGCTGTTGCACCCACTGCTGTCCCACCAGCGCCAGCAGCATGGCCGCAAACAGCACGCCGATCACATAATGGGCGCTCCAGCCCAGCAGCGCCTCATCGCGTACGGCTGCCGCCTGGACGATGTTGGCATGCGTGAAGGTACCGCGCGGCAGATGGCCGAGCCAGCGTCCCAGCATGGCCAAGTTCAGCGAGGGGATGCACCAGAAGTGTTTCAAGGCTAGCGCCCATACATCCATCACCGCCGTTGCGCCCACGCCGATGGCCAAGGCATCAAGCCAGAGTATTTGCATCGTTATCGCCTTATAACATTCAATAGATTGATTGAATGTTATAAGGGTGCTAGCATCGTGTCAATGAAAAATGCTGATATCGAATTTCTCACCGGTTCTGCCGGATTTGCCCATATTTTAGGCAGCGCGCCGCGTCTGCGCCTGCTCGAGCAAATCGCGCAGGGCGAATATGCAGTGGAGCAACTGGTGGCGTTGACAGGCCTGTCCGTGGCGAATACCTCCCAGCATTTGCAGCAACTGCGGCGCGCCGGTTTCGTGCAGGCGCAGCGTGACGGCAAGCGCGTGCTGTACCGGCTCGGTAGCGGTCCCATCGTGCAACTGCTGGCCGCGCTGGACGTGTACGCGCAGCACCAGCGCAGCGAGGTGCATGCGCTGAGCCGGGGTGACCATGTGGAAGCGATCACGGGCGACGAGTTGCTGGCACGTATCCGCGAGGCCAGCATCACCGTGCTCGACGTGCGGCCGGCACAGGAATTTGCCGCTGGCCACTTGCCTGGCGCGATCAATATTCCTGTTGATGACTTGCAGCGCCGCCTCGGCGAATTGCCAGCGAACGCAGAAATTGCCGCGTATTGCCGCGGCCCGTATTGCGTGTTGTCCGTGCAGGCGGTGGCGGCCCTGCGCCAACACGGCTTGCCTGCGCGTCGTCTTGGTAGCGGCTTTGAGCACTGGCAGGCGGCCGGCTTGCCAGTCGTCAAGGCTGCATGACGGCGATCCCGAACAGCAAGCAGTAAGGCATCGAGGACATCGTCCTTGCCGTCGAAGGTTTCACGTGGAACGCTCTGCGGACATTGGCGCAGCGCCGCCGTGTGCCTATGTTGCACGGGACATGGAAGTTCGCTGCCAGGCCTGCCGCAGGTAAAAACCAGCTGCTGGCGCTGCAGCACGCGAGCGCCACCCGCGCACGATTGCATCAGTACGCTCAGAAAATTTTTCAGGCAGGATAGTGCTCTGGTACGCGTGCGTTCGCATGCTTTTTGCAGTGGGCGCCAATTGCCGATCACCGCCCACTACCCGACTGGAGACGATGCATGACCCTCGCCTATCCTGCCTATTCCGCCGACGCGGCCATCCTGATCGGCCGCTTCCAGCCTTTTCACAATGGCCATGCCGGCTTGCTGCAAACGGCGCTGGCCAGCGCCGCCCAGGTGGTGGTGGTGCTCGGTTCCGCCTTCCATGCGCGCAGCGCGAAGAATCCGTTTACGTGGCAGGAGCGCGCTGCCATGATCGCCGCCACCCTGCCCGAGACGCAGCGCGCGCGCGTGCACTACGTGGCCGTGCGCGATTACTATGACGACGGCCTGTGGGCCGATGCCGTGCGGCGCGCCGTGGCGGGCGCCGTGCCGACGGCGCAGCGCGCCATCCTGGTGGCCTGCTTCAAGGACGCCACCAGTTACTATCTGCACCACTTCCCGCACTGGCAGTTGCTGAACCCGGAGATCGATACGGGTGCACCGATTGGCGCGACGGCGATTCGCAGCGTGCTGTTCGAAGCCGAAGACGTGGACGTGTCGCTGAGTGCCGTGGCGCAGCTGCTGCCGGCGGCTATTAGCCAGTACTTGAAAGCATGGACCTTGTTGCCGTGGTACGCGCCACTGGTGCAGGAATATCGCGCCATCGAAGCGTACAAGGCGCGCTGGCGCACGGCACCGTATGCACCCATTTTTTGCACCGTGGATGCGCTGGTGCAGACGGGTGGCCACGTCTTGCTGGTGCGCCGCGGCGGCTATCCGGGCAAGGGCTTGTGGGCGCTGCCTGGGGGCTTCCTGGCGCCGCGCGAGCGCCTGCTGCAGGGGGCTCTGCGCGAGCTGGCGGAAGAGACCCGGCTGGGCGTGCTGGCGCCCACCCTTGTCGAGGCGCTGGTCGACGTCGCCGTGTTCGACCACCCTGACCGCAGCCAGCGCGGACGCACCATCACGCATGCGCATTATTTTGACCTGAAAACGCGCCAGCTGCCGGCCGTGACGGCGGCCGACGATGCGGCGCTGGCGCAGTGGGTGCCCGTAGCGTCGCTACCGGCCATGGAAGAGCAATTCTTCGAAGACCATTTTCATATCCTGAACCATTTCCTGCAACTGACGCACGAGGGGCACTGAAGCAGCGCGGGCAGCCGCAGCGCCGCGCTGTGCTCAGGACGCCACGCGTTCCCAGCCACGCTGGATGGCCGCCTTGAAGTCGTCCCACGCCGATTGCGGGTACGTGTGTTCCCAGGTATTGCGCAGTTCCACTTCGACCTGCTCCCAGCTTTGCCCCCGGTAGCTGTCACTGCCCGCCATCGAATGGCCATAGCGGTAGGCGGGATCGTAGTCGTCGAAGTGTCCGCCGCCGGCAGCATATTGGCCACTCCAGTGCTTGCGGTAATACTGCTCGTCGTCGTCGCTGGTGCCGGGCAGGTTGTCGGCGCCCGGATAGCGGCGCGCGTTGGCGCTCGCGCTCGGTGGTGGCGGCGCCATGCCGCCGGCAAATTGCTGCGACGCTGCCGTTGTCGAGTTCGGCTTGCCGGTGGCTGTGCCTTGCTGCGATGGCGCGCCCGATTGCATGCTGGCGCCGTGGCGCATCGCGCTATCGTGTTGCGGCGCGCCTTGCCAGCCGCCAGCGCGCCAGTGATCGGCGTGTGCATCGATGTCGAGCGGCGCATAGCGCTCGACGAGGTCGGTGGCGCGCCCGATATCGGCGTCGCTCGCCCCTTCCAAGGTCAGCACGACATGTCCGCGCCGCACGGCTTCGGCATAGATGTGGCGGTCGGCGTGGCTGCCGAACAGGTCGGCAAAGAAGTGCCTGATGTTGACGAGCAGGCTGTCGCTGTTGTCGCTGTTGTTGCTATTGTCGCGGTACATGTTTTCCGTGGCGTAAATATCGTCACTGCCCGCATCGTGCAGGCGGACGCGGGCAGCGGGGAAGCCCGCCGTGATCAGGTCGTGCCGCGCGCGTTCGGCCATGTCGCGCACGGCGAAAACTGCTGCCAATGTATGTGCCATGATGCTCTCCAACCGTTGAACAAAGTAGGTTTAGTGTAGGCCGTGTACAAGGAAAGGGGCGCTCGTTTGCCCCTTGGAAATCGTTGTATTGAACAAGTACTGCCAACGTGATACGGGCAGCGTGGCACCACGTGCAACCTCAGGCGGGTGTGCCCACGAAGGCGCGCAAGAAGTCGATGAAGGCGCGCACCTTTTGCGCAACAGGCAGGGTGTCCGTAACCACGGCATACACGCCCTGCTCTGGAAAGACGACATCGGGCAGTAGGCGGCGCAGGCGTCCCGCGCGCACTTCCCCTTCCACCAGCCACTGTGGCAGTAGCGCGACGCCGCAGCCGCCCAGGGCAAAGCCCAGCAGGGCCGAGGCGGAGTCGGAATGGATGGCGGCGGCGTCCTGCACGATGAAGTGGGCGGCGCCGTCCGGGGTCAGCACGTCCCAGTGCAGGGGCGTGCTGAGCCTGCTGTGCGCCAGCCAGCGCGCGCGCTGCAAGTCGGGCAAGGTGGCGATGTCCTTGGCGGGCAGGCTGGCCAGGTAGGCGGGCGAGGCCACGGGCCAGACGGCGTAGCGCTCGACCAGCGAAGCGCGGTCGCTCGCATCGTTGAGTGTATCCATGCAAATGGCCAGGTCGCAGCGGCCCGCGATCAGGTCTTCATGCGAGGACGAGGACGCATGCTGGATTTGCAGCTGCGGATGGGCGGCGGCAAAGGCGATCAGCGCGGGGATCACCGTGCGGCTAGCGTATTCGACGGTGGTGCTCAGGCGCAGTGTGCCGCGCAAGCTCTGGTGGCCCTGGCGCGCCGTTTCGATGGCGCCGTACGCTTCGCTCAGCACGCGCTGGCAATCTTCGTAAAAACGCTGCCCCACGTCGGTCAGCGCCAGGCTGCGCGTGCTGCGCGTGAGCAGCAATACGCCCAGTTCCGCCTCCAGCTGTTTCAAGTTGAAGCTGACGACGGCCTTGCTCTGGCCCAGCACGGCGGCAGCGGCTGTCAGCGAACCGGCGTCGACGATAGCGATGAAAATACCCAAGCGGTCAAGACTGATCATAAATAAGAATGAGGAGGCATGCGGGTTGTAGAGGTTTGTCAAAAATTATTTGACAGTGTAATCGGGGCTGGCCCGTTACGCAAATGCTCTGCAGCGCTTCCGCTGCTTGTTTGCCATTCGGAGCACCATCGACTATCGCAAAAAAGTCGCGGCCATTTATCTGCTGGTTTTTTTCGTTGACCTGATCAACATGTTCACCACCAGCGTCGCCTGCCCGGACATCGGCCACGCCTGGCAGGCTTTGGTGGCGCAGCTGGTCTGGATCAACACCGCCTGCATCCTCGGCCTGAGCATCGTCATTCCCGCCAGCGCCTGCTTGGCTGCCTATTATGGCAGTAAAACTGTGTTTGTGGCATCGTTGCTAACTTTTTTGTGCACCAGACTGTCACCGTCGATCGAGGCGCTGATTGCCTGGTGCCGTGGCTTTGAGGATGCACGACAGATTCAGGCTATTTGCGCCCGGGCAGCTGTGCTAAATCACTTGGGGGGGGGAAGTGCTGCGCTATTTGTCGGCCGAGAGCCGGGGCGCAGCCGATGAGATGGTGGTGTAGGCCGTCCAGGCGAGTGGCAGCAGCGACAAGGAAGCGCGCGATTTCTGCTCCATGCAGGGCCACAGTTTCCAGAATGGCGATGGCCATCGATGAATATCGATGGGCGTTGATGTATGTCCCAGCGGCTTCAATACCGCAATAGCGCGGTATTGAAGCCGTGACAGCGCTCTTAGCTGGCCAAGGCCAATAAATCGACCACTTCCAGCCCTGCCAGGTCTTGCGTCGTGTTACCGGCAAACGCGGCGCGGCTCTGCTGGCCATTTTTTAGCCAGGTGCGTGTGACATCCTTGATCTGGCTTAAGGTGCAGGTCAATACGCCGCTGCGGAACTGCTGGCGCACGGCTTCCGTCGTGCCACGTTGCTGCATATTCCATGCCGTCAGCGCTTCCGCGTAAGGCGAGTGCGGCTTGTCCAGGCCCTTGATGACGCAGATGATGGCTTCCTCTACTTGCTCTTGCGAGAAATCGCCGTCGAGGATTTGATCCAAGGTCGTCGCGAAGTCGGCAAACGTGCCGGCCAGGCGCGGATCGCGGTAGGAACTGAGGGTAAACGTGCCGGCGCCAGCGGCATAGCTGGCGCTGCCGCCATAGGCGCCGCCTTTTTCGCGCAGGGCCGTATGCAGCACCTGGTTAGTCATCAGTTCAGCGGCCACGGCCAGGGCCGAGGCGTCCGGACTGTGCACGCCAGGCACGGCCCAGGACACGAAGCAATGGTTGATCTGGCTCGTTGCATGCAGGGCCGTGTTGGCCAGTGGTAATGTTGCTGGCGCTGGCGTTGCTGTAGCGACCGCCGTGTCGACGCTGGCCGCTGGCAGTTCCAGCAAACGGGCCAGGGTGATGCCATCTTGCTCCAGGCCCGCGCACAGCACGGTGGGTGTCTGGGCGATGATGTGCGTGTGCAGGGTGTCGAGTTCGCGGGCGATTTCCTGCAAGCCTGCCGAGGTTTTGCTCAGTTGCTGCAAACGGCGGTAGAACGGCAATGCTGCCGGGCCGCCGACGATATCGTCGAAGCGGCGCGTGGGCGACAGGGGCGCTGCCGAGGCCAGCATGGCGTAGCGGTTGCCCGATTCGGCCAGGCTGCTCAATTTGTCTTGCACCAGGCTTTCGATCAGGAAAGCCAGGCGCTCTTCTTCATCGAAGCGTGGCTTGGCGATCCAGGCCGACAGCACGGCGGCAATCGCCGCGTGTTCTTCGCGCAAGCCGCTGGCCGAGAACGACAATTCCACGCGCATCGCTTGTTGCGGGCGAGGAATGGCTTCCAGGCCGATGTGGAACGAAGGCACCATGCTCTGGCGCCAGGCGCTGGCGTCGTCGAACGACATGTCGCCCACGCCCAGTTCCGGTGCCAGGTCCGTGTACAGGCGCAACCATGGCCACGACGCTTCCGGCAAGCTCGACACGTCATACAGAACGTTGGCATAGCTGATGCCGTTCGAGGCGATGGAAAACGCCACGGCGCCGTCGACGGCGGGCGGGATAGGCAGGGCCGGACGCGGCGCGGCGCTGACGTCGCCTGGGCGGATGCGCGGCAAGACTTCGGAGTTCGATGGCAGTTGCTGATGCGCTTCCAGCGCGGCGGATTCGGCCACGATGTGTTCGCGCTCGGCATCCGTCAGTGTCGCTTGCAGGGCCGCCAGCTTGGCGTCTTCCTGCGCGGCGCGGTCGGTGAAGTAGGCGTTGTCGGGCACCACGTGGGTGGTCAAACGGGTCGGATTGGCGATCAGCTCGCGCACCAGTTGCTTGAAAAATTGCGGGTCTTCGATTTGCTGCTCCAGCGTTTCCAGGATGGCCGCATTGTCAAAGGCGTCCATCACATCGCCGCCATACATGGCCAGTGGCAAGGCGTGCAGCAAGCGGCCCAGACCGTAAGGCATGCGCCCGCTGCTGATTTCGCGCTGGCTGTATTTGATATCGCGCAAGGCCGCGTGCAGTACTGCGGCTGGAATGCCCTCTTCCGCTGTTTCTTCCAGTGCCGTCCAGATGCGCTGGTGCGCATCGGCGATCTGTTCCTGGGTCAAACCTTCCATACCTATATGGAACACCATTTGGCGGATGCCCGCGTCGCGGCCATTCATGTCCGATGGGCGGCCATAGCCGGCCGATTCCATGGCGCGCATGACCGGTGCCGACGATTCGCCCAGCAAGCCGTGCGACAGCAGATGCGCGTGGTAGTAAGCGATGGGGTCGCTCGACTCGCCCATCAGCCAGGCCAATTGCAGGCCGAATTCGTCGTCGCGCGCTTCTTGCGACGGAATCTTGACGATATTTTCCTGCGGCGAGGTCCACGCTGGCGCCAGTTGCGGCAGGCGGCGCGGGCTAAAGCCGCTGAGTTTGGACAGCACGCGCTCGGCCACCTGCTCTTGCACGGCCGACGCTTCGATATTGCCGGCGGTCATGATGACGGCTTGTGAAGGATGGTAGTGGCTGGCGTGGAATTGTTTCAGCATTGCATGCGTCAGTTCCGGGATCACCAGCGGATCGCCGCCCGATTCCACTTCATACGTCGTGCCCTTGAGCAAGGCGCTGGCGATGCCGCTGTCGAGTGCGCGCATGGGGCTGTTGAACGCACCCTTCATTTCATTGAAGACGATGCCCTGGTACACCAGCTTGTCGCCTTCGAACGCGTGGCGCCAGCCTTCCTGGCGGAAGTTCAGGTAATCGAGGTTCGGGAAGAAGGCCGCATCGAGGTAGACGTCGAGCAGGTTGAAGAAATCCTTGCGGTCGGTGCTGGCGAACGGGTACACGGTGCGGTCCGGATAGGTCATCGCATTCATGAAGGTGGCCGTCGAGCGGCGCAGCATCGAAAAGAAGGGGTCGCGCACCGGGTAACGGGCCGAACCGCACAGCGCCAGGTGTTCGAGGATGTGGGCGCGGCCGTCGCTCGCTTCTGGCACAGTGGGAAAGGCCACCAGAAACACCATCTCAGCCTGCTCGGTATGCATGTGGATATGGCGCATGCCCGTTGCCGGCTCGACATACTGCTCGATGGTTGCCTGCAAGACTGGAATGAAGTTGCTGCTGACTTTTTCAAATGTGCTCATGCGGTATGGGATCTCTTCGGTAGGTGATGCGGATAGTCGGTCGGGCTGCAGGACAGATGGGGGCAATGTGGCGCAATGCCAGAGCCGGCCCGCCAGGACGGATGCCCGCTTGATGTCTGTATGCAGCTTTTGCCTATTGTACTAGGAGTATCTGCGCGCCGCCGACGAGGCTTGCCAGTCGGCCGCAAAAACAGCAATGTTGGCAAATAAGCCGGTTCGTGACAGGTGGCGCCCCAGTCTGCAGGCTTAGCGTACCATGCGCCTTTTCCCTCTCGCTGACCGCACTGAAGGCGCTTACTTTGTCCAGACTGTCCTTTCGCCAACTGTTATTTGCTGCCTTTATTTTGACGACGGGCATTTTGACGGCTACCTCCGTGCAAGCGCTGCTGACCCTGGAACACTTGGCGCGGCTGGGGCGCGAGACGGCGGCGCAGGCGATTACCTTGACGGAACAGTCGCAGCGTTTATCCGAGCGCACCCTGGCCATGGAGCGCAGCGCGCGCCAGTTCCTGGTGCTCGATGATCGCGTATTTCGTGAGCGCTACGCGGCAGCCCGCGCCGACGCCACGGCGGCGCTGCAAGTGTTGAGCCGCGCCACACCCGGGTTCGCGCCCCAGTTGGCCGAGGAATGGACGGTGCAAGCGCAAGCGGCCTGGGAAGTGTTGCAAGCAGGCCAGCGCCGCAAGCGCGATGGCCACGCCGTCGTGTACCGCGCGTTTGCGCGCATGACGCAGATCAATGACAGCCTGGCGCGTGAAAGCAAGACGCACATCGGCAGCCGCAACGATGCCCTGCTGGCCGAGCTGGAACGCCAGCGCCGCGTGCTGGGCATGCTGGTGGGCGGCGCCGTGCTGCTGGCGGCCGTGCTGGCCACCTGCTTCGGCTTTTTATTGTCGCGTCCGTTGCGCCGCATCGAGATGGCCATCGAGCGCCTGGGCGAGAAGCGCTATGACCAGCCCATCGTTGTCGGTGGTCCGGCCGACACGCGCCGCCTGGGCCAGCAGCTCGATTGGCTGCGCCAGCGCCTGGCGGACCTCGATGCTGACAAGGAACGCTTTTTGCGGCACATCTCGCACGAATTGAAGACGCCGCTGGCGGCCCTGCGCGAAGGCGTGGCCTTGCTGGAAGACGAGGTGGCAGGCAAACTCAGCGATGGCCAGCGCGAAATTGCCGGCATCCTGCAGCAAAACACGGCTTGCCTGCAAACCCAGATCGAAGACTTGCTACGCTACAATGCCGCCGCCTTTGACGCCCAGCATCTGGCGCGCAGCAAGGTGGACTTGCTGGTCTTGCTGCAAGAGGTCGTGGCCGGACAGCGCTTGCAATGGCTGGCGCGCCACCTGACGGTCGAGGTGCAGGGCGAGTCCTTGAGCGTGCAGGCCGACCGCGACAAGCTGGCAACGGTACTGGCGAACCTGCTGTCGAATGCCGTGCGCTTCAGTCCGCCAGGCGGCAGCGTGCGGTTCAGCTTATCCAAGCAAGGCGGGCGCGTGTGCATCGACTGTATCGACGATGGCGCTGGCGTGGCACCCGAGGATGGCGCGCGCATCTTTGAGCCGTTTTACCAAGGCCTGCGGCAGGTCGCTGGCGCGCGCAATGGCAATGGCATCGGCCTGTCCATCGTCCATGAATATATTGCTGCCCACGCTGGCAGCGTCACTCTTTTACCGCGCCATGCCGGCGCACATTTTCGGATAGAACTGCCCTTATGATGACGAGAACTTCTCTGGCCGGCATGGCCGTCTGCGCGCTGCTGTTGGGCGCTTGCGCCGCCAAGCCTCCCACCCAGACGCCCTTGCTGGCGCCAACGCCGCCACGCGTGGTGGTGCCGATGGACCCCCAGCTCACTGAACTGCTCGCATATCAAAGCGCCGTGCGCCTGATGCCGTCGTCGGAACTGCTGAAGGCGCAGCAAGATTTGGCGAAGGCCGATCACGCGCCGCACAACACTATCCGCCGCGCCATGCTGCTGGCGGCCTTGCGCGGCGCCGGTGACCTGGCCCGCGCACAGGCGCTGCTGGAACCGCTTTTGACGGCCACGGCCACGGGCAAGGATGCTCAGTTGCTGGCGCCGCTGGTGCAGTTGCTCAGCAACCAGTACGGGGAACTGCGCCGCCAGGAAGAAAATATCGACAAGCTCAACACGCAGCTGCGCGACACCCAGCGCCGCAACGACTTGCTCAATGAAAAACTCGAGGCACTGAAAAATATCGAGCGCAGCCTGTCCGTGCGCCCCGCTGCGGGAGCGTCGAAATGAGCGCGCTGGCCCACATTTTATTGGTCGACGATGACCCTGACCTGCTGCGCCTGCTGACCATCCGCTTACAGGCGGGTAATTATCGGGTGACGGCCGTGGGCAGCGCAGAAGCGGCGCTGGCGCGCCTGGCGGTGGAATTGCCGGCCCTGGTCATTACCGACGTGCAATTACCGGGTCGCGACGGCCTGGCGCTGTTCGATGAAATTCGCCGCCAGCACGCAGCCCTGCCCGTCATCTTGCTGACGGCGCACGGCACCATTCCCGATGCCGTCGAAGCGACGGCACGCGGCGCATTTGCCTACCTGACGAAGCCGTTCGACGGCAAGCTGCTGATGGAAAAGGTGGCGCATGCGATTAACTTGTCTACGGTCATGCCGGCACCGGCGTCCGGTGACGAAAGCTGGCGCGCCGAGCTGCTCAGCCGTAGTTCGCAGATGGCCGAACTGCTGGCCGAAGCCAAGCTGGTGGCGGGATCGGACGCCAGCATTTTGATCCGCGGCCCCAGCGGTACGGGCAAGGAATTGCTGGCGCGTGCGCTGCACAACGCCAGCCGCCGCGCCAAGGCACCGTTCATTGCCGTCAACTGCGGCGCCATTCCCGAGCAGTTGCTGGAATCGGAACTGTTCGGCCACGTGAAGGGCGCGTTTACGGGTGCCGTGGGCAAGCGCGAAGGCTTGTTCCTGGCTGCCGACGGCGGCACCCTGTTTTTAGACGAGATCGGCGACATGCCGCTGCCGCTGCAAGTCAAACTGCTGCGCGTGCTGCAGGAGCGGGCTGTGCGCCCAGTCGGTGCCGACCAGACGCGCCCGGTCGACGTACGGCTCTTGTCGGCCACGCACCGCGACCTCGACGTGGCTATGGCGGAAGGGCAATTTCGCGAAGACTTGTATTACCGCCTGAACGTGGTGACCTTGACCCTGCCGGCGCTGGCCGAGCGCCGCGAAGACATTTCCCTGCTGGCCAACCATTTCTTGCAAAAACTGGCAGCCAAGTACCAGAAGCCCTTGAACGGCTTCGCCCCCGATGCGCTCACGGCCCTGGTCAGCGCGCCATGGCCCGGCAATGTGCGCCAGCTGGTCAATGTGGTCGAGCAAGTGTGCGCGCTGGCCACGGCGCCGCTGGTGCCCTTGTCCCTGGTGCAACGGGCCTTGCGCGTGCCATCGCTGGAAGCGCTCAGCTACAACGAAGCCAAGCAGCGCTTCGAGCGCGACTACCTGATTCAATTGCTGCGCCTGACGGACGGCAACGTGGCCGACGCGGCCCGCCTGGCCGACCGCAACCGCACGGAGTTCTACCGTTTATTACAGAAATATGCGCTGACGCCGGCCCTGTTCCGCATGGATGGCGACTCTGTCGCTGATTAACGACAAAAATAAAGCGTGAATAATCAACGGCTTACTGATAAATACTGATGATCTTGCCGCAGGCTGTCGTCGCCAGGCGACAAAAGGCGCCGATTTTCGCGCCAGATCCGGTGGAAACGTCTTGGAAAAATCGATTTTTACTGTAAGTCATTGATTTTGAATGCAATTTAAAAGCTGGCACGGTGCTTGCTGTATGGGTAGATGTGACGCTACAAAGTGTTGCTGTTTTGTTGCTTTTTATTGCTATCGCCAAATAAAAGCTTTTAACTTCATTGAGAGGAACTACCATGCAAACATCGAAACTGTTCAATACTCTGGTCGCCGCTATCGTACTGTCGAGCGCCTCGGTCACCGCTTCGCATGCAGCTGACTCCGCGTCAAAAACACAAGCTCCTGTTGACACGGTAGTGGCCGCCAACGCCGCCGCCGCCGTCCCTGATGAAACCATTACTTCCTCGGCCAAGGCCGCCCTGAGCGCCGATGCGCAAGCCGCCACCCTGCCCGTCAAGGTGGCAACCGAGCAAGGTGTCGTCGTCCTGTCGGGCGATGTACCGAGCGCCGAAGCGGGCGACCGCATCGTGCAGATCGTCGCTTCCGTCAGCGGCGTGAAAGAAATCAAGAACGAGCTGAAAGTCAAAGCCGCAGGTTAATCCCCTCGCGGGAACGCCTCGCGCTGTACTTTACTCCGGCTTGCCCTGTCTGCGGACAGGGCATTTTTTTGTCTATCTTAGTTAGCCTTGACTGTTTCGGCCGCTGCTTGCGGGGGCGGTACTGTCACCGGGGCTGTGGCAATATCGCGCATCTGGATTGTCGTCGTATTGGGATAGTCAAAGCCTGCCCCCGTGTTTCTGTCGACGATGTAGCCGATGCCGCCGCCCAGCAGAATATTGCCCCAGACGGCACCATTCGACTTCGATACCAGAGTCGAACTTCCCGACAGATTGCCCTTCTTGCAGTCGACGATCATGTCGCCGGTACTCTTGTGCACCATAACGCTGCCTGGGCTGAGAACGAACCAGTTGCCTGCATCGTTGCTGAGATTGCAACCAATACCGGATATTTCCTTGCTCTCATGGATGGTTTGAATAGATACAGGCTGAAATTTTTCGCCCGCGACGGATGCGCAGCCAGTCAGCGCCAATGATGCTAAAACAACAGTCAATTTATACATGTTCGCCCTAGATTTATTTGTAATTTTTAAAACAAAACAGTGTAAATTGACATTGTTTATTTATCTATGAAAATATTTTAATTGTGGAAATTTTGTATCTTTTTAGACAAATCACGGGAAGCGCAAATAATGCGCTGGCAAATCCCCTGTCATTCTCACCGATTGATTTTTAGCGATGAGAAATCGAGTTCAACGGTAGAATAGCCCGCACTGGCGCCGTTCCCGGCGCTTTTTGTCATCCACGGCGCAGTGTTGCAAGGCTGGGCCATTACCAGGCTACCGCATGTCTTCATTCTCTCCCGCTGCCCTGCTGCGCAATCTGAAACCCGATAATTTCACCATCGCCCTGCTCGTTACCGTGGCGCTGGCCAGCTTTCTGCCCTGCACGGGCCAGACCGCCGTGGTCTTCGGCCATATCACCACCGTCGCCATCGGCGCCCTGTTTTTCTTGCACGGCGCCAAGCTGTCGCGCGAAGCCGTGGTGGCCGGTGTCATGCATTGGCGCTTGCACGTGCTGGTCCTGGCCAGCACGTTCATTTTGTTCCCCTTGCTGGGCCTGGCCCTGCGCCCGCTGGCGCTGACCTTTCTCACGCCCGAGCTGTACGTGGGCATCTTGTTCCTGTGCGCGCTGCCATCTACCGTGCAGTCGTCGATCGCCTTGACGGCCATGGCGCGCGGCAATGTGCCAGCGGCCATCTGCAGCGCCTCGGCCTCGAACTTCATCGGTATCTTTCTTGCCCCCATCCTGGTGGGCTTGCTGGTGGCGAAAGGCGCAGACAGCAAGTCGTCGCTCGATGCGGTGCTGTCCATCGTCATGCAACTACTGCTGCCTTTCCTGGCTGGCCAGTTCCTGCGCCGCTGGATAGGCCGCTGGGTCGACCGCCACAAGGCCATGCTGAAATTCTTCGATCAGGGTTCCATTTTGCTGGTGGTCTACACGGCTTTCAGCGAGGCCGTCAGCGAAGGCCTGTGGCAGACTGTCTCGGTGGAAACCCTGATCGCGCTGTGCCTGTTCAGCATCGTGCTGCTGGCGCTGGTCCTGTGCCTGATGACCTTCATCAGCCGCCGCCTGGGTTTTTCCAAGGAAGATGAAATCGCCATCGTCTTTTGCGGCTCGAAGAAAAGCCTGGCCAGCGGCGTGCCGATGGCCAAGGTATTGTTTGCCACGCACTCGCTGGGCATGGTGATCTTGCCGCTGATGCTGTTCCACCAGATTCAGCTGATGATCTGCGCCGTGATTGCGCAGCGCTATGCAAGGCGCGACGAGGTCGTGGAAGTGCCGGCGTCGACGCTGTGATCCTGTACTTGTAGTAGCCGCAGCGCCTGCTGCAGCCCGGCAACAATCACTGCATACGCCTGCCGCCGGCTCGCCTCGTCCGGCGCGCGCAGTACATACGACGGGTGATAGACGCTCACCACCCAGCGCCCGTCGTGCTGGAGGGGCGTGCCAAGCCGTGGCGTTATGCTGGCAGAGCCATCTTGCAGCACAGACTTTAACGCCGTACTGCCCAGTACCACGATCACTTGCGCTTGGACGCCTTGTATTTCTTCTTCCAGCCAGCCGTGGCAGGCGAGGATTTCGCGCTGCGCGGGTGTCTTGTGCAGGCGGCGTTTGCCGCGTGCTTCCCACTTGAAATGCTTGACGGCGTTGGTCAGATAGATGCTGTCGCGCGCCATGCCCGCTTCTTGCATGGCTTGCTCCAGCAGCGCGCCGGCCGGGCCGACAAAGGGCAGGCCCACCAGGTCTTCCTGGTCGCCCGGTTGCTCGCCGACGAGCATGATGCGCGCCTGTGGCGGCCCCACGCCGGGCACGGCCTGGGTGGCCGATTCCCATAGTTCGCAGCGGCGGCACTGGTCGAGTGTCTTGGGCGCGTCGCGCGCGGGCTGGGCGCGCTCGGCGGAAATCGCGATCATGGTGGCGCCGCTGCGCTGGCCCACGCTGGCGCTCTGGCCCGTGCGCCGTGCGCCATTCGCGGCGCCGCTGACCATGGCCGGTACGATGGCGCCTTCCGGCAAGTTCTTCCAGAAACGCGAGGGTATATGGCTGCGCAGCAGGTCGGCGTTCAGGCGCGCCGGGTTGAAGATGCTGCGGTAATACGTCAGCCACAGGGCTTCGCCCGCATCGTCGATATCGGCCGCGCCGCGCAGCAATGCGGGGCCGGCGTGCATGCTCGCGCCGTCCCACAGCATGGTGGCCGTGGGCGTGGCGATCATCCAGCTGATGCTGCCCATGCGGCGGGCGAAGTGGCGCGCCACTTGCGGCAGCACCTCGTGCGTCGGTTCGAACCAGGCGACAAAACGCGGCGCGCCTTCAGTTTCGGCCCGCTCGCGGAAGCGCACATACGCGTGCATGTCGTGTTCCTCGCGGCGTACCGCCTTGACCATGGCGTGCAGGCGCGCACCGTCGGTGTCGGCGTGCGACAGCACGTCTTGCTGGCCCAGCTGCCAGCGCCACAGCACCTGGTACAGGAAGGCCCAGCGGTCTGGGGTGCTGAAACAGGCGGCGCTTTCCAGCAATTCCACCAGCTGGCGCGGCAGGCGCAGCAGGGGCGCGTTGGCATCCGTATCGTCTGGCATGAGCGAGAACAGGTCGCCCTCGCCCGCTTGCGACTGCCAGGTAACGTCGGCAGGTGGCACGCCGCGCGCGATCAATTCCCGGGCGGCCGCGCGCCACGCGTCGAACGACTGCGCCAGGCGGACGACAGGGCTCATGCCGCCTGCAGTTCGGGCCATAAATTCATTTGCTGCGGCACCTCCGTCATGGCGCGCCGCAGCTGTTCCGAGGTGCTGGTGTCGCGCGTGGGAAAGTAGTCGGCCGTAATGATGAACGGCGCAATCTTTTTCATGCTGCATCGCAGGCGCGACAAATCGGCATAGCGTACCTGCCGCAAGCGGCGCAGGTCGACGATGCGTTGCGCATTGCGTAAGCCGATGCCGGGCACGCGCGCGATCATGTGCTGGGCCGCGCGGTTCAAGTCCAGTGGAAAATGTTCGCGGTGCGCCAGCGCCCAGGCCAGCTTGGGATCGATGTCTAGCGCCAGGTTGCCACCCGTGGCGGGCAGCAGTTCGCTGGCCTGAAAGCCGTAGCTGCGCAGCAGAAAATCTGCCTGATATAAGCGGTGTTCGCGCAGCATGGGCGGCGGCGCCAGCGGCACGCTTTTCGGGCTGTCGGGAATCGGACTGAAGGCTGAATAGTACACGCGCTTGAGTTTATAGCTGCCGTACAGCGTCTCGGCCGTGGAGAGAATTTGCTGGTCGTCGCTGGCATCGGCGCCGACGATCATCTGCGTGCTTTGCCCGGCGGGCGCGAAGCGCGGAGAACGCGGTTCCTCCGCCTTTTCATCGAGCTTGCGGCGGATGGTGCCCATCGCCAGTTTAATCGTATGCACGCTCTTTTCCGGCGCCAGCTTTTGTACGCTGTCTTGCGTCGGCAATTCGATATTCACGCTGAGCCGGTCGGCGTAGCGGCCCGCCTGCGCGATCAGGGCCGGATCGGCGTCGGGAATGGTTTTCAGATGGATATAGCCGCGGAACTGGTGTACCTCGCGCAACTCGCGCGCCACCTGCACCAGTTGCTCCATCGTGTAGTCAGCCGACTGGATGATGCCGGAACTGAGGAAGAGGCCATCGATGTAGTTGCGCAGGTAAAAGTCGCTCGTCAACTTGACCACTTCGGCCACCGTAAACCGCGCCCGCGGCACGTTCGAGCTACGCCGGTTGATGCAGTACTGGCAATCGTACAGGCAGTAATTGGTCAGCAGTACTTTCAGCAGCGAGACGCAGCGCCCGTCCGGCGTGTAGCTGTGGCAGATGCCCATGCCGGAGGTGGCGCCAAAGCCGTCTTTGCCGATGGAATCGCGTTTGGGCGCACCACTGCTGGCGCAGGACGCGTCGTACTTGGCCGCATCGGCCAGGATTTCCAGCTTGTCCGTCAGTTCCATGGGCGCCTCGATATACTGTGTTTATATACAGTATAGCAGGGAATCGAGCTTGTGCCGTCCTGACTTGCAGCATGACATAGCGCTATATATAGGTGTATATTACGCCTCTTGTGCAGCGTCACTTTATCAGGATACGATCATGCGTCTCACCTGCTTCGCCCGCCTGCTTGGCACTGCTTTGCTGGCCCCTGTGCTCGCCACCGCCGCTTCGTCCGCCTGTGCCGGCGAAGTGCTGGTATCGGCTGCGGCCAGCCTGACGAATGCGTTCAAGGATGTGGCGCACAGCTATGAGGCGCAGTATCCGGGCAGCAAGGTGTCCTTGAACTTTGCCGCCTCGGGCGTGCTGCTGCAACAAATCGTCAAGGGTGCGCCGGTGGATGTGTTTGCCTCGGCCGACCAGGAAACCATGGATGCGGCGCAAAAGCAGGGCTTGGTGCTGGCGGCCGAGCGTCAGGATTTCGTCAGCAACAGCCTGGTGCTGATCGTGCCGCACGATAGCAAGTTGGGCATCAATAGCTTGAACGACTTGACGCGCAAGGGCGTGACCCGCGTGGCCATCGCCAATCCTGCCAGCGTGCCTGTCGGCCGCTATGCGGAAAGTGCCTTGAAAAAGGCGCATCTGTGGGAAGCCGTGCAGCCGAAAGCCATCGGCACGCAGAACGTGCGCCAGTCGCTCGACTACGTGGCGCGTGGCGAAGTTGATGCGGGCTTTGTCTATGCCACCGACGCGGCCATCATGCAAGATAAAGTCAAGGTCGTGCTGGACGTGCCTTTGGCCTCGCCCGTGCTGTACCCGATTGCCAGCATCAAGGGCAGCAGCAATGCTCTTGATGCGAAGCGCTTCATCAACTATCTGCAGACGGCGCCGGCGCAAGCCATTCTGGCGCGCTACGGATTCAAAAAACCATAATGTAAGCACGCGCCTGCATGGATATCGCCTGGACCGCGCTGGCCCTGTCGCTCAAAGTAGCGGCCTGGGCCACGGCGCTTAATTTGTTGCTTGGCATCGGTACAGGCTATCTGCTGGCGCGCACGCGTTTTCCCGGACGTGAATTGCTCGACGCCGTCCTGACCCTGCCGATGGTGATGCCGCCCACCGTGCTCGGCTATTACCTGCTGGTGCTGCTGGGCCGGCGCGGTAGCTTGGGCATCTGGCTGCAGGACAATTTCGGCATCAACCTCATCTTTACCTGGCAGGGTGCCGTCGTCGCTTCGACCGTGGTGGCTTTTCCCCTCGTCTTCAAGCCGGCGCGCGCCGCCTTCGAGGCGGTCGATGGCCAGCTGGAGCAGGCGGCCCGCGTGCTGGGCATTTCTGAAATCGCCGTCTTTTTCCGCGTCACCTTGCCGCTGGCCTGGCGCGGTATCTTAGCTGGCGTGTTGCTCGGTTTTGTGCGCGCGCTGGGCGAGTTTGGCGCCACCCTGATGGTGGCCGGCAGCATCCCCGGCAAGACGCAAACCCTGTCGGTCGCCGTGTATGAAGCCGTACAGGCGGGCCAGGACGACGTGGCCAACACCCTGGTGCTGATTATCTCTGGCGTGTGTATCGTGGTGCTGCTGTCGGCTGGCCGCCTGGCGTCCGGGCGCATCGCGCACAAATGACGCTGACGACGATGCCCATGCAACTCGACCTCGACATTCGCGCCACCTTGCGCTCCGGCAAACGCCACTTTGACTTGCAGGTGCAATGCACCTCAAGCAGCCAGCGCATCGCCGTGTATGGTCCGTCCGGCGCTGGCAAGAGCATGACCCTGAAAGCCATTGCCGGACTGTTCACGCCAGAGGTGGGCCATATCCGCTTAAATGGGCGTACGCTGTTCGATTCCGCCGCCGGCATCAATCTGCCGCCGCAGCAGCGCAACGTGGCTTACCTGTTCCAGGATTACGCGCTGTTCCCGCACCTGACGGTGCGCCAGAATGTGGGCTTTGGCCTGAGCCGGGGCTGGTTCAACCCGCGCGCGCGCGCAAAACTGGACCAGGTCGAGCATTGGCTGGCTGCGTTTGATTTGCAGGAACTGGCGCAGCAGTTCCCCGATCAGTTGTCCGGTGGTCAGCGCCAAAGAGTGGCGCTGGCGAGAGCACTCGTGGCCGAACCAAACGCGCTGCTGCTCGACGAACCGTTCGCCGCCCTCGATCCGGCCTTGCGCGTCAGCATGCGTCTGGAACTGAGCCAGTGGCAGCAGCGCCTGGAGGTGCCCATGATCCTGATCTCACATGATCCGGAAGATGCGCGCATCTTGGGGGAGCATGTGTTGTACATGCGTGACGGAAAAATTGACAGCATGGAAGAAAATAGGGCACGGGGTGAACACATTGGATAAATCGGCGGCAATGGAAATCGGCCTGCAAGGCTCCGTATGGATGACGGTGGGCGGCGAGCACCTGGGCGGCGCCGGCCGCGTGGCATTGCTGGGTGCCATCGCCGAGTGTGGCTCTATCACGCAGGCGGCCAAACTCGTCAAGATGAGTTACAAGGCGGCCTGGGACGCCATTGACGCGATGAACAATCTGGCTGGCGAGCCACTGGTCGAGCGTTTGACTGGCGGCAAGGGCGGCGGCGGCACGCGGCTGACGCCACGCGGGCGTCAGCTGGTCGACAATTTCCGCATCATCGAGCGTGAGCATGCGCGCTACCTGCGCCAACTGGGCAGCCAGGCGGAAGGCATGGCCGACGATCTTTTACTCATACGCAGAATGGCCATGAAAACCACGGCACGCAATCAATTCCTGGGCAAAGTTGCCGAACTAAAACGCGGCGCCGTCAACGATGAAGTGACCCTGGAATTGCCGGGAGGCCAGCATATCGTTGCCGTCGTCACGCAGGGCAGCAGCGAGAGCCTGGGCCTGGTGCCGGGCGCGGAAGCGTTTGCGCTGATCAAGGCTTCGTCGATTATCCTCGTGCTTGAGGGCGCAGGGGCGCGCTATTCGGCGCGCAACCAGCTGAGCGGCATAGTCACGCGGGTGCAGACGGGCGCCGTCAACACGGAGGTGGTACTGGACTTGCCGCGCGGCGGCACGCTGGCGGCCATTATCACGCAGCAGAGCTGCACCGAGCTGGGCATCGCCCTCGGCAGCAGCGTGACGGCGCTGTTCAAAGCATCGAGCGTGATTTTGGGTGTGCCGGCGTAAATTGCGTAGGTCGGATTAGCGGCGGCACGCCGCGTAATCCGACAATATTGTTGGCGTATCATGTCGGATTACGCGCATGCGCTAATCCGACCTCTCTTTTAATCGTTCAGCCTGGACAACCAAGCGGACGCTGCCGCCAGCGCCTGCTCCAGTTCCTGCGCCGTGTGCGCCAGCAGCGCCGGCACCTCGTCCAGGCGGCCCGCGTCGATGGCTTCCTCGGTAGCAAACGCGGCGCTTATCAGGCGCTTCGTGCCGAGGGTGCCAACGGAGCCGCGTACGCTGTGCAGGATGCGCGCCACGTCGCTGTGGTGGCCAGCCTGCAACGCTGTTTCGGCGTCGCGCACGGGCTTCATGCCTTTGCTCAATGCGTCTTCCACCATGCGCCGCAGCACGCCGCGCCCTTTCGCATCGCGTCCCATCACGCGCATTAGCGGTGCCATGGAAAATACTTCCTCATCGGCAACGGCTACCGGCTCGGCTGTCTGCTCGGCTGTCTGTATGGGCGGGTGCTTATGCAGATGGCGCAGGATGACTTCCATCATCTCTTCCACCACCACGGGTTTGGCGATGAAATCGCTGATGCCGGCTGTCATGCAGCGCGCGCGCTCGGACGCCAGCACGCCTGCCGTCATGGCGATCACGGGCAAGTTCAAGCGTAGTTCCGTGCGGATGATGTGGGTGGCGCTAAAACCGTCCATGACGGGCATTTGCATGTCCATCAGCACGATGTCGTAGCGCAGCGCTTCGGTGCGCAGCCGTTCCACCGCTTGCAAGCCGTCGCCCACCACGTCCAGGGTGGCGCCCATGTGTTCGAGGATGCCGCGTGCCACCGCCTGGTTCAAATGGTTGTCTTCCACCAGCAAGAAATGCACGCCGGTCAGTTGCGTGCCGAGCGGCTGGTGCAGGATGCGCTGCACGTCGCCGTCGTTCTTGGCGATCAACGCCTGGTGCAGGGCATCGAACAGGCTCGATCCTGTGATCGGCTTCATCAGTACGACATCGGCCTCGGCCGCGCTGGAGATCGCTTCCAGATGGTTGCGGGCGAAGGCGTTGACCATCACTACGATGGGCTGGCGCTGGCCGCCGGCCGCCTGGCGGATGGCCTTGGCCGTAGCCAGGCCATCCATCACGGGCATGTGCCAGTCGGCCAGCACCACATCGTAGGGCTGCTGCTGTGCCAGGCGTTCGCGGTACAGTTCGATGGCGGCAAAGCCGGAATCGACTTCGTCGGCTTGCCAGCCCCACGCTTCGATCAGCTTGACGATCAGTTCGCGCGCGGTGCGGTTATCGTCGGCTACCAGCAGGCGCAGCTGGCCCAAGGCTGGCGTGCGCCGCGTTTCGGCTGCTTGCGCCAGCATCTCGAATGGCACGCTGAAAGAGAAGCGGCTGCCCTTGCCTTCGCTGCTGGCGACGGCGATGTCGCCGCCCATCATGTGGATCAGCTGCTTGCTGATGGCCAGGCCCAGGCCCGTGCCGCCGAAGCGCCGCGTGATGCTCTGGTCGCCCTGTGAAAACGCGGCAAACAGCTGCTGTTGCTGCAGTTCCGTCATGCCGATGCCCGTGTCGCGCACTTCGAAGCGCAGCCAGGCGCGCCCTTTCCCGCTTTCGGCTTTGCTGACGGCCACCACCACTTCGCCGTTCTCGGTAAACTTGATGGCGTTGCCAGCGAGGTTGACGAGGATTTGTAGCAGGCGCTGGGCGTCGCCTACCAGGCACCGCGGCACGTCGGGCTCGACGGCGATGGCCAGTTCCAGCTCCTTTTTGCCCGCATTCATGGTCATCGTCGTGGCCAGGGAATTCATGACTTCATCGAGGTCGAACTCGACGGGCGACAATTCCATGCGGCGCGCTTCGATCTTCGAATAATCGAGCACGTCGTTGAGGATGCCCAGCAGTGATTGGCCCGCCACGCGCACCATGGTCAGATACTTGCGCTGTTCCGTGTCGAGCTTGGTATTTCCCAGCAGGTACACCATGCCCAGCACGGCATTGAGGGGTGTGCGGATTTCATGACTCATATTGGCTACGAAGTCGCTCTTTGCGCGGTTGGCCGCCTCGGCCCGGTCGCGCTCCTGTTCCAACTCCTCCGCGCGTGCTTCGAGCTCTTGCTGCAGGCGATCGCGTTCGCTCATCAGGTCGTTGAACGCTTCCGTCAGTTCGCCGATCTCGTCGCGCTGCCGCACCGGTACCGGGCTGAAACGGCTACCGCTGGTGCGCAGCGCTTGCAGGGTGTCGCGCAGGCGTACCAGCGGCGACAGCAGGCGCACGGTAAGCCAGCCCAGAACAAAAGCGGCCAGCAGCGAAGCGAGAATGCCCCACAGCACCAGCCGGTACAGCACACCATCGAACGGCTCGAAGGCATCATCGACGGGCAGCGAGGTAGCCAGCAGCCAGTTCACCGATTTCAGGCGCTTGAAGCTGTTGACGGCCGTGATGCCGCGGCTGTCGGTGCTGATCATGCTGCCTTCGCCATCTTGTTTCAGCAGCGCGGTGGTCGCCAGATTGGTGTCCGGCTGGCGCGGCTGCAGCAAACGGCTGGGGTCGGGGTGCAGCACGTAGCGCGGCACGGCGCCGCGCGTGAGAATCGAGTAATAGCCGTTCTTGCCGATTTTTTCCGAGCGCAGGCGCCCCAGCAGGTTGTCCTTGTACAAACGCAGCACGCCGACCACCATGCCGGCCACCTGGCCATCGGCGGCCATGACGGGTGCGACCATTTGCACGATGGGCATGCCGCTCGACTTGCTCAGCATTGGCTCGGTGATCATGGGTAGGCGCGTGCGCAGGACGGTCTGGAAATACTCGCGCTCGGTGACGTTGATGCCTGCGCGCCCCTTGACGAGCGGCATGTCGGCCACGATGGCGCCTTGCGCGTCGAGCACCAGTACATCGTCGAACAGGACTAGCATCGAGCGCCGCGTATAGTATTGGCGCAATTGGGCGGGCTGTGCGATCAATTCCGGCGGCTGCTGCCTGGCCGTCAGGGTGACAATCTGCAGCAGCATGCCCAGCTTGTCGTCGAGCTCGGCAGCGGTGCGCGTGATCAGCGAGTATTGCTGGCCCAGCAGTACTTGGCTGAAGTCGTCGCGCATGTGCTGCACCTGGATCATGGTGACCAGCGCGATCATGGCGATCGAGGTCAGGCTGGTGGCCAGGGCGACTTTTGCTTTAATGCCGAGAGGCTTCATGATGTCCTTTTGAGTACCGGGCGGCACAGACGGCAGATAACGCCTTCAAGAATTCTCCTATCAATACATTAACTTTGCAAGCGGCGCTGAGTAAATTGCCCTCCCCGTATGGGCTTTTGACGATGTTGCCATATAATTAAAGGATGGACGTCGTTTATTCACCGAAATTACGCTGAAATTGGCACACGGCAACTCTGTATGCAGTAAACTTGTCATTGCATTTTCTAAAAGGTACCGACATGACTGAAGCGCTCCTCACTCTCACCTTGCCCGCAGTGAACGTGGAAGCATTGCGTGCGCGATGTTCGACTTGCAGCATGCATCAATTGTGCCTGCCGATGGGTCTCGATGTGGGCGACATGGACAGGCTAGACCAGATCATCGGCCGTCGTCGCAAGATTGTGCGTGGTGCCTCGCTGTTTCGCATCGGCGATTCGTTCCAGAACTTGTACGCGATTCGTCTGGGGCATTTCAAGACGTACCAGATCAATCCTGGCGGCGAAGAGCAAGTGACGGGTTTTCAGATGGCCGGCGAACTGCTGGGCATGGATGCCATCAGCGCCGACCGCCACCACTGTAATGCGGTGGCGCTGGAAGATAGTGAAGTGTGTGAAATTCCATTTTCCAGCCTGGAACAATTGCTGGGTAATATGCCAACCTTGCTGCGCCATTTCCATCGCATGATGAGTCAGGAAATCACGCGCGAGCAAAGTGTCATGCTGTTACTGGGCAATATGCAGGCGACCCAGCGTTTTGCCGCCTTTATCGTCAACCTGGCTTCGCGTTATGAAGCGCGCGGCTATTCGGCCAGCAAATTTCAGCTGCGCATGTCGCGCGAGGAAATTGGTAACTACCTGGGGTTGACCATCGAGAGCGTCAGCCGCTTATTGTCGAAGTTTAAGAAGGAAGGCTGGCTGCGCGTTTCCAACCGCGAGATCGAGATCTTGCAGCCGGCAATATTGAAGGCCATTACGGCCGGCACGGACGTCTGCAAATAATAGCACCGTCAAAACCTGCTGCGCGTCGCGCTTTGCGGCCTGCGATGCTCGCTGTGCTCTAGCACAGCTGCGCTCTTAGCCACAAATCACTGCCGCTCGCTACGGTTTTTTCCCGGCGCTGTACGTTATAGCTCTGCATCCGCCTGCAGCGCGATGCTGCGCTGCAGTGGCCAGGTCCAGATGCCGGACAGGCGCCACTCGCGTTTGTCGTTTTCCACCAGCACTTGCCAGCGGCTGCGCTCTAGCATCGGTAGCGCTACTGAGAAGTTGCCGGCCGCATCGGGCTGCACCAGTAGCTTGATATCTTTTTCCGGCAGGGTCGCATGCGCCAGGTGCAGCTGCAACGGACCCTGGTAAGCCTTGCCGACGCTGCGCACGGAACCACTGAGACGCGCCGACGCCACGTCATAGGACAGGCTGGTAGCCATCGCCAGCTTGCTGGCGACCGTATCGCGTCGCAAGTCCTGGTTGATGGCCTTACCTTGCTTGTAATAATCGCCCACCACCAGCGCATCGGGCTGCGTAAACGCGATATACGCCATGCAGCTGCCAACGACCATGGACAGGCCGGGACCTATCATCAGCAGCCAAGGCCAGCGATGCTTGTACCATGGTGCAACGGGTGCTTGCAGCTTGAGGCTGTCGGACATTTTGTTCTCCTTGAGGGCAGGCCCTTTGGGCCTGACCCCAGCTTTTGCTTCTGGGTTGAAAATAAAGTAAAGCTAACGCATGTTTGATGCTGGCCCAACGGCGAAATGCCGGGGTCAGACCCGAGGGATCTGACCCCAACATCAACCTTAGCGCGGCACGATGAATACCGCGCCTTCACGCACATGCAACGCTGGGTTGTCCAGCGAGTGCAATTCGATGGCAATCTTGTTCGAGCCCTTCTCGCCGACACCGTGCGGCACGCGCAGGCGGATGGGCCAGCCCAGCGTTTCCGTCGGCTGTAACGTCACCTCTTCGCGCGTCAGCAAGGTCAGGCCCGGCAAGCCGGAAACGCTGATTTTAAAATGCTGAGTTTGCTCCGAGGTATTCATGATTTGCAAGCGGTAAACGTTCTCGACCATGCCGTCTTCCACTTCGCGACCCATCGAACCGCGGTCGCGGATGACGTCCATTTTCAGAGGGGTGCGCAGGGCCAGTGAGGTACACACGGCGATGATGATCAGCCCCAGGATGGCGGTGTAGATCAGTACGCGCGGGCGCGTGGCGCGCTGGCGGATTTGCTGCGAACTGAAGTTGTTTTCCATCGCATGGTCGGTACTGTAGCGTACCAGTCCGCGCGGCCGGTCGACCTTATCCATCACGCTGTTGCAGGCATCGACGCAGGCGGCGCAGCCGATGCATTCATACTGCAGGCCGTTGCGAATATCGATGCCGGTCGGACACACTTGCACGCACAGGGTGCAGTCGATGCAGTCGCCCAGCTTGTCGTTGTTGCCGGCCTTCTTGCTCATGGCACCACGCGGTTCGCCGCGTTTGGCATCGTAGGTGATGATCAGGGTATCCTGGTCGAACATGGCGCTCTGGAAGCGCGCGTAGGGGCACATGTATTTGCACACCTGCTCGCGCAGCCAGCCCGCGTTGCCGTAGGTTGCCAGGCTGTAGAACAAGACCCAGAACCATTCCCAGGGACCGAAATCGAGGGTGATCACCTCGTGCGCCAGTTCCTTGATCGGCGTGAAATAGCCGACAAAAGTAAAGCCCGTCCACAGGGCGATGGCGCCCCACACCAAGTGCTTGGCCGTCTTCTTGACAACCTTGCGCACGGAGGGGCCTTGCTTGTCGAGGGCCATGCGCGCGCTGCGCGTGCCCTCGATTTTGCGTTCGACCCACAAGAAGATTTCCGTGTAGACCGTTTGCGGGCAAGAGAAGCCGCACCATACCCGCCCGGCGAGGGCTGTGACAAGGAACAAGGAATACGCACAGATGATCAGCAGGGCCGCCAGATAGATGAAATCCTGGGGCCACAGCACGACGCCAAAAATGTAGAACTTGCGCGTGGTCAAATCGAACAGCAGGGCTTGCCTGCCACTCCAGGTCAACCATGGCAAGCCGTAGAACGCCAGCTGGGTAAGCCAGACACATACCCAGCGCCAGGTAGCGTAGCGTCCTTTGGCCTCGCGAGGGTAGATTTGCTCGCGGGCCGCATACATCTTGATGACTTGAGGGTCTGACATTATTTCACGGGTGTCTGTGGATTCGACAGGCTCCAGACGTACGCCGACAGTACGTGCACTTTCGATTCCCCAAGGAAATCGTTGAAGGCCGGCATGGCGTTATTGCGCCCCTTGCGGATGGTTTCCATGATGGTATCGGCGCTGCCGCCGTACAGCCAGATCTTGTCCGTCAGGTTAGGCGAACCCAGCATCTGGTTGCCCTTCGCATCGGCACCATGGCAAGCCATGCAGGCGCCGAACTTGGCCTTGCCCAATACCGACTTGACCGGGTCCGAGGTCGAACCGGACAGGCTCAGCACATAATGGGCCACGTTCTCGACATCCTTTTCGGAGCCCAGGGCGGCACCCATCGGTGGCATCTGCCCATTGCGGCCGTGCATGATGGTCGTCTTGATGACGTCAGGTTCGCCGCCATACAGCCAATCCTTGTCAGTCAGGTTAGGGAAGCCCTTGTTGCCGCGTGCATCCGAACCGTGGCATTGCGCGCAGTAGGTCAGGAACAAACGCTGGCCGATGGCTTGCGCCTGCGGATCGGCGGCCACCGTCTTCAAGTCCTGGCTCAGGTACTTGTTGAACAGGGGACCGTAGTCGGCTTCCGCTTTCTTCAGCTCTTCCTCGTACTGGCCTGTCGATTTCCAGCCCAGGCTACCGGCATAGTTGCCCAGGCCCGGATACAGGAACAGATATGCCAGGGCGAAGACGATGGTGATGTAGAACAACCACATCCACCAGCGCGGCATCGGCGTATTGAGTTCCTTCAAGTCCTCGTCCCAGACGTGGCCCGTGGTGCCATCGGCAGGGGCACCGGCAGCCACTTTGACCTTCGACTGCGAGTACAGCAGCACGCCGCAGCCGATGATGCCCAGCAAGGACAATACGATGATGTAAATATTCCAGAAGCCATTGGTAAAGTCAGCCATGGTTGCGCTCCCCTTGTGCCGGCACGGGCATAGATACCGGCGCGGCCGGATAGTCGAGCGCTTCGTCGTCGAACGGCAGGTTCGCCGCCGCGTCAAAGTCGCTATTGCTGCGGCTGAAAGTCCACCACAGGATGCCTGCGAACGTCGTAAAGGAAACCACCGTCATGACGCTGCTGGCGCTGTCAAACAGGTTGTCGATTGCCATGCTAATTCCTTGTTTTAATTAATGTACCGAGGCCTTGCAGATAGGCGACCAGGGCGTCCTCTTCGGTCTTGTCCTGCAGCTGTGCCGGACCGGCCGTGATTTCTTCATCGCTGTATGGCTGGCCCAGGCGTTTCAGGGCGCGCATCTTCGGCATGATGTCGTCAGGCACCAGTTTGGTCTTCGCCAGCCATGGGTAGGCTGGCATGTTCGACTCGGGCACCACGTCGCGCGGGTTGTTCAAGTGCGTGCGGTGCCATTCATCGCTGTAGCGGGCACCCACGCGGGCCAGGTCCGGCCCCGTGCGCTTGGAACCCCACTGGAACGGACGGTCATACACGAACTCGCCAGCGACCGAATAATGGCCATAGCGTTCCGTTTCCGCGCGCAGCGGACGCACCATCTGCGAGTGGCAGTTGTAGCAGCCTTCGCGCACGTAAATGTCGCGGCCCGCCAGGCGTAGCGGCGAGTACGGCTTCAGGCCGGCGATCGGTTCCGTCGTGCTCTTCTGGAAGAACAGGGGAACGATCTCGACGGCGCCGCCGACGCTGATCACTAGCGTGACCAGGGCGATCAGCAGCCAGGGGTTTTTCTCAATCCATGCATGTGAAAATTTCATTT
Organism: Janthinobacterium lividum PAMC 25724; assembly: GCA_000242815.2. Lineage (GTDB taxonomy): Bacteria > Pseudomonadota > Gammaproteobacteria > Burkholderiales > Burkholderiaceae_D > Janthinobacterium > Janthinobacterium lividum_D. The sequence continues at coordinate 197,692 of AHHB01000011.1, forward strand.
GCTTTCGCTCCTATCAGGCGTGCGCCGCGTTCAGTTCTGGAATGCGGGCGACGGGGAGTTTGCTGCCGCGCAAGGTCATCCAGGTGTTGTAGCCCATGATGCACATACCCGACAGGTACAGCAGGCCACCGCCCACGCGCACCACATAGTACGGATACGTTGCTTTCACGCTCTCGACAAAGGTGTAGGTCAGGGTGCCGTCCGGATTGACCGCACGCCACATCAGGCCCTGCATCACGCCGGCGATCCACATTGCCGCGATGTACAGCACGATGCCGATGGTAGCCACCCAGAAATGCACGTCGACCAGGCGCGTGCTATACATCTGCGTGCGGCCCGCCAGGCGTGGCAGCAGATAGTAGATCGAACCCATGGTGATGAAGCCCACCCAACCCAGGGCACCTCCATGCACGTGGGCAACGGTCCAGTCGGTATAGTGCGACAGCGAGTTGATGGTCTTGATCGACATCATCGGACCTTCGAAGGTGGCGATGCCGTAGAACGACAGCGAGACGATCATGAATTTCAGGATCGGATCGGTGCGCAGCTTGTGCCAGGCACCCGACAGGGTCATGATGCCGTTGATCATGCCGCCCCAGCTTGGTGCCAGCAGGACCAGCGAGAAGACCATGCCGATCGATTGCGTCCAGTCAGGCAATGCCGTGTAGTGCAGGTGATGCGGGCCGGCCCACATGTAGGTGAAGATCAGCGCCCAGAAGTGGACGATGGACAGGCGGTACGAGTACACGGGGCGCTCGGCCTGTTTTGGAATGAAGTAGTAGACCATGCCCAGGTAGCCGGCGGTCAGGATGAAACCCACCGCGTTATGGCCGTACCACCACTGTATCATGGCGTCCTGCACGCCCGCATAGGCGGAATATGACTTCGTAAACGACGCTGGCATGACGGCGCCATTGACCACGTGCAAAATCGTCACGGCCAGGATGTAGGCACCGAAGAACCAGTTGGCCACGTAGATGTGCTTGACCTTGCGCTTGATCAAGGTACCAAAGAACACGATGGCGTAGGCGATCCAGACGACGGCGATCAGGATGGAAATGGGCCACTCCAGCTCGGCGTATTCCTTGCCGCGCGTCAGGCCCATGGGCAGGGTGACGACGGCGCACAGGATCACCGCTTGCCAGCCCCAGAACGTGAAGGCAGCCAGTTTGTCGGAAAACAGACGCACCTGGCAGGTGCGTTGTACGACGTAGTACGAGGTGGCGAACAGGCCGCAGATGCCGAAGGCGAAAATCACCGCATTCGTGTGCAGCGGACGCAAACGTCCGTATGTTAGCCACGGTATGTCGAGGTTCAGGGCAGGCCAGGCCAACTGAGCGGCGATGATAACGCCAACCAGCATGCCGATGATGCCCCATACCACAGTAGCGACCGCGAATTGCTTCACGATCTTGTAGTTATAGTTCAGCGATTGATCCACAAAGACTCTCCCTGGAATTACTATTTATAATGGTGGGCAGAGAGTAAGTGTTTGACCGCGAAAAAACTTTGATGTGGATCAAAATTCCCCGGATGAAACAAGCGTAGTTAACTGACATCGAAATAAAGTGATATTTCGCTCAAAAAAGCCATGCAAGATGGCTGCAAGCGGGGCTCGATGCGGGGCAGACGCGCCGGCCATGGCGTGCAGGACGCCAGCCGGGCTGAGGCGGTCAGGGATGCGGTTCGCCGGGCGCCGGCGGCCTGACCGGCGTATCGTCGTCTTGCAGCACGCGCAAGCCCGGTCCGACGAGATCGTCGAACTGGCCGCTATCGGAGGCGGTGAAATACACCCACAGCGCGATGAAGACGACCATGACGCTTAAGGGAATGAGCAGGTAGAGTGCTTCCATGGTTCAGGCTTTCCGCAGGCGCAGGGCGTTGGCGATGACGACCGCCGAGCTGGCAGCCATGCCGACGCCGGACAGCCAGGGGTTCAGGAAACCCAGCGCGGCGGCCGGGATGGCCGTCAGATTGTACAGGGTGGCCCAGCCCAGGTTTTCGCGAATGATGCGCATGCTGCGCGCCGCCGTTTGCGCCGTGTCGAGTACGCAGCGCAGCTGCGACGACAGCAGCACCGTGTCCGCATGCGCCTGCGCCAGAGCGGCACCGGAACCCATGGCAAAGGAGACATCGGCTGCGCTCAGCACGGCGGCGTCGTTGATGCCGTCGCCGACCATTGCCACCACGGCACCGGTCGCCTGCAGTTGCTGCACGAAATCGAGCTTTTCATCGGGCAGGCATTCGCCGCAAGCCGTGGCGATGCCAAGCTGCGCCGCCACGCTTTGCGTCAGCGCTTCCTGGTCGCCGCTCAGCAGCACGACTTGCTTGCCGCGCTGCTGGAAATAGTCGACCACTTCGCGCGCTTCCGGGCGCAGCGCATCGCTGAGCAAGAAGCGCGTGAGCCACTGCTCCTGCGTGCCCAGGTACAGCGGTGTCATGCCGTGCATGCCGACGGCTGTGTCGCCTAGTGGCGGCCCGGCGATGGCGGCCACAAAGGCCGCATTGCCGAGACGGTAGCGTACGCCATTGAGCACGCCTTCGAGACCTTGGCCCTGCACTTCCTGCAATTGTTGCGCATGCGCGCGCGCCTGCTGTCCTGGCAATCCTTCGGCGGCTGCCAGGATCGCCTGTGCCAGCGGATGGGCGCTGCCCGCTTCCAGCGCGGAGGCCACTTGCAGGCAAGCGTCCTGCGGCATGCTGCCCAGGCTGTCGATTTGCTGCAGCACGGGTCGGCCCAGGGTCAATGTTCCCGTCTTGTCGAAGACGATGTGGGTAGCGCGGTGCAGGGTTTCCAGCACATGCGGCTGGACGATCAGCACGCCGCGCCGCAGCAGGCTGTCGGTGGCAGCTGCCAGCGCCGTCGGCGTTGCCAGGGATAAGGCACACGGGCACGAAACGACCAGCACGGCGATGGCCACGGGCCAGGCCCGCGACGCATCGTGCCAGCTCCAGAAGGCGAACACGGCGATGGCAAACAGCAATAGGCCCAGCACGAACCAGGCGGCCACTTTATCGGCCCATTGCGCGATCTGCGGCTTGCCGCTGCCGGCCCGCTCGATCAGTTTCAATAAATCCGACAGGGTGCTTTCGCGCGCGGGTTTGAGCACGCGCACGATCAGCGCGGCGCTGGCGTTAATCGCCCCGCCCGGCACCTGTTCTCCCGTTGTTTTGCGTTGCGCCGCGCTCTCGCCCGTCAGCAGCGATAAATCGAGCGCGCTCGTGCCTTCGATGATGACGCTGTCGGCGGCGACCGCCTCGCCCGGTTTCACGAGGATGATATCGCCCACGTCCAGCGTGCCGGCCGGCACCAGGGTGGTGGCGCGGTGCTCTGGAAAGCCCGCCATCAGCGAGGCAGAGGCAGGCAAGGCATGTTGCAGCCGCTCCAGCGCCGAGGCAGCCTTGCGGCGCGCCTGCAGCTCGAAATAGCGGCTGCACAGCAGCAGGAAAATGAACATCGTGGCCGAGTCGTAATATACCTCGCCGCGGCCTGTAAAGGTCGCCACCACGCTGCCGAAGAAGGCCGCCAGGATGCCCAGCGCCACGGGCACATCCATGCCCAGGGTGCGCGCGCGCAGGCTGGCCCAGGCGCCCTGGAAAAACGGCATGGCCGAATAGCAGATGGCCGGCAAGGTGAGCAGCAGGCTGGCCCAGCGCATCAGGCTGGCCATACTGTCGTCCAGTGTGCCGTCCTCGGCGGCCAGGTAGGCGGGCGCCACGTACATCATCACCTGCATCATCGACAGGCCCGCCACGAAGAGCTGGCGGCCCAGCGTCCTGCTGGCTTTTTGCAGGCGCTCGCCATGGCGCACGGCGTCGTAGGGATACGCCGTGTAGCCGACTTGCCGCACGGCTTGCAGGATATCGCCCGGCTCGCATTGCGCGCGACTCCAGCGCACGTACAGGCGCTCGGTGGCGACGTTCAGGCTGGCCGCCTGCACGCCGGGCAGGCGCGTCAGCTGGCGTTCGATCAGCCAGACGCAGGCCGCGCAGCGTATGCCTTCGACGGACAGGGTCGCTTCGCAGCTGCTGGCGTCGCGCGCAAATTGTGCATCGTCATTGCTGTACAGGCGCAATTCGGGCGGCACCATGGTCGCATCGGCTGCGTTGACGGCGTATTCATCGCGGTCGCGGTAATACGCGCTCTGGCCGATGTCGACGATGGTTTGCGCCACTGCTTCGCAGCCGGGGCAGCACATGGCGCGTGGCACGTCGTCGATAGTGACCTGCCATTTGCTTGCAGCGGGGACGGGCAAGCCGCAATGGAAGCAGGCGCAGGGTTTTAAAACAGCATTCATAGGTTTGTTTTCATGCGTCTTTTCATGGATGGCCGGTGACGCAGAGGGCGTCGAGCCAGCCCAGTGACACGCCATTCGCGGCGCGCAGCAGGCCCAGCAGGCCAAAGCCCAGTACCAGCAAGCCGCTGGCGATGCGCACGGGACGGCGCTGCATTTGCGTGCGCAAACGCGTGCCCAGCAAGCCCATGCCCAGCAGGGTGGGCAGGGTGCCCAGGCCGAACGCGGCCATGCTGGCCGCGCCAGCGAGGGCCGAACCTTGCATCATGGCCGTCAGCAGGGCGCTGTAGACCATGCCACATGGCACCCAGCCCCACAGGCCGCCCACGGCCAGCGCCTTGAACGGCGTATCCATCGGCATCAACGGATGCAGCAGGGGGCGCACGCGGCGCCAGACGACATTGCCGGCCGCTTCCAGATGGGCCAGGCCGCGCCAGACATCCATCAGGTATAGGCCCAGGGCGACGAGCATCAGGTTGGCCAGCCAGTAGCCGGCCACCTGTAGTGACGCCATGCGCAGCATGCCCGCGCCGGCCAGGCTACCGGCCATGGCACCGGCTAGCATGTAGCTGGCGATACGCCCGCCGTTGTAGGCCAGCACGCGCAGCACATTCGATTGCACGGTTGTCTGCAATGCGGGCCGCGCCACGGCGATGGCGATCACGGGACGGCTGGGCGCGGGAGTTGCACCACCGCCCAGCGACAGGGCGCCGACGATGCCGCCGCACATGCCGATGCAGTGCACGCTGCCGGCCAGGCCGAGCATGAACATGGGCACGAGGCTGAGGGCGTTCATCGGGCGGCGTTATACCGTTTTCGAGTAGCGCAGCGGCTGCACCGCGTCCGGCGCCGCGTTGGCGCGGGCCTGCGTCAGGTAGCGGTCGAAGACCATGCAGATATTGCGGATCAGCAAGCGCCCTTTCGGCGTCACTGTCAGCCAGTCTTCCTCGATGACGAGCAAGCCGTCGCGCGCCAGTTCGCGCAGCTTTTCCAGCTCGGCGGCGAAATAGTTGCGGAACTTTACGGGGTGCGCTTGCTCGATGGTGGCGATCGACAATTCGAAGTTGCACATCAGCATTTGGATGATAATACGGCGCAATAAGTCATCGGTATCGAGCTTGATGCCGCGCGCGATCGGCAGCACGCCTTCGTCGAGTTTTTCGTAATACGCGTCCAGCGTTTTCTCATTCTGGCTATAGACGGCGCCGACGGAGCTGATGGCCGACACGCCACAGGCGATCAGGTCGGCTTCCGCGCGCGTCGAGTAGCCTTGGAAGTTGCGGTGCAAACGGCCCTGGCGCTGCGCTACGGCCAAGTCGTCCGTTGGCTTGGCGAAATGGTCCATGCCAATGTAGACATAGCCGGCGGCGGTCAGGCGCGCGATGCACAGGCCCAGCATGGCCAGCTTGCTGGCGCTGTCGGGCATGTCGGCGTCGAGGATGCGGCGCTGCGGCTTGAACAGGTGCGGCATGTGCGCGTAGTGATACAGAGCGATACGGTCCGGGCTGGCGGAAATGACTTTGCGCAGGGTTTCCGTCATCGTTTCCAGGTTCTGCTTGGGCAATCCGTAGATCAGGTCGATGCTGATCGAGCGGAAACCGGCGTCGCGCGCCGCTTGCATGATGGCCACCGTTTCCGCTTCCGGCTGGATGCGGTTAACGGCCTTCTGCACGTCGGCGTCGAAATCCTGCACGCCCAGGCTGATGCGGTTGAAACCTTGCGCGCGCAGCGAAAACACGCGTTCGCGCGACACCGTGCGCGGATCGATTTCGATCGAATACTCGCCGTCTTCATCGGCAGCGAACTCGAAATGCTGGCGCAAATGCAGCATCAGGTCGTCCATCTGCTTTTCGCTCAGGTAGGTCGGCGTGCCGCCGCCGAAATGCAACTGCTCGATCTGGTTCATACCGGCAAACAGCTTGCCCTGCATGGCGATTTCCTGTTTCAGATAGCTGAGGTAGGTGGCGGCCTTGCTGCGGTCTTTGGTGACGATTTTGTTGCAGGCGCAGTAGTAGCACAGGGTGTCGCAAAATGGCACGTGCACGTAGAGTGACAGTGGACGCCGGCCGCCGCGCATGCGCAGTGCGGCCAGCGCTTCGAGGAAGTTGCCGTAGCCGAAGTCGGCATTGAAACGGTCGGCGGTCGGATACGATGTGTAGCGCGGGCCGGACTGGCTCATCTTGCTGATGATGACCGGATCGAATTCGACGACGGCGTCCAGGTCGGCGGAAGCACTGCTGAGTAATGTAGGCATGATGTGTGTAAAGTCTTGTAAGGTTTTAGGCGGCCAGGCGTTTCGGCGCGGCGGGTTTGCCGGCGTTCGCGGCACCTCCCTTGCGGCCGGCAATGGCGACGCGGCGCGGTGGCGCCATCTTGCCGAAATTGAACAGGCTCACGGCTTGCGACAGGCTGGCTGCTTCTTCCGCCAGGCGCGTCGCTGCTGCTGCTGCTTCTTCCACCAGGGCCGCGTTCTGCTGCGTCACCTGGTCCATGTGGGCGATGGCCTGATTGACCTGGTCGACCCCGATGCTCTGTTCGCGCGAGGCGACGGAAATTTCTTGCATGATGGCCGTGACTTGCTTGACGGAACTCACCACCTGTTCCATGGTCTCACCGGCGCGGTTCACCTGCAGCATGCCGGCGCCCACCTTGCCGACGGAAATTTCAATCAGCTGTTTGATGTCCTTGGCCGCCACGGACGAGCGTTGCGCCAGGTTGCGCACCTCGCCCGCCACCACCGCGAAGCCCCGGCCCTGCTCGCCGGCGCGGGCCGCTTCCACGGCCGCGTTCAAGGCCAGGATATTGGTCTGGAAGGCGATGCCTTCGATCAGGCCGATAATGTCAACGATTTTCTTCGACGAGGTGTTGATATCGTCCATGGTGGTGATCACATCGGCAACGATTTCGCCACCCTGCACGGCCACTTTCGAGGCCGCCACGGCCAGTTCGTTGGCCTGCACCGAGTTGTCCGCGTTCTGTTTTACCGTCGACGAGAATTCCTCGATGCTCGAGGCAGTTTCTTCCAGGCTGGCCGCCTGCGATTCGGTGCGGCCCGAGAGGTCCATATTGCCGGCGGCGATTTGTTTGGTGGCCACGGCCATGGTTTCCACGTTGATGCGCACGTCGCGGATGGTGGCGATCAGGTTGCTGTTCATCTGTTGCAGCGCGCGCAGCAATTGCCCTACTTCATCAGTGCTGTCCGTTTCAAAACTGCCCGACAGGTCGCCGGCCGCAATCGCCCGCGCGCCGTCCAGGGCCTTGCCCAGCGGCTTGAGTACGGACATGCGCAAGGTGTACCAGAGGAAAACGTTGATCAGGAAGCCGAACAGGGTGGCGCCGAAGATGGCGTAATTGGTGATCTTGCCGCCGCTGGCGAACAGGCTGATGATGCACACCAGTAGTTGCAAACAGTTAACGATGGATGTGGCGGCCCAGATGCGCAGGTTGAGCGACATATGCGTCAGCTTGTGCAGTAAGTGCGCCAGGCCCGGGCGCACGATCAGCCCATTCTTGATGACAATCTTGCCGCCTTCCTTGTTGCGGATGGCCGCATAGGCTTGCTCCGTCGCCTGGACTTGATCCTTGTCGGCTTTCACGCGTACTGACATATAGCCGATGGTCTTGCCCGCTTCGCGGATCGGTGTGACGTTGGCGCGCACCCAGTAAAAATCGCCGTTCTTGCAGCGGTTCTTGACCAGGCCCGTCCACGGCGTACCGGCCTGTATCGAAGCCCACATGTCGGCAAACGCTTCGGCCGGCATGTCTGGATGACGCAGGATATTTTGCGGTGAACCGATCAGCTCTGCCTCGGTGTAGCCACTGACCTGGCTGAAGTAGGGATTCACATACACGATATTGCCGTTCATATCCGTTTTCGACACGATGGCCTGATCGTCCATGACGAGGACTTCACGGTTAGTCACTGGCAAATTTTGGCGCATGGTCGCGGCTTCCTGATCAGTTAAAGAGCAAATTGGTGAGTAAGACTTGCACGATTGCAAGAACGGAGATCAGTGTAAGGAGTCGCCTGCGCAAATTTATTGATGTAGATCAAAATCCTCCAGATTGGTCGGGCTCGCACGCATTTAGCGATGGCAAGGCGGCATTGTTTTAAAGTTACTGCTTGCCAGTGGCGACTAATTGACGCCGGCCGCCAGCGGCCGTGGGCTGCCCACGGCGTAGCCTTGTGCGTAGTCGATGCCCAGTTCGCGGATGAGGGCCAGGGTTGCCGTGTTTTCCACGTATTGGGCCACCGTTTTCAAGCCCATCATGTGGCTTACTTCATGGATGGCCTTGACCATGGCGCGGTTGATGGCATTGCCGGCAATGCCGCGCACGAAGATAGCGTCGATTTTCAGGTCATCGACGGGCAGCGCTTTCAGGTAGTCGAACGAGGAAAAACCGCTGCCAAAGTGGTCGAGCGAGAAGCGGCGAAGGACTGTGTCAGGGCGCGCTCCTCCAGGCCCAGCAGGGCCGCCCGCCCTGGCCGACCAGATGACCGTGCTGTCGATGACCTGGCCAGCGACGATGCGTGTATCGCATATCGCCATGTGCGCCGCTTCCAGCGCCATTTGTCAATGTTTCTGCTGGTCGTTCATCGTCCGCTCCCGCTATGGATAGAGGGATAGACGCGCCGCTGGAATTTAAGTTCCCGGCGCGTCAGCTGGCGTGGCGGCCGAGGCGCGGGCCACATCGCGCACATTTTTTTGCACGGCCACGGCAGAAAATAGGCTGAGCAGGAATGCCATGGCATAAAAGCCCTTTTCGCTGTTTTGCAGGCTGGCGTTCCACAAGCCGAGCGTGAGCAGCAGCAAGGCCAGTAGCACGGAAATCCAGCACAGGCCGAAATACAGGCCCGTCACGGCGATGCCCTCGCTACGGTCGCGCACGGATTTTTGCAGCGAGATGGCGGCGAACAGGCCATACATGAGGAGCGTAAAGTAATAGCCCTTTTCATTGAGGGCCATGCTGGCATTCCACAGGCCGGACAGGTAGGTGATGGCGCCGATCAGCAGTGCTGCCCAGGAGGCGCCGATAAAGGCGTTGCTGGGACGTTGGATGGGAGAAATCTGCATAGGGTTTCCTTGGGTAGGCAGGCGCCACCGGCATGGCCGGGGCGGCAGGCACGGATGCGCCTGCCGCTCCATCAGACCAGAAAGCTTATTTGCCTGGTTTGAGCCTACGCAAGCAAGCCGACACCGCCGTGACGCCGGCCAGCACCAGGGCGCCGGCGATGACGCCGGCGCCGGCGTTGATCAGGCTAGGCGTGATGGCGGCCAGCACGGGGCCGATACCGGCCATGGCACCGACCGCTTCTTCCGCGTGGTGCAGCAGGCTGCTGGCCCACGGCCAGCCGTGCGTCAAAATGCCGCCGCCCACCATAAACATGGCCAGCGTACCGACTACGGAGAGTAATTTCATCAGTTTTGGCGCCGCCGACACGAGCATGCTGCCAAAGCCGCGCACGCCGTTCATCAGCACGCCGTTACCCTTGCGCGCCGCCAGATAAAAACCCGCGTCGTCGAGCTTGACGATGCCAGCCACCAGGCCATACACGCCCACCGTCATGATGATGGCGATGCCGACGACGACGGCGACCTGCTCGGCGAAGGTGGCCGCAGCCACCGTGCCCAGGGCGATGACGATGATTTCCGCCGACAAAATGAAGTCGGTGCGGATGGCACCCTTGATTTTGTCCTTTTCCAGCGCCACCAGGTCGGCTTGCGGGTCGCGCAGCGCCTGTGCCAGCTCGGCCTGGTGGCTGTCGTCCGGATGCAGGTATTTGTGGGCGATTTTTTCGAAACCCTCGAAGCACAGATACGCGCCGCCCAGCATCAACAGCGGCGTGATGGCCCATGGCGCAAACGCGCTGATGGCCAGCGCGGCGGGAACGAGAATGGCCTTGTTCTTTAGCGAACCGACGGCGACGGCCCAGACGACGGGCAGCTCGCGTTCGGCGCGCACGCCGGCCACCTGCTGTGCGTTCAGGGCCAGGTCGTCACCGAGTACGCCGGCCGTCTTCTTGGCCGCTACCTTGGTCATCAGGGAAACGTCGTCGAGGATGCTGGCGATATCGTCGAGCAAGGCCAGCAGGCTGGCGCCGGCCATCTCAGCGCGCTCCCGCAGTGGTGAAAGGAAGCGTTGAAGCGAGGAAAGTGTTGTTTTTCATGATGTTATTCTTGGTTGTACGGTAAGGGAAGGCGTAACGACGGTATAGATAAAGCGTGCCTGCGATCTTAACTCAGGCCGGGCCGGCAGGGCCGCACGGGCCGGGTTAAAATCGTCCTTCTTGAGCATTTTGGATACCGCATGCACTTCGCCACCTGGATCACTTTTGTCATCGCCGCCTCGATCATCGCCGTCTCGCCCGGCTCGGGCGCCGTGCTGTCGATGTCGCATGGCTTGTCGTACGGGGTGAAAAAGGCCAGCGCCACCATCCTTGGCCTGCAACTGGGGCTGCTGGTGGTGCTGGGCATCGCTGGCGCCGGCGTCGGTTCTCTGCTGCTGGCCTCCGAAGTGGCCTTCAACATCGTCAAGACGGTGGGCGCGCTGTACCTGATTTACCTGGGTCTGTCGCAATGGCGCGCCCGGGTGGCTGTCACGGGCGAGCTGCATGCCGATGCTGTGGTGCCTTCGATGCGCCATCGTGTACTGACGGGTTTTCTGACCAACGTGACGAATCCGAAAGGCATTATCTTCATGGTAGCGGTCTTGCCGCAATTCATTAGCCCCACGGCGCCGCTGTTGCCGCAACTGCTGATCCTGGCCGTCACCATGTGCACGATCGACCTGATCGTCATGCATAGCTACGCCTTCCTGGCCGCGTCGATGCAGCGTTTTTTCCGCGATGCCAGCGCCGTTAAAAAGCAGAACCGCTTCTTTGGCGGCTTGCTGATGGCCGTCGGCGCCGCCTTGTTTTTCGTCAAGCGGGGTAGCCAGGCGGCATCCTGAGCCAAGGCAACATGCAAACCAAGATGCAAACATTTGTAAGCCCGCTTGCGATGCCCGCCTGATGCGGATGTAATCGCAGCATGTCCCCTTTGTAAGTCCTGCCTGGAGCGCTACCATGCGTCCTATCCTGTCTCTCCCCGTCTTGAAAACCGTGTGCGCCATGCTGCTGTCGTCGGCCTGCGCCGGCGCCTTGGCGCAGGACCCGCCTGCCCGCGTCGGCCGCATTTCCACTGTCGAAGGACAAGTGCTGGTGCGCGCCGGCGATGGCGAGGCGCAAAATGCCTTGTTGAACTGGCCTGTCACGACGGATCACCGGCTCAGCACCATGCGCGGCGCGCTGGCGGAATTTCGCGTGGGCGCGGCCGCCGTGCGCATCGATGGCGATTCCGAGCTGGAGGTGGGCGAACTCGATGACGAGCATTTCACATTACACCTCAGCTATGGCACAGTCAGCGTGCGCGTGCGCAATCCCGATGCGCTGCGCGGCTTCGAGCTGACCACTGCCCAGGCGCGCGTGATCCTTACTCAGCCCGGTTGGTTGCGCATCGATGCGGGGCGCCAGCCCGGCACCAGCGTCGTCAGCGTGCTCGAGGGCGCTGCCGATGTGGATGGCGCGTCGGGTAGCGTGACCTTGCGTGCCGGCAAGCGCGCCGATCTGACGGACGAGCAATTGCGCACGGGCACCTTGCACAGGATAGCCTTCGACAATTGGCCCGAAGCCTTGCCCGCCGCCATGCCGGCCTTGCGCTATGTCACGGACGATACCACCGGCTATGAAGAGCTGGACCGCTACGGCGCCTGGCAGGACGATGCGCAATACGGCCCCATGTGGCTGCCCAGCGCGCTGCCGGCTGGCTGGGCGCCATACAGCGACGGGCGCTGGACCTGGATCGCGCCATGGGGCTGGACCTGGGTCGACAATGCGCCCTGGGGTTACGCGCCCTCGCATTACGGGCGCTGGGTGCTGCTGGGCCAGCGCTGGGGCTGGGCGCCGGGGCGCGAGCGCGGTCGCGTACCCTGGGCGCCGGCCCTGGTGGGCTGGGTCGGCGGTGGCCACGGACCGCAGCAAGGCCGGCGTCCTGACGTGGGCTGGTTTCCCCTGTCGCCGCACGAGCGCTATGTGCCCGGCTACCGCGCCAGCGCGGACTATGAACGCCGCATCAACCGCTACGCCGAGGGGCGCCGTTTCGTGGCCGGTGAACGCGAACGCCGTGAAGGCGTGAGCGTGTTGCCCGGTGACCGTTTTGGCCCGCAACGCACGCTCGATGTGCCGCGCCACAACCGCACCAGCATGCCGCCACCCGTGATGCAAAGTTTGCCCTTGGGCACGGCGCCTGCGCCGGCGGGCAACTGGCAGCGTCCTGCCGATGCGCCGCGCGGCGACAACGGATTGCGGCGCGACTTGGTCAACCGTCCAGGCCGCTTGCAGACGGACGATGGCCAGACGCACCTGGCGCCGAATCCCCTGCAGCCGAACCGGCCGCCCGTGCCGACCCAGCCACAACAGCCGCAACAGTCACCCATGCCGGCTCAGCCCATGATGCCGGCGATGCCGGTCTTGCCACCCGTGCAAGATCAGGTGGGTCGCCCCGGATGGCGTGGCGAGGAGCGGCCACAGCCGCGTCCCGACAGCAACCGTTGGGAACGCGGTGAACGCGCCGAGCGCGGCGGGCGCCGCGAAATGCTGCAGACAGCGCCACCGCCGGCCATGCCTGCACCGCCGCCGCTAGCCCAGCCGCGGCCCGCGCCGCCGCCGATGCCGATGCCGGCCCCCGCCGCGCGTCCGGTGCAGGAGGCGGGCGGTGGCGAACGCAGCGGACCGCCACGTGAACGCAGTAATGACAGGGGCAATGCGCACGCCGGTCCCGGCCGCAATGGCCGGATGCAGGAAGCGGAGCGTTGACAGAACTTGCCGCACTGCCTGTCGCGCCGTAGCGACGTTCAGGCCGACAAAGCGGCAGTTCGTCACATGTCCGAGGAAAAGCGGCACTGTTTTGTCTACAGTGAGGTCCTTGCAGCATAGCGCCATGCCTGACTGGCCGACAGCACCGATTTTTCCGGCTATTTTGTCCAAACGAAATAGTTTTCGCCAGCTTACAAAGCTGGCTTTTTTTTTCCGCACCCGTGTCGCCATGGCCAGGGGCGCATACGCCCCCAAAGTTGGCTACAATACGCCTTTATGCAGCCGCCGCGCGCTAGGCGTGGCGCCGCCTGTTCTGAACGGCACTGATAGGATTTCCCATGCAAACCACTCCCCCCACCGAAGTCACGATTCCTCCCAGCGAATCGCTGATCGAATACCCGAGCGACTTCCCCATCAAGATCATGGGCCCGACGCATGTCGACTTCGCGCCGACCATGCTGGAATTGGTCATCCTCCACGATCCGACCTTCCACGTCGGTCGCATGGAAGAGCGTCCATCGGGCAAGGGCAATTACACGGGCTTGACCGTGACCGTGCGCGCCATCAGTCGCGAGCAGCTCGACGCCCTGTACATGGCGCTGTCGGGCCACCCGATGGTCAAGATCGTCATGTAAGACCAGTGGTTGCCCTGGCGCGCTGGCATTGCGTCAGGCCAGCAACAAGCTGGCAGCCCCCGCCACATGGAGCAGCACCGCCGCGCCCAGCAGGCAATCGGCAGCTTGCTGCGCTTGCCGGCGTGCGCAGCTCAATGAAACGGTAGCCTCGCTTATAATCACGGCTTCGCCGCAGCGTCCGCAGGGCGCCGGCAGCTGATTACAGAATCTGTCATGACCACCACCCGAACCGAAGCGGCGCTGATCCGCGAGCTGGGCCGCGTCGAATACGAGCCGACCTTTGCCGCCATGCGCGCCTTTACCGACGCCCGCACGACGGACACGCGCGATGAACTGTGGATCGTCGAGCATCCGCCCGTGTTCACCCTGGGCCTGGCTGCCGACCGCGGCCATTTGCTGGCGGGCGCCGCGATTGAAGAAAATGCGATACCCGTGGTGCAGACGGACCGGGGCGGTGAAGTGACCTTCCACGGTCCCGGCCAGGTGGTGATTTACCTGCTGATGGACTTGCGCCGCAACAAGCCGGGCGGCAAGTTGTATGCGCGCCAGTTCGTGCATAAAATCGAGCAAGCCATCATCAATGTGCTGGCGGCGTATAATCTCGCAGGCGAGCGCATCGATGGCGCGCCCGGCATCTATATCGCCGGCGGACCAAGCAAGGGTGCGAAGATCGCCGCGCTGGGATTGAAAGTGCGCGGCAACGGCTGCACCTACCATGGCGTATCGCTCAACGTGGCGATGGATCTGGCGCCGTTTTCCTGGATTAACCCCTGCGGCTATTCCGGCCTGAAGACGGTGGACATGCGCAGCATGGGCGTGTTGGCGCCGCTGGCCGAGGTGCAGCGGGCTCTGGCCCATGAATTGACCGTATTACTCGATGTAAGCGAAGTAAACAGCGCCGCAGGCGCGCCTCAGGCAGCGGATGCCTGAGCAAACAAACCAACACGCCCGTCAAGGGCTTGCAGCCATGACTTCTGAGACCATTTCCAGCACCGCCCCCGCCGCGACCGCCGCTGCCGCGTACAACCCGAGCGAAAAGCAAAAAGGCGCCAGCAAGACGTCGCGCATCCCGATCAAGATCATTCCGATCGAGCAAGTCGAGCGCCTGAAAAAGCCGGACTGGATCCGCGTCAAGGCCGCCTCGGCATCGACCCGCTTCTATGAAATCAAGGATATCCTGCGTGAAAACAAACTGGTGACCGTGTGCGAAGAAGCCAGCTGCCCGAACATCGGCGAATGCTTCGGCAAGGGCACGGCTACCTTCATGATCATGGGCGACAAGTGCACGCGCCGCTGCCCGTTCTGCGACGTCGGCCATGGCCGCCCGGACCCGCTGGACAAGGAAGAGCCGGCCAACCTGTCGAAAACCATCGCCAAGCTGCGCCTGAACTACGTCGTCATCACTTCCGTCGACCGCGATGACTTGCGCGACGGCGGCGCTGGCCATTTCGTTGAGTGCATCCAGCAAACGCGCGCCCTGTCGCCAAACACCCGCATCGAAGTGCTGGTGCCCGACTTCCGCGGCCGCCTGGAAAAAGCGTTGAACCTGTTCAAGGATGGCTTGCCTGACGTCATGAACCACAACCTGGAAACGGCGCCGCGCCTGTACAAGGAAGCGCGTCCCGGTTCGGACTACATGCACTCGCTGAAACTGCTGAAGGATTTCAAGGCCATGTACCCGGACGTGAAAACCAAGTCCGGCATCATGGTGGGCCTGGGCGAGACGGACGAGGAAATCTTGCAAGTGATGCGCGACATGCGCGAGCACGATATCGACATGCTGACCATCGGCCAGTACCTGGCGCCATCGAACAGCCACCTGCCCGTGCGCCGCTACGTGCACCCGGACGTCTTCAAAATGTTCGAAGAAGAAGCCTATAAAATGGGTTTCACGCACGCTGCCGTGGGCGCCATGGTGCGCAGCTCCTACCATGCGGACGAACAGGCGCATAGCGCCGGCGTGGAGTCGGCGCTCAATTTCTAAGCCCCTCGCGCCACATCAAGCCGCCCGCTGCAAAGCCGGGCGGCTTTTTCTTGCCTGCTCTTGGCGCAGGCGCCGCATGCGTAGGCGGCGCGACCGCGTTGTCCTGCCGACAAATCCCTTTTCGCGCCTTCAACCTGACTGCGCGCCTATCGCTTAAAAGCTCGTCGACAGGCCGGCGTACAGACTGCGGCGGGCGCCGTATTGTGGCGCCCCCACGCCCACGCCGGAACCGTCGCGCAGCAGGTAGGATTTATCGAACACGTTGACCAGGGCCAGGCGTCCCTCCACCTTGCCGAGCGGCGTATTTTTCCAGGTGTGTGTGAGTGCCGTGTTGACGGTGAAGTAACTGGGCAAATGCCCGGAATTCGGTGCGCCACCGTCTGGGGTCATTCGCAGGCCGCTGCCGTAGAGAAAGTCAGCGCTCACTTGCGAATCACCGAAGTGATAATGGCCACCGCCGGACAGCGTGTATTTCTGGTCATGATCGAGGTAGACATAGTGCTTGCTGATGGCGTTCAACTCAGCGGCACCAAACAGCGCTTGCCCCGAATTGATGTTACGCCCTTGCGCCTTTTGCGTACTGGCGTTGAGGAACAGGCCCCAGTTTTTCTCGCTATAGATGGCGGACAACTCCAGGCCCTTGGCGTAGCCATCCGCATAATTGAATGGCGTCAAGATCAGCGCCTGGCCGAACTGGCCTTCGTCCAGCAGATTGTGGATCTTTTTATAGTACACGTCGGCCGTCACGGTCAGTTTTGAATTGACCTGGTGGCTGATGCCCACATCGTAGTAATGCGTGCGCTCGGCCTTGACGTTGTCCGACTGGCCGATTTCCGGCGCATTCGTCGTGTGCGCGTACAGGTCGATGCTGCCCTGGGCCGCCAATTCCTGCGGCGGTGGCGTGAAGTAGCGCGAATAGCCCGCGTGCAGGGCCGTGCCCGGCGCGATCTGGTAAGCCAGGTTGACGCGCGGGCTCCATTGCTGCTCGCTGGTGTAGGCCGCTACCTCGTCGTAACGGGCGCCGTAGTTCAGGGTCAAGGGCTTGCTGATACGCCATTCATCCTGCAGATAAAAACTCGCCAGGGTGCCGGTCTTGCCGCTGTTGTCGGCAATGGAGATGGGCGTGGTGGCGGTTTGCGCGCCGTCAATGGCGGGGAACACGGCCACCGTGTTGTCGCTCGTCGTCTTCTGCCGCGTGTAGGCCAGGCCCGCGCGCACGGTATGCTCGGGATGCAGTTTGTAGCTGATATCGAACTGGGCACCCGAGGCGCGGTTCGTGCGGCGCGAGTCCGAGGCTACGCCGTTGTAGATCAGGTCGCCGATGGCATCGGGCGTGAAGTGCAGTGCCGAATACTGGTGGAAAGCCGAGACCTGGTAATTGACGTCGCCCAGGCTCTTTTGCAGCGACAGCACGAGGAAGCGGTTAACTTCGTGCTGGTTTTCATTCAATTGCGATGATGGCAAGCTCGACGTGCCCGCCTGCGCATCGCTGTGCCCATCCAACGAGAAGGCGGGCGCCTGGTTGGGGTTATTCGGGATCTGGAAGCGGCCGTTATACGTGCCGAACATGGCGCCCAGGCGCGTGTTGTCATCGAGGAAATACGAGAGGCTACCGAACGATTTGTTTTGCCGCGTTTTGTCGTGCAGGGCGCTGCGTGTGTCTTGCGGGTTTTCCACGCCCAGGGAATTGCCCAGATAGCTGCCGGACAGGTAGTAATTAAACTTGCCTACGCTGCCGAAAAATTCAGCACTCGGTTCTACATGGTCGTGGCTGCCGAGCATGATACCGATGCGCCCGCCTGGCGTCAGGCCGCCCTCCTTCGTTTCAATATCGACGATGCCCGCCGTGCGCAGGCCGAACTGGGCCGGCAAGGCGCCCGTCATGAAATCGGTCTTGTCGATCAGGCGCGTGTCGATCGACTGGCCAAAGCCGCTGATGCTTTCCGGTAACTGTACGCCGTTGATGCGGTATTGCACGTTGGCATGGTCGTCGCGCACGTGCAGGGCGCCCGAGCCCTTCGAATCTTGCGATACGCCCGGCAGGCGCAGCAGCACTTCATTGAATGGCGTATTGTCGCCCTGGCCCAGCATGTCGATCATGTGGCTGTCGATGCTGTAGATGGTGGTGCCGACTTTCGGCGACAGCGCGATGCGCGCATTTTTCAAGTGGGCGGAGGTGACTTCCACCTTTTGCATCTCTTGTGGTGCGCCATCCGTTGCGGCGCTGGAGGCTTCGTTTGCCTCAGCGGCATGCGCGGAAAGGTTAAACAGGCTGGCAAGGGCGAGCGACAGTGCGCTCAGGCGTGGTGTGTGGTGCATGGCATACCTCGAAAATAGTCAACGCCAGGCGGCACGGCGCGCATGGGGACGCGGCGCTGCAGCCTGAAAAGGATAAAAAAGCGTACGAACTACAGTGAGGCGGCAGGCGGACCGCGCACGGGCGGCAGGATGCGTGTGGCGACGGGGGCCAGGGTGGCTGGCGCGATGGCCAGCAAGCGGTAGGGCAGTAATTGGGCCGGTGGCGCGGTGATGGCCGGCGGCGCGGCGATATCGGCCACTTTGTCGATGGCCGTGGCGCACAGCGCGCACTCTTCCGCGTCGAGGCTCGTCTTGTGCAGGTGCGAGGCTGCCGTCGACAGCAGGAACACGAGGGCAAGCGCACTGAACAGGGCCAGGCATAGCTGCCATGGTGCGCGCGCCAGGGCGGCGGCACCGTGATGGGCAGGCTTGCCATAAGGCTTGCCATAAGGCTTGCCATAAGGCTTGCGGGTGGGCTGGCGGGAAGGCATGGGGATATAGTAGCAAGAAAATTGCCGCGCTGTTGGCGCTTGTTGCGTGATTTGCGCCAGAGCGACCTGACAGGATGACGCGCAAGTCGCGCTGGGGCAGGCCGTAGTGCTGGCGCAAGCCGGCCGCGAAGCACGATGGCCAGCCCCAGGCGCAGCTCTTCCAGGATGCTGCGGAAATGCCGCTATTCCAGCCAGCTGGCGGCGCAATTACCCGTGCTGTCACCTCTGCTGGTACCGGATGGCTAGCTGTACGCTGGTAGCGTGGTGGCGCTGGCCGATACGGCTTCCGGCTATGGCTGTATCGGCAACCGGCCCGAGGGCGCGAACAATTTCACCACCATCGAGTTCAAATCGAACCACTTGGGCACGGCCTGCGAAGGCACGCTCACCTGCACGGCGAAAGTCGAGCCCAAGGGCCGCAACACGCAAGTGTGGGATGCCGTGGTGAAAAGCAAGGAAATGGGCAAGACCATCGCCCTGTTTCGTTGCACGCAGATGATTCTGTATCCCAAGTAACCGAAGGGCAAAATCCGGGGTCGTACCCTGCAGGGGAAATTTTCCCCAATGGGGGAAATTCCGATCCCGAAGGGAACGACCCCAGCCCTTGCTTGGGTTCGCTAGATTTTCACCCAGTTACCTTTATACAAAACCGGTCCCGTCGGTCCGTTCGGATTGGGCGACCCGCCTTTCGGTTCCAGGGTAACGGCCATCGTGGCTACGTCGTTGCCGATGCCACGCTGCGGCAAGGCCAGTTTCATGTTGCCCTTGTCGGCCAGCAGACCCAGCGAACGCGGGTTGCCGCTCTTCGGCACGGCCCACAGTTCCAGGTCGCGATCAGCAGGTACGGGCGCGTTACCCAGCATGCGCACCTCGAGCCCGCCTTGGCGGCTGTCGGCCGTCAGCAGCAGGGCTGTTTGCGCTTTCTCGTCCGTCAGGCTGGCCACATAGCTGATCTGTGGTGTGTCCATGACGCGCGTGGCCACGACGATCACCAGCAGCGCGGCGATGGCGCTTGAGGCCATGCCGAGCGAACGCCAGAATGACAGCGAATCGCGCAATAATGACCAGCCGCCCTGGGGCGCCAGGTGCAAGCGCTGCTCGATCTGTTGCCAGACGCGCTTGGGCGGCGCCACGGGCGTGGCAAACTCCGCCATCGGTTCCAGGCGCTGGCGCCATTCGGCCGTGATATTGCGCAAATCGGCGTCGTTGTGCAGCCAGCCTTCGAAACGCCGGCGCGCGCCGCCTTTCAGGGTGCCCAGCACGTATTCGGACGCCAGTTTCTGGCGCAAGCTGTCATTGCCGCGAATATTCATGTTGCCTCCCGTTTCGCCAGGCACGTACGCAGCCGTTCCAGGCTGCGCCGTATCCAGGTCTTGACGGTGCCGATCGGCAGCGACATCTGCTGCGCCACTTCGCTGTGCGACAGGTCATGATAGAACGCCAGGGCGACTACTTGCCGATGCAGCCCGTCCAGGGCCGACATGCAAAACGCCAGCGCCTTGGCATCACTGCTCAGCTGCAGTGCTTCGATGGGCGTGGCCTGGGGGTCTTGGAGTGCATTCATGACTTCGCTATCAAACTGTTCGGCATCGATTTCCACGGTATCGTCGCTGCGCCGCAGCACATCGAACGCCTTGTTGCGCACGATGGTGGCCATCCAGGTCATCGGCGCCGCCAGATGGCTCTGGTAAGTGGCGGCATTGTTCCAGATGGCAACGAAACCCTCTTGCAAGGCTTCTTCGGCGAGCTCTTGCTTATGCAATATACGCAGCGCGAAGCCGAACAGTTTCGATGATGTGGCGTGATATAGTTGACGGAACGCCGTGGCGTCCTTGTTGCCACTGGCGAGTAGCCAGGTTTTCAGTTGTTGCGGGTCGAGCGATTGAGCGGCTAGGGACACGGCTGGCCTTCATAAGGTGAATGGGATCACGCGAGGGAAGGTTATAACATACGTGCAACAGCTGGCAACAAGGTTTTGCGGCCAGTGTCGCCAGTGTCGGATCAGCCGGCGATGGCGCTCTCGATTAATTTATGCAATTCGGCGAATTCTGGCTTGCCCACGTAGCGCTTGAGGATCTTGCCCTGCTTGTCGAGCACGAAGGTGGTGGGTGTGAGGGCCACGTCGCCGTAAGCCTTGGCCGCCTCACCTGTCACGTCGAGCGCCACCTTGAAGGGCAGCTGGCGCGTTTCGGCGAAATTAAGGACGTAGTTGGCCGGATCGTATTTCATGGCCACGGCCACCAATTCCAGTCCCTGCCCCTTGTACTTGTTGTAGGTGTCGACCATTTCCGGCATTTCTGCCACGCATGTGGTGCAGGAGGTAGCCCAGAAATTGACCATCACGACCTTGCCGCGCAGGCTGCTTGACGTAATTTTTTCGCCATGGATGCCGTGGAAGGTCACGTCCGGCGCGCTTTGTTTGTTGTTCAGAAACGCCACCGCAGCGACAGCCATCAATGCAATACAAAATAGCGCGGGCTTGCTCCAGGATTTGGCACTCGATGTCGACATAGTTTTCACACCAGATAACGTAACGATGGGGCCATTATAGCCCCATCGTTTTGTGTACGGCCTGGCGGGCCTACTGTCCGACGGCGTTGTTGACGCGCCCCGGTATCGGATCGGGCTGCAATTGCTTCAGCTCCGCTTCCGAAATGTAGTCGAACAGCTTGACCACTTTCTGCACGCCACCCACGCCGCGCGTTACGTCGGCCGCGACCATGCCTTCGCGCTGGGTGACTCGGCCCATCAGGAAGACGCTGCCGTTTTCGGTGACGACCTTGAACGAGGCTGCCGAGATAGTTTTCATGTCCACCAGGCTGGCCTTGACCTTGGTGGTGATCAGCGCGTCGTTCGAGCGCGAGGTGTAGCTGGCCGGGCCGGCGATGATCAGTTCATTGGCCACCGATTCCACGCCTTCGATATTGCGCACTTCGCGCTCGACGGCATTTTTCATCGCCTCATCGCGCACTTCGCCTGTCAGCAGGACGCGGCGGTTGAAGCTGGTGACGTTCACATGGCCGGCATCGCCGACGATGGAGGGGATGCGCGATTCGCCTTTCAGGGCGATCGACTTGTCTTCGGTCTGGGCGCCAAGGGTACGGCGGTCTGCCGCAGCAACGCCACTCATCACTGCGCCGCCGACCATCAGTTCGATGCAGCCGGTGAGCGAGGTGAGCATGGCGCCGCACAGCAAAGCGGTAGCCAGTGGGCGTTGTACGCGTTTCCAGCCTGGGCCAGTAGCGAATTTAGTCATTCACGTCTCCTCCGAATAGGGCGACGTCGATGCCGTCGCAGATGCAGTGTATGGTGGTCAGGTGGACTTCCTGGATGCGCGCCGTGCGCTCGGCCGGCACGCAGATATGCACGTCGGCATCGGTCAGCATCTTGCCGATGGCGCCGCCGTCCTTGCCCGTCAGCGCCACGACGCGCATTTCGCGCTCGAGCGCCGCTTCTACTGCTGCCATCACGTTGGCCGAATTGCCCGACGTGGAGATGGCCAGCAAGATATCGCCGGCCTGGCCGAAGGCCTGCACTTGTTTCGAGAAAATCTCGCGGTAGCTGTAGTCATTGGCGATGGCCGTCAGGATCGAGGTATCGGTCGTCAGCGCCAGGGCCGGCAGCGGAAAGCGCTCGCGTTCGAAGCGTCCCACCAGCTCGGCCGCGAAATGCTGGCAGTCGGCGGCGGAACCGCCGTTGCCGCAGGCCAGGATCTTGTTGCCGTTTGACAATGCATAGAACATCAGGTCGATCGCCTGCGCAATGGGTTGCGCCAATACGGTAGCAGCCCGGATCTTGAGTTCGGCACTTTCGTGGAAGTGCGAGAGGATGCGTTGATTATTCATAGTCTGGCGATTATAGTGCAGGTGCGCGGCATGGCGGACAAGCACGGTTAAAAATGCTTACATATCGAGGATGTTCTTCAGCCAGCTGATGCGCCCCCCATCGATGGCGAGTGCGTCGAAGCGGCATGGCGGCACGATATTTTGCGTCAGCAGCCAGCTTTGCGCCGCCAGCACCATGCGCCGCTGCTTGCTTGACGTGATGCTGGCCAACGCGCCGCCAAAGGCGGCACTGCTGCGTAGCCGCACTTCCACGAAGACGACCGACGGGCCATCGCGCATGATCAGGTCCAGTTCGCCACCTTTGCACCGATAGTTGCGTGCAAGCAGCAACAAGCCTTGTCGCCGCAGATAGGCGAGCGCAGCGTCTTCCCCCTGCTGTCCCCGTGCCTGTGTATTTTGGAAAGGCAAGGGCAGCATGGCGTATCCTTATTGTGCCGGTGGCAAGGCGGCCGGCGTTGCCGCTGCGGCCGGTGGCCAGGTGCCCAGTACGCCCTGCTGGTAGCTGGCAGCTTGCTCCGTGCGTTCGAAGACGCTTTGCGCATTCTCGAAGCGTACGGCCAGGCGGCCAGTCACGCCATCGAGCGTGAACGGCGCGTTTGGACGCAGCGCCACTTCGCGCGCCACGCGGAAGGCATCGATGCCCAGCGCGTACAGGCGTTCCATGTCCGCCGTCAGGCGGGCGTCGCCTGGCTGCGGCGGCTGCGGATACTGCATCACTTGCGGGTGGTTGCGCTGCACTTGCCATGGCAGGTCCAGCAGGCGCGCGCCGTCGAGTTCCGTACCGCTGGCGCCGCGTCCGGTGCCGGGATTTAATGACGACGTGCCATACAGGGGCAAATCGCTGCCGATGGCCACGCGCAATTGGCGCGCCTGGTCAGCGTCGAGCGCGGCAAACAGCAGGCCAGGCGGTGTCGCGGCCAGGCGCGCGCGCAGCTGCACCAGCTCGGCATCGCTCAGGTAACCATTCGTGGCCGTCAAGTCCATCGTTTCGATCTTGCCGCCCTGGCGCAGCCATTCCTGCTTGAAGGCGGCGCTGGTGCGGCGTTGCGAGGGCGAACCGGCCGACAGGATCAGCGCGCTGGCAGACGGCTGTTCGCTGGCGGCCCAGGCGGCGACCTGGCGCGCTTCCGCTTCGATCGACAGGCCCATGATGAGCATTTTTTCCGGCAGGCGCGCCTCGCCGCGGTGGTCCGGGTGGTTCAGGGCTATCGTCGGCTTGCGCACCAGGTCGCTATTCGCCACCGCCGTGACGGCCGAGCGCGACAGGGGGCCGACGATGACGTCCTGTTCCTCTTGCGCTTGTGCAAACTTGTTCAGGACATCGCTGCTGCCATCGCCCGTGTCGATCACCGTCACTTCGAAGCCGCTGCGGTCGCGCGCATAGGCGGCCATGAAGCCGGCGCGCAGCAATTCGGCGGCCGGACCCAAGGAAGACGAGCGCAGCGGCAGCAGCAAGCCGATGTGGTGGACATTGCCATCGGCCGGTGCCGGCGCCGTGGCCGTCGGCATGTCGAGCGGCGTGCCGGTCGCCGGCTTGTTTTTGCTCGGCGCCAGCGGCGCAGCGTTGCCGTCATACGCGGTAATATCGGGTACGGCCACGGCAAACGTCACCGGTTCTGGCGCAGGCGGCTTGGGCGGCACGGGTGGTGGCAACGGCTTCGGTGGCGGCAGCGCCCTTGTGTTAGATTCAATAGGCGCGCACAATTGGCCGGGCGCGTCGCAAGGCGTGCTGCAAGCGCTCAGCATGCCGGTCGCGGCACAAACAAGCAGTAACTTCACACTATTAGCAAGCATTCAACCTCCAAAATGACCGTACAAGAAATCAGTTCCATCGCCAGCCTGCCCATCATGACAGAGGCGGCGCACCAGGTCTATCCTATCGCAACATTGTATATAGTGGCCACGCCGATCGGCAATGTGACCGATATCAGCTTGCGCGCGCTGCACTTGCTGAGCCTTGCCGACGCCGTTGCCTGTGAAGATACGCGCAATACGGCGCACCTGCTGACGCGCTTTGGCCTGAACAAGCCATTGATTGCGGCGCATCAACATAATGAGCGTGAAGTGGCGCAGACCCTGATCGCCCGCCTGCACGCCGGCGAGCGCATCGCCCTCGTCTCCGATGCGGGCACGCCCGCCGTTTCCGACCCGGGCGCGCGCATCGTCGACGCCGTGCGCGCAGCGGGTTTGCGCGTGCTGCCGCTGCCGGGCGCATCGGCGGCCATCACGGCCATTTCCGCCAGCGGTTTGTTGAATGACCAGTTTTACTTTGTCGGCTTCCTGCCGGCCAAGGCCAAGCAGCGCGAAAACATGCTGCACAGCTTGCGCGGCGTCACGGCCACGATGGTGTTCTACGAGGCGCCGCACCGCATCCTCGATTGCGCCACAGCCCTGGTGGAAGCGTTCGAGCCTACGCGCCAGGTGGTGTTTGCGCGCGAACTGACGAAAATGTTCGAGGAAATCCACCGCTGCCCGCTGTCCGAAGCGGAAAGCTGGATACGCGCTGATGCGCATCGCGAAAAGGGCGAATTTGTCGTCCTGCTCGAAGGCGCAACCGAGGCGCAAGACGCGGAAGACGTGGAAGCGGAACGCATCCTGAACATCCTGCTGGCTGAATGCAGCGTCAAGCAAGCGGCTAACCTGACGGCGCAAATCACGGGGCGCAAGAAAAACGCCCTGTATGAACGGGCGCTGCAGTTGAAGGGCCAAGAATAAGGGCATGGTGAGATAGCCAATCCCGGTATCTTGTAAGTCTCTGCCCTTGCCTCAACACTTGCCTTACCACTTGCAGCCGCTATCCTTTTTGTCGAGCAACATCAGCACGGGTGCCAGCAAGCCCGCGCCTGCATAGGCGGTGCGGCAATCGCCGCGCTTGCCTTGCGCGATATCGCGCGCGAGTCGGGTTTGCGTTGCCAGCGGCTGGTCGGGGATTTGCCCGACGGCCGTGCCCACCTTGGATGGATCGCGTTCGCCGGCCATCTTGCGCGCCGTCTTCCTGGCCGCTTCCATGTCGAATTTTGCGGTCTCTTGCGGCAAGGTATCCGAGTTGGCTGCCGGCGTTGCCGGTGCCAGCGTGATGGCTGGCGGGTTCGGTGCTGGCGCGGTGGCCACCGCTGGCGTCGGCACTGCGCGGGTCGCGGCGCGCCTTGGCTCAATGATGGGTCTTGCTTCGCGCTTTGGCTGGACGACTTCGACAGGCGGCGCTGGGGGCTTGGCGGCCAGTGGACGTATCCACACGGCAATCGACTCCACGCGCGGACCCGCATCCGGCGCGACAGGCGGTGGCACATGGCGCCATAGATAGACCAATGCGCCATGCAGCAGCACGGACACGGCAATGCCCAGCACCATGCTGCGGCGGCTTGGCATGGGCCGGCCACCGTCTCTTCTTTCTATACTGAAATCCATTGCCGTCGTCGCCTTCATGTCTGAGCGGGAAAACTTGCCTAGTTAGTGTCGCATACTTCAATAGTTTTGAAAAATACATGGCTTCTCGTGCCCGGCGTAAATAATTTACACAGAGTTTCACCTGACCCTTGACCGAAGTCGATACGGCCTGTATTATCTTGGTCTTCGGAGTGTGGCGCAGCCCGGTAGCGCACCTGGTTTGGGACCAGGGGGTCCAAGGTTCGAATCCTTGTACTCCGACCAAATTTGTAGAAAAAAACCCAAGAGCTTCGGCTCTTGGGTTTTTTTTCGTCTGTACGGTTCACGCCGGTCGGGTAGGTCGGATTAGCGCGCAAGCGCGTAATCCGACGCCACCAGGGTCATGGCAAACACTGTTGTCGGATTACGCGTGGCGTCGCCACGCTAATCCAACTTACCTCAAACAGCGGCGCGTTTTGCCGCGATGGCGTTGCCGGCGCGGCTGGAACCCTTGCGCCCCAGCTGCTGCGAGATGAACTGGCCCGCATCGACCACCAGTTCCAGGTCGATGCCGGTGTCTATCCCCAGTCCCTGCATCATGTAGAGCACGTCCTCGGTCGCCACGTTACCGGTAGCGCCCTTGGCGTAGGGGCAGCCGCCCAGGCCCGAGACGGACGAATGATAAATCGCAATACCCGTTTCCAGGCTGGCGTAGATATTTGCCAGCGCCTGGCCATAGGTGTCGTGGAAGTGGCCGGACAGGCCGCCCACGTGGAAGGCTTGAATCGCGCGCTGCATGACCGCCTGCGTTTTTCGCGGCGTGGCCACGCCGATGGTGTCGGCGATGTCGATCTCGTCGCAACCGAGGTCGCGCATGCGCCCCACCACGTCGGCCACGGCGTCCAGCGGCACGTCGCCCTGATAGGGGCAGCCGAAGGCGCAGCTGATGCTGCCGCGCAGGCGCAAGCCATGTGCCTTGGCCGCCTTGGCCACGCCTTCGAAGCGGGCGATCGATTCAGCTATCGAGCAGTTGATATTCTTTTGCGAGAACGCCTCGGAGGCGGAGCCGAAGATCACCACTTCATCGGCCTTCGCCGCCAGCGCGGCATCGAAACCTTGCATGTTCGGCGTCAGCGCCGAATACAGGGTACCGGCGCGGCGCGTGATCTTGTCCATCACTTCCGCGCTGGTGGCCATTTGCGGCACCCATTTTGGCGAGACGAAGGACGCCGCCTCGATGTTGCTGAAGCCGGCCAAGGTCAGGCGGTCGACCAGCTCGATCTTGACGGCGGCGCTGATGGTTTCCTTTTCGTTTTGCAGGCCGTCGCGCGGACCCACTTCGACGATCTTCACCTGTTTTGGCAAACTCACTTGATTGCTCATCTCAATATCCTTGCAAACGGTTGACGATGCCGGCGACTACTGCTCCGGCATGCAGGCGGCGCATCTTGGCGGCGATCTGCGCCACGCTTTCGCGGCGCAGGGTGGCCGCCGAAATATGCGGCGTGATGGTGATGCGCGGTTCTTGCCAGAATGGGTGCTGTTGCGGCAGCGGCTCGTTGCGGAACACGTCGAGCGTTGCCCCGGCGATATGTCCGCTGCGAATCAGGGTCAGTAAATCCGGTTCGGCAATATGCGCGCCGCGCGCCACGTTGATGACGTAGGCGCCTGGCAGCAGCATCGACAGACGCGTGCGGTCGAGCAGGTTATGCGTCTCGGGCGTGAGCGGCAGCATGCACACCAGCACGCGCGTGCCGCGCAAAAAGGCTTCCAGCTCCTCTTCGCCCGCAAAACATTGCACGCCATCGCTTGACTTGCGGCTGCGGCTCCATCCCCGCAGGGGAAACTCGAACTGCGCCAGCGCTTGCAGTACGCGGTTGCCCAGCACGCCCATGCCCAGCACGCCGATGGGGAAATCGGCCTTGTCGTAGGCGGGTAGCGCTTGCCAGATGCCGGCGCGGCCCTGCGCCTCGTACGCGTCGAACTGGCGGAAGTGGCGCAGCACGGCGTGGCTCACATATTCGGCCATCTGCACGCCCATGCCCGCGTCGTCCAGGCGTATCAGCGGCACGTGTGCGGGCAGCGCCTCGCCAAATTTCAAGAGTGCGTCGACACCTGCGCCCGTGTTGAAGATGGCTTTAACTTGGCGTAATGCTGGCAGCATGGCCGCTGGCGGCTGCCATACGACGGCGTAGTCGCACGGCGCGAACGTTTCGCCTTCGCGCCAGAAATGGATTTCGGCCTCGGGCAGCAAGTCACGCAAGTCGCTGATCCACGCCGCTTCCTTGCCGTCCGAACGTTGTAAAAGTATGCGCATCGTCACAGCCTTTATGCGGCAGCCTTGAAGGCCAGTAGCGGCGCGCCATCGCTCACCTGGTCGCCGACGCCGTACAGCACGTCTTCCACCAAGCCATCGTGTGGCGCGGCGATGGTGTGCTCCATCTTCATCGCTTCCATGATGACCAAAGGCTCGCCCTTTTTCACGTCCTGGCCTTTGTTGACAAGCACGGCGACGACCTTGCCCGGCATGGGCGCCGTCAGGCGGCCGCCTTCCGCTTCCACTTCGCCCGCATGCGCCATCGGGTCGCTGTAATGCAAGGTGTAGTGCAAGCCGCTGCTAAATACGTGGAACTGCTCGCCGTCGCGCAGCACGGTGCCGTGCACGGCACGCTCGCCGAGCTTGATGTGCAGCTCATTGCCTTGGCGCGCCGTCAAGCTGAGGGGCTGGCCGTTGAACAGCCAGCCATCGGTCTGGTAGGTGATGCGTGCGGCATAGGCCTCGGCCTCGGCGCCGCCAGCGAGCGTGAACTCATCGGCAAACGCCAGGCTGCGTCCCAGAGTGCTGTTCAAGCGCCAGCCCAGGGCATTGCCCCACGGGTCGGCGCGGTGGCTCGACTGCGTTTCGGCGGCCGCTTTCTCTTCCAGCAGCAGGGCCACCGACGCCAGTGCCAGCGCCGTGTCTGGCGTTGCCTGCAGCGCGGGGAATAGCGATTCTTGATTGCGCTCGATTAAACCCGTGTCGAGATCGGCGCTGGCAAATGCCTGGCCTTCGACCAGGCGCTTCAAAAAAGCGATATTGCTGGCCAGGCCCACGATCTGGTACTCACCCAGCGCCTGCGCCATGCGTGCCAGTGCCTCGCGGCGGTCTGCGCCCCAGACGATCAGCTTGGCGATCATGGGGTCGTAGAACGGGGAGATAGCGTCGCCCTCGCGCACGCCCGAATCGATGCGCACGGCGGCCGGAACCACCGTTCCGCCCAGCTCGAACGTCACCGCCGACGGCGACTGCATGTGGCGCAGGGTGCCGATCGATGGCAGGAAGCCCTTTTCCGGGTTTTCCGCATAGATGCGCGCTTCGATGGCGTGGCCGTGGATCGTCAGCTCATGCTGTTTTTTCGGCAGCGGCTCGCCAAAGGCGACGCGCAACTGCCATTCCACCAGGTCGGTGCCGGTGATCATTTCCGTCACCGGGTGTTCCACCTGCAAGCGCGTGTTCATCTCCATGAAGTAGAACGAACCATCCTGGTTGGCGATGAATTCCACCGTGCCCGCGCCCACATAGCCGACAGCCTTGGCAGCGGCGACGGCCGCCTCGCCCATGGCGGCGCGGCGGTCGAACGGCATGCCCGGCGCCGGCGCTTCTTCCAGCACCTTTTGATGACGGCGCTGCACCGAGCAATCGCGCTCGAACAGGTAGATGCAGTTGCCCAGGGTATCGGCAAACACCTGGATTTCAATATGCCGTGGACGCGACAGGTATTTCTCGGCCAGCACCTTGTCGTCGCCGAAAGAGCTGATCGCTTCGCGCTTGCACGAGGCCAGCGCAGCCTTGAAGTCGGCGCAGTGCTCGATGACGCGCATGCCCTTGCCGCCGCCGCCGGCCGAAGCCTTCAGCAGCACGGGGTAGCCGATCTTGTCGGCCTGGCCGTGCAGGAAGTCCGCATCCTGGTTGTCGCCGTGGTAGCCAGGCACCAGCGGCACATTCGCCTTTTCCATCAGCGACTTGGCGGCCGATTTGGAACCCATGGCGCGCATGGCGGACGCTGGCGGGCCGATGAAGACCAGGCCTGCAGCGTGGCAGGCGTCGGCGAAGTTGGCGTTTTCGGACAAAAAGCCGTAGCCGGGGTGGATCGCCTGCGCGCCAGTGGCCAGCGCCACGGCGATGATCTTGTCACCGCACAGATAGCTTTCCTTGGCCGGCGCAGGGCCGATCAGCACCGCTTCGTCGCAGACGGCGACGTGCTTGGCGTTGGCGTCTGCCTCCGAATATACGGCAACGGTCTGGATGCCCATGCGGCGCGCGGTAGCGGCGACACGGCAAGCGATTTCGCCGCGGTTGGCGATCAGGATTTTAGTGAACATGGTCTCTCTCTTTGCAGCTCGTGGCTGGAAGTTTTTTTATTGTGGGGTCAGACCCTTTGGGTCAGACCCCTGCAGTACAGACGTTGGGTCAGGTTGTTGCTTAACCCAAAAGCAATAGCTGGGGTCAGACCCGGCGGGTCTGACCCCGGTTGACTTCGATCAGCAGCCGCACTTCTCTTTCTGTACCGAGTCGAGCATGGCGCCGCGCGTCTGCAAGCCCAGTTTGTTCAACAGGGTGCGGTCGTCTTCCGCTTCCGGATTATCGGTGGTGAGCAGCTTGTCGCCGTAGAAGATGGAATTGGCGCCCGCCAGGAAGCACATGGCTTGCACGGCTTCGCCCATCTGGCGGCGGCCCGCCGACAAACGCACGCGCGCTTTTGGCATGGTGATGCGGGCAACCGCAATCGTGCGCACGAACTCGAACGGATCGAGCGCTTCCAGGCCATACAAAGGCGTGCCTTCCACCTGCACCAGGTGGTTGACGGGCACCGATTCCGGATACGGATTCAAATTGGCCAGCTGGGCGATCAGGCCGGCGCGCTGCAATCGCGTCTCGCCCATGCCGACGATGCCGCCGCAGCACACTTTCAAGCCCGCTTCGCGCACGCGGCCCAGGGTGTCCAGACGGTCCTGATATTCACGCGTGGAGATGACGTTGTCGTAGAACTCGGGCGCCGTGTCCAGGTTATGGTTGTAGAAGTCCAGGCCGGCGTTTTTCAGGCGGTGCGCTTGTCCCTCTTCCAGCATGCCCAAAGTAGCGCATGTTTCCAAGCCCAGCGCCTTTACCTTGGTCACCATCTCTTCGACTTTTTCCATGTCACGCTCTTTCGGGCTGCGCCAGGCGGCACCCATGCAGAAGCGCGTGGCGCCATTGGCTTTGGCCTGGCGGGCCGCGTCGAGCACCGTGTCGATGTCGAGGATTTTTTTCGCTTCCACGCCCGTGTCGTAGCGCGCTGCCTGCGGGCAGTAGCCGCAATCTTCCTCGCAGCCACCGGTCTTGATCGACAACAAGGTAGCCAGTTCCACGTCGCCATCGGGGAAGTTGATGCGGTGAGTTTGCTGGGCCTTGAACATCAGGTCATTGAATGGCAGGTCGAACAGTGCCAGCACATCGGCGACGGGCCAGGTGGCCGCTTCCGGCACGGTGATGCGCGCCGCAGGACGGTGCAGTTCGACGGTTTTTGCTGCTTCTTGGACGTGAGACATGTGATTCCTTCGCTTCTATTTTTGGAGACGTTTAATTATTCGGTTTAATGTTTCGACTGCTGCGCCGGCCAGTTGGGCAAGCCGCTGAAATCGAGATACGCCGCCGCCGCTTCTGCGCCGGGTTGCGCCAGGCGCGGCACCCTGCCCAGCAGCGGCGCCGGAATGCGCTCGGTCAGTGCTTCGATATTTTCGTCGAGGAAGCGCATTTCCACTTCCAGGGTGTTGGCGACCCAGCCGATCAGCGTCAGGCCGCGCGCTGCGATGGCTTCCACCGTCAGCAAGGCTTGGCTGATGCAGCCGAGGCGCATGCCGACTACCAAAATTACCGGCAGGTCGAGCTGCTGCGCCAGGTCGGCCGAATCGAAACCGGGCGACAGCGGCACGCGGAAACCACCTACGCCTTCGACCACGACGGCATCCGAAGCGGCGGCGATTTCCAGGTAGGCGGCCAGGATGGGCACCGACTCGATAATGACGCCTTCCAGAGCGGCGGCGATATGCGGCGCCGCCGCTTCCTTCAGCATGTAGGGCGTGGTCAGGTTACGCAGCATGCTGACGTTGCCGGCGGCGATCAGGCTGTCGGCGTCTTCATTATGCAGCTGGCCGTCGCGCATCTCGGCGCCGGCGGCGACGGGCTTCATGCCGCAGGCGCGTACGCCGCGCGCCACCAGCGCGTGCAGCAGGGCCGACGAGGTCAAGGTCTTGCCGATTTCCGTGTCGGTGCCGGTGACGAAACAGGCGAAGCGCGAGGGCAGGCCGGTGCTCGCGGGGGCGGGTTGCACCGCCTGCGCCAGGTCTGCCAGCACTTCGGCCACGATGGGGTCATCAAGGCTCATGACGTGTCCTTTCCAGGGTGTTGACTGCGTTGATCAATTGCGCTACTTCCTGCGCCGTGTGGCCGGCCGACAGGGTCACGCGCAAGCGCGCCGTGCCGAGCGGGACAGTAGGCGGGCGGATCGCGCCGACCCACAGGCCTTGCTGGTACAGGGTGGCGGCGATGCCCATCATTTCCGCGTTGTCGCCGATGATGACGGGCTGGATGGCGCTAAATGACGGCAAGGCTTGCCAGCGCTGCAGTTGCAAGCCGTCGTTCCATTGTTCTACCAGCGCGGCCAGGTGGGCGCGGCGCTGCCGGCCTTCCTCGCCGGCGATGATTTCCAGGCTGGCCAGCAGCGCATGCGCGAGCGCGGGCGCGGCGGCCGTGGTAAAGATGTAGGGGCGCGCCTTCTGGATCAGCGTTTCGATTACGGCCTCATGCGCGCAAACAAAAGCGCCGCCCACGCCGGCCGACTTGCCCAGCGTGCCCACATACACCAGGTGCGGCGAATGCAGCTTGAAGTGTTCCAGCGCGCCGCGGCCATGCTCGCCCAGCGCGCCGAAGCCGTGCGCATCGTCGACCACCAGCCAGGCGCCGTGCTGCTCGCACAGGGCTAGCAACGCCGGCAGCGGCGCCAGGTCGCCATCCATGCTGAAGACGCTGTCGGTGACGACGATTTTGCTTGTCGCCGTGCTTGCCGCCAGCAGGGCCGCCAGCGCATCGAGGTCCGCATGCGGATACACGTGCGTTTTCACACGCGCCAGGCGCGTGCCGTCGATCAGCGAGGCGTGGTTCAGCGCTTCCGAGAAGATCTCGGCTTCGGCATCACCGGCGGCCAGCGCCGTCAGCACAGCTAAATTAGCCATGTAGCCGGTGCAAAAATACAGCGCGCGTGGCTGTTCCAGGTTGGCGCCGACGAAAGCGGCCAGTTGCTCTTCCAGCTGGGCATGGGCGCGGCTGTGGCCACTGATCAGGTGCGACGCGCCGCTGCCGGCACCATACAGGTCGGCACCTTCTTTCAGCGCTGCCACGATGCGCGGATGCGCTGCCAGGCCCAGGTAGTCGTTGCTGCAAAAGGCCAGCAGCTCGCGCCCGTCTACCGTCAGGCGCGGCGCGCATGGCGTCTCGACGGTGCGCCGGCGACGGATCAGGCTGCGCTCTTCCAGCCCGTGCAGTTGCTGTTGCAGTCGCGCGATCAGTTCCATCTCAGGCTCCGATCACATGCTTGAAGACGGCCAGCGTTTGCTGGCCCAGGCCCGCGATTTCTGCGTCGTCAAGGATGTACGGCGGCATCAGGTAAACGGTGGAACCTATGGGGCGCATCAAGAGTTCGTGCTCCAGCGCCGTGCTGAAGAAGCGGCGCGAAAAGTCGGGTGCCGCGTCCACCGCATCGAAGGCCCAGATCATGCCCCGCTGGCGAAAGTGTTTTACTTTTTCATGCTGCGCCAGCGGCGCCAGGGCGCGCGTAATCTTGGCGGCGCGTTCCCGGTTGCTTACCAGCACATCGTCTTGCTCGAAAATCGACAGGGTGGCCAGCGCCGCGCGGCAGGCCAGCGGGTTGCCGGTGTACGAGTGCGAATGCAGGAAGCCGCGCCGCACGTCGGTGCTGTAGAAGGCTTGATAGATATCTTCGCGCGTCATCACCAGCGATAAAGGCAGGTAGCCGCCGCTGATGCCTTTCGACAGGCAGACGAAATCGGGCCAGATGCCGGCCTGTTCGCAGGCGAAGAAAGTGCCCGTGCGCCCGCAGCCGACGGCGATTTCATCGACGATCAGGTGTACCTGGTAGCGGTCGCACAGGGCGCGCACCAGGGACAGGTACAGCGGATCGTGCATGGCCATGCCGGTGGCGCACTGCACCAGCGGCTCAATGATGATAGCGGCGATTTTGTCCGATTTTTCCTGGAATAATCGTTCCACATCGGCGGCGGCGCGGCGTGCCACATCCTCGGCTGACTCGCCTTCGGCGGCCTGGCGGAAGTCGGGTGACATCACCGTCTGCGAGGCGCGTAACAAAGGACCGTAGGCATCCTGAACAGGGCGACGTCCGTGACGGCCAGCGCACCGATGGTTTCGCCGTGGTAGCTGCCTTGCAAGCAGACGAATTCCTGCTTGTCCGTTTTGCCGCTGTTGCGCCATGCGTGAAAGCTCATTTTCAGGGCGATTTCCACGGCCGAGGCGCCGTCGGATGCGTAAAAACTGTGACCGAGCACGCCGCCGGTCAAGGCGGAGAGTTTTTCCGACAGTTCGACCACCGGTTCATGCGTGAAACCGGCCAGCATCGCGTGTTCCAGGCGGTCCAGCTGGTCCTTCAGCGCGGCATTGATGCGCGGATTCGCGTGGCCGAACAAGTTCACCCACCAGGAACTGATGGCGTCCAGGTAGCGTCGTCCTTCGTGGTCATACAGCCAGGCGCCGCGGCCGTGGCTGACGGGGATGAGCGGTACAGCGTCGTTAGCCGATGCGTGATGCTGCATTTGCGTGCACGGATGCCACACACTACGCAGACTGCGTTCGACCCAGCCCGATTGTTTTTCTGCTTTCAAAACTGCTCCAATGATATTCTTAGTCCATGAGCTTTGGACCATTAACTAGCCCATGAGCCAACTCGGCTTGCGCTTGTCGAGGAACGATTGCACGCCTTCGCGCCCCTGCTCCGAGGCGCGGATCTGCGCGATGCGTTCGGCGGTGTCCAACAGCAGCGCGTCATCGACCGGCTGGCCAACGATTTCGCGCACCAGCGTTTTCGCCTGCGCCACCGCGTGCGGGCTGTTGCTAGTCAGCGCTTTCAACACCTCGGCCGTTTTTGCTTGCAGCGCGTCGCCAGCGACTACCTCGTGGGCAAAGCCGATGCGCAGCGCTTCCTGTGCAGAGAATCGCTCGGCGCTCAGGAAATAGCGGCGTGCCGCGTTTTCGCCCATGGCCTTGATGACATACGGTGAAATAGTGGCCGGGATCAGTCCCAGCCGCACTTCGCTCAGGCAGAAATGCACGTCTTCCGCAACCAGAATGATATCGCATGCGGCGACCAGGCCCATGCCGCCGGCATAGCAGTCGCCCTGGATCTTTGCTACCACGGGCTTGGGACACAGGTAAATCGTGCGCAGCATCTGCGCCAGCTGCAGCGCGTCGGCCTGGTTTTCGGCATGCGTGTAGCCTGCCATCTTCTTCATCCAGTGCAAGTCCGCGCCGGCGCAAAAGGCCGTGCCATTGGCCGCCAGCACGATGGCGCGCACCATCTCGTTGCGTCCCAGCGCCTCGAAGGCGCGCGTCAGTTCGGCGATCGTCGTCTCGTTGAAGGCGTTGCGCACGTCGGGGCGGTTCAGGGTCACGCTGGCGACATTGCCCTCGATGACCAGCGTTAAGGTTTCAAATTCCATGGTTTTCTCCCTTATTGCCGCTTACATGCGAAACACGCCGAACTTGGTGTCCGGGATTTCCGCATTCAAGGCTGCCGACAGGCCCAGGCCCAGCACCATGCGGGTGTCTGCCGGGTCGATCACGCCATCGTCCCACAGGCGTGCGGTGGCGTAATACGGGTGACCCTGGTGTTCGTATTGATCCTTGATTGGCTGCTTGAAGGCGGCTTCTTCTTGCGCGCTCCACTCGCCACCCTTGCCCTCGATGCCGTCGCGCTTGACGGTTGCCAGCACGGAAGCGGCCTGGTCGCCGCCCATGACGGAAATGCGCGCATTCGGCCACATCCACATGAAGCGGGGAGAAAAGGCGCGGCCGCACATACCGTAATTGCCGGCGCCGAAGCTGCCGCCGATGATGACCGTGAATTTCGGCACACCGGCCGTGGCCACGGCCGTGACCATCTTGGCGCCATTGCGGGCGATGCCCTCGTTTTCATATTTGCGGCCCACCATGAAGCCGGTGATATTTTGCAGGAAGACGAGGGGAATCTTGCGCTGGCAGCACAATTCGATGAAATGCGTGCCTTTCAGGGCCGATTCGGAAAACAAGATGCCGTTATTGGCGATGATGCCTACCTTGACGCCGTAGATATGCGCGAAGCCGCAGATCAGGGTGGTGCCATAGCGGGCCTTGAATTCGTCGAAATCGCTGCCGTCGACGATGCGCGCGATCACTTCCCGCACATCGAACGGTTTGCGCGTGTCGACGGGGATCACGCCGTACAGTTCCTGCGTCGGATATTTTGGCTCGACGGATTCGCGCAAGGCCATCTGCTGTGGCTTGGTGCGGTTCAAGTTCGAGACGATGCTGCGCGCCAGCGACAGTGCATGTAAATCGTTCTGCGCCAGGTGGTCGACCACGCCGGACAAACGCGTGTGCACGTCGCCGCCGCCCAGGTCTTCGGCCGTCACCACTTCGCCTGTCGCCGCTTTCACCAGCGGCGGGCCGCCGAGGAAAATCGTGCCCTGCTCCTTGACGATGATCGATTCATCGCTCATGGCCGGCACATACGCGCCGCCAGCCGTGCAAGAGCCCATCACCACGGCGATTTGTGGAATGCCCTTGGCCGACAGATTTGCCTGGTTGTAAAAGATGCGGCCGAAATGGTCGCGGTCGGGGAAGACGTCGTCCTGGTTTGGCAGGTTGGCGCCGCCCGAGTCGACCAGGTAGATGCAGGGCAGATTGTTCTGGTCGGCGATTTCCTGGGCGCGCAAATGTTTTTTTACCGTCATCGGGTAATAGGTGCCGCCCTTGACGGTGGCGTCGTTGCAGACGATGACGCATTCCTGGCCCGAGACGCGGCCGATGCCGGTGATGATGCCGGCGCTAGGCGCGGCATCGACGCCCTTGGCATCCTGGTACATGGCGTAGGCCGCCATCTGCGAAAACTCGAGGAAGGGCGTGCCGGGATCGAGCAGCATTTGCACGCGCTCGCGCGGCAGCAGTTTTCCGCGCGCCAGGTGCTTGGCGGCTGCCGCTACACCGCCACCGGCGGCGATTTTCTCGACCTTGTCGCGCAAATCGTCGACGATGGCTTGCATGGCCGCGGCATTGGCCTTGAAATCTTCACTGCGCGGATTGAGTTTGCTTTCGATGTGCGGCATTGCGGTTCCTTTTTATGATCGCCCGGTCTCTCGGGTCGCGCTATTCGGGAAAACTGCCGTCGAGATAAAACCAGCGCAGGGCGCCGCCGCTCTTGTCTGCTTCGCGCACGAAGCGGCTCACTTCATGCAGGCGGTGCGCGCGGCCGTTAACCTTGTAGCGGGCCACGAATTCCACGCTGTCGCGGTGTATCTCTTCGGCTTGATCTGCTGATATTGCTTTACGTTGACGTAAACGTAAAGCAGATTTTACCTCAAGTCCCAGCCACTGGACTTTTTCTTCATCGGCAAATAAAGCTTCGCCAGGACAGGTGCTGGCATGCCAGCTGGCGCGCAGATATGCCTCGTCGCGCAAGGTAAACGCCGTGTAGCGTGAGCGCATCAGGGCTTCGGCCGTGGGCGGCAAGGCATCGCCCGCGATATACGGGCCGCAGCAACTGGCGTAGGAGGCACCGCCACAGGGGCAGGCGGCAGAGTTCAAGGGTGTGGGCATGCGCTGGCAATAAGGAATGGAAAAGAGGGAAAGTTCCGCAATTATCCGTCATATGGCAGCGGCGCTGCTGTTCGTCCTGCCGATTGCATCGGCACCGTTGCCGGGGCGGCCACTGTGGTCTGGCCAGTGTGGCCCAGCTTGTGTTAAGCAATAGCAAACCCCGAAATCCCCGCATTTTATTCATCCTCTTTCCCTGTGTTAGGGCCAATGGAGGCCTTGCCAGCATAGGAGGAGATGGTTTGTTGCGCCAATGAAAATTGCTTGTTTATCTATGGTACAAAGCTATACCCACGGTAAAACATTGTTTTTTTAAGCGTATATCCGTTATTTATCGCTATTTTCCATCGATTCATGGGTGGACGGGCTACGCGCAAGCGCCATCGCTAT
Organism: Janthinobacterium lividum PAMC 25724; assembly: GCA_000242815.2. Taxonomy (GTDB): domain Bacteria; phylum Pseudomonadota; class Gammaproteobacteria; order Burkholderiales; family Burkholderiaceae_D; genus Janthinobacterium; species Janthinobacterium lividum_D. The sequence continues at coordinate 235,746 of AHHB01000011.1, forward strand.
TACACTAGGAGGACAAGGAGAACTGTATGAGCCAGACCAGCGTAGAACTCAAGGTCGATTTAAATGACAATTCGCCTTTATATATGCAGATCGCCCGCAAGCTGAGCGATGACGTACGCAACGGCCGCTATCAGGTAGACCAAGCCCTGCCCTCTGAACGTAGCCTGTCCGAACTGCTTGACGTATCGCGCGTGACTGCCCGCAAGGCCATCGACCAGCTCGTCGAGCAAGGCCTCGTCGTGCGCCGCCGTGGTTCGGGCAACTATATTGCCCCGCGTATCGAGCAGCCGCTATCGAACCTGTCGAGTTTTTCCGAGCAGCTGCAGCAGCGTGGCTACCGCCCCGGTTCGCGTTGGCTCAAGCGCGATGTCGTCATCGCCAGCAGCGATGAACAGCTGAGCCTGGGCCTGGCGCAGAACACAAAAGTGGCGCGCCTGGAGCGCCTGCGCCTGGCCGACGACGTGGTGATGGCGTATGAGGTGAGCGTGCTGCCATTTAGCGTGGTGTCGGACCCCGCCGCCGTGGGCGATTCGCTGTACGAGTACTTGAACAGCATCAAGAAGGCCCCCGTGCGTGCCTTGCAGCACATCCGCGCCATGAATGCGACGGCCGTGTTGGCCATGCAACTGGGTATCCCCGATGGCCAAGCCGTGCTATTTATTACGCGCATCGCCTACCTGGAATCGGGTGAAGCGGTGGAACTCACGCATTCGTATTGCCGCAGCGATCATTACGATTTCGTCGCAGAAATGCGTCGCGCGCCGTAACAAGGCTGCCTGCGACGATTCTGTTGCCATCCATAAGCTCCCGTTGTGCCGGCACGCCAAGCTTTCATGGCCGATCTTGCACATCGGTACTACACTGGTGTCATCTTCACGCATGTTCTGACATCATGTTGAAAACTGAAACCCCGAGCCGGCGGCATCCGGATCTGGATCTGTACCCGGTGGCGCAACTGGTGGCGGCGCTGGTCGATGACCAGTTCTGGGCTGTCGAAGCCGTGCGGCTGGCGTCACCACAAATCGCGGCAGCCATCACAGCCGCCCTGCCCCGCATCGCCGCTGGTGGGCGTCTGCTATATGTGGGCGCGGGCACCTCGGGCCGCCTTGGCGTACTCGACAGCGTTGAACTCAATCCCACGTTTTCCTGGCCACCCGAGCGCGCTGTCGGCATCCTGGCCGGCGGCGCGGGTGCCATGTTTGCGGCCGTCGAAGGAGCGGAAGATGATCTGCAACAAGGCGAGCGGGACTTGCTGGCCCTGCAGCCGCAAGCCAACGATGTCGTGATCCTGCTGGCCGCCTCCGGCGCCACGCCCTACGTGCTGGGTGCGCTACTGGCCGCGCGCAAGGCTGGCGCCTTGAGCATCGGCATTGCCAACAATCAGGGCGCTCCAGTGGCACACGAGGCGCAATGCGGCATCGTGCTCGACACGGGCGCGGAAGTCATTTCCGGCAGCACGCGTTTGAAAGCGGGCACGGCGCAAAAAATCACCCTGAACACGATTTCCAGCGCCCTGATGGTGGGTTTGCATAAAACTTACGGAAACTTGATGGTAGACTTGAAGCCGACCAACGCCAAGCTGATCTGGCGGGCGGTGCGTCTGACCATGCATGCCACCGGCGCTAGCGAGGCGCAGGCCAGGAGCGTGCTGGAGCAATGCCACTATCACGTCAAGGTGGCGATTGTTGCCTTGATCAAAAAAATCAATACAGACCAGGCACAGGCATTGTTGGCCGGCGCGGACGGCAGTGTGCGGGCGGCACTGGCGGCTTGAGCTGAGGGCGCAGCATTCTTCTGTCTGGGAGACAAAGAAGGATGTATGGAGCTAGTGCAACAAACCATTCCGGCGCGCGCAAACAAGCCGTGGCTATGGATCCCCTCCCTGTATTTCGGCCAGGGCATCCCCTATGTGGTGGTCATGACCTTGTCCGTGATCATGTACAAGAACTATGGTTTTTCCAATACGGATATCGCGCTGTATACCAGCTGGCTGTACTTGCCGTGGGTGATCAAGCCCCTGTGGTCGCCCTTCATTGACATGTACCGTAGCAAACGCTTTTGGATCGTCGGCTTGCAGCTGCTGATCGGCGCCGCGCTGGCGCTGGTGGCCCTGACGACCTCGCTGCCGCATTTTTTCCAGATCAGCCTAGCCATCTTCTGGCTGATGGCCTTTAGTTCCGCCACGCATGATATTGCCGCCGACGGCTTTTACATGCTGGGCCTGGAAGAACACCAGCAAGCGGCCTTCGTCGGCGTGCGCAGCACGTTTTATCGATTGGCCATGATCGCTGGCCAGGGCGGCCTGGTGTTTCTGGCCGGCTACCTGACGCATGCGACAGGCAATGTGCAGCTGGCCTGGTCCGTTGTCTTTGCGATTTTGGCGGGCCTCTTCATCGCCCTCTTCCTGTATCACTATTTTGTCTTGCCGAAGCCCAAGGACGACCATGCCAGCATCTTGGACGCCGGTATTTCTCCTTTGCAAGAGTTCCTCGCCACCTTTGCTGCCTTCTTCAAGAAGAAGGATATTTTCGTCATTCTGGGATTTTTACTGCTGTTCCGTCTCGGTGAAGCGCAGCTGTTGAAGCTGGCCGCCCCCTTCCTGCTCGACCCCGTTGCCAAGGGCGGCCTGGGCCTGAGCACGGAACAGGTGGGCCTGGTCTACGGCACCATCGGCGTGATTGCGCTAACCCTGGGTGGATTGCTGGGAGGGTTCATCATTTCCCGCTTTGGCTTGAAACGTTGCCTGTGGATCATGGTGCTGTCCGTCCACTTGCCCGACCTGGTCTTCGTCTACCTGGCCAGCGCCTTGCCCAGCAGCATTTATGTGATCGCCGCTGGCATTGCGCTTGAGCAATTTGGCTATGGCTTCGGTTTTGCTTCGTATATGTTGTACATGATCATGGTTTCCGATGGCGCGCATAAAACGGCCCATTACGCCATCTGCACGGGTTTCATGGCCCTGGGCATGATGCTGCCTGGCATGGCCAGCGGCTGGATTCAGCAAATGCTCGGTTACCAACATTTCTTTATCTGGGTCTGCATCGCCACCATTCCTGCCTTCATCATGGCCGCGCTGGTCAAGATCGATCCCGCATTCGGCAAGAAAGCCGCCGCCTGATTCTTTTGAACGGTGCGCCCGCAAGGATGACGGGCGCACAGTAAAATGCGCCACCGATACACCTGCGCTCCACCATTGCAAGGAATTGTTTTGTTGTCTACTTTCAAAAAACGTCTGGGCGCCACGGCTGGCGTGCTCGCTGCGCTGGCCACCGCCACATTGCTCAGCAGCTGTACCAGCACCAAGATGCCCTCCGCAGTGACGCCGGGCGAAGCGGGTTTGCCGGCCGTGCCGCCGGTGCAGCACATTACGGGCGAAGTGCCGCCGCCGGCGCCGCGCGAGTTTCGCGCCGCCTGGGTGTCGACGGTCGCCAATATCGATTGGCCCAGTCGCAGCAATTTGCCGGTGGCCAAGCAGCAAGCCGAGGCGATCGCCATCCTCGATCGCGCCAAGTCCTTGAATCTGAATGCGATTGTGTTGCAGGTACGGCCCAGCGCCGACACGATTTACCCGTCGCAACTGGAACCGTGGTCGGAATACCTGACCGGCAAGCAAGGCCAGCCGCCGCTGCCCATGTATGACCCGCTGGCTTTCTGGGTGGCCCAGGCGCATGCGCGCGGCCTGGAATTGCACGCCTGGTTCAACCCTTATCGCGCCCGTCACGCGACAGCCAAGTCGCCGCTGGCACGCGACAGTTTCGCTTCCACCAATCCGGCGTCCGTCAAGCAATACGGGCGCTACCTGTGGATGGATCCCGGTGATGCCGCCGCTTCCAAGCACACGACGGACGTGGTGCTGGACGTGGTGCGCCGCTACGATATCGACGGCGTGCACATCGACGATTACTTTTATCCGTATCCGATCGACGCGCCTGGTGCCGGTGCGGGAGCCGAGGCGGCCGCGCTGGATGCGGGCAATGGCGGCGTCAAGCGCGAATTGCCGTTTCCCGATGAGCCTTCCTGGCAGCGATATCTGCTGGCCGGTGGCCAGCTGGACCGCTCTTCCTGGCGCCGCCAGAACGTCAACCAGCTGATCGAAGCCCTGTACACCGGTATCCATCGCGAGAAGAGTTGGGTGCGCTTCGGCATCAGCCCATTTGGCATCGGCCGTCCGGATCGCCGTCCGGCCGGTATTGTCGGCTTCAGCCAGTACGATAAATTGTATGCGGATGCCGAACTGTGGCTGGCCAAGGGCTGGCTCGATTATCTGTCGCCGCAGCTGTATTGGCCCGTGGCGCAGGCGCCACAAGCGTTTGGCGTGCTGCTCGACTACTGGCTGGCGCAAAATCCCTATGGCCGCCACGTGTGGCCCGGTTTATATACGAGCCGCATCGACAATTCCGCCAAGTCCTTTACGCCGCAAGAGATCATCCAGCAGATCGAAGTGACGCGCACGCGTCCCGGCGCGAATGGACAAGTGCATTTCAGCATGGTGCCCCTGATGCAGAACCGCAAGGGTGTCAGCGAGCAACTCAAGGCGACCGTGTATCAAAGCCCTGCTCTGATTCCCGCCACGCCATGGCTGGGCAAGGAAGCACCGGGTACGCCGGTGCTGGCCTTGCGCCGCGATTCCAGCAGTCTGAACGTCAAACTGACGGCGGGCGGCGGCAAACCCGTGGCCCAGTATGCCGTCTGGGCCCGCTATGGCGAAGACTGGCGCTTCACGGTGGTCACCGGCGTGCAGGGCGAGTTGACCCTGGTTGATGATGCCACCAGTAAAGTCAACGCGGTGGTGGTGAGCGCCGTGGACCGGCTTGGCAATGAAAGCGCACGCGTTACTGTGCGCGGCCCGTTTGCTGGCCCCGCCAAGTCATTCTTGACCGTACAGCCCTAGTCCATAAGCTGCAGGCATGAAAAATGCGCAAGCTTTCATGCCTGCAAGCGCTACTTGGCTTTACACTTATGCCATGATTTCCTTTCCTACTGCCAATGATGCGGCGCCCGTGCTGGGCCTGGGCATCGACGCGGGCGGTACGCAGACGCGCTGGGCTTTGGCTAGCGTGGATGGCGTCATCGTGGCCGACGGTGTCGTGGAAGGCTTGTCTGCCTTAAAAATGAACAGCGATGCTGGCCGTGCAGCCGTGTACGCCACGTTTGCCCGGCTGTGCCAAGCCGTGCTGACGGTCGGCCAGCCGCGTGCCGTGGTGGCGGGTTTGACGGGCTTTGGCGGCGACGATGTTGTGCTGGTGCAAATGCTGGCCACTCTGCTGGCGCTGGACGCCGGCAAGATCAGCGTGGGCAACGATATCGAGATTGCCTACCGCGACAGTTTTGAACCGGGCCAAGGTTATCTGGTTTACGCGGGCACCGGTTCGATTGCTGCCTGGATCGATGCCGATGGCGCGTTTCACCGCGCGGGCGGGCGCGGCGTGTTGCTCGACGATGGCGGTGGTGGTTACTGGATCGCGCGTGAAGCCTTGCGCCATATCTGGCGCCGCGAAGACGAGGCGCCCGGCAGCTGGCAAAGTTCGCCCATGGCCGAAGCCGTGTTTGCGCAACTGGGCGGCAGTGAGTGGTCGCTGTCGCGCGCCTTCATGTATGGCCAGGAGCGCGGCGCCATTGGCCGGCTGGCGCTGGCCGTGGCCGCCAGTGCCGATACCGACCCGCTGGCGCTGGACATCTTGCAGCGTGCGGGGCAGGAGTTGGCGCGCTTGGCCCTGGCCCTGACGGCGCGCTACGGCGCCCGTCCTGTGGTGCTGGCGGGGCGTGCGGCACAATTGCACCCAGCCATCGCGGCGGGCATGCGCGCCGCTTTGCCGGTAGCGTTGATGCTGGAGCAAAAAGTTGCCCGTTCTCATGAGGCTGCTGCCAGGCTGGCAGTCAGGACAGCCAGCTTGTATGCCGACAAAGACTGACTATTTTACTAACCCGAACATGGATTTTGCATGAAAAAAATCGCCCTCGCCTTGCTGGTGGCCCTGCTCTCCGCCTGTACCACGCCGGCGCCGCACCTCGACCGTAGTCTGACGGCGCGTGGCCAGAGCCCGCGCGTGAAATTCATTGTCATCCATTACACGGTCAGCAACTTGCCGCGTTCGATCAAGATCCTGACGGAACAAGTGGTCAGCAGCCATTATTTGCTGACCGACACGGACAAGCCAAAGTTTTACGTGCTGGTGGACGAATCGCGCCAGGCCAACCACGCGGGTGTGAGTAACTGGAAGACTTATACACAGTTGAATGTTAGCTCGATCGGCATCGAGATCGTCAACCCCGGCTACAAGGACACGCCGGAAGGGCGTGTTTGGTACCCGTTCCCGCAGGCACAGATCGATGAACTGATTCCGTTGCTAAAAGACATACAGGCGCGTTACAACATCGCGCCGGAAAATATCCTGGGCCACAATGAAATCGCCCCGCAGCGCAAGCAAGACCCGGGTCCGCTGTTTCCATGGCGCCAGCTAGCCGATGCAGGCTTGATCGTCTGGCCCGATGCTAACCGTGTTGCCGCGCAGCGCCTTATTTTTGAGCAGCAACTGCCGGACGCCGTCTGGTTCCAGAAAAAGCTGGCCCAGCACGGCTATGCGACGCCGAATACGGGCATCTTCGACGAAGCGACGCGCAATGTGCTGATCGCCTTCCAGATGAAATACCGCAACACATTGTTTGATGGCAGCCCGGATGCCGAAACGGCGGCCCTGCTGGAAGTGCTGACGACACCGGCGCCAGCTGTTGTAGCAAAGTAGCACGGCTGTTCCAGCGGCGGGTACGGGCATTGATGATTTAAATGAACGCTTGTACCCGGGTGCTGTAGTAACTCAAGTAGTTAGAACACTTGTAAGCCTTTCAGCATCACGATCAGGATCAGCACGGGCGAGACAAAGCGCAGCAGGAACAGCAGTCCATGTGCCAGGGCCTTGTTCTGCAACTGGCCGTGATTGCTGATCGCATCGATAAAATGGTGCTTGCCCCATGCCCAGCCTGTAAACAAGGCAATCCCGATGCCACCAACGGGCAGGAAAATATTCGACGAGACGAAGTCGAACAGATCAAACATAGTCAAGTTAAACAGCTTGAAGTCTGCCAGAGTGCTGTTACTCAGGGCGCACACCGAGCCTAGCGCGGCCAGCAACAGCATGGTCACGACCGTGGCTTTGCTGCGCGTCCAGCCGAAGCGTTCATGGAAAATCACCACGGGCACTTCCATCAGCGATAGCATCGCCCCCGTAGCGGCTACGGCGGCCAGGATGAAGAACACCACCATCAGCGCTTGCCCCATTGGAATTTGCGAGAACACGGCTGGGATGGTGATGAACACCAGCGACGGTCCCGCACTGGGTGTGAAGCCAAACGTAAACACGGCGGGGAAGATAGCGATACCGGCCAGCATCGATACACCTAGGTCGGCGGCCATTACGCGCAGGGTTGTGACGGGGATATTCTGGTCATCGCGGAAATAGCTGCCGTAGGTCATCATCGTACCCATGCCGACGGACAATTTGAAGAAGGCCAGGCCCATGGCCGTCAGTACGACGGGGGCCGTCAGCTTGGAAAAATCAGGACGGAACAGAAAGGCCAGGCCCTCGCCTGCTTTATCGAGCGACAGGCTGACCGCGCATAGCAGCAGTAGTAACAGAAATAGCAAGGGCATCAGTTTCTTGGCGATCGCCTCGATACCTTTGGTCACACCCAGCATCAATATGCCACCGATAAACAGCAGCACGCCCCATTGCCAGAATAGCGATTGCAGGGGATTGCTAATTAGTGAGGCGAAGGCCGCTTCCGTCACCAGCTTATCGCTGCTGAGGATAGAGCCGTCGATGGCCTTGGCGATATACGCAAACACCCAGCCTACGACTTCTGAGTAAAACGCGACGATCAGAAAGGCGGCCACCATGCCGATCACGCCAAGCAGCCACCAGGGCTTGCCTTTCGGTGCCAGCTGTTCCATGGTGGAGATGGGATTGACCTTGGCCCGGCGCCCCAGAGTGATTTCCGCGATCATCACGGGCAGGCCTACGAATAAGGTGGCGAGTAAATAGATGAGCAGAAAGCCGGCACCGCCATTCGCGCCCGTAAGATAGGGAAACTTCCAGATGTTGCCGAGACCGACTGCCGAGCCGAGGGTGGCGGCGAGTACGCCGAAGCCAGTGGTAAAGCCAGCTCGTTTCAGGGTCAGGCCTGATCCTTGAGCTTGTTGTTTCATGGTGAATCTTCTATGGTTCTATATGTAGGCAAGCGCCGTTTGGCGCGAAGGGGGTGAAATTGTAGCAGTTGAATGCAAAAGTCCCGGAAAACCCTTGCTTCTACAGGGGGGCTTTGCTATAGTTCGCCTCCCCAATGAGACGCACTAGTTTGCGGCACAAAGGGACAGCCTTAAGGGGCTGGGTAGTAAAAAGTTTTTTAGCGCAATGCGCTGAAAAACGGAGTTGACGGATTTAGTAAAATGCTTCATACTCTTCCTTCTTCGCAGCTGACAAACACAACGCTTTGTCGATAGCGCGAGAGTGGTAAATAAGTAGTACCGAATACGTTCTTTAACAATTAACAGTCGATAAGTGTGGGCATTTGATGTAAGTGCAGCAGTGATCTTCGGATCGCTGTAAAACTTAAAATATCAAATGTTCACAAGAAATAATGAAATAGGCGCTACGAAAGTAGTGGCCTGTCAGTTTTTTGAGTGAGCAAACACCTCGCAATGCGAGGGGTTTGAACTAGTTAAATAGTTCGACCATGCCTGTAAAAAGGCAAAGTAACAGAGATTAAACTGAAGAGTTTGATCCTGGCTCAGATTGAACGCTGGCGGCATGCCTTACACATGCAAGTCGAACGGCAGCACGGAGCTTGCTCTGGTGGCGAGTGGCGAACGGGTGAGTAATATATCGGAACGTACCCTAGAGTGGGGGATAACGTAGCGAAAGTTACGCTAATACCGCATACGATCTAAGGATGAAAGTGGGGGATCGCAAGACCTCATGCTCGTGGAGCGGCCGATATCTGATTAGCTAGTTAGTAGGGTAAAAGCCTACCAAGGCATCGATCAGTAGCTGGTCTGAGAGGACGACCAGCCACACTGGAACTGAGACACGGTCCAGACTCCTACGGGAGGCAGCAGTGGGGAATTTTGGACAATGGGCGAAAGCCTGATCCAGCAATGCCGCGTGAGTGAAGAAGGCCTTCGGGTTGTAAAGCTCTTTTGTCAGGGAAGAAACGGTGAGAGCTAATATCTCTTGCTAATGACGGTACCTGAAGAATAAGCACCGGCTAACTACGTGCCAGCAGCCGCGGTAATACGTAGGGTGCAAGCGTTAATCGGAATTACTGGGCGTAAAGCGTGCGCAGGCGGTTTTGTAGGTCTGATGTGAAATCCCCGGGCTCAACCTGGGAATTGCATTGGAGACTGCAAGGCTAGAATCTGGCAGAGGGGGTAGAATTCCACGTGTAGCAGTGAAATGCGTAGATATGTGGAGGAACACCGATGGCGAAGGCAGCCCCCTGGGTCAAGATTGACGCTCATGCACGAAAGCGTGGGGAGCAAACAGGATTAGATACCCTGGTAGTCCACGCCCTAAACGATGTCTACTAGTTGTCGGGTCTTAATTGACTTGGTAACGCAGCTAACGCGTGAAGTAGACCGCCTGGGGGAGTA
>AHHB01000010.1 GCA_000242815.2 Janthinobacterium lividum PAMC 25724
GCCAGCGTGATCGCCAGCGCGCCTGGCGCCGCAGCTGATGCGCAGGCCTGGCCACCTGGCCAGCTCGATGCCGAGCGCCAGCCCAGGAACAGATCACCAGCAGCTGCACGGCCGCGTCGTACGGCGCCGCCCTGGTGCTGCAGCTGGTCCTGGCCGTCGACCAGGCGTCAGGCGCCCGCGCTGCGCTCGATGCGCACGTGGGCGTGCCGGTGGTTGGCGTCGATCGCCGGCGCCGCCTGGCGCCCGCAGCTGGTGCGCAGGCCTGGCCACCTGGCCAGCTCGATGCCGAGCCCACACCCAGGAACGATCCACCAGCAGTTGCGCGGCCGCGTCGTCGGTGCCGCCCTGGTGCTGCAGCTGGTCCTGGCCGTCGACCAGGGCGCAGGCGCCCCGCGCTGCGCTCGATGCGCACATGGCGTGCCGGTGGCCAGCGTGATCGCCGGCGCCGGCTGGCGCCCGCAGCTGGTGCGCTGGCCTGGCTACCTGGCCAGCTCGATGCCGAGCGCCACGCCCAGAAGCAGATCCACCTGCAGCTGCGCGGCCGCGTCGTCGGCGCTGCCCTGGTGCCGCAGCTGGTCCTGGCCGTCGACCAGGCGCATATGAGCATTAGAGGCCCGTCACGGCATTTTCGGTGCTGTTGGCACCAAGGTGTCACAGGGGTCAAAAAAACTCGTCCTGCGCCTTCCTGGCAAGCCTAAAAAGGATTTCATTCGTCGTCTGGACTGATAATGACGGGGGGGGGGGATTGCGCGCGAAGCGCGCCGCCGCGCATTCGCACGGCGAGTCTGCCCGTAGGGCAGACCGACAAAAATGGATCGCGCTACGCGCTCAAGAAAAAAACAAAAAACAAAGAAACTCAACGGCAACGGACTTCGGTAACATAATACGTATGTCGAGATCGCGCTACGCGCTCAAAAAAAACCATAAAAACATAAAAATGCAAACGTTAACATGACAGTCGAATGTCTATGTAAATCCAGATCGCGTTACACGCTCAAGTGAATAAACACCGATACTCAAAAGTCCCGTTCACGATCTGAATGATCGTGAAAAAAGCAAACACTAGTGATATTTCCTGTTTAAAACCACCCCAAGAAGATAGTTATCGCGTATTCCAAACTAAGTCAATGGGATGGTGGTGATATTTGAAAAATAGTTTCCGTGTGAGTAAATCAAAGGCTTTTGTTCTATCGGGGTTGAGCTGTAACCGGCCGGGCGAACCCCCCGCCAGGGGGGCCTGTCCGCGTAGCGGATTCGGTCGGAACAGACGGAGCGCAGCGACGTGGGTTTCATGTGACTATGATTAGAGCAACAGCATAAAAAGCCAATGATTTGTTGTAAACCTGCACAACCCGCATGCAGCCTAGCGTTGGAGGATTTTGCACCCGTGCAATGTTTTGCCCGTATCCGGGCATTGCGTTGCACCATTCATAAAAAACAATATTTTTCAGGCAGAGTTTACTCCAGTTTGTCAAGACTCTCCGAAATTTTGTACTGTTTAGTGCATGCGGAGGTTGAAATATGACAATAGGTTGCACTGATCGTGCAATAGGTTGCACTGTCCGTGCAAATGCACTATCATTTCTGCTTATGCACGTCATTACGAATGGGAAATATCATGACAAACCTAACACTTCCTGCTGACCGTGAGCTATCGGGTCCTGGACCTACGCCTGGTAATCAAGGGCCACAGGGCTGGCTGCAGTCAGATAAAAATTCTCATGATGCAATGTGGAAATTGGGAATCAAATCACCGTCTGCCCTCGCTGTTTTACACTTTATGATTAGTAAATTGGCAAGAGGGGCATCCGGGGTTATTATTTCTGCACCCGCTATGGCAAGACAAATGGGAATTTCAGAGCGTAGCGCAAAGGCTGCAGTTGCTTTATTGCGCGATATGAAATTTGTTCAAATTCTAAAATCTGGCAATACTAACGCTTACATTATTAATAGCCGCGTAGCGTGGCAGGGGAAACGTGGTTTCCGTTATGCATCATTTAATGCCGAAATATTAATTGATGAAAACGAACAGATCGTTTCAGTTGACGATCTGTTGAAAGAATCGCAAGAATTGATTGATGTTCCTTTGATGGCAGCAGAGCATAGTATCCGCGATACCTTTGAGAACGAAAATAGTGGTGGCGCTATTGTCCCTGTGCAAGAAGCAGATGCTTTGCAGGGTAGATTGCCGTTAGCCGAGTAGTAAAAATCCAAGAGTTTAGGTGTCTTCGGAGTGCAGTGTATTGCACGTATGCGGGCAATACACTGCACTAAGGATACAAGTGAAGGTTTAGCCGTATGTATAGCCTGGCTTTCCAAGGGGATTTTGTCTTCTTTGGCCTGTAGCATTGGACTCAACTAAGTGTTTAGGCGTGCAGTGTATTGCCCGCATGCGGGCAATACACTGCACTAAGTATGCGTTTAGCTTTACAATTTACCAATCATCTTCCCGTTTTTAGTAGTTTTGGTGGTTTAGGCGTGCAATGTATTGCCCGTATGCGGGCAATACATTGCACTAAGCATACATAAACTATTGACCAGGACGCGGGCGTGTTGCTGGCCAGCTTGATGCCGAGCCCACACCCAGGAACAGATCCGTCGGCGCCGTCCTGGTGCCGCAGCTGGTCCTGGCAGTCGACCAAGGCGCAGGCGCCCGCCCTGCGCCCGATGCGCACGCGGGCGTGCTGCTAGCCAGCTTGATGCCGAGCCCACACCCAGGAACAGATCCACCAGCAGCTGCGCGGCCGCGTCGTCGGCGCCGCCCTGGTGCTGCAGCTGGTGTGACTTTTTGAAATAGATGCGACGATTTTTGGAAATAGACACGACGAAATTTTCGGAGAAATGTAAGCACACCACGGGGTATACTCGATCTGTCTGTCCGATCAGCAAGAGCGTCGGTGCCACCAGGCACCACCGTACCGGCCGGCAGCCGGGATTTTTAGAAAGCCCGCCACGTAGCGGATTGAATAACATGAAAATTACGAAACAACAACGTGCAGCAAAAGCGAGGGCCGTTGATAAAGCTGCCGCATCTGCTATCCGTACACACTTCACAGGGCCAGGAGCAAGAACCCGCATCATGCGGTTCGCCTGGGGCAGTTTGCTCTTGTCCTGTGCCTGGTTTGCGAAACTTTTATGCCTCGTCTCATGGGGCATTGTCGCCGGCTTGCTGATAGGCCCGGAACATGATTTCTACCTGTTGCAATTTAAGGTATGGATGATGGAAACGCCATTCGATCAGGTTTCGGCGCTGTTACAGTCCTCATTTATGTCCGTCGCAGAGGCTTTGATAAAGCTGAGTTTGCTAATAGGCTTTGTTCAAAAAGTGCTTGCTCTGATTAAGCCTGCCACCGAGGATGCCAAACGCTCCTTTCATGAGACGCTGGCACAAGCTTAATTACGACCGAAAAGTAAAGCGGAAAACGCCAATAACTCAAACCGGCACACCTGCCGGTTTTTTTTGCGTCTCATTATTGGCGTCGTATCAATTTCAAAAAAGCGTCGCATCTATTTCAGAAAGTCACAGCTGGTCCTGGCCATCGACCAGGCGCAGGCGCCCCGCGCTGCGCTCGATGCGCATGTGGGCGTGCTGCTGGCCAGCTCGATGCCGAGCCCACACCCAGGAACAGATCCACCAGCAGTTGCGCGGCCGCGTCGTCGGCGCCGCCCTGGTGCTGGCCGTCGACCAGGCGCAGGCGCCCCGCCCTGCGCTCGATGCGCACGTGGGCGTGCTGCTGGCCAGCTCGATACCGAGCCCACACCCAGGAACAGATCCACCAGCAGTTGCGCGGCCGCGTCGTCAGCGCCGCCCTGGTTGGCCTGGCCGTCGACCAGGCACACGCGCCCGCCCTGCGCACGCGGGCCGAGGCCGCTGGTTTGAAAGGCACTCCAGAGAAAAGAATTAGGCGCCTTGCCCTGCCCTCGATGCGGGACATATAGGCATCATTGCGACAACTGAACATCGGTATAACATAGGTCATTATGACCTATAATGAGATACGGCCGGGACTTCCCCAGGTCAATACCGGAATATCCGATGAGAAATAAAAATTTTGTGACAGCAACGTTAATTACTGATAAACGGAAATTACCTCTATTCTGGCGCGTCTTTGGCGCTAGATATGCAAGCCTAGCGGAATCTCTTATTGAAACCTGGTTTCTAAGGTTAACTAACGGGAGAAAAGTGGCTTCATGGGAGTTTTACGATCTTTCAAATGGCGGTTTTTTGATGATTCCAATTCGTGAATCTTCCCTCTGCGTTTCCTTTCGTGAAAGATCAGTGATTTTGTCGATAGAGGGTGCAGCATTGGTAACTCTGTTGCTGGCACTGACTGATCTATGTGTTACTACGGGCGATATCATGATAGAAAGTAGATATTTTCAACTCTTAGAGTATGTGCGTGCGCATAGTGAAGTTGAAGATATTTTTTGTTTGATTGGCGATAAAGAATCTTATTTGTAGGGCCATTCTGTGGCATCGTCAGTGCTATTCTTCGACACTGAAAAATGTTTGTGCTAGCCACGGAAAGGCATTGTTAAATGATTACTTCTATTCGTCCTGAGTGTTATTTGCCATATTCGCATGGTTGGATCGAACCAACCGGGGAGGAAGTGAAGTTGATATTGAAGCTGGCTGGAAACTTAACAGGTGGGGCTGCGGCTAAATTACTTGGCTTACGGGAGCCTAGAACGATTCGACGTTGGACAGGAGGTACTACGCCTATTCCGTATTCTGCATGGGCGATCTTATGCTACGAAGCGGGTCACGGGACGATATGGACGATATCGACAGGGAATTTTAGCCGCTAAAATATTTCATGAAAACTATGCGGTGTAGGTCAAAATGACCTAATATAGAGGTGGAGACGCTAATCCGTAGAATGTGCCCTAAAGATCACTTCAGGGCACACGACACTATGCTGACACATAGTAGTCAAGGCGGGAGCCTATGCGGCTATTGAACAACTTATTTGCTAAGGGGTCAAGGCAATGGTAAAGAAATCTGAAATATTGTTACAAACGATTAACATGGTTTGGGTCGTTACTGCCCTAGTTTGGCCCGTCTTGCGTTGGTTATTAGCCATCAATCTATTTTTCAGTTCGTCAAATCTTTTTTTCTCAATCAGGCTGGAAATTCCCTGGCTTTTCTCCCGTTCTTAGGCCATTTGGCGTTCTATGTGGCAGTGATCGTTTTTGTAACATCGTATAAAACGAAAAAAATATAAATTTTAGCTGCTAAAGTCTTGACGTGCGCCGAAGGTTTAACTAAACTGATGTTGTTGGCGGCTGACACCGTTTTGATTAATTAGGCGAGGAGATTCGAGTATGGATGAACAAAATGAAAAAGAGGCTCTTGGAGCAGCAATTTACTGATGCTGTACGCCGGTTAGATGTTGGCGAACAGACCAAAAAAATTGCCTTTGGCGTGCTTGTTGAAGGTAAGCCACAGTCTGAATATGTAAAAACTTTTGGACTTACCAAAGGGGCGGTTTCTCAGGCGGTAAGTAGAGTTTGGTTAGCGTTTGAAGCGAACAATACTCCAAAGGGATATGAAAAAGTTACGGCGCTTTTGACAGAACACCAAGCGTTCATAGTTAAAAAATGGGCTGTTGAAACGGCCGATAAAAGGAAGAAAGAAAAATGATAGTTAATGTCACTGCGAATCAAAAAGGTGGGGTCGGTAAGACGGCAACCAATGTTCATCTGTCTTTTGGATTGTATGAACGTGGTGAAAAGCACGTTGTAGTTGACCTGGATACACAGGCAAACAGTAGCTATACGCTTGGTGCTTTTAAGAGTGAGCTGACCGCAAGCCATTTGTTTAGTGGTGACATTGATGGTTTGCGTGCCTGGTTTGCGGAGAACCCTACAGAAGATGGTCCGATGCTGATTGCAGCTGATGATGCTTTGAAAGACGTTGATGATGGAATGGACATTATCACGGCTGCGACCAACTTTCGGGCGAGCATAGCGGTGCTTGCAGAGCAGGGTTTCAAGGTTTGCTTAATCGACACGTCCCCTCACTTGGGTAAGGTCATGATTGCTGCGCTAGCTGCGGCAAACTATGTTTTGTCCCCTATCGAGGTGGAGATTTATAGCATCATCGGGATTGATAAAATGCTTGCAATTCTTGATAACGTCAAGGCAGGAAGTTGGCCTGGTATCCCGGCAAATCCTGGCATGAAGTTTGTGGGCATGGTTCCCTGCAAGATCAACTCAAGCGACCCGCGCCACATTGAAAACATAAAATTGTTGAATGAATCTTACCCCGAGCTAATCGTACCTCTCCAGGTTGGCTTGCGTAGCAGTATCGCCGAAGCGCTTTCTATTGGCGTGCCTGTATGGCAGATTAAAAAAACAGCAGCGCGCAAGGCCATCGCAGAGGTCCGCGCAATCAATGAATATGTATTTTCGGAAATCGGAATTTAATAATGAAAACGAAACTTGTTCCCATCAAACCTAACCTCTCAACTATGTTGCAGCGTGCCCCCAGTGGGGGCACTGGGGGAGGGCCTTTGTTGCTCCCTCTCGACCTGATTGATGAAGATCCCGAGCAGCCTCGTACTGCCGATAATCCTGGATTTTCGCCAGAAAGCATCGCGGAAATCGGTGGAACGATTGAGCTGCGCGGTGTCAAGACACCAATTTCGGTGCGATCCAATGTGAATAAACCAGGGCATTACCTCATTAATCATGGTGCAAGGCGCTATCGCGGTTCGCGCTGGGCGAAAAAGAAGGACATTCCCGCATTTATCGACGAGGATTACAATTCGGCGGATCAGGTTGTCGAAAATCTGCAGCGGAATGGTTTGACTGCGCGGGAAATCGCTGACTACATTGGGCGTGAACTGGCGAAGGGCAGGAAAAAAGGCCAGATTGCAGCTGGTATTGGTAAGTCGGCATCCTTCATTTCGCAGCACGTTGCTTTGCTTGATTTGCCAGAGCCGATTGCAGTGGCGTTTAACTCGGGCCGTTGCGCTGATGTGACTACGATTAATGAGCTGGTAACTGCTCACTCCAAAAATCCAGAAGAAGTTGTTAATTGGTTGAGTGACGATAATCAAGAAATTTCGCGTGGGTCGGTGAAGTTGTTGCGTGAGTTTCTGGAAGAAGTTGGGCCAACGTCTGATAATGGCGGTGGAAACAGCCAGAACGATGGCAGTGGCAATGCAAATAATGATGAAGGCAAAGACGGCGAACAGGAGCCCAAGCCACCTAAAGATGGGCCGAAGGGTAATCCAGATACAATCAAGAAGGCGATTATTCAAGTGCAACATGACGAGAGGCCAGCACGGATTCTGTTGACGCGGCGCCCACCGGCAGAAGGGTTTGCATGGTTGAAATATGATGATGATGGAAGCGAATTTGAAGCGAACTTGATGGAAGTGAAATTAGTAGCTGTTGTTGAGGGATAGTATCAATGAATAAAGGGGGAAATTTTCCCCCTTTTTTTTTAGCTGTAACCCTTGGCGATCCCACGCCTAGGAAAGATCCACCCGGAACTGCGTGGCCGCGTCATCGGCGCCGCCCTGGTGCTGGCCGTCAACCGCTCACCGCTTGGCGTGCAGTTGCGGCCGAGGCCGCTTGATTGAACAGCACTCCAGAGAAAATGATTGGCCGCGCCGGCGCCGGCTGCAGCTGGTCCTGGCCGTCGACCAGGCGCAGGCGCCCCGCCCTGCGCTCGATGCGCACGCGGGCGTGCCGGTGGCCAGCGTGATCGCCAGCGCCGCCTGGCGCCCGCAGCTGGTGCCAGGCCTGGCCAGCTCGATGCCGAGCGCCACGCCCAGGAACAGATCCACCAGCAGCTGCGCGGCCGCGTCGTCGGCGCCGCCCTGGTGCTGCAGCTGGTCCTGGCCGTCGACCAGACGCAGGCGCCCCGCCCTGCGCTCGATGCGCATGCGGGCGTGCCGGTGGCCAGCGTGATCGCCAGCGCCGCCTGGCGCCCGCAGCTGGTGCTAGGCCTGGCCGGCTCGATGCCGAGCGCCACGCCCAGGAACAGATCCACCTGCAGCTGCGCGGCCGCGTCGTCGGCGTCGCCCTGGTGCTGCAGCTGGTCCTGGCCGTCGACCAGACGCAGGCGCCCCGCGCTGCGCTCGATGCGCACGTGGGCGTGCCGGTGGCCGGCGTGATCGCCGGCGCCGCCTGGTGCCCGCAGCTGGTGCGCTGGCCTGGCCACCTGGCCAGCTCGATGCCGAGCGCCACACCCAGGAACAGATCCACCAGCAGTTGCGCGGCCGCGTCGTCGGCGCCGCCCTGGTGCTGACCGTCGACCGCTCACTGCCTGGCGTGCAGTTGCGGCCGAGGCCGCTGGTTTGAACGGCACTCCAGAGAAAAGGATTGGCCGCGCCGGCGCCGGCTGCAGCTGGTCCTGGCCGTCGACCAGGCGCAGGCGTCCCGCCCTGCGCTCGATGCGCACATGGGCGTGCCGGTGGCCAGCGTGATCGCCGGCGCC
Source organism: Janthinobacterium lividum PAMC 25724 (assembly GCA_000242815.2). Lineage (GTDB taxonomy): Bacteria > Pseudomonadota > Gammaproteobacteria > Burkholderiales > Burkholderiaceae_D > Janthinobacterium > Janthinobacterium lividum_D. Next base: position 8,453 of record AHHB01000010.1, read on the forward strand.
GGCTGGCGCCCGCAGCTGGTGCGCTGGCCTGGCCACCTGGCCAGCTGGATGCCAAGCCCACACCCAGGAACAGATCCACCAGCAGTTGCGCGGCCGCGTCGTCGGCGCCGCCCTTGTGACTTGTTGAAATAGATGCGACATTGTAGAAATTGATACGACAAGGACGCGAATAAAACCTAAGTCATTGATTTTGCTTGTGGTTTCGGGAAAATAACCTCAAGGCTAGCATGGCCTAGTCCGGGTCCGCTTCTGTGGCTTGTTGAAATGAAACGTGATCGCAAGTCATTGATTTTATGTGTGATTTCGGGAAAACAAACCTCAAAGCCACCCTGTAAAAGTCGCAGCTATTCTCACAAAAACGTCGCATCTATTTCAAAAAGTGACAGCCCTGGTGCTGCAGCTGGTCCTGGCCGTCGACCAGGGCGCAAGCGCCCCACGCTGCGCTCGATGCGCACGTGGGCGTGCCGGTGGGCGGCGTGATCGCCGGCGCCGCCTGGCGCCTGCAGCTGGTGCGCTGGCCTGGCCACCTGGCCAGCTCGATGCCGAGCGCCACGCCCAGGAACAGATCCACCAGCAGCTGCGCGGCCGCGTCGTCGGCGCCGCCCTGGTGCTGCAGCTGGTCCTGGCCGTCGACCAGGCGCAGGCGCCCCGCCCTGCACTCGATGCGCACGCGGGCGTGCCGGTGGCCAGCGTGATCGCCGGCGCCGCCTGGCGCCCGCAGCTGGTGCGCTGGCCTGGCTACCGGGCCAGCTCGATGCCGAGCGCCACACCCAGGACAGATCCACCAGCAGCTGCGCGGCCGCGTCGTCGGCGCCGCCCTGGTGCTGCAGCTGGTCCTGGCCGTCGACCAGACGCAGGCGCCCCGCCCTGCGCTCGATGCGCACGCGGGCGTGCCGGTGGCCAGCGTGATCGCCGGCGCCGCCTGGCGCCCGCAGCTGGTGCGCAGGCCTGGCCACCTGGCCAGCCCGATGCCGAGCGCCACACCCAGGAACAGATCCACCAGCAGCTGCGCGGCCGCGTCGTCGGCGCCGCCCTGGTGCTGACCGTCGACCGCTCACTGAACGGCACTCCAGAGAAAAGGATTGGCCGCGCCGGCGCCGGCTGCAGCTGGTCCTGGCCGTCGACCAGGCGCAGGCGCCCCGCCCTGCACTCGATGCGCACGTGGGCGTGCCGGTGGCCGGCGTGATCGCCAGCGCCGGCTGGCGCCCGCAGCTGGTGCGCTGGCCTGGCTACCGGGCCAGCTCGATGCCG
>AHHB01000009.1 GCA_000242815.2 Janthinobacterium lividum PAMC 25724
CCTATCCCCTGTGTGCCTTGGCAGTAAAAGAGCGCCCGATTCCAATCAAAAGCGTCATAACCATGAGGCTCGCACCAAGTCCAAGTACGTTCTTGTAATAATTAATGGCCATATCCGAAGTCCATTTGGAACCGCCGAATCCAAGGAAGAAGGCGCCTGCATATGCTAATACCCAACCAGAAATAAGCATTAGCAACATATTTGTGGCAATCAGTGCAAATATAATCAATATTGCTGACGCGATAAGCATACCAACTAGAGAATCAGTCGGCTTCCACACCGAGGACTGATCCAATACTTTGTAAAAAACATCGAAACCGATATCAACAATTCCAGATGGAGATAAAGCCTCGGTTCCCAGCCCAGCCGCTTCGGCGCCAATTTTTCGCATGGACTGAATAATAGACATGGCAAATTTTGGGCCGTTGGTTAGAATCCACCAATAAAAACCGACAAAGATCGTGAAACGGATAAATTCAGAAAAAAACTCGCCAATATCAGCCTTGCGCAATATCATGAATCCATGAGTCCACACCAAGCTAATAGTGGCAAGGGACCAGAACAAAAATGAAGCATGTTTAATAATAACCACACTCCAAGTTGTAGAGGCCGCTTGATAGCGAGATAAGGCGTCATCAAGAACGCCAGCATTTGTTACCTCAGCAAATGAAATTGAGGGAATGAATAAAGACAAAAAAAATGTCATTACAAATACAGAAAGTAGTTTTCGGGTATTCATATAGTCTTCTAAATTACCAGTTACGAACTGTGCTAGGAACAAAAGAACCACGTCTAATACTCTCGGTAGCTGCACTTTCTTTTGCCTCTCTATCAGCGACGGCTGACGCCCTAGCTGCCTCAGCAGCCTGCTGTGTGATTAATAGAGCGCGCAATTTCAATAACTGATCTGTCTGACTGCTAGCAAGTTGATTTGCATATTGCAACGCTTCCATTCTCCCTTCCGCTGACTGCGCATTAGACTGAAGTTTTACCAACTTATTTGCATCCTGCTGCAACATGTCTTGTTGCTGTTCAAGACCTCTAATCATTGCATCATTCGCTCTTTTTTGTGCTTCAGATGCATCAAACGAGGATTGATTCATTGCCATACGCTGGTTTTTAGTGCATCCCGAAGCCTGGAAACATTCAGCACCACGGTAAGCGTTCGCCGACTTGTATCGTTGCAGATAGGCCTCAATATTACCGGCCTCTTTTTTGTAATACTTTAGAGTATCAATTGTGACCACGATCTTATTTATTGTCTGATTAGCTTGGTCCCAAAGATACGCAGCTGGCGCGACAGAATTTCTTATCTGATCTTCATATTGCTTCAATTGAGAGCGATATTGTTCCAATTGCTTTGCAGTCTGCGTGACATTCTCTTTCGCTGTTATCATGGTTTGCGTAATGTTTGAAACATCAATAACCGGATACCCGGCCGAATACACATTCGATGACAAGACTAAGAAAATAATGGAAATTTTAGCCGCTAAAATTTTTGTCTTCATTGTCCAATTTCCTTTAGTAGTCGAAAGATTTGTATGGTTTATCAAACTTAATATCTTTTACAACAATTACGTTAAAACGGTATCCTGGTCGAATCTGTAAAGTTGGAGCAATATTCAGATTTTTAGATATCATTTGAGATGCAGTATTTCCCATCTGTTGGCCTAAAGCTTGACTCAATTCGCTTTTTGCAGTTGGTGCTTGGTTGGATGCCGTTTGATCTGGTTGACTCATTGCCACCCCTGCAGTAATACCAGACATAAGAAAAGCGGAGCCGAATATACGCATGTAATGATTATTCACTTGATCTGTAAATCCAGAATATCCAGAGAAATCGGCTGACGGCATTTCACCTAAGTCAAGAGCCTTCCCATCTGGAAAAACTAATCTCAGCATTGACGACATGAGCCTTGCTTGGCCATATACAACTTCACTGGTATATACGCCGTACACTTTAGTTCCTTGCGGAATTAGCAAGTGCTTTCCTGTTGCAGTGTCATAAACATTTTCCCTCACCTGACCAAGTATTTTTCCTGGGACTTCCGAATTAATACCCGTAATAAGTGAAACGGGAATGTGCCCGCCGGTGCGTATCATATACTTAGTGGGAATGTCCATCCTGGAATTTAATCCCCATTTATCACCCTTATCGTTTGGAGAAACAGATCTAGAGGTTTCCCCTCCAGCCTCGGAGATTCCCGCTAGTTCCTTGGAATTGCGTACCGAGTTTAATTTCTCTTGAAACAGAGCGTTACTATCTACAGATGGAATATCAATTTGCGCGATATTTCTCTGGATTTCCTCTAGCCGCGCAATATCCCGATCCCTGCTTGACGTTCCTAGTGCCGATTTCAATTGGGTGCGAGCTGTAGGGGAAAAAGAAACTTTTGTGGACCGATTTTTAATCATATCCTCATAAATTTTCAATTTAATTTCGTCAGTTTTAACTTTGACGGTATCAACTTCGATAACCGGCATAGTTGTAGAATCCATTGGAATACTATTTCCCCCCGACTCTGGAAACGATCTACTTTTATGCACCGTATTCCCGCCATGCGATATTTCGCCATTAGCGGCAATGATTTTTGGCATTGTTCCACCAGGAGGAGGTTGCAAGTCGTCATGGGTTTCTGCAGTTTCTGAAACTTCCTCCTTCGCCTCATCACCAGGAATATCGGGTGGTGCCGGTGGAATCATGCCGACTGTGTTGTCGCCGATAATGCTTTGAGCAAAATTAACATTGTTTTTCTTGGCCATTGGAAGTTGTGCTTCTTCCATCTTGGGATTGGCTCGATCAAATGCTACCAACATCATAATTACCAAAAACGCGCACATAAGACCGCCAACAATCCAGATGGGGACGTTGTTAACTCTGCGACCTCCCGATTTAATCTTCTCTCCGAGTTTCCCAGGAGAGTTTTCTGGCGACATTAGATCAATATCATGGTCAGACATACTTACTCCTTTCTCGTCCAGAAGCTGACGGCTTGTAATCCATTTGTCCTTCTAATGTACGGGCGGCTAATTGTCTCCCCGCCCACCATCAACGTCAGACGAAACATAGTGTCATCTATTCCATCAACGATATATCGAAAATCAAATCCGTCCGCATAAATCGGCTCCCCTTTTTTTGGTGGATATTCCGATATGGCGTAACCTTTTAGGCGCAATTTATTTGTCAGCGCCACACCAAAATTATCCGTGGCTTCATGCTTGAAATTTAACCGTGTGGCTGCTGGACGTTTAATTTTTTCAAGTAATGCAACGGCATCACTTGAAAGTGTATCGCTCTCAAAAATGGTTTGTTCAATGTGGCTGCCAAACGGTTTTGTCATAGAACACGCCGAGATTAATAAAAGGAAAACAAATGCAAAAAATAATCTAATCTTATGCATTTCAATTTCCTTTCGTAATTGTAATGCGCTCTTGGTTACTGCCGACGCCAAGAATAAGAATCGCCTTCTCAAAAAGCATATCAACGATAAATCGGTCCCCATGCAGACGATAAGAAACAAGACCAGGTTCGGATTCTGAGAATACTCCGGCATCATTTCGTAGGATCAACAGTGTGGGAACTTCGCCTTGTGCAACCGAGCTTGGCATCTGAATAATCGTCTTCTTGCCATCGTTGTATACACGTACTGGCTTCCATGGAGTAGTACCGGAAATTATATAATCGAAATTCAGATTTCCAAGAAACTCGCCAGTTTCAGGAATGGTCTTTTCTTTCCGTACTGATTCCGTCTTTTTACGCAGCGCGCTCCATTTCTTTAGAGCATCTTCTGGATAGCTGAATGTAATCCGAGACATTGACTCATTTAAATGGGAACGTATGCGAAAATGATAGGTCCGCCGATTCGTAGTCACCATAAGCTTACTCGACAAACCAACTTCAAGAGGGCTAATAACTAAATGAACAGTTTCGTTATCAGCTTCACCGGAAACTGCCGGGTCAATAACAAATCTAGGATCGCCGACATTCACATCACGAACCTGTTCACCTGGCTGCAGTTCGATATCACAGAAGTCGAGTACAGCGCAGACAATGCTAGGCTGAGTTGAGCCAAAGAGAAAACGCACGGCGCCGTTTGCACCAGCGGTTGGGTTCCCAATATCGGAATCCTCCCATTTCTTGCCAATCGCCAATGCTGCGTCTTCTTTTTTTGTGGTCTTTATTTCTTTGGTTGAGAAATATTTATCGCTCAGTCCGTCCACAGGTTTTTTTTCAGAAGCGGCAGAGTGGCATAGCGGGCTCACAATAATTAAAACTGCGGTCACTGCTTGAATGATATATTTATTCATGGTTTTAAGAAATTTTGGTCCAGTTAAAATCTCGTACAAAAATTAAATGCGGATTCTTTATAATATCTTCTTCTTTTGTCTCCGCATTTGGCTCGGCCTGATATAGCGTGACCAGCGCACGCATAACGTAAGGTTTCCCTTTAGTTGCCCCTTGCCGATCCCTTACGGTTTCCACCCACTCAACCTGCCAGGTGGTTTCAGTCTGCTTCAGCGCTGATTTGAGTTGGAAGCTAACGGTTTCTTTTGATGCCCGTTTAAACGGAGAAGCATCTTCCGTACCGTTTAAATACTCATTGGTCTTTAGCGTAGCAGGGTCCGAACCGTTCAACGCGCTGTAGGCCCGGAATACTGCCTTACGCTGCATCTCAACGTCTGGCGTTACAAGTCGAACATTTTCAAAGAAATTAACTGCTGCGGCAGCATAGTCTGTAGCCTGCGCCGCACCTATTTTGTCCGCTCGGCTGACAGATATAATATTCTTTTGCGCATCCTCTCTGACAACCAAAGGAATAAACTTCGATTGTTTGCCAATCATGACGATTCCGCCAACCGCTGAGAGTGCAATTAGCATAGACAATATGCCGAGAACCTGCCATGTTTGCCTGGACGAAACCACGCCGCCGATATGCTCATTCCAAGTTCGGCGTGCTGCCAGATAGGGGTTGTCCTCGTTCTTTATTTCTTCGGAAGATTCGGAAGAGATAATGTCTGTGGACTTACCTTTTCTAGTTTGATTAAATATTCTCATTCTTTAGTTTCCCATATTTTTTAAAATCAATCCCACGCTGCGCCAGCCATTCAGTTACCCATGAATCGCCAAAATTTTGTTCCAATGCTTGAATAGTCGCCAGGGATTTTGGATCACCGACCGCGACAAAGGACAAGGCGAGCGGGCCTAGTTCCAAACTATATAGTCGCCGTCCTTTGGCCGATACCATGTAGTAGTCTTTTTTTGGAGTCGCGTGGGCAATTACTTGGATTTGACGTGGGTTCAATCCCATTCTTGTATATAGAGCCTTTGTTTCTTCCTCAAGTGCATCTTTGTTAGGAAGGAAAACCTTTGTGGCGCAAGATTCAAGAATCACATCAAGAATTCCCGACTTTACTGCATCTGACAAGTTTTGCGTTGCCATAATCACGGACACATTCATTTTTGCCAGTGTCTTTAACCATTCGCGCACTTTAGCGCTAAATGCCGGGTCACCAAGCATTAACCATGCTTCGTCCAAGATGATTACCGTAGGCTTCCCATCCAAAGAGCGCTCAATACGCCTAAAAAGATAGAGCAGCACTGGTAGCGCAAATTTCTGAGGCAATCCCATTAATTCACCAATTTCAAAAGTGGTGAAATTCGATAGCTCCAGGCCGTCATCTTCCGCATCAAGAAGATAGCCCATATCACCTAAAACTGTATAAGGGACAAGCGCCTCTCTGATTTGTTCATCCTGTATTGTCGAGTGGAAATCAGTTACCGTTTTGGATTGCGTTCGATGCATGCTTAAAATCGCTTCGGCAATGGAATTACGTTGGCCAGGTGTAGTCTTGACTCCATTCAACTCCAGAATGGTATCTATCCAATTCATCGCCCAAGCACGATCCGAACGTGTCTCCAAAAATTTAAGTGGGGCGAACGCTAGTTTGTCGTGATCGCCGGCTATTTTGAAATGCGTGCCCCCCGTGGCTTTGCAAATCGGATACATCGACATACCTTTGTCAAATGCAAAGATTCGCATGCCGGCATAACGTCGTAATTGCGTTGCAATGAGAGCGAGCTTTGTTGACTTACCGGCCCGTGTTGGGCCAAAAATGACGGTGTGCCCCAGGTCGCTCACGTGAAGGTTGAATCGAAATGGGGAGCTGCCAGCTGTTACGCAATGCATTAACGGTGGAGCGCTGGCCGCATACATCGGGCATGGGGCGTAGCTGTCCCCTGTCCAGTTTGTGCTGGTAGGTAACAGATCCGCCAGATTCATTGAGTGCATGTGTGGTCGGCGTACATTCTCCACACCGTGCCCTGGCAAGCTGCCCATGTACGCATCCATATTGTTTATGGTTTCAATACGGGCGCCAAAGCCAAGGCGTTGAATCAGCTTTTCAGCGCTCTCTGCGGCCGCCGCCAGTTTGCTCCGGTCTTCATCCATTAGGACAATCACTGACGTGTAGTATCCCGGCGCAACCAGCCTGGTCTTAATTTCAGCAATGGCTGATTCGGAATCGCTCACCATGGACTCTGCATCTTGGTCAACGGTGCCGTTGTTTGTATTGAAGACCTGATCCATAAAGCCGCGTACTTTTTGTTTCCATTTTTTCCTGAATTTCTCCAGATGATTAACAGACTCATGCTCATCTAGAAAAATAAACCTTGTAGACCAACGATATTCAACTGGCATTTCTGCAAGCATTGAAAGCATTCCTGGTGAAGAACCTGACTCGGAAGGAAATCCATCAATCGCTACGACTTGAATGAATTTCTTCCCGATCTTTGGAATCACGCCTGGCTCTAGCTCTTGGCCGCCAATGAGACAATCAATATAGCTTGGATTGGACGGCAGATTGACGGGGCGATTAATTCCAGTAACGCAAAATTGCAGCCAGCGTAAAAACGCATCTTGAGTTATCGTACTTCCGTCCTCTTGGACTATCCTATCACCCATGAGTCTCTCAAGTTTTAGAGTAGCCGAAAGTCTATTCTCTATGCTTTTAACTTCGCGTTTGAATTCGTCTATCAGGAGCCTAGTTCTTGCTTTACCATTTGGTGTGGGCGCATCATCATCAAACATTAGCTCAACAAACTTTGCTTGAGCTAGCATTGGAGGGAAATAAGTAACGGTAGCAATAAAGAAACCTTCGTAAACCGCCCCACGACTTTCAAAATATCGTCGTCGTTCTTCATCAATGGCTTCCGAAATTGCATCTGGAAACTCCGATGCATCTGCCCTGCTATAGTTTTGCGCCGGACGGCGCACGGCGTCGACATGTAACATCCAACCACTGCCGAGGCGGGATATTGCCTGGTTAATTCTGAATGAAACGGCTTCGCGTTGTGATGCTGTACTGCTTGCATTGTCATCGCCTCGATATATCCAACTTGCCATGAATGAGCCGTTTTTATTCACGATTATTCCATCGTCAACCACAGCTGCGTAATTCAGAAGATCCGCCAGACCTTCACTTTTTGACCGGTGTTTTTTGAGCTTGAGTTCTTCTGAAACTTGGCGGATTCTTGAATAGAGAATTAAGAGAAGAATGACACCAAGAAGCGATATTATTATGGAAATTAGTTCTATCATTTGTAGTCCCTAGCGTTCACACGAAATGGCGTTGAGCGTGCCGGATAGAACTTTTTGTATCTTCTGTGGCGGAGGTATACCTGGCGCAGCTTTGGGTCTTTTTTCGCCATCAGGCGGAGCATGTAGAGGGCTGCTAGCCATATTGTTCCGCCCCCGATTGCTGCGCGAATTTCTTGCGCCGAAAAGATCAGAGCGAAGGCCATCAGGCCGGAGAACATCACCAGCTCACGATCGCCACCCATGAAAAGGCTATCGCGGTTGCCGGCTTTGCGGAGTGGGATCGTGCGCAATTCCATTGTTATATTTCCATTAATTATTGGGTGTTTGTCACTGCAGAAATTTCAGCACCACGGCCGAAGAAGCTCGACATGATGTTTTGGGCGCCAACCAGCAAGGCCATTACCAAAACGATAAATATCATTGTGCGGAAAAAACCGTTCAAATCGCCACCAAAAATAAGAGTGCCACCGGCAACTACGATACCGATTACGGAAAGCGCGAACGCGACGGGACCAGTAACCGAACTACGCAATTGTGCTAACCAGCTTTCATATGGCAGGCCACCGCCATTGCCTTCCGATGCCCAAGCATGCTGTGGGAATACCAGCATGAATGCGAGAACAGCGATCAAGGTGAGTAACAACAGAGCCTTATAGTGGCTCGTTTTGATTTCAACGCCATTTTGTTTCTTGGTAATATTAAGTATCATTTTCAATGTTCCTATTTAATTTTTGAAGTTTTGTAACAGCCATCAACATATCCTGAGACTTCTAATATCTCCCGAATAGTTCTACCTGTTTCCGTTTTAGCGATATTGACAATCAAATGAACCGCCTCGCCAATAAGCGGTTCAATCTTTTCCGGTGCATGTGGATTCCTCGATACTAAGGAATGCAACCGGGTAAGCCCTGCCTCTGAATCGTTGGCGTGAAGGGTAACAATTCCTCCTTCATGACCAGTATTCCAGGCATCTAGTAAATCCAGAGCTTCCGCGCCACGAACCTCGCCGATGAGTATTCTGTCCGGGCGCATTCGGAGCGTAGTTTTTAGAAGTGCGGTCATATCAACTTGTGTTGTTGTGTGATACACGACGGAATTCACTGCGGAACACTGAATTTCTCCAGTATCTTCAATAATGACTATTCTTTCATGCGGGAATTGTTCAACGATTTCAGCGATCAATGCATTTGTTAATGTTGTCTTACCCGATCCAGTTCCACCCATAACTACTATATTTCGATGGTCGGAAATCGCTTGCTTGATGATCTGCAATTGCCGTTCATTCATTATTCCGGACGAAAAATATTGGTCGAGGGTGAAGAGTGAAATTGCCTTTTTACGTAGGGCAAAAGTTGGGGCCTGTACTACTGGAGGGATCTGACCGGCAAACCGCGAACCGTCTAAGGGGAATTCTCCTTCGATGGTTGGCTTTTCGCGGGTGATGGTTGTGTTGAGACAGGCAGCGATGGTTTTCAGTACGGCTTCGGCACGCTCTTTGCTCAGCGTGCCAATTTCGCGCATCTTTTGCCCAAGGCATTCTTGCCAAAGGCGGCCGTCGGGATTTAATACGATTTCTAAGGTGGTTGAGTCGTTGAACGCGGTTAGAAACGTTTGCCCCAGATCCCGTTTCAACTTTTCAAGGTTTCGACTGCGTTGATTGCCCGCGCCGTCATTACTAGATTCTTCCATTACGCTTCCCATAATCATTCACCGCAGAAACATATATTTCTGTGAAACACTCAATATAATGTGAGTGACGAACGATATACCGAAACTTACTTTATGGCAAGCAAAATGGCGACTATGCAAGAAAGTTGGCTCACCTTTTGCATAACTTTAGCGGCTAAAATTTTTCTACTTAAAGCTGAGTATTTCTGATTTTTTTTCTTGCGCTCTCGCCCCATTTTTTGACAATGAAGGCTTGATGTAAAGGCAGTATGACGCTCACCCTTTCGTAACCGGGTGGAACAGCGGTATGGGGCTTTCCTCCTGTAAGTGCCTGTATGGAGTCTTTGTCTAAGTCTGTTGACTCCAGCAACATTGGTAGTGGTATTTCCAATGCATCTGCTAGGGACTCCATGATTTTTAGTGAAGGATTGGCTTTCCCATTAGTCAGATCTGAAAGAAAAGAAATGGATATTTCGGCGGCGTCTGCAAGCTCTTGTTTAGTTATACCTCGCTCGCCAATGATGCGAAGGATGTTTGTGAAAAATATTTGGTTGTAGAATTGACTATGCACTGTGTGGATTATCAAAATTGATTTTGGGTCGGCTTTTACCGTCTTCCCCCAGGTAGGCGGGTTCTAATCTTAACCGTGATGCATTTGATGGTATACCTATAATGAATTATTCCTAGATATGCCGTCAAAGTTTAACTGAAATAGAGTATCCATTTGTGAATACACATTTCGCATTGTGAATCTCTGGGGCATATGAGAATAAATTTCGGATGGGGACAATAGTTTGAAAACCACTCCAGAGGAATAAATTTGCAGCGCCGGCGCCGCCCTGGTGCTGCAACTGGTCCTGGCCGTCGCCCAAGCGCAGGCGCCCCGCGCTGCGCTCGATGCGCACGTGGGCGTGCCGGTGGCCGGCGTGATCGCCGGCGCCGGCTGGCGCCCGCAGCTGGTGCGCAGGCCTGGCCACCTGGCCAGCTCGATGCCGAGCCCACGCCCAGGAACAGATCCACCTGCAGTTGCGCGGCCGCGTCGTCGGCGCCGCCCTGGTGTTGGCCGTCGACCGCTCACCGCCTGGCGTGCAGTTGCGGCCGAGGCCGCTTGATTGAACAGCACTCCAGAGAAAAGGATTGGCGGCGCCGGCGCCGCTCTGGTGCTGCAGCTGGTCCGGGCCGTCGACCAGGCGCACGCGGGCGTGCCGGTGGCCAGGGTGATCGCCGGCGCCGCCTGGAGCCCGCAGCTGATGCGCAGGCCTGGCCACCTGGCCAGCTCGATGCCGAGCCCACGCCCAGGAACAGATCCCACCGCATGGCGTGCAGTTGCGGCCAAGGTCGCTGGATTGAACCGCACTCCAGAGAAAAGGATTTGCAGCTGGTCCTTGCAGTCGACCAGGGCGCAGGCGCCCCGTGCTGCGCTCGATGCGCACGCGGGCGTGCCGGTGGCCAGCGTGATCGCCGGCGCCGCCTGGCGCCCGCAGCTGGTGCGTTGGCCTGGCCGGCCTGATGCCTAGCCCGAAAACCCAGGGCCAGATTCGGGGCAGGGCGCCGGCGCCGCCCTGCTGCCGCACGGACGTGGATTTTAGTAACTACGTGTGATAACATGGGCTTCACCGCAGTCTAGGAATAGCACAGTAGTCAGATGCTGGAAATCTTTACAGGCCGCCTTGTCGCGGAACACTATGAAATTGAGAAAAGTTGGAAACTCCCTTGGTCTTACGTTCACTCGTGACGTTTTAAGTCGAGCGGGTTTGCAGGAAGGCCAAGAGCTGAAAATAATATCAAATCCTGGCTCGATAACAATACAGCCAATGCATGAAAATTTGATTGTTGAACTATCTGAAATGGAAGTAGTAGCCTTAATCAGTGGAGATCTAAAAAGCGAAGAAGGTAAGTCGGCAATCGAAAATCTTGCGGTACAGTTCAATATGTACAAGCAAAATTATGAAAAATAGACGCAAGTTCCATTCGTATTATCTTGGTACTCTGGACACATTTATTACATGAAAGACCGCCCGAAATCCGGGGATAATGCTACAAATTGTTAATTACCGTCCCTTCGCATAATTAACATTATGTCAATTCAGGCAACATTAATAAAAATGCACCATCTGGCCGCCCGTGTCATCGCCTGGTGGCATGATTGCAGTTTGATCGAGGAGTATCGCTATGGAAAGACTATGTTTTGGAATGGACTTCAAGGGCATGTGCGAGGCTGAGCGCGGAAATGTAATCGGGCAGATTTTTCAGTTGGAGATTGAAGTTCTCATTCTTGTAGGTGCGGGCGAGGACAAAGTGTTGAGTCTGCTTGCGCACGAAATGCGCAAGAGTGGAGTCCCTTGTGTAACGCTAACAGGTGATAAGAAATACGCCCCCCCTGGAACAATATGGCTCTTCCCAAAATCACCTACTGAGCATCTGTCTCACTGAGTCCCGCAGGCTAACTGGTGGCCACCTCCGAACAGATCCACCAGCCCGCCCTGCGCTCGATGCGCACGTGGGCGTGCCGGTGGCCAGCGTGATCGCCAGCGCCGCCTGGCGCCCGCAGCTGATGCGCAGGCCTGGCCACCTGGCCAGCTCGATGCCGAGCGCCACGCCCAGGAACAGATCCACCAGCAGCTGCACGGCCGCGTCGTCGGCGCCGCCCTGGTGCTGCAGCTGGTCCTGGCCGTCGACCAGGCGCAGGCGCCCCGCGCTGCGCTCGATGCGCACGTGGGCGTGCCGGTGGTTGGCGTGATCGCCGGCGCCGCCTGGCGCCCGCAGCTGGTGCGCGGCCTGGCCACCTGGCCAGCTCGATGCCGAGCCCACACCCAGGAACAGATCCACCTGCAGCTGCGCGGCCGCGTCGTCGGCGCCGCCCTGGTGCTGACCATCGACCGCTCACTGCCTGGCGTGCAGTTGCGGCCGAGGCCGCTGGTTTGAACGGCACTCCAGAGAAAAGGATTGGCCGCGCCGGCGCCGGCTGCAGCTGGTCCTGGCCGTCGACCAGGCGCAGGCGCCCCGCGCTGCGCTCGATGCGCACGCGGGCGTGCCGGTGGCCAGCTCGATGCTACGCTAGGTGGAGATATTATGATTACTGCGTGAATTGTAAAAAAGACGCGACGCTACTAGGGCGTGCTTAAAGCGGAAGTGATTATGCGATTTCGGAGT
>AHHB01000008.1 GCA_000242815.2 Janthinobacterium lividum PAMC 25724
CCGTCCTAAAGTGTAACGGAGGAGTTCGAAGGTACGCTAGATACGGTCGGACATCGTGTTGATAGTGCAATGGCATAAGCGTGCTTAACTGCGAGACTGACAAGTCGAGCAGGTACGAAAGTAGGACATAGTGATCCGGTGGTTCTGTATGGAAGGGCCATCGCTCAACGGATAAAAGGTACTCTGGGGATAACAGGCTGATTCCTCCCAAGAGTTCATATCGACGGGGGAGTTTGGCACCTCGATGTCGGCTCATCACATCCTGGGGCTGTAGCCGGTCCCAAGGGTATGGCTGTTCGCCATTTAAAGTGGTACGTGAGCTGGGTTTAAAACGTCGTGAGACAGTTTGGTCCCTATCTGCCGTGGGCGTTGGAAATTTGAAGGGGGCTGCTCCTAGTACGAGAGGACCGGAGTGGACGAACCTCTGGTGTACCGGTTGTCACGCCAGTGGCATTGCCGGGTAGCTAAGTTCGGAAGAGATAACCGCTGAAAGCATCTAAGCGGGAAACTTGCCTTGAGATGAGATTTCCCAGAGCCTTGAGCTCTTTGAAGGGTCGTTCGAGACCAGGACGTTGATAGGCTGGGTGTGGAAGTGCAGTAATGCATTAAGCTAACCAGTACTAATTGCCCGTACGGCTTGTCCTATAACCTTAGCAGGTACAGAGGATAAGACGGTACAACGTTGTGAGTTTGTTGATACCATTCATTACCCAAAAATCTTTGCTTCTTCCAGATTCAGGCTTGTGCTCAACCGAGAACAAACGCCAGTACAAGTTATGCCTGATGACCATAGCAAGTTGGTCCCACCCCTTCCCATCCCGAACAGGACCGTGAAACAACTTTGCGCCGATGATAGTGCTGCAACCAGTGTGAAAGTAGGTTATCGTCAGGCTTGTTATTTGGTGCAACAGCTCCCGGCTGTTACACCTAGAGAAAAACCCCGCCAGCAATGGTGGGGTTTTTTTTCGTTTGGTGGTTTGGTGCATGCTGCACCCCAACCGCAAAGGCTGGGGTCAGACCCGGCGGGTCTGACCCCAGGTATTCAAGGGTTTGGGGTGAAAAATTTGACTATGGCCAGGCAATTATTGTATAATTCTTCTCCTCAGATCAGATGGTTTGCTGCCCAATTGGGAGCAAACTATCGAAAAAGTTATGCCTGATGACCATAGCAAGTTGGTCCCACTCCTTCCCATCCCGAACAGGACCGTGAAACAACTTTGCGCCGATGATAGTGCTGCAACCAGTGTGAAAGTAGGTTATCGTCAGGCTTGTTATATAAAAAAACCCCGCGGATGCGGGGTTTTTTTTCGTCTGCAGCGTGCACCGCACTAGATGCCCCAGGTGATGCTTTCACCTTCTGCACTGGCTGAGCGCAACATTTCCATCAGGGGATAGGCGCGTTGCGAAAAATGCACTTTCTGTGCACGCGCATGGGTGCCGGTCTCGCCATCTTCCAGCGTTTCTGGCGTATGGGCATCGTGTTCGATGTCATTTTCCGGATGCAATCTGCTTTCCGCGACTTCCTTTTCCAGCAGGACCAAGGCATCTCCCGCTTCTGTAGGCGTGATGACGCCGCGCGTAGGATTCTTGTGCAGGATGTCGAGGATACGCTGGGCATGTTCCTGGAACATCAGCACTTCAGGGGAGGATTTGGATTTGAATGAGATCAACATACGTGCTTTCTAAGACTTGTTGTTAGTGTCGAAACAATATCACGACTTGAAATATCACACAGGCTGTCGAATTGTCCGAATTGCACATCTGCGTGCCGCTTACCGTCATCTGTTGGACTATCCACGTATTTACAAGGGCGGCTATTCCAGGCTATCGCCTGTTTAAGTGATCGTTAAGTCTCAATCCAGTTTCACCGAGTCCATGAAAGTGTCGATGGTGTCACGCGACAGCTTGCGCTCTTCACCGAGAATGATGATCTGGAAGAGGTGCTTGTCCTGTGCCACAAAACGGCCGACCAGCAAGACAGGCTTGCCTTGCTGCGTGCCGTTGGCCTCGATACTGAGCGAACTGCGCTGGTGCGTTCCGGCAGCATTGCTGCTGGCCGCCGAGACCGATTTTTCGCTGCGCACGGTGCCGTTAATATTTTTCAACAGCGCTGTCTGCATGGCTGGCAGGGCCGCTTGCGCCTGTTCTGCGCTGTCGAGCACGGCGCTGCCGATGGCAAAGGTGCTGCCATCGACTTCGCTCGCCGTCATGGTCAGGCTGATTTTTTTGCCATCGAGATCGACCGTGCGTGTCAACACTGCCGGCTTGCCTGGAAACAAGGCTGTGAACTGCGCGTCGGGGCTGCGATAGTCGCGCCAGTCGAATTTCGGACTGCATGCGCAGAGCGTGCAGGCGGTAGCGAGCGCGGCCAGGAAGATCGCAAGTGATGTTCTTTTCATCAGCAGATGGTAGCAGTGACGCCAGCCACGCGCAATCGCGCACTTGTGGCTTTCAGCGCTCGCCTTATATTTCATGCAGTACACGCCGATACTGGATCGCTTCGGCAACGTGCGGCTGCATGATCGCGGGACTCCCCGCCAAGTCTGCGATGCTGCGCGCCACGCGCAGTACCCGGTGGTAGGTGCGGGCCGACCAGTGCAAGCGTGACATGGCGCCATCTAGTAGTTGTTCACCATGTGTTTCCAGACGACAGTGCTGTTCGATTTCCGTGCTACTCAGGCGCTGGTTTGTTTTTCCCTGGCGCGCCAGCTGCAGCGAAAAGGCTGCCGCCACGCGGGCCGCGATGGCTTGCGTACTTTCGCCGCTGCCTGCGTGCCGTCCCAGCGCCGCGGGCGGTATGGCGGCAACTTCGATTTGTAAGTCGATGCGCTCAAGTAGCGGGCCGGACAGGCGGCTGTGATAACGCAGCACCGCCTCTGGCGTACAGCGGCAACGACCGGAAGCGTGCCCCAAATAGCCGCACGGGCAGGGATTCATGGCGGCGATTAACTGGAAGCGGGCAGGAAACTCGGCCTGGCGGGCCGCGCGCGAAATGCTGATGATGCCCGACTCCATGGGCTGGCGCAAGACATCGAGTACCCGGCGCTGGAATTCGGCGATTTCATCGAGAAACAACACGCCGCAATGGGCCAGCGAGATTTCTCCCGGACGCGGTACGTTACCGCCGCCCACCAAGGCGACGCCAGATGCCGTTTGGTGTGGTGCACGGTAGGGACGACGTTTCCAGTGTTCCACTTTAAAATGGCCACCCAGTGAATGCACGGCGGCCGATTCCAGCGCCTCGTCATCGCTCATGGGCGGTAACACGCCGGGGAAGCGGCTGGCCAGCATGGTCTTGCCTGCGCCCGGCGGGCCCACCATCAAGACGTTATGCCCGCCTGCGGCCGCCACTTCCAGTGCGCGTCGCGCTTGCAACTGCCCTTGCACGTCGGCAAAGTCGGGATACGTAAACGCCTGCGCTGCCAGCACCGGTTGATGGCGCTGCAGGGCGGCCTGGCCGTTGGGCACGGCAAAATGCGCGCAGACCTCGAGCAGGCTGTGGGCGGGATAGATGCAGGCGTCTCTGACCAGCGCCGCCTCGTCCGCGTTGGCCCGCGGCAGGATGAAGGCGCGTGGCGGCCCCGATTGGCTGCGCTGCATGGCAAAAGTCATGGCCAAAGCACCGCGGATGGGGCGAAGTTGGCCCGAAAGCGATAGTTCGCCCGCAAATTCGTAGTGCTGCAGTTGTTCGCTCGGCAACTGGCCGGAGGCAGCCAGGATGCCCAGCGCAATCGGCAAGTCGAAGCGGCCCGATTCCTTGGGTAAGTCCGCCGGCGCCAGATTGGCCGTAATGCGCCGCGCCGGCATCTCAAAGCCGCAGTTTTGCAGCGCGGCGCGGACGCGGTCGCGCGATTCCTTCACTTCCGTATCCGGCAGGCCAACGATCGTAAATGACGGCAAGCCATTGGCAAGGTGCACTTCGACACTTACCTCGGGTGCCTCCATGCCGGCCAAGGCACGGCTTTTCAGGACGGCCAGACTCATCAGACTCCCCCGTAGCGCGAGCGCGCTCGGGATCAGTCTAGCGCTTGAAACGCTGTCAGGCTTGAGGTATGCCAGCAAGGCGTCTATCACGCGACCTTGCTGACGATACTTTATGCCTTTGGCTCGTTCAGGCGGGTTTCCAGTTCGACCAGGCGCAGTTCCAGTGCATCGAGCTTGGCGCGGGTCTTGGCCAGTACTTGTGCCTGGATATCAAACTCTTCGCGCGTGACCAGATCGAGACGGGCAAAGCCCTGTGTCATCATCGATTTCACGTTTTTCTCGATATCCTTGGCGGGCGAGTTTTCGATGGCTTGATGGATCTTGCCTTGCAAGTCGTTAAAGAAGGTATTCATGTCCACGGTCAGTCCTTGTATGGTGCGGCCTGTGCATCGCACCATTGCGGTGCACAGCGGTGTTAATCTGGTGCGCAACTGGGCACTTCATTGTTCTTCAGCAGGCCGTGGCCCCAGTCCTGGCGGCTTGCAGGGTAAGTATGGACGGAAATGCGCCAGTCAAGCTAACAAGAGAGCTGGCACGTATTCTGCTAAAGATGTCATGAACGCTTTGTGATCTCCAGCCAAGATTTTAAACCTCAACCGCTTTAAAAGTTCAATAAAAGGGAATCGCCATGAAGAATCTGTCCAAGAACATGACTTTAGTCGCAGCGTTGACGCTGGCCATGACCGCTGTTTGCGATAGCGCCATGGCCCAGGATGCCGTGGCAGCGCCTGCTGCGGCCGAAGCCGTAGCCGATAACGTGGTCAGCTACAACGTGGCGCTGAGCAGCGACTACCGTTACCGTGGTGTGTCGCAAAGCCGTCTCGACCCTGCCATCAGCGCCGGTGCCGACTATACCCATAATCCGACGGGCCTGTATGTGGGCACTTGGCTGTCGAGCATTAAATGGATCAAGGATAGCGGCGGCGACACCAACCTGGAATGGGATATCTACGCCGGCAAGCGCGGTGAAATCAGCAAGGATTTTACCTATGACGTGGGCGGCCTGTACTACTTCTATCCCTCGAATGGATTGAGCACCAATGCCAACACCTTCGAGTTGTATGGCCAGCTCGGCTATGGTCCGGCCTATATCAAGTATTCGCACTCGACGACCAATCTGTTCGGTGTCGCCGACAGCAAGAACAGCGGCTACCTCGATGTGGGCGCCAACATCGACGTGCATGATGGCTATATCTTGAACCTGCATGCCGGGCGTCAGAAGGTCGAGCACAACGATGCCCTCAGTTACAACGATTATAAGATCGGCGTGAGCAAGGATTTCGGCGTGGCGACCGTAGCGCTGGCCGCCGTCAAAGCCAACATCACGTTGCTGGCACCGAATGGCAAGAACCTGGCGAAATCCGGTCTCGTGCTGACTGTATCCAAAACCTTTTAAGCGAGATTGCCATGAAAATGATTACTGCAATCATTAAACCGTTCAAACTGGACGAAGTGCGCGAAGCGTTGTCGGCTATCAATGTGCAAGGCATTACCGTGACCGAAGTCAAAGGTTTCGGTCGCCAGAAAGGTCACACGGAACTCTACCGTGGCGCTGAGTATGTCGTTGATTTCTTGCCAAAAACCAAAATTGAAGCGGCCGTCGATGACGCCATTGTGGACCAGGCCATCGAAGCGATCGAAGGCGCAGCGCGTACCGGCAAGATCGGCGACGGCAAGATTTTCGTCTACAACCTGGAACAGGTCATCCGCATCCGCACCGGTGAAACCGGCAACGAAGCGCTCTAAGGGGAATATTGATGCGTAAAAATATAACAAAATTACTCGCTGGGATAGCCTGTCTGTGTGCGTTTGGCGTCGCTACGCCGAGCTTTGCCGATGCCCCCGTCAAGACGGAGGCGGCCACGACGGCTGCCGTCGCCACAGTTGCCGTGACGCCGGTGCCTGACGCCGCACCCGCTGCGGCAGC
>AHHB01000007.1 GCA_000242815.2 Janthinobacterium lividum PAMC 25724
GGCGCCGGCCGCTGCCGCGCCAGCGGCCGCGCCCGTCGCTAATAAGGGCGATACCAGCTTCATGATGATCAGTACCTTATTGGTGATCTTGATGACGATTCCCGGCCTGGCTCTGTTCTACGGCGGCCTGGTGCGCTCCAAGAATATGTTGTCGGTGCTGATGCAAGTGTTCATGGTGTTCGCGCTGATCATCGTTCTGTGGTGCATCTACGGTTACTCGATCGCCTTCACGGAAAAAACTGCCTTCTTCGGTGGCTTCGACCGCTTGTTCCTGAACGGCATCTGGGATCCCGCCAAGGGCACGTTTGCCGCCGCCGCCACCTTTAGCAAGGGTGTTGTCATTCCCGAGTTCATCTTCGTGGCTTTCCAGGGCACATTTGCCGCCATCACGTGCGCGCTGATCGTTGGCGCCTTTGCCGAGCGCGCCAAGTTTGCCGCCGTGCTGGCCTTCGTCGTGCTGTGGTTCACGTTTGCCTACCTGCCAGCGGCGCACATGGTGTGGTTCTGGACCGGGCCTGACCTGATCACCAACGCTGCCACCTCGGCCAGCGAAGCCCTGAAGGCAGGCTGGATCTGGCAAACAGGCGCGCTCGATTTCGCAGGCGGCACCGTGGTGCACATCAATGCCGCCGTCGCCGGCCTGGTCGGTGCGATCATGATCGGCAAGCGCGTCGGCTACGGCCGTGAATCGATGGCGCCGCACTCGCTGACGATGACGATGATAGGCGCTTCCCTGTTGTGGGTGGGCTGGTTCGGTTTCAATGCCGGTTCCTCGCTCGAAGCGGGCGACGTGGCGGCCCTGGCCTTCATCAACACGCTGCTGGCCACGGCCGCAGCCACCCTGTCGTGGGTGTTCGGCGAGTGGATCAGCAAAGGCAAGCCATCCATGCTCGGTGGTGCGTCGGGCGCCGTTGCCGGCCTGGTGGCGATCACCCCTGCGGCCGGCTTTGTCGGCCCGATGGGCGGCCTGGTCATCGGCTTGCTGGCCGGTATCGTCTGCCTGTGGGGTGTGAACGGCCTGAAACGCCTGATCGGCGCCGACGATTCGCTCGACGTGTTCGGCGTGCATGGCGTAGGCGGCATCCTGGGTGCCCTGCTGACCGGTGTGTTTGCTGCACCACAGCTGGGCGGTCAAGGTATCTTCGACTATGTTACCAACAAAATGTCGGCTGATCCCTATTCCATCGGCCACCAAGTGTGGGTGCAAGCGCAAGCGGTCGGCACCACCATCATCTGGTCGGCCCTGGTCTCCGTCATCGCCTATAAACTGGTTGATATCGTCATCGGCCTGCGCGTGCCGGAAGAAGAAGAGCGTGAAGGGCTCGATATCACCAGCCATGGTGAGCAGGCTTATCATGGTTAAATGATAATAATCAGGCATGCCAGCGTTTCGCTGCGGCATGTCTGGTGTGCAAAGGCGCCTCATCGAGGTGCCTTTTTTTCATTGTGGGAACCGTAAAGGTCTTTAAAACAAGGCCTTTGCCCCGATGTAGGCTACTTACACGGTAATATAGTCGGTAGTTCTGTGTGCTTTTTTGAATACTGCACATAATTTAAGGATGTAACTATGGCTCCCCATCTCGTCACGGCCCTGACCGGACCGCTGCTCGACCTCGAAAAAAAGATTCTGGCCGCGACGCCGGCCATTGAGCGCTGGTTCCGCATGGAGTGGCAAGAGCACACGCCACCGTTCTATTGCTCGGTAGACTTGCGTAACGCGGGCTACAAGCTGGCGCCTGTCGATACCAATTTGTTCCCCGGTGGTTTTCATAACCTGGCCACGGAAATGCTGCCCTTGTCCGTGCAGGCGGCCATGGCTGCCATCGACAAGTATTGTCCGGACGCCCGCAATCTGCTGATGGTGCCGGAATTGCACAACACCACGCCGCAATACCTGCAAAACGTGGCGCGCCTGATGCAGATTTTCCGCCAGACGGGCCTGCACGTGCGCCTCGGCTCGTGGTTGCCCGAGATCACGCAGCCGACGCCATTGGCACTGCCAGATGGCAATATGCTCGTCATCGAGCCCCTCGTACGCCTGAACAATGGCCGTCGCCTGGGCTTGAAGGATTTCGATCCATGCACCATCTTGCTGAATAACGACTTGTCGGACGGCATCCCCGATATCTTGCAAAACATTCATGAACAAAGCCTGCTGCCGCCCTTGCACGCTGGCTGGGCCTTGCGCCGCAAGAGCAACCACTACACAGCGTACGATGAAGTGGTGAAAAAATTCGGCAAGATGATCGATGTCGACCCTTGGATGCTCAACCCTTTCCACGCCAAGTGCAGCGACGTTAACTTCCAGGAAGGCGAGGGCGAAGACGCGCTGGCCGCCAGCGTCGACGTGCTGCTGGCCAAGATCCGCAAAAAATACAAGGAATACGGCATCAAGGAAAAGCCCTTCGTCATCGTCAAGCCCGATGCAGGCACGTATGGCACGGGCATCATGACGGTGCGCGACGCCAGCGAAGTGCGCGACTTGTCGCGCAAGCAGCGTGACAAGATGTCCATCGTCAAGGATGGCAAGATCGTCACCGACGTTATCATCCAGGAAGGTGTGCCGACCTTTGAAAGCATCAAGGATGCCGTCGCCGAGCCTGTCGTCTACATGATCGACCGCTATGTGGTGGGCGGCTACTACCGCGTGCATGCGGAGCGCGGCGTGGATCAGAATCTGAACGCGCCCGGCTCGCAGTACGTGCCGCTGGCGTTTGCCCAGCAGCATGCCGTACCGGACCTGCAGGCCAAGCCGGGCACGGCCGCGCCGAACCGCTTCTATGTGTATGGCGTGGTGGCGCGCCTGGCCTTGCTGGCCGCGTCGCTGGAAATGGAGCGCACGGACCCGAATCCCGAGGTGTATTGATTCATCACTGCGGTTTGCCGGGCGCGCTGACGACTGCGCCCGGCGATCTCGGCTAGAATCATGCATTCCTTATCCAGGTTCCCCGATTGGACGCACCATGAAAATTGCATTCCTTGCCGACCCGCTGGCAGGCTTCAAGACTTACAAAGATTCCACCTACGCCATGATGCGCGAGGCGGCCAGGCGCGGTCATGCCATCTACGCCTTCGAGCAGAAGGACATGGCGCTCGAAGAGGGCATCGTCACGGCACTGGTACAGCATATCGAGTTGACCGGCGATGAACACGACTGGTATAAAATCGTATCGAGCGAAGAAGTGCGCCTGTCGGCCCTGGACGCCATCATCGAGCGCAAAGACCCGCCGTTTGACATGGAATATGTGTATGGCACGTATTTGCTGGAGTTGGCGGAAAAGCAGGGCGCACACGTCTTCAACAAGCCGTCTGCGATCCGCGACAATAATGAAAAGCTGGCCATTGCGCAGTTTTCCGAATTCACTTCGCCGACCCTGGTGACGTCGAGCGAAGCGCGCCTGCGCGCCTTTCACGCCAAGCACCAAGACGTCATCTTCAAGCCGCTCGACGGCATGGGCGGCACGGGCATCTTCCGCGTCAAGGCCGATGGCCTGAACCTGGGCGCCATCATCGAGACTTTGAGCGAGAATGGCGCGCAGACCATCATGGCGCAGCGTTTTATTGCCGATATCGTCAAGGGTGACAAGCGTATCCTCGTCATCGGTGGCAAGCCGGTGCCGTTCGCGCTGGCGCGCATCCCGCAGGCGGGCGAAGTGCGCGGCAACCTGGCCGCCGGCGGCACGGGGGTGGCGCAGCCATTGACGGCGCGCGACCTGGAAATTGCTGAAAAACTGGGCCCGATCCTGGCCGCGCGTGGCCTGATGCTGGTAGGATTGGACGTCATCGGCGACTATCTGACGGAAGTCAATGTCACCAGCCCGACCTGCTTCCAGGAAATCATGCAGCAGACCGGTTTCGATGTCGCTGCCATGTTTGTCGACGCCGTCGAGCATGGCGTTGCGCAAGCGCAGCAGCGTCAAAAGGTGCAATGACCATGGTAGGGATTTTGCTCATGACCCACGCACCGCTGGGACAGGCGTTCATCGCCGCCTGCGCGCATGTGTTTCGCGGGCCAACGGAACGTTTTGAAGCCATCGACGTCGTCGCAGACCAGGACCTGGCGGAAGTGCAAAAGCTGGCATCCGAAGCCATCTGCCGCCTCGACGATGGCTCCGGCGTGCTGGTGATTACCGATGTGAAGGGCGGCACGCCGTCGAACTGCTGCAACAAGCTGGCCGATGCGGGCCGGGTGGAAGTCATCGCCGGCATCAGCCTGCCCATGCTGCTGCGCGCCATCACGTACCGCCGCGACACGCTCGACGTGGTGGTGGAGATGGCGCTGGCAGGTGCGCAAAGCGGCGCTGTGCGCGTCGATAACCGTATCCGCGTGGGCGAATAAGGAAGTACATGGCCGCCGCCCTGAAGGCGGCGGGTTTTATAGACCAAGATTGTCATCAGCGTAGTGCATTCAGGGATAGAGACCATATAAAAATGATTCAAAAAGAACTCGAAATCATCAACAAGCTGGGACTGCATGCTCGCGCCTCCGCCAAATTTACCCAGCTCGCCGCCAAGTTCAAGAGCGACGTCTGGCTGACCCGTAACGCGCGCCGCATCAACGCCAAGTCCATCATGGGCGTCATGATGCTGGCCGCCGGCAAGGGCGCGAAAGTGACCCTGGAAGCCGAGGGCGATGATGAGCAAGCATGTGTCGATGCGCTCACCGCCCTGATTAATGACAGGTTTGGCGAAGGCGAGTAATGCCCGCCGAACGCAGCCGCAGCCGCCTTCCGACAGGTCACCCCATGGCATCTTTCACGCTCCACGGCATCCCGGTCTCCCGCGGCATCGCCATTGGCCGCGCGCATCTGCTGGCGCCGGCCGCCCTAGACGTCAAACATTACCTGGTCGCCCAGGAACAGATCGAAGCCGAAGTCCAGCGTTTGCAAAACGCCATTGCTGCCGTCCACAAAGAGCTGCAAACCCTGTGGAACGAACTGCCGAAAGATGCGCCCACCGAACTGGGCGCGTTCATCGACGTGCACGCGCTGATCCTGTCGGATCCGCTGATTGCCGAAGCGCCGCTCGACATCATCCGTTCGCGCCATTACAACGCCGAATGGGCGCTGCTGACGCAAATCGATGAATTGTCGGCGCAGTTCGACGAAATCGAAGACCCGTATTTGCGCGAACGCAAGGCCGACATCCAGCAGGTGGCCGAGCGCGTGCTGAAGGTCTTGTTGGGCACCGAGCAGCTGCTGCCGAAAGCGCCCGCCGAAGATGAATTGCTGGCGCAGATGATCGTGGTCGCGCACGATATCTCGCCGGCCGACATGCTGCAGTTCCGCGACCGTTCCTTTATCGGCTTTATCACCGATGTGGGCGGACAGAATTCGCACACGGCCATCGTTGCGCGCAGCCTCGATATCCCGGCAGCCGTCGGCATGTCGCAGGCCTCGATGCTGATCGGGCAGGACGACTGGCTGATCATCGACGGCGACGCTGGCGTCGTCATTGCCAACCCCAGCGCACTGGTGCTGGAGCAGTATCGCGAGCGCCAGGTGGCCATGCAGCGCGCGCGCAAGAAGCTGGGCAAACTGAAAAAAACGCCGGCCGTCACCAGGTGCGGTACGCCGGTGACCCTGCTGGCAAATATCGAATTGCCCGAAGATTGCGTGTTTGCGCTGGAATCGGGTGCCAGCGGCGTGGGCTTGTTCCGTTCCGAATTCCTGTTCATGGGTCGCGCCCACAAGATTCCCACCGAGGATGAGCAGTTCGAGGCTTACCGCAACACGGTGCAGTCGATGAAAGGGCGCGTGGTGACTATCCGCACGCTCGACATCGGCGCCGATAAGCCGCTCGACCAGTCCGACCATACGGCCTTGAATCCTGCCCTGGGCTTGCGTGCCATCCGTTACTGCCTGGCCGAGCCGCAGCTGTTCCTGACGCAGTTGCGTGCGATTCTGCGCGCCTCGGCCTTCGGCAAGGTGCGCATCCTGATCCCCATGCTGGCGCATGCCTTCGAGATCGACCAGTCGCTGGCCATGATCGCGCAAGCCAAGGCCAGCCTGCGCGAGGACGGTGTCAAGTTCGACGATGCCGTCGAAGTGGGCGCCATGATCGAGATACCGGCTGCCGCGCTGGCGCTGCCCATGTTCGTCAAGCGCATGGATTTCCTGTCGATCGGCACGAATGACCTGATCCAGTACACCCTGGCGATCGACCGCGTCGATTACGAAGTGGCGCATTTGTACAATCCGCTGCATCCGGCTGTGCTGCAGCTGATCTCCATGACGATCGCGGCTGGCCACAAGGCGGGCATCGATGTGGCCGTGTGTGGCGAAATGGCGGGCGACGTGAAGCTCACGCGCTTGCTGCTGGGGATGGGCTGCGCGAGTTTTCCATGCACCCGGCGCAACTGCTGGCGGTCAAGCAAGAGATACTCAATAGCGATTTGGGCCTGATTGCACCACAAATGCGCAAAATTATGCGTTCCATGGAACCAAATGTGATCGCGGAAGCTGTCCAGCAGTTGCAGCTCATGTAAACTAACACCTCGCCAAATCTACTGCGCGTCGCGATTTGCGGCCTGCGATGCTCGCTGTGCTCAAGCACAGCTGCGCTTCTCGGCCACAACTCACTGCCGCTCGCTACGATTTTGCGAGGTGTTATGCACTCATGTTGCAAAACCTATCATCGGGGTTTTGCATCGACTATGGCCCGTGGGGCCGCCTCCTTTATAAACCGACACACATGTCATCCATTGGAATCGTTTCGCCGCAAACTATGTATTTTGCGCAACCCCTGCAGCTGCAAAGCGGAGCATCGCTGCGGGACTATATGTTGATGTATGAAACCTACGGCACCCTGAACGCCGACAAATCGAACGCGGTGCTGGTCTGCCATGCCCTCAATGCCTCGCACCACGTGGCCGGCGTGTATGCCGACGCAGCAAAGAGCACGGGCTGGTGGGACAATATGGTCGGTCCCGGCAAGCCGCTCGACACGGACAAATTCTTCGTCATCGGCGTCAACAATCTGGGCTCCTGCTTCGGCTCGACGGGGCCCATGCACACCAATCCCGCGACCGGCAAGCCGTATGGCGCTTCCTTCCCCGTCGTCACGGTGGAAGACTGGGTCAGCGCACAGGCGCGCCTGGCCGATGAACTGGGCATCACCCAGTTCGCCGCCGTGATGGGCGGCTCTCTGGGCGGCATGCAGGCGCTGGCGTGGAGCATCATGTTCCCCGAGCGCTTGCGTCATTGCGTGGTGATTGCCTCGACGGCCAAGCTGTCGGCGCAAAATATCGCCTTCAATGATGTGGCGCGCCAAGCCATCTTGTCCGACCCCGATTACCGCGGCGGCGACTTTTATGCGCACGGCGTGGTGCCGAAGAACGGCTTGCGCGTGGCGCGCATGGTGGGGCACATCACCTATCTGTCGAATGACGACATGGCCGAGAAATTCGGCCGCAAGCTGCGCGACGCGGCGCAGACGGGCGACTACAAGTTCGGCTTCGGCATCGACTTCGAGATCGAATCGTATCTGCGCTACCAGGGCGACAAGTTTTCCGAGTATTTTGACGCCAATACTTACCTGCTCATTACCAAGGCGCTCGATTATTTCGATCCGGCGCGCGCGCATGGCGGCGACCTGGCCAAGGCCCTGTCGGGCACCAAGGCCAAGTTTTTCCTCGCTTCGTTTTCTACCGACTGGCGTTTCTCGCCCGAGCGCAGCCGCGAAATCGTCGAGGCCCTGGTGTGCAACCGCCGCCAGGTGACCTATGCGGAAATCGACGCGCCGCACGGTCACGACGCCTTTTTGCTGGAAGACTCGCGCTACATGAACATGGTGCGCGCCTATTATGGCCAGGTATGGAATGACATCAACGTAGGCGCGCATGCAGCAGCCAAGAACACCGCCGTGCGCCAGGGCGCCAAGGAGACAGCATGACTTTTGACGAATTGAGCGCCCTGCGCCCCGACCTGGCCTTCATCGCCCACTGGGTGCCGAACAAGGCACATGTGCTGGACGTGGGCTGCGGCGAAGGCGTGATGCTGCAGTATCTGCAAAGCGACAAGGAGTGCAGCGGCTACGGCATCGAGATTGCCGACGACAAGGTGCTGGCCAGCACCCTGCGTGGCGTCAACGTGATTCAGCAGGACATGGAAAAAGGCTTGGCCATTTTTGGCGACAACAGCTTTGACACGGTGCTGTGCCTGTCGTCCCTGCAGATGATGAAGCAGGTCGAGCCGCTACTGCGCGACATCGTGCGCGTGGGTGCCGAAGCCATTGTTTCGTTCCCCAATTTCGCCTACTGGCCACACCGCGTGGCATTGCTCAAAGGCCGCATGCCGGTGTCGAAATCGCTGCCCTACCAGTGGTATGACACGCCCAATGTGCGCTGCGCTACCATCAATGATTTCCGCGAACTGGCCGAGGAATGCGGCCTGGAAGTGATCGACTGCGTGGCCCTGGCCGAAGGCAAGATGGTCTCCGTGCTGCCGAACTTGCGCGGCGACCTGGCCGTCTTCCGCCTGCGCAAAAAAGCGGTGCATTGATGACGATCAGTCCGGCGCCAGGCTGGCGTTCCTACGCCAATGGCCGCATGCTGGCCGTGCTGGTGCTGGGCTTCAGTTCCGGCCTGCCCCTGTTCATCCTGCTGTACTTGCTGCAGGCATGGCTGGCCAAGTCGGGCTTGAACGTCAAGGCGCTGGGGCTGTTCGCGCTGGTGCAGTTCCCCTACATCTGGAAATTTCTGTGGGCGCCCCTGATGGACCGCTACCGCATTCTGGGATTGGGGCGCCGGCGCGGCTGGATGGCCCTGACGCAGGTGGCGCTGTTCTTCTCTATCGGCGCCATGGGCATGCTCGATCCACTCACGCAGATCGGCCTGATTGCCGCTGCCGCCGGCTGGGTCGCCTTTCTGTCGGCCAGCCAGGATATCGTCATCGATGCCTGCCGGCGCGAAATCCTTGCCGATAACGAGCAGGGTCTGGGCGCCGCCGTGATCGTCAATGCCTATAAAGTGGCGGGCATGGTGCCGGGCGCACTGTCGCTGATCCTGGCCGACCGCATGCCGTGGCAGCCCGTCTTTTGGATCACGGCCGCTTTCATGTTGCCTGGCCTTGTCTGTACCTTGCTGATCAAGGAGCCCACCGTCTACGGCACGCCGCCAAAGACCATGCGCGAAGCCATCATTTTGCCGTTCCAGGAATTCATCGCCCGCGATGGTTGGCGTAACGCAATGTGGATTCTCGCCTTCGTATTACTCTACAAAATCGGCGACAGCATGGCCACGGCGCTGGCGACCAAGTTCTATCTCGACCTGGGCTTTTCCATGACGCAGATCGGCCTGGCCGCCAACACCACGGGTTTCTGGGCCAGCCTGGCCGGTGGCGTGGTGGGCGGTGTGTGGATGCTCAAGCTGGGCATCAACCGCGGTCTGTGGGTGTTTGGCGCGCTGCAGGCGATCGCCATCCTCGGTTTTGCCTGGCTGGCGCAGGTGGGGCCGAACACCATGCTATTGAGCGCCGTGATCGGTTTTGAAGCTTTTGCCAGCCTGGGCTTGGGTGCGGCTGCCTTTGTCGCGTTCCTGTCGCGCACCACGGACCCGCGCTACACGGCCACCCAATATGCGCTGTTTTCCAGTTTGAGTGCCGTGCCGCGCACCCTGATCAATGCCTCGGTGGGCTTTCTGGTCGCCGAACTTGGCTGGTTCTCGTTTTTCATTGTTTGCTTTTTCCTGGCCTTCCCGGCCATGATGATGCTACCTAAAATTGCCCCATGGAGGTCTGCCAATGGCACCAATATTCCCTAAACGTTATGTCGTCCTGGCCAGCCTGTGCGCGGCCACCGCGCTGGCACCGCTATCTGCCCACTCGCAGCAGCAGGTGGTGCAAGACGGCATTAATGTGCGTCCCTTGTCGAGTTCGCGCATCTTTGCCGGCGGTGCCGATTTCAATGAACAATCGAAGCAGCAATACACGCAGCTGGTCAACGAAGCGAGAGAAAAAAATGCGCTGCTGCCCGCCAGCGACCCGCAGGTCAGGCGCCTGCGCGCCATCGCCCAGCGCATCATCCCCTTCGCTACGCGCTGGAACGAGGCGGCGGCCAACTGGAACTGGCAGATCAACCTGCTCAATTCGGACGAGGTGAACGCTTTTTGCATGCCGGGTGGGCAGATCGCCTTTTACAGCGGCATTATTGACAAGCTCAATCTGACCGACGATGAAGTAGCCATCGTCATGGGGCATGAAATTTCGCACGCGCTGCGCGAACACGCACAGGCGCAGGCCGGCAAGGGCAACCTGGCGGCCGTCGGCGCCAAGCTGGCCGGCGCCGGCTTGTCGGCCTGGCTGGGCATCGATCCGAGCATCACCAGCACCGCCACGAATATGGCGGCGCAGGGGGTGATGCTGAAGTTCTCGCGCGACGACGAACGCGAGGCCGACCTGATCGGTATGGACCTGGCCGCGCGCGCCGGCTTCGACCCGCGGGCCGGCGTGATCCTGTGGCAGAAAATGGCTGCCGTAAGTAAGGGCGCGCCGCCGGAATTCCTCTCGACTCATCCTTCCGGCAAGGACCGCATCTCGCAGATGAATAGCCATATGGCGCAAGTGCTGCCCTTGTACGCGCGCAGCAAGGGCGTCAGCGTGGACGCCTTGCCGCCGTACCGCAGCAGCGCCATCGCCGCGCGCTAGGATGTCTTCGCTTCGCAGCCCTGTGCCGCTACCCATGCGCGACGGCGTCGCGCCCAGCTATCTGTGGCTGCCGGAGGGGCAGTGGCCGGACATGATCAGCTTCCTGCTCGAGCGCTATCCGCAGATCAGCGCCGCGCAATGGCAGGACCGCATGGGGCGCGGCGAAGTGGTCAACGGCGACGGTGCCGTGCTGGGCCCCGACAGCGCCTATCGGCGCGGCATGCGCATTTTTTATTACCGCGAGCTGGAACGCGAAACGCCGATCCCCTTTCACGAGGAGATCCTGTTTCAGGACGCGCATTTGCTCGTCGTCGACAAGCCACATTTTCTGCCCATGACGCCGGGCGGGCGCTTCGTGCAGGAGACCTTGCTGACGCGACTGAAGAAACAGCTCGACAGTGCCGACCTGACGCCGATCCACCGCCTCGACCGCGAGACCGCTGGCGTGGTCATTTTTTCGCGCCAGATAGCCAGTCGCGGCGCCTATCAGTCGCTGTTCCAGCGCCGCGAAGTGCGCAAGACGTACGAGGCGCTGGCGCCTATCCTGAGGCGCGGCGATTTTCCGCTCGATTTTCCGTTCACTTACCGCAGTCGCATGGTCGAGGGCGAGCAGTTTTTCCTCATGCGCGAGGAAGCGGGCGAGCCGAACTCGGAGACCGTTATCGATGTGATCGAGCGGCGCGGCGACCTGTGCCTGTACCGTCTGCAGCCGCATACGGGGCGCAAGCACCAGTTGCGCGTGCACCTGGCGGCACTCGGCATTCCCATCGTCAACGATGCGTTTTACCCGCTGGCCCTGCCGTGCAAGGAAGACGATATGTCGCAGCCTTTGCAGTTGCTGGCACGCGCGATCGATTTCACCGACCCTTTGAGCGGCGAGCCGCGCCACTTTGAGAGCCGGCGCAGCCTGTGAGGGCGCTTACGCCTTGATGGTGTAATCGATGATCAAGGGCGCGTGGTCGGAAAAACGTTCGTCCTTGTACACGCTGACCGTATGCGCCTGCGCCGCGATGCCAGGGGTGGCGACGTGGTAATCGATGCGCCAGCCCACGTTCTTCGCGTAGGCCTGGCCTCGGTTGCTCCACCACGTGTACTGCTCTTCGCGCTTATCCAGGCCACGGTGCACGTCAACATAGCCCACTTCGTCGAAGACGCGCGTCAGCCACGCGCGCTCTTCCGGCAGGAAGCCGGAATTTTTCTTGTTGCCCTTCCAATTTTTCAGGTCGATTTCGTGGTGGGCGATGTTCCAGTCGCCGCAAATGACCACTTCGCGTCCCAGGGCCTTCAATTCCAGCAGGTGCGGCAGGAACAGCTCCATGAAGCGGAACTTGGCTTCCTGGCGCTCCGGGCCGGACGAGCCGGACGGGCAGTACACGGAAATGACGGATAGTTTGCCAAAATCACAGCGCACATAGCGCCCTTCGGCATCGAATTCGGGGCTGCCGAAACCGATATGCACGGCGTCCGGTTCCACCTTGCTGTACACGCCCGTGCCCGAATAGCCTTTTTTCTCGGCGTAGTGGAAATGGCCATGATAGCCGTGCGGGTTGAGGAATTCCGGCGTCATGTCGGGCAGTTGCGCCTTCAATTCCTGCACGCAGATGAAATCGGCCGTTTGCGTGCCCATCCAGTTGAAAAAGCCTTTTTTGGCGGCAGAACGGATGCCGTTCAGGTTGGCAGAAATAATTTTTGGCATAGGTCTAGAGTGAAAGGACGCTGGCCTGGGCCGGCGGGCGCGGCATGGCGATTGTCTCGCCGGTGCGCGCGGATTAAAATACAGGCACTTTTAAAAAATGAGGCTAATGTGAATAATTTACGCCAGCAGTTTATCGCGTTTTCAGTATCCAAGGGAGTCTTGCGGTTTGGCGAGTTCACCACCAAGGCCGGACGCCAGTCGCCGTACTTCTTTAACGCGGGCCTGTTCCATGACGGCGCCACCCTGGCCGAGCTGGCGCAGTTCTACGCGCAGACCCTGCTCGACTCGGGCGTCGAATTCGACATGCTGTTCGGCCCCGCCTACAAGGGCATCACGCTGGCGTCGGCTACTGCCGTGGCGCTGGCCGGCAAGGGCCGCAACACCTCGTTCGCCTTTAACCGCAAGGAAGCCAAGGACCACGGCGAAGGCGGCACCATCGTCGGTGCCAAGCTGCATGGCAAGGTCGTCATCATCGACGATGTGATCTCGGCCGGCACCTCGGTGCGCGAATCGGTAGACATGATCCGCGCCGCCGGCGCCGAGCCATGCGCCGTGCTGATCGCACTGGACCGCATGGAGCGTTCGGGTCCGGACGGCCAGCTGTCGCCCAGTTCGGCAGTGCAGGAAGTATCGAAACAGTATGGCATTCCCGTCATCTCGATCGGCAACCTGGACGACTTGTTCGGCTACCTGAATGGCGCGGGCGCCGATCCGGAACTGCTGAAATATAAAGAGGCTGTTTCCGCGTACCGCAATCGGTATGGAATTTAAGTAGTCCTCTCTAGCAGCGCCCGCAGCCGCGGGTCGCTGCAGGTAGCGCTGGCCGATGGGTGGCATTGCAACAAGCGCCGCAACAGCGCGCCACCGATGCCGCGCCGCCGGAACGGCGGTTTCACGAACAGCATGTTCACCGTCACCCCGTCCGCGTACTTGCTGATGTCGAGCATGGCCACTTGCTGGCCGTCGATCCACGCGCACAGCGCCCTGTCGCCTTGCCAATCGATGTGCATCACGCCAGCCATGGCTTGAGCGCCGCATGCAGGCCGAGGACGAACAGCCCGGTAAAAAAGCAGCGCTTGAATACTTCTTGTGCGATGCGCCCGCGCAGCCATTGACCGGCCAGCATACCGGCCAGCGCCGGCAGCAGCGCATACGCGGAAGCGCCGGCCGCACCGAGGCTGAAGTCGCCGTGCACGGCCAGGCTGGCCGCCAGCGCAATGGTCGATGCCGTAAAAGCCAGTCCCAGCGCCTGCACCAGCGCATCGCGTGGCAGTCCCAGTGCCTGCAGATACGGCACGGCGGGGATGACGAACACGCCCGTGGCGGCCGTCACCAGCCCCGTCGCCGCGCCCGCCATGGGGCCCAGCCAGGCTTCGTGCCGCGCCGGCACGCGCAACTGCAGCGAGAATAATCCCGCCAGCGCATACAGCATCAGCGCCACGCCCAGTGCGACGACGGCCCCGATACCGCTGTCCTGCGTCAGCAGGGCGCCACCTGCCAGCGTGCCGGCCATGACGGTGGCCAGCATGGGCCACAAACGGCGCAGCAGGGCGTGCAGGCCGGGACCGGCCGCCAGCTGCCAGACATTCGTCACCAGCGACGGCACGATCAGCAGCGCTGCCGCCTGCACGGGCGGCATGACGAGACTGAGTGTGCCCATGGCCACGGTCGGCAGGCCCAGTCCGACTACGCCCTTGACGAAGCCTGCGACGAGGAAGCTGGCGCCGACGGCCAGCAGGAATGACATCTCCATCTTTCTATTCCAAATTGATTTTGCGTGGATTCTGCGCTTGCCCGTGACTTTCGCCAAGATGGATTATGTTGAGTCAGCCTAAGGGATAGCCGAAGGCTGATAAGATGGGGAAAAGGAGAGCTGTCATGCGTTTTGATCTGGTCGACTTGCAGCTGTTTGTCAACGTGGTGGAGGCGGGCAGCCTGACGGCGGGCGCCGCGCGCAGCCATCTGGCGCTGGCCTCCAGCAGTGCACGCGTGCGCGGCATGGAAGAGATGCTGGGCATGCCCCTGCTGCTGCGCGGGCGGCGCGGCGTGGCGCCGACACCGGTAGGGCAGACGCTGCTGCATCACGCGCGCCTCGTGTTGCTGCAAATGGAGAAAATGCGCGGTGAGCTCGGCGAATTTGCGCTTGGCTTGAAAGGGCAGTTGCGCCTGCTGTGCAACACGGCTGCACTCAGCGAATTTTTGCCCGAGGCGCTGGGCGCTTTCCTCGACCGCCATCCGAACCTGACCATCGACCTGGAAGAGCGCCTCAGTTACGATATCGTCAAGGCCGTCTCGGAAGGGCTGGCCGATATGGGCATCGTGTCCGACTCGGTCGACATGCGCGGCTTGCAGACGTTTCTGTTCCGCCCTGACCGGCTGGTGGTGATCACGGCGGCCGATGGCGTGCATCACCGCGCCTTGGGCCATGATGGCGCCGTCGACTTTGCCAGCTTGCTCGATCATGATTTCATCGGCCTGGCCGACGACAGCGCGATGCAGCAGTACCTGGGCATGCACGCGGCGCGCCTGGGCCGTCCGTTGAAGGTGCGCGTGCGCCTGCGCAGTTTCGATGCCGTGTGCCGCATGGTGGCCAGCGGCGTTGGCATCAGCGTGGTGCCTCTGGCGGCGGCAAGCCGCTGCCAGCAGACGATGGCGCTGCGCTGCCTGGAATTATCCGATCCCTGGTCGGTACGCAATCTGACTATTTGCGTGCGCCAGTTCAGTGAATTACCCCTGTATGCGCGCCAGTTGATCGATCATTTGAAAGCGTGACAGGGCATGACAGGAGCAGCGATGCGTTTTTCAGAAGACAAGATGGCCAGCCTGCTGTGCAGCGACCGGGTCGAGCGGCCCATCCACATCTGGCAGCCGCCACCGCCACTACAGCCGCGCGCCGTGATCCTGGCGATCCACGGCGGCATGGCGCATGCGGGCGACTATGTCACGCCGGCGCTGTTCTTCCGCCAGCACGACATCGCCACCGTCAGCTTCGACATGGTCGGCCACGATGGCAAGCGCAAGGTCGATATCGCTTCCTTCGACGCCTTCCTCGACGACGCGCAACTGTTCCTCGCCTGGGTCAAGCAAACGTATCCGGGCGTGCCGATTTTTGTCATGGGCCACTCGATGGGGGGCTTGATCGCCACCCACCTGGGACTGCGGCGTTTTGCGGGCGACCCGGCCATCAAGGGATTTGTCATTTCATCGCCGTACTACGTGAATGCGATTCCCGTGCCGCAGGTGCTGCAGATGCTGTCGGGCTGGCTGGCCAGGCGTTTCCCCCTGATGAAAGTGCCGCTGGGCAATCTGACCATGTTGCTGACGCACGATCAAGCCATCACTGCACGCCATTTCCAGGACGAGCGCGACGGCATCCGCGCCAGCGCCGCGTCGGTACGCTTCGCCCATGCATTGACGTCGGCGCAAAAGCAATTGGCGGGTGGCTTGTCGGATTGGCGCTTCCCCCTGTTTGCCGCAGTGGCGGGCGACGACAAGCTGGCCAACAGCGGCGCCACGGAAAGCCTGCTGCGCAGCGTGCCCGATGGCCTGCTCGACTACCATTTCTACCCGGCCAATTACCACGAGAATTTCAATGAAGTGAACCGCGAGACGATCTTTGCCGCGATCCTGGCCTGGATGGAAAAACTGTGTGTGCCAGCAGCAGTGTGAGGCACAGGTGTCGTTATAATCGGCTTAGCTGAATTGACTGCCGGCGTGCCGGCCCGGTCCCCGCGGCACAGGGGAATACTCAAGGAACGAACGATGCGCTTACTGATTGCCCTGATACTCCCGTGGCTGACCTTTTTTACCATCGGCCGCCCGATTGCCGGCATCATTTGCCTGATCCTGCAAATCACCGTGATCGGCTGGCTGCCAGCGACGATCTGGGCCGTGTATGCGCTGAGCCAGTACAAGACGGACCAGAAAATCGCCGAGGCCATGCGCCGCCGCTGATCGTGTTCTAACGCTGGCTTAAGCTGCGTTTCCCATCTTGATTCAAACAACATAAGGACAGTGAGATGGCACCAGACAAACGCGGTACCTTGAGCCTGGCGGCGGCGATGCTGGCCGGCGCGCTGTTGTTGGGAAGTGCAGCGCAGGCGCAGAGTGTTAGCGCTTTGCCGCCTGTGCAAAAGAGCGGCGCGGTGCAATACCTGAGCGGCGGCATCGGCCTCGATGAGTCGTCTGCCATCAAGAGTGCGAGCCGGCATTGGCCCTTGAGTCTGGTGTTTTCCGTGCAAACGGCGGGCAAGGCGCAATTTGCCTCCGACGTGAAGCTGGAAATACGCGATGCCAAGGGCATCATGGTGCTGGAAACGACGGCCAGCGGACCATTCCTGCTGGCGAAACTGGCGCCTGGCAGCTACAGCCTGCGCGCCACCCTGGCCGGCCAGACGTTGGAACGCCAGGTGCAGGTCAAGGCGCGATCGTCGGCGCGCGTGGAACTGGTCTGGCCGGCGGGAACGAACCAGGGCCAGTCTTGATGCCGCGCGTCGTGCTGCTGGCCGCCTTCATCAGCTGACCCTGATCCACTGAGCTTGCATCAGCTGACCGCGAGCACGCGGCCTTCTGCCGCGCTTTGCAGTGCCAGTTCGATCAGGCGTATCGTCGCCGCCGCATCTTCGGCTGCCACGGGCGCCGGTGCGCCGTGGCGAATCGCGTCGGCCATGCCCTGGTAAAAGTCCTGGTAGCGGCCCGCCTGCATTTCCAGGTGTTCGCAATGTCCGTCCGGCTGCGTGCCCAGGTGTAGCGCGCCGCGCACGGGGTCCTTGCCCCAGCCAAGCTGTCCCGGCCTGCCGCCCGCCTTCAGTGCATCTTCCTGCGGATCGAGGCCAAACTTGACGAAACTACCCTTGTCGCCATGCACGGCGAAGCGCGCCGTCGGCGCCTTCACCAGGCAGCCGGCTTGCAGCACGACGCGCAGGCGCTCGTAGTACAGCACAAGGTGGAAATAATCGACTGCCTGGGCGCCATCACGCTGCAGCACGATATCGGCAGACAGTTTTTGCGGCCGGCCGAACAGCTGCATGGCCTGGTCCAGCATGTGCGGGCCCAGGTCGTACAGCAAGCCGCCACCTGGCGCGTCGGACTCGCGCCAGCGCTGGCGGATCTCGGGGCGGAAACGGTCGAAATGCGATTCGACGCTGGTGATGCGCCCCAGCGTGCCTTGCGCCAGCAACGCCTTCAGGGTCAGGAAGTCGCCATCCCAGCGCCGGTTGTGGTACACGCTGAGCACCAGCTTGCGCTCTTGCGCCAGCGCGATCAGGCTCTGCGCTTCAAAGCTGGAAATGGTGAATGGTTTGTCGACCACCACATGCTTGCCCGCTTGCAGGGCCGCCAGGGCCAGGCTGAAATGCGCTTCATTGGGCGCGGCGATGACGACCAGCTCGATGGACGGATCGGCAAACAGCTGCGCCGCTTGCGCATACACGGTGGCGTTCGGCCAATCCTTGAGCACGAGGTCCGGCTTGCTGGAGGCGACGGCCGTCAATTCCAGGGCGTCGACGCTGGACAGCACGGGGGCGTGGAAGGTGGCGCCGGCAAAGCCGTAGCCGACCAGGCCGGTTTTGATCTTGTTCATGGCGGGTTCACAGGTACGTCGAAGAATCCATGATCATACTCGTAAGCGGGTGGCGACAGCGCCGATACGGCGCATAAAAAAAGGGATGCCGCAGCATCCCTTCCTGGCAAGCGGGGAGCTTATCCCGCCAGCTTGGCCTTCAGCAGTTCCGTCAGCTGGGCCGGATTGGCCTTGCCTTTGGATGCCTTCATGGCTTGTCCGATCAGCGCGTTGATGGCCGCTTCCTTGCCGGCGCGGTACTGCTCTACCGACTTGGCGTTGGCCGCCAGGACTTCATCGACGATGGCTTCCAGTGCGCCCGTGTCCGAAATCTGTTTCAAGCCCTTGGCATCGATGATGGTATCGACCAGATTTTCGTCGTTTGATTTGGCTTCCCACATGCCGGCGAAGACTTCTTTCGCCGCCTTGTTCGAGATCGTGCCGTCGGCGATGCGCTTGAGCATGGCAGCGAGCTGCGCGGCGCAGACGGGGGCGTCGTCCAGGTCCACGCCTTCGCGGTTCAGGGTCGACGCTACGTCGCCCATCAGCCAGTTGGCGGCGGCCTTGGCGTTTTCCTTGCCGGCCTTGTCGACCACGGCGACGAAATAGGTGGCCATGGCTTTCGATTGCGTCAGCACCAGAGCATCATATTCAGGCAGCGCGTATTCGCTGATGAAGCGCGCGCGCATGGCCGCTGGCAGTTCCGGCATCGAGGCCTTGACCGTGGCGATCCACTCTGGCGAGATAACCAGCGGCGGCAGGTCAGGGTCCGGGAAGTAGCGGTAATCCTGGGCGTCTTCCTTGCTGCGCATTTCGCGCGTTTCCTTGCGATCCGGATCGTACAAACGCGTCGCTTGCACCACCTTGCCGCCGTCTTCGATCAGCTCGATCTGGCGGCGCACTTCGACGTGCACGGCTTCCTCGATGAAGCGGAAGGAGTTCAGGTTCTTGATTTCGCAGCGGGTGCCGAATTCTTTCTGGCCGACGGGACGCACGGAGACGTTGACGTCGCAGCGGAACGAGCCTTCCTGCATGTTGCCGTCGCACACGCCCAGCCACATGACCAGCGAGTGCAGGGCCTTGGCGTA
This sequence comes from Janthinobacterium lividum PAMC 25724, assembly GCA_000242815.2. Taxonomy (GTDB): domain Bacteria; phylum Pseudomonadota; class Gammaproteobacteria; order Burkholderiales; family Burkholderiaceae_D; genus Janthinobacterium; species Janthinobacterium lividum_D. The sequence continues at coordinate 18,988 of AHHB01000007.1, forward strand.
GGCCACGGCTTCGGCGGCGCTGCGGATTTCCGGTTCCGAGACGATTTCCAGCAGTGGCGTACCGGCGCGGTTCAAGTCGATGCCGCTCATGCCCGCATAGTCTTCGTGCAGCGATTTACCGGCGTCTTCTTCCAGGTGGGCGCGCGTCAGGTTCACCGTCTTGGTGACGAATTGGCCATCCTTTTCATAGCCGAAGGTCAGCGCGCCGCCGATGACGACAGGGTCTTCGAACTGGCTGATCTGGTAGCCCTTGGGCGAATCGGGATAAAAATAGTTCTTGCGCGCGAAGACCGAGTGCGGCGCCACCGTGGCGCCAACGGCCAGGCCGAAGCGGATCGCACGGTCGACGGCTTGCTTGTTCATGACGGGTAGCACGCCCGGTAGCGCCAGGTCGACGGGGCTGGCCTGTGTGTTGGCGTCGGCGCCGTACTTGATCGGCGAACCGCTGAAAATTTTGGATTCGGTCGTGAGCTGCACGTGGTTCTCAAGACCGATGACGACTTCCCATTGCATAGTGTTCTCGCTTATTTTTTGGTGGCGCCGCCATGGCGGCGCGAATTTTTTCTTAGATGCCGGCAGTTGCGTTGCCTGGAGCGCGTGTATGCCAGTCTGTCACTTGCTGGAACTGGTGGGCCACGTTCAGCAGCTTGGCTTCGCCAAAATAATTGCCGATGATTTGCAGGCCGACGGGGCGCTTGGCATTTTTTTCGCCGCTGCCGAAACCGCAAGGGATCGACATGCCGGGCAGGCCGGCCAGGCTGGTCGACAAGGTGTAGATGTCGGCCAGGTAGTTCGCCACCGGATCGTCCGTTTTGTCGCCCAGGTCCCAGGCGACAGTTGGCGCGACCGGTCCCATGATGACGTCGCAGACGGCGTTCGGGCCATTTAGTACGGCGTCGAAATCTTGCGCGATCAGGCGGCGGATTTTTTGCGCCTTCAGGTAGTAGGCGTCGTAGTAGCCGTGGCACAGCACATAGGTGCCGACCATGATGCGGCGCTGCACTTCCGGGCCGAAGCCCTGCGCGCGCGATTTCTTGTACATGTCCTGCAAATCCTTGTACTCGGTGGCGCGGTGGCCGTAGCGCACGCCGTCGTAGCGCGACAGATTGGACGACGCTTCGGCCGGCGCGATCATGTAGTAGGCGGGAATCGACAGGGCGGTGTTCGGCAACGAGATGTCGACCAGGGTGGCGCCCAGCTTTTCATATTGCGCCAGCGCGCCGCGCACGGCCGCTTCCACGTCCTTGGCCAGGCCCTCGCCGAAGTATTCGCGCGGCACGCCGATGCGCAAGCCCGTCAGGGGCTGGCCCAGTTCGCGTGAAAAATCTTCCGCCACGCCGCCCTGTTGCGGTGACAGGCTGGTCGAGTCGCGTTCGTCGAAGCCGGCCATGGCGCTCAAGAGCAGGGCGCAGTCTTCGGCCGAGCGGGCCATCGGGCCGCCCTGGTCCAGCGACGAGGCAAAGGCGATCATGCCGAAGCGCGAGACGCGGCCATAGGTGGGCTTGATGCCGGTGATGCCGCAAAACGCGGCCGGCTGGCGGATTGAGCCGCCCGTGTCGGTGCCGGTGGCCGCTGGCGTCAGGCCTGCAGCAACGGCGGCGGCCGAGCCGCCGGACGAGCCGCCAGGCACTGCTGTTGTATCCCAAGGATTCTTGACGGCGCCGAAGGCCGAGTTCTCGTTGCCGGAACCCATGGCAAATTCATCGCAATTGACCTTGCCCAGGGTGACCATGCCGGCCGCCTGGAATTTTTCCACCACGGTGGCGTCAAACGGGCTGGCGTAGTTGGCCAGCATCTTCGAGCCGGCCGTCGTGCGCCAGCCTTTAGTGACGAACAGGTCCTTGTGCGCGATCGGCACGCCCGTCAATGGCGTGGCCGTGCCGGCGGCGATGCGCGCATCGGCTTCGGCAGCTTGCGCCAGGGTCAGATCACGGTCGACGTGCAGGAAGGCGTTCGAAGTGTCCGCTGCGATGCGGTCGAGGAAGTGCGTCGCCAGTGCAACGGCGGAAATTTCCTTGTTCTGCAAAAGCGTGGACAGCTGTTTGATGGATTTTGTATGCATGGCGTTTCTATTTTGATATTCGACGGGAAGACAAAAGCATGGAGCTGCGCTTTACTCGATTACTTTTGGTACCAGATAGAGTCCATCCTGGACTTTCGGTGCCACGGCCTGGTAGGCCTCGCGGCGATTTGCCTCGGTGGCAATGTCCTCGCGCAAGCGCAAGGCGATATTGTCCATGTGGGCGGCCAGCGGATGGCTCAGGGGGGCCACGCCATCGGTATTGACGGCTTGCATTTGTTCCGCCAGTGCAAAAATCTTGTTCAATTGGGCCAACGACGTGACGGCCTGATCGTCGGCCATTTCGAGTTGTGCCAGGTGGGCGATGCGTTTTACGTCGGAGAGTGTCAGGGACATGGCGAATGGCGCGGAGTGCCGCGCATTAGTATTAAGTTGGCGTTTTGATAAAACGCGAGTATGTACTGCTCTTTTGCGCATAAAAGCCAAGGAATGCCGCGTAATTTGCGGCTGCAAGAGTCGCACTTTTCCATGGTTTTTGAGCAAATCGCATTCAAATTATAAGGTAGAATGGCGGGTTAATGCGTTGCCGGCGCTGATGGACTGCTGCCGCAGCATAGAAAAGATTGCGCAAGCGCTAAGCGACACCCGAGAAAATCGTCTTCATGGATTTTCATGGGGCCTGAAAGCGCCCGCTTTGAAACTCCCCATAAACAGCTTTTGCGCAGCTCGATGCGCTACAGGACACTCATGTTTGGTTTTTTACGCAGGTATATCTCCACCGATCTGGCCATTGACTTAGGCACGGCCAACACCCTTATCTATGTGCGCGGCCTCGGTATTGTCCTGGACGAACCATCGGTCGTCGCCATCCGCCAGGAAGGCGGTCCGAATGGCAAGAAGACCATTCAGGCAGTCGGCAAGGAAGCCAAGCAAATGCTGGGCAAGGTGCCGGGCAATATCGAAGCGATCCGCCCGATGAAAGATGGCGTGATCGCCGACTTCACCGTGACCGAGCAGATGCTCAAGCAATTCATTCGCATGGTGCACGATTCGAAATTCTTCCGTCCATCGCCGCGCATCATCATTTGCGTGCCGTGCGGTTCGACCCAGGTCGAGCGCCGCGCAATCCGCGAATCGGCGCTCGGCGCCGGCGCATCGCAGGTCTACCTGATCGAAGAACCGATGGCTGCGGCCATCGGCGCGGGCTTGCCCGTGTCCGAAGCGACCGGCTCGATGGTAGTCGACATCGGTGGCGGTACCACGGAAGTGGGCATCATTTCGCTGGGCGGCATGGTCTACAAGGGTTCCGTGCGCGTGGGCGGCGACAAGTTCGATGAAGCCATCGTCAACTACATCCGTCGCAACTACGGCATGCTGATCGGCGAACAAACGGCCGAAGCCATCAAGAAGGCCATCGGTTCGGCTTTCCCTGGCTCGGAAGTGAAGGAAATGGAAGTCAAGGGCCGCAACCTGTCCGAAGGCATTCCGCGCTCGTTCACCATTTCCAGCAACGAGATTCTCGAAGCGCTGACCGACCCGCTGAACAACATCGTCTCGGCCGTGAAGAACGCGCTGGAACAGACTCCGCCGGAACTGGGTGCCGACATCGCCGAAAAAGGCATGATGCTGACAGGCGGCGGCGCACTGCTGCGCGACCTGGACCGCCTGCTGATGGAGGAAACCGGCTTGCCGGTGCTGGTGGCCGAGGACCCGCTCACCTGCGTGGTGCGCGGTTCCGGGATGGCCCTGGAGCGTATGGACAAGCTCGGCTCGATCTTCTCCTACGAATAATCGGATCAACGGGCCGGAGAGCGGGTCTCCGGCTTTGGTTTTGGCGCCGGCGTTCGACCGGGGCTTGCACGTTGGCGTACTGCGCCTGATTATTGGATGTCATGGAATACAGTCCTCCGCCACTTTTCAAACAAGGCGCTTCCGCCCGCGTCAAGATGATGGTGTTCGCCGGCATTTCTATCGCCCTGTTGCTGCTCGATTCGCGCATGCACGCCTTGACGGCCGTGCGCCAGGCAGTCGGCACCGTGCTGTACCCGGTGCAGATGGCTGCCCTGGTGCCGCGCGATGTGGTGCTTGGCGTCGGCAACTACTTTTCTTCGCTGTCCGCGCTGGAAAAACAGGTGCGCGACCTGAAGCACGAACAAATCGCCTCGGCACAGATCATGCAGCAGGCGCAGCTCAATATCGTTGAAAACAACCATTTGCGTAAATTGATGGAGGCGCGCGAACGCGTGCCCGTCAAGACCCTGATGGCTGAAGTGCTGTATGACACGCGCGATTCTGCCACGCGCAAGCTCGTGCTGGACCGGGGCATGCAGCATGGCGTCGAGCTGGGCCGCCCCGTGATCGACAACCTGGGCGTGGTGGGACAAGTCACGCGCGTGTTCCCGTTCACCTCGGAAGTGACCTTGCTGACCGATGAAGAACAGGCCATTCCGGTGCAGCTGCTGCGCAACGGCGTGCGCAGCGTGGCCATCGGCCGCGGCAAGTCCGGCACCATGGAGCTGCGCTTTACGGCCCCCACCGCCGACATCCAGATCGGCGATATCGTTATTACCTCGGGCCTCGACGGCCTGTACCCGGCCGGCCTGGCGGTGGCGCGCGTGACGCTGGTCGAGCGCAATGCGCATGGTCCATTTGGCCGCGTCGTGTGCCAGCCTCTGGCCGGCATCGAACGCAACACCCAACTGCTGATCTTGATGACCTCGCCCGAGATGCCGGCCCGCCCGCCGAGCGAAGAAGTCAAGACGGGCCGCAAGATCGCTGGCAAGATGGCGCCGATCAAGGAAGCGGCCAAGGAGCCTGCTGCCGGTGCCGTGCCCGTGCCGGCGCCCGCCACGCCGGCCGCCAAGCCACCCGCCAGCCCGCTTCCCAAACCGGCGGCGCCTGCGGCTGCCACCACACCAGTTGCCGTGCCACCGAAGGAAGCGACACGATGAACCGCCCGCATTACATCCTGCTGCCGGTCAGCCCCCTGTTCATCGGTTTTTCCCTGCTGTGCGCTTTTCTGCTGAACCTGCTGCCATGGGGGCAGTTCGTCGGCGTGCCTGATTTCGTCGCCCTGGTGCTGGTTTTCTGGGGTGTCCACCAGCCGCGCAAGGTCGGCATCGGTATGGCGTTCTTCATGGGTTTGATGATGGACGTGCACGACTCGACCCTGCTGGGCGAGAATGCCTTGGCCTACACCTTGCTGTCCTACTTCGCCATCATGATGCACCGCCGCGTGCTGTGGTTCCCCATCCTGACCCAGGCGCTGCACGTACTGCCGCTGCTGCTGCTGACGCAGGCCTTGCAGTTGCTGACGCGCCTGATCGTCTCGGGCCGTTTCCCCGGCTGGCTCAATTTCATCGAGAGCTTCGTCGCCGTGGCCCTGTGGCCCTTCGTTACATGGCTCCTGCTGGCGCCGCAGCGCCGGGCCGTGGACCGTGACCATAACCGGCCGATTTGACGCGCGCCTGCCATGACTGAACTTAAGAATACCGAGCGCGAACTGCATTTTTTCCGCATGCGCCTGAGCATCCTGGGCGCGCTTGTCTTTCTCTGCTTTTCACTACTGCTGGCACGCTTCATCTGGCTGCAGGTGATCAAACACGAAGACTACGCGACCAAGGCCGAAGACAACCGCATCGCCGTGGTGCCCATCGTGCCCACGCGCGGTCTGATCCTTGACCGCAACGGCGTGGTTTTGGCGCGCAATTACTCGGCCTATACGTTGGAAATCACGCCATCGAAACTGAGTACCAGCCTCGATTCGGTGATCGACGAGCTGTCAACCCTGGTGCAGATCGACATCAAGGATCGCCGCCGCTTCAAGAAGCTGCTGGAAGAATCAAAGAATTTTGTCAGCGTGCCGCTGCGCACGCGCCTGACGGATGAAGAAGTGGCCCGTTTCACGGCCCAGCGTTTCCGCTTCCCCGGCGTGGAGGTGCAGGCGCGATTGTTCCGCCAGTATCCGATGGGCGAGGTAGCGTCGCACGTGGTCGGCTTCATTGGCCGCATCAACCGCAATGAAGCCAAGGCGCTGGACGAGGGCGAAGACGCGGCAAACTACAACGGCACCGACCATATCGGCAAGGAAGGCCTGGAAAAAAGCTATGAAAAGCAGTTGCATGGCACCACCGGCTACGAAGAAGTGGAAGTGTCGGCCGGCGGGCGCGCCATGCGCACCTTGTCGCGCACGGCAGCGACGCCTGGCAATAACCTGATCCTGTCGATCGACATCGAATTGCAAAAAGTGGTCGAGGAAGCGTTTGGCGAATGGCGCGGTGCGGCCGTGGCGATCGATCCGGCCACGGGCGATATCCTGGCCTACGTCTCCAAGCCCGGCTACGACCCTAACCTGTTTGTCGACGGCATTGACCAGCAAAGCTGGAATGAACTCAATACCTCGCTGGACCGGCCGATGGTGAATCGCCCCCTATCGGGCACCTACGCGCCAGGCTCGACCTTCAAGCCCTTCATGGCGCTGGCCGCCCTTGAATTGGGCAAGCGTACGCCGAGCCAGTCGATTGCCGATCCCGGCTTCTTCATCCTGGGCGGCCACACCTTCCGCGATGACAAGGTGGGTGGCCATGGCACGGTGGATATGCACAAGTCCATCGTCGTATCCTGCAACACCTATTACTATCAGCTGGGCCGCGATATGGGCATCGATGCCATCCACGACTTCATGAAGCCGTTTGGCTTCGGCCAGTTGACGGGTATCGACCTGAATAATGAAAAGACGGGCGTGCTGCCGTCGATGGAATGGAAGCGCAACCGCTTCAAGGCGCCACAGCAGAAAAAATGGGTGGGCGGCGACACGATTTCGGTGAGTAACGGTTCCGGCTACAATTCCTATACGCCGCTGCAAATCGCCCACGCAACAGCCAACCTGGCCAATAACGGCGTGGTGATGAAGCCGCATCTGGTGAAGATCATCGAAGACGCCGCCACGCGCGCGCGTACCCTGACGGTGCCGAAGGAAAGTTACCGCATCGCGCTCAAGCAGGAAAACATCGATACCATCAAGCGCGCCATGGTGGGCGTGACCAGCGAACAGGGCGGCACGGCCGCGCGCATCTTCGCTGGCGTGCAGTATACGGTGGGCGGCAAGACGGGTACGGCGCAGGTGGTGGGCATCAAGAAAAACGAGAAGTACAATGCCAAGCTGCTGGCCGAGCGCCTGCGCGACAATGCCTTGTTTACGGCCTTCGCGCCGGCCGACAAGCCGCGCATCGCGATTGCCATCGTGGTGGAAAACGCGGGCTTCGGTGCCGGCGTGGCTGCGCCGATTGCGCGCAAGGCGCTCGACTATTACCTGCTGGGCAAGCGCCCAAGCGACAAGGAAAAAGACACTACCAAGGTGCCGAAGGAAGATGTCGACGAAGTGCGCACCCTGGAAGAAATCACTGATGAGCAGGCTGCCCCGGCGGCGCCTGCCAGGTAACAATGAAACGTTTCCCATTACGCGAGGCGCACGCGATGGCGGCGCGCCAGACCCCAAGGCAATAAGGAAGCACATGCCCATTAACGAGAGGCGCTCGCTGTGGCGGCGCGCCAAGCCCTATCTGGCGGTGTTTGATCCGCCGCTGATGATCATCATCCTGATGCTGCTCTGTACCAGCCTGCTGACCCTGTATTCTGCCAGCATCGGCATTCCCGGCAAGATCGAGGACCACCTGCGCAACATCTTGCTGTGCTTTTTCGTCATGTGGGTGGCAGCCAACGTCACGCCGCAGATGATGATGCGCATCGCCGTGCCCGCGTACACGGTATCGGTGATACTGCTGGTGGCCGTGGCGTTGTTCGGCACGATCAAGCTCGGTGCGCGGCGCTGGCTGCATCTCGGCGTGATCGACATCCAGCCGTCCGAGTTCCTGAAGATCGCCACGCCCCTGATGCTGGCCTGGTTCTTCCAGCACAATGCGGGCGCCCTGCGCTGGAAATCGTTCCTGATGGCGGCCGTGCTGTTGCTGGTGCCCGTCTACCTGATCGCGCGCCAGCCCGACCTGGGCACGGCACTGCTGGTGGTGGCGGCCGGCTTTACCGTCATCTTCCTGGCGGGCCTGTCATGGAAAGTACTGGCCGGCTTGCTGATCACCTTTGTTTGCTGCCTGCCGATCGCCTGGTCGCATCTGCATGATTACCAGCGCGACCGTGTAATGATGCTGATCGACCCGACCAAGGACCCGCTGGGCAAGGGCTTCCATATTATCCAGTCCATCATCGCCATCGGCTCCGGCGGCATGACGGGCAAGGGCTGGACGCACGGCACCCAGGCGCACCTGGAATTCGTCCCGGAGCGCACGACCGATTTCATCTTCGCCGTGTATTCGGAAGAGTTCGGTCTGGTGGGTAATCTGATGCTGATGCTGATGTATTTGCTGCTGGTGGGACGGGGCATGATGATCGCCGCCAACGCCCCCAGTTTTTTCACTCGCCTGCTGGCAGGAGCGATCACAATGATTTTCTTTACGTATGCGTTCGTCAACATGGGCATGGTCAGCGGCATCGTGCCGGTGGTCGGCGTTCCCCTGCCTTTCCTCAGCTATGGCGGTACCGCGCTGCTGACGCTGGGTGTGGCCACCGGTATCCTGATGAGCATCCAGCGTCATCGCAAGCTGGTGCAGACCTGATGCGCGCGCCTTTCGATACCTTCGCCATGCGCGGGCTGGGCTTGCTTGCTTTGCTGAGCCTAGCCGCCTGCGGCACCTCGCCGCTCAAGCCTGCAGCCAATAATGTGCCGCTGCCGTCAGGCGGCAAGGCCAAGTCCGCCGCGCGCCCGGATCCGACCCTGCCGGTGTTGCCGGCGGCCGGCTCCGGGCGCGGCGGCTACTACAAGGATGATGGCCCGGGCGACAATCCGCCGGCCAACCTGCGCGATGTGCCGGATGCGGAAGTGCGCAACGAGCCGTATTCGACGCGCTCGAATCGTCCCTACGTGGTGTTTGGCAAGACGTACACGCCGATTACCGACAACGAACCGTTCACGCAGAAGGGCACGGGCACCTGGTATGGCAAGAAATTCCATGGCCAGCGCACTTCGTCGGGTGAAATCTACGATATGTACAAGATGACGGCGGCCCATCCGATCTTGCCGATTCCCTCGTATGCGCGCGTGACGAGCATCGACAGCGGCGCGCAGGTGATCGTGCGTATCAATGACCGTGGTCCCTTCCACGCCACGCGTGCGATCGATGTATCCTACACGGCGGCGCTGAAACTGGGCTTTCTGGGCAAGGGTAGCCATCAGGTAGTGGTGGAACGCTTGCTGCCAGCCGATATCGACGCCATGCTGGCGGCGCGAGCGGCGCCCAAGCCTGTACCGTCGGTGGTGGCCATCTCCATCGATACGCCAGTGGAAACGGGCACCGTGCTGCAGCCGCAGGTGTCGACGCAAATGCTGCCCGTCGATGCGACGCTGGCGATGCCGGCTCCGGCGGCGCTGCTGAGCGGCTTTTATTTGCAGTTGGGTGCCTACTCGCGCGCCGATAATGCGGAAACCGGGCGTGCGCGCCTGGCACCGTACGCGGCGGGCCTCGGTACGCTGGCGGTGGTGCAGGCAGGCAATTTGTTCCGTCTGTACGGCGGACCGTTCTCCAGCCGTGCCGATGCGGCCCGCGCAGCGGCGAATTTGCCGGAATCGACAGGCATCAAACCCATCGTCATTCAAAGATAAAGCACCTGACAAAAGCGTAGCGAGCATCGCAGCTTGCCATCGCGACGCGCACCAGTTTGGTCAGGTGCTTACTTGCAGCTGCGCAGTTCCTGGTCCGGGAACTGTACCTTGATCTTTTCGAGGCGCGCGCGCGTAGCGGCATCGAGGTCGCGGAACTGGTAGGCCATCTGCTTGCTGGCGCTGTAGCGTGGCGCGATGCGGGCGCTGTGCACGCCCTGCCTGTTGAGCGATGCCAGCTGGTTTTGCGCGCCGCCTTCCGACTTGAAGACGCCCAGTGAAATGCCCCAGCGCAGCGCGCTGCCTTCATTGATGATGAAGTAATTCGTCACGCCCAGCTGCTTCAACTCGCCGGCCTTGCGGTCGGCGCCTTCCTTGCTGCCCTGCGGCGGGATGTACACCATGTAGCTGGAAATGTCTTGTCCGGCCACGTTGCGGCGCGACTGGCGCTCGCCCAGGTCCAGCGCTGCCACTTGTGCCTCGAAGCGGCGCCCGTCAGCGAGCAGGAAATTGCCCACCTCCGTGCAGGCATACGATGTTGGCGGCTCCGGTACGGCCGGTGCTGGCGTCGCAGCTGCCTCGGCGGGCGTTGGCGCAGCCGGTGTCATGGCCTGCTCCTGCGTCAGCAAGCTGAGCTTGCCCGCCTGCAGCTGGTTTTTCAGGCGCGCCGGTTCGCGCGTCTCGCTGCGAAAACTACCCAGATAACCCTGGCCGATGGCAAGACCAGCAGGTTGATGCCGGCCAGCAGCCAGAAGACGAATTTCAGCATACGTGGTTTCCTTGTGTTCCTGCGGCACCGGCGCGCGCGGATGCCTGCAGGCCGAGCATGACGATATTGTCCACCAGTTGCAGCGGTACCGCCAGTGCCAGCGCCGGCGCGATACGCGCGGCGGCGCCGCCTGACAGCAGGCAGGCGCTGGCGCCGTGCATGCGCACTGCCCGTTCGATGGCGCCCGCTTGCGCGGCCAGGCATCCACTCAAAATGGCATCGTCCGTGTTGTCGGCAAAGCCGGCTGGCAGCGTGATGTCGCCGGCGATTTGCGGCAGCTGCGCTGTGTTGCGCGCCAGCGAACTGGCCATCAATCGCAATCCTGGCAAGATCATGCCGCCGAGGAAAACGCCATCGGCCGTGATGGCATCGATGGTGGTGGCGGTGCCGCAATTGGCGACGATGACAGCTTGGCCAGGCGCCAGCACACGCGCGCCGATAGCGGCGGCAAAGCGGTCGCAGCCCAGCTGCGACGGCTCGCGGTAAGCGTTCCTGATACCGGCCAGTTGCGCCAGTGAGGCAAAGTCGCGCGCAGCTACCGGCAGCATGGCCCGCAGGCGCATGCCGATGGCGCTGCCCGCGACGTTCGACAGCAGCGCTGCGCTGATGGCGAGCTTGGCCCATTGGCCTGCCAGCGTGTCGATCTGCGCATGCGCGACAGCGCCGCTGGCCAGCCAGCCGCCGACGTCACTTTCGGCGGCCACGAGTGCCCATTTGATGCGCGTATTGCCGGCGTCTATCAGCAGTAGCATGTGCTTACTCCCCGCTCAGGCGCAGCGACACGTCGCCCGATATGATTTCCTGCAAGCCGCCCTCGGTGTGCAGCAGCAGGCGTCCCAGCTGGTCCACGCCAGCAGCCATGCCTTGCTGCAGCAGCTGGCCGTTGTCGAGGATGTTCACGCGCTGGCCCTGCCAGGCGTGGAGCAGATTCCAGCGTTCGGTAAACGGCGCGAAGCCGGTGTCGTCGAATTCGGCCAGCACGCCGGCCAGACGGCTGAGCAGGGCCGCCACCAGCGTATTGCGTTCCATCTGCGCCAGCCAGGGTACGGCCGAGACGCTGCGTCCGATCTGCTGTTCCAGCGCATCGGGCATCAGCAAATTGATGCCACAGCCAATCACGGCCCACACGCCGCCACTGTCGTTGCCCTGTGCCTGCTGCGTCTCGACCAGGATGCCGGCCAGTTTATGGCCATCCTTGAGTATGTCGTTCGGCCACTTCAATTGCACCGGCACGCCCAGGGACGTCATGCTTTCTGCCAGCGCCACGCCGACGGCCAGCGGCAGACCGACCAGTTGATGCAGCGGCCCCTTGAAGCGCCAGGCTAGCGAGAACATCAGGCTGGCGTCCGGCTGCGACACCCAGCGCCTTCCGGCGCGTCCGCGTCCGGCCGTCTGCTGGCCGGCGATGCGCAGGGTCGGCCCAGTCAGTGTGGCGCAGCGCGCCAGCAGGTCGGCGTTGGTCGAGCCAGTTTCGCCGATTACTTCGATGGCTACGTGGGAGGCGCCCGCGGCGCAATGGGCGGCGATGGCCGCGCTGTTCAGGTCTGAGTGCTTCGTCATTTTTTTGGGGTGGTTTTACTGGCTGTCGCCGGATGGCTTGCTACGCGCCTTGTGCGGCGCATTCGCGAAGGCCATGTCGTAGATGGCATTGGGCAGCACGCGCAGCAGCTTGGCGACGACGCCCATCTGCCACGGGATCACGCGGTAACTGTCACCGTCGGCGATGGCGCGCGCGGCGCGCGTGGCGAATTTTTCGGCCGGCATCAGGAAGGGCATGCGGTAGGCGTTGAGGCGCGTCATCGGCGTGTCGATGTAGCCGGGTGTGATGGTGACGACCTTGATGCCGGCCGGCTTGAGTTCCAGGCGCAGCGATTCGCAGTAGCTGATGACGGCTGCCTTCGAGGCGCTGTAGGCTTCGGCGCCTGGCAGGCCGCGTATGCCGGCCACGCTGCCGATGCCCACCAGGCGTCCGCTGCCCTGGGTTTTCATGGCAGCGATGAAGGGGGCGAAGGTGGCAACGGTGGCCGTGACGTTGATGGCGATGAGGCTCGCGAAGGCGTCGAGGTCTTCCGCGTGTTCGGTCAGAGTGCCGAACGACACGCCGGCGCTGGCGATGACGATGTCGATTTGCCCGGCATGGGCGATGAAGTCCAGCGCCGCGTTTTTCAGCGCGGCGTGGTCGCACACATCGACGGCGTAGGCGCGGTGGCGTTCAGGGTGGGGCAGGGAGGCGATCAGCTGCTGCAGCGTATCGCCGCGGCGCGCCAGCAAACCGAGGCTGGCACCCTGGCGCGCGTATTGCCGCGCCAGGGCGGCGCCCAGTCCGCTCGACGCCCCGGTGATGAAAACGCTGCGCATCAGGCGATGCGCGCGTGCCAGGGCAGCGCCAGGGAGCTAGACATGCTTATTTCTTTTCCGCTTTGGCTTTCGCAAGCAGCACGTCCATCACGCTGAGCGCCTGGGCATTCAGCTGCTCTTCGTTCTTGGCCGACTTGCTGCCTTGATCGGCTTGCGACGGCGACGTGATGTAACGGCCATCGATGGCGATCATGGGCCAGAAGCTGACGTTATAGCCTTGCATCATGGCGTCGGCACGGCGCACGCGCGCCGAGATCCCCATCGAACGGTAGGTGTCGATGAATTTTTGGCGTTCCACGCCCTGCTTGGCGACGAAGTCGAATACGGCGTCGTCGGTGGCCAGGCGGTTGCGCTCCACATGCATGGCGTGGAAGACGCTGGTGTGCAGCTTGTCGAGCAGGCCCATCGCTTGCAGCGTGAAGAACAAGCGCTGCTGTGGCGCCACGCTGTCATCGCGCGATACGTGCACGCGCTTGAAGACGATGTTGTCGCCCTGTTTCTTGACCCAGGCCGCCAGTTGCGGTTCGAGTACGTTGCAATGCGGGCAGTAATACGCAAAAAATTCTGTCACTTCGATTTTCTTGCCCGACTCCGTCGCCTGCGGCGTGGCCAGGGTTTCGTACTCGACGCCATTCTTCGGCTCGGCCGGCGAGGCCGATGCGCCCAGGGCCGCAGTGCACAGGGCGGCGGCAAACAGTACTTGCTTCAAAAAACGCATGCTGGTTCCTTATTTTTGGTTGCGCACGACGGCGACATCGATGCCGTTTTCAGACAGCTTGGTGCGCGCGCGATTCATCGATTCGAGCTGGTTGAACGGACCGATACGCACGCGGTGCAGCACGCCGGCATCGGTGCTGCGGTCACTGATGGCCGCTTCGAAGCCCAGCAGCGCCAGTTTGCCGCGCGTGCTTTCGGCATCTGACATGTCATGGAAGGCGCCGGCCTGCAAATAATAAATCCATTTTTCGCTGGCGGCATCGGCCTTGGCTTCAGCCTTCGTTTCGGCCTTGGCTTGCACTGCCGGCGCGGCGGCCGGCGTTTTCGGCGTCGGCTTGTCTTTCAGGGTACCGATCAATTCCTGTAATGCGTCCGGCGGCGGTGCCTTCGGCTGCTGCGCGGTAGCTGTCGCGGGCGCCACTGGCTGCGTCGGCGTGACGATCTCGCGTGGCTCCTTGGAGAAGTCGCGCGCCGCTTCCTTGGCCGCTTCCTTGTTGCCGTACATCGGCTTGTTCGGGTCGCTGATCTGGCCGGCCGTCGGTTCGGCCGATTTGCCAGCCTTGCCCGACTTGTCGGTGAAGGGCGAGGCACCCTTGGTGATCACCAGGGCAACCGCTACGGCGATGCCCAGGCCGATGACCAGGCCGATGATGATGCCGACCAGGGTATTACCCTGCTGGCGTCGGATCGGCCAGGCGCGCGAAGCGCAAGAGGAAGCGTGATTCATAGGCGGTATGACCTTCGCGATTACATTTTGTTCGGCGCGGACACGCCGATCAGTGCCAGACCGTTGCGCAGCACTTGGCGCGCGGCGATGACGAGGGCCAGGCGGGCCAGCTTGACGGCTTCGTCCTCGACCAGCACTTTTTCGGCGAAGTAGAAGCTGTGCAGGTTGGCAGCCAGGTCGCGCAGGTAGAAGGCGACTTGATGCGGTCCCAGTTCCGCTTGCGCGCGCGCCAGCATTTCCGGATAGGCGGCCAGGGTCGCCAGCAGGGTCGCTTCGGTCGGCGCCGTCAGGGGAGACAAGTCAACGCCGGCGACCGTGCTTTCATCACCGCCCCAGTTTTCCAGGATGCGGCAGATGCGCGCATGCGCGTACTGCACGTAATACACCGGGTTTTCATCCGTAGTTTTCAGCGCCACGTCGACGTCGAAGACGAATTCCGTGTCCGCCTTGCGCGAGATCAGGAAGAAGCGCACGGCGTCGCGGCCCTTGGTGATGTCGCCGCCGCCCGACCATTCGATCAGGTCGCGCACGGTGACGTAGGAGCCGGCGCGCTTGGAAATTTTCACTTCTTCGCCGTCCTTCATGACGGTGACCATCTTGTGCAGCACGTAGTCAGGGTAGCCTTGCGGGATGCCCATGTCGACCGCTTGCAGGCCGGCGCGCACGCGCGCAATGGTGCCGTGGTGGTCGCTGCCCTGGATATTGATGGCCTGTATGAAGCCGCGCTGCCATTTCACCAGGTGATACGCCACGTCCGGCACGAAATACGTGTAGCTGCCGTCCGTCTTGCGCATGACGCGGTCCTTGTCGTCGCCGAAGTCGGTGGTGCGCAGCCACAGTGCGCCATCTTGCTCGTAGGTGTGGCCTGCCTTGATCAGCGTTTCGACCGCGCTATTGACCTTGCCGTCCGCGTACAGCGACGATTCGAGGTAGTAATTGTCGAACTTTACGCCAAACGCCTGCAAGTCGATATCCTGCTCGTTGCGCAGGTAGGTGACGGCGAACGGGCGAATCGACTCGATGTCATCGATGTTGCCATTGGCAGTGGCAGGCTGGCCGTCGCTGGCCGAGACGGTCTTGCCGGCCTTGAAGTCGTTGGCAATGTCGGCAATGTAGTCGCCGTTATAGGCGGACTCGGGCCATTCGGCGTCGCCCGGCACGAAGCCGCGCGCGCGCGCCTGCACCGAATTGGCCAGGGTCTGGATCTGCACGCCCGCGTCGTTATAGTAGAACTCGCGCGTCACCTGGTAGCCTTGCGCGTCGAACAGCGAGGACAGCGCGTCGCCCAGCGCTGCCTGCCGGCCGTGTCCCACGTGCAGCGGACCGGTCGGGTTGGCCGAGACGAATTCCAGGATGACCTGCTGGCCGGCGCCTGCCGTGCCGCGGCCATAGCTGTCGCCTGCACCGAGGATGGCGTTCACCACGGCCTGCTTGGCGGCGGCGCAGACGCGCACGTTGATGAAGCCGGGACCGGCGATTTCCACTGCCTCGATCAGGCCCTGGCCAGCCGGATTGGCCAGTACGGCCGCGACGATGGTTTGCGCCAGTTCGCGGGGATTCTGTTTCAGCTGCTTGGCCAGTTGCATGGCGATGTTGCAGGCGACGTCGCCATGCGATGCGTCGCGTGGTCGCTCGAGCACCACGGATGGCTCAAGCGAAGTGCCGGCCAGGACGGGAGCGAGGGCGGCCTGGAACAGGGCGATGATTTCTTGTTTCTGTTGGGCGAGCATGAGCAGGATGGCGGTGGAACCGCGTTAAGAATGAATAGAATGAATCACAAAGCAAAACGGACGGCCAGTACCGAGGCCGCCCAGACTGCGTCAATTATACTGGTTTGCCGGCGGGAACAATACGCTTGCTGGCAAGGTTGCCGAGCCAGCACATTTCTCGATATTGTCAGGATAATATGCCCATGTTGGTGCATGAAAACATCAGCATGACCCATTCTGCTTGTATATATGCAGTTTTTTTCCGTAAATTGCCCTTATCGCTGCAATCGCTTGGGCCAGAGGGCGCCACAAACGCTACAATCGACCCTTTATTGATGACGCGCGGCCGCGTATTTTCCTCCATGCCGCCAGCCGCGCGCAGCCACACCGGATAACTATGAACAAGCGCCCCACGCTGAAATTGAAAACCAAGCCGGCGCCAGGCCAGGCGTCCGCCTCTGCCGCACCGAAATTGCGTCCCAGCTATCATCCTGACCTGAAACCGGTCTTGCAGCCAGGCTTCCAGCCCGATTTGCGCGCCGACTCGCTGGCGTTCTGCCTGCTCGGCGCCGCCAATGCCGTGGCGCAAGTGCGCACGGGCACGGCCTTGCCGCAGGCGCTGGCCAAGGTATTTACGCAATCGAATGCCAGCCCGCAGGCGCGCGGCGCAATCCAGGATATTTCCTACCGCACCATGCGCCAGCTGGGCCGCAGCGAAACCCTGGTCGGCCTGATGACGTCGAAGGCGCCCGAGCCGCCGATGCTCGCCGCGCTGCTGTGCTGCGCACTGTCGCTGATGTCGGCCGAGCCGGACGAGCAGCCGTACGAAGAATTCACCGTGGTCGACCAAGCTGTCACTGTGGCCACCTCGCATCCTGACCTGGCGCACGCCAAGGGCATGGTGAATGCCGTATTGCGCCGCTTCTTGCGTGAGCGCAAGTCCTTGCTGGAAGCGGCCCTGCAGCAACCGGTGGCGCAATGGAATTATCCGCAATGGTGGATCGATTCACTGCGCCTGGCCTATCCCCGCGACTGGCAAGCCATTTTGACGGCCGGCAATGCCGTGCCGCCCCTCACCCTGCGCGTGAATCGTCGCAAGAGCACGCTCGAAGCGTATCTGGCCGTGCTGGCCGAAGCGGGTATCGCGGCGCGTCAGGTGGGACCGTTTGCCGTGCGCCTGGATAAGCCCATCGGCGTGGCGCTGATTCCCGGCTTCGAGCAGGGCGTCGTTTCCGTGCAGGATGCCGGTGCGCAACTGGCCGCACCGCTGTTGGACTTGCAAGATGGCATGCGCGTGCTCGACGCCTGCGCGGCGCCCGGCGGCAAGACTTGCCATATCCTGGAACTGGCCGATGTGCAGGTCACCGCCATCGACGCCGACGCCAAGCGCCTGCCGCGCATCGCGGAAAACCTCGAGCGCCTGGGCCTGGACGCAAGCTTGAAGGCGCAGGATGCGCAATCGAGCGCGTGGTGGGACGGCCAGCAGTACGACCGCATCCTGGCCGACGTGCCGTGCACTGCCTCGGGCATCGTGCGCCGCCATCCGGATATTCGCTGGTTGCGCCGCAAGGGTGATGCGTTCCAACTTGCAACACTTTCCGCCAAAATTCTGGACAACCTGTGGCAGATGCTGCGCCCCGATGGTAAATTGTTATTCGTGACATGTTCATTGTGGCCGCAGGAGTCCGAGGCGCAGGCGGCGGCATTTGCGGTGCGCAATAATGCCACCCGATTGACAGCGCCTGGCCAGCTGTTGCCGACTGGCAGCGCGGAGCAGGACCATGACGGTTTGTTCTATGCGCTATTCCAAAAAAATGCGGCTTGAGCGATCCGTCGAACCTTTTCCTACCGACACCACCGGCACACTCGTGACAACACGCATCTTCCGACTCCTGGCCCTGTTGCTGATGCTGGCATGCAGCATGCCGCGCGCGCATGCCGCCGACGTGGTCGACATCACCCGTGCCTACATCGAGTCGAGTGAGGAGGGCTACAAGCTGGCCGCCAGTTATTCGTTTGATCTCAATCACGACCTCGATGATGCCGTGCAGCATGGCGTGCCGCTGTATTTCACGACGGAAATCGAACTGACCCGGCCTCGCTGGTACTGGTTCGATGAAAAAGCCATCGTGGCACGCCAGACCAGCAAGCTGTCGTACAACGTGTTGACGCGCCAGTATCATGTGTCAGGTGGTGGCTTGCAACAAAGTTTCCCCACGCTCGACGACGCATTGTTTTTGATCCGCCGTCCCAGCCGCTGGCAGGTGGCGCGCCGCGGCGCGCTGAAAGTGGGACAGACGTATAACGTCACCTTGCGCATGGGCATGGACCGCGATTACCTGCCCAAGCCGATACAGGTCAATGCCTTCAACAATAGCGACTGGCGCCTGGCTTCGAATAAAAAAACCTTCTTGTACACGGCGGAGTAGTGAGTCAAGTATTGCGCTATCTGTTGGTGGTGGGCGGCGGCATTGTCAGTATCTTGCTGTTCCTGCTGGCGTCGGCTTCCAATAATTCCGGCTTTTTCGACCGCTATTACACCTGGCTGCTGGGCCTGAACGCCGCCGTGGCCGTGGCCCTGCTGGCGTTGGTGGGCATTTCCCTGGGACGCCTGTACGCGCGCTACAAGAGCGGCAAATTTGGTTCCAAGCTGATGACGCGCCTGGTGATGCTGTTCGCCGCCGTCGGTATCCTGCCGGGGCTGGTGGTTTTCCTTGTCTCCGTGCAATTCGTATCCCACTCCATCGAATCCTGGTTCAACGTCAAGATCGAAGCGGCGCTGGAATCGGGGATTGAGCTGGGTCGCGCCGGCCTCGATGCGGCCTTGGTCGAACTGGACCACCGGGGACACAAGGCCGTCAAGGAACTGGGTGCCGACCCGGTGACCAGTCCGGCCGTGCTGACGAGCCTGTTGCGCGAAGAGGGCATGCAAAATGTGATGATTGTCAGCGGCGACGGCGTGCTGCTGGCCAGCGCCGGGCCGCACAGTGCGGCCGACTTACCCACCCCGGCCATGCTGGTGCAGGCTGCTGCGCCAGCCGGTTATGCCTCCGCCGAAGGGGGGCTGGAATTGCACGACGATGGCACGGAGTCGGGTGGTGGTGGTTTCCGTGGTGGCATGCCGGCATCGCTGGGAACGGCCGCCAGCCTGCGCCTGCGGGTGCTGGTGGGCGTGCCGGGACCCTCCGTCTCACCACGCTACCTGCAACTGCTGCAGGCGGTGCCGCCCAAACTGGCGACCAATGGCGAGGTGCTGCGCGCCGCCTACAGCGAATACAAAGAACGTTTTGTCGCGCGCGTGGGCTTGCGCAAGATGTACATGGAAATTCTCACCTTGACCCTGCTGCTGGCGATCTTTGGCGCCATCGGCAGCGCTTTCCTGATCGCAGGGAAGCTGGCCCAGCCCCTGCTGCTGCTGGCCGAAGGCACGCGTGCCGTGGCCGAGGGCGACCTGTCGCCGCGCCCCATCGTCGCGACCAAGGATGAACTGGGCACACTGACGCAATCGTTCAACATCATGACGCGTCAGTTACTCGACGCGCGCACGGCCGTGGAAAGCAACCGCGCCGCGTTGCAAAACGCCAAGGCCCACCTGGAATCGGTGCTGGCGAACATGTCGGCTGGCGTGATGGTACTCGACGGCGATTTCAAACTGGTGACGTGCAATGAATCGGTCGAGCGCATCTTGCAGCATTCGGGCATGAGCACGGTGGGGCAGCCGTTGGCGAATATTACTGGAATGGAAGAGTTTGGCGGTGCCATCATCAGCGCCTTCACGGCGCAAAGCGCGCAATCGGCCTCGGGACGCAACCAGCAGCGCCTGCACTGGCAGCGCCAGATCGAGATTCCGCGCCGCCTCGGCAGTAGCGCCGACGAGCATGACATCACCTTGCTGACGCGCGGCTCGCGCTTGCCGCTGGAGTCTGGCAGCGGTTACATCGTCGTGTTCGATGATATTTCCGACGTCATTTCCGCGCAGCGCTCGATCGCCTGGGGCGAGGTGGCGCGCCGCCTGGCGCATGAAATCAAGAATCCACTCACGCCCATCCAGTTGTCGGCCGAGCGCCTGCAGATGAAGCTGGAGGGCAAGCTGGAGCAGTCCGACGCCGACCTGCTCAACCGCGCCACCAGCACCATCGTCAAGCAGGTCGACGCGATGAAGCGTATGGTCGATGACTTCCGCGATTATGCGCGCACGCCGCCGGCCGTGCTCATGCCCTTGCGCCTGAACGAACTGATCGAAGAGATCCTGAATCTCTATCTGCGCGGCGATGATGGCGATATCATCCACCCGCAGCTGGCGCCGAATCTGCCGATGGTGATGGGCGATCCGACCCAGCTGCGCCAAGTTATCCATAACTTGCTGCAGAACGCGCAGGACGCCATGGCCGACCTGCTGCCGGACTCACCGCATCCGCGGATTGACGTAAGGACGGAAGCAATTCATTATCGCAGTGCGGACGGCGGCGTGAAAATCGCCGTGCGGCTCGCCATCACCGACAATGGCCCTGGTTTCGCGCCAAAAATCCTGGCGCGTGCCTTCGAACCTTATGTGACGTCGAAGGCGCGCGGCACGGGATTGGGCCTGGCGATGGTAAAGAAAATTATCGATGAACACGGCGGACGCATCGATATCGAGAACCGGGTCGACGGCAATGGCGCTTCGCTGGTCATTTTGCTGTTAAAGTTAGCTCCCGACACTTCCGCGCAGGATTTCCTGGCGTGAGGGTCTGGTTTAGTATTTAAAACACTAATAAAATCATAGTTGTCCGCCGTGTGCATCTTGTGCGCGACGGCCGGCGAAATGAGGAAGGCAAGACACGAATGGCAAACATACTCGTAGTGGATGATGAAATGGGTATCCGTGAGTTGCTCTCGGAAATATTGGGAGACGAAGGACATGCTATCCAGCTGGCCGAAAATGCGCAGCAGGCGCGTGAAGCGCGTGCCGCGGGCGCGCCGGATCTGGTACTGCTCGATATCTGGATGCCCGACACCGATGGCGTGACCCTGCTCAAGGAGTGGCAGCGCGATGGCTTGTTGACCATGCCGGTGATCATGATGTCGGGCCACGCCACCATCGACACCGCAGTCGAGGCGACGCGCATCGGTGCCATGAACTTCCTGGAAAAACCGATTGCCCTGCAAAAACTGCTG
Organism: Janthinobacterium lividum PAMC 25724; assembly: GCA_000242815.2. Classification (GTDB taxonomy): domain Bacteria; phylum Pseudomonadota; class Gammaproteobacteria; order Burkholderiales; family Burkholderiaceae_D; genus Janthinobacterium; species Janthinobacterium lividum_D. Next base: position 40,114 of record AHHB01000007.1, read on the forward strand.
AAAGCGGTCCAGCAAGGCTTGACGCGGGCACAGGAAACCGTGCGCGCGCCGAGTGTGGCGCCGCGTGCAGTCGCACCCGTGGTGGCCGAGGAAAGCAGCCATCCAGTGCCTAGCTTTGGCGGCAGCGCGCCGCAACAGCTGATGGTGCGTCCAGGCATCGCCGTAGCGGCGGTGGCCGAAGGCCATGGCTACAACCTGTCGTTCGATTTGCCGCTGCGCGAGGCGCGCGATGCGTTCGAGCGCATGTACTTTGAACACCATCTCGGGCGCGAAGGCGGCAGCATGACCCGCGTGGCGGAAAAAACGGGCCTGGAACGCACCCATTTGTACCGCAAGCTGAAACAGCTAGGCGTCGAACCGGGCAAGCTGGCCAAGAAAAGCCTGTGACGACAGGCGTGCGGCGTCCAACGCCGCTGACCCTGGTCAGCGGCGGGAGCGCCGCCGCACGAGAGGCAGCCATCGCGCAAGCCTTGGCGCCGCATGAAGCAGCTGCCGTGATCCTCGAGGGATTGGCCGATGGCAACGCCATCCTGGCCGACCTGGCGGCGCAAGTCCCCCCTTCTTTAGCGTTTCCATTGCAATTGTTGCGCATCGCACCCGGCTGCCTATGCTGCAGCGGTAATCTCGTATTGCGTGTAACATTGAATCGTCTGCTGCGCCATCCACCGGCGCGCTTGTTCGTCAGCTTGGCCGACGCCTCGCACATCGAACAATTGCGCACCTGGCTTACGGCCAGCCCCTATGATGGCTTGCTGGCGCTGCAAGCCGACATAGCGGTTTCCTGAGCGCGACTGATTGACGATTTCAACATGGAATGATGGCAGTTGCATTTGCATCTCGTTACAACTGTGTAGCCCGTTGGATGGTGCGGCGCTTGAAATGGCGGCGTGTCAGCCCCACCTCTGTTCTGAAACCGCAGGAGCCTCTCCTGCCTGAGCGAAGGATGCAAAATGAATCTGATCTATAACAGCGAGCAATATAGCGTGGTGGAATTTGGCGCCGACGTCGACCTGGAAGCGCTGCGTTTTGGCGGCTATGAAATCGTCGACAAGGGTGGCAAGCGCGAAACCTTTATCGCCGGCGTCCTGGCCCAGCATTTCCGCCGCGACGTCACCGAATTGATCGCCAGCGAACCCAGCATGGAAGAAATCGATGAATTTTTGGGCAGCTACGATTCCCTCATGAGCCAGCCAGTGCTGTTGCACTAGTCGCATGGCTATCACCACCATACCAATCCGCCGGGCGGCATGGTATGGTGGCCCGGTTATCCTGCTGCAAACAGACCATGTGCCAACTTCTTGGAATGAATTGCAATGTTCCTACGGACATTGTATTTAGTTTTACCGGCTTCGCCATGCGCGGCGGCCAGACCGATACCCACCACGACGGCTGGGGCATCGCCTTTTTCGAGGGCGCCGGCGTGCGCCATTTCGTCGACCACCAGGCGGCGATCGCCTCGCCCGTGGCCGAACTGATCAAACGCTATCCCATCAAGTCGCGCAATGTCATCGCGCATATCCGCAAGGCCACGCAAGGCCGGGTAGCGCTGGAAAACTGCCACCCCTTCGTGCGCGAACTGTGGGGCCGCTACTGGGTGTTTGCGCATAATGGCGATTTGAAAGAATTCTTTCCCGTGCTGACGGGTAGTTACCGTCCCGTCGGTTGCACCGACAGCGAGCTCGCTTTCTGCTACCTGCTGCAGGAGCTGCACGCGCGCTTTGGCGATGCCCCGCCGGCGTTGCCGCAACTGCACGCTGCCTTGGCGCAGTTGTTGCCCAGCATCGCCGCCCACGGCACCTTCAACATGATGTTGTCGAGCGGCGAGGCGCTGTTTGCCCATTGCTCGACCAGTCTGCATTATTTGGTGCGACAACATCCGTTTCCAACTGCTAAACTCTCTGACGACGACCTGAGCGTGGACTTTTCCCAGGTGACGACGCCGCAGGACCGCGTGGCCTTGATCGCTACTCAGCCGCTGACGACAAATGAGCAATGGACGGCGTTTGCGCCGGGCGAATTGAAATTATTTGTCGACGCAATAGTGCAAGAGATGCCAGTGGCCTGATTTGGCCTAATTTGTTGACGACAATACGCTTGATTACTGCCAAAATACTCACAGTGCGGGCAAAAATTCAGCTAAAGTATTGTCAATAGTGAACCTTGATGCGGGCGCCGCGCTGCCGGTGTCACTCGACCTGATTGATGAAGACTTAATGATCGATATTTCCAGCAACGACATCACCCCGAAACCCTTGCGCGTGCGCGAGTTTTATCTGGGGCGACAACCTATCCTTGACCGCAATCAAGCCCTGTTTGGCTATGAGTTGCTATTCCGCAATGCTCCGGTAGGCCCCGCCAATATTTCCAGCGACCTGTCCGCCACGGCATCCGTGATCGCCCATGCCTCCCAACTGGGAATGGAACGGGTCATCGGCGATGCGCTCGGTTTCGTCAACGTCGATGCCGACGTGATCATGAGCGACATTTTCGTGTTTTTGCCGCGCGAAAAAGTGGTGCTTGAAATCGTCGAATCGATGCTCGTCACGCCGGAGGTGCGCGCGCGCATCAGCGAACTGGTCGGGCATGGCTTCGCCTTCGCGCTGGAAAACGTGGTGTCGGATACGTCGCAAGTGCAGCAGTTGTTGCCACTGGTGCAATATGTAAAGATGGACATGAGCACGGTCGACCCGCAAGTGCTGGCAGCGCTGGCACCCCGTTTCAAGCAGGAACAAAAGAAACTGGTGGCGGAAAAGGTCGAGACACGCGAAGAATTCAAATTGGCGCTGGACCTGGGCTTCGATTATTTCCAAGGCTATTATTTCGCCAAGCCCGCCATCATGACGGGCAAGAAACTGTCGCCTTCGCAACTGGCGGTCATGGAGCTGATGACCTTGGTCACGTCCGATGCCGGCAATATGGATATCGAGCGCGCCATCAAACGCGACGTGTCGCTGGCCCTGAATCTGCTGCGTCTGGTGAATACGCCTGCCGTGGGCGCGCGTCAGCGCATCGATTCGCTGAGTCAGGCCGTGACCGTATTGGGCCGTCGCCAATTGCAACGCTGGCTGCAAATCATGCTCTACGCCGAGCCAAGCAAGCGCGGCCACAGCATGACGCCGCTGCTGATGCTGGCCACCACGCGCGGCCGCTTGCTTGAACTGCTCGCGCATAAACTGCGCCCTAACAATGCCCATCTGGCCGATATCGCCTTTACGGTCGGCATCATGTCCCTGATGGATACCCTGTTCGGCGTGCCGATGTCGGAAATCCTCACGCAGATCGAAGTCACCGATGAAGTGGCCGCCGCACTGCTGTCGCGCGAAGGCTTCTACGGCGACTTGCTGCGCCTGGCCGAATGCATCGAGCGCATCGAAGACATGGAAGGCGAGATCGTGCCAACCTTGCGCGACTTGGCCATGTCGCCGGACGACCTGGTGGAGCTGGAAATGCCGCCTATGAATGGAGCGACAACGTTGTCAGGTATGCGCTGTAGGTCGGATTAGGTGGGGCCGCCGAGGCCCAAAGGGCCGTAATCCGACAACATTGTTGGCGCGTTCTTCAAAAGCCCTGCACGGCGATGCCGTGACAGGGCTTTTTTGCGCCGCTACGCTGCCGCACCGGGCCAGTGCTTGTGCAGCTCGGGGTCGGTGCGCAGTTCCCACAGGGCCAGCACGACGACGGCAATGCCGACGAGCAACTCGTTCCACAGGACGACGCGCTGTTCGGCCAGCCGCAAGATCCACGGCGATGCGGCGACCCAGACGCCCACCAGCAGGTTGACGACGACGGCCCAGAAATACGTCTTGTACAGGTCGAAGGCGGCCAGCACGGCGATCACCAGGCCCGAAACCAAGGCATTGAGCATCTGCGGCGAGCCTTCGGGATAGGAAAAAGCCCAGGGCGAGACGAGCAGCCACAGGCCCAGCAACAGGATCAATTGATCTTGCCAGCGTTTCAGTTTGAAATTGCTTGCCATATTACCTCCCTTGGTTGACCCTGAGCAGTCAGGAAACGGGCCGGAGCGGGCATGCAGCATGCCGACCGGCATACTGCGTTAGTGCGCTGCGGCGCGCGATAAGTTCCGCGCGCCTTGTACATATCATGACAGATTCGGTGCCAGCCAGCGTTCCACGTCCTCTATCTTGGCACCGCGGCGCTTGGCCATGTCTTCTACTTGGTCCATGCCGATCTTGCCGACCACGAAGTATTTCGACTCCGGGTGGGCGAAATAGAAGCCGGAGACGGCCGCGCCCGGGAACATGGCATATGATTCTGTCAACATCATGCCGATTTCCTCTGCCTGCATGACGTCGAACATCTGTTTCTTGACGGTATGCTCGGGGCAGGCGGGGTAGCCGGGCGCGGGGCGGATGCCGACATAGTGTTCGCCGATCATGTCGTCGTTGCTCAGCTGCTCGTCCGGCACATAGCCCCATAAATCCTTGCGCACGCGCTCATGCAGGTACTCGGCAAACGCTTCGGCCAGGCGGTCTGCCAGAGACTTGAGCATGATGGACGAGTAATCGTCATGCGCATCCTCGAAGCGTTTCTCGTATTTCTCGATGCCCAGCCCGGACGTGACGGCAAACATGCCGAGGTAATCCTTCACGCCCGAGGCCTTCGGCGCGATGAAGTCGGCCAGGCACTGGTTCGGGCGCTGCACGCCATCGACCACGGGCTTGACGCCCTGCTGGCGCATGCCGTAATACGTAAACGCCACGGTACTGCGCGTATCGTCGGTATATATCTCGATGTCGTCGTCATTGACGCTGTTCGCTGGCAGCAAGGACACCACGCCATTGGCCGTCAGCCAGCGCCCATCGATGAGTTTTTTCAGCAAGGCCTGGCCTTCTGCGTACACCTTGGTGGCCGCGTCACCGACTACTTCATCGGTCAAGATGGCCGGGAAGGGGCCGGCCAGGTCCCAGGTCTGGAAGAACGGACCCCAGTCGATATAGTCGGCCAGGGCGGCCAGGTCGACATTTTTAAAGACGCGGCGGCCGATGAACTTCGGTTTCACCGGCGTGCACGGGCCGTCGAAGGGCACGAGCATCTTGTTGGCACGCGCCTGCGCCAAAGGCAGGGTGGGCAGCGCCTTCTTGTTGGCGTGCTGCTCGCGGATGCGCGCGTAATCGAGTTCGATGTCTTGCACGTATTTGTCGCGCTGTTCCGGCGTCAGCAGGGATTGCGCCACCGAAACGGAACGCGAAGCGTCCGGTACGTAAATCACGGGGCCATCGTAATTGTGCGCAATTTTCACCGCCGTGTGGGCGCGACTGGTGGTGGCACCGCCGATCAAGAGGGGAATCTTGAGCATGCGGAAATGATCGTCGCGCTGCATTTCCTTGGCGACATACGCCATTTCTTCCAGTGACGGCGTGATCAAGCCCGACAGTCCGATGATATCGGCGTTTTCCACTTTGGCACGCGCCAGGATTTCCGAGCACGGCACCATCACGCCCATGTTCACCACTTCGAAGTTGTTGCACTGAAGAACGACGGTGACGATATTCTTGCCGATGTCATGCACGTCGCCTTTGACGGTCGCCATGATGATCTTGCCCTTGGGCTTGGCGACGATGCCCGTGCGCTTTTCTTCCAGCAGTTTTTCTTCCTCGATGTACGGAATCAGATGGGCCACCGCTTGCTTCATGACGCGCGCCGATTTCACCACTTGCGGCAGGAACATTTTTCCCTGGCCAAACAGGTCGCCAACCACATCCATGCCCGCCATCAAGGGGCCCTCGATCACGTGGATCGGGCGTCCGCCATTGTGTAGCAGTTCCAGGCGTGCTTCTTCCGTATCTTCGACGATGAATTGCGTGATGCCGTGCACCAGCGCGTGCGACAGGCGCGCCTGCACCGTGCCTTCGCGCCAGGCCAGGGTTTGTGCCTCGGCCTTGCCGCCCGCCTTCAGTGTGCCGGCAAACTCGATCATGCGTTCGGTCGAGTCTTCGCGCCGGTTCAGCACCACGTCTTCCACGCGCTCGCGCAATTCCGGGTCCAGGTTGTCGTACACGCCCACCATGCCGGCGTTGACGATACCCATCGTCATGCCGGCCTTGATGGCGTGGTACAGGAAGACGGTATGGATGGCTTCGCGGGCTGGATCATTGCCGCGGAAACTGAACGACACGTTCGACACGCCGCCCGAAATTTTCGCGTGCGGCAAGTTTTCCTTGATCCAGCGGGTGGCGTTGATGAAGTCGACGGCGTAATTGTTGTGCTCTTCGATGCCGGTGGCGACGGCAAAAATATTCGGATCAAAAATGATGTCTTCCGGTGGGAAGTCGAGCGCATCGATCAATAAGTGATAGGCGCGCGCGCAAATTTCAATCTTGCGCTCGAAGGTGTCGGCTTGCCCCTTTTCATCGAAGGCCATGACGATCACGGCGGCGCCGTAGCGGCGGCACAGTTTCGCCTGGCGCAGGAATTCTTCCTCGCCTTCCTTCATCGAGATGGAATTGACGATGGCCTTGCCCTGCACGCATTTCAAGCCAGCTTCGATGACCGACCATTTCGACGAGTCGACCATGATAGGTACGCGCGAAATATCGGGTTCCGAGGCGATCAGGTTCAAAAAGCGCGTCATGGCCGCCAGCGAGTCGAGCATCGCCTCGTCCATGTTGATATCGATCACTTGCGCGCCATTTTCCACTTGCTGACGCGCCACGGACAAGGCTTCGTCGTATTGCTCGTTGAGAATCATGCGCGCGAAGGCCTTTGAGCCCGTGACGTTGGTGCGCTCGCCCACATTGACGAACAGTGATTCCTCGTTGACGACGAACGGTTCCAGACCGGCCAGGCGCAAGTCGTGCGATGGCGCCGGCACGCTGCGCGGTGTGTTTTTCGACAGCAACTCGCCGATGGCAGCGATGTGTTCAGGCGTGGTGCCGCAGCAGCCGCCGGCCATGTTCAAGAAGCCCGCATCGGCGAATTCGCGCAGCAGGGCGGACGTGTCGGCTGGCAACTCGTCGAAACCCGTGTCGCTCATGGGATTGGGCAAGCCCGCGTTCGGGTAGATACACACGAAGGTGTCGGCGATCTTGGCCAGCTCTTGCGCGTACGGACGCATCAGGGCGGCGCCCAGCGCGCAGTTCAGGCCGATGGTCAGCGGTTTCGCGTGACGCACGGAATTCCAGAAGGCCGGCACGGTCTGGCCTGACAGGATGCGCCCCGAGGCGTCCGTGACGGTGCCCGAAATCATCAGCGGCAGGCGTGCGACGGTTGGATTTTGCTCGTAGAACAGGTCGATGGCGAACAGCGCCGCCTTGCAGTTCAAGGTATCGAAAACGGTTTCCACCAGCAGCACGTCGGCGCCGCCTTCCACCAGGCCCTGCGTCTGCTGCAGGTAGGCCGCCACCAGTTGGTCGAAAGTGACGTTGCGCGCGGCAGGGTCGTTCACGTCGGGCGAGATCGATGCCGTCTTCGGCGTGGGCCCCAAGGCGCCGGCAACGAAGCGCGGTTTGTCGGGGGTGGAATATTTATCGCAGGCGGCGCGTGCCAGCTTGGCTGCCTGAACGTTCATTTCATAGGCCAGGTGGGCCATGTGGTAATCGTCTTGCGCGATCGTCGTGGCGCCGAAAGTATTCGTTTCGATCAGGTCGGCGCCGGCGGCCAGATAGCGCTCGTGGATTTCCTGGATGATGTGCGGCTGCGTCAGGGTCAGCAGCTCATTGTTGCCCTTGACGAACAGTTCACGCGCACCACTGTCGGCTGGCGCGGCGAAATCGATGAAGCGGCCAGCGGGGCCGCCACGGTATGCTTGTTCGTCGAGCTTGTATTGCTGGATGATCGTGCCCATGGCGCCGTCGAGAATCATGATCCGTCGCGCAAGAATGGCGCGCAAGGTGGCTTCGGTCGGGGACATGGCGGGGATCACGGTATCGTTCATTTCATGCTTTCAATAGGCAAACGGGCGGTGGCGCGGCGACAAGACAGTGACGAGGCGGTTGCGGGTCAGCCTGATCGGCTGACGCAGATTGCCTGCCGGGTAGGGCGGGCAGGAGGTGGCAATCGCCGGATCTCACCGGGTCTAAAATTATACGGCATCAGGCTGCTTTAGTTTTCAGCAAAAGCGCTCGCAGCTCAGTTCGCCGTGGTTCGCGCAACACAACGGCGCCATGGCCAGTGCCGTGGCGGCAAGCGGGCGTCCCCGCTGACAATGACATGCCTGAAAATCCAGGCAAAAACCTTAATTTTTCCACCAGGGTTATCAGGAAAATATCTTGTCCGGGCGGTGCAGAAATGCTTCCATTGCGCGTGCCGTCTCTGCCTATTTTTAATGAATTGAATGGCAATCGCGATAAAGGAAAATAAGTTTCAATGAATCTAATACAGAGTGAATGAAATGATTCTCTGAATGTAATTTGCCAAGCAGATTTTTAGTTATTATCGAAACCGATTAAATTAAAAGTATCAATAGTTGCCTTATGGAATCGAATTGGCTGATAATAGACATTCCTGGAAATTAAATTCTCACTAAAAATCACCAATATGTTACATTTTACTTTTGCGCTTCCCTGTATTGCGCAGCATCAATATGGATCCCAGCCATGAAAAACCATTTTCTTATTGCATTGTTTCTCATGCTGGGCCTGTCCGCTTGCGGCGGAGGCGGGGGTGGAGGCGATAGCGTGGTGTCGACCACCGCCGGTAATCCGGTGGTGATTCCTGCCGTGACGGCCGTCTCGGCGACGAATGTTGCCGTTGGTGGCAGCCTGGTGGTGACGGGCACGAATCTGAGCCGTGTGACGGCCTTCCAGGTGGGCGGCGTGACGCTTGTCATCGGCGCCGCCAGCGACAGCAGCGTGACCTTGGCCATGCCGGGCCTGCCCGTCACGGGCGCCTTGAGCCTGGTCAGCGCCAGCGGCACGGCGGCCACCAGCTATAACGTCAATGTGTACCTGCCATTAAGCGTGGGCAGTGTCGCGCCATTGGTAGGCGAAGTCGGTTCCAGCGTGACGATCACGGGTACCGGCATGGGCGCCGTGACGGATGTGAAGTTTGGCACTGGTGCGTCGGTGAAGCCGCAAAGCCAGACCGCCAGCAGCATGACCGTGCTGGTGCCTGCGGGCGCGGCAACGGGAACGCTGACGGTGAGCGGTCCGTACAATAATGTCATCAGCAGCGACACCTACACGATCTTGCCGAGCGTGGCAGTGACGTCGATCAGCACGTTCGTCAACGGCGCCACCTTGTCGGTGACTGTGCAGGGCAGCAACCTCGACCAGGTTAGCAGCGCTTCCGTCGGCAGTACGCCCGCGACCATCGTCAGCGCCAGTGCCAGCCTATTGGTGTTGTCCGCACCAGCTTCAGCAACGGGTAACGTGATGCTGTCTGCCACTTCGCGCATAGCCGTGAATGCGGGCACGGTGTCGGCCTTCACCCTGAGCAGCATTGATTTCGCGCAGGTACTTAACCTGAACGCCAGTAATGGAGCCTTGCGCCTGACGCGCGGTAAATCGGCCGCCGTGCGCGTGTCCGTGCTCGGCACCCAGGCGGGCCGCAGCAGCCCGGCCGTGACCCTGAACGCCACGGCTGCCGATGGCAGCAACCTCGGCAGCATCAACATGAGTGGCCCGTCGGTGTTGCCGACGACGAAAAGCGATTACAGTTTCAACGGCAATTTCAGTGCCGTTTTGCCGGCAGGCTGGATCTTCCCCGGCGTGCGCGTGCGCGTGACTGCCGTGGGCAATGATGGCACGCAGGTCAGTCAGGAAGCGGCGCCGACCGTGTCCAGCGCGGCGCGCATCCGCCTGGTACTCGTGCCCTTGAGCACCGATGATGGCTTGGCACAACTGCCTGACGCCGAGGTGATTCGTACTGCACTGACTCGTGTCTATCCGTATGCAGCAGAAAATATCAGCATTACTACGCTTGCCCCACTGAGCATACCGGGTAGCAGCACGGCCGACAGTTGGTGGAACACGACGCTGGAAACCCTGAACAATAAGCGTGCTCAGGAAGATAGTGGCGCCTACTATTATGGTTTTTTGCCGAAAATGTCGTCCACCCGCGTCGCCGGCCTGGCCTACATCAACAAGCGCACCGGCAGCAGCGGCGATTTCACGGCGGCTATCGGCCTGGACGCCAGGTTCAACAACAATGCCGCTGTCGATCCCTTCGCCAATAGCTGGCCTCAATGGCTGACCACGCTGGTGCATGAGCTGGGCCACAATCACTCGCTGGAACACGTTGCCTGCGGCAGTCCTGCGAATGCGGATATCTTCTACCCGTATACCAATGGCGAGCTGGGACCGCAACCGCTGTACAACAGCGACTATGCGGGCAGCATTGGCCAGCTGAGCAAGGCAGTCTATGGCAGCACGGCGATGAAGGACGTAATGAGTTATTGCAGCGGTGCCTGGTTCTCGGACTATAGCTATGCGCGGATACAGCAATTCCTGGAAAAGCGCAGCACGCTGATGACAGGCAGCAATGTACTTGCCGCCAGCATGTCCGAGCCCGAGCATGGCTATCTGACCATTTCCGGTCGCATCACTTCCGCCGGCGTGGGGCTGCGTCCTGCCGTTGCCTCCTCGGCGCGCATCGGTAGCGCTGCCAGCGGCAGTGGCCATGCATATACCTTGCGGGTGTTGACAGCGTCAGGGCAGACGATTGATTTGCCTTTCGATGGCGTGTCCGTGGCCGACCATGGCGGCACTGCCATGCGCCATTTCCTCGTCAGCTTCGCCAATCCGGGAGACATCAGTGACGTGGAAGTGCTGGAAAATGGCAAGGCTTTGGCAAAGCTGGAGCGTCCCGCGCGCCGCAGCAAGGCCGCCGCCAACGAGGCGACGTTTGAGGCGACCCAAAGCGGCGGCAAGCTGGCGCTGGCCTGGAATGCCGACTTGGAGCCATACGCAGCCGTGCTGCACGTAGGTGTCGATGGCCGCAAGACTTTGGTCGCCAGTGAGTTGACGGGCGGCAAAGCCAGTGTTGATGTGAGCGCCTTGCCGGCCGGTGGACGTTACGAGGTCAGCCTGTCGTCGTCCGTGGGCGGACGTTTGATGCAGGTGCAGCGCCGCTAGGCAAGGGCGCTGAATGCAAAAAGGGCTTGCCGCGGCAAGCCCTTTTTTTATTTCATTTTTTATAGGCGCAGGCATTGGTGCACATACTGCACAGATCCTGTGCCTGGCGCAGGCTGCCACTTTCCATCGCGCCTGCCTAGAATGGGTCTTCATCAACTTGCGGAGCTTCCCATGCCCATCCTGAACCTGCTTTTATCCAGCGCGCCTGATGCGCGCCAGTCCGCGGCCATCGCCGCTACCCTGAGCGCCTTGACGGCGCAGTTGCTGCACAAGGCACCCGAATTGACGTCGGTGGCAATCAGCCATGCCGATGCGGCGCACTGGTTTGTCGGCGGGCCATCGCTGCAGACGCAGGGCAAGACGAGTTTTTTCCTCGATATCCTGATCAGCGATGAAACCAATACGGCAGCGGAAAAGGCCGCGTATATCGCCGCCGTGTTCGCGGCCATGCAGGAGTGTCTGGGCGAATTGCATGACGTCAGCTATATCCACGTGCATGACGCGCGTCAGGCGGCCTGGGGTTATGCCGGCTTGACGCAGCAGTTTCGCGCCATGCGCAAGGCGCTGCTGCAGCCTTGATCAATCCCAGTAGCGATCCTGATAGTGCTGCACGGCAAAATCGACGAAGGCCCTGACCTTGGGCGACAACTGACGGCTGTGCGGGTACAGTGCGTACAGGGTTCGTGGACGCAAGGTGTAGCCGGGCAATACCTCCAGCAGCTTGCCGCTGCGCAGCGCATCGCGCACGATGAAGGCGGCTGCGCCGGCGATACCCATGCCGCCCACGGCGGCCTCGCGCAGGGCGATGCTGGTATTGGCTTGCAGGCTGCCGCGTACGGCAACCTTGTGCACGCTGCCGCCGGCGTCGGTGAACAGCCATTCTGCCGGCTTGTCGCCGGCTGTGTACATCAAGCAATTGTGCTGCGCCAGGTCTTGCGGCGTGGCCGGATGGCCATGGCGGGCCAGGTAGGCGGGCGAGGCAACTGCCAGCGTGCGGCTGCTGGTCAGCTGGCGCGCTACCAGAGTGGAATCGGGCAAGCCGCGCGCCAGGCGCAGCGCCACATCGAAGCCATCGTCGAGCAGGTCGACGATGCGGTCATTACAGACGAGGTCGATCTGTATGTGTGGGTATTGCCGGGTGAAGGCAGGCAGCCAGGCGGCCAGTTCCAGCGTGCCGAAGGCCGTCGGTGCATTGATGCGCAGGCAGCCGGACGGCTGCGCCTGGTGCATGGCGACGGCGCGGTCGGCCGCATCGAGCGCGTCCAGGATGTCGCGGCTGGCCAGATAGTATTCCCGGCCGGCGGCCGTCAGGGCGAAGCGGCGTGTCGTGCGATTGAGTAACTGGGCACCCAACTGGCTTTCCAGCTGGCGGATCTGGCGCGACACAATGGAATGCGAGATGCCCAGCGCGGCGCCGGCAGCCGTGAAACTGCCCAGTTCCACGACGCGGCGCAAGGCGCGCAGGGTAGTCAGCTGGTCCATGCAGTGCTGGCCGCCGGGCTAGTTGGGGGCTGAATTAAACGAAACGTTTGCCTTCGAGCGGGAAGCCCTTGATGAATTCGGCTGCCGGCAGGCGCTTGCCGCCCGGTTTTTGCAGTTCCGTCAGGCGCAGTGAGCCATTGCCGCAGGCCACGACGATGCCGTGCTGGGCGTCGGCCGCAAGTACCTGGCCTGGCGCTTCCTTGCTGTCCGCTTCGAGCACGTCGGCGGCCCATATCTTGATGGTCACGCCATCGACCTGGCCGCAGGCGCCGGGGAAGGGGTTGAAGGCGCGAATTTTCAGGCCCAGTTCCAGCGCCGGCTGGCTGAAGTCGAGCGCGGCCTCGTCCTTGGCGATTTTTGCGGCGTAGGTCACGCCCGCTTCCGGCTGAGGTACGGCTTCCAACGGCTGCTGCTGCATCTTGCGCAGTGTCTCGACGATCATCTTGCCGCCCAGCATGGCCAACTTGTCGTGCAGGCTGGCGGTCGAATCGCCCGCTTCGATGGGCATGCGCCCGATGGCCAGCATGGGGCCCGTATCGAGGCCTTCTTCCATCTGCATGATGGTCACGCCTGTTTCATCGTCGCCGGTCTCGATGGCGCGGTGGATAGGCGCAGCACCGCGCCAGCGTGGCAGCAATGAAGCGTGAATATTGATGCAGGGTTTGATGTCGAGCGTGCTGCGCGGCAAGATCAAGCCGTAGGCCGCCACGACCATCACATCGTAGTCAAGCGACAGCAGGCGCGCGTGGGCCGCTGTTGCCTCGGCGGCGCGCTGCGGGTCCTTGCTGTCCATACGCAGCGACAACGGTTGCAGCACTTCGATGCCATGCTGCTGCGCGTATTGCTTGACGGCCGAGGCATGCAATTGCATGCCGCGTCCTGCAGGGCGGTCGGGCTGGGTCAGCACCAGCGGGATATCGAATCCCGCTTCGTGCAAGTCTTTCAGTGCCGTGGCGGCGAATTCAGGCGTGCCTGCGAAGATCACTTTCATATGCATCCTTGACGTGAGGTGCGCAGGCCAGTGCCGGAGGCGCCAGGCTGGCGTGGTATAACGACTACTGTTGCTGCTTAGTCTATCAGCAGTGCCGCAAAAGCGGCGGACAATGTGTTTTCAGAAACGGCGATTTTGTGCGCGCAGGCTCGCTTCGCGTTCGAGACCACGGAGTTCCTTGACCATCTTGGTCTTGATGCGGTTGCGCTTGAGCGGCGACAGGTATTCGACGAATACCTTGCCCAGCATATGATCCATCTCATGCTGGATGCAGACGGCCAGCAAGCCGTCGGCTTCTTGCTCGAACTGCTTGCCGTGGCGGTCCAGCGCGCGCACCTTGATGCGGGCCGGGCGCTCGACGCCATCGTAGACGCCAGGCACGGACAGACAGCCTTCGTCGTAGATCTGCTTTTCTTCGCTGGCCCAGGTGATTTCCGGGTTGATCAGTACTTGCAGCTGGTTTTTCTCTTCGGTGATGTCGATCACCATCATCTGGATATGCTCATCCACTTGCGACGCGGCCAGGCCGACGCCGGGGGCTTCGTACATGGTTTCTGCCATGTCGTCGATCAAGGTTTGCAGGCGCTCGTCAAATTCGGTGACAGGCTTGGCGATCGTGTGCAGGCGAGGATCGGGGTAACGCAGGATATTTAATATGGACATACGGATTCGACTGGTTAAGGTGGGCGCCGGTGCGCCAGATTATTCATGCCAGGGCCATGCGGACGATGGCAAGGCTATTTGTTTTGAGTACGCTACGGTAAGGCGCGTGTGGCGCAACGGCGCGGCAGATGCGTTTGCCAGTGCGCTATTCGTTTGCTGCAAAGAGAAATTTTATCACAGACGCCCATGACGCTGTGCATGAAGGGCCGTTTTGCCGCGCCATGGCACGCATCCTTGCGCGTGTCGGTATCGCGCGTGCGCCACGGCGCTAGCATGGGATGCTATAGCACACAGTGAGGTTGTCATGCATGCAATGTCAACGACGGCAGACACGGCCACGGAATTGGCCGGCTGGCTGCGCCTGCAGCATCTGCCCGGCGTGGGGCCGGTGGCGGCGCGCGCCTTGCTAGCCCGCTTCGGCTTGCCGCCGCAGATCTTTGCCGCCCCGTTCGATGCCTTGCGCGAGGTGGTGCCAGCCAGCGTGGCGCGTGCCATCGTGCAGCCGCCCAAACCGGTGGCCAACAGCCAGTTGGCGCTCACCTTGCAGTGGCTGCAGCAACCCGGCAATGCCGTGCTGACCCTGGCCGATGCCGCGTATCCGCCCCTGCTGCTGGAAATCGCCGATCCGCCGCCACTATTATATGTACGCGGGCGGGTGGAACTGCTGTCGCGTCCCAGCGTGGCCATCATCGGCAGTCGCAATGCCAGCGCGCAAGGCATGCAGAATGCGGCCGCCTTTGCCCACGCCCTCAGCGCGGCAGGCTTGAGCATCATTTCCGGGCTGGCGCTGGGCATCGATACGCATGCGCACGAGGGCGGCTTGCGTGGCGTGGGCGCTACCGTGGCCGTGATCGGTACGGGCGCCGATTTGGTGTATCCGCGCCGCAACTTTGATCTGGCGCAAAGAATTGCCGAGCAGGGCTGCATCGTCAGCGAATATGCGTTGGGCTTGCCGGCGATGCCTGCTAATTTTCCGCGCCGAAACCGCTTGATCAGTGGCCTGGCGCGCGGCGTGCTGGTGATCGAGGCGGCCGCACACTCGGGTTCACTGATCACTGCGCGCCTGGCCGGCGAGCAGGGGCGCGATGTGTTTGCCTTGCCCGGCTCCATTCATGCCACCCTGGCCAAGGGTTGCCATGCGCTCATCAAGCAGGGCGCCAAGCTGGTCGAGTCGGCCGATGACGTGTTGCAAGAGTTGCGCTGGCTGGGCTGCGTTCCCGGCGTCCCTAGCGTGCGGCCAGCGGTGCAAGAAGAGACGCCGCTACTGGCCGCACTGGGCCATGATCCCCTCGATGCCGATACCCTGGCCGCGCGCAGCGGCCTGGCCATGGGCGCGCTGATGGGTGAATTGCTGGCGCTGGAGCTGGCAGGCTTGCTTGAACGCCTGCCGGGAGGCCTGTTTCAACGCTGTAAATGACAACTTGTCACTGGTGTGGCGGGCTTGCCGCGCGGCGGCGCTTTGTCGGCGCACACCCTTGTGCCGATGCGAACTTAGCTGATAAAGTAGCGTCATGTTCGATATCCTGGTGTACCTCTACGAGACTTACTATCGCCCCGACGCCTGCCCCGAGCCGGCTGTCCTGGCGCGCAAGCTGTCGGCCGTCGGTTTCGACGACGTGGAGATTTCCGAAGCGCTCGTCTGGCTGACGGACTTGAACGCCATGGCCGGTGTCGAGCAAACCCTCACTGCCAGCTGCACCGGCACGCGCTTCTACGTGCAGCAGGAAAGCGAGGTGTTGGGCACGGCCGCCATCGGCTTCATCCAGTTCCTGGAAAGCGCCAAGGTGCTTTCGCCGCTGCAGCGTGAAATCGTCATCGAGCGCGCGCTCGCGCTTGACGAGGCTCCCGTTTCGCTGGGCAAGCTGAAAGTCATCGTGCTGATGCTGCTGTGGAGCCAGGGCAAGGAACCGGATGCCCTGATGTTCGATGACTTGTTCGTCGACGACGAAGACCTGCCTCCCCGCCTGCTACACTAATAGAAACGTCCATCGCAGCGTGGCGCTTCCTTGCCCTGAATCTTGTGTGCTGAACCTGGCTATGCTGCCTGCGCTGTCTTGCGCACAATTGCCAGACTGACCTTGACCCTGACGCCGCTGCAGCGCCACCCCTTGACGATGTGCGGCAGCAGCGGGCACGCTAAGCGATGGTGTTTGCGTCTGTGCATTCCTGCTTGCAGATAACTTGCCGAATTCTTCAATAGGCGCTTATCATTGGTCGCTTGACAAGACTACAAGTCACCAGGCCTTGCGCAGACAAAAGCGTCGGCGCCTGGCAATGCACTGTATGATGCGCATGCTGAAACTATCCTAGAGCATTTTTCGAGACTAAAAAATATGACAAAAACCCTCATCATCGCCGAGAAGCCTTCTGTCGCGAACGATATCGCGAAGACGCTTGGCGGCTTCACCAAGCACGATGAGTACTTTGAATCGGATGAATACGTCCTGTCGTCGGCGGTCGGCCACTTGCTGGAGATCGCCGTACCGGAAGAATTCGACGTGAAGCGCGGCAAATGGAGTTTCGCGCACCTGCCGATGATTCCACCGTATTTCGCGCTGAACCCGATCGCCAAGACGGAAGCGCGCCTCAAAGTATTAAACAAGCTGATTAAACGCAAAGATGTTACCACCCTCATCAACGCATGCGATGCGGGGCGCGAAGGCGAGCTGATTTTCCGCCTGATCGCGCAAAATGCCAAGGCCAAGCAACCGGTCAAGCGCCTGTGGCTGCAGTCGATGACGCCGGGCGCCATCCGCGACGGTTTTTCGCACCTGCGCAGCGATGAAGAAATGCTGCCGCTGGCAGACGCGGCGCGCTGCCGCTCGGAAGCCGATTGGTTGATCGGTATCAATGGCACGCGTGCCATGACCGCGTTCAATTCGAAAGAAGGCGGTTTTTATCTGACCACCGTGGGGCGCGTGCAGACGCCGACGCTCTCTATCGTGGTCGAACGCGAAGACAAAATTAAAAAATTCGTGCCGCGCGACTTCTGGGAAGTGCGCGCCGAATTCGTCTGTGCGGCCGGCATCTATGAAGGCCGCTGGCTCGACACGAAGTTCAAGAAGGACGAGAACGACCCTGAGAAGCGCGCCGAGCGCCTGTGGAGCAAGACGGCTGCCGATTCGATCGCCACCGCTTGCCGCGGTCGCCAAGGCAACGTCACGGAAGAGTCGAAGCCGACCACTTCGATGGCGCCGGGCCTGTTCGACCTGACCAGTTTGCAGCGCGAAGCGAACTCGCGTTTCGGCTTTTCAGCCAAGAACACCCTGGGCCTGGCCCAGGCATTGTATGAAAAGCACAAGGTATTGACGTATCCGCGTACCGATTCGCGCCACTTGCCGGAAGACTACATGCCGACCGTGCTGCAGGCGCTGGAAACGGTCAAGGACAATAGCAACTACCATCAGTTCGCCAAGCAGATCATCGACAAGGGCTGGGTCAAACCGAACAAGCGCATCTTCGACAATACCAAGATTTCGGATCACTTCGCGATCATCCCGACGACGATCGCGCCGAAAAATCTGTCCGAGCCGGAACAGAAGCTGTATGACCTGGTCACGCGCCGCTTCATGGCGGTGTTTTTCCCGCCTGCGGAATTCCAGGTCACCACGCGCTACACGGAAGTGTCCGGTCATCAGTTCAAGACTGAAGGCAAGGTCATGACCAATCCGGGCTGGCTGGCTATCTACGGCAAGGAAGCGTCGACCGATGCTGACAAGGAAAGCAATGGCAATGGCAACCTGGTGCCGGTGGCCAAGGGCGAGACAGTGCAGACGGAAAGCGTCAGCGCCAACGGCCTGGTAACCAAACCGCCAGCGCGCTACACTGAGGCGACCTTGCTGTCGGCCATGGAGGGCGCTGGCAAGCTGATCGACGACGACGAGCTGCGCGATGCGATGGCCGGCAAGGGGCTCGGCACGCCAGCGACGCGCGCCGCCACCATCGAGGGCTTGTTGACGGAACGCTATCTGATCCGCGAAGGCCGCGAACTGATTCCAACGGCCAAGGCTTCGCAGCTGATGACCTTGCTCAAAGGCTTGGGCGTCAATGAATTGACGGCGCCGGAGCTGACGGGCGAGTGGGAATACAAGCTGTCGCAGATGGAAAAAGGCAAGATTTCGCGTGAAGAATTCATGCGTGAAATCGCACAGATGACGCAAATCATCGTCAAGCGTGCCAAGGAATACGATAACGACACCATCCCGGGCGACTATGCCACTTTGGTAACGCCATGCCCGAATTGCAGTGGCCTGGTGAAGGAGAACTACCGTCGTTTCGCCTGCACCAAGTGCGAATTCTCGATGAGCAAGACGCCCGGTTCGCGCCAGTTCGAAATCGCCGAAGTGGAGCAATTGCTGAAGGACCGTACCATCGGCCCGCTGCAAGGCTTCCGCTCGAAGATGGGCCGTCCGTTCGCCGCCATCCTGCGTATCGTGCGCGATGAAGAGATCAAGAATAGCAAGCTGGAATTCGATTTCGGCCAGAATGACGAAGGCGAAGATGGCGAAGGCGTCGATTTCACGGGCCAGACGCCTGTGGGACCTTGCCCCAAGTGCAACGCTGGTGTGTACGAGATGGGCCTGGCCTATGTGTGCGAACACAGCGTCGCCAAACCGAAGACTTGCGATTTCCGCAGCGGCCGCATCATTTTGCAGCAGGAAATTTTGCCTGAACAAATGATGAAACTGCTCAACGATGGCAAGACAGACTTGTTGCCGGGCTTTGTTTCGCAGCGTACCCGTCGCCCGTTCAAGGCCTTCCTCGTGCGCGGCAAGGATGGCAAGGTGAGCTTCGAGTTTGAAGAGCGCAAGGCCAAGCCGGGCGCCAAGCCGGCAGCCAAGAGCAAGGCGGCAGCGACCGAGGCGGAAGGCGAAGCAGGCGCAGTGCCAGCGAAGAAAACAGCCGTCAAGAAAGCGGCAGCCGTGAAGAAGGCACCGGCGAAGAAGGCAACGGCAGTGAAAAAGCCGGCCGCCAAGAAGGCGCCGGCGAAGAAAGCGGCAGCGGCGCAGTAAGGCGCCGCCAGCGAGCAAAAAGCCAGGGTTTCCCTGGCTTTTTTTACGTCCTGAAGCTGTGCCTCAAGACGCAGTGTGGCAGTCTGGCACTGTGGCCGGTGTCAGCAGTCGTATTTCCTTGAGCACTTCAGGCGCGGCGTGGCGTCTTGTGCTTAGTCGAGGTAGTCCGAGTATTCGCGCTGCGCGTAGTTTTGCAAATTGGTCCACGGCTGCGCCTTGCTGACGCTCGGCTGCAGCTTGACGTCGACCCGGCGATAGAAGGTATTGGCGCGGTCGCCGCTTTCGATGAGCAGGGGAATCTGCTTTTGCTCATCCCACAGGATACGCTGGAACACGCCATTTTTTTCCACTTCGCGCCAGCGTGCGCCCGGCACGTTCGATGTCTGTTTCGACAGCGGCATGGCGTTCACCAGTTTCGGGTCCAGCAGATAAAAACTGTTTTCCCAGGAACCGTCAAAATTGACGTTTTCGTACTCGGCCTTGGGGACGGAGACGACGATCTTGTCGTGCGCATCGATGTATTCCACGCGTACGGTATTCTTTTCCAGCATCACATGGCGCGGTATCAGCACGGGATTGAAATGCTTGTGTTCATGCTGCGTGGCCATGGCCGTGACCGAGGTTTTCAAGGCGACTTTCTTGTTCTCGCCGTGGCTGTGGCCTGCATGCGCGTCGGTCGACGGCGCCAGTACGCGCTCAACCCAGACATGGCCGGGGCGGCGCAGCATTTTTTCTTCGTAGCGGCTTTCGCGTGTCACGCCTTCCGGCGTCAGCACGCGGCTGTAATAGGTGATGGCCAGGTCCAGGTCGGCGGGAGCGGCAGGGGCGGCCGCCTGCGCGCCAGCAGCGAAGCCGGCGGCGAGGAGGACGGCGATCAGGGTCGATTTCATGGTGTTGCCTTTATCGTGCAAACGGGGCGGAGGGCATATGCCATCCGCCCCTGTGGGGTTACCGTATTGAGGCAGATCAGAGGCCGAATGCCGCCTTCAGCAAGTCAAATACCTTGGTGTTGTCCAGCGTGCCCTTGAAGGCCTTGGCACCGGCGCCCGTGGCCAGCAGCTTGACGTCGCCGCCGCCGTGGGTTTCGCTGGCCAGACGCACACCTGTTTCTTGCAGGTAGTTGTCGGACAGGGCCGTGGCGCTGTCGATGTTGGTGCGCAGGTCAGGGCGGTTCGGGCCGTTGCCAAACACCAGCGTGGTGTAGGTATTGCCGTCTTCATCCTTGCTAGGCTGGTTATCCTTGTAGCCACGGTTGATGTCGAGGATAGGATTGCCGCGCTTGCCATAGCCGTTGAACGCCAGCGTGTGGTCGTGGTCAGCCGTGACGACGATCAGGGTATTTTCCAGCTTCGGATCAGTTTCCTTGACCTTGTCGATGGCCGCCTTGATGGCGTCGTCGAAGGCGATGGTGTCCGTCAGCGCGCGCTTGGCATTGATGCCGTGCAAGGCGTGGTCGATGCGGCCACCTTCGACCATCAGGAAGTAGCCAGTGCTGTTTTTCGACAGCAGGTCGATGGCTTTCAGCGTCATTTCCGACAGGCTAGGCTGGTTGGCACCGTCGGCCGATGGCTTGGTCGTGCGGTCCAGTTCATAGTCGAGGTGGCTCTTTGCGCTGTACAGGCCGATGAACTTCTTGCCGCTTGGCGCCGCTAGCATTTCCGCTTTCGTCGCGGCCACGGTGTAGCCCTTGGCCGCGAATTCCGTCAACAGGTTGCGGCCGTCGACGCGGCCGCCCTTGTTGCTGGCCGACCAAGGCGTGAAGTGATTGCGTCCGCCACCCATCAGCACGTCGACGCCGTCACCGAGGGCCGCGTTGTAGCCGGCGCCGCCCGGCGCCGTTTGCGCGGCGATGGCGTATTGCGCATTGCGGTTGCAGATGTGCGAGAAGGTCGCAGCCGGCGTGGCGTGCGTCAATTCCGTGGTGGTGATGGCACCCACAGCCTTGCCCTTGGCTTTCGCCAGTTCCAGGATGGTCGGCACGCTCTTGCCGCTTGTCGGGCAGTTGTCCACGCCCAGGTTGCCGTTAGTGTCGCGGCCCGGATCAACGGCGATGGTTTCCTTCGCCATCGAGATGACTTCATTGTTCATCTTGACGCCGGTCATGTAGGCGGCCATCGATGGGGCGCTGTCCGTCGTTTGCGCATCGTTCGAGAACGTCTTGATGCGCGCCGTGCGTTCCAGCTTGTCCATGTTCAGGCTGCCCTCTTCCTTGTACTTGAAGATGCGCGCCGCCGTCACGACGGAAGGGCCCATGCCGTCGCCGAGGAAGAAGATGACGTTCTTGGCGTCGGCGGCGTAGGCGCTGGCGACGCTGGCGGCCACGAGCGTAGTGAGCAAGGAGAGTTTCAGGGCCGATTTCAGTGCGGCGGGTTTCGATGCAAGTTTCATGTGCTTGTCCAATTCTTGTGTCTTGGGGATTACAGACCGCCGGCGGTCTTGACCAGGCCGAATACGGTGGTGTTGTCGATGGTGCCCAGGAAGGTTTCCGAACCTTTGCCGATGGCGCCCAGGAAGACGTCGGTACCGCCGTGGGTTTCATTGCCGACCGCAGTGCGTATCGCCGCTTCCTGATGGTAGGTGTTGGCGCTGGTGACGCTATCGTCCAGGCTGGCCATGGCGGCGCGGCTCGATTGCGTGCGTTTTTCGCCATTGCCGAAGCCGATGATCGAGTACGGTGCGCCGTCCAGGTCTTTCTCGACCGCGCCGGTGACGTAGTTCTTCACCACGCCCAGCACGCCCGCGTTGCCGGCAGCGGTCTTGCCCGTGCGCTTGGCGTAGCCGTTCAGCACCAGGGTGTGGTCATGGTCGGCCGTGACGACGATCAGGGTATTGGCCAGGGTCGGATCGGTGAGCTTGGCTTTTTCGATGGCGGCCTTGATGGCGTTATCGAACGCGACGGTGTCTTGCAGGGCCTTCTTGGCCGTCGTTTCGTGCAGCGCATGGTCGATGCGACCACCTTCGACCATCAGGAAATAACCCTTCTTGTTCTTGGCCAATACATCCATGGCCTTGGTAGTCATTTCTGCCAGGCTAGGTTCTTTGGTCGCATCGCGGTCCAGGTCGTAGCTCATGTGGCTGGAAGTGAATACGCCGAACAGGCGGTCCGTCTTGG
The DNA here is from genome assembly GCA_000242815.2 of Janthinobacterium lividum PAMC 25724. Taxonomy (GTDB): domain Bacteria; phylum Pseudomonadota; class Gammaproteobacteria; order Burkholderiales; family Burkholderiaceae_D; genus Janthinobacterium; species Janthinobacterium lividum_D. The sequence continues at coordinate 62,407 of AHHB01000007.1, forward strand.
CAGCATCGACGGCCTTGAAGTCGGTGGCGTTGTTGGCGATGGTGTAGCTCTTCGCTTTCAGTTCGGCCACCAAGTCGCGGTCGTCGGAACGCTTGCCGCCGTTCTTGAATGGCGTAAAGAATTGCGCGCCGCCGCCGAGCACCACTTCCAAGCCCGTGCTGCCCAGGGCGTTGTTATAGCCCGCGCCGCCTGGCACGAGGGCCGCAGCGATATCGTTTTCCAGGTCGCGGTGGCAGATGTGCGCGTAGGTGGTTGCCGGTGTGGCGTGCGTCACGCGCGCCGTACTGACGACGCCGGCCGCGTAGCCTTTGGCCTTGGCCAGTTCGATCAAGGTAGTCGCTGGCGTGCCGTTGTTGGTGCCGCAGTTGTTGACCAGCTTGTTGCCGTTGGCATCCTTGCCCGGATCGATGGCGAGCGTGTTGGCCGACATGGAAATGACTTCATTGTTCATCTTTACGCCCGTCATGTAGGCGGCCATCGAGGGCGCGCTGTCGGTGACTTGTGCATCGTTCGAGAACGTCTTGACGAAGGCCGTTTCTGGCAGCGTGTCCATGGTCAGGTCACCGTCTTCGCCCACCGAGTAGATGCGCGCTGCCGTCATGGTGGTCAGGCCCATGCCATCGCCGAGGAAGAAGATGACGTTTTTCGGTGGGACTTCGGGTGCCACGTCTTCTTTTTTGGCATCGCTGCCACAGGCGGCCAGCATCAGGGTAATGGCGACGCTGCAGCCAGCGACGGAAATTTTTCTGCGTGTCATGTGGTTCATCCGGCTTGGTTTGAAAGAGCTAGCAAGATAGCAAGCTAATGTGACATCCTCATGACGTTGTGACACCTTCTGTAACGCTGCGACGCCGACGTCGTTGGTGTCGTTTTTGCGCACACCATGACTGTAAAAAAACAGCGTATCGCACTGGCGCTGCTGCCCGCCCGTGCTGGCCATGGGCTGATTGCAGCGATGATTGCGCCGAAATGCGCAACAAACAATTGCTATTTACTCGGTTTTTCTACCGGATTAAGCAACGTAATATGCAGGCATCCCAATCATTTCCTGAAGGTACATCATGTTCTCCAAATCCATCAGCAGCGTTCTTGTCGCCACCGTGTTTGCCGCTGGCGCCGCCTCGGCAGCCAGCAGCGCTCCCTTGACCTTGGACGTGTTCAATCCGGGCGAAGCGGCCATTTTCCCCGTCGCTTCCGTGCTGGTCGCGGGCAAGCATGATGCAGTGCTGATCGATGCGCAGTTTTCGCGCGCCGAAGCGCAAAAGCTGGTGCAAAAGATACACGCCAGCGGCAAGAAGCTGACGGCCGTGTACATCAGCCACAGCGATCCCGATTTTTACTTTGGCCTCGATGTGATCAAGGCAGCGTTCCCGCAAGCAAAAATCCTCGCCACGCCGGAAACCGTGGCCGAAATCCGTCGCAAGGCCGATGCCAAGGTCGCCTACTGGGGCCCTATCCTGAAAGACAATGCGCCGCACAGCATCGTCATTCCCGACGCCTTGCAAGGCCAGAGCATTACGCTCGAAGGCCAGTCGCTGAGCATCTCGGGCCCGACCCCATCGCGCACCTATGTGTGGATTCCATCGATCAAGGCCGTCGTTGGCGGCGTGGCGCTGTTTGGCAATTTGCACGTGTGGACGGCCGATACGCAAAGTCTGGCATCGCGCCAGGACTGGCTCAAGACGCTCGATGGCATCGCCGCACTGAAACCTGTTACCGTCGTGCCCGGCCACTTCCAGGTCGGTGCCAGCCTGACGCCCGACAGTATCGGCTTTACGCGCGACTATCTGGTGACGTTCGAAGCGGAAACGGCCAAGGCCGCCAATTCGGCGGCCCTGATCAAGGCCATGAAACAGCACTACCCGAGCCTGGGCCTCGATGGTGCCCTGGAGACCAGTGCGAAAGTGGCCAAAGGCGAAATGAAATGGTAAAAACCTATTGCGCGACGCGATTTCCGGCCTGCGATGCTCACTGCCTCGGCGGCCCCGTGCCTGACACGGTTGCGCTTCTTGGCCAGAACTAGCGTCGTTCGCGACGGTTTTTCACGTCTTTTATAAAGGATAGGGTCATGCCCACACTGCATTATATTTTCGATCCCTTGTGCGGCTGGTGCTACGGCGCCGCGCCGCTGGTCGAGGCGGCGCGCGCCGTGCCAGGGCTGGCGCTGGCGTTCCATGGCGGCGGCATGATGACGGGCAGCAATCGCCGTCAGATCACTCCCGCCTGGCGCGGTTACGTCTTGCCGCATGACCGGCGCATCGAGCAGCTATCCGGCCAGCCATTTGGCGACGCCTATGTCAACGGCTTGCTCAACGACACCACGGTCATGCTCGATTCCGAACCGCCGATCACGGCCATCCTGGCTGCGGAAATGCTGGCCGGCAAGGGCCTGGACATGCTGCAGCGTGTGCAGCGCGCCCATTACCTGGACGGCTTGCGCATCGCCGACTTGCCTGTGTTGGTGGCGCTGGCGCAAGAACTGGGCCTCGATGGCACTGCCTTCGAGCGCGCATATGTGCAGCAGGCGGGCGCTGCCACGCAGCAGCACATCGATGCCAGCCGCACGTTGCTGGCGCAGGTGGGCGGGCAGGGCTTTCCCACGTTTGTGCTCGACGATGGCAGCGGCAAGCTGTCCGTGATCGATATCGGGGACTTTCTGGGACAGCCGGCGAAGTTGCAGGCGCAATTGGGCGGCGTGTGCGACGCCCACGGTTGTTCATTGTAAATACATAGAGAAGCAATCAAATCAATTGTCTTCTTTTGTTGTTGACTTCGCTACTCTGCTACCAATAGGCAAGCACGGATGCCTTGCCGGCGTAACAACACTGGGGCGCCTGCTGTTGACGCAGCACAAAGTAGTGGCTGCAATTAAATATTGCCACGTGGACATATCCGTCTTCCATGCGTAGACTTGTCGTTCTGATGATTGCGCCATCTTCCTGGCGCAATCCTGACTAGAAAGTCGTACGATATGAATATGGTGAAGCTGTCGGTGCATGGGGACGACCCCACGCTCAAATCGATTCTTGAAGTCTTGCCCAGTGATCCTGAACGGCAATGGCGCAAGGGTGAGGAGAAAGGCGCGGGTCGAATGCATCTCGATTCCGGCTTCGAAGTGATCATCGCGCAGGCGTCCAAATCCCAAGTGCTGCCCTCGCGCATACGCAGCTACCTGGCCGAATGCCGCTCGCGCGGCGTCACGTTCAGCATGTCATGCATCGTCGCCGAGCTGCAATTGGAGTTGAATGGCGACGATACGCTCGATGCCTCGCTGGAGCTGACCCTGTCCGACATGCAGCAACTGACGGAGATGGGCATTAGCCTGAGCCTGGTGACGCGTGGCGCCGCCGCCTGATACCCGCGCAACACTGAACAAGCAGCCGTCCAAGAAGACGGCCACTGTTCGTCACGTTTCTTCCAGCTCGACAGTGAGCATATTGTCATCGGGCTTGCGGTCGATCAACTTGTTGTCGGGATCGATGCCTGCCTTGCCTGGCCGGCTATTGACGATGACGGTATAGCGCGCTTCACGCGCCGTCATGCGCAGGCGCTCGCGCAACAGCGGATGGCCATACGCATCGTCGACGCCAATCTCGATCCAGTCATGCAGGGGCGCGTCGTGTTCCTCGCCCTGTTCGCCAGCCGTCAATTTGCTCGCCTGCACCTTGAGGGTGACAGCGTACTTGCCGTCGCTGCGCTTGGTAGCCGTGGCCGACAGGGCACGGTTGTCGAACAACACGATTTTCTCGAACAGATCATCGATCAGGTAAGCATGCTCGGGCGGCGTCACCTGGCGCAAGCCCTGGACCAGGGCCGTCACGCTGGCGTACGGCGGACCTTTTTGGCCATGCGTCTTGAGCAGCGCGCGTAGTACGCCATTGACTTTGTCTGCGCCGATCATGTCTTGTAGCAAGTACATGGCCAGGCTACCCTTGTGGTAATGGATGTAAGCCTGGTTTTCAGTCTCGGCCAACGGCAGTTCTTTTTTGCGCTCGGTACTGCGTCCCATCAGGTATTGATTCAAGTCATAGCGCAGGAAACGGCGCATCTTCGCCGGCCCCACGGTTTTCTGCATCACCATCAGGGCCGAATATTCGGCCAGTGTTTCACTGAGGACGGTGGCGCCGCGCGTGTTACCGCCCACCAATTGATGCGCCCACCACTGGTGCGCCACTTCATGCGCCGTGACGTAGAACGGATAGTCGATATCTTTCGGGTTCTTGTCATCGACCTTGGCGATAAAGCCCAGGCCTTCCGAATATGCAATGGTATTCGGGAACGACTGTGCAAAGGTGGCGTAGCGGGGGAATTCGACGATACGCAAGACCTTGTGCTGGTAAGGGCCGAAGTTTTTCGTGTAGTAATCGAGCGCTTCCTTGCTGCCGCGCACGAAACGTTCGAGGTTGTACTCATGGCCAGGATGGTAATACACGTCGATGCCCACATCCTGCCAGCGCTCGTGCCTGACGGCGTAGCGGGCCGACTGGAAGGCGTAGAAATTGACGATAGGCTGGTCCATGGTGTAATGGAAGTAATGGCGGCCCTTGGCGATCCAGTCCTTGTTCAGCGTGCCCGGTGCGATGGCTGTCTGGCCATCGACGGTGCTGACGGTGGCGTCAAAGTTGATGCGGTCAGCGTCGTTGCTGACGTAATTGTCGGCCAGCCCGCGTGCATCGTCACGTGGCAAGACCTGTTCGCGCGCGGGCAAGCCATGTTTCTTGCGGTCGCGCGGATCTGTCAATTCCTGCTGCGGCTGGTAGCCGATGCGCGGCAGCACGGCATTCGTGAAGAAGGTACCGTTAGCCACTACGGGCGTGTCCTGGCCCAGGCCGAAGAGGCCGCGCGGCGCATAGGAAATGTCGAAATCGAGGCCCAGGCTGGCGCCCGGCGCCAGCGGCGCGGACAGACGGTAGCTGTAAAAGCCCAGCTTGGCGTCATCGAGACCGGGATGCACGCGCGCATCGAAACGCAGGCGCATGGTCGACGTGGGATCTTGTTGCACAAAAATGTGGCGGATCGGCAGGCTGGTCTTGTTTTGCAGCATATAGCGGCCCGTGACGGCCAGGGTGCGCTGCGCCGGGTAGATTGCCACGTCGAGTTTCACGTCGGTGATTTTCGGCTGCGCCGTGGCGGCAAACTTGCGGTACTGGCGCTCGATACTGGCGCGGTCCGCATCGCGGCCAAATTCGGACTTGTCATCGTTGGCCACGTGGAAGACGTAGAACAGCACGCTGCCGGTCCCGAGAAATAGCAGGGCGCCGCCGGCAAAGCTGGCCAGCACACCGTGCGTCAGGCCGTGGCGCGCCAGGCGCAATCGGATGCGCCAGCTGTCTTGCGCGCCGCGCGGCCAGAACAGCAGCGACAGCAGCGTCAGCATGATGGCCGCGCCGCTCCAGTACAGCAAGTACCAGCGTTCACGCAAGACATAGTGGCCGGCCCCGTTCATGGCCGAATACACGAAGTCCGGCGTGCTGCCGTATAGCAGCAGCGGGTCGCCCAGGCCCAGCGAGGCAAAGCTGATGCTGGCGATGTGGTACACAATCATGGCGAAATATGCCAGATACTTGTGATTGATCAGTACCTGCAAAAAGATGGCCAGCACGGCGATCAGCGCATAAGACGGCAGGTGCGACAGGAATAGCGATTCCAGGTACAGACCGGGGTCGAGGCGGTAATAGCCCTTGAAGATCTGGATCGACATGCCGCACAACATGATGACCAGGCTGAGTAGTGCTTGCAGGCCGATCAGCGCAAACAGCTTTGACAGCAGCGGCAGCCAGTTTGGCACGGGCAGGGCGTCGAGCATCAAGTGCGTGCCCGTCTCGCGTTCGCGCCACACCAGTTCGCCCGCATAGAAGGTGGTAATGATCAACATGAACAGGGCGAACGAGGCGCTGACCATTTGTAGCACCTTTTCCGTTGTCGGATAGGTATTCGTGCCGTAGAGCGAGCCCATGTCGAGCGCGCCGCCATACATGGTCAGGACGCCTGCCAGCACGATGACGACAAAATAGATGTTCTTGATGGTTTCGCGCAGGTTCAGCCAGCTCATCTTGAGCAGCAGGGACGCCAGCTTGCGCTGCGCAAAATCAGGCGCTTGCTGCGTCGACAGTGACGCTTTCGACAGGCGCAGCGGGACGTCGCCGTCGCTGCGGCGCTTGCTGGCACCGGCGTCCGTCGTGGCGTGTAGCTGGAAGCGCCAGTAACCGAGCAGCAAGGTCACCAGGGCGAAGCCGGACCAGATGGCGCGGTTCAGCAGGTATACGCCTTCCAGGGTCACCAGGCGCGTGTTGCGCTGCGCATTCGGCCAGTATTCCGTCAGGCGTATCAGCGCCGTGGTGCCGAAGGGGTCGATCAGGGCGGCCAGGGTCTTGTAGTCGAGGTCGCGCGCCAGCGAGGGCGCCACCAGGTAGCCGATCAGCATGACTACCGAGCTGATGTAGACGGGCAGCATGCGCCGCGTCAGGGCGGCGATGACGAAGAAGATGGCGCCGAAGATGAACAGGTTCGGCAGCAGCGTAAATACGTACGGCATCAGGTAGGCCAGCGCGCGTTGCGGCCCCAGCCGTTCCGGGTCGATGCCGGGCAGCCAGGTGCCCAGCCACGCACCGATCACGATGCTGGAAAACACGGCGGCCAGCACCAGGTAGGCACCGAGGAAGCGGCCAAAGACATACTGGTATTTTTTGATCGGCGCGCTGAAGAAGAAATGCTGCATGCCGTATTCGAAATCCTGCTGCACCGAGCGGCCCATCATGGCGGCTACCACCACGGCGCCGAAACAGCCCAGCACGCTGCAGGTGAATGCCAGCGAGCGCGGCGCATTGATCAGGAACTTGCCGCCAAAACTGATGCTCGCTTCCTTGAAGACGCCGCCGGCGGCGGCCATCCACAGCATGGACAAGGCCAGGAACATGGCGAAATACACCCAGGTGGACAGCAGCTTGAGCCGCTGTCGCGCTTCAAAGCGAGCGATGGCAAACATGGCCGTCCCCTCAGTCGCACTGCGGGGCGACGCGGTGGCGCCCGGCAATGGTGGCGAAATACAGGTCTTCCAGGTCGCCGATGGCTTCTTCGAAGCCGTCGCCCGGATCGTCGTCGCTGTAGACGTGGATCAGGGTGCGGCCCGACAGCAAGCGCGTGGAAATGACGGCGTGGCGCTGCTGGAAGCTGGCCAGTTCTTTCTTGTCGACAAAGCGTGCCCAGATCTTGCAGCTGACTTCATCGATGAGTTCCTGGGTCTTGCCGCACAGCAGCAAATGTCCCTTGTTGATGATGGCCATGTTGGCGCACAGGTCGGCCACGTCGGACACGATGTGGGTCGACAGTATCACCGTCTTGTCTTCGCCGATGTCGGACAGCAAATTATGGAAGCGCACGCGTTCCTGCGGGTCGAGGCCAGCCGTCGGTTCGTCGACGATGATCAGTTTCGGATCGCCCAGCAAGGCCTGGGCGATGCCGAAGCGCTGGCGCATGCCGCCGGAAAAGCTGCCCAGGCGCTGGTGGCGCACGTCGAACAGATTGGTTTGTTGTAACAGGCCATCGACGACTTCGCGCCGGCGCGCCCGCTGCGACAGTCCTTTCAGCATGGCGAAGTGGTCGAGCAGCTCGTACGCCGTCACTTTCGGGTATAGGCCGAAGTCTTGTGGCAGGTAGCCCAGCATGCGGCGGATCTCGTCCTTATCGTCGAGCACGTCGTACTCGCCGAAGAAAATGGCGCCGGAGTCGCATTCCTGCAGAGTGGCCAGGGTGCGCATCAGGGTCGACTTGCCGGCGCCGTTCGGGCCCAGCAAGCCAAACATGCCGGGCGGTATCGTCAGCGATACCTGATCGAGCGCCACCACGCCATTCGCGTAGGTCTTCGACAATTTCCTGATCTGCAATTCCATACAACTCCTAACTCATGCGTTACAGCCCGATGCTGCAGGGCTTCTGTATGCAGGCATTGTATTGAATTTAAGACGTACTGGGCAGTTGCATGCGATGCACGGTCTTTTCGCGTGCCCAGAGTGCAGATGCGCGGAGTGGATGGCCCCTGCGCGTCAGCCTTTTGACTGCGTCTAATTGCGAAAGAGCACCGATTCGCGGTTAAACCACCAGCGGCACAGCATCAGCAGCGCACCCGCGATCAGCGTGGTCGAGGCCAGGATCACGCCGAACATGCGGTAATCCATGGTGCCTTTTACCAGCTCCTTCATGGCCAGCGAGACATTCGTCAGCGGCACCATGGCCCACATCCAGTTCAGTTCGACGCCGGGTAGCATGGCCGCCACGGTGGGCAGGATGACAAACATCATCAAGGGTGTGATCATGCCGGTCGCTTCCTTGTAGCTTTTTGCATAGATCGAGATCGACAGCAGCAGCGAGGCGAAAATGGCCGCCGTCGGCACCAGCATCAGCGTCACCATGGCCAGATCGAGCCAGCCGATGCTGCGCACCAGGACAGCCATGTGGCCTTCGAGCGAGCTGCCGAAGATGGCCAGCAGGGCGCCCATGCTGCCGACCATCAGCACCGCCGACGTCATGCCGACGGTAAACAGCACGAGAAACTTGGCCAGCACGATGGCGCTGCGCGGCACGGGCGCCAGCAGCAGGGTTTCCAGGGTGCCGCGCTCCTTTTCCCCGGCGCCCAGGTCGATGGCGGGATACATGGCCGCCGTCAGGCACACCATCAGCAGTAGATAGGGCAGCAGACCGCCGATGATGGCGCCCATCTGCTCGCGCTCGTTGGCCGTCGATTGCTTGTCGAGCACGATGGGGTGCAGGGCAAAAGCGAGCTGGGCCGGACTCAGGTTCAGGGCCGACAGCGCCCCTTCGCGCAGGCTGGCGTTATACGCCTCGATGATTTCGCGCACCCGCTGCTGGGTCACGTCGACCGTGCTGGCGCTGTTGTAATGCAGGGTCACCTTGGCTTGCCGTTGTTGCGCCAGCGTTTCTTCAAAGTGGGGCGCAATGACGACGGCAAACTTGATGCTGTCGTCGCCGATGGCGCGGCCGATGTCGGCCTCGCTGGCCAGCGCTACTTCGCGCAAGTTGTACTGTTGCGCAAAACGCGCGCTCAGGCCCGGTGAATGTTCTTTGCCGAACAGGGTGTAGCGCATTTCCGCCGTCTTGGCATTCTTGAACATATTGTTCGAGACGTAGGCGAAGCCGCCAAAAATCAGCGGCATGGCAAAGATGGGGATGAGGATGGTGAAGATCAGCGTCTTGCGGTCGCGCGTGAGTTCCAGCAACTCTTTCAGATAAATGGTCCACATGGCTCAGCTTCCCTGCTTGATGACGCTGACGAAAGCGTCGTATAGATCGGCACTGCCGCCCAGGTGGCGCAGTTCATTGACCGTGCCATTGAAGGCGGTAGTGCCGCGGTTGATGATGCAAACGCGGTCGCACAGCTTTTCCACTTCGTGCAGATGGTGCGTGGAAAAGATCAGCGGCACGCGCAGCGCCTTGTAGCTGGCGATGAAGTCGAGCAGGATCTTGGCCGACATCACATCGAGGCCCGTGGTCGGCTCGTCGAGGATCACCACTTGCGGCTCATGCACGACGGTGCGGGCGATCGCGCACTTCTGTTGCATGCCGGTTGACAACTGATCGGCCCGCTTGCCGCCGTAGTCCTCCATCTGCAGCAGCGCAAACAGCTCGTCGCAGCGGCGCTTGAGTTTATCGGCCGGCATGCCATGCAGACGGCCAAAGTACTCGACGTTCTCGCGCGCCGTCAGGCGGCCATATAGCCCTGTCGAACCGGACAGAAAGCCGATGCTCTGGCGCGCTACCAGCGGTTGCTGCAGCACATCGACGCCATTGACGAGGGCGCTACCCGCGTCCGCTTGCAAGGCCGTCGACAGCAGGCGCAACGTGGTGGTCTTGCCGGCCCCATTCGGCCCCAGCAGGCCCAGCACTTCGCCCGCGGCGCAGCTGAAACTGACGTCGCGCACGGCGTGAAACCAGCCCGCATGTTCGCGCGGATCGCTGACGTGTGCGCCCTTGCCTTTGTGGGGGGGCATGCGAAAACGTTTTGCCAGGTGTTTGACCTCAATCATGTATGCCATCCATTCAACGGTGAAGAGCGAGAGTAGCATGCAAAAAATGTAACTTGCAAGGTGGAAATATCGTATGGTCTATTGAAAAAAACAGCATCTTCATGCAAGCTGGCCCGGTGGGCGCCGGCGGACGGCGCGGGAGAGCGCAATGCAAACGATCGATCAGGCAATGCAGGACAAGGTACTCGCTGTGGCGCGCGCCGGCATGACGAGCGCCGAAGCCATTGGTTTCTTCCGCGTCAGCCTGGGTTTGTACTATCTGGCCAGCTTGATGACGCAAGAAACCCTCGACTTCAAGCAGATCGACGCGCAGTACAACCGTTTTATTTATCACTCGATTGGTGGCGGGCACAGCATCGCCAGCGTGTTGCAATTCATGAGCGGTGAGAAAGTCTTGCGCGTGCTGCAGTCAGAGCGGTTTCTTGTCGCGTTTGCCGAGCATTGCCCGGACATCCCCGTCGACAGCATTTCTTTCCTGGTTTCACTCAACCTGGGCGTGGCGAAAAGCCTGTCCGGCCTGGACGCCGTTGGCCCCGTGGTCGATTGGATCGAGCAGGAAAAAGCGCGCACAAGTCAATAAAGCCCTTTTCACCCTGCGCGCGGCGTGGATACGTCTGTCCCTGATCGGCCTATAATCATGTTTTCTCCTACATGAATAGCCATGATGACCGCGAACCGATATCTTGACCCCCTGGATCGTTTGATTGTTGGCGCCGACAAGGCCCTGCGCGTCATCGCTGGCGTAGCTTCGGCCTCGCGCCCCTCGCCGGCTGCGCACGCGCCCGATGCGCAGCTGAGTGCGCCCGAGCAGCGCCACAGCGCCGGCTTGATGCGCGTCAACCACGTGGGCGAAGTGTGCGCCCAAGCCTTGTACAACTCGCAGGCGCGCTATGCGCGCAGCCCGGCCATCCGCGCCCAGTTTGATGAAGCGGGGCGCGAAGAGGAAGATCACCTGGCCTGGACGGCGCAGCGCCTGACAGAGCTCGGTTCGCGTTTGAGCCTGCTCAATCCTCTGTGGTATGCGGGTTCCTTTGCGTTGGGCACCATCGCCGCGCGCATGGGCGACGGCCGCAGCCTGGGTTTTGTGGTGGAAACAGAGCGCCAGGTGGAGGCGCACCTGGCCAGCCACTTGCAAGAATTGCCGCAGCAGGACGCCAAGTCGCGCGCCATCGTCAAGCAGATGGCCATCGACGAGATCGAACACGGTGCCGCCGCCCAGCGATTAGGCGCCATCGAGACGCCGGCGCCCGTCAAGGCATTGATGGGCATCATGGGGAAAGTCATGACCAAGACGGCGTATTACTTATAAACGTTACTCTTACCCCAGACGCAAAAACTGGGATCGGACCCTCGGGTCCGACCCCAGCATTTCGCTGTTGGGGTCAAGAATTATTCTTCAATAATCTCGAAGGAATGCGTGATCTCGGCCGTTTTGGCGAGCATGATAGACGCCGAGCAATATTTGTCGTGCGACAACGAAACGGCCCGTTCCACGGCCGCCGGTTTCAGGGCCTTGCCTCGCACGGTGAAGTGGAAGTGGATCTTGGTAAACACTTTCGGATCGGTGTCGGCGCGCTCGGCCTTCAGGCTCACTTCGCAGCCACTGACGGCTTCGCGCCCGCGTTTCAGGATCAGCACCACGTCATAGGCGGTGCAGCCGCCCGTGCCCAGCAAGACCATTTCCATCGGGCGTGGCGCCAAGTTGTGGCCGCCGCCATCGGGCGCGCCATCCATGCTCACCAGGTGGCCGGAACCGGTTTCTGCCCGAAAACTCATGCCCGAAGGGCCATTCCAGCTGACTTTGCATTCCATCGTACTCTCCGAAAATTGTAAGCGTTGGGTATTGTAATAGAGGAAGGCCGGTCCATGTGCAGCTCGCCAGGGCGCAGCGGGTCTGCATCGTCGCTTGACGCGGCAAGGCAAAGCCGCTTATACTTGTCGGCTTTCCGTTCGCTCAGGAAAAGTAAATAAGGCAGAGTCCGCACGGCAGCTTCGGCGGAACCACCATTTGAGCGTGTAATCTATTAGGAAGTCAACATGAAAACATTTTCCGCTAAAGGACATGAAGTCCAGCGCGATTGGTTCGTGGTTGACGCGACGGACAAAGTCCTCGGACGTGTTGCCAGCGAAGTGGCACTCCGACTGCGCGGCAAACACAAACCAGAATTTACTCCTCACGTCGATACCGGCGACTTTATCGTCGTCATCAACGCAGGCAAACTGCGTGTGACCGGTACCAAAGCTACTGAGAAAATTTACTACCGTCACTCTGGCTATCCAGGCGGCATCTACGAAACCAACTTCCAGAAAATGCAACAGCGTTTTCCAGGTCGCGCGCTTGAGAAAGCGGTCAAAGGCATGTTGCCTAAAGGCCCACTCGGCTACGCAATGATCAAGAAGCTGAAAGTGTACGCGGAAGGTTCCCATCCGCACGCTGCTCAGCAACCTAAAGCACTTGTTCTCTAAGGAACTGACATGATCGGTAATTACAATTATGGAACCGGCCGTCGCAAAAGTGCAGTGGCTCGGGTTTTTATCAAAGTTGGCACAGGCTTGATCGTTGTTAACGGCAAACCAGCAAACGAATACTTTTCGCGCGAAACGGGTCTGATGGTCATCCGTCAACCACTGGAACTGACCGGCAATGTCGAGCGTTTCGACATCAAAGTCAACGTCCATGGCGGCGGTGAGTCGGGCCAGGCTGGTGCAGTTCGTCACGGCATCACCCGCGCTCTGATCGACTACGATGCAGCGTTGAAACCGGAACTGGCAAAAGCTGGCTTCGTTACCCGCGATGCACGTGAAGTCGAGCGTAAAAAAGTTGGTCTGCGCAAAGCACGTCGCGCAAAGCAATTCTCGAAGCGTTAATTTTTACGCTACAGCATCTTTATGGTGCTGGTCGAAAAGCCGCTGGACTTCGGTCCTGCGGCTTTTTTGCATTTCAGCGCAATGCGTCGTTGCGCTGTAAAATACGCGCAAAACGCGCATGGGCGGCGTTTCTGCTCATCTTTATGCAATCTTATGCACTCTAAACACAAGGAAAGAACATGATTAAAGTTGGCATCGTCGGCGGCACTGGATACACGGGCGTGGAATTGCTGCGCTTGCTGGCAACTCATCCTGATGTCGAGTTGACGGCGATTACCTCGCGCAAGGAAGATGGCTTGCCCGTTGCTGACATGTATCCTTCCCTGCGTGGTCATGTGAAACTGGCGTTTTCCGCGCCGGACAAAGCCAATCTGGAGCAGTGTGACGTGGTCTTCTTTGCCACGCCACATGGTGTTGCCATGGCGCAAGCACCAGCGCTGCTGGCTGCCGGCGTGAAAGTCATCGACCTGGCCGCCGACTTCCGCCTGAAAGACCAGGCCAAGTTCGAGCAGTGGTACAAGATCGCCCACACGGCGCCCGAGTTGATCGAACAGGCCGTGTACGGCTTGCCGGAACTGAACCGCGAAGATATCAAGCAAGCCAAGCTGATCGCCAACCCCGGTTGTTATCCGACCACCATGCAGTTGGGCTTTTACCCGCTGCTCAAGGCTGGCTTGGTGCATGCGGGCTGCTTGATCGCCGACTGCAAGTCGGGCGTGTCCGGCGCTGGCCGCAAGGCGGAAATCGGCATCCTGTTCTCGGAAAGCAGTGACAGCTTTAAAGCTTACGGCGTGGCCGGTCACCGTCACTTGCCGGAAACGACGGCGCAATTGCAGCGTTTCACGGATGAGAAAGTGGCGCTGACCTTTACGCCGCACCTGGTGCCGATGATACGCGGCATGCATTCGACCCTGTACGCGCAGCTGAACAAGGACGTCAGCAATGAAGCATTGCAAGCCTTGTTCGAGGAGCAATACAAGGATGAGCCTTTCGTCGACGTGATGCCATTCGGCTCGCATCCGGAAACGCGTTCCACGCGCGGCTCGAACATGCTGCGCCTGGCCTTGCACCGTCCCGAGGGCGGCAACACCGTCATCGTGCTGGTGGTGCAGGATAATCTGGTCAAGGGCGCATCGGGTCAGGCCGTACAGTGCATGAACTTGATGTTCGGCTTGCAAGAAACGGCCGGTTTGCAACACATTGCCCTGATGCCATAAAAATCGGCAGTCGTGCTTGCGCAGGTCCGGCGTCATTTTGCCGGACCTGTGATAAATTGAGTTGCTATGACCCCGACAGGATGACGTTCATGTTCGAGCGCAATGCGAAAACCCCCATCGATACCCTGATCGGCGCTACCACGCGGATCGAGGGTGACGTCCTGTTTTGCGGCGGCCTGCGCATCGATGGCCAGGTGCGCGGCAATGTCAGGGGCGAGCCGGGTGCGCCCACCTATGTCGTGCTGGGCGAGGCGGGGCGCATCGATGGCGAAGTGCGCTGCTCCAGCCTGGTCGTCAGCGGCGAGATCAATGGTCCCGTGTATGTGTCTGAAATGCTTGAAATCCAGCCCAAAGCCCGCATTCTCGGCGAGGTCTACTACAAGGTGCTGGAAATGCACAGTGGCGCATTGGTGCAGGGCAAGCTGAGTCGCCACGACAGCGCCGACCCGGTGCTGCACCTGGCCGTGTCGGAAGTGTGAGCAGGAACAACACTGTTTTGCAGGCTACCGGGCAAAGCGCGACGCGCAGCAGGTTTTAAAGGTGGTGCGCAGCGCGAGTTGCGCCAACAGTCTATAATGAGTTAACGTTTTCTAGTAGGAGTGTCCGTTATGAATGCCGTCGCTGAAATGCAAGATGTGATCCCTTCACCTATTATCTTTACCGATAGCGCCGCCGAAAAAGTCGCGCAGCTGATCGAAGAAGAAGGTAATCCCGACCTGAAATTGCGCGTTTTCGTGCAGGGTGGCGGCTGTTCCGGCTTCCAGTACGGTTTCACCTTCGACGAAATCGTCAATGAAGATGACACCACCATGGTCAAGAACGGCGTCCAGCTGTTGATCGATTCCATGAGCTACCAGTATCTGGTCGGCGCGGAAATCGACTACAAGGATGACCTGGAAGGCGCGCAGTTCGTGATCAAGAATCCGACCGCCACCTCCACCTGCGGTTGCGGTTCTTCGTTCTCGGTATAAGCACACCTGAGAAAACGTCCATGGCGGCGTTGCATTGCCCCGCCGTACTATTTGTACTGTCTTTGGCAATGCGCCTTGCCCTGAACGCTTTTCAGGCACACCGGTTTGCATATGCAGCATGAAAATAGCGGATCATTGATCCGCTATTCGTGTTTGTGCGTCTGCTCAACGCGGATATAGCGCGCCGAGCACCCGCACACCCATCGCGCCGGTCACGGCAGGCAAGTTGCCGGGCTGACGCTGTGTAAAACGCCATGCCAGCCAGGCAAATGCCAGCGCCTCGACCTGGCTCGGCGCCACGCCCAGCGCTTGCGTCGATGCCACCGCCATGCCCGGCAATTGAGCGGCCAGCGCTGCCATCAGGCTGGCGTTCTGCGCGCCGCCGCCACACACATACACGTTTTCCGCCTGCGCGCCGTCGCGCGCGATGGCCTGCGCCAGGCTGATGGCTGTCAGCTGTGTCAGGGTCGCTTGTACGTCGGCCGGCAGGGCAGAGGGATACCCGGCCAGCTTGGATTGCAGCCAGTCGGCATGGAACAGGTCGCGGCCCGTGCTTTTCGGCGCCGGCAAATCAAAATACGCTTCATTGAGCAAGTCTGTCAACAGGGCAGGGATGACCTGCCCCGTGGCGGCCCAGGCGCCGTTGGCGTCATACGGCTGGCCCTGGTGCTGCAAGACCCAGCCATCCATCAACGCATTGCCCGGACCCGTGTCGTAGCCGCTCACCTTGCCATCCGCATGCAGCACGCTGATGTTGCTGATGCCGCCGATATTGGCCAGCACGCGTGTGTGGCCGGGCTGATTGAAAATGGCTTGATGGAAGGCCGGCACCAGTGGCGCGCCCTGACCGCCGGCCGCCACGTCGCGGCTGCGCAAGTCGGCGACGACGTCGATGCCCGTCAGTTCGGCCAGCAGGGCTGGATTATTCAACTGGCGCGTAAAGCCCAGTTCGGGGCGGTGGCGTATAGTCTGGCCGTGTGCGCCGATGGCGGTGATGGCATCGGCGCCTATGCCCGCCTTGCTCAAGAGCATGGCGACGCAGTCGGCGTAATGGCGCACGAGTTGATTGGCCGCCAGCGCTTCGCGTTCGATTTCATTCTGGCCCGCACTTTGCAATGCCATCAGGTCGGCGCGCAGGCTGGCGGGAAAGGCAATATAGGCGTCGCCCAGGCTGCGCGTGCCCTGGTCGGAAAAGTCGACCAGCGCGCCGTCGACGCCGTCCAGGCTGGTGCCCGACATCAAACCGATATACAGCATGGGTGTTTCCTTGAGTGCGTCAGTCATGGCTGCATTGTGCCGCATTTTCCTGCGCGCATAAAACAAAGACACCGGCCATTTGCATGGGCGGTGCCTTTGTCTGATGCCCGAAGGCAGCATCGCAACGTTGCAGTGTCGTTTAGCGCGACGCCAGTGCCCTGTCGTTCGGACGCAGCAGGGTGAAGCGGTGCATCATGTCAGCCGATACCGTGCGGAAGCGGCTCAGCTCGGCAGCCGTCAGCGGCGCCTGGGCTTGTACGTTCAGCTTGCTTGGATCTTGTGCCACGCCGCCGACGCGGAATTCATAGTGCAAATGCGCGCCTGTCGACCAGCCGGTGCTGCCAACATAACCGATCACGTCGCCCTGGCTCACTTTTTGACCTTTTTTCAAGCCTGAAGCGAAGCGGCTCATGTGGGCATAGGCGGTGCTGTAGTTGGCCCAATGCTTCAGAACAACCACATTGCCATAGCCGTTTTGAGTGCCAACGGACTCGACCACGGCGTCGCCCGAGGCGCGGATAGGCGTGCCCGTTGCTGCAGCAAAATCGATACCCTTGTGCGCTTTCCAGTTACCCGAAATCGGGTGCACGCGCATGGAGAAACCGGACGAGATGCGCGAGAATTCGAGGGGAGATTTCAGGAAGGCTTTTTTGAGGGACTTGCCGTCGAAACTGTAGTAACCGCCGCCTTGCTTGCTGGCTGGGTCTTCGAACCAAACGGACTGGTAAGTCGTGCCGCGGTTGGTGAATTCACCGGCCAGGATGCGGCCCGCTCGGACGAATTCGCCATCTTGCCAGAAAGTTTCGTAGACGACATTAAACGAGTCGCCGCGTTTCAGGTCGGAGCGAAAGTCAATATTGGTGGAGAACATTTCCACGATTTGTGCGGAAATCGAATCTGGCAGGCGCGTACCGTCCAGGCTGGAGTCGGTGGCGGCGAACAGGGTGGAGGTAATCTTGCGCGCATGCATTTCAACGCGGCGTTCCAGTTGGGCTGCTACTTCCGTGGCCACGAATTTGTCGCCCTTGCGGGTGATCATGATGTTCTTGACCGATTTGTCGCTGCCATCGACGAGGGTGGCGCGCATCCAGTTGAGTTCGCCGTTTTCGGACGTTTGCGCTTGCACGCGCTTGCCTGATTTCAGCAACATCACGCCGCGCGCGATCTTGTCGGTTTTGATGAAATTGGCAGCGGCCGCATCATCCACGCCGAGACGGGTCAGCAGGGTGGCGAGGGTATCGCCAGCGCGGACTTTTTCTTCGTGGGTGAAATTCTGGTCTACCTGTTCCATCGCGGAAATTTGCGAAGCCAGATCCGGCATTTCCAGATTTTGCGCGATCGAGGTCACTGGCAAGTCGGATGCGTCGGGCGCCATGGGAGAAACAGCGACCGCGCCGAAGGCGGCCACGGCGAGCAGCACTGCCGACACGCTGATAATGCGTGCCTTGCGTGTCGCCGCCAGCTGTGTGTACAAGCGTGAGCCTGTGATTTTATGTATAGGGTTCATGCAATCAGTTAAAATTTGCCCTTGAACGTGACCTGAACTAATGCTCTTTGTTATTGTTATTTTGGTTCGTTTTCATACGGCAAGATTGATGGGATCGAGCATTATAGCAAACTCCGAAAACCTACTACCATTTTGAGATCTACAGTCAAATTTTATGGAAATCAACACCACTGCATCGCCTGCCAAGGCTAACGCCGCTCAGGCCGCACTTCCGCTGTCGGACAGAGTACAAGAAGCCCTCGCCATTACCAAGCGTGGCGTCGATGAACTCTTGATCGAAAGCGAATTTGCGCAAAAATTAGCGCGCTCCGAGAAAAGCGGTGTTCCACTGCGCATCAAGCTGGGCCTGGATCCGACTGCACCTGACTTGCACCTGGGCCATACTGTCGTACTGAACAAAATGCGCCAGCTGCAAAACCTTGGCCATCAAGTCATTTTCCTCATTGGCGACTTCACTTCGATGATCGGCGACCCTTCGGGACGCAACATCACGCGCCCGCCTTTGACCAAGGAACAGATCGAGATTAACGCGATGACGTATTTCGCGCAAGCATCTTTAGTGTTGGACGCCAGCAAGACCGAAATCCGCTATAACTCCGAGTGGTGTGATCCGCTGGGCGCGCGCGGCATTATCAAGCTCGCTTCCCACTACACGGTGGCGCGCATGATCGAGCGCGACGACTTCACCAAGCGCTTCCAGGGCGGCATTCCTATTTCCGTGCATGAATTCCTGTACCCGCTGATGCAAGGTTACGACTCGGTGGCCCTGAAATCGGACCTGGAACTGGGCGGCACGGACCAGAAGTTCAACCTGCTGGTGGGCCGCGAACTGCAAAAGCAGTATGGCCAGGAGCAGCAGTGTATCTTGACCATGCCGCTGCTGGAGGGCCTCGACGGCGTGGAAAAAATGTCCAAGTCGAAGAATAACTACATCGGCATCACCGAACCGGGCAATACCATGTTCGCCAAGCTGATGAGCATTTCCGACGTCATGATGTGGCGTTACTACGAGTTGCTGTCGTGGCGTTCCATCGACGAACTGGGACAGCTGAAGCGCGAAGTCGAGGGTGGACGCAACCCGCGCGATGCCAAGGTTGCGCTGGCGCAAGAAATCGTTGCCCGTTTCCACTCGCAGCAGGCAGCGCAAGATGCGCTGACCGATTTCGTCAACCGCTCCAAGGGCGGCATTCCCGACGATATCGCGGCAGTGACGCTGGCTGGCGCGCCGCTGGGCATTCCGCAATTGCTCAAGCAGGCGGGCCTGTGCCCATCGACCTCGGAAGCCATGCGCAAGATCGACCAGGGCGGCGTGCGCATCGACGGCACCGTCATCAGCGACAAGGCGCTGCAAGTGGCGGCCGGTGAGTTCGTCTTGCAAGTTGGCAAGCGCAGTTTCGCGCGCGTCACCTTGACGCCATGATTGCGCTGCTGCAAAGAGTGACGCAGGCAAAGGTCGACGTTGCCGGCGCCACCATCGGCGCCATTGACGCCGGCCTGATGGTGCTGGTGTGTGCGGAGCGCGGCGATACGGAAAAGGAAGCGGACGCCTTGCTGGCCAAATTGCTCGGCTATCGCGTGTTTGCTGACGCGGCGGGCAAGATGAACCGCAGCGTGACCGATGTGGCAGGCGGCTTGCTGCTGGTGCCCCAGTTCACCCTGGCGGCCGATACCAAGTCCGGCACGCGCCCGTCATTTACGCCGGCGGCCGCACCGCACGATGGCTTGCGCCTGTTCACGCATTTCGTGGAACAGGCGCGCAGCCGCCATGCGGGCGTGCAAACGGGGCAGTTCGGTGCCGACATGCAAGTGTCGCTGACGAACGACGGGCCCGTCACCTTCTGGCTGCAAGTCAATGCAAAGCAATAAATGAAGTGATAAAGGGGAGCAGGCGATGAAATTGTGGAGCGAGACGTTTCGTGATGGCGGGCTGATGCCGGCCGAGTATGCTTTTGCCGAGATCGATCCAGCCAGCCGCGTGCGCCTCGCCGGCAACCGCAATCCCCATCTGGCTTGGGACGAGGTGCCTAACGGTACCGAGTCGCTGGCCCTGTTCTGCATCGACCCCGATGCGCCGCAAGACGCCAGCCTGGCCAACCGCAACGACCAATCGCTGCCGCTGACGGCGCCGCGCAGCAACTTTTATCACTGGAGCTTGCTCGATTTGCCGCCCGCCATGCGCGCTATTGCCGCCGGTGAATTTTCCAGCGGCATGACGCCGCGCGGCAAGGCTGCCGCTACTGGCACTGGTGCTGGGCTGCCATTGCGCCAGGGCCTGAATGACTATACGGGCTGGTTTGCCGGTGATGCCGCCATGGCCGGCGATTATTACGGCTATGATGGACCGTGTCCGCCATGGAATGACGAGCGCATCCACCATTACCTTTTCCGTCTGTATGCGCTCGACGTGCCGCAACTGGCCTTGCCCCAGCGTTTTACCGGGCAGCAAGCGCACGCCGCTCTGTACGGCCACATCCTCGACGAAGCCCAGCTCGTCGTTGCCTACTCGCTCAACCCCGAGCTGGCACTTACCCTGAAGAAATAAAGCATGAGCACCACGATTTTACTCATACGCCATGGCGAAACGGCCTGGAATGCGGGCCGCCGCCTGCAGGGCCATATCGATATCGCCTTGAACGCGGCGGGCCTGGCGCAAGCGGGGGCGCTGGGGCAGGCGCTGGCGGACGCACCGCTGGCCGCCATCATTGCCAGCGATTTGCAACGCGCGCAGCAGACGGCGCAAGCCGTGGCCGATGTGCAAGACTTGCCCGTGCAAATAGATCCTTTGCTGCGCGAGCGCTGCTATGGCGCCTTCGAAGGCTTGCTGTATGCCGACATTGCGGCGCGCTATGCACATGAGTATGCGCAATGGCAATCGCGGCAGATCGATGCCGTGATGCCGTCCGGCGAGCGCGAGGCGGAGAGTTTCCGCCAGTTTTATGCGCGCGCCAATGGCGCTATCGCCCGCTGGGCCCAGCAGTATGAGGGCCAGACGATTGCCATCGTGGCGCACGGCGGCGTGCTTGAGTGTGCCTACCGCGAAGCGCTCGGCATGGCGCTCGACAGCCCGCGTGACTTCCAGGTGAAAAATGCCAGCGTCAACCGTTTTTTGTATGCCGACGGCAAGCTGCATTTAGTGCATTGGGGAAATATCGAACATCTGAGCGCGCCCGCGATGGACGAGCTGGGCTAACAGCGCTCTACGCGGCCCCATAGTCACTCTGACGCACTGATCGAAAAAATAGTGCTTATTATTTAGGCAGGGAATCGGTTAAAATAGCAGGTTCCCCCGTCCATTCCAGGTTCTTCAGTGCAAATCGGCCCTCACATTCTGCGCAACAACGTTTTCGTCGCTCCCATGGCGGGCGTGACGGACCGGCCTTTCCGTCAGTTGTGCAAGCAACTGGGTGCCGGCTATGCCGTGTCGGAGATGGCGGCGTCGAATCCGCGCCTGTGGGCGACGGAAAAAAGCACGCGTCGCACGGATCACGAAGGCGAAATGGAGCCGAAAGCCGTGCAAATCGCCGGCGCCGATCCACAAGACCTGGCCGATTGCGCCAAGTTCAACGTCGACCGCGGTGCGCAGATCATCGACATCAACATGGGTTGCCCCGTGAAGAAGGTATGCAACAGCTGGTGCGGTTCGGCCTTGCTGCAAAACGAAAGCCTGGTCGAACGGATTTTGCACGCCGTCGTCAACGCCGTTGATGTGCCCGTTACCTTGAAGTTTCGCACGGGCTGGAACCGCGAAAACAAAAATGCCTTGCGCATCGCCCGCATCGCCGAGCAGGCCGGCATCCAGATGCTGACCTTGCACGGCCGCACGCGCGCCGATGGCTACAAAGGTGATGCCGAATATGAAACTATTGCCGCAGTGAAAGCATCGGTGGGCATTCCAGTGGTCGCCAATGGCGACATCACCAGCCCGCAGAAGGCCCGCTTCGTGCTCGATCAAACGGGTGCCGATGCCGTCATGATCGGCCGCGCGGCGCAGGGGCGGCCGTGGATTTGTCGCGAAATCGACCATTTCTTGCGTACCGGCACCTTGCTGCCGGCGCCCTACGTGGACGAAGTACGCACCTTGATGGATGAGCATTTGCGCGCCCATTACGCGTTTTACGGCGAATTCCTCGGTGTGCGCACAGCACGCAAGCACATCGGTTGGTATGTGCAGGACCTGGAAGGCGGCGAAGCGTTCCGCCAGCAAATGAACTTGCTGGAGTCGACGGACGCGCAATTGCTGGCCGTCGATCAATTTTTTGAGTCGCAATGGAAATTTGGCGAGCGGTTACAATACCGCCTCTCCGAATCGAGTGAAAGTGGCCTGATCGATGTGATCAAACCTACGGCCACGGCAGCATGAGCAGATAACACAAGCAGGAAAATAAGTTAGCAGTAGATAAGTTAGCAGTAATACAAGGGCGAGCGCCTATACAGAGCGTCATGCAATATTAATTACAACACCGGGGCAAGATGGCAGCACGCGGACCGCATGAGCGGCGCGGCACCCGATTGCCTGGTGTTCAGCCGGTTGAAGCATACAAATGAGTAAAGAAAGCATTCAGGAAGTCGTACAGAAAAGTCTAGAAGATTACTTCAATGACCTGGGCGAACAACAAGCATCGAATATCTATGACATGGTCGTGCTGACCGTGGAAAAGCCCATCCTGGAGGTCGTGATGACACGCGCCGATGGCAACCAGTCGCACGCCGCGCAGATGCTGGGCATCAACCGCAACACCTTGCGCAAGAAATTGCAGGAGCACGGTTTGCTGTAATGCCGGCATGCAAGTGACGCCAAGATTTGAATCCGCCGCCGCCGCCGCCGCAGCCAGACGACTGAGCGGCGCCATTCGCCAAGAACACTTAACCACCTAGCCACAGCCATGATCAAACAAGCTCTCCTTTCCGTTTCCGACAAGACCGGCGTTCTCGAATTCGCGCGTGCCCTGTCTGCCCTCGGCGTCAACCTCCTGTCCACCGGCGGTACCGCCAAATTACTGGCAGACAACGGTGTTCCCGTCACGGAAGTTGCCGATTACACGGGTTTCCCGGAGATGCTCGATGGCCGTGTGAAGACCTTGCACCCGAAAGTGCACGGCGGTATCCTGGCGCGCCGCGATTTCCCCGAGCATATGTCGAAACTGGTCGAGCACGACATGCCGACCATCGACATGGTGGTGGTCAACCTGTATCCATTCCAGGGCACGGTCGCCAAGGCCGATTGCACGCTGGAAGACGCGATCGAAAACATCGATATCGGCGGACCGACCATGTTGCGTTCGGCAGCCAAGAACCACAAGGACGTCGTCGTCATCTGCGATCCGACCGACTACGGCGCTGTGCTGGCGGAATTGCGCTCGGCCGACGGCACGGCCGGCACGGTCAGCTACGATACCAAGTTCATGCTGGCGAAAAAAGTCTTTGCGCATACGGCGCAATACGATGGCGCCATCACCAACTACCTGACCAGCCTGGGGCCGACGAAAGTGCACGCCGAGCGCGGCGCCTACCCGCAAGTGTTGAACGTTGCATTTGAGAAAGTGCAAGACATGCGTTACGGTGAAAATCCGCATCAGAGCGCCGCTTTCTACCGCGATCTGATCACGATCGATGGCGCGCTGGCCAACTACCGCCAGTTGCAAGGCAAGGAATTGTCGTACAACAACATCGCCGATGCCGATGCAGCCTGGGAGTGCGTGAAGAGTCTGGGCGGCTTTGAGCAAAGCGCTGCCTGCGTTATCGTCAAGCACGCCAACCCGTGCGGCGTCGCGCTGGGCAAGAATGCGGCTCAAGCCTATGCGCGCGCCCTGCAGACCGACCCGACTTCCGCGTTTGGCGGCATCATCGCCTTCAACACGGAACTCGACGGCGCCACCGCCGCCGAAATCGCCAAGCTGTTCGTCGAAGTGCTGATCGCGCCATCGTTCTCGGCCGAAGCGAAACAGATTCTGTCGAGCAAGCAAAACGTGCGCATGCTGGAAATCGCGCTGGGCAGCGGCGTCAACGCCATGGACTTCAAGCGCGTCGGTGGCGGCTTGCTGGTGCAATCGCCGGATGCGAAAAACGTCGGCGTCGGCGACTTGCGCGTCGTCAGCAAGCTGCAGCCAACGCCGCAGCAATTGTCCGACCTGATGTTCGCCTGGAAAGTAGCGAAATTCGTCAAGTCGAACGCCATCGTCTTCTGTGGCAATAACATGACCCTGGGCGTGGGCGCTGGCCAGATGAGCCGTATCGACTCGGCCCGCATCGCATCGATCAAGGCGCAAAACGCTGGCCTGTCGCTGACCGGCTCGGTGGTGGCGTCGGACGCCTTCTTCCCGTTCCGCGACGGCCTCGACGTCGTCGTCGACGCGGGCGCGACCTGCGTGATCCACCCGGGCGGCTCCATGCGCGACCAGGAAGTGATCGATGCGGCGGACGAACGTGGCGTGGTCATGCTCTACACGGGCACGCGTCATTTCCGTCATTAATTAAACCCAACGGCAAATGCTGGGGTCAGACCCGCCGGGTCTGACCCCGGATGTTGCTTGTGGGGTGACGATGTATAGAACGGCAGGCACCGGTTATTCACCGGTGTCTGCCGTATTCATTATAGAATCTGGCGATGATTATTCTTGGCATCGATCCTGGGCTGCGCACGACCGGCTTTGGGGTCATTGAAAAACACGGCAACAAGCTGCGCTATATCGCTTCGGGGACCGTCAAGACCGGTTCCGAAGAGCAATTGCCGCCGCGCCTGAAGATCATCTTGCACGGCGTGAGCGAAATCGTCAGCACTTACCGGCCCGACTGCGCGGCCATCGAAAAAGTGTTTGTCAACGTCAATCCCCAATCGACTCTGCTGCTGGGCCAGGCGCGCGGCGCGGCCATTTGCGCGCTCGTGCATGCCGACCTGTCGGTGGCCGAATACACGGCGCTGCAAGTGAAACAAGCCGTCACGGGCCACGGCAAGGCGGCCAAGGAGCAGGTGCAGGAGATGGTGGCGCGACTGCTGTCCTTGCCCGGCTTGCCTGGTACGGATGCGGCCGATGCGCTGGGCGTGGCCATTTGCCATGCCAACAGTATCGATGCGCTGGCCATGCTCGGCGCGGTGGCGCCCCAACTGCAAGGCTTGCGCATGAAGCGCGGCCGTTTAGTGGGATAGGCGCATGGCCCTCATATATATACACAACATTAGGAACACGCGATGATAGGTCGTCTCTCCGGTATTTTGCTTGAAAAGAATCCGCCACAATTGCTGGTCGATTGCCAGGGCGTCGGCTATGAAGTCGATGTGCCGATGAGCACGTTCTACAACTTGCCCCAAGTGGGCGAAAAAGTCGTGCTGTTCACGCACCAAGCCATCCGCGAAGATGCGCACCTGCTGTTTGGCTTCGGCAATGCGGCCGAGCGGGCCGTGTTCCGCCAGTTGATCAAGATCACGGGCGTGGGCGCGCGCATGGCCTTGTCCATCCTGTCGGGCATGACGATTGCCGACCTGGCGCAAGCGATCACCTTGCAAGATTCGGGCCGCCTGGTCAGAGTGCCTGGCATCGGCAAGAAGACGGCCGAACGCCTGTTGTTGGAATTGAAGGGCAAGATCGGTGCGGATCTCGGCCCGCTAGGCGCACACGCTGCGCCCGATGCGCAGTCCGATATCCTCAATGCCCTGCTGGCGCTGGGCTATTCGGACAAGGAAGCAATGGCAGCCGTGAAAAACGTGCCGGCCAGCAGTGGCGTGTCGGACGGCATCAAACTGGCGCTGAAAGCGCTGTCGAAAGGCTAACGGGAACACTGCATGAGCATCCAGACCGATATCTTCACGGAGCAGCGCATCATCGACGCGGCGCCCATCTCGCATAACGAAGAGGCCATCGAACGGGCCTTGCGCCCCAAGCAACTCGACGAGTACGTGGGACAGGAAAAGATCCGCGACCAGCTGGAAATCTTCATCACGGCCGCGCGCCAGCGCAAGGAAGCGCTCGACCATACCTTGCTGTTCGGGCCACCTGGCCTGGGCAAGACGACCCTGGCGCACATCATCGCGCGCGAAATGGGCGTCAATCTGCGCCAGACCTCGGGCCCCGTGCTGGAACGCCCGGGCGACCTGGCGGCGATTTTGACGAACCTGGAAGCGAACGACGTCCTGTTCATCGATGAAATCCACCGGCTGTCACCGGTTGTGGAAGAGATTCTGTATCCGGCGCTCGAAGATTATCAAATCGATATCATGATCGGCGAAGGCCCGGCTGCGCGTTCCGTGAAGCTCGATTTGCAGCCGTTTACCCTGGTCGGCGCCACCACGCGCGCCGGCATGCTGACCAATCCGCTGCGCGACCGTTTTGGCATCGTCGCGCGTCTGGAGTTCTATAACACGGGCGAATTGACGAAGATCGTCACGCGCAGCGCCGCCTTGCTGAAAGCGCCCATCGACCCGGAAGGTGCGCATGAGATCGCCCAGCGCGCGCGTGGCACGCCGCGCATCGCCAACCGCTTGCTGCGCCGCGTGCGCGATTTCGCGGAAGTCAAAAGCAATGGCGACATTACCAAGGTGGTGGCCGACCGCGCGCTGGCCATGCTCGACGTCGATTCCGTGGGCTTTGACGTGATGGACCGCAAGCTGCTCGAAGCGGTGCTGTTCAAGTTCGGCGGCGGCCCCGTCGGCATCGGCAACCTGGCAGCCGCCATCGGCGAAGCGGCCGATACCATCGAAGACGTACTGGAACCGTATTTGATTCAGCAAGGCTTTTTGCAGCGCACGCCGCGTGGCAGGGTCGCTACGCCAGCGGCCTATCTGCACTTCGGCGTCAGCGCGCCGCGCACCGGCCCCGGTGGTGAAGCGTGGGAACTGTGATGGCGCACGAGCGTCAACCGAGTATGCCGAGCATGCAAATCTGGATCGACGCCGATGCCTGCCCCGTGGTCATCAAGGAAATCCTGTACCGCGTGGCCGAGCGCCTGGAGTTGCCGCTCATCCTGGTAGCCAACCAGGGCTTGCGCGTGCCGCCGTCGCGTTTTATTCGCACCGTGCAAGTGCCGTCCGGTGCCGATGTGGCGGACCAGGAAATCGTGCGGCTGTTGAATCCGGGCGACCTCGTCATCACGGGCGATATTCCGCTGGCGGCCGACGTGCTGACCAAGGGCGGTTTTGCGCTCAATCCGCGTGGCGATTTTTACACGAAGGACAATATCGCCCAGCAATTGACGATGCGCGCCTTCATGGAAGAATTGCGCAGTGGCGGCGTGGACACCGGTGGCCCGGCCGCCTTCAGCCAGTCCGACCGGCAGCAGTTCGCCAACAGCCTGGACCGGCATCTGAGCAAGCATCACCGCAAGCCGGCGCCAGCCGTGCGCCAGACGTAAAAAAGCCGGCGCAGGGCCGGCTTCAGCGGGGCCGTGCGTGCGCTGCTTATTCTTCGCGCAACCACGTCTGCGAACGGCCAAACATCGGCACACCGACATAGCCGCGCACTTGCAGCTTGCTGCCGCCTTCCGTCAGTTCAGCCTTGCTCTTGTAGACCTTGCCGCTGGCCGGATCCGTGATTTCGCCGCCCGCCCATTCCTTGCCGTCATATTTCAGGCCGGACAAGATCACCAGGCCGATGATGGGCTGGTCCTTGTTGGCGCCCGTGCACTTGTCGCACTTGGGGTTTGGATCTTCATTCGGGCTACGGAACAGCTTGTCAATCTTGCCTTGCAAGACGCCGTTGCTTTCCGTGATGACGACCAGCGATTTCGGTTTGCCGGTGGCGTCGTCGATGGTTTTCCACGTGCCGACCGCGGTGTTGTTGCCGTCGCGCGCGGCGGCGCTGCCGGCGATAGCCAGGGCGGCCATCATGATGCTTGCTGCGACGCTTGCTTTGGATATTTTATGCATTGCTAGTCTCCTATGGTTTTTTTGATCGGATCACGAACATTCTATATACCAAGGCAAGACCAGCAGTGCTGCGCGGCGTCACGCAGGACGCCGCGCAATCTTGCCAAACTTGCCTTATGCGCTGGCTAGTTTAGCAAACTGTTCGCGCAATTTTTCAATTGTGGCCGAAAAACTGAGCAGACGCTCGTTTTCTTGCGCAACAATGGCGGCCGGGGCGCGCGCGACAAAGCTCTCATTGCCTAATTTGCCATTTACTTTGGCAATTTCCGCTTCGATGCGGGCGATTTCCTTGCCCAGGCGTTCGCGTTCGGCGGCCACGTCGATTTCCACTTTCAGCATCAGCTTGGTGGTGCCGACGATGGCGACGGCGGCAGGCGAGTCTGGCAGCGCATCGACGATCTGCACTTCGGCCAGCTTGCCCAGCGACTGGATGTAGGGCGCGTACGAGGCCAGTGCTGCCTTCTCCGTCGCATTGCCCGCTTCGACGATCAGCGGCACGCGCACGGAAGGAGAAATCTGCATTTCGCCGCGCAGGTTGCGTGTCGCATCCGTCAACGCTTTCAGCTGCTGCATCCACGCTTCGGCCGCTTCATCAATCTTGTCGGTGTTGGCGATCGGGTACGGCTGCATCATGATGGAATCGCCCTCTGGCTTGAGCGTCTTGCCGGCCAAAGGCGCGACCGTCTGCCACAGCGCTTCCGTGACGAAGGGGATGATCGGATGGGCCAGGCGCAGCACCACTTCCAGCACGCGCAGCAGGGTGTGGCGGGTGGCGCGCTGCTGGCCTTCCGTACCTTGCTGCACTTGCACCTTGGCCACTTCCAGGTACCAGTCGCAATACTCGTCCCAGACGAATTTATAGATCGATGCGGCGATATTGTCGAAACGGAAGTCTTCGAAGCCCTTGGCCACGTCCAGTTCCGCTTTTTGCAGCAAGGAAATGATCCATTTGTCCGCTTGCGACAGATCGGCGTCGTTCGCAGTGCAATCCTTGCCTTCCGTATTCATCATGACGAAACGGGTGGCATTCCACATCTTGTTGCAGAAGTTGCGGTAGCCTTCGCAGCGGCCCAGGTCGAAGTTGATATTGCGGCCCAGCGATGCATAGCTGGCCATGGTGAAGCGCACGGCGTCGGTGCCGTAGGCGGAAATGCCTTCCGGAAATTCCTTGCGCGTCGCCTTGGTGATCTTTTCCGCGTCGCGCGGGTTCATCAGTCCCGTGGTGCGCTTGACGATCAAGCCTTCCAGGTCGATGCCGTCGATCAGGTCGATCGGGTCGAGCGTATTGCCCTTCGACTTGGACATTTTCTGTCCCGTCGAGTCGCGCACCAGACCGTGCACGTAGACGGTGTCAAACGGCACCTTGCCCGTGAAGTGCGCCGTCATCATGACCATGCGCGCGACCCAGAAAAAGATGATGTCGAAACCCGTCACCAGCACCGACGATGGCAGGAAAGCTTTCATGTCCGGCGTTTCTTCGGGCCAGCCCATGGTCGAGAACGGCACCAGGGCCGACGAGAACCACGTGTCGAGCACATCGTCGTCACGCTTCAATGGGCCCGTGCTACCGGCGGCCAATGCCTTGGCTTGCGCCTCGGCTTCGGTCTTGGCAACAAAGATATTGCCCTTGTCGTCGTACCAGGCCGGGATTTGATGGCCCCACCACAGCTGGCGCGAGATGCACCAATCCTGGATGTTGTTGAGCCATTGGTTGTAGGTGGTGCTCCAGTTTTCCGGCACGAACTTGATGTCGCCGTTGGCGACCTTGTCCAGCGCGGTTTCGGCGATCGATTTGCCGGGGAAGAAAGTGCCTTCCGGGGCCGGTTTGCTCATGGCGACAAACCACTGGTCCGTCAGCATCGGCTCGATGACGACGCCGGTGCGGTCGCCGCGCGGCACCATCAGCTTGTGCGGCTTGACTTGCTCGAGCAAGCCTTGCGCATCGAGGTCGGCGACGATCTGCTTGCGCGCGGCGAAGCGGTCCATGCCGCGGTAGGCTGCCGGCGCGTCGTCGGTGATCTTGGCATCGAGCGTCAGGATGACGATTTGCGCCAGTTTGTGGCGCTGGCCCACGGCGTAATCGTTCATGTCGTGCGCCGGCGTAATCTTCACGCAACCGGTGCCGAATTCCTTGTCGACGTATTCGTCGGCGATGATGGGGATTTCGCGATCGCTCAAAGGCAGTTTCAGCATCTTGCCCACCAGCGGCAAATAGCGCTCGTCCGTCGGATCGACAGCCACGGCCACGTCGCCCAGCATGGTTTCAGGACGCGTCGTGGCCACCGTCAGGAAACCGCTGCCGTCGGCCAGCGGGTACTTGATGTACCACATGGAGCCGTCTTCTTCCTCGGATACCACTTCCAGGTCGGACACCGCCGTGCCCAGCACGGGATCCCAGTTGACCAGGCGCTTGCCGCGGTAGATCAGGCCTTGCTCGAACAGGCGCACGAAGACGTCGGTGACCACTTTCGAGCGCGGTTCATCCATCGTGAAGTATTCGCGCTGCCAGTCGGCCGAGGCGCCCAGGCGGCGCATTTGCCCGGTGATGATGGAACCGGATTTTTCTTTCCATTCCCACACTTTTTCCACGAATTTCTCGCGTCCCAGGTCATGGCGCGAAATCTTTTGCGCGTCCAGCTGGCGCTGCACGACGATTTGCGTGGCGATGCCGGCGTGGTCGGTGCCGGGAATCCAGG
This sequence comes from Janthinobacterium lividum PAMC 25724, assembly GCA_000242815.2. Taxonomy (GTDB): domain Bacteria; phylum Pseudomonadota; class Gammaproteobacteria; order Burkholderiales; family Burkholderiaceae_D; genus Janthinobacterium; species Janthinobacterium lividum_D. Next base: position 92,819 of record AHHB01000007.1, read on the forward strand.
CCGTGTTGTGACCGAGCATGCGGTGGTAGCGCGTCAGGCCATCCATGATGGTCTGGTTGAACGCATGGCCCATGTGCAGGGTGCCGGTGACGTTCGGCGGCGGCAACTGGATGCTGAAGGAAGGTTTTCCGGCATCGAGGGTGGCGGTAAAGTAACCGCGCTGCTCCCACTCGGTGCGCCAGAATTGTTCAATGTCGGCGGGCTCGAAAGACTTGGCTAATTCCATGATTTGGCGTGTGATTGGCAAAAGGAACCATTATAGATGACGCGGCATCGCCTGCAGCGTGGCAAGCGGCCTTTTCAGTGTTTTGGCGGCTTGGCGGGGCGTTTGGCCGCAACAGAACGTGGCTAAAAGTGCTGTCGATGTTATAATTTACGCCCAGGCGCCTCCTGCCCCATCTTTGCGGACAGCGCCAGCAGACGCAGTTTTATCGAACTCCCGTCCGCGTCACCAGGCCAGCGCATTAGCGATGCCAGCCACTTTCAGCGCGTTCCCTGCGGGACGTGCGCCTGAGCCACGCGCACCTCCAGCGGTGCACAATTCACGGCGGAATACCGCGCGTCTTCGTCTTTATCGGCCGCGCCGCCATCGCTTAGCCAGGAAGGTTGTTATCTGGCCTGTCGTTTTTCGATACGGCACGTCCCGCAGCGCCTAGCTGCCTGTGGCCGTGCCACGGCCGCGCGCTTTCCCGGTTTTGCCTTAATAAGGAAACCAATATGAAAAAAATCTCGATCGCCCTGGCACTTGCCACCCTGGGCACCTTGCCCGCCGCTCACGCCCAGTCGTCCATCGATGCGTCTTCAGTCACCATGTATGGCTTGATGGACGCTGGCTTGGTGCAGGAAGGCGGCATCAGCAAGCTCACCAGCGGTGTCTCGGCCGGCTCGCGTCTGGGCCTGCGCGGCACGGAGTCCTTGGGCGACGGCTGGCAAGCCGTGTTTACGCTGGAAGCGGGCGTGCAGCTCGATACGGGCCGTTCCGACCAGGCCGGGCAGTTGTTTGGCCGCCAGGCTTTTGTCGGCCTCAATAGCCCGCTGGGCATGCTCACTGCGGGCCGCCAGTACAACTTGCAAAGCGAGGCGCTGACCGACGTGGCTGACCCGTTCGAGGGTGGCATGGCGGGTGCCTCGACCAACCTGGCTGGCTATTCGGCCACGCGCATCGACAATACCGTGCGCTATACCTCGCCCGAGCTGCGCGGCGTCACGGCCACCGTCATGTTTGGCTTTGGCGAACATACGGGTGTTGCTGCAGATCAACGCTCGCTGGGCCTGTCCCTGGGCTATGTCAACGGTCCCTTGACCCTGCGCCTGGCGCGCCAGCGCCTGAGCGGCGAATTTGGCAAGGCCGACGCGAATAACACTATCTTGGCTGGCAACTACAACTTCGGCGTGGCCACGGCGTTTGCCGGCTATGGCCGCAACACGGGCGATGGCAGTAGCCTGTTCTTGGCGGAAAACCCCTATGGCGCGGCGCAGGCGCCGGCCCAGTCCACGGATAGCCGCGACGCCATCGTCGGCGTCTCCGTGCCGCTCGGCGCGACGACGCTGCTGGCCTCGTTCATCCATAAGGATGACCGCGATGCGGCCAACCGCGATGCGCAGCAACTGGCCATCGGCGCCACGTATGCCTTGTCCAAACGCAGTAAGGTATATCTTGCTTACGCACACATCCGCAACCGCAACGATGCCGCTTACATGGTGGGCAATGCCACCGAAGCGGGCACGGGTAACCGCGCGCTGAACCTCGGCTTGCTGCACGCGTTTTAAGCGGGCAGCGCTTTTCTCTGCAATAGCAGTTCTTCGAAGGCGGGCGCGGTCAGCGGGCGGCTGAACAGATAGCCCTGCATCTGGTCGCAGCCGTGTTGGCGCAGGAAGGCCAACTGCTGCGCCGTTTCCACGCCTTCGGCGATCACTTTCAGACGCAGGCTATGCGCCAGTGAAATGATGGCGCGCACGATGGCAGCATCGTCGCCGTGCGTGATGTCGCTGACGAAGGTCTTGTCGATTTTTAAGATGTCGATGGGAAAGTGGCGCAGGTAGGCCAAGCTGGAATAGCCGGTGCCGAAGTCATCAATGGACACTGCACACCCAGCGCCTTGAGCTTGCGCATGATGGTCGTGGCTTGTTCCACGTCATGCATGACCATGCTTTCCGTCAATTCCAGCTCCAGATGGGCGGCATCGAGGCCTGTTTCGGCCAGTGCCTGCGCTACCGCATGCAGCAGATTCCTTTGTTTGAATTGCCGCGCCGACAGGTTGACAGCCAGGCGCAGCGGGCCATGGCCGGCCACTTGCCAGGCACGCACCTGGGCGCATGCCGTGCGCAGTACCCAGTCGCCGATAGGGATGATCAAGCCCATTTCTTCAGCCAGGCCGATGAAGTTGATAGGTGCAATGCGCCCCAGTTGCGGATGTTGCCAGCGCAGCAGTGCTTCCATGCCCACCACTTTGCCGCTGGCCAAGTCGAGCTGGGGCTGGTATTCGAGATGGAATTGTTTGCGTTCCAGGGCATGGCGCAACTCGCTCTCCAGTCCCAGCCGCGCCAGCGTGCCAGCATTCATGCTCGATGCATAGAAGCGCCAATGACCGCGCCCCAGTTCCTTGGCGCGATACATGGCGATGTCGGCATGCTTGATCAGCGTATCGGCATCCTGACCATCGTCGGGATACACGGCCACGCCCATGCAGCAGCTGAGCAAAAATTCATATTCGCCCAGTTGCAGCGGCTGCGCCACGGCATCGAGGATGCGCTGCAGGATGGCGGTGCCTGGTTCCCCCTTGCCATGCTGTGGCAGCAGCAGCACGAATTCGTCGCCGCCCAGGCGCGCCACCGTGTCGACTTCGCGCGTGGCGTCGCGCAGGCGCTCGGCCACGTTTTTCAGCACCAGGTCGCCGGCATCGTGGCCCAGGGTATCGTTGACGAACTTAAAGCGGTCGAGGTCGATGAACACCACCCACAGGGGCAGGTCGTTACGTCGCGTCATGGCCATCGCCTGTTCCATTCGCTCGCGCAGCAGCAGGCGGTTGGCCAGGCCCGTCAAAGTATCGTGTCGCGACTGTAATTTCAGCTCTTGCTCGAAGCGCATGACCGTGCTGATGTCGTATTGCGCAACGACAAAGTGGCTGACGTGGCCATTGCCATCGTCGTGCACGGGGGCGACGAACAGCTCGCTCCAGTAGCAGCTGCCATCTTTGCGGAAATGCCGCACGATAGCCTTGCCTTCGTGCTGTTCGCGCATGGCCGTCGTAATGGCATGCATGTCTTGCCGTCCTTGCGCAGGCCCCTGCAAGTGTTCCAGGCGCTGGCCGATGACTTCGCCAGCGGCATAGCCGGTGATGCGTTCGAAGGCGGGATTGACGTATTCGATCAGGTAGCCTGGTGCGTCGGCGCTGCACAGGATGACGGCATTGGCCGACACTTCGATGATGCGTTCGCGCAAACGCAGCGACTTTTCTTGCTGCACGCGCGCGGCGAGGTCTTCTGACAGGCGCACATTGGCAAACTGTAGCGCTGCCGTGCGTTCGCCCGCGATGCGGGCAATTACGGCGTTGCGCGACATCAGCTGAAACACATACGCCGTTGCCAGCAGGCTCGACAGCAGTCCGCCCAGCAGCACATACAGCGAAGCGCGATGGCTCGCTGTCGGACCCGTGCCGCCGGCGTGGTACTGCAACAGCAGCTGCATGTTTTCCGATTCGATCTGGCGCGCAGAGGCGTAGCACAGGGCCGTCAGGCACAACCCGAGCGCCACGGTGAGTAGGGCCGCAGAGGAAGCAGAAATGGAGAGGCGTTTGAAAAAAGCGTGCATGATGGCGTCCGTGAGCTGCGCCCGTGCCGATCCATGATCCGGCAACCCTGGCAGTGACTGACTGTAGGGCGCGCAGCGAATCACCGTCTGTTCTCTAGCGAACGGACAGTGATGTCAGCAAGACATATACTCGCCGCATTGTGCAAACGCTGTGTTACGCTGCTGCAAATGGCTGCCCTCGTTCGGACGTCTTTCATCTCTCCCCTAGCTGACGACTGGAAACCAGGAAACCTGCCTATGTCGAGTCCGTATGCCCAGCCGCACAACCCGAATCAAAACCATTTGCTCGCCGCCATGCTCGACGCCGATTTCGCGCGCCTGGCGCCCCATCTGGAGCAAGTGTCCATGTTGCTCGGTGACGTGATCTACGATTCTGGCGACAAGCTGCAGCATGTGTATTTCCCCACCACGGCCATCGTTTCCATTCATTACCTGCTGGAAAACGGCGGCTCGTCCGAGATCGCCGGCGTCGGTAATGAAGGCGTGGTGGGCGTGTCGTTGTTTATGGGTGGCAACTCGACACCGAGCCGCGCCGTGGTGCAGACGGGCGGTGTCGGCTATCGCCTGAAGGCGCACTTGCTGATGGAAGAATTCGATCGCGCTGGCGCCGTCATGCGCTTGCTGCTGCGCTACACCCAAGCGCTGATTACGCAAATGTCACAGACGGCCGTCTGCAACCGCCACCATACTGTAGAGCAGCAGCTATGCCGCTGGCTGCTGCTGACCATGGACCGCCTGCCGGACCGCGAGCTGACCATGACGCAGGAACTCATTGCCAATATGCTGGGCGTACGCCGCGAAGGCGTGACCGAAGCGGCCGGGCGCTTGCAGGCGCGCGGTTTCATCAGCTACCGGCGCGGCCATATTTCGGTGCTGGACCGCGCTGGCCTGGAAGGCCATGTGTGCGAATGCTATGGCGTGGTGAAGAAGGAGTTCGCGCGCCTGCTGTCGGACGTGCGCCAGCGCCAGGCACCCTGAACACAGCATTCAATACCGCATGCCCGTTTCTTATCGTTGTCATTGCCCAGGCTTATCATGCAATCTGTCGAAAACACCCCCCCGCGCGCACCGTCGCGTTGGCCCATGGCGCTGGCATTTTCGTTCAGCGCCGTCGGGCTGATTGCCGTTGGCGTGCTGGCCTGGCGCGCGCCGTTCGAGACGGCGTGCGTGATTGACGCGCTGGTAGTGCTGCTGCTGATGTTGCTCGTGGCGCTGTACCGGCGTACGGTGGCGGCCGGTCTGCCACGCCAGTTGCTCAAAGCGGGTGCCTTGCAGGATGCGATTTTCAACAGCGCCAATTTCTCCTGCATCGCCACCGATGCGCAGGGGGTGATCCAGATTTTCAATGTGGGTGCCGAACGCATGCTCGGCTATGAAGCGAGCGACGTCGTCGACAAACTGACGCCGGCCAGTATTTCCGACGCGCAAGAGATCATCGTCCGCGCCGCCGCCCTCAGTGCCGAGCTCGACACCGTCATCACGCCCGGCGTGGAAGCGCTCGTGTTCAAGGCTTCGCGCGGCATCGAAGACATTTATGAACTGACTTACATTCGCAAGGATGGCAGCCGTTTCCCCGCCATGGTATCGGTGACGGCCCTGCGCGATGCACAGAGCAAGGTCATCGGTTACTTGCTGATCGGCACCGACAACACGGCGCGCAAGCAGGTCGAGGCGGAGCAGGCGCTGCTGGACCAGCGCTTGCGCGAGCAGCAGTTCTACACGCGCTCGCTGATCGAATCAAATATCGATGCCATCATGATGACGGACCCGCGCGGCATTATCAGCGACGTCAACCAGCAGATGGAAGCACTGACGGGCTGCACGCGCGATGAATTGATCGGTGCGCCATGCAAGAATTACTTTACAGAACCGCAACGCGCTGAGGAAGCCATTGTGCGCGTGTTGCGTGAGGGCAAAGTGACCAATTACGAGTTGACGGCTTTGGCGCGCGACGGCAAGCAGACGGTTGTTTCCTACAACGCCTCGACCTTCCACGACCGCAACCGCAAGCTGCAGGGCGTGTTTGCCGCCGCGCGCGACGTGACGGAACGCAAGCAGTTCGAATTGGCCTTGCAAGACACGAATATCGAAATGGAAAAAGCCCGCCAGGCGGCGGAAAAGGCGAACCTGGCGAAGTCCGAGTTTTTGTCGAGCATGAGCCATGAATTGCGCACGCCCTTGAACGCCGTGCTGGGCTTTGCCCAGTTGATGGCGTCCGAGACGCCGGCGCCGAGCTTGCCGCAGCAGCGCTCGATCGACCAAATCCTCAAGGGTGGCTGGTATCTCTTGCGTTTGATCAATGAAATCCTCGACCTGGCCATGATCGAGTCGGGCAAGGTCACCATGTCGGAAGAGGCGATGTCCTTGCTCGACGTGTTGCAAGATTGCCAGGCGATGATCGCGCCACAGGCCGAAAAACGCGGCATCAGCATGCATTTCCCCCGTTGCGGCAAGGCCTTCTATGTGCATGCCGACCGCACGCGCGTGAAACAGGTGATGATTAACCTGCTGTCGAACGCCATCAAGTACAACCAGAGCGGCGGCAGCGTGAAAGTCGAGTGCCGTCATCATGGCGAGCGCGTGCGCGCCAGCGTCACGGACAGCGGCGCTGGCCTGAACGCCGAACAAATGAGTCAGTTGTTCCAACCCTTCAATCGCCTGGGCCAGGAAAGCAGCACGGAAGAGGGCACGGGTATCGGCCTGGTCGTCACCAAGCAACTGGTCGAGCTGATGGGGGGCCAGATCGGTGTCGACAGCACGGTGGGCATGGGCACCACCTTCTGGGTGGAATTCCAGGCCTCGCGCGCGCCTGAGCTGCATCTGGAAGAGGGCGTAGCCTTGCCCGCGGTACAGGAAGATCCGGAAAGCCAGCGCACCTTGCTGTACGTGGAAGACAATCCCGCCAACTTGGCGCTGGTGGAGCAATTAATTGCCCGCCGCAGCGACTTGAAGCTGCTGACGGCCATCGATGCGCACCTGGGCATCGACCTGGCGCGCACGTATCAGCCGGACGTGATCTTGATGGATATCAACCTGCCCGGCATCAGCGGCTATGGCGCCCTGCGCATCTTGCATGACGATCCGCTGACCAGCCATATCCCCGTGATGGCCCTGTCGGCCAACGCCGTGCCGCGCGATATCGAGAAAGGCCTGGAAGCGGGCTTCTTCCGCTATTTGACCAAGCCCATCAAGGTCGTCGAATTCATGGATGCGCTCGACGTGGCCTTGCACCATGCAGCCGCACACGGCTTGGCCGACGACACGCACGCAGCACGCTAATTTTGCATTTCATTTTAGGAATACCGCCATGCTTCAAGCCACTGAGATCCTGAACGCCAGCATCCTCATCGTCGATGACCAGGAGGCCAACGTCATGCTGCTCGAGCAGGTGTTGCGCAATGCCGGCTATACGCGCATCACGTCCACCATGGACCCGCAAGCGGTGCACGCGCTGCACCAGCAGCACCGCTACGATCTGATCTTGCTCGACTTGCAGATGCCTGAAATGGATGGCTTCGAAGTCATGGATGGCTTGCGCGACATCGAGGCGGGCAGCTATCTGCCGGTGCTGGTGATTACGGCCCAGCCCGGCCATAAGCTGCGCGCGCTACAGGCCGGCGCCAAGGACTTCGTCAGCAAGCCCTTCGACCTGGTGGAGGTGAAGACGCGCATCCACAACATGCTGGAAGTGCGTTTGCTGTACCAGAAGCTGGCCGAATACAACAAGTCGCTGGAACAGTTGGTGGAAGAACGCACGGCCGAGTTGCGCGAGAGCGAAGCGCGCTTCCAGCGCTTTACGGAACTGTCTTCCGACTGGTACTGGGAACAGGATGCACAGGGTAAGCTGACGCGCTTTTCCGGTCCCGTGGCTGAAATGCTGGGCATCGGCAGCGAGGAAGAGCCGCATCGCTGGAACGCGGCCGAGCGTGCATTGCTCGACGCCAAGATCGCCGCGCGCGAACCTTTCCTCGACTTCATCTATAGCCGCGCCAACCTGGACGGCAGCACGCAGTATCTGCAGGTCAGTGGCGAGCCGATGTTCGACAATGGCAGCCGTTTCATCGGCTATCGCGGCATCGGTCTCGATGTCACGCAGCGCCTGCGCGCTGTCTGATTGCCGACCGTTGATCTATACTTGTTGTTATTGACATCAACAAGGAAAGTATCATGGTTGACAAATCACTGCCCGAATACTGGTTTCCCGCCAAGACCTACGGCTGGGGCTGGGGTTTGCCCATCACCTGGCAGGGTTGGCTGGTGTTCCTGGCCGCGCTGGCGCTGTTCGCCTGCGGCGCCTTCCTGTTCCCGCCACAAACCATGCTGCTGGGCTACATCGTGTATGAAGTCGCCATCGTCGCCGCGCTGATCGCCGTGTGCCAGTGGAAGGGCGAACCGACCGCCTGGCGCTGGGGCAAGAAGAAATAAGCGCGCCGGTATCTGCTGCATTGCAGCAGATACCGGCACGACGACAACGCAAGAAATCATCTGGCCACGCGGCGCGAAGCGCGTATAATTGGCCCGCTGCCGCAAGGCGGCAAACGCTAGGGGTCCTGCCTTTCGCTGTGGAAACACAGTGCAAGCGCGGGTGAGAAATACCCTCCGAACCTGATCTGGATAATGCCAGCGAAGGGAAGCTTTAGGATGAACGCACCTCGCTTTTCCGCGTGCGCGCAGCCGAACCTCCTTAGCTGGCTCCAGGCTATAAATAGTCTAGCTGCAAGTCTAGCCAAGGAGCCAAAATGAACGCCAATCCGAAATTCCTCTCCGCCACCGCCACGGTCGACGAAGCGGCCATCGCACCGCTGCCCAATTCGCGCAAGATCTATATTGAAGGCAGCCGCCCCGATATCCGCGTGCCCATGCGCAGAATCAGCCAATCCGATACGGAAGCGTCGTTCGGCGGCGAAAAGAATCCGCCGATCTACGTGTACGACACGTCCGGCCCGTACACGGACCCGGAGGTGCAGATCGATATCCGCTCGGGCCTGGCTACGCCGCGCCTGCCGTGGATCATGGAGCGGGCCGACACGGAAGAATTGCCCGGTCCCACCTCCGACTACGGCATCGCCCGCCTGGCCGACCCGACACTGGCCGAGCTGCGTTTTAACCTGCACCGCAAGCCGCGCCGCGCCATCGCCGGCAAGAATGTGACGCAAATGCATTACGCCCGGCAAGGCATCATCACGCCGGAAATGGAATTCGTGGCCATCCGCGAAAACATGCGCCGCCACGAGTATTTGCGCGAACTGAAAGCCTCCGGTCCCATGGGCGAGCGCCTGGCCGAGCTGATGGGCCGCCAGCATCCGGGCCAGTCCTTCGGCGCCAGCATTCCTGCGCAAATCACGGCCGAATTCGTGCGCGAGGAAATCGCCCGTGGCCGCGCCATCATTCCCGCCAACATCAACCATCCGGAAGTCGAACCGATGATCATCGGCCGCAATTTCCTGGTGAAAATTAACGCCAATATCGGCAATTCGGCCGTCACTTCGTCCATCGGCGAGGAAGTGGAAAAAATGACCTGGGCCATCCGCTGGGGCGGCGATAACGTGATGGACTTGTCTACTGGCAAGCACATCCACGAAACGCGCGAATGGATCGTGCGCAACAGCCCCGTGCCCATCGGTACTGTGCCCCTCTATCAGGCGCTGGAAAAGGTCAATGGCAAGGCCGAAGACCTGACGTGGGAGATTTTTCGCGATACCTTGATCGAGCAGGCTGAGCAGGGCGTTGACTACTTCACCATCCATGCGGGCGTGCTGCTGCGCTATGTGCCGCTGACGGCCAAGCGCTTGACGGGCATCGTCTCGCGCGGCGGTTCCATCATGGCGAAATGGTGTCTGGCACACCATCAGGAATCGTTCCTGTACACGCATTTTGAAGACATTTGCGACATCATGAAGGCGTACGACGTGTCGTTCTCGCTGGGTGACGGCTTGCGCCCCGGCTCGATCTACGACGCCAACGACGAGGCGCAGTTGGGCGAACTGAAAACCCTGGGCGAGCTGACGCAAGTGGCCTGGAAGCACGATGTGCAAGTGATGATCGAAGGCCCGGGCCATGTGCCCATGCAATTGATTAAGGAAAACATGGACTTGCAGCTGGAGCAGTGCGGCGAAGCGCCGTTCTACACGCTGGGACCGCTGACGACCGATATTGCCCCCGGCTACGACCACATCACATCGGGCATAGGCGCGGCCATGATAGGCTGGTATGGCACGGCCATGCTGTGCTATGTGACGCCGAAGGAACACTTGGGCTTGCCCAACAAGGCTGATGTGAAGGATGGCATCATCACGTATAAAATTGCGGCGCATGCGGCCGACCTGGCCAAGGGCCATCCGGGCGCACAAATCCGCGACAACGCCCTGTCGAAAGCGCGCTTTGAATTTCGCTGGGATGACCAGTTCAACATCGGCCTGGACCCGGACAAGGCGCGCGAATTCCATGACGAAACTCTGCCCAAGGATTCGGCCAAGGTAGCGCATTTCTGCTCCATGTGCGGTCCGCACTTCTGCTCGATGAAGATCACGCAGGAAGTGCGCGAATATGCGGCCGGCATGGGCATCGCGGAAGACAAGGCGCTCCAGCAAGGCATGGAAATCAAGGCCATCGAATTCATCAAGAACGGCGCCGAGCTGTACCGCAAGGTATGAAGGAGAGCGTGATGCCTGCATGCATACCCATCACGCTCAACGGCGCGCCGCACCAGGTGCCGCCGGGGCACACGCTGGACCAGTTGATCGCCGCATTGTCGCTGGAAAACCAGGCGCTGGCGCTGGCCGTCAACCGCCATGTCGTGCCGCGCAAGGCGTGGCAGGGCAGGGTCCTGGAAAGCTTGGATCAGGTAGAGATCGTACGCGCCATCGGCGGTGGCTAAATTAAGGAAAAAGCAATGACAAGTAATCATAACGATGATCTGCTGAGCATCGCAGGAAAACAATATCAATCGCGCTTGCTGGTGGGCAGCGGCAAGTACAAGGATTTGTCACAGACGCGCGAAGCGACGGACGCGGCGCAAGCGCAAATCATTACGGTGGCGATCCGTCGCGTCAATATCGGGCAAGATCCGAGCGCGCCCAGCCTGCTCGATGTGCTGCCGCCGGACCAGTACACGATTTTGCCCAACACGGCTGGCTGCTACAACGCCAAGGATGCCGTCTACACCTTGCAGCTGGCGCGCGAGCTGCTGGGCGGGCGCAATCTGGTCAAGCTGGAAGTACTGGGCGATGAAAAGACCTTGTTCCCACACATGCCGGAAACCCTGATCGCGGCCGAAGCGTTGGTCAAGGATGGCTTCGACGTGATGGTCTATTGCAGTGACGACCCGATCCAGGCGAAGATTTTGGAAGATATCGGCTGCGTGGCCATCATGCCGCTGGCCTCGCTGATCGGCTCGGGCATGGGCATCTTGAATCCGTGGAATTTGTCACTGATCATAGCCCAGGCGAAAGTGCCGGTGCTGGTGGACGCGGGCGTGGGCACGGCGTCGGATGCGGCCATTGCCATGGAGCTCGGTTGTGACGGCGTGCTGATGAACACGGCCATTGCCGGCGCGCGCGATCCCGTGCGCATGGCGCATGCGATGAAGCTGGCCGTGCGCGCCGGACGTGCCGCGTTTCTGGCAGGACGCATGCCGCGTAAATTTGCCGCCTCGCCCTCGTCGCCGATGGCTGGCCGCCTGGCGTGATGGGGCGACAGCGTCTGCCGGGTCGTCCGGTTGTGCTGGTGTTTGCCGGCCTCGACCCCTCGGGCGGCGCCGGCCTGGCCGCCGATATCCTGGCCATTGCGGCGCAGGGCGTGCATGCCTTGCCCGTCATCACGGCGCTGACGGTGCAAGACAATGACCGTGTGTTTGGCGTGGAAGCGGTGGCGCCGGCAATGCTGCGCCGGCAGGCGCAGGCGCTGATCGCCAAAATCGCCATTGATGCTGTGAAAATCGGCATCCCCGGCAGCGCTGCAAATGCGGCCGTCATTGCGCAACTGATCGCGCAATTGCGGCTGGTCCGGCCCGACTTGCCCGTGGTGCTCGATCCCGTACTGGCCAGCGGCCATGGTGATCTGCTCAGCAAGGGCGATGCGGTGCTGGCGCTGGCGCCCTTGCTGCCGGTGACGACCCTGATCGTGCCGAACGGGCCGGAAGCGCTGGCCCTCGGTGGCGCAGAAAGTCTGCGCGCGCAAGGCTGCAAGAACGTGCTGCTGACGGGCGGGCATGGTGAGGGCGAGGTGATCGTCAACCGCTGGTGCGATAGCGCAGGCGGCGAGCGCGAGTGGCGCTGGCCGCGTCTGCCCGGCGCCTTCCACGGCAGCGGCTGCACTTTGGCCTCCGCCATCGCGGCACGCCTGGCATTGGGCCATCCGCTGGCCGAAGCGCTGGCGCTGGCACAAAGCTATTGCCATGCGGCCCTGGCCGGCGCGTATGCGATAGCGCCAGGTCAAGGCATACCGCAACGTTTCATTGAATAAGGAAAACATCATGCGTGGACTGTATCTGGTCACCCCCAACTGGGATGACACCGACCGCTTGCTCGACGTGAGCGAGCAAGCCTTGCAGGAAGGCGTTGCCATGCTGCAATACCGGCACAAGAGCGCCGACGCGCAGCAGCGGCGCGAGCAGGCTGGCGCCTTGCTGACCCTGGCCCGCAAGTATGGCGTGCCCTTCATCATCAACGACTTTGTCGCACTGTGCGAAGAGCTCGACGCGGACGGCGTACACGTCGGCGGTACGGACGCTGCCGTGGCGCAGGTGCGCGCGCGCCTGGGCGCGAACAAAATCGTGGGCGCTTCCTGCTATGGCGACATGGCCTTGGCAAGGATGGCCGAGGCGGGCGGCGCCAGCTATGTGGCCTTCGGCGGCTTTTATCCTTCGCTGGTGAAAAAGTACCCGGTGACGACGCCCCCCGATATCGTGCTGCAAGCCAAACGCGAGATCAGCTTGCCGTGCGTGGTGATCGGTGGCATGACGCCGGAAAATGCGGCACCGCTGGCCGCGCGCGGCGCCGACATGGTGGCGGCCATCAGCAGCGTATTTGGCAGCGTGCATCCGGCGGTGAATGTGAATATTGCAGTGCGGCAATTCAATCAATTGTTTGCCGCGTGAGTATCGGCATGGAGGGCTGATTTGGGGGAATAATCGGCATATAATAAGAACATCTTTCATTAGCGAGGTCCCTTTACCCATGAGTCAGCCAGCCGCCGCGAAACGCCTTATCTTGATCGTTGACGATGATCAGATCCTGTTGGAATTCCTCGGCGAAGTCCTGTGCCATGCCGGCTACGAGACAGCCCTGGCCAATTCTGCCGAAGTGGCGCTGCAAATGGTCGCCCAGCGCGAGCCGGACCTGGCCTTGCTCGACATCCACATGCCGGGCATGTCCGGCCTGGAATTGGCCAAGCGCCTGCATGGCGAAACGAGCGTGCCGTTCATGTTCCTGTCTGGCAGCGGCGACAGCGAATCGGGCAAGCAGGCGGCCGCCTACGGCGCCGTTGGCTATGTCGTCAAACCCGTCGATGAAGGCCGCCTGATGCCTGCCTTCGAAGCGGGCCTGGCGCGCGCCGATGAAATCCGCCAGCTGCGCCGCACCGAGCTGAACTTGAATGCGGCGCTGGCCGCCGGCCGCGAAACCAGCCTGGCCGTGGGTTTGCTGATGGGTAAGTTCCAGACGGACCGCAATACGGCGTTCGAGGTGCTGCGCGACCACGCCCGTTCCAGCCGTCGCAAGATCAATGAAATCGCCAGCCAGTTGCTGTTGGCCGAGGAAACCTTGAACGGCTTGCATGGTTCCTTCCTTAACAGGGCAAAAACCAAGTAAGCGTTGAAGCAAGCGTCGGTTTGGCGCCCGCGTAGCACGTCGGCGCCTGTCTTGTTATGATGTGATGGTACGGCGCGCTGGCGCGCCTGGTTCAACCATAGACAGGACATACATGAAAACCAAAGCCGCGATTGCCTGGAAGGCGGGTGCCCCTTTGAGCATCGAAGAAGTCGACCTGGCCGGCCCGCGCGCCGGCGAAGTGCTGGTCGAGCTGAAAGCCACGGGCATTTGCCACACCGATTACTACACCCTGTCGGGCGCCGATCCGGAAGGCATCTTCCCGGCCATCCTGGGCCATGAAGGCGCCGGCATCGTCGTCGACGTGGGCCCGGGCGTGACGACGCTGAAAAAGGATGACCACGTCATCCCGCTGTACACGCCGGAATGCCGCCAGTGCAAGTTCTGCCTGTCGCAAAAGACGAATTTGTGCCAGGCCATCCGCTCGACGCAGGGCCGCGGCCTGATGCCTGACGCCACCAGCCGTTTTTCCCTGAATGGCCAGCCCTTGTTCCATTACATGGGCACCTCGACCTTTTCCAACTACATCGTGGTGCCGGAAATTGCCTTGGCAAAGATCCGCGAAGACGCGCCGTTCGACAAGGTGTGCTACATCGGCTGCGGCGTGACGACGGGCGTGGGCGCGGTATTGTTCTCGGCCAAGGTGGAAGCGGGCGCCAACGTGGCCGTGTTTGGCCTGGGCGGCATCGGCTTGAACGTGATCCAGGCGGCGAAAATGGTCGGCGCCGATAAAATCATCGGTATCGATATCAACCCGGCGCGCCAGGCCATCGCGCGCAAGTTCGGCATGACGCATTTCATCAATCCGAATGCGGTGGAAAACGTCGTCGATGCCATCGTGCAGCTGACCGATGGCGGTGCCGATTATTCGTTTGAATGCGTCGGCAACACGACCCTGATGCGCCAGGCGCTTGAATGCACGCACAAGGGCTGGGGCAAATCGTTCATTATCGGCGTCGCTGCGGCGGGCCAGGAAATTTCCACGCGCCCATTCCAGTTGGTGACGGGGCGCGAATGGCGCGGTTCGGCCTTCGGCGGCGCGCGCGGGCGCACGGACGTGCCGAAGATCGTCGACTGGTATATGGAAGGCAAGCTCAATATTGACGACCTGATCACGCACAGGCTGAAGCTGGAAGACATCAACCAGGGCTTCGATCTGATGAAAAGCGGCGAGTCTATCCGCTCCGTGGTGCTGTATTAATATTGAACCCTAGCGTAATGTACTTATTGCGCAACACTTGACCGACGGCGCAGGGCGGCAGCCTGTACTTCGTCGCCTGCGCCTGCTAGTGTGAAGACATCCGCCTTGCTTTGGGAGTCGTTCATGTTTGCCACTGTCTACCTTGCCACGTTGCGCCGCATGCTGCCCGTCTTCCTCGCTGCGGCCCTGTCTTCCCTGCTGGCCTTATGGTGCAGCAATGCCGCCATTCTTGCCACGCCTGCCATCTGGCTGGCGCTGCTGGCCACCTATCTGTTGTGCGCGCTGATGTTTACGCCGCTGGCCTTGCAGCGCCAGCAGCTGGCCACGCGCCACGTGCGCAGCCGCAAGTTGCGCTGAGTTGCGCTGAGTTTCGCGGACCCTGGCGGCCCCTCGCTGCGCCTAGCGCGCCGTGCTGGAAAAGCGTTCGCGGTAGTCGCGCGGCGTGATGGCGAGTTTCTTTTGAAACAGACGGCGCAGCCTTTCCTCGCTATGCAAGCCGGCCTGCACGGCGACTTGTTTCAATGACGAGACATTGTCTTCCAGCAAGCGGCGGGCCACTTCAAAGCGCGCCGTTTCGATGAATTCCGTGGGGCTGCTGCCCGTTTCGCGCTGGAACACGCGCGTAAAATTGCGCTCGCTCATGGACAGCCTGGCCGCCAGTAGCGGTATGCCAAGCTCTTCGCCCAGGTGTTCCATGATCCAGCCCTGTAGCTGGCGGATGCTCGGATGCGTCGTCATCTGACTCGACAGATGCACGGAAAACTGCGACTGGCCGCCGGGCCGCTTCAGGTACACCACCAGATCGCGCGCCACCTCCAGCGCGATATCGCGGCTGAAATCGTCTTCCACCAGGGCCAGGGCCAGATCAATGCCGGCCGTCACCCCGGCCGATGTCCAGAATTTTCCTTCGCGTACGAAAATAGCATCGGCGTTGACCTGTATTAATGGATAGCGTTGGCGCAAGCTGTCCACGGCGCTCCAGTGCGTGGCCGCACTCTTGCCGTCGAGCACGCCCGCCTCGGCCAGGAAGAAGCAGCCCGTACACAGGGCCGCCAGGGTATCGATGCGCGGTGCCGCCTCTGCCACCCAGGCGGCGAGGGCGGGGATGTCTTGCAAGACTTGCTCGACATGGTGGCAGCCGACGATGACGGCCAGGTCGGGCAAGCGGTTCACATCGAGCGCCTTGCTGGCGTGCAGCGACATCAGGGTGTCCGACTCGACAGGACCGATGGCGGTCGACACAATGCTCACGTCATAACCGCCGGGCAGATTGCGCAGGCGCAAATGGGTGTTGGCGTAATCAAATACTTTCATGGCACCGATGGCTTCCAGCGCCTTGAAGCCTGGATAGACGATGATGTCGACGCTGCGCAGGGGAAATTTGGGGGAGCTTTGCTTGAGCATGCAATGAATGAGATAAATGAAACAGTGCCATAATGCAACAATGGCGATGGCCTAGGTTAGCATGAAATTGGCTACCAACCGATTGCCCTCTCATTCATCAGATTGCTTCAAGCCGTGCGCATATACATTTTCATTGCCGCTTTACTATGTTCGCTGGGGACTGGCCTAGCCCGCGCTGGAACGCTCAGTTTTAACGGCGCTGCTGTCACGGACTGCAGCAATAGCGGCGTCGAATATACCTGCCCCTCTTTGGCGATGCAATGGAATGACGATGTTGTCATTGACAGCGGCTACCGTGTGACTGTCAACAGCCCTGTAACAATTACATTTAATCAGGGCTTGACGATGACAGGCACGGCTAGCCTGACGGCCAAGGGAGATATCAATGTCAGCGACAACCCGCCATCGAAGTTAAAAATAAGTGGCGCGACCATTGTTGCCAATGGCGGCACTTTTATCGCAGGCGGGCAAAATGGACAAAACATCGTTGCCAATATCAAAGCCGCGTCGATCAAGCTGGGTGGCAGTCCGATCAGCGTGACAGGCAATCTCATGGCAACGGGTGCGGTGACTATCGCTGCCAGTTCGACCGTGAATGGCGCTATCGAGGGCGGCTCCGTGACCGTCGAGGCTGATGCCAAGGTCACAAACGGTATTAGCTCGACAGGGCCAATAAATCTCGCATCGAGAGTGCGTGTCACGGGGGCTATTACCGGTACCACCATCGTTACCGCTTCCGCCGTCGTTATTGATGGCAGCATCACCGCCAGCACCTCGCTCTTGATTGAGTCTGCAAGCAAGGTTACGGGCAACCTGACTGCCCCTGCCATCGAACTGAAGTCGACGGACCTGCTGGTGACGGGCGATGTCAAGGCATCCCGGACGCTGGTCATTGAGAACAAAGCGACCGTCAAGGGCGATGTGGAAGGTGGAAGCGTGACCCTTGGGGATTCCGACGCGACCATCACCGGCAAGGCCTTGGTCGATCACATTACCCTGGGATATCGCGGCCGGGTGCAGCAGACCATTACCTGCAAGGCATACACGCCATCGTACCCCTGCAGCTGCGTGACGAACAACAGTGGCTGGCCCTACACCGATCCCATGGGGCCAAAATGCGGCCCGGGTACCGCGGCCGGTCCGCACCATTTCCAGATCGACCACCCGGGCACGGCCCTGACATGCGCGCCGCAGACGGTGACGCTGACGGCGTGCGCGGATGCCGCCTGCAGCGCCCGGTACACGGGCGGCGCGAGTGTTACCGTCAGCCCTGGCGGCACGGCGACGCAGATAGGCAGCAGCGGCGTGGCAACGGCCAGCGCGCGCCAGTACACCGCCGGCACGACTACCTTGAGCCTGAGCAGCGTACCGGGCAGCACGGGCGCGCTGGTGTGCAAGCGCAGCTCGGACAATAGCAATAGCTGCAACATGACGTTCGCGGCGACGGGCTTGACGGTCACTCCCGTGCATCATGTTTCTGGCAGGCAGCAGGCGTTCGGCATCAGCGCCGTGCAGGCTGCCCCCAACGCGCAAGCTTGCGTGCCACTGTTTCAAAATACCAGCAAGGACTTGAACCTTGTTTGCAGCTACGGCAATCCTGCCAGCGGCACCTTGCCCGTCTTCGTGCAGGGTAGCGGGGCTTTCGTGCCACTGGCCCAGAACGCTGGTAGCGCCTGCAGCACGACGGGCGCGAACGTCAAGCTGGCGTTCAACGACAAGGGTGTCGCCACGGCCATCATGGTGTATGCGGACGTGGGCAAGCTGGATTTGAAGGCCACTTATACGGGGTCGGCCACTACCGGCGATGCCGGCTTGAACATGACGGGCCTGGGCAGTGTCATCGTCGTGCCAGCCGCGTTTAGCGCCGTTGCCATCGCCAGCCCCCAGCGCGCGGGCGCACCGGTGACGGTCAGCATGAGCGCACTCAGTAGTACAGGCGCCGTGACGCCGAACTTCGGCAATGAAACGCCGGCACAGACGGTGCTGCCTGCGCTGGCCAGCCTGCTCAAGCCGACGACGAGCGAGATTGCCGCGCCAGCCAAGCCGGCCGTGCAGGGCGCCGTGGTCTTCAAGAATGGTCGCGTTGCCAGCAGCGACATGTATTGGCCGGAAGTGGGAACGATCACCATTGCTTTTAACTTGGCCAATCCCAATGGCTATCTGGATGCCAACCTTGTCGTGCAGGACTTGCCCAAGCCCTCAAACGTGAGCGAGGCGGTGCAATTCATCGCGCACCATTTCATCACGCAGCTGATCAAGAGCAAGGATGCTGACCAGCCCAAGGCGAGCAACGGCATTGCCACGCCATGTGCCGCGCCGCTCATCTGCGCCGACGATGGGGAAAAAGGCCGCTACGCGTATTCGGGGCAAGCCATAGGCGTGCGCGTGACGGCGCGTGCCCTGGGGGGAGAAACGACGCTCAATTATGATGAGCGCAATCCGAGCGTCCTGGCACCCGTGTTGCTCGAAGGCCTGGACGCGGCCACGGGCAAGATTTCCTTTCCGCCGATGACGTCCGATGGCCGCAGCCGGCTCACCGATGGCAGCAAGGCGCAAACGACCATCACCGGCGTGGCGCCCGTGCAATTTACCTTTGGCGTTGCCTCGCCCATGCTCGCCTATCATTTTCCGGGCAAGGCCGGCGCGCCGGTGGCGCCCACCGACGTGCTGCTGCGCGCCAGCAGCACGTATCCGGGCGGCGCCGTCGTCAGTTCAAGTTCGGCATCGATACAGAACGAAGCACGGATGACTGTGCTGTCGGGGCAATGGCGGGTAGCCCACGGCTATGGCTCCGAGTTGCTGCCCATCAAACTGTCCGTGCAAGTGCAGTACTGGAATGGGACGAAATGGACGACGAATCTGCTCGACAGCATCAGTGCATTCAACAAGTCGGACGTGCTGCTGGCTAATTGCAAGAAAACACTGGACTGCAGCGAGTTGGCCGCTGATGACCAGACCTATACCGTCGTGCAAGGCGCATTGCCACAAGCGAGCCGCCTTACCTTGCTGGCGCCCGGCGCAGGCAAGGCCGGTAGGGTCGACGTTGCCGTGGGCAAGCATGCCTACCTGGGCAGCACGGTCGGCAGCGTCGTCTTTGGTATCCTCAAGTCGGGTCCCGTGATTTACTTGCGCGAGCTGTATTGAGCCTGAATAAAGGGGGCCGACGCAGGCAGCGCGAAAAACCAGTACCATGCTTGGCGGTGGCATTTCCCCACCCCAACCTCAGACTGGAGTTTTTATGAGCACAACATCGCAGTGGATCGATATCGCCGGCCCGGACGGCAGCTTCCAGGCCTATCTGGCCGTGCCGCATGTGGGCAAGGGCCCCGGCATCATCCTGTTGCAGGAAATTTTCGGCGTCAATGCGCATATCCGCGCCGTGGCCGACCAGTACGCGGCCGATGGCTACGTGGTGCTGGTGCCGGACTTGTTCTGGCGCGCCGGCGCGCACATCGAGTTGGGTTATGACGGGGACGGCTGGACGCGCGCCGTGGAACTGCTGCAGGCTACCGACAATGCCCACGCCGATGCCGATATCGCCGCCAGCGTCGCCGCCCTGCGCGCGCGCCCGGAATTGAGTGGCAAACTCGCTTCGGTCGGCTACTGCTTCGGTGGCCGCTTGTCGTTTCAAGCCGCTGCTGCAGGCCTGGTCGACGCCGCCATCGCCTATTACGGTGGCGGCATCCAGGATAAGCTGGATCTGGCCGACCAGATCAAGGTGCCGCTGCTCATGCATTTCGGCGGCCAGGACAGCCACATTCCGTCGCAAGCCGTGCAAAGCATCGCCGAGCGCTTCGACGACCGGCAAGACGTGGAAATCCATATTTATCCGGACGCCGAGCATGGTTTTAACTGCACCCACCGCGACAGTTACCAGCAGCGTGCCGCAGCCCTGGCACACGGTAATTCCTTGATTTTCTTGGCGGAAAATCTGTAAGGTATCCCCGCTAGCCAGGCCAGCCGCTATTGTCCAGGCCCTTACGCGACCAGCAGCAAAGCCGCATGGGCGCTAAAATAGAGGCTGTGCCGGGCAACTCCGGCCGGCCGGGCGCGATGCCCGGCAAACCTGGATGAGGAACCGAATTAAAGATGGCCCAAGTAATTGTTTCAGTAACATTGGCGGCTAGTGCCGAACGCGTGTGGGATTTTATCGGCGGCTTCCAGTCGCTGGCTGAATGGTCGAGTGCCATCAAGACTAGCCTGTCCGAACATGGCGGCCGCGTGCGCCGCCTGAAAACCACGGACGGCGCCATCATCGCCGAACGCCTGCAAAGCTACAGCGAAGCGGACAAGAGCTACAGCTACACCATCGTCTCCGGCCCGATCCCCGTCAAGAATTACCGTTCCACCCTGCGCGTCACGGGCGAACCGGGTGGCGCTTCCTGCTGCGCGGAATGGTCGAGCGAGTTCGACGCGGCCGAAGGCGTGGAAGAGGTCATGGTGGGCGCGTTCCAACATCTGTACGAAACAGCGTTCATCGACCTGAAACGCATCATGGCGATTTAAATGCAAACACCGGCCAAGGCCTAATGCCGTTCAGTTAAGGATTTTGGCGTGATTGATGAGCGCCAGTAAATTCGCTAACCTCAGAGGCAAAGAGCTGGGGTCGGTCACTTCGTGATCGGAATGTGCCCCATTGAAGCACATTCCCCCTCAGGGTCCGACCCCTGTCCTGGTTCTTGGGCTAAAAATAGCATCACTAACACACTAACTGAACGGCATTACCGGCCAAGGCCGGTGTTTTTCATGGTGCTTAGCGTTTTACCTTGCCAAACGCCTCGCCCTTGTTCCAAGTAGGCAAGTTCTTGTCGTTCGCCACCTCATAGCCGAGGTTCAGGGTGAACTGCGCCTGCTGCAGCATGCCCGACAAGTCCCACGACGGGTGGTATGCATCCGTGACCTGATGGTAATCGTTTTTGAAGGCCACCAGGCGCTCGCTTGAGGCTTTGGGGTGCTTGACGAAGTCGAACGAGCCGTCGCCGGAAAACACGGCCGAGCCGACGTTGAAGGCCGGCACGCCCGCCTTGGCAAAGGCAAAATGATCGGCCCGGTAAAACGCGCCGGACAGGTCGGGAATGGTGGGTGCCAGGCGCAGGCCCATGCGTTTGGCGACCTTGGCGGCGCTCGCGTAGAGGCTGCTGCGCTCGGCGCCGGCGACGCCGATGTCGTGTGTCTTGCCGACAAAGTTCATGCTGTCGAGGTTCAGGTCGGCAGCGGTTTTTGCCAGCGGCCACAGCGGTGCGCGCGTATAGGCCGTGCTGCCCAGCATGCCCGTTTCCTCGCCGGCCGGCCACAGGAAGATCTGCGTGCGGCGCGCCGGTTGTTTTACGGCCACCTGCGCCATGGCCAGCAGGGCCGCTGCGCCCGAGGCGTTGTCGATGGCGCCGTTGTAGATATGGTCGCTCTGGCCAGCGCGCTGCTTGCCTTCGTCATCCTTGCCCAGGTGGTCCCAATGGGCCGAGTAAATCACGGCTTCATCCTTCAGTTTCGGGTCCGTGCCCGGCACGATGCCGGCCACGTTAAATTGCTCGATGCTGCGGATCTGGCTATCGAGTTGCACCTTGACCGTGGCATCCAGGGCCACGGGGCGGAACTGGCGCGTTTCGGCCTGCGCGCGCAAGGCGTCCAGGTCTTGTCCTGCTTGCTGGAACAGCGTGCGCGCCATGTCTTCCTGCAGCCAGCCTTCCATGGCGTTACCCGCGCCAGCGAGGCTGAAGCGCTCGTGGCCGAAACCGTTGGCCGGCACCGACCACGGATACGAGGCCGATGCGGTCGTGTGTATCAGCAAGACGCCGGCGGCGCCCTGACGCAGCGCTTCCTCGTATTTGTAGACCCAGCGGCCGTAATACGTGAGGGACTTGCCGGCAAAGCGCTGCGGTTCGGCGACGGTCGGCTGCGGATCATTGACCAGCATGATCAGCAGCTTGCCCTTCAGGTCGACGCCCTTGAAATCGTCCCAGTTTTCTTCGGCGGCGCCGATGCCGTAGCCGACAAACACGATGGGCGCGTCGAACGCCACTTTCTGCTGGCCGTTGGAAGCGCCAAAGACGATGTCTTTGCCGAAGGCTGGAGCGAGCGTCTTGCCGCCCACGCTGAAGGTGACCGTGCTCGATGGCAAGGCCTTGCTGCCGACGATGGTCAGCGCCTGGCGGTATGTGCCATCCTTCAAGGGCTGCAAGCCAGCCACGGCCGCCTGGGTTTCCAGGTAGCGCACGGCCAGGTCGCCGCCGCGCTGGCCGGTGCCGCGTCCTTCGAGCAAATCGTCGGCCAGGAAGGACAGATGGGCGCGCAGGGGCGCTTCGGCAACGAGCGCTTGGGCGAGAGCAGCCGTGCTGAACAGGCTGGCGGCGAGGACAAAGGGAAATCGCATGACAACTCCAAAAGTGAATACGGGAAAGCAAAGCAGCGGCAATCTTACTCTATCGTCATGCTCCAGCGTAGTGCGCCGCACGACTGGGCGAGGCCGCACAAGGCGCGCCGGAATAGGCACTTGCTGGCGTTCTTGCGCAGCTGAAACGGGGCGGGCGGCGCCGTGCCTGCGCCTTGGCCGTTGCGCTTGCCGTGCAGAAGCGGTGCAGGTGGCATATTGTTGTGTATCGTTTAATGTTGGCTAAATCGCGCGCCAATTGCGTGCGGATCACCGATTTTTCTACCTTTGTTGAGTAGATATGGCGCAAAAAAACGGCGTTCTGCGGCATGCAGCCACCCGGTAAGGTCCAGTAAAGAGTAAACTAGCAGATACACTCTTTCGCATTGGGCGATTCGAGCGAACTTGTGAGTGATTTCATGTCTGATACACCAATTTCCTTATTTTCCGACCTTAACCTGAGCGAGCCGCTGATTCGCGCGCTCAAGGATGTCGGTTACGAAACACCGTCGCCTATCCAGGCGGCCACGATTCCACTATTGCTGGCTAACCGCGACGTGCTGGGTCAGGCGCAAACAGGCACGGGTAAGACCGCCGCCTTCGCCTTGCCCATCCTGTCGCGCATTGATCTGAAACAAAGCTCACCGCAAGCCCTGGTCCTGGCACCGACGCGCGAACTGGCGATCCAGGTCGCCGAAGCGTTCCAGGTCTACGCTGCCCATATCCCTGGCTTCCACGTGCTGCCGATCTACGGCGGCCAAAGCTATGGCCCGCAGCTGTCGGCCTTGCGCCGCGGCGTGCACGTCATCGTCGGCACGCCTGGCCGCGTCATCGATCACCTGGACAAGGGTTCGCTCGACCTGTCCAAGCTCAAAACGCTGGTACTCGACGAAGCCGATGAAATGCTGCGCATGGGCTTTATCGATGATGTTGAACGCATTTTGCAAGAAACACCGGAAGGCCATCAGACGGCCCTGTTCTCGGCCACCATGCCTTCCGTTATCAAGCGCATCGCCACTACCTACCTGATCAATCCAGCCGAAGTGACGGTCGCCGCGAAGACGGGCACGGCCGACAACATCCGCCAGCGCTACTGGCTGGTGTCGGGCATGCACAAGCTCGACGCGCTGACACGCATCCTGGAAGCGGAAGCGTTTGACGGCATGATCATCTTTGCCCGCACCAAGCTGGGTACGGAAGAGCTGGCCGGCAAGTTGCAAGCGCGCGGCTTCTCGGCTGCCGCCATCAATGGCGACATCCAGCAAGCGCAGCGCGAGCGCACGATCCAGCAGTTGAAAGACGGCAAGATCGACATCCTCGTGGCAACCGACGTGGCCGCCCGCGGCCTGGACGTCGAGCGCATCAGCCACGTCGTCAACTACGACGTGCCGCACGATCCGGAAAGCTATACCCACCGTATTGGCCGCACGGGCCGCGCCGGTCGCAGCGGCGAAGCGATTCTGTTCATCACCCCGCGTGAAAAGAACTTGCTGAAAGCCATCGAACGTTCGACCCGCCAGCCGATCAGCATGCTGGAACTGCCAACCATCCAGGCTGTCAATGACGTGCGTATCGCCAAGTTCAAGGAACAGATCAGCGAAACCCTGGCCCTGGGCGAACTGGAACAGTTCCAGTCGCTGATCGAAGATTTCGAACGCGAACAGAATATTCCCGCCATCGAAATCGCTGCTGCCCTGGCGAAGATGGCGCGTGGCAACGTGCCTTTGTTGCTGGACAAGAACAAGGCGCGCGAGCAAGCCACGTGGCAAGACGACCGTCCTGCGCGCCAAGACCGCTTCGAACGCAATGACCGTCCAGAACGCGGCGAGCGCTTCGAGCGCAGCGAGCGTGGCGAACGTCCGGCCTTCGCGAAAAAGGAACGCATCTCGCGTCCAGCCGACGCCGGCATGCAAACCTTCCGCATTGAGGTAGGTCATCAGCATGGCGTGAAACCGGGCAATATCGTGGGCGCTATCGCCAACGAAGCGGGTATCGATTCGAAAAACATCGGCCGCATCGAAATCTATGACGATTACAGCGTCCTGGACTTGCCAGACAGCATGCCGAAAGAATTGCTGGACCAGCTGAAAACCGTGTGGGTGGCGGGCCAGCAGTTGCGCATCAGCCGTGACGGCGACGCGCCGGACCTGGCGCCAGCAGCCGCGCCGCGCAAGCCGTTCGCATCCAAGACCGCAGCCGCGTTCAAGGATGCGCCAGCGGACGCGGGCGATGCAGCAGCACCGCGCGCGCCGAAGAAGGAACGTCCACGCCCAGGCGTGACGGCCTACCGCATCGAAGTGGGCCGTGAGCACGCCGTGACGCCAAGCAATATCGTCGGCGCCATCGCCAACGAAGCGAACCTGGAAGCCAAGCATATCGGCCGTATCGATATCTTTGACAACTACAGCGTGCTGGACCTGCCGGAAGGCATGCCACCGGAAATTCTCGACCATCTGAAATCGGTCGTGGTCTCGGGCCAGAAACTGCGCATCAGCCTCGACGACGGTACGACCGAGCGCAAGCCTGCGCCACCGCGCCCGAAGTCGCCACCGCGCAAAACGTATAAGTAATACCTGAGCAAGCCTGCTGCGCGTCGCACTTTGCGGCCGGCGATGCTCATGGGCACTGCACCTCCGTACAGAGTACGGCGGTGCTTCCCGGCTAAAAATCACTGCCGCTCGCTACGGTTTTGCCTGGCGTAGTGACTGGCAGGGTAGCGATTGACTTCACCGGCGCTACGGCGCCCGTGTTGCGAATTAGAGACATATTGCTCACTGGCGCGTTCGCGCCAGTTTTTTATTTCCCCCATATATATTCATTATTGCAGCGTCATGCTTGCCGGCAAGGCTTCGGCACGTGCCGCGAATTATCGCAATGCCGCAGCGCCTTTTTTATCTGAGCAAACACCATGTTTATTGCCTACCGCACAGATACATAATTTTTTATTAATCATTTTGCGTGCGTACAATTTAAATTTTGAATTTAAATAAAATCAATTAAGTTGATTAAAAGTAAATTTTAAAACACAAATAAATTGATTTTTATTAAATTGTTTGACCTGTGTGAGAGTCGCCGTGGCGATATCTCGCCGCTGCTTGATGTGATATATTGTTTTTATGTTTTTGTTATGCTAGCCGAAAAAATAAAGGAGCGACGATGCGGGTTAATATGCCTATCACGCAAAATGAATACGTATTAAATGAAGGCATGACGATTGTTTCCACCACGGATTTACAGGGAAATATCAATTACGCCAATCAGTATTTTATTGAAGTCAGCGGTTTTTCAGAAATGGAACTGCTGGGTGCTCCACAGAACATACTGCGCCATCCCGATATGCCGGCCGAAGCGTTTGCCGACCTGTGGGATACCGTCAAGACGGGCACGCCATGGACCGGCATGGTCAAGAACCGCTGCAGGAATGGCGATTTCTATTGGGTCTTCGCCAACGTTACGCCCGTCATTGAAAACGGCCGTCCGATCGGCTACATGTCGGTGCGGACCAAGCCCACGCGTGAGCAAGTCAATGAGGCGGCAGCCCTGTACAAGAGTTTTAAAGATGGCAATGCCGCCAGGCTGGCGATGCGCAATGGCCGCGTCGTGCGCCAGGGCTGGGTCGCCAAGCTGGCCGAGTGGCGCAAGCTGAGTCTGTCGCAAGACCTGGCCGTGCATTTCCTCATCTTTGGCGTGGTGCTGGCCATCCTCGGCGGCGCCGTGTGGAATATCGATGGCGACACGAGCACGGCCACGCGCAGCTGGCTCAGCGGCGCGGCCGTCGCGGCCGTCGCGTTGCTGCTGTATTTCTGGGCGCATTTGCACAATTCGCTGGTCGCGCCCATGGGCGACGCCATCATGGTAGCGCGCAAGATGGCCGGTGGCGACTTGACGGGCGTGATCGACAAGGTGCGTGATGATGATATGGGGCAATTGATGGCGGCCTTGCGCCAGACCAACATCAACTTGCATAGCATCATCGGTGACGTGCGCGCCAACTTCGAGGATATCCGTGTCACCACGGCGGAAATTGCCACGGGAAACATGGACTTGTCGAGCCGCACGGAATCGCAGGCGTCCAGCCTGGAGCAGACGGCGGCCAGTATGGAAGAATTGACTTCCACCGTGCAAAACAGTGCCGACCACGTTGCCACGGCCCACGACCTGGCGCTGAAGGCATCCACCGTCGCGGCCAAGGGCGGCACCATCGTCAGCGACGTGGTCACCACGATGAATGAAATCAGTACTTCGTCGCGCAAGATTCTCGATATCATCGGCCTCATCGACGGCATCGCTTTCCAGACGAATATTCTTGCCTTGAACGCGGCCGTGGAAGCGGCCCGCGCGGGCGAGCATGGCCGCGGCTTTGCCGTCGTCGCTGGTGAAGTACGCAACCTGGCGCAGCGTTCGGCTACTGCGGCAAAAGAAGTGAAAGACCTGATCGACCATTCGATCGCCACCGTGAATGCGGGCAGCGTGCTGACCAGCAATGCGGGCGCCACCATGACGGAAGTGATTGCCTCGGTGGCCCGCGTGACGGAAGTGATGGACGAGATTTCCTCCACCACGCGCGAGCAGAACCAAGGCATCGGGCAAGTCAACCAGGCCGTCATCCACATGGATGGCATCACGCAGCAGAATGCGGCGCTGGTGGAGCAAGCGGCTGCGGCAGCTACCAGCCTGGCGCAGCGCACGGACAGCGTGGCCCAGTCGATCAGCATTTTTAAACTGAAGGCGTCGCCCAGGCGCAAGCCTGCCGGCGTAGGCCGCAGCGTGGGCGCGGGCAAGGGCGTTGCGCCGCGTGCCTTGCTGAAGGCCAGATAAGCATGCCACCCCTGCCAGTAGCGTGCTGGCCGGGGCACTTCTCGCGCTTACTTCTGCACCCGGTACACTTCCCCGCTGCGCACCTTCCGTACCACCCCATCTGCACCAAACAAAATCACAAACTCGCCGTGCGCGCCTGCGGCGGTCGGATAGTTGTAGCTCCACACTTCATTGCCGCTGTCGAAACGGATGGCCGTGCTGTCTCCCAGCGCCGCGCGCACTTGCTCGCGCGTGCTGCTGCCCGGCTGCACCGTTTGCTCCAGCGTAGCGTAAGGTACGGTCTTGCTTGCCTGCAAGGCGCGTGTGCCGGAACAGGCGGCCAGCAGCGCCAGCGCGAAGACAGCAAGCCACTTCATGGTGCTACCTCGTCCATGTAAGTAAATTCCAGCACGGTATCGTCGGGCCAGCTGTTATCCCATAGGGGGGCGTAATACGTGTGCTCAAGCAAGACTTGGCAATCGCAATAGGGCAGCGATGCGGGAGTTTGCTCGCCACCCGCGTATAGCATGGTGAACGGTAGCGACACCCTGCGTTCGCCATGCACGAGGGTCACGCCAAACAGGGGGCGCTGCGTGAAAAACAAATAATTGCCATCGGCCTCGGAACACACTTTGTCCGTGCTGTAGAGCATGCTGGAGAGCCAGGCGATGATTTGCGGGTCGTTCGAGATCAGGCCCGAATCCATGCCGACGCGGCATTCCAGGCGCAAGTCGCCCAGACGCCGTGTGCCGGGCGGCAAGCCGGGCGTGATGACTTGCGCGCGCCAGCTCATGCTCGTGGCCTTGCGGTTGGCGATCAGCACGGCGTCTTCGCGCGCGGCTTGCGCGTTGCGCACGGGGGCAAAGCTGTTGTCCTCTGCCAAGGGTAAGGCGATACTGATGCTGTCGCCGGCGATGCGCAGCTGCACACCTGTCATGTCCACGCCAGGCTGGCGCGGCAGCAAGCGAAAGCGCAGCAGCGCCTGTGGCGCCAGCGCATGGTCACGCTCGAAGCGGTCTAGGCCCTGCAGCAGCTTGCGGTAGGATTTGTCGACGGGGTCGCGCGTGGCACCCACTGTGACTTGCTGCACCTGCACCGGCATCGGCACCGGCGTGGTGTGCGCCAGCGCAACAAGGCTGTACAGTGGACCGGCGAGCAAGCCGGTGAGCAGCAGTGAGAGATGGATACGCATGGCGTGATGCTACGCTTTTTTGCGCGGCAGCCACGCACGGGTGGGGCTATCAGTAGTCGCTATATTTGCGCGCATCGCCGCGCACTTGCTGCGCCGGGTATTTCTGCGCATTGAGCGCCATCTTTTCCAGCACGGCCGCATGCAGGTCGACGCCGCTCTTGTCGGCCAGGCGCACCAGATACATCAGCACGTCGGCCAGTTCGTGACGGATGCCCAAGCGCTTCGCTTCGTCCAGCTCGGCGTGCGCGCCCGTGGGTAGCCACTGGTAGTGTTCCATCAGTTCTGCCACTTCCACGGACAGGGCCATGGCCAGATTCTTGGGCGTGTGGAACTGGTCCCAGTCGCGCTCCTCGGCAAAGGCGCGCAGGCGCGCGCGGATGTCCGTCAAGCTGTCGGCGGGCGCATTCATGGCGCCACCTGCAGCGGTTTTTCCATGCGGACACTTAAGCGAGCGTCGCGATGGTCGCCGCAGGGGCCGCGCTGTTGATCGGCATCGAGCTCGGCGAGCAGGGTTTGTACATCGGCTTGCTGCGGCGATTCCAGGCAGATTGTCATGGGTAAATTCAAGGTGATGAGCGGTCTTGCATGGTATCACTGCGGCCGCGCCAGGCGCAGCGTCAGGCCGATGGGCGACATCACAAAACCCATCAGTTCCTGCGCCTCGCCGCCATCGGGCGTGTCGACGCTGGCGATGTCGAAGCTGCCCAGCAGCATGGCCATGGCGATCTTAATTTCCAGCAAGGCCAGGTAGCGCCCCGGACACGTGCGCACGCCGGCGCCGAAAGGCATGGCGGCGCGCTTGTCAATGGCTTTGCCGGCCAGCCAGCGTTCGGGCTGGAACGCTTGCGCATCGGGAAAGTGCGTATCGGAAACGCTGTCATGGCGCATTACGCACCACAGCATGCTGCCGGCGGGCACGGCCACGTCGCCCACTACCGTGTCGCGCAGCGCTTCGAGCGGAATGTAGGGCGCCACCGGTTTCAAGCGCATGGCTTCGCTGGCGCAGGCGCCCAGATAGTCGAGGCTATCCATCTGCTCGATGCTGAAACCGCTCACGTCGGGCGCCAGGCGGCGCACCTCTTCGCGCGCCTTCGCCAGGCAGTGCGGATGGCGTTGCAGCAAGTAAATCATCCAGGAGATCGTATTGGCTGTCGTATCTTCGCCGGCCAGCAGCATGGTCAGCACATTGCCGGCCACGGCGCGGTCGTCCACGCCGCTGTCGGCTTCGTCGGCGGCGGCGATCATCGCTTCGAGCAGGTTGGGTGGGCGCACGCGCCGCGCCGGGTCTTGCTCCAGGCGGGCGCGCGCTTGCCGTACCAGGTCGGCCACGGCCACGTCCAGCGCCGCCACGTCGCGGTCCAGGCGGCGGTCGACGGGCAGTTTGAAATAGCGCCAGTAGGGCAGTATCGACAGGCTGCGCCGCGCTACGGCGGGCAGGATCGCGTCCAGATGGCGCTGGATCACGTCCTCGCCCGATTCGAGTGTATTGACTGCCGTGCCGAAGGCCAGGCCGGCGATGATATCGACCGTATAGCGTTTCAGGTCGCCGTCGAGGTTGATCGCCTGGTTTTGCGTGGCTGCCAGATGCCAGCGCCGCTGCAAGCGCTGCGCCACCGTCACCAGCGCGGGGAAATAGGCCTTGATGGCGCCCGGAGCCATGCCGGCCATGACCATGCGGCGCTGGTTGCGCCACTGCGTGCCCTCGGCCAGGAACAGACCGGGATTGCCGCCCATTTCCTCAGAGACGATATAGGTCGACAGCGGACGCCGGAAGCCGTCGGGCCGGTCGCGCAGCACGGCCGCCACCGCCTCGCTGTCGGCCACCACCAGCACCAGCGTGCGGCCGAACCAGGCGCGCAGGTAGGGGCCATAGCGCTGCACCCAGCCTTCCACGTCGCGGTGGATGCGCGGCAGTCGCACTTGCAGCGCGTTGCCGATGATGGGCAGGGCGAAAGGCCCCGGCAGGCGGCGGATCTGGCGCAAGCGCGTGGTCACGGCGGGCGCGGCGATGTGGTCGAGTGGCGGCATGACTGGCTCCTGTTTCAGTGGCAACGATGGCATGACTGTAGCGCGCTTGCGCGCCCGCGTCTTGAACGAATACGACATCGCGCGCAGCCAGAATTTCCCGGTACAATCGTCGCCATGCCTGCCGCTCCTACGCCCCCTACGCCCGCTAAGCCCCCTAGGCCCGCTAAGCCTATGACCCGTTTGATCGCGCCGCGCACTGCGCTCGCTTCCTGCGTGCGCGCCTTCCTCGTGCGCGACACCACGCGCTGCGCGCCGTTGCCGCCGGCGCAGCGCCTGAACCGCTTTCCGGCCACGCCCATGTGCTGCCTGCTGTGGACCGTCGAGGGCGAGGTCGAGGCGGCCGCGCCCGGCCCCGACCTGCAGCATGTGCGCATGCCGCCCGCCCTGTTCAGCGGCCCGCGCGGCTATCCGCTGGTCAGCTACAATCCCGGCCCCGTGCACTCATTCATGGTGATGCTGTATCCGGCCGCCCTGCACGCGCTGACCGGTATCGACATGGCAGTCCTGTTCGACCAGGTACGCCCGCTCGCCCCCCTGTTCGATGCCGACTGGCTGGCACTGTCCGATGCCGTGCTGGCTGCACCCGACGACGCTGCGCGCATCGCGCTGGTGGAGCAGTTCCTGGCGCCGCGCTGGGAGGTGGCGCGCAAAAGCGGCGACCATCCGGCTGGCGCCATACAGGACTGGGTGCGCCGCCTGGGCGTGCAGGCGGCATCGACGGGTCTTGCCAGCAGCGTGCGCCATATCGAGCGCCGCATCAAGTCCTGGGCCGGCCAGCCCATGCGCACCCTGCGCCGCATGCGCCGCGCGGAACAGTCGTTTCTCGATGCGCGCGAGGCCATGTTGCAAGGCAATGCCTCATGGAGCGATATTGCCGCCGCCGGTGGTTACGCCGACCAGGCCCACCTGTGCCGCGAGGTGCGCGCCATTACGGGCTTGAGCCCCACCGAACTGGCGCGCGCCAGCCGTGATGACGAGAGTTACTGGGTCTACCGGGTGTGGACGTAGTCAATACCTGAGCAAACCTCGCGCGTCGGTATAGACGGAGGCGGCCTGCGATACTCACCGTACTGAAGTACGCTTGCGCTCCTTCGCCACCGCTCCTTTGCGCTCGCCACGGTTTTGTCAGGCATCGGGACGCCACGGGCTGACAGGTTTTACGCAGCGGGTTACTGGAATACCACGCCTTTCGCCAATGTGACTTCATTGTGCCCCGCGCCGGGGGCCATCATGGGGAAGCAGTTTTCTGCGCCGTGCACGCGCACGTCGAGGAAGTAGGGCCCGTCCGCTGCCAGGCAGGCGGCCAGCGCCGTGTCGAGCTCGTCGCGCCGGCTCACCGTATGCGCCTGCCAGCCGAAGGCCCGCGCCAGGGCGACGAAATCGGGCAGCGCCTGTGTATAGCTGTGGCTGTAGCGCTCGCCGTGGTGCAGTTCTTGCCACTGGCGCACCATGCCCATGGCGCCATTGTTCGACAACACCACTTTCACGGGCAGGCGGTGCTGCGTGGCGGTGGCCAGTTCCTGGATATTCATCAAAATCGAGGCGTCGCCGCTGACGCACACCACGCGCTTGCCCGGATGGGCGATCTGCGCGCCGATGGCGGCCGGCAGGCCGTAACCCATGGTGCCGGCGCCACCCGAGGTCAGCCAGCGGCGCGGCTGCTCGAAGCGCAAATGCTGTGCGGCCCACATCTGGTGCTGGCCCACGTCGGTCGACACGATGGCGTCCTGTCCGGCCAGCGCCGCCTGCAGCCGCTGCATCAGCGCCTGCGGCGCGATGACCTGCGGCGTATCGTTGAAGCCCAGGCTATCGTGCGCGCGCCAGCCATCGATGCGCTGCCACCACGGCTGGCGGTCCGCCAGCGAGCGCCTGCGCAGTTGCGCCTGCAGCGTCGTCAGCAATGCGGCCAGCACGGGCGCGCAGTCGCCGCGCAAGCTGACGTCGGCGCGCACCACCTTGCCGATCGACGTTGGGTCGATATCGACGTGGATGATTTTTGCGCCGGGACAGAAGGCGTCCAGGCGGCCCGTGACCCGGTCATCGAAGCGGGCGCCGACGCAGACGATCAGGTCCGCATGGTGCATGGCCAGGTTCGCTTCCAGCGTGCCGTGCATGCCCAGCATGCCCAGGAAGGCTGGGTGCGAGGCGGGAAACGCACCCAGGCCCAGCAAGGTCAAGGTACAGGGCGCCGCTGCCAGCGTGACCAGTTGGCCGAACGCGGCGCAGGCATCGGGGCCGGAATTGATGAGGCCGCCGCCGCCATAGAACACGGGCTGGCGCGCGCTGGCGATCAGGCTGGCGGCCTGTTCGAGGGCGGCGCTGGCGGGCAGGGGCGCGGCCGCTGCGGTGGCGGTGAGGGGCGGCAGCGGTGTGTGCGCCGTGACTTGCGCCAGTTGCATATCCTTGGGGAAATCGATCAGCACGGGACCGGGCCGCCCTTGCGTGGCTTGTGCGTAGGCCTCGTGCACGACGGCTGCCGTTTCATCGGCCGTGCGGATTTGCCGGTTCCATTTGGTGACGGGGCGCGAGATGCCCAGCGCATCGCATTCCTGGAAAGCGTTGCTGCCGATGCTGGTGGTGGCCACCTGGCCGCTGATGCAGATGACGGGAATCGAATCGCACAGGGCGTCGAGCAAACCCGTGGTGGTGTTGCTCATGCCGGGACCGGAGGTGACGAAGACGACGCCAGGCCTGCCCGTGCTGCGCGCATACCCTTCGGCCGCGTGCACGGCGGCCTGTTCGTGGCGCACCAGCACATGGCGCAAGCGGGGCTGCGCGTGCAGCGCGTCGTACAGGGGTAGCACGGCGCCGCCCGGGTAGCCGAAGACGGTGTCGATGCCCAGCGCCAGCAAGGTGTCGATGAGGATGTTGGCGCCGTTGCGCGGTGCAAGATCGTGGGTGGCGGCAAGGAGGGGCGCGGTATCAGTTTTCATGGCCTTATTTTCTGCCTGTTACGGCAGAAAAGGCTGCTGGTTTTCTCGTGTAGAATAAAAAATTGAGCAAAATTTGCTGTGAAATTAAGGTATGACAGAATGAAACTGGACAAATTCGACCTCGCCATCCTGACGGCCCTGCAACAGGATGCCCGCATCAGCCTGCACGAGTTGAGCACCAAGGTGGGCCTGACCTCGTCGCCGTGCTGGGCGCGCATCAAGCGCATGGAAGACGATGGCGTCATCGAGGGTTATACGGTGAACGTCAACGCGGCCAAGGTGGGGCTGGCCGATACCGTCATCGTGCAAGTGACCCTGGACGACCATTCCGACCAGGCCCTGTTTGAATTCGGCCACGCGCTGGCCATGATCCCGGAAGTGCTGGAAGCGTTTCTTGTCTCGGGCGACTACGATTACTATCTGCGCATCGCAGTCAGCGACACGCGCGACTACGAACGCCTGCTGCGCGAGCGCCTGTACAAAATTCCCGGCATCCGCCATAGCAAATCGAGCTTTGTGTTGCGCCAGCTTAAACAGAGCTATCTGCCGCTGCAGCGCTAAACGCGCGCACGGCGGGAATTTTGCCCTGGCCCAGCGCGGGTGGTTGTCCGATACCGGGCGTAATAAAAACCGCAATAAAAACCACAAACCGAGTTGCGCATAAAACTGACTGTAGTGCCCGCCCCAGCCATGGCTTGTTTGCCGCCACCTTGCCAGGAAGGCCTGGGCGTTTTGAGGCGTGCAGCAGCAGAGAAAGCAAGCGCGTGCGCTTACATTCAGGCTGTCCAGCGGGGCGGCCGTTTTTCAAGGAAGGCGCTGATGCCTTCGTCGGCATCGTCTTCCATCATGTTGCGCGCCATCACGTCGCCCGCATACGCATACGCGTCGTCCAGCGGCAGCTGGCGCTGCCGGTAGAACATGGCTTTGCCATAGCGGATGGCGGTCGGGCTTTTTGCCATGATGTGCTGCGCCAGGCGCGCCACAGCCGCGTCGAGCGCCGTGTCGGCCACCGTTTCATTGACCAAGCCCCAGTCGGCGGCCGTGTCGGCATCGATGAAGCGGCCCGTCACCAGCATGTCGAAGGCCCGCTTGGGCGAGACATTGCGCGACAGGGCGACCGATGGCGTGGCGCAGAACAGGCCCACATTGATGCCGGACACGGCAAAGCGGGCCGAGGCGCCCGCCACGGCCAGGTCGCAGCTGGCCACCAACTGGCAGCCGGCCGCCGTGGCGATGCCGTGCACGCGGGCAATCACGGGCACGGGCAAGGCTTGGATCGCTTGCATCACGCGCGAGCATTGCGCGAACAGGGTTTGATAATAGTCAAGCTGGCGCGTGGCCTGCATCTGGCGCAAATCGTGGCCCGCGCAAAAAGCCTTGCCTTCGGCCGCCAGCACCACGCAGCGTACGTGCGCTTGCTGCGCGATGCGATCGAACGCCTCTTGCAGCGCCGTCAGCATGGCTGCCGACAGGGCGTTCAATTGCAGCGGGCGGTTCAAGCGCAAGGTGACCAGGCCACCTTCATCCTCGCGCAGCACCAGCGCTTCGTCGGTATCGTGTAAAACGCTCATGCGCTCTCCAGTGGCTTGATGGCCTTGTTATTTGAGGAAGTCTTATTTGGCGGCGTTGACGCTGCCGATGCCGGAGATCGACTTGTGCACGATCTTCGGCTTGCCATAATAGGTCAGCTCGCCCATGCCGCGCACCACGGCGTTCAGTTCCCCCGAGGAATATACCCTGACGTAGCCGATGCCTTCAAAATTCACATCGACGTTTTTCGCCAGCAAGGCTTTCGTATCGACTTCGCCCACGCCTTGCGCCTTCAGGCGCAGCCAGTCGACCTGGCCATCGGCGGCCAGGCGGCCTGCCCCTTTGTAGCTGATGTCGACTCGTGGACCATTGAGCCGGGTCAAGATTTTTTCGCCCGCGCCCTCCGCGATCAGCTTGCGCAAGGTGGGCATGCTGATGATGACCCGCGAGTCGCCCTCCGTCTTCTTGATATCTTTATCCTTCATGGAAATTTTCAGCTCGCCATCGACCACTTCCGTGATCACGCCGCTGAGAAATTTCTGGTCGCCGCGCAGCAGCAGGCTTTGCTCCTTGCCCGCTTCGACTTCGATGCTGATGGGGCCGCGGATGTCGATGGCATTGAAGGCATCAACCGTGCGCGTTTGCTCGTCGGCATGCGCGAGAGGGGCGAGGCAAGCGAGGGACAGGACGGACAACAGGAACAGAGGGCGCATGGCGGTTTCCTTGAGTAGTTGATCCGTGTATTCTAGGGCGCAAGTGCTGCGGGAGGTAAAACTTTGCGATGAACGGCACTCATTGCGGTGCGAATGACACGCTCAGACACGCACAAATCCGCGGCCTTCGACCTGACGCCACCGCCGGCAGAGCAGGTGCGAGCGCCCCTGCCCATCGACATAGCCGAGCGCAGCGTCGGCGCACAGCATCGATAGGCAATGCGTTCAATTGCGCAAGCGCGCGAGCTTACAAATAGCGCGCCAGCAAGGCTTTGTCCAGAGCACCGTCGAGTTCGATGCGCACGAAGTGGCCGCTGCCGGGCGCAACTTGGATCTCGTGGCCGTCGTCGCTGAGCATGCGTGTTATGGTGAAATCGCGGTTGCCGCCCGGATGCAGGGCTTCGATGCGATCGCCCACGGCGAAGCGGTTTTTCACCTCCACCCTGGCCCAGCCGTCCGTCACGCCCAGCACGTCGCCCACGTACTGGCTGCGGTCTGCTTCCGATGCGCCACGCATATAGTTCTGATGCGTTTGCGTGTGGTGGCGCTGGTAAAAACCGTCCGTGTAGCCACGATTGGCCAGGCCTTGCAGCTGGCCCAGCAGGCTGATATCGAAAGGCCGGCCAGCCACGGCGTCATCGATGGCCTGGCGGTAGACTTGCGCCGTGCGCGCCGCGTAGTACAGCGACTTGGTGCGGCCCTCGACCTTCAGCGAGTTGACGCCGATCTTGACCAGGCGTTCGATATGTTCGACGGCGCGCAAGTCCTTCGAATTCATGATGTAGGTGCCGTGCTCGTCTTCGAGTATCGGCATCAGCTGGCCCGGACGCTGGGCTTCTTCAATGAAATAGGGCTGGTCGGCCAGCGGGTGGCGCGGCTGCTGGTGCAGGGCAGAAAAGGCATTATTGTCGGCCTCGGCCAGCGCCTGGTGAAATTCCAGCGGCACCACTTGCATGCCGCCCAGGTCGCCGCTGGCGTCTTCCGCCGCATTTTTCACCTTGTAATCCCAGCGGCAGGAATTCGTGCACGTGCCCTGGTTAGGGTCGCGGTGGTTGAAGTAGCCGGACAGCAAACAGCGGCCCGAATAGGCGATGCACAGGGCGCCATGGACGAACACTTCCAGTTCCATTTCCGGGCAGCGCTGGCGGATTTCTTCGATTTCGTCGAGCGACAGTTCGCGCGACAAAATCACGCGCGTCAGGCCCATGCGGTGCCAGAATTTCACGTCGGCCCAGTTGACGGCATTCGCCTGCACCGACAAGTGGACCGGGACGTCCGGCCATTTGTCGCGCACCATCATGATCAAGCCCGGGTCGGCCATGATCAGGGCGTCGGGGCGCATGGCGATCACCGGCTCCATGTCGCGCAAATAGGTTTTCAGCTTGGCATTGTGGGCGAAGATATTGCTGGCGACAAAGAATTGCTTGCCGCGTGCATGTGCGCCATCGATTCCCTCCTGCAAGGCTTGCAAGGTCGAAAAATCGTTATTGCGCACGCGCAAACTGTAGCGTGGCTGACCCGCGTAGACGGCGTCGGCGCCATAGTCGAAGGCGGCATGCATCTTGGCCAGCGAGCCGGCAGGCAGGAGTAATTCGGGAGCGTGGCGCATGGAGGATGGGCAAAACCGGCAATTTTATGCCGACAGGCGCGGCAGCGCCTTGCCCTGTATCAAGGAATCCCGGATTCCTGGCCGGTGCCAGGCAACGCCAGAACTGGCGCGCGTGGCTTGGGCCTGCGCGAGTCTACCGCATTGTAAGTAGACAACGTGACAACTGGTGTCGATTCTGTCAGGATGCCTGGCGAGAATGCTAAGGGAGGGCAAAAATTCCGTTTGAATTCCCCTCCGTCACCAGAAAGTTGTTCACCGAAGAAAAGGCTAGGATTGTGGACTCACGTACCTTTAACGTTCAGCAAATATTTCAAGACCGCCGTCAATACCGCGTGCCGTTCTACCAGCGCCCGTACGTCTGGAACCGAGAAGATCAATGGGGCCGACTGTGGGAAGATATCCGCGAAAAGGCGGACGCCCGTGTCGCTGGCGACAAGGCAGTACCGCATTTCATGGGTGCGGTCGTATTGGAACCGCAAAAAAAAGTAGGTTTGCTGGGCGTTGAGCGACACCATATCATCGACGGTCAGCAACGGCTCACTACTCTGCAATACGTGCTGAGAGCGTTAATGCACGCCTTACGGGAGTGGGAGCAGCCTACTTTCCTGCCTGCTATCGAAGCGTGTCTTGTTAATGCGAATCCGGAAACGATGGATGACAAGGAGGTGGAGCCTTTTAAGCTTTGGCCAACGTTCCGTGATCGCGACCAATATGTCCAGACGATGACCGCCAGCTCTTTAGACGACCTCCGCGAGCGATTTCCCGCCAGTTTCACCCAGACGGGTAATATCCGAAAGATTGGCGTGGTGCACCCCCCAGCGCTGGAAGCGATCG
This sequence comes from Janthinobacterium lividum PAMC 25724, assembly GCA_000242815.2. GTDB lineage: Bacteria > Pseudomonadota > Gammaproteobacteria > Burkholderiales > Burkholderiaceae_D > Janthinobacterium > Janthinobacterium lividum_D. The sequence goes on from AHHB01000007.1 coordinate 131,065, forward strand.
CATTCTTTCGGGCCGCTATGACGGAATGGGCGCAAGAGCAATCTGATGCCTCGACAGCCACTTCTGCGATGGCTCTTGCCACAGCAGTGCTAACCGACATTTCCATTGTTTGTATCTCTCTTGGGGAAGACGACGATGCCCAAGTGATTTTCGAGACGCTCAACGGGCACGGCGCGGCATTGCATTCCACGGATTTGATTCGAAACTTTATCTTCATGCGTGCGGGGAGCAATGCCGATGAACTCTACTCGACACTTTGGTCGCAATTCGAGTCGCCATTGTGGTCCGAGGCGCAGTCGCGAGGTCGCTTAAATCGTCCTAGGCTTGAATGGTTCGTGCAGACGGCGGTTCAGGCAGAGACCGGTGATGAGATTGATATCGGTCGGCTCTACGCCGGGTATCGGCGCTTTGTTGACCGTTCTTCAGAGCTGCACACTGCGGATGCCCAGCTCGAGATGTTGAATAGTCATGCTAAACAGTATCGTGCATTGGTTACAGGCACAGGCGATACACCGATAGGCGTTTTCGGTCGCCGTATTAGCGTGTGGGACGCATCGCCGGCACACGCACTGGCCTTGCGCGTGGCGGCCTCGTCACTTTCGCACGTCGACCAGAGCGAGATATTTCGATGCATCGAGTCGTATCTAGTTCGGCGCGCAATTTGTGGACTTACCCGAAAGAGCTACAACAAAGTATTCGCGCAACAGTTGAAAAAGCTACAAGCCGGAGAGCTAACTTGTGCCGCTTTTCGAACGACACTTGCGGAATCAAGCGGCGACGCATCACGTTGGCCGCGCGACGAGGAGTTTCGACGTCATTGGATGGAAGGGGATGTATATCCGGGACGTTTGGACGCGGCAAAGTTGCGGGCAATCTTTCATCGGCTGGAAACCGCAATGCGGTCAGAGAAAAGCGAGGAGCGAGTACTGCTGGCATTCGACACAGTGGATATTGATCATATTCTTCCGCAAACTTGGCATACCTATTGGCCGTTACCAGATGGGACGAGTGCGACCGCTACCGATGTAGATCAAGCCCGTATCCTTCAGTACGCCCCCGACAGCTTGGACGAACGGTCTACGCTCATAGTTGAGCGCGAGCGTGCGGTCTCACGGATTGGCAACTTGACCCTAGTGCACTATGGCGTTAACCGTTCCCTGCAAAATCATGCATACGATCAGAAGCGCCAGGCTCTGTTTGACCATTCCAACCTTCAGCTTAACCGTGATTTGATGACGCGTCAGCATTGGGATGAGGCGGCAATAGCTAAGCGAGGCGAAGCGCTATTTGAGATAGCACGCTTGATATGGGCCGGGCCGGTAGTGTAGGTAGGCACGGATTTTCAATCGCCTGCCCTACCAACTGAGCTATAGGTTAAGGGCGCATATGTCCTGTCGATGGCGGGCGCGGGCGTAAGTCCTCTAAGCTATGGGGAGCCGAAGGGGGCGTATCCTATGCCGTAGAGCCACCGGTAAAGCAGAGGCTTAGCAGACGTTCGTTGGCACGCTTTGCTACTGGCACTTGAGTGGTAACACGCTTTATTCGAGTGCAATCGGTACCCGAAATAGACCGGGCACGAGTACTGCGAACCCCAGAAACGACAACGCCCACTTGCATGAGTGGGCGTTGCGTAAACGATGTTCTTGGTGGCCCGGGGCGGAATCGAACCACCGACACAAGGATTTTCAATCCTCTGCTCTACCGACTGAGCTACCAGGCCAAGGCGGAAATTATAGCAGAAAGACTTTCCACCTGACCAGAGGAAGCTGTGTTTAAATGCAACAGATGGCCAAAACATAGTGTTTTGGCATCCTTGTGTGACCTGAAGGGATGTGGCGATGCAACGACGTAGCGGAGTGCAAGGCTTGGCGGTGGCGGGGCTGTTCGGTTTGTTGTGCGGTACGGCACAGGCCGATGGGCTGGCCGATTTGCATGCGGCGCTGGCGCGCTTGCAGGGGCAGGTGCCGATCAAGGCGCAGATCGAATCGAAAACCTGGCGCCGCGAGGGCGAGGGCAAGGCGGCGGAAGAAGATAGCGGCCAGGTGACGGTGGCGATCGAGGGCGGGTCGGCGGGCTTGCAGGTGCTCTACGGCAAGGATTTACTGGCGAAAGTGGAAGCGGAGCAGCGCGCCAAGGTGAAGGACCCAAAAACCAAGACGCCGCTCGGCTTTGCGCTGGGGGAACTGAAGGCGACGGAATTGCGCTCCATGGTGTCGGCGGCGGGCGCCCTCTCGCGCGAGATCGACGAGGCCGTGTTCAGCGGCGAAAAGGTCGATAGTTACAAGGGCAAGCCGGCGCGCTTGCTGAGTTTCACCCTGTCGCTGGACAAAGTGCCAGAGAAAGACCGCAAGTATGTGAAGAAGTTTGACGGCGGCATCGACGTGTGGATCGCGGCCGATGGCACGCCACTGGCCAGCGAGTTCCACGTCGACCTGAGCGGGCGCGCCTTTGTCGTCGTCAGCTTTACGCAAAAATCGGACGAAACGCGCCAGTATGGCGTTAATGGCGACCGCTTATTGTTGCTGCGCAAGGAAAGCAAGAATGCCACCTCAGGCGCGGGCGAGAAGGTGGAAAGCAAAATCATCAAGACCTTGCAGCTGCAATCCTGACGCCTTGCCAAGCCCCCCCAAAAAAGCCGCTGATCCAGCGGTAATGCCGTTCAGTTAAGGGTTTTGGCGTGATTGATGAGCGCCAGTAAATTCGCTAACCCCAGAGGCAAAGAGCTGGGGTCGGTCACTTCGTGATCGGAATGTGCTCCATTGAAGCATATTCCCCCGCCGGGTCCGACCCCTGTCCTTGTTCTTGGGCTAAAAATAGCATCACCAACACTAACTGAACGGCATTAGCTGATCCAGCGGCTTTTTTTATATCGCCATGCCGCTTGCAAGGCGCGACGCGCAGCAGCTTTGCCCGGGCGCTATTTCAGCGTGCGCTGGAACAGCTGGTAGATGCGGCGGTACTCGTCATACCACGCTTCCGGCTGCACGAAGCCGTGGCGCTCCATCGGGTAGCTGGCCATTTCCCAATTATCCTTTTTGAGCTCGATCAAGCGCTGCGACAGGCGCACGGAATCCTGGTAAAACACGTTGTCGTCGATCATGCCATGGGCGATCAAGAGGTGGCCCGTCAGCTTGTCGGCGTATTCGATCGGTGACGATATTTTGTACGCTTGCGGATCGACGTCCGGCGTGTTCAGGATGTTGGCCGTGTACTCGTGGTTGTAGGTGGTCCAGTCCGTCACGGGGCGCAGGGCGGCGCCAGACTTGAATACCTGCGGCGCGCGCATCAAGGCCATCAAGCTCATGAAGCCGCCATAGCTGCCGCCATAGATGCCCACATTCTTGATGTCGCCCTGGTGCTGCTGCGCCAGCCAGTTAGCGCCATCGATGAAATCTTCCAGTTCCGGGTGACCCATCTGGCGGTAAATGGCCGTGCGCCAGGCGCTACCGTAGCCGAGCGAGGCGCGGTAATCGACGTCGAGCACGATGTAGCCTTGCTCTACCAGCAGGTTGTGGAACATCTGTTCGCGGAAATATACGGGGTAGCGCTCGGTGACGTTTTGCAGGTAGCCGGCGCCGTGCGCGAACATGACGATGGGATACTGTTTGCCCGCTTGCAGCTGCTTTGGCCTGTACAGCTTGGCCCAGATGGGCGCTGCGCCATGCGTGGACGGCACTTGTACCAGTTCCGGCATGATCCATGTGCGCGCCTTGAAGGCTGCGCTGCGCGTATCGGTCAGGATATTGGCCTTGCCGCCCGCTACGGAAATGCTCGCCAACTGGGCCGGCATATAGCTGCTCGAATAGCGCAGCAACAACTTGTCGCCATCGGGCGACAGGCCGAAGTTTTCCACGCCTTTTAAATTTGTCACTTCGCGCGCGCCGCCTTCCTTGGCCGTGCTGGCGCACACTTCATAGGTGCCTGGCGCCTGCTGGTTGCACATAAAGTAGGCAGTCTTGCCGTCGCGGCTCCATTCGACGGCGCTTACTTCCCATTTGCCTTGCGTCAGTGCGCGCGCGGGGGCCGCCCCCGTTTTCGTGTACAGATGGGCGTAGCCGCTTTCCTCGGACAAATACCACAGGGTGGCGTTGTCGGGCAGCCAGCCGAATTCTTCGGCGCGGCGGTTGACCCAGGCCGTGTCGCTGATGCGGTGTACGGGCAGCAGGGTGCCATTGGCCAGGTCGACGTTGGCCAGCCAGCCGTCCTTATTGTCGATGGCGCGGATGCGCACGGCCACCTTGGAGCCGTCATCGGTCCAGGCGATGCCGTCGCGCTGGGCGTCGATGCGCACGCCGCGATTGCCCTTCAATGGCGGCAACTGCTGTTCGGCGCGCAGCGCGGCCAGCGGGTCGGTGGCGATGCCGGGCAGACTGTCGAAGCCGATGTCGCGCACCTTGCCCGTGCGCAGGTCGGCCAGTTTCAGGCTTTGCGCGATGGGCATGTTGCGGCCCACGCGCGTGCGCTCGTCGTCCGCTTCCGGGTAGCCAGTCTCCGTGACGTAGCGGGCCAGTTTGCCCAGCTTGCCTTTTTCGGCGGTCTTGTCTTGCGTGACGAACAGCAGCCAGCGGCCGTCCGGCGACAGGGCGCTGCCTGAAATGCTGACTTTATCGCCCAGATAGATCGGCTCCGGCGCGCGCGTGGCGTCCAGGCGGCGTTCTTCTTGGCGACGTTCGCGGCTGGCGTCGCGGTCTTCCTTCTGGCGCGCCAGGTTGACGATCAGGCGCAGCTGCAGTTCGCGCAGGGAATCCGCTTCCGGCTTGGCGTCCGGGTCCTTGGCCGCGCGCAACAGGGCCACGGGCGCACTCAGGCGCTCCAGGCGGTTCCAGCTGAACCAGTCGTTGCCGCTACGGTATTGCACCGCGCTGCCGTCGTTTGCATATTGCGGGTCGCTGATGGCCGAAACGCCTCGCGTGATCTGGATCAGGGCGCCGTTTTTCAGGTCGCGCTCGAACAAGTCGCCGTTGCGCAGCAGGATGGCGCGCGTGCCGGCCCGGTTGACGATCATCTGCTGGCCATCAAGGTTGGCCAGTTGCGCGTCATCGACCTGCTTGCCGCTATTGAGTTTGGCGTTGGCGCCTGCTAATTGATAGGTGTCGCGCAGGGGCGAGCCGAGGCGCTTTTGCTGGTAATAGAGCTGGCCATTCCAGCCCCACCACGCCGCTTCGACGGGCGTGCCTATCCAGTCGGGGTCGGCCATGGCCTGGTCCAGCGTGATGGGCGTGGTGGTGGAAGGGGCCGCATGGGCGGTGGCCAGCAGAGTCAGTAGCAAAGGCAGCAGGGGACGGGCCAACATGGGAAGAACCAGACGCATCGGGGATCACTTTATTTGACAAGATTGCAATAGGGGGATGCTGAAGGTACAGGCTGCGAGGCCGGTATTCTAGCGGAGGAGTTTGGCGGGGGAAAGGCCAGCTAACGTACAGCTAACGCCGTTCGGCCAGCCAGGTCAGGAAATCGGGCAAGGGCATGGGCCGCGCATACAGATAGCCCTGCAAGCTATCGCAATCGTGGGCGACCAGGAAGTCGGCCTGTTCCTGCGTTTCCACGCCTTCGGCCACCACGCGCAAGCCAAGGTGGCGCGCCATGGCCAATATCGCTTGCACGATGGCCGTGTCACGCGCGTCACGCGGCGTGTCGTCGATGAAGCGCTTGTCGATTTTGAGTTCGTACAGCGGCATCGAGGTCAGGTAGGCGAGGCTGGAATAGCCGGTGCCGAAATCGTCGATGGAAAAGCGGATGCCCAGGGCCGCCAGTTCGCGCATGCGTGCCAGCGAGGCTTCGCGCTGGTCGATCAGCAAGCCTTCCGTCAATTCCAGGATCAGGGCGTCGGCCGGCGTGTCGTGTTCGGCCAGCGCCGCCTGCACGCGGGTGGCGAAATCGGGCTGGCGGAATTGGGCCGGACTGACGTTCACCGACAAGGGGACGAACTGGCCAGCTTGTGCCAGCAGCTTCGAGGCGCGGCACGCTTCGCGCATTGCCCAATGGCCCAGCCTGACGATCAGCCCCGATTCTTCGGCGATGGGGATGAAGACGCTCGGTGCGATGTGCGTGCCATCGGGCTGCGGCCAGCGCATCAGCATTTCTGCGCCCGTGATCCGGCCATTGCGGTCGACCTGGGGCTGCACGTGCATGCACAGTGCGCCCATTTCGAGTGCGCGCGCGAGCGCCCGCTCCAAGGTCAGGCGGCGCTCCACGCCCGCTTGCATAGCCGCTTCAAAAAAGGCGATGCCGTTGCGCCCTTGCGCCTTGGCGCGATACATGGCGATATCGGCTTCGCGCAGCAGGTCGTGCGCCTGGCATCGCGCTTTCGGCAGCAAGGTCACGCCGATGCTGGCGCTGCAATGATAGGACTGCGCGTCAATCTCGAAGTCGCGTGCGATGGCGACGCGAATTTTCTCGGCCACCTGGCTCGCCGCATGGGCGGCGCCGTGCAGGTCGTCGGCCAGGTGCGCCAGTAGCACGACGAATTCGTCACCGCCCAGGCGCGCCACGGTGTCAGCCTTGCGCATCAGTTGCGCCAGCCGTTCGCCCGCCAGGCGCAGCAGCGCGTCGCCCGTGGCATGGCCGCGTGCGTCGTTGATATGCTTGAAATGGTCGAGGTCGATGAACATCAGCGCGCTGATGTTATTCTCGCGTGGCGCGGCGGCCAGCAAGTGGGCGATGCGATCCATCAGCAGGCGCCGGTTGGGCAAGCCGGTCAGCACGTCGTAGAAGGCCAGGCGGTGGATGTCCGCTTCCGATTTCTTGCGCTCGTCGATTTCGCGCTCGACGGCCACCCAGTGCGTCTGCCGGCCATCCGCATCCGTAAACGGCACCAGTTCGGCCTCGACCCAGTACGCCTTGCCGGCCTTGTTGTAGTTCAGCAACTCCGCCCTGGCTGGCAGGGCCTGGGCCATGGCGGCGGCGACGCGCTCCAGTTCGCCTGCATCGGTGGCGGGGCCCTGCTGGAACAGCAGGCTGCGGCCCAGCACCTCGGCGTGCGCATAGCCGCTGCTGCGCTCGAAGGCATCGTTGACGAAGATGATGCGCGTGGCCGGCACCGTGCCGTGGCCGGGCGTGCCGTCCAGCACTTCGGCGATCATCACCATGTCGTTCAGGCGGGCCAGCGCCGTGGCCGTCAAGCGTAGCTCGGCGTTACGTTGCGACAGGGACTGGCTGCTGCGTTCAATATGACGCAGCAGGAAGGCGCAGGACAGGGTCAGCACGGCGGCGATAAACAGGAAGTTCAGGGCCACGATCAGCGCGCGCAGCACGGGAGCATCGTGTGTGCCCGGCAGGTGCAGGGCGACGTCGGGATGCAGGCCCAGGAAAAAGATGGTCAGCGAGGTCAGGGCCAGCGTCGACAAGGCTGGCCGCATGCCCAGCAGCAGCGCTGCCAGCACGGGCATGAGCATCATATAGATTTGGCTGACGGGGCCGATTTTCAGCAGCAGGCCCACGCCCAGCAGATAGGCGATGACCAGGAATTGCCACACGCGCCAGCGGTAGGGCAGGGTGCGCACATGCCAGATAACGCCGACCCAGCCGATGGCCAGCAAGTCGAGCACGACAATGGACCAGATGGCTTCGCTCGCGGCCAGCAGCACGCTGGGAATGGCCGTCACGAAGCCCAGCAGCAGTACCACCTGCAGCAAGCGGTGAAAGACTTGGCCGCGCCAGTGCTCGAGATCGTTCGACGCCCTCACGCTGCCGTCCTTTCTCCAAAATGCCGTGTCAACGCAGAGTGCAGTACCTTGATTAAATACTACGCGCTATCATTCTCCATGTCATCTTAATCATTGAGCAAGGTTGCTCGCGTTGAGCGGCATGGCTGTGTGGCAGCACGCCACGAGGATGGCGCAGCCGGTTGGCCCACTGGCTGCTGGCACAGCTGGGCGCAGGCGATAGGGCAGGAGCTGACTTCCTGCGGGGAACAAAAAAAAGCCAGCCTTTCGGCTGGCGTTGTGGCGTGAAGCGCACACTGTCGCCTCGAAGCGGCACTTATTTTTTGGGTGCGCTCAGGCACTCTTTCATGAACGCCTTGCGCGCATCGCCCTTCATGTCCTTGGCGTCGGCATTGCACGTCTTCATCTTGTTTTGCTGCGTCGCGGCCGGGACCGGCTTGGCACTCAGGCATTCCTTCATAAAATCCTTGCGTTCATCACCTTTCTTGCCGGCAGCATCGGCATTGCAGGTGGTCATTTTTGACTGTTGTGCCGTCTTGGCGGCGGGGGCCGCTTCCGGTGCGGCGGCAAAGGCGGTGCTGGCAAGCGCGGTAGCGATGCAGAGGGCGATTAATTGTTTCATGGCAAATCCTTGTATACGCAGGCGATGGAAGGAGGGATGCAATCAGCAGCGCACTGCCGATATGCAGAACCTAACTAACTATATGACAATTATCAACAAAATTTCTCATCGAAGGTGTCTTTTTGTGACTGCCGGCTGCCCGGCGTCCATCGGCTGGCCCGCGCCCGCATTCTGCGGCAGCGAAGGCGCTGTTTTTTGCTATGCTAGCGTCTTTCCACCGGCCGATCCCGCTGTCTTGGCCGGCGCACCCTCAATACGGAGTAGTTATGGTCTCGTTGCAAGAGCAGTTTTTAAAGGCCGGTCTGGTCGACAAGAAAAAGGTCAAGCTGGCCAACCAGGACAAGAGCAAGCAAAAAAAGGACGAGCGCAAGAGCGGCACGCAAAGTGTCGATGAAGTGCGCCTGGCCGCGCTCGAGACGCAGCGCAAGAACGCCGAGCGTGCGCGCGAACTGAATGCGCAGCGCGACGCGGCCGCCAACCAGAAGGCCATCGTGGCGCAGATCGCGCAAATGGTGCAAAAGAACCGCCAAAGCAAGGGTAATCACGGCGAGCTGCCGTATAACTTCACGTTCAATAACAAGATCGAGCGCATCTACGTGACGGCCGCCGTGCAAGCCCACCTGGTGGCGGGCCGTTTGGTGATCGTTTGCCTCGGTGGCGCCGTGGAACTGGTGCCGCGCATCATCGCCGACAAGATCGCCGAACGCGATCCGGCCATCGTCGTACGCGTGAAACAGGCCAGCACCGAAGTGGACGAGGACGATCCGTATGCGGCGTTCCAGATTCCCGATGATTTGATGTGGTAAGAGCGACTTGCCCGGCGCTCAGTGTGTCGGATGAGGATAGCGAGCGGGCCGGGAGCGGCCCGTTCAGGACGGCGCGTATGCAGTGCCAGCTGTCAGCAGCACCAGATCTGTTTTTGCCGTAAGATTGACGCACTGCCCGAATATGGCATAGCTGATCGAGCGCCTCATCAGGCCGCCCAGTTGCGACAGGCTTCTGCTGCCCACTGACCCCCCTCTGTCCTATGCCCTACGTCCTAGGCCCTACGCCCTACGTTAGCCAGAGTGATCAATATGCGCATGCGAAAAAAATCTGACCTTCCCACCAAACTCTGTCAGCAATGCCAGCTGCCGTTTGCATGGCGAAAAAAATGGGAAAAAGTCTGGACCGAGGTGAAATACTGTTCAGATCGCTGTCGCCAGGACAGCAAGCGTCAGGCATGAATACCGATCCCGCCGCAAGGTCGGCACAAACGCATATTTACTGGTTCCGCAATGATTTGCGGCTCGACGATAATCCGGCCTTGCGCCAGGCTTGCCAACGCGCCGGCCATCTCTTGTTCGTGTATTGCCATCGCAGCGCCTCGGTCGCGACGCGCTGGGATGTGCCGCGCACCAGCCCGCATCGCCAGCATTTTCTCCGCTCGGGACTGGCGGACTTGGCGACGCAGCTGGCGTCGTACGGCAGTCAATTGCTGGAGGTCGAGGGCGACCCCGCCCACGTGTTGCTGGCACTCGCGCATTCCATCGGCGCGACGACTATCCATTGCGAGGAGATTGCCGCGCCAGAAGAGCAGGGCGAGCTTGCCGCACTGCGTGCTGCTGGCCTGACGGTCGAAGCGCTGTGGCAATCGAGCTTGCTCGATCCGGCCGCGCTGCCGTTTCCTTGCGCTGCCTTGCCTGAGGTATTCACCAACTTCCGCACCCTCGTGGAGCGACAGCAGGTGGTGCCGACGGCCCCGCTCGCGCGGCCGACGACGATTCCGCCCTTGCCGCCGGCCTTCGCAGCCCTGGCTGAAACTTGGGCAGCGGCGCCGGACGCACTCCAAGATGCACATCTTGCCACCGCACGGTCGTCGTTCCCGTACGCGCTGCCGGCTTTTTACGGTGGCCCGACTGCCGCCGCTGAACATCTGCGCCAGTATTTCGCTGGTGAGCTGGCGCATACCTACAAGCTCTCGCGCAATGGCTTGACCGGCGTCGACTATTCCACCAAGTTTTCGCCATGGCTCGCCTGCGGCGCGCTATCTGCGCGCATGGTATGCGCCGCGCTCAGGCAGTTTGAAGCAGCGCACGGCGCCAACGCCAGCACTTACTGGATCTGGTTTGAATTGATGTGGCGCGACTATTTCCGCTTTCTGCACCTGCAGCACGGGGTCGCGCTGTACCGGGCGCAAGGCTTGAGCAGTCTGGGCCAGCCCAGTCACGATGCGCATCGATTCGAAGCCTGGTGCCAAGCCCGCACCAGGGAACCGCTAGTCAATGCGGGCATGGCCGAGCTCAGTACCACCGGTTATCTCTCCAACCGGCTGCGTCAAATTGTTGCCAGTTATCTGGTGCACGATCTGGGCTGCGATTGGCGCGCCGGCGCTGCCTGGTTTGAAGCGCAACTGATTGACTATGACGTCTACAGCAATCAGGGTAACTGGCTGTATCTTGCCGGCCGAGGAACCGACCCGCGCAATGGGCGACGCTTCAACCTGCAAAAGCAAACGCGCGAGCATGATCCAGACGGGGCCTATCGGCGGCTCTGGGCGACGCAAGGCACGGCGTAGGATGAGCTGAAATGAGGGATGTGAACGCGGTGCAGCCCTTGCGCCGGAAATGAAGGGGAGCCGAACCGCAGTCAATGATGGCGCACCCCGGAAACGACAACGCCCACTGCATGAGTGGGCGTTGCGTTAAAAAAATCTTGGTGGCCCGGGGCGGACTCGAACCACGCTACCGGTCGCGCTGAAGCGGTTCTCGTTGCACCCGCTAAGTAAGGAGCCTGACGCCGTTCGGCGAATGCGTCAAGAAAATCCTTGGCGCATGGGTTTTGGGCTTTTCTTCCGATAGGACCTCGATGTGGCGGATTGGCGCGGCTCCGCGTGGCGCGGCCAGCGTGGTTTTTTTGGCCTGCCGAGCCGGGGATGGACAGGCGAATTCAGTCAGGTCAATTCTGGCGCGTAGCGGACATCGTTCAACGCACGGTCTGGACAGGACGTGCGGACAATGGATAAGTTGTCACAAGGACTGCGCTACGACAGGCGAAGCGTTATAGTCGGCTTTTTCACGATGCATTTGGCTCGTCATAGGGAGCTGAGTTTTGCTCTCAGCGGATCCTACTGAAGCAAGCAATTATCTGCGATTTATCAAGCAAATTCTTTCCAAATCGCCACATCATGGCAAGTCGGAACATGTTGCGCATCTGATATTTCTCGAAAAGGAGAAACTCATGAAACATGAAGGGCGAAGAGTAATACGCATAAATGATCAGACCGATCATGGCGGGAAGGTCACCAGTGCGTCGTCGGGTACGATCGTTATGGGCCTAGCGGCAGCGCTCGAAGATGATATGACGATCTGCCCTCAGTGCAAGGGGGCTTTCGCTATCAAGACCGACCGTGTAGGCGCAAAGCATGAAGGTAGGCACTACGCTTATCACGGAGATGTTGCCGAATGCGGTGCTCGTCTGATTTCGTCGCTGTCCCCGCCAATTGGCGAGGCTCCATCTGGCATATTGCAAGCAGCTGGAATGTCGGGTGTTGCGGACAGGGTATTCGACGATAAATATGCTCTTATCGATGAGGATACCGGCGACCCGCTGGTTAACACCGAGTATGCGATAAAGCGAGCAAACGGACGGGTCGAGTTCGGAACTACTGATGAAAAAGGGCACACGCACCTAATGGCAGCAGTAGTGCATGCTGAATCCATTGAAATCTACTCGTGAGGGCGCGCATGGCCACGACAATGACATCGCCATCCGGGCGCGTTCTTCATCATCGCGCAACTAGAACGACAACGCCGCGTGAGGATGCAGAGGCGAAGGTCGTGCGGATCAAGTTGAGCAAAGAGCAGCGACTGGCGGAAAACAGGGAATACCTGAAGAACGTCAATGTTCGGGCATTCCTTCAGGCTATCGCCGATGCAGAAGGTGGCGGATATGATTTCAAGTACGGCGCGGTCAAGGGAAAACGAACGGACCCTTGGCGATTCACTGACTATTCAACGCATCCCGGCCCTGGGTACGGCGGCATCACCACCGCCGCTGGCATGTACCAGATTAACAAAGCAACGTGGCAAGATCACGGCGAGCGCCGCATGGGAATAACAGACTTCACGCCGGAGACGCAAGACCTCATAGCTGTCTCAATGTTGCGTGGGCTCGGAGTCATTGACAAGATCATGGGCGGTGACATCGAGGCGGGCGTATCCCAGGCGTCCAGACAATGGGCGGCGCTCCCAATGGGGCGTCACCAAGCTAGCCGCCATAACCAACCGTACGTCAAGTTCGAGCGCTTTGAGGCAACTTATATAGCTGCCGGAGGGACTACCAAGTGAACAAAGGCACAATTGCAATTGCAGTCCTCGTCGGATTCACCTCACCCGCCCAAGCTGAACCGGTCGCGCTGAACGTTGGCGAGCTATTTACCCAAGCCCGAGCGACGCTCTACGCTGATGGTTGGCGCGCAGATCCGCTCGCACACCTTGCAACTGGTGAATACATGGGCTTGGACCGACAACTTGTGCAGAGCGGATATGCCGAAGTCGATTACTGTAGCGTTGGAGAGTCGTTCTGTGTCCTCCAATACACGAAAGGCAAGGCATGCCTACGCCTTCATACGCAAGGCGAACAGATCCACTCAATGAAAGTCGAACGCTGGTCTAGCGACTGCCGCGAGCCAAGGGCTGGCGAAGGGGAGAATTTGCTTCCAGGTGATGTCAGGTATATTGCCCAATGGCGCAACGACTGCGAAAACTTCGGACAATGTAAGGGCTTAGATGGCTTTCTGCTAACGCTCAAGAAAAAGTACGCGCGAGATCCAGCTGTCATGAAGGTGCTCAGGTCGTATAAAAAACCGGTCGAAGTTAACCGACGCTCCAGGAACTAGTCCATGTGCGTCGAGTTCGAGACTACTGACCAAAAAAGGGGGGGCACGCACCTGCTGGCAGCAGCAATGCATGCTGAATCGATTGAAATTTACTCGTGAGGGCGCACGAGGCTGCAACAATCTTATCGCCATTCGGAGCGTTCAGACGCTATTTTTCCGATGGTAAAGATGTTAATGGTGCCCGACATTCATCTGACCACTGGATAACTTTCATGTATTTTATTTTTTCACCGATGGTGTGCACAGTCAGGCATTCATCACCTCGCCTGTAGCGCATGATGCAGTTTGATTGGATTGATCGCCATGATTGCCCCCGACTGGTTAACCCTCTAAGCGCCCTAAGTGTTTAGACTAACAACTTGGCATTGAGTTCGGAACCATGAACATAATCAGGAAAATTATCACCCAACCGCAAAGGACTGATTTGCGAAAACGCAAGCAGTAGCCGGCCTTCGTACACCCGGTCGTCGATGATAGCGTCAAAAGTCCAGTTGGTGTTCGATGCGCTGCGGGGCTCCATCGCCAGTCTGGCCAGCTTTACCGAAGCCGTACTGAGACCTGACGTGCGGATTGTGAAATTCGAATAAAACGCCAACCTGTCTGGGTTTGCGTTGCATGAACGATGTTCTTGGTGGCCCGGGCCGGAATGGAAGCATCGACGACAATTCTTGCGGAAAATATAGAGGTTTCAGCAACAACTGTTGCTAGAAGCGTTTGAGCAAAGTAGGGGGGCGGGTGCAAGTGGGCCGCGTGGCGCGGACGTAAGTTTGATCCGCAACGAAGCAGTTGGCGTAATGGGACGATCGAAGGAGATTTACTTAGGAAGGGGGTGAAGGATGGACAGGAGATGTACCGGACACGAGGACTGCAAGTCCTAGAAACGACAAAGCCCACTAACATGAGTGGGCTTTGAGTAAAACAATTCTTGGTGGCCCGGGGCGGAATCGAACCACCGACACAAGGATTTTCAATCCTCTGCTCTACCGACTGAGCTACCAGGCCAAGGTGGCGAATTATAGCAGACCAAAACGGGAATGCAAGAGCCGGCCGTAACTTTTCCCAGATTTCCTGGTCATGCATGTCTTTATTTGATGCTGGGTCAAATATTATTCGCAATGGTAAGTATTTTATCAACAAAGCGGGAGGCGGCCGGCGTGCTGCGCGGCGGTGCCGTGTGCGTCCCGCCTCGCCTTCATGGAGAGGGAACGCATGCTTGACTATGCTCGCCGGACGGCCAGGCGCCGCCAGGCGATTGATGCACGGCGGCGGCGATTGATCCGCATGCGCGCTTGTAGTCACGCAGGGGTAGTGTTGCCAGTGAACGCTGTGGTGCGCGCAGTATTATTGCTATATAATTAACTTCTTATTAATCTAGTCAAACCTCAGCGTAATGTAGACACCGGCGTCAGCCGGTTTTTTTATGCGCGGCGCAGGCGTTGACTTTAGTGGCGGAACAGGGAAGCGGTAATGGCTATGCAATGGATGGCGCAATGGATGGCGCTAAAAAATGGGTGCGCGCGGCGCGTCTTGGCGGGTGTGCTGGGGGCGTTGGCGGTGCTCGTGTGCATTGCAGCGCCGGCACAGGCGCACGATGGGAATAGCGTAGCGCTGGCGCGCTTATGGAGCGCTGCCCGCGCCACCCATCCGGCGCTGGCCGACGACCGCGTCGACTGGGACCGCACGCTGGTCGCGGCCTTGCCCAAGTTGCGCGATGAGGACGATGAAGCGAGTTTGCGGCTGGCCATCGCGACTCTGATGGCGCCGCTGCGCGATCAGGCCTTGCGCATCGGGGCCGATACGCCGAGGTATGTGCGCTGGCCGGCCGATGGCGAGGTGCTGGAGTGGCTGCCCGGCGACACGGCGCTGCTGCACCTGCATCCGGGCATGGTCGATGGCAGTCCGCTGCTGCTGCCGGCCAGGGCCAGGCAAGTCATACTTGATTTGCGTGCGCGCAGGGAGCTTGCGCGTCCACCGTTGCCCACCATGCTGCATGCCGTGCTGGCGCAGTTGATCACCGAACCCTTGCTGCTGCCGGCCGAGCGCTATCGTTTTTCTACCGGCCCGCGCCCAAGTACTCCAGGGCAGTGGGAAGGCATGACGGCGGGTTTCATGCAATTGGAGGCGCAACGGCTGCAGCCAGCGCCCGGTGCGCGGGCGCTGCCCATGGTCTTCATCGTCAATGACACGCAATCGGTGCCGTATGCCGTGCTGGCGCTGCAGCGCACTGGCCGCGCGCGCATCGTGGCCGAGGAGGGCGCCTGGCGCAGCCGCGCCGGTCCGCTGCAAGCCTTGTCGATAGGCGACGACTTGCGCGTCGAATTCGCGTCCGGCCAATTGGCCTGGCCGGACGGCAGCGCCGCCGTGCTGGCTGCCGATCGCACCTTGCGCATGGATCGCGCCACCGGGCCGGCCAGTGCGCCAGTCCAGGCGGCGCTGGCGTTGCTGGCGCAGCCCTCACAGCCCTCACAGCCATCACAGCCAGCGCAGCCATCGAGGCCAAAGCTATCGACGCCGGCATCGGCTGCGCTGTTTCCCGTGCGTCACGATGACGAAGCTTATCGCGACATGCGCTTGCCCGAGCGCGAGTGGCGCATGCTCTCTGCCATCAAGCTGTGGGCCACGCTGGACAATTACTTTCCGGCCAAGCGCTTGATGAGCAGTTCCTGGGATGACGCCTTGCAGCGCTGCCTGCATCAGATGGCTCAGGTGCACGATGCGCGCGCGTATGGCCTGATCCTGCAGCAGATGGCAGCTAGCCTGGATGACAGCCATGTCGGCGTGGGCAGTCGGGCGCTGGGAGGGAATAGCCGCACGCACGGCATAGGCGTGGTGCTGGCCGCCATCGATGAGGGTATCGTGGTGGCCAATGTGACGGAGCCGGCCTTGCTACGTTCGGGCCTGCTGAAAGTGGGTGACGCTATCGTGCAAATCGATGGCGAGTACGTGGGCACGCGCCTGGCGCGCTTGCGCGCCACGACGGCCGCCTCGAACGAAGCGGGACGCTGGCGCAAGGCCATGGCCGAGATGCTGACTTTTCTGCCCGGCGTCAGCGTGACCTTGCAGGTCGATGGCAGCGATGGCAAGCGGCGCGAGGTGGTGCTGCAGCCGACGCCGCTGGACGATGCGCTGGCGCCACGCCACGCGCGCCCGATGATCGCGCTGGACAAGGGCATCGCCTACGTCGACCTGGACCGCTTGCAAACGGGCGAAGTGGACGCCATGTTTGACCAGATACAAGGCAGCCGCGCCCTCATACTCGATATGCGCGGCTATCCGCATGGCACCGGCCGCGCCATTGCGGCGCGCCTCAACGTCAATGACGCCAGCGTCTTCGCCATGTTTTACCAGCAACTGGTGACGGCGCACGAGACCAGCGACGGCGTGCAACTGGCGTATCCCGATCGCCTGTACCCAGCCCTGGCGCCTGTGTACCGGGGCCAGGTCGTCATGCTGATCAATGAACACACGCAAAGTCAGGCCGAGCATCTGGCGCTGGCGGTCGAGGCGGCCACGCCCGTCACCTTCATCGGCACGCCCAGCGCGGGTGCCAATGGCGACTTGCGCGAGGTGGTACTGCCCGGTAACGTCCATGTCTGGTATTCAGGGCTGGAAGTGCGGCATGCCGACGGGCGCCAGCTGCAAAGAGTGGGCGTGCAGCCGCACATCACGGTCGCCCCCAGCGTGGCCGGTTTGCGCGCGGGGCGCGATGAAGTGCTGGAGCGGGCGCAGGCATTTCTGCGCAAAGATCAAGAATAGTTGAAGTCTTTGGCTTTACCCGATTTCCGCCGCAGGAAGCGCATACTGAAATGGGCGCGGCAAACGCTATAATGGGTGCATGAACAGTCCATCCTCCCCCACCATGCGGCGCTTCATGCATAGCCACAGCGACGTTTGCATCGTCGGCAATGGCGCCATCGCGAAAACCACGGCGCTGGCGCTTGCCCAGGCAGGACAAAGCGTCACTCTGCTCTCTCCGGTGATTGCTCCGGCGTCCGCCGCCAAGCCGGTCGAGCCGAGTTGGGATGTGCGCGTGTATGCGCTCAATCACACGGCGCACCAGTTGCTGTCGTCGCTGAAAGTGTGGGGGGCGCTGCAGGCCGACAGGGTGGCGCCGATCGACGCCATGCTGATCAACGGCGACGGCGCGCATGCTGGCGGACTCGGTTTCGACGCCTACGGCGCGCATGTCGGCACGCTGGCGTGGATCATTGAAGACCGCAACTTGGGCCAGGCACTGGACGCCGCCCTGAAATTTGCCCCGAACGTCAACGTGGTGCAGGGACGCGCCAGCCGCCTGGAATGGACGAATGACTCGGTCATCGTGCACCTCGATGGCGGCGACAGCATTACTTGCGCGCTGGTGGTGGGCGCGGACGGCGCCCAGTCGTGGGTGCGCGGCCATTGCGATATCGGCCTCGATTACCGTTCCTACGGCCAGCGCGGGGTAGTTAGTAACTTTGCCTGCGAAAAGCCGCACCATGGCGCGGCCCACCAGTGGTTCACGGGCAGCGAAGGCATTGTCGCGCTGCTGCCGCTGCCGGGCGAGCGCGTGTCGCTGGTCTGGTCGGCGCCCGATGCGCTGGCCGACACCTTGATGGCCGAATCGGCCGACGCCCTGGCCGCGCGCCTGGCCGCGTATTGCCAAGACAAACTGGGCAAGCTGACACCTTTGCAACCGGAACTGGTACGCGCATTTCCGCTCACCCTGATACGCCCGCACGCCATGGTGGCGCCGCGCGTGGCCCTGGTGGGCGACGCCGCCCACGTGGTGCACCCGATGGCCGGCCACGGCATGAACCTGGGCTTCTCCGACGTGGCGCAGTTGGTCAAGACGATCACCGAGCGCGAGCCGCACCGCGGCATAGGCGACGAGCGCGTACTGGCCCGCTACGCGCGCGCAAGGAAGGAAGACGTGCTGCTGATGCAACTGGCGACCGATGGCCTGGCGCGTCTGTTCGGCGCCGACCTGGAGCCCTTGCGCATGGCGCGCAATTTGGGATTAAACTTGCTCGATAAATTACCCGCACTGAAGCGAAAAATGATTTCGCACGCATTGGGGCATCAGTGAAAATCAGTAAGTCTTAAGATATCGCTGGATAATAAGCAGCAGTAAAAATTCAAGGTCGCCGCAGCTGGTCTGCGGCGCTCTTTTTGTTCGGAAGATAATTTTGCCGGGCCAGAGGCCAGTTCGCCAGGCGTTTCAAGTGGAGAAGTGATAGTGATCAAAATGAGCAGAATCGCATTAGTGCTGGCCTCGGGCCTGATGATGTCGTGCGCCGGCGCGGAAACGCCAACGGAAGCGAGCATCAAAAAGCTGATCGAGCCGCGCCTCGGTGACGGCGCCAAGGTCGATACGGTCAAGGAAACCCCATACGGCGGCCTGTACGAAGTGCGCACGGGTGGCGACATCCTGTACACGGACAAAGCCGCGCAATACCTGTTCGTCGGCCACGTCTTCGACGCCAAGACGTCGCAAGACTTGACCAAGGTGCGCCTGGACGAAGTCAATCGCATTAAGTTTTCCGACCTGCCACTCGATTCGGCCATGAAAACTGTCAAGGGCAATGGCAAGCGCGTGATCGCCGTGTTCGAAGATCCGAACTGCGGTTATTGCAAGCGTTTCCGCCAAAACGCACTGAAGGAAATCGACAACGTCACCGTCTACACTTTCATGTACAACATCCTGTCGCCCGACTCCATCGCCAAGTCGCGCAATGTCTGGTGCGCACCGGACCGCAACAAGGCCTGGGATGACTGGATGTTGAACGGCAAGGCGCCCGCGACGGCGGCTGCCAATTGCGCCAACCCGCATGAAAAAATCCTGGCCCTGGGCCAGCAGTTGCGCGTTTCCGGTACGCCGGCCATCTTCTTTGCCGACGGCAGCCGCATTCCGGGCGCAGTCGATGCGAAAACGCTGGAACAGAAATTCTCGACCATTAAGTAATCCGGGCTGTCGCCAGGAAGGCTGGACGGCGCGCCCTCGCAAGGCGCGCTTTTTTTTGCACTTTTTCCGCTGTCGTATCATCAGGTGTTGTTTGTCGACGCCATCACCATCTTAAAAAGGGGAAGCAGCAGATGATTACCTTGAATATCAACGGACGCGATACGCAGGTCGACGCCGATCCTTCCACGCCCATCCTGTGGGCGCTGCGCGATAACCTGAACCTGACGGGCACCAAATTTGGTTGTGGCGCTGCCCTGTGCGGCGCTTGCACGGTGCATCTCGACGGCCAGCCCATACGCTCGTGCATCACGCCGATTTCCTCGGTTGGCGCGCAAAAGATCACCACCATCGAAGCGATGGAAAACGACAAGGTGGGCAAGGCGGTGCAGGCGGCATGGGTGCGCCACGACGTGCCGCAATGCGGCTACTGTCAAAGCGGCCAGGTGATGAGCGCCACGGCGCTGCTGCGCAGCAACAAGGCGCCCAGCGATGCCGACATCGACGGCGCCATGAGCGGCAATATCTGCCGCTGCGGCACCTATCAACGGATCCGCGCAGCCATCAAGGACGCGGCCAAGACCCTGGCCTGAGGAGAGCGACATGCGTATCGAATGGTTGAATCAGGAAGCATTGCAGCATGGCGCGGTGACCCTGGGCACGGCGCTGGCATCGACATCGGCGGCGCCTGCCGATGGCGTTTCGCGGCGCGGCTTCATGAAGGCCGGCGCGTTTGCCGGCGGCGGCTTGATGCTGGGCTTTTTTATGCCCGGTACGGGCAAGCCGGTACTCGCTGCCGATGGCGCGCCCGCCAAGCCCGTGTATGCACCGAACGCCTTTTTGCACATCGCCCCTGATAACACGGTGACGGTGCAGGTGAACCGGCTGGAATTCGGCCAGGGTGTGCAAACGAGCTTGCCCATGCTGATCGCCGAGGAACTCGACGCCGACTGGAGCCTGGTGCATGGCGCGCTGGCGCCGGCAGGGGAGCAGTACAAGGATGCCGCCTACGGCATGCAGATGACGGGTGGCTCGGGCAGCATCGCCCATTCATTCACGCAGTACCGCGAAATTGGCGCCAAGGCACGCGCCATGCTGGTGGGTGCCGCCGCCGCGCAATGGAAAGTCGGCCCCGACCAGGTGCGCGCCGCCAAGGGCGTGCTATACGGTCCCGCTGGGCAAAAGGCGACGTATGGCGAGTTTGCCGATGCGGCCATGCGCCAAGCTGTACCGGCCAGCGTCAAGCTGAAGGATCCGCGCGACTTTATCCTTATCGGCAAAGCTGTGAAACGACTCGATGCAGCCGACAAGTCCACGGGAAAACAGCAATTCGGCATCGACTTCAAACCGCCTGGCGCGAAAGTGGCCATGGTGGCGCGCCCCCCCGTGTTTGGCGCCAGGGTGGCAAAATTCGACGCCAGCAAGGCCCTGGCGATCAAAGGCGTGCTGGAAGTGTTGCAAGTAAAGACCGACCGTGGCGGCAGCGGCGTGGCCGTCATCGCCGACGGCTACTGGCCGGCCAAGCAGGGGCGCGACGCGCTGGTGATCGAGTGGGACAGCAGCGCCGTGGAAAAGGTCAGCAGCGAGCAGCAACTGGCGGCCTTCAAGGCGTTGGCCAAGATGCCGGGCACGATCGCGAAACCTGCCGACATGGGCAAGTTGGCCTCGGCGCCGAAAAAGATCGAAGCCGTCTATGAATTCCCCTATCTGGCGCACGCGCCGATGGAGCCGCTCAACTGCGTGGTCGACCTGCAAGCCGACAAATGCACGATGTGGGTAGGCTCGCAGTTCCAGACGGGCGACCAGGCCGCTATCGCCGCCACGTCCGGCTTGAAACCCGAGCAGGTGACCTTGCACACCATGATGGCCGGCGGCGGTTTCGGCCGTCGTGCCGTGCCGTCGTCCGACTATGTGGTTGAAGCGGTCAATGTCGCCAAGGCGTACCGTGCGGCGGGCAAGAGCGGACCGTTAAAGCTGGTGTGGAGCCGCGAGGACGACATCAAGGGTGGCTACTACCGGCCGTCGCATGTCCATCGCGCGCAGATCGGCCTCGATGCCAAAGGAAAAATTCTCGCCTGGGACCACACCATCGTGGGGCAGTCCATCATGGCTGGCACGCCGTTCGAAGCCTTCATGGTGAAAAATGGCGTCGACGGCACCATGGTCGAGGGCATGGGCGAGCCGTATACCCTGCCGATGCAGCTGTCGGTGCACACGGCCAAGGCCAACGTGCCCGTGCTGTGGTGGCGTTCCGTCGGCTCGACGCATACGGCCTTTGTCATGGAAACCCTGATCGACGAAGCAGCGCACGTGGCGAAGATGGACCCCGTCGCCTACCGCAAGCAGCTGATCGACGCCAAGCACACGCGCCACATCGCCGCGCTCGATCTGGCCGTGGCCAAGTCCGGCTATGGCAAGAAAAAGCTGCCGAAAGGGCAGGCCTGGGGCGTGGCCATGCATGAATCGTTCAATTCCGTGGTTGCCTACGTAGTGACGGCGTCGGTGCTGCAAGGCGCGCCCAAGCTGCACCGGGTGTGGGCGGGCGTGCATTGCAACCTGGCCGTCAACCCCTTGACGATCGAGGCGCAAGTGCAGGGCGCCGCGCTGATGGCGCTGGGCATGACGATTCCCGGCGCCGCCATTACGCTCAAGGATGGCGTGGTGGAGCAGCAGAACTTCGGCGACTACCCCGTACCGCGCATGTCCGACATGCCGTTGGTCGAGGTGCATCTGGTGCCATCGGGCGACGCGCCCACGGGCATGGGCGAACCGGGCGTGCCGCCGCTGGCGCCGGCCTTCGCCAACGCGCTGTTCGCCCTGACGGGCAAGCGCCTGCGCAAGCTGCCGTTTGATTTGGCGGCCGCATGACGGCAGCGCTCTTTTGAGCACGGTCGGCATCTTGCTGGCAGCCGGAAGGGGACGCAGGTTTGATCCTTCCGGCGTGCAGAATAAATTATTGCAGCCGTTGAAGGAAGGTCCGCATGCGGGCTTGCCGGTGGTGGTGGCGGCTGCCAGGAACATGCTGGCGGCCTTGCCGCGCGTGCTGGCCGTGGTGCGCGCCGACGACACGCAGGTGGCGCGCGCACTCGGCGCGCTGGGCTGCGAGGTGCGCGTCTGCCATGATGCCGACACCGGCATGGCCGCTTCGCTCACCTGCGCCATCGAGCATGTGCGCGGCGCGCCCGGCTGGCTGATTGCCCTGGGCGACATGCCGGTTGTGGAACCGGCTACAATCGTCGCCTTGTCGCAAGCCATCGCTGATGGCGCGCGTATCGCGGTGCCCGTGTTCCATGGCCGGCGCGGCAATCCTGTCGCGTTCAGCGCCGTTTACTTGTCATTGCTGCTGGCGCTCGATGGCGACCAGGGTGCGCGCAGCATCGTCAACAGCCATGCGGCATGCGAGGTGAGAGTGGACGACAGCGGCATCTTGCGCGATATTGATACACCTGACGATTTGTCGACGGTGCATGGCGCGCCCGGGCGACTTTAGAACATCCATGCCAGACACGAGAAAAACATGAAAAAAGCTCTAATTAAAAAAAGCATCGCCAAGGCGCCTGCCGCTGGCATCATCTACAGCATCGCCGCCTCCGACCTGGCTGGCCATATGTTCAAGGTCAGCTTGACGGTCAAGTCGCCGGCCGCCATCGGCCAAGTCTTGTCCTTGCCCGCCTGGATTCCGGGCAGCTATATGATCCGTGAATTTTCGCGCAATATCGTCAGCATCCGTGCCGAGTCCGAGGGCAAGGCCGTGGCGCTGACCAAGTTGGACAAGCATTCGTGGCAAGCGGCCCCGTGCCAGGGCGCCTTGACGCTCGAATACGACGTCTATGCCTGGGATTTGTCCGTGCGCGCCGCCCACCTGGACCAGAACCACGGTTTCTTCAACGGCACCAGCGTATTTCTGCGCGTACTGGGCCAGGAGGCCGAGCCGCATGAAGTGCATATCGTGCAGCCGCAGGATGCCGCTTGCAAGGCCTGGCGCGTGGCTACCACCTTGCCGGAACTGAAGGCCAAGCGCTATGGCTTCGGCAGCTACCAAGCCGCCAATTACGATGAGTTGATCGATCATCCGGTGGAGATGGGCGACTTCGCGCTGGCTACCTTCAAGGCGCATGGCGTGCCGCACGATATCGTCGTCACGGGCAAGGTGCCCAACCTGGATCTGGATCGCTTGTGCCGCGACCTGAAAGCCATTTGCGAAACGCAGATCGCTTTTTTCGAGCCGAAGACAAAAAAAGCGCCGATGGAGCGCTATGTGTTCATGACCATGGCCGTCGGCGACGGTTACGGCGGCCTCGAACATCGTGCTTCGACGGCGTTGATCTGCGCCCGCGCGGACCTGCCGACGACCGCCTCAAGCAGCACGGAGATCGGCGACGGCTATCTGAAATTCCTTGGCCTGTGCAGCCATGAGTACTTCCATACCTGGAACGTCAAGCGCATCAAGCCGGCTGCCTTTGCGCCGTATAACTTGCAGGCGGAAAGTTATTCGCCACTGCTGTGGCTATTCGAGGGCTTCACCAGCTATTACGACGACCTGATGCTGGTGCGCGCGGGCCTGATCGATGAGGCAGCCTATTTCAAGCTGCTGGGCAAGACCGTCAACAGCGTGCTGCGCGGCAACGGCCGCACAAAGCAAAGCGTGGCCGATTCCAGCTTCGACGCCTGGGGCAAGTACTACCGCCAGGATGAAAACGCGCCGAATGCCATCGTCAGCTACTACACCAAGGGTTCGCTGATCGCGCTGGCCTTCGACCTGACGCTGCGCGCGAAGACGAATGGCGCGCAATCGCTGGACGACGTGATGCAGGCGCTGTGGCAGCGCTATGGCCGTGATTTTTACAAGGGCAAAGGCCGCGGCGTGACGCCGGCCGAAGTCGAAGCGCTGTTCGATGAGATTTCCGGTACGCGCATGAAGTCTTTCTTTGAACGTTACATCCGTGGCACGGACGACGTGCCGCTGGCGCGCCTGCTGGCGCCATTCGGTGTTAAATACAGCGACCAGCGCAAGGTTGAAAAGCCTAGCCTGGACGTCAACCTGGGGCGCGACGGCAACGACGCCAGGCTGGCGCAGGTGCATCAGGGCGGCTGCGCCCATGTGGCAGGCCTGTCGGCGGGCGACGTGCTGGTGGCTGTCGATGGCCTGCGCGTGACGGGCAACCCCTCCAACCTCGACACCTTGCTGTGCCGTTATGCCGTCGGCGCCAGCGTGGCCATCCACGCCTTCCGTCGCGACGAGCTGATGACGTTTACCGCTGTCTTGCAGGGTGACCGCGTACCAAGTGTCAGCTTGAGCTTGCTGCCGGCGCCAAAAAAAGCCACCGGGCCGAAGCGTCCTAGCGCCGCATGATGCGCATTATTATGCGCTAATATAGATAGCCGGCCGTCACTGGCCGGTTTTTTATTGCACGTTGCCTCGTCTTAAATGTTACTGTGCTGAGGCGGACGCTCACCCTGGCTGCGACTATTTTCTTGTTGACAATAATGTAAATACCATCATATTTACTATAAATGAACTAATTTTTCTCCAACTACACTAAAATTGCCGAACTGTTTCTTTTAGATTGCGCCCAACGTGCAAACCCTGGACCCACGAACGATCATGTTGATGACGACCCTGATGTGCGGGGCGATGAGCATCGTCATGTTCTCGGTGTATCGTAGTTTTCGGCGCGAGGTGCACGGTCTGGGACATTGGGCGGCCGGTTTGCTGTTGCTGGTGTGCGCGTCCATGTTGTTCGGTACGCGCGACGTGCTGCCGCCGGCATGGTCTATTATCGCGGCCAATGCGGCGCTGGTAGCCGGTATCGGCCTGTCGATGCTGGGCACGGAAAAATTCTATGGCTTGGCGCCGAGTCGCCGCGCCTATTTTCTGATACTTGCCCTGGCCATCGGCGGCAATAGCTGGTGGCTGCTGGTGCTCCCCGATTTTTCGGCCCGCGTGGCGGTATTCTCCCTGCTGGTCTGCCTGTTTTATGCGCGCCAGGTGCAGCTGGTATGGCGCTATGGCGAGCGCCATTTTTCGAGTTTTTTCTTTGGCACGCTGATGCTGCTGCAAACTGTCGCGGTGCTGGCGCGCGGCGTGTCGGCGCTGCTGCACGGCGGCACCAGTGTAAATCTGACGGTAGCGGGCACGCCGACCGGTATCTATCTGGCGGTCGCCAATTTCATGGCGCTGCTGCTGACGGTAGGCTTCATGACGGTGGCGACGCGCCACCTGCAGCAGATACTGGAGCGCCGCTCGACCCACGATCCCTTGACGCAGGTGCTGAACCGGCGCGGCTTTGGCGATGCCTATGCGCGCGAGATAGGCAATCCGCGGCGCCCCCGTTTGCCGCTGACGTTGCTCAGTATCGACCTCGATTACTTCAAATCGATTAATGACCGCTACGGTCACGCGGTGGGTGACCAGGTGCTGGCACACGTGGCCACCATCATCGGCGGCGCCCTGCGCGAATCGGATTGCGTGGCGCGTTTCGGCGGCGAGGAGTTCGTCGTACTGATGCCGGACATGCCTGTGCACAATGCCGTGGGCGTGGCGGAACGCATTCGTGCCTTGCTGTGCGAGTCCAGTCATACGGGACTGCCTTCATGTACGGTCAGCATTGGCATCGCTTGCCAGGCATCGGTGCTGGAGGGGCTGGAAGAATTGCTGTCGCGCGCCGATGCGGCCCTGTATCTGGCCAAGGAGCGCGGCCGCGACCGCATCGAACTCGACGCTGCCGCGTTTACTGCGGGCCGGATAATGTCCGCAGCGGGAAGCTGTAATGCTCGTTGAACAGCAAGATTTCGGAAAAACTGACGGTTTAGGCGCCGCGGTGCATCAGGTTTGCCGCTGGCGGAAAGCATTCTCGTCTGCGGCGTATGGCGGCGCTGCAGTCTGGCAGGCTGACAGCAGGACAGTGGCAATGATCGCCTACCTCATGGCTGCCAGCCTGCCATGGTTTAACTGAACAGGCGTTCCAGTTCCACGCCAGGGTCTGGCGCGCGCATGAACGCTTCGCCCACCAGGAAGCTGTGGATGTGTGCATCGCGCATGCGTTGCACGTCGGCCGTGCTGTGAATGCCCGATTCCGTGATGATCAATTTGTCTTGCGGGATGCGCGGCAATAGATTGATGGTGGTGTCGAGCGAGGTCTCGAAGGTGCGCAGGTTGCGGTTGTTGATGCCGATCAGCGCGCTCTTGAGTTTGAGTGCCGCGTCGAGTTCTGCGCCATCGTGGCTTTCGATCAGCACGCCCATGCCCAGTTCGTGGGCGCAGGCTTCCATTTCGGCCATCAGGCCATGGTCGAGCGCGGCGACGATCAGCAGGATGCAGTCGGCGCCCATGGCGCGCGCTTCATAGATTTGATACATGTCGACCATGAAATCCTTGCGCAGCACCGGGATACTGCAGGCGGCACGCGCCTGCAGCAGATAATCCACGCAGCCCTGGAAGAACTGTTCGTCCGTTAGCACGGACAGGCAGGCCGCCCCATGCGCTGCATAGCTGGCGGCGATATCAGACGGGCGGAAGTCGGCGCGTATCACGCCTTTCGATGGCGACGCCTTTTTTATTTCGGCGATGATGCCGGGCTTGCCAGCGGCGATATGCTGGCGCAGGCTCGCTTCAAAGCCGCGCAGGCCGGCGCGCAGGGCGTGATCGCTTTCCACGTCGCCGCGCAGGCTGGCCAGGCTGCGATGGGCCTTGGCCTTGGCCACTTCATCGGCTTTCACGGCCAGGATTTTATCGAGTATGTCGGACATGATGGTCGCTATTCTATAAAGGAGGGCGGGGGCTTACGCTTGCGGCGGAGTGCCCAGTTGCTGCGTCACCTGCACGAATTGGTCGAGTTTTGCCAAGGCGGCGCCCGAGCTGACGGCTTTGCGCGCACGCGCCAGGCCGTCTTCGATCGAACTGGCCACACCGGCCGCATACAGCGCCGTGCCCGCGTTCAGGGCGACGATGTCTGCGGCTGCACCGGGCTCGCCGCGCAACGCTTCCATCATCTTGGCTTTCGACTCGATGGCGTTGGCCACTTTCAGGTTGCGGCTGGCGATCATCGACATGCCGAAATCTTCAGGGTGGATTTCATATTCGCGAATCTCGCCGTTGACCAATTCACCGACCATGGTGGCCGCGCCCAGCGAGACTTCATCCATATTGTCGCGACCATACACGACGATGGCATGTTGCGCGCCCAGACGCTGCAGCACGCGTACCTGGATGCCGACCAGGTCGGCGTGGAACACGCCCATCAGAATGTTGGGCGCGCCGGCGGGATTGGTCAGGGGGCCCAGGATATTGAAAATCGTGCGTACGCCAAGCTCCTTGCGTACGGGCGCCGCATGCTTCATGGCCGCATGGTGGTTGGGCGCGTACATGAAGCCGATACCTGTCTGCGCGATGGACTGGGCGATTTGCTCGGGTTGCAAATTGATGTTGACGCCCAGGGAGTCGAGCACGTCGGCGCTGCCGGACGATGACGAGACACTGCGTCCGCCATGCTTGGCCACGCGCGCGCCAGCGGCTGCCGCCACGAACATCGAGGCAGTGGAGATATTAAAGGTGTGTGCGCCGTCGCCGCCCGTGCCAACGATATCAAGCAGGTTGGTGGTGTCGGCCATGGGCACTTTGGTGGAAAACTCGCGCATCACTTGCGCGGCGGCAGCGATTTCGCCGATGGTTTCCTTTTTTACGCGCAAGCCCATGGTCAGCGCCGCGATCATGCTGGGAGACATTTCGCCGGACATGATTTGGCGGAACAGGTACAGCATTTCGTCGTGAAAGATTTCGCGGTGTTCGATGCAGCGCAGCAGGGCTTCTTGTGGGGTGATCGGCATGATGCTTCCTTCTTCAATGATGGCGCAGGAGGACACTGATGGCACGCCGTAGCGTGCGCATGGGATCAGCGCTCGAGGAAATTCTTCAGCAGGGCGTGGCCGTGCTCCGAGAGTATCGATTCGGGGTGGAACTGCACTCCCTCGATATCGAATTCCCGATGGCGCACGCCCATGATTTCGCCGTCGTCCGTCCACGCCGTCACTTCCAGGCAGGAAGGCAGCGAGGAGCGTTCGATCGCCAAAGAGTGGTAGCGGATCACTGTGAAGGGGCTGGGCAAGCCTTTGAAAACGCCCACGCCCGTATGCGCGATGACGGAAGTCTTGCCATGCATGACCTGCTTGGCGCGGATGACATTGCCGCCAAACGCCTCGCCGATGGCCTGATGGCCCAGACAGACCCCCAGTATTGGCTTCCTGCCGGCGAAGTGCTTCAGCACCTCCACCGAAATGCCTGCTTGCGCTGGCGCTTTCGGGCCGGGCGAGATGCAGATGCGGTCCGGGTTCAGTGCTTCAATCTCTTGTATCGTGATTTCATCGTTGCGGTAGACCCGCACGTCTTCGCCCAGTTCGCCGAAATACTGCACGATGTTGTAGGTGAAGGAGTCGTAGTTGTCGATCATTAGCAGCATCTTAAAACTCCCCATCCAGGCCATCTTGCACTTGTTCGGCGGCGCGCAGTACGGCGCGCGCCTTGTTTTCGGTTTCCTGCCATTCCATTTCGGGGATCGAGTCGGCAACGATGCCGGCCGCAGCCTGCACGTACGCATGCCGTCCTTGATGACGCCCGTGCGGATGGCGATCGCCACATCCATTTCACCGCCAAATGACAGGTAGCCGCACGCGCCGCCATAGATGCCGCGCTTGCTGATTTCCAGTTCGTCGATCACTTCCATGGCGCGCACTTTCGGCGCGCCCGTCAGGGTGCCTGCGGGGAAGGTGGCCCGCAACACGTCCAGGTTCGACAGGCCGTCTTTCAGCGTGCCTTCCACGTTCGAGACAATGTGCTGCACGTGCGAGTATTTTTCGATGACCATGCGGTCGGTGACGTGCACGCTGCCGGTTTCGGCGATGCGGCCGATATCGTTGCGGGCCAGGTCGATCAGCATCACGTGCTCGGCGATCTCTTTCGGATCGGCCAGCAGTTCGGCCGACAGTTCGGCGTCGCGCTCCGGCGTGGCGCCGCGTGGACGGGTACCGGCGATGGGACGCAGGGTGACTTTCTTGCCGCCGTCCGTCGTCGTCTCGTTGCGCACCAAAATTTCGGGTGAGGCGCCGATGATCTGCATGTCGCCAAAGTTATAGAAGTACATATAGGGCGACGGATTGAGCGACCGCAGCGCGCGGTACAGGGTCAGCGGCGAATCGACGTAAGGCTTGCGGATGCGCTGGCCGATCTGCACCTGCATCAAGTCACCGGCCATCACGTATTCATGCGCCTTGGCGACCGCTTTCAGGTAGTCTTCCTTGGAGAAATCGCGGATGGTTTCGGTGCGCACGGAGGCGCTGGTGACGGGTGCGTCGACGCCACGGCGCAGCATCATGCGCAAGTCTTTCAGGCGCTGGCGCGCTTTCGAGAACGACTCGGGCTGCGTGGTGTCCGCATACACGATCAAGTAGAGTTTGCCGGACAGGTTGTCGATGACGGCTAGTTCCTCTGTCACCATCAACTGGATGTCGGGCAGGTTCAAATCGTCTTTGGGCGCACCGCCAGCCAGTTTTTTCTCGATGTGGCGCACCGTGTCGTAGCCGAAGTAGCCTGCCAGGCCGCCGCAGAAACGCGGCATGCCAGGGCGCAGGGCGACCTTGAAGCGCGACTGGTACTGTTCGATGAAGTCGAGCGGATTGCCTTCGTGCTCTTCGATCACGACACCGTTCTTGACGATCTCCGTGCGGTTGCCATAGCTACGCAAGACGCTGGTGGCGGGCAAGCCGATGAAGGA
The DNA here is from genome assembly GCA_000242815.2 of Janthinobacterium lividum PAMC 25724. Classification (GTDB taxonomy): domain Bacteria; phylum Pseudomonadota; class Gammaproteobacteria; order Burkholderiales; family Burkholderiaceae_D; genus Janthinobacterium; species Janthinobacterium lividum_D. The sequence goes on from AHHB01000007.1 coordinate 160,937, forward strand.
ATAGCGGCCGAAGCGTTCGCCACCGACGACCGATTCGAGCAGGAAGGTGTTCTTGCCGCCTTGCTGGGTCTGCGCCAGTTTCAGGTATAGCGTGAGCGGTGTTTCCAGGTCGGCAAAAGCCTCCGCGATCAGGGGGATGCGGTTGTAGCCTTGTTGGGCCAGCGATTTGAATTCGAGTTCGGTCATGTGTCTCTCCATGCCGCCAGGGTACGCGTGTGCGTCGTGCAGTCTAAGCACAAACCCTGCGGTGGGTTATCAAAAAACCTGTCGGGGCATGCAATATGCGCATGCGCAGCCGACAGCAATCTTACACGGCTCGGCCCTTAGGCCTGCCAGGATTGCCAGCGTCGCCAAAGCCAGGCCTCAATCGAGCCGGTTTGGGTGACATTGTGTTTTTTGATGAGAAACGTGTTCACGATATAGTGTTAGGGTTGGTCAGTATGCCGGTTTGTTGTGCATGCTTATGAGATGCGCTGCTTCAAGCAGCGTATTTACTATACCATCGGAATCGGTATCGTGTATAGAGTGTCCGTGGTTGTAACCATACGGCACCGTCAAGACGGGGCAAGCCGCAGCCCGCGCCGCTTGCACGTCATTCGAAGAGTCGCCGATGGTCACTACTTTGGCGGGCGCGAGGTCGAAGTGCGCACACGCTTGCAGCAGCGGCATGGGGTGCGGTTTTTTTTGCGGCAGCGAATCGCCACCGTAGACGATCTCGAAATAAGTGCGCAGATTTTTCTGTTGCAGCAGGGGCAGGGCGAAGGCAATCGGCTTGTTGGTGACGCAGGCCAGGCGCAAGCCCGCCGCCTTCATTGCCGCCAGCCCTGCTTCCACATCCGGGTAGAGCGTGCTGAACTGGCCATTGATGGCCAGGTAGTGGCGCTGGTAAGCCTCCATCGCCGTGTCAAAACGCTGTTCCACGCCGACGGCATCGAAGTCGAGCGCCAGCACGCTGCGGATCAGGTTTTCCGAGCCCTTGCCCACCATCAGTTTGATGGCCTCGGCACTGATGGAGGGGAGGTCGAATTCGGTGCGCATGCCATTGATGGCGACATGAAAATCGGGCACGGTGTCGAGCATCGTGCCATCAAGGTCGATGATGGCGGCGCGCACGCCGGCCAGTACCTGGTCTTTTACCGTGCCCGCGCGCATCAGGCGCCCGCCACTTTTGCCTTGGCCAATTCGGCACGCATGGCATCGATGACGGCCTTGTAATCGGGCTTGCCGAAGATGGCCGAGCCGGCGACGAAGGTGTCGGCACCGGCAGCTGCGGCAGCGGCGATGTTGTCGATCTTGATGCCGCCATCGACTTCCAGCATGATGTCACGTCCCGATTCGTCGATCATGCGGCGCGCTTCGGCGATTTTCTTCAATGCCTGCGCAATGAAGGACTGGCCGCCGAAGCCCGGGTTGACCGACATGATCAGGATCATGTCAATCTTGTCCATCACGTGTTCCAGATAGTGCAGCGGCGTGCCCGGATTGAAAACTAGGCCCGATTTGCAGCCATTGTCGCGGATTAGTTGCAATGAGCGGTCAAGGTGATCCGACGCTTCCGGGTGGAAGGTGATGATGTTCGCGCCAGCCTTGGCGAAATCCGGGATAATGCGATCGACAGGCTTGACCATCAGATGCACATCGATGGGGACTTGCACGTGCGGGCGGATCGCTTCGCACACCAGCGGGCCGATGGTCAGGTTCGGCACATAATGGTTATCCATCACGTCGAAGTGGATGATGTCGGCGCCGGCGGTAACGACGTTGCGCACTTCCTCGCCCAGGCGGGCAAAGTCGGCGGACAGAATGCTGGGAGCGATACGGAATGTTGTCATGGTGGCTAAGGGCTAGAGTAGAAAATGCGAAGATGCGCTATTTTACGCTTGACGCCGTTACCATGCCTCATTGAAGCACAGTGAATCGCACAATACACGGCGCGCGGCGGCCCATGCAGCACGCGTGACACAATATACGACTGGCAATGTCTGAATAGGAATGATGATGGCGACTTATGAATTTACGGTAACGGTCAAGACGCAATATCTGCCTGAGCAATCGGCACCGGACCAAGGGCGGCACGTGTTCGGCTATACGATTCGTGTCGTCAACACGGGCACGGCTGGCGCGCAACTGATTTCGCGCCACTGGGTCATCACGGATGCGAATAACAAGGTGGAAGAGGTGCGCGGCTTGGGCGCCGTCGGCCATCAGCCCTTGCTGCAGCCGGGCGAGCAGTTCGAATACACGAGCGGTACCATGCTCGGTACGCCGCAAGGCTCGATGCACGGCGAATACTTTTGCGTGGCTGAAGATGGTCATCAGTTCGAAGCGCCGATACCCGAATTCGTGTTGTCGGTGCCGCGTACCCTGCATTAACGACAGGCCGGGGGCGTGCGCCCCTTATTTCAGTTTTTCGGTGCTGTCCTGTTCTTCGCCGAGCTGCGTGCGCGCGGGTGGCGTGGGTTTTTTACCCGCATACATGGTCCACCAAACTATAAATGCCAGCAAGAAGAACGCTACCAGCGCCTCTATCATCAAGATCCACATACGCACCCCTATGTTATTTAGCCGCAGTTTATTTACCCGTAGTTCCCGCAGCCCAGTATTTACCCGCCGTCTATTTACACGCAATAGTCTACTCGTTTCAGTCGGTGCCGTCGCGCTTGCACTTTCAGCCTGTACCACGCCACCGCTAGCGCCCGGTGCCGCTGGCGAGAAGGCGCCAGCGATTGCGCCTATTGTTGTCAATCCCGTGCCAGCCAAGCCTATGCCAGCCAAGCCGGCTGACGCCAGGGATGGCACAGATGCGGCGGTTCCCACGTTTATGCCCGCCAAATTTTCCGCCTTGCCTGGCTGGGGCCGCGATGATATGCGCGCTGCCTGGCCAGCCTTCATGGCTTCATGCGGCGTGCTGGTCAAGCGTCCGGACTGGAAGGAGTCATGCACGATCGCGCGCCAGGTGAATGCCAACAGCGACAAGGCCATCCGCCTGTTCTTCGAGACCTTCTTTGTGCCCAATCAAGTCATCACCGCCGATGGCGCTAGCACAGGCCTCGTCACCGGCTACTATGAGCCGCTGCTGCACGGCGCGCGCAAGCGAGGCGGTCCGTACCAGACGCCGCTGTACAAGGTGCCCGATGACCTGGTCTCGGTCGACCTGGGCGCGGTGTATCCGGAACTGAAAAACATGCGTTTGCGTGGCAAGCTGGTCGGCAAGAGGGTGATCCCGTACGCGACCCGCGCCGAGATCGAGCGCGCCACTGCGGTCACGGGCAAGGAATTGCTGTGGGTGGATGATGAAGTCGAAGCATTCTTCCTGCAAGTGCAGGGTTCCGGGCGCGTCCAGTTGACCGATACGCAGGAAACGGTGCGCGTGGCTTACGCAGAGCAGAATGGCCATCCGTACAAATCGATCGGCCGCTACCTGGTCGACAAGGGTGAGTTGACGCTGAGCCAGGCGTCCGCGCAGGGCATCAAGGCGTGGATTGCCGGCCATCCCACGCGCAAGGATGAATTGTTCAACGCCAACCCGAGCTATGTCTTCTTCAAGGAAGAGCGCCTGCCCGATCCCAAAGTGGGGCCTAAGGGTGCCTTGGGCGTGCCGTTGACGCCGCAGCGTTCGGTGGCCATCGATGCGCGCTTCCTGCCGCTGGGTGCGCCCGTGTTCCTGTCCACCACGCAAGCCAATAGCGAGATCCCCATGCAGCGCCTGGTGATGGCGCAGGACACGGGCGGCGCCATTCGCGGGCCTATCCGGGTCGATTACTTCTTTGGTTTCGGTACGGAAGCGGCGGAAAACGCGGGCCGCATGAAGCAGAGCGGCGCCGTGTGGGTGTTGCTGCCGAAGCAGGCGCCGGCGCGCTGAGTTGTTCGCGCCGCCGGGCGGTGATGCGCTAGCACAAGGTTAGCGCAGAACCATGACTGGCAACTGGGTATGCGCCAGCACTTTTTGCGTTTCGCTGCCCACGAACAGCTTGTTCAAGCCCTTGCGCCCATGCGAGGCCATGAGGATGATGTCGCAATGGTAGGTTTGCGCCGCATTGACGATTTCTTCGTGCGGGCTGGGCGAGACGACGACCGCGCCTTCGAAGGGAACGCCGACAGCGCGTGCTGCTTCGCCGATCTTGTCGACGGCGCGTTGCGATGCTTCCTGCATTTGTTGCTCGTACAAGCCGGCGTCGAGCACGACGCCGCCATCGGCCATTGGCGAGAACGGGAAGGGCTGCACCACGCTGATGCTAACCAGCTTGGCCTTGTTCAATTGCGCGAAGGCGATGGCTGTCTCGGCGGCTTTGTCTGACAGCGGCGAGCCATCGGTGGGAAACAAGATGGTGTTAAACATGACGTGCTCCTAGAGTGATATGAGACAGCTTATGTATGTGCGTCAATTAAAACTTTGATGTAAATCAAAACTCACAGGCTTGGGCATGAATAGTGTCGCCAAGGCAATCTTTTAGCAGTGTATGCCCGTTCATCGTTTCAGGCGCGCACGCCATGGCGACGGGTGCCGACAAAAGCTGTGCCAGTAAAAGGCAGAGAAAATACGCTGTTTGATAAAAAGTGGGTCGATTCACAATAATAGCGGCGCAACTGCCGTACTGCTCCCGTTAGCCGCTACAATCGTCGTTACCGTGTTCATCCAGAGGAGACTATATGCAATACGAAGACCTGATCATCGACATCCAGGACAAAGTGGCGCTCATCCGCCTGAACCGCCCCAAGGCGCTCAACGCACTGAACGACAATATGATGAACGAGCTCGGCGAAGCCCTGCTGAAGTTCGATGCGGATGAGAATATCGGTTGTATCGTACTCACTGGCAGCGAAAAAGCGTTCGCCGCTGGCGCCGACATCGCCGCCATGGCTGATTACACCTATCCCGATACTTTTACCCAGGGCTACATCAGCCGTAACTGGGAGCATATCTTGCGCGTGCGCAAACCCGTAGTGGGAGCCGTAGCCGGTTACGCACTCGGTGGCGGCTGCGAACTGGCCATGATGTGCGATTTTCTGATCGCCGCCGACAGCGCCAAATTTGGCCAGCCGGAAATCAAGGTGGGTGTCACGCCGGGTGCGGGCGGCACGCAGCGCTTGCCGCGCGCCATCGGCAAGGCCAAGGCCATGGACTTGCTGCTGACGGCACGTACCATAGACGCGCTGGAAGCGGAACGCATCGGCCTGGTATCGCGCGTGGTGCCGGCAGATAAGTTGCTGGAAGAAGCCCTGGCTGCAGCGAAGGCCATCGCAGCCATGCCGACCTCGGTGGCCATGATGATCAAGGATTGCGTCAACCGCGCCTTTGAAACTACCTTGACCGATGGCGTCGCCTACGAGCGCCGCCTGTTCCAAGCTGCCTTCGGTACGCCTGCACAAAAAGAAGGCATGCACGCTTTCCTTGAAAAGCGCTTGCCAAACTTCGATGGTCTTTGATATGATTCGCCTCCCCGATGAGACGCACTAGTTTGCGGCACAAAAGGGACGGCCTCCAGGGGCTGGGTAGTAAAAAGTTTTTTAGCGCAATGCGCTGAAAAATGGAGTTGACGGATTTAGTAAAATGCTTCATACTCTTTCTTCTTCGCAGCTGACAAACACAACGATTTGTCGATAGCGCGAAAGCAGTAACGGATACAGTTCTTTAACAATTAACAGTCGATAAGTGTGGGCATTTGATGTAAGTGCAGCAGCGATCTTAGGATCGCTGTAAAACTTAAAATATCAAATGTTCACAAGAAATAATGAAATAGGCGCTACGAAAGTAGTGGCCTGTCAGTTTTTTGAGTGAGCGACCCATCAGCAATGATGGTGCCGGTAAAACGGCAAAGTAACAGAGATTAAACTGAAGAGTTTGATCCTGGCTCAGATTGAACGCTGGCGGCATGCCTTACACATGCAAGTCGAACGGCAGCACGGAGCTTGCTCTGGTGGCGAGTGGCGAACGGGTGAGTAATATATCGGAACGTACCCTAGAGTGGGGGATAACGTAGCGAAAGTTACGCTAATACCGCATACGATCTAAGGATGAAAGTGGGGGATCGCAAGACCTCATGCTCGTGGAGCGGCCGATATCTGATTAGCTAGTTGGTAGGGTAAAAGCCTACCAAGGCATCGATCAGTAGCTGGTCTGAGAGGACGACCAGCCACACTGGAACTGAGACACGGTCCAGACTCCTACGGGAGGCAGCAGTGGGGAATTTTGGACAATGGGCGAAAGCCTGATCCAGCAATGCCGCGTGAGTGAAGAAGGCCTTCGGGTTGTAAGCTCTTTTGTCAGGGAAGAAACGGTGAGAGCTAATATCTTTTGCTAATGACGGTACCTGAAGAAGTAAGCACCGGCTAACTACGTGCCAGCAGCCGCGGTAATACGTAGGGTGCAAGCGTTAATCGGAATTACTGGGCGTAAAGCGTGCGCAGGCGGTTTTGTAAGTCTGATGTGAAATCCCCGGGCTCAACCTGGGAATTGCATTGGAGACTGCAAGGCTAGAATCTGGCAGAGGGGGGTAGAATTCCACGTGTAGCAGTGAAATGCGTAGATATGTGGAGGAACACCGATGGCGAAGGCAGCCCCCTGGGTCAAGATTGACGCTCATGCACGAAAGCGTGGGGAGCAAACAGGATTAGATACCCTGGTAGTCCACGCCCTAAACGATGTCTACTAGTTGTCGGGTCTTAATTGACTTGGTAACGCAGCTAACGCGTGAAGTAGACCGCCTGGGGAGTACGGTCGCAAGATTAAAACTCAAAGGAATTGACGGGGACCCGCACAAGCGGTGGATGATGTGGATTAATTCGATGCAACGCGAAAAACCTTACCTACCCTTGACATGGCTGGAATCCCGGAGAGATTTGGGAGTGCTCGAAAGAGAACCAGTACACAGGTGCTGCATGGCTGTCGTCAGCTCGTGTCGTGAGATGTTGGGTTAAGTCCCGCAACGAGCGCAACCCTTGTCATTAGTTGCTACGAAAGGGCACTCTAATGAGACTGCCGGTGACAAACCGGAGGAAGGTGGGGATGACGTCAAGTCCTCATGGCCCTTATGGGTAGGGCTTCACACGTCATACAATGGTACATACAGAGCGCCGCCAACCCGCGAGGGGGAGCTAATCGCAGAAAGTGTATCGTAGTCCGGATTGTAGTCTGCAACTCGACTGCATGAAGTTGGAATCGC
>AHHB01000006.1 GCA_000242815.2 Janthinobacterium lividum PAMC 25724
AAGTGGTTCCAAGAAAGCCTCTAAGCTTCAGTCATACGAGACCGTACCGCAAACCGACACAGGTGGGCGAGATGAGTATTCTAAGGCGCTTGAGAGAACTCGGGAGAAGGAACTCGGCAAATTGGTACCGTAACTTCGGGAAAAGGTACGCCCCGGTAGCTTGATTGGTTTACTCCATGAGGGTGAAAGGGTTGCAATAAACTGGTGGCTGCGACTGTTTAATAAAAACACAGCACTCTGCAAACACGAAAGTGGACGTATAGGGTGTGACGCCTGCCCGGTGCTGGAAGATTAAATGATGGGGTGCAAGCTCTTGATTGAAGTCCCAGTAAACGGCGGCCGTAACTATAACGGTCCTAAGGTAGCGAAATTCCTTGTCGGGTAAGTTCCGACCTGCACGAATGGCGTAACGATGGCCACACTGTCTCCTCCCGAGACTCAGCGAAGTTGAAATGTTTGTGATGATGCAATCTACCCGCGGCTAGACGGAAAGACCCCATGAACCTTTACTGTAGCTTTGCATTGGACTTTGAACCAATCTGTGTAGGATAGGTGGGAGGCTTTGAAGCGGGGACGCTAGTTCTCGTGGAGCCAACCTTGAAATACCACCCTGGTTTGTTTGAGGTTCTAACCTTGGTCCGTTATCCGGATCGGGGACAGTGCATGGTAGGCAGTTTGACTGGGGCGGTCTCCTCCTAAAGTGTAACGGAGGAGTTCGAAGGTACGCTAGATACGGTCGGACATCGTGTTGATAGTGCAATGGCATAAGCGCTGAGACTGCCAAGGCACGACAGGGGA
>AHHB01000005.1 GCA_000242815.2 Janthinobacterium lividum PAMC 25724
AAGGCGCCGTCATCAGCGCCACCGAGGCGGGCAAGGACAATAGCAGCCTGACCACCGCGACCCTGACGCATAGCGATATCGCTAATCATGCGATATCGAAGGGCAGCAGTGTGGGGGTGTCGGGTGGTTTTTCGGTAGCGGGCAAGGCGACCGAAGAGAATAAGAATTTGACCAACGTCGGTGGCGAGAAGGATGCCAAAACCGCAGGCTTGCCTTCCATGGTCGCGCTCAGCGAGAACGCCAGCAGTACGACGCGCAGCGGCATCAGCGGCGGCACTCTGGTCATCACCGATGATGTGGCCCAGCGCGCTGCAACGGGCAAGGGAGCGGACGAAGCTATTGCTGGCCTGAATCGTGATGTGACGACCGGAGTGGATAGCAGCGGCAAGATCGGAAATAATTTCGACAAGGCCAAGTTGCAGGCGACGATGGATGTGACGGCGGCGTTTGCGGCAGCGGCGGCGAAGGAGGTGGGGGATTATGCTTCCGCGAAGCTGGATGAAGCTGCACTATTAGAACGTGAATCTGGCAAACTTACTGAATCTGATCCTGAGAGAAGCAAAGAGTTAAAGCGTCAAAGTGACGAGATAAAAAGTAACTGGAAAGAGGATGGGCTCGCGCGGGTAGCGTTGCACACGGCGGTTGGTGGGCTTGCTGGCGGTACCAACGGCGCTTTGGGAGCAGGTGCAGCGGCGTTGTCGACGGATACTATTGCCAAGGAACTGAAGCAACTTGATATACCTGAAACGTTGCGCAGTGCGTTGACGCTGGCGGCGGGAGCTGCGGTGGGGGCTGCAGCTGGCGGTACGACGGGAGCCGCCAGTGCGGCAAATGGGGTGGCGAATAATTACCTGAAACATCAAGAAATTCTGGAGTTGGAAAAGAAAATTAAGGAATGTAGCTCTACTAATAAGTCAGCATGTGCTGAACGGGATGAATTGCTCGCTTTAAGTAAAGAGAGGGATAAAAAATTAGACGATTGTAGCGGCGTTGAAAATGGCTATTGTAATGGATTGCGGAAAGACGTGACATACGCTTATGCTGATATTATTCGAAAGGCAGATCAAAAATTTGGCGTTCTTGGCTTGCCTGGGTTTTTCTATAAAGAACAAATGAGAAATACTAGGTTGATGGCTGACTCTGCTATTTCAAAACTTGAATTATCTAAGGGCGGGATTCACGGTTTAGCTAATGGTATATATGAAGGAGGTGTTGAAACGTTAAAAATGGGGGTTGCTTTTGGAAAAGTATTGTTTGGGGATGAAGAAGCAGAGAGGAGGGCTGATAAAGCATTTCTAGATATTTGGAATGTATTGAAAAATCCAAGTATATGGGCCCCAGGTCTGGAAACAGCATTGAGTGATCGCCATAATAAGCTTGCAAATGCCTACGAAGATGGGGATGCATTCTTGATTGGTTCGATTCGAGGCGGAGACCTATCTAATATTGTTGGGTCCATCGGGAAGGTTGGGAAGGTTGGGGGAGTCGCGGAAGATGCAATACTGTTATCAAGGAATGCTGAGAAAGTTGCTCTAGGAATTGAGAAATCAGGAATAGCCGCACTGGGGGAATTAGAGTCTGTTACTTATTCCGCTTCAGGAAGAATTAGTGGCGGGAAAATCTCAAAAAATAGTTATTCGCTTATTGACTTAAATGTGGCGGAGGATGCCATTATTAAGGATGTCATAAGCAATAAAGACAAACTCGGTACGGCAACGGAAAAATTAGTCGAGATGGTAGGGGAGCGACAAGGTCTAAAATCATTGACTGGCGGAAAATATGGAAGTAACAATGGATTTGATCATGTGTTTCAGAATACGGATGGTAGTGTTACAATTTTACTGGATTCAAAGCAGATGACTGAGGCCGGGGCAAAATTAAGCCCTGCCGCCGCCGGAAAAACGGTTCAAATGAGCGATGAATGGGTTGAAAAGGTACTAGACAACCTTGTTCCAACATCGCCAGCAGCGATTGCCATAGAAAAATCCTTAAGGAATGGCACCTTGGTTAAGGGCGTAGCTGCAATTGATAAGAATTCTGGGAAGTTAATAATTTTAAGAGTGCAGTGAGGATAAGCATGAACGACGATTTTTTTAATAAAATATTGCATGTTAAATCACATGCGGAAATTGACGTGGCGGAAATTAATGAGGCTGTTGGCTTAATTGTTGAAAATAAAGGTAACCCAGTCGCCTCCGCCAGGTTTTTATCAAGAAAAGCATTGGCAAGTGCAATTTACTCTTGGTTTGGGATGCATGATTTAACAAGTTCGAAGCAATGGTTTTACATTTCTGCAAATGCCCTTAAATATAGCATAAATATAAATAAAAAAAGAGGGAGAATTGGTCTTGGGTATGACCAATTGCTAGCGCCAATTGTTTCTGATAATGATGACGTGATTAAGTGGTTTTCTCACTGTGATGAATTATTTGATGAATCAAAAATAGAAGATCCGCATACGGCTGATTTTTTTTCATTTCAATATGTTCTTGCCATGCGCGGTCATTGGGAGAGATTAATTTCACGATGCGAAAAGTTAATGATGGATCCTCCAAGTAATAATTTGCGAAATTACATGATTGACCAAGTTTTCTTTTTGGCCCTAGCAAATGGTGACATTGAAAGTATGAAGGAGGTGATAGCAGAATTGGCTTCCGATAAAGGCAGGAAGACACGAATAGATGATGAAAGCCCATTTACGGAAAATTTAATATCGACCTCTGCTGTAATTTTTTCCAAAATTGCTTGGCGAAATGGATATGAAGTGAACGTACATTCTCCCTATATTCCGATAGAGTGGCTTCCTATCGATCCGTTGGAGAGTTATCAAAAAAAATATCCTTTTTTGACTTAACACGGCCGGGGTCAAACACGGCCGGGGTCAGATACCAATCTTCCCAAGTTAAGGAATTTTTGTGCCTTTAGCATGGCTTCTGTGTCATGAATTTGTGAGGTTTGGGCCTGTGCTTGCGTGGTTTTGACTGATTTTCTCGATGAAGATAGGTGTCTAGAAATGGGTGATCATATCCCGATTCGCAGCTTGCCCTACTTCAAAGCTAGGCACCTGTTGAGTACACTGTTGATTCCTGTCACCCCATCGCCAGCGCCATGACCCAAGCCCTTCACAGCCAAGCCCGCACGACACACCTGATCCGGGAAGAAATCCGTAATTCGACGCTCTCGCAGCGGGAATTGGCCGAGCGCTACAACGTGAGCCGCCTGACGATCCGCAAATGGCAGAACCGTGAGAGCGCCGAAGATCGCTCGCATCGGCCAAACACCATGCACACGACACTTACGCCCGCGCAGGAACTTGTCGTCATCACACTACGCACCACTTTACTTCTGCCCACCGACGACCTGCTGGCGGTGGCGCGCGAGTTCGTCAATCCGGCGCTGTCGCGTGCAGCTCTGGGGCGCTGCCTGCGCCGCCATGGCGTGTCGAGTCTGCTCAAATTGGCCGCACTGGAAAGCGACAAACCGGTCACCAAGAAGTCGTTCAAGGACTACGAGCCCGGCTTTTTACACATGGATATCAAGTACTTGCCGCAGATGCCTGATGAAACCGAACGCCGTTATCTGTTCGTCGCCATCGACCGAGCGACGCGCTGGGTCTTCATGGAAATCTATGCAGACCAATCCGACAGCAGCAGCACCGATTTTCTCATCAAGGTCAAAAAGGCCTGTCCGGTCACTATTGTCAAACTGCTCACTGACAACGGAAGCCAGTTCACTGACCGCTTTACCAGCAAGAAAAAGGACCCGGAAACCGGCGAGCGTATCCCTACTGGCAAGCATGTCTTTGACGTCCTGTGCAAGCAACTGGTGATTGAGCATCGCTTGACAGTGCCGGGGTCAGGTCCGGCATTCGTACACGATCTCAGCCTTGGCCGTCTCCGTAGTGCCGGGGTCAGGTCCGGCATTCGTACACGATCTCAGCCTTGGCCGTCTCTATCTGCAGCAAGTTGCGCTTTCTAAATGCCGATACGGCTCAACAGGCTTGTCCCGCTCAAGACGTGAAAAGTGGAGGCCAGGGTTGCTATTCAGGCACGCATATCGGC
>AHHB01000004.1 GCA_000242815.2 Janthinobacterium lividum PAMC 25724
CCCGCCACGCCAGGCCAGCCCCTGCTCGACGCGCGCATCGAACTGACCCTGCCGGGCAAGGCGCCGCGCCAGCTGGCATTCACCGATGGCGACCTGGGCGTGCTGCCGGCCGGCACACGCATCGGCCTCAGCGTGGAAAACCGGGGCGCCGCTTCCATCGACCTGGGCCTGGCGCACTTGCCGCTGGACGGCCCCGCCGCGCGCATCTATCCGGCCCTCGACGGCGACAGCAACCGCATGCCGCCCGCCATCGGCGCCGGCATCAGCCGATTCGAGCGCAGCTTCGTCGTCAGCGGCCCGCGCTTCGGCGTGGAATGGCTGGCGCTGCTGGCCGCACCGGCGGCAAATGGCGCGCCACAGCGCCGCTTCGCCATCCTCGATACTCTGCCCGGACTGGCCAGCACGCGCGGCGGCGCCGCGCCCTCGCCTGCGGCAGCACTGCCGCAGGCGAGGGCAAGCCATGCAGACCAAGCCCAGGTGGCGCGGCTATCCTGGCGCTCGGTGCAATGAAACGCCTCATCCTGGGCTTGCTACTGGCCGCGTCGGCGTGGCTGCAAACGGCATCGGCCGACACCTGCCAGGCCGTCATCGCGCCATGGCTGGCGCAGGCGAACGACGCCAACGACAAGGAACAGCCAGCCGTCTCGCTGCCCCTGTTCCAGCGCAGCGTGGCCGCCTGCCGCGCGGCGCACGACCAGGCCGGCATCGCCACCGGCCTGCTGGGCGTGGGCCAAAGCCTGCACATGCTCAACCGCTATGCCGAGAGCGAACTAGCCTTGCTGGAAGGCTGGGCCATCCGCCAGGCGCTCGACGACGGCGATCCCCGGCGCGAAAGCATGTACTACCCGAGCGAACTGATGTACCTGTACCGCCAATGGAGCCGCTTCGACCTGGCCTGGCAATGGGGCGACGTCGCACTGGCGGCGAAAGCGCGCCTGATCGGCAAGGACACGGTATCGTATGGCACCAGCCTGTCCAACCTGTCCGGCGTGGCGCTGCAGACCAAGGAGTATGCGCGCGGCCTGCCGTACGCGCAGCTAGCAATGCAGACGTGGGCCCGCACCTCGGGCGAGAACAGCACCGACCATGCGTGGGGCATGCGCGACGTGGGCGTACTGCTGCTGCGCATGGGCCGCATGGAAGAAGCCTACGGCTACCTGGAGCACGCCTACCGGATACGCCTGGCGGCTTTCGGCGAAAACCGCACCGAGACGCAAACGAGCGTGACCGACATGGCCAACTGGTACACCCTGAGCGGCAACGACCGCCAGGCGCTGGCGTTCGCCCAGCGCGCGCTGGCCATGGCGGTGCAGCGCTCGGGGGCCGACTCGATGCAAGCCAGCGTGGCCCTGAACCGCCTGAGCGGCATCCATTTGCGCCTGGGCGAAAGTGGCAAGGCATGGCAGGAAGCGGAGGACGGCCTGCGCATCCGCCGCGCCCTGTTCGGCGACCGCCATGCCAACACCGTCAGCGCTTGGCAGGACGTGGCGCTGACGGCGCTGGCGGACAATCAGCTGGGGCGCGCGGAAGTGGCCGCCGCCGCCGCACTCGCGCATTGCCGCGCCGTGTATGGCGAGGCCACCGCCACCTGTGCCGCACACCAGCTCGCGCATGGCAGTGCACGCATGGCATTGGGGCAGTACCAGCAGGCGCTGGAGGCGGCGCAGGCGGCGGCGCGGCTGGCCATGTCCGGCGTCCAGGCGCTGCCGGCCGACGAAGCCGATGCGCTGCTGCTGGCGGCGCAGGCACAGGCCGCGCTGGGACGCCAGGACGAGGCGGCAATAGGACTGGCCGACTTGGAGGCGCGGCTGCTGCAAACGCCGCCAGCTGCGGCCGGCATGCTCGACACGGTGCGCCAGGCGCGCCTGCGTGCGCGCGCAGAGCACGCCGGCATCGGCGCGGACGAGCTGCAGGCGCTGGCGCGCGAGG
>AHHB01000003.1 GCA_000242815.2 Janthinobacterium lividum PAMC 25724
ATCGCCAGCGGCGCCAGCCTGTTTGCCAGCGTGCGGCAAGCATTGCGCCTGTTCGTGCAGCAGGCCGGCATGCGCCTAGTCGCAGCAGCCGGCGATATCGATGTGCGAGCGTTGAAGGACAGCATCAACATCCTTGCCAAGCTCAACATCACGCACACGGCCAACCGTATCACTATCAGCGCCAAGGAAGAAGTGCTCATCAACGGCGGCGGCAGCTACGCCAGGTTCAGCGCCGGCGGCATCGAACAAGGCAGCAACGGCACCTTTGTCGCGCATGCAGTGAGCCACAGTTTGCTCGGCCCCAATAGCATTGATGTGCCATCTCTGGGCCCTCATTTAACAACTGCTACTTCCCTGGAATCATTTGATGAGCAATTTCGTCTGGTGGCAAAAGATGGCAAAACTCCCATTGCTAATAAACGATATTGCATTACAGCATCTGACGGGACCTGCTGGGAAGGGATAAGCAATGAGGAAGGGCTGACCGAAAGGATTTATACGTCGTCACCAACAGAACTTTCCTTGAAGTTACTGGCTGATGAGGTGTGATATGACCGAGACAATTATCGCAACCGCCAATACCAATCCAGTATCCGGTTCAGAAGTAAAAATCACCGTGAATGACATAGTTTGCTCTATCAAAATTGAAAAAAACAAATTCTCAGACACCTTGCCAGTCATTCCTTCGAATGCAAGAGTTCGAAATGGGAAAATATTATACAGATTGAAGCTTAAAGCTTGCCTTACCATGCACTCCAGCGGAGCTAAGGTATCCGACCATTCCCTTAGCATAAAATCCAACAGACCCGCAGATAGCATCATTATTCATGGAAAATCCGATGCCAATGGAGAATTAATTTTCACACTTGAAACCCGTGATTCTGGCGCTGTTGAATTGAATGTAACCACCTCCGGCGTGACATCTCCCACTTTCAAAATCAGCTTTAAAGATGCTTGGTATGAGGAATTATTTTTAATTACAGGTTATAACGTTTGTGATGAAAATGATTTTTCTGGACCTTTGGTCGCGGCTAACGGATTGCAAGAAAAACACAAAGAAGATTTTTTGTTCAGCGCCAGAGGAGTTCCGATGCAAGGTACCGGAAAAGACAGCGATGGACACTATATTGCATTGGCTCAATTACTGGGCGGGTGGCACCGAAATTCAAGGGGTGCTCCTGACCGCGTCGCATCTCAAACTGGTACATCGTTCCGGCATGTTCAGAGTGTTCAAGGGAAGTACGGACCAGTTACGGAAAATCATTCTATCGCAGTTGATACAAGCATCATTCCAGCTCGAGCGAAAGTCAATATCGAAGGTGTCGGAACACGTTATGCAGATGATAAGGGGAGCGCCATTCAAACATATCATATTGATAATTTTCTTGGCGCTGGAGCTGCTGTGGTAAAAGCATGGATACGCGGCGGTGTAAATGGAACTAGACGTCAGGTGAAATATTTAGGAGCTGAATAATGAAAAAATACATATCATTCGCTTTTATAATATTTACATCAAATTGTCACTCAATAAATATCAATAAATTTGAATCCATCTACATCGACAATGCAAAGAACATTCATATTACTTTTCCTGACGGCCGAGATAAAAAGATAACAAAAAATGGCCGTGCAGCAAGAGCAACCTTAGCGCCAGATAAGTATTCCGCAGCATGGCTAGTGTTAAATTCATGGATTGCGGAAGGAGATGTAGGGCCAAGTTCCAGTCAACTTGCAATTTATAGCAACAGCAGGATTCGATATATAAAGTGTGAACCGTTCATCCGGGATTATTGGTTCTGGATGGGAGGAAAGCAGGTCGCTATTGATTGTGGAGGCAGGCATTTTGCAGGCACTCTCATTCTATATGACGCAAATACACTGCAAAATATTGACTCTATTTTCCAGGCAGACGTTCCGGAAGACAAGCGTCCCGCTTGGTCCAAGCAGGAAGGCAACTCCGACTCCAATACTGTTCAATAAACAGGAGTCCGCATGCTCTTGAACATCATCACATTCCTGCAATTCGAAGCGCGTATCTGTCTGTTCCAGACATCGTGCCGGCAGCGTCGGGTTTTCACAAGTAAACTTGGCACAATCTGCAAGGGTTCGACCGGCTACCTGTTGCGACCGATGGAGGACGTATGACACAAAAAATCATCGACGCTGGCATGGCGGCGCTGTCCGTATTCGGCGCCCAATCGCAAGCCAACCGGCTGATGCGCATGGACTTCCCGCAGCAGGATGGCCCGGAAAATACCGTCATGCTGGTCAACAAGGTGCGCATGCGCGAGGAGTTATCGCGCGACTTCCGTATCGAGGCCGAGGTGCTGTCGGATGACGCCGGCATCCCCCTCAAAAGCATGATGGGCAAGATGGTCACCATTTCCCTGGTGCGCGAGAACGGTAGCCTGCGCTACATGAACGGCTACGTCGGCAGTTTCTGTTTTGTCCGTACCGACGGCGGCTTCGCCTATTACCAGATGCTGCTGTCGCCCTGGCTGGCCTTCGCCAAGCTGCGCCAAGACAACGTCTCCTTTCACCACCGCAGCACCGTCGAGCTGACCGAGACCACCTTCGGGCACTACCGCCAGCGCGACTGGAAGGC
>AHHB01000002.1 GCA_000242815.2 Janthinobacterium lividum PAMC 25724
GGGAGCTGCCCTGGACCCGTTGCGGATGCGGGCTCTTATAGTTAGAACTGGCCAGTGTCAGTTTGCCGGAGCCGAGTTCCCGTACCGCTTGCCAGTCGTCAATCCCGTCCGCCTCCTCGGATCCGGCCTGGGCGCGAAACTGCATCTGGTCCGCAGCATCGGCGACATGCGCGTCGTCGATGGCTTCGGCGAGGGTGGAGTTGTCGCTGAGAATGAGCGTGTGGCCGTCGGCCCGGTGCTCGTAGTGGTAATACAGTCCCGCGTCTTCCCAACGGCGGCTGAGACTGCCAAGGCACACAGGGGATAGG
>AHHB01000001.1 GCA_000242815.2 Janthinobacterium lividum PAMC 25724
CGCGCCGCGGCCAGCGCCTGGGCGCCCGCGCGCAGGGCGGCGGCGCGCGCTTCGAACTGGCGCTGCCATTCGCCCTCGGCACCCGTGTAGCCGAGACGCGTGGCGCGCGGATCGGGGGCGCTGCGCACCAGGCTGTGAAATTCGTCCTCGCGTACCATGGCCAGCACGGTTTCTGCTTCGTGGATGCGGCGCTGGTCGAGCAGGCGGTCTGCCAGTTGGCCGTAGGCGGCGCGTTTTTGCCGCACAAAGCCCTGGCGCAACGGCACGGGCAGGCTGGCCGTGCCAGCGCGCGTGGCTTGCAGCGCATTGACCGCTTGCTTGCCCAAGAAAATGCCGGCCGCGTCGGATTCCAGTGCGCCCAGCTGCGCCGCCGCCCGCGCTTCGAGCATAGTCTGTTCATTGGCCATGCCGATCGCCAGTGCGCGTGCCGACTGCGAGCGTGCCGTGGCGGCATCGCCCGCGCGCGCATTGAGTCCGGCCGCGTCCAGCAATGCCTGTGCATAGGCGGGATGGGCCGCGCCGCGCGTGGCGGCC